>NC_008618.1:0-1200000 GCF_000010425.1 Bifidobacterium adolescentis ATCC 15703
GTGGCTGATAACACGACAACAGATCCTCTCGAGCAGGCTCGTGGGGTGTGGTCCGACGCTTTGGCCCTGCTGCACCAGAATCCGTCGCTGTCCGTACGTGACAAAAGCTGGCTGGAGAACGTCTATCCCGAAGGCATGTGGGGTCCGACCATCATGCTGTGCGTGCCCAGTGAGGCGGCTCAGCAGGCTTTGCAGACCGAATTGAACAAGCCGTTGATGGAGGCGTTGCGCGAATCCGCCGAACAGGACATCTTCCCCGCCTTCAAAATCGTTGAAATGAAGCCGAAAACGGAGGAACAGCCGGAGGAAACCTATCCGCGCTTCTCCCCCGCGAAATCGCCGGCGAAGTCCCCTGCGAACGAGACGATGCAGGGCCAGTTGCCGATTCCCGCGACGATGCCGCCGGAACAGGACCATTTCCAGAGCGGCCAGAACAGGCCGCTGCTCGACCCCGAAACGCATTTGAACAAGAACGCCACCTTCGACACCTTCGTGCCCGGCGATTCCAACCGTTTCGCACGTACCGTGGCGCTGGCCGTGGCGGAGGGTTCCGGCCATGATTTCAATCCGTTGTGTATCTACGGAGGCTCCGGCCTGGGCAAAACCCATTTGCTGAACGCCATCGGCAACTACGCGCTGGTCAAGGACCCCAATCTGAAGGTCCGCTACGTCACCAGTGAGGAATTCACCAACGAATTCATCGAGGCTCTGGCCGATACGAACCAAAGTTCCGGCCAGATCAAGGAATTCAACCGCCGCTACCGCGAGGTCGACGTGCTGCTCATCGACGATATCCAGTTCCTGAGCGGCAAGGACGCGACCCTTGAGCAGTTCTTCCACACGTTCAACACCCTGCATCAGGCCAACAAGCGCATCGTGATCGCCTCCGATGTGCCGCCGAAGGACCTGCAGGGCTTCAACGAACGTCTGATCTCCCGCTTCGAATCGGGCCTGACCGTGGACGTCAAACCGCCGGATCTGGAGACGCGAATCGCCATTCTGCGCATGATCGCCACCATGAACGGCTCCAATATTCCCAACGACGTGTTCAACCTGATCGCGGAACGGTTCACCGAGAACATCCGCGAGCTGGAAGGCGCGCTGAACCGTGTGACCGCCATGGCGTCGCTGAGCAACCAGCCGGTCACCAAAGCCCTTGCGGAGCAGACTTTGCAGGACTTCTTCACCACCGACGTGGAGATCAAGCCCGCGGACATCATCACGCAGGTGGCCAAGTACTTCTATTTGACGTTCGACGACATCGTCGGCCGTTCGCGTACCAAGAAGATCGCGCTGGCACGCCAGATCGCCATGTATCTGGTACGCGAGCTGACCAGCATGAGCCTCAACGACATCGGCCTGGTCTTCGGCGGCAAGGACCACACCACCGTGATGCACGCGTATACGCGCATCAACGACGAGATGCAGGAGAAGCAGGAGATCTACAACTACGTGACCGAGTTGACTCTGCAGCTCAAGCAGCGTTCCAACGACAAGTAACGGAAGCAACCACAACAAACGGCGTATTTCCAACGGTTTTCCTTAGGCTGGTAAATTATTTACCAGCCTTTTTACTATCCGCGTGACACGCCCGGACATAATTTCTTGTACATCGAGTTTTCCACATACATATCCACATTTCGGGGAAAGGTCTGTGGAAAAGCCGTTGGAAACACGGAAAACGGCAGTGGATGACTCGTGGATTATTCACAGTGAATTGTGGATAAGTTTTGCGCGGCCATGAGCCTGTGGATAAACCCATGCTCTTATCCACATTCGACTCAGAAGTTATCCACAGGTGACGTCTCGTACTGAAGCGTTGCTGCACTTGGGCTACGCGAGCTTATCCACACTATCCACAGGGCTTATTATTACGAAAGTACGTTTTTCTTACTTTCATCGTCATTCTCGTAATGCGGGGAATTCCCCACGCTTTCGTCGTCGTTGCTCTTATCGCTAGAATGGCATGTGGATCGAACGAAACGAGGAATACCCCATGAAAGTCGAAGTCAATTCCCAAGCTCTTGCCGATGCCGTGGCATGGACCACACGTGTCATCGACGCACGTCCCGCAACCCCGATTCTGGCGGGCATCCGTCTGGAAGCCATTGACGGCACACTCCAGCTTTCCGCCTTCAACTACGCCATTTCCGCACGCCACCACATCGAAGCCGGCGTGGACGAGGCCGGTAGCGTTCTGGTGCTGGGCAAACTGCTTGCCGACATCACCAAGTCGCTGCCCGCTGCGAAAACCTATCTTTCCACCGATGGTTCCACGATGACCATCACGTCGGGCAAGTCGACCTTCACCATGCAGCTCATGCCGGAAAGCGAATATCCGGATCTGCCCGTGGTGCCGACGAAACTGGGTCAGGTGGACTCCCCCACCTTCGCTCAGGCCGTCAACCAGGCGTCCGTCGCGGTCTCCCGTGAGGAGAACCGTCCGGTGCTCACCGGCATCCGCGTCCAGTTCCAGGGCGACAAGGTCATCATGAGCTCCACCGACCGTTTCCGTCTGGCCCGTTCCAGCTTCACCTGGACGCCGGAGGATGCGACCATCAGCACCACCGCTTTGGTCCGTGGCTCGCTGCTGCGCGACATGGCACGTTCGCTGGACGAGCATCAGAACGTCACCATCGATTTCGATGCGGACAACCCGTCCCTGCTGGGCTTCGAGAACGCCGGCCGCGTGTCCACCTCCCAGCTCATCGACGGCGAATTCCCGGCCGTTGACCGCCTGTATGCCGATGAATACCCGATTCATGCCGTCATCAACAAGCAGGCCCTCATCGACGCCATCAAGCGCGTTTCGCTGGTCGCCGAACGCAACGCCCCGATCCGCATGGTCTTCTCCGGCCAGGAGCTGACGCTGTCGGCCGGCACCGCCGACGAAGCACAGGCGAAGGAGATTCTCGACATCGACATGGACGGCGAGGACATCACCGTGGCGTTCAACCCCTCCTATCTGGTCGACGGCCTGAGCGCCATCAGCGAGCCGTTCGTGCGCATGAAGATGACCACCGCGGTCAAGCCCGTGGAATTCAACGGCCAGCAGGAAGCGGATTCCGACGAATCCATGGACTACCGTTACCTGCTCGTTCCGATGCGCTTCAACAACTGATTTCGTTCCACCTGTGGCCCGGACGGCAAGTTCCCGTCCGGGCCACCATGCCATCACCTTCAAGGAATCCCGGTTTTCATGCATATCTCCCGTCTCGCGCTCGACCATTACCGGTCATGGGACCATTGCGTGCTTGATTTCGAACCGGGAATCAACATTCTCCAAGGCTCGAACGGCCTAGGGAAAACCAATATCGTGGAAGCCGTGGAAGTGCTGTCCACCGGCTCCAGCCACCGCACCTCGTCATCGCTGCCGCTGGTCGAAAAAGGCCACCCTTCCGCCACTGTCCGGGCCAACGTCGAAGATGCGGGCGAACAGCGCACATATGAGATCACCATCGCCGCGCGAGGCGCCAACAGGGCGCGCGTGGACGGCGGAAAATCGCAATATATGAGGGATATCGTGGGTTGGGTCCCCTCCGTGTCCTTTACCCCCGAAGACCAGCGGTTGGTGTCTGGCGATCCGGCCACCCGACGGAACTTCCTCAACCAGGCGGCTTCGCTGCTGTTGCCCCGTTATGCGCAGTCGTTGCAACAGTTCACGCACGTTGCCAAACAGCGTGCCGCATTGCTCAAACAGCTGTCCGACGGCTCCGGCATCGATCCCGAATACGGGCGTCAGGCCGTGCTGAGCGGTCTGGAAGTGTGGACCGGCCAATTCATCGCCCTCGGCGTGCAATTGACCAAGGACCGGAACGATGTGATCGGACTGCTGCGCGAGCCGTTCACCCGCATCTATGCTTCGTTGGCGGGCGAAGAGGAACAGGCCGACCTGGTGTATGAGCCGTCCTTCGACGAGGTGCTTCTGTTCGACGAGCCGGCCGCGGAAATCAGCCGTCATTTCCAACGCATCTACCCCGGCGAAGTGGCCCGTGGGCAGAATCTGATCGGACCGCAGCGCGATGATCTGACATTGCGGCTCAACGACATGCCAGCCCGCGAATTCGCTTCGAACGGCGAGATGTGGACAATGGCGTTGGCCCTGAAAATGGCGCTGTACGAAGTGGTTTCGGCGCAGCGCGACGTCAAGCCGATCGTGATACTCGACGATGTGTTCGCCCAGCTCGACGAGTCCCGTCGCGGGCAGATCCTCGACTTCGCGCGACGGCAGGACCAGGTGCTGATCACCGTCGCCGCGGCAAGCGATATTCCGCAAGGCGAGGCGCATGTCATCGACGTTGCCGCGCTGCGTGCGCAATCGCAGGAGACGGACGGCGATATCGCGGCGATGGCGGCCATGCTTGCCGCCGGACGTGGCGCGCAATCGCAAGGAATCGAGGCCGAATCCTAATGCCGAAACCACCAATCTGCGAACTGCTGAACCTCGACCAACGCAAACTGCCGGCCGAAGTGTTCGACCGCATCAGCGACCGTGCCGGGCGGCTCAAGGAACGCGAGGAACGCGCGCGCAAGGCGTGGGAAAGCTTCGGCAAACCCGGACGCGATCCGGAAACCGTCGGCAGCCTGTTCAATCTGCTGGCATCGAACGGCGCATGGATACCCCACCTCAAAATGGCGCAGATGCGCGACCATTGGGACCAGGTGGTGGGCGTGGAGAACGCGAAGCACTCCTACCCCGCCAGCCTGCGAGACGGCGTGCTGACGATACGTTGCGACAGCCCGGCCTGGACCACCACCCTGTCGTATATGACGCCGTTGCTGACGGACACCATCCGCAGGAAACTCGAAGGTCTGACCATCAATGAGGTGAGGGTCACCGGCCCGCAGAGCCAAGGGTTCAGCCGTGGGCGTATCTCAAGGAAGATTCGCTACTGAGGGCTATTGCGAAGTCGACTTACAATCGACCTCTCTGACAGGAGAGATCGATTGTGGCGCGCGTGAAACAGGCCGTTGCGACGGGGTTTACGGAGGTTTTCCGGCTCGTCGGACGCGTTCGGAACCATGCCGAAGCCGTTGAAAACCGTTGAATTCCAAGGACAAATGTCTATAGCGCGCTGTCCCCCTCCATGAGTAGAATATCCAGCAGTGTATGTAAACGCCTAGAAGGGGCCTTTATTTGCGTTCTAGGTGGTATCACCTGCGGAAATGACCCTTGATGGCGGGAAAAATGCAGGAAGGAATCTCTGTGGCAGACCTTGATGCGGATTCGCTGAACGAATCAGCTGAAAACACGCAGGAAGATCAGATTCAGGATCAGATCCAGAACGACCAGCTCGAAGATGCGCAACTTGACGATTCGCTGTCTCCGGAACACTACGACGCGTCCGATCTGAGGGTGCTGGAAGGCCTTGAGGCGGTGCGTATCCGCCCGGGCATGTATATCGGCTCCACCGGCCCTCGCGGCCTGCACCATCTGGTGTATGAGATCGTCGACAACTCCGTCGACGAGGCGCTTGCCGGCTACGCGTCGCACATCGAAGTGACGATTCTGCCGGACGGCGGCGTGCGTGTGGTGGACGACGGCCGAGGCATCCCGGTCGACGAAGTGCCGGGTGAAGGCATCTCCGGTGTCGAAACCGTGATGACCAAGCTGCACGCTGGCGGCAAGTTCGGTGGCGGCGGCTACGCGGTTTCCGGCGGCCTGCACGGCGTGGGCATCTCCGTGGTGAACGCGCTGTCCACCCGCGTGGACATCGAAGTGCGCCGTCAGGGCTTCCACTGGACCCAGACCTACATCGACCAGAAGCCGACCGCGCGTCTGCTCAAGGGCAAGCCGATGGAGGAAGGCGAGTCCACCGGCACTTCCGTGACCTTCTGGGCCGATGGCAAGATCTTCGAAACCACCACCTACGATTTCGAGATCCTGCGCAACCGCTTCCAGCAGATGGCGTTCCTGAACAAGGGCCTGAAGATCTCCCTGACCGACCTGCGCGAGCCCGACCAGGCCGGCGACGAGGTTTCCGGCGAGGAATCCGAAACCGAAGACAAGTTCCAGACCGTCACCTACCAGTACAACGACGGCATCAAGGACTACGTCGACTACCTGGTGAAGTCCCGCAAGGCCACCCCGGTCGAACCGGACGTCATCGACTTCGAGGCCGAGGACCTGAAGATCGGCATCTCCGCGGAAATCGCCATGCAGTGGACCACCGCGTATTCCGAAGCCGTGCACACCTTCGCCAACACCATCTCCACCACCGAAGGCGGCACCCATGAGGAAGGCTTCCGCGCCGCGCTGACCTCGCTGGTCAACCGTTACGCCCGCGAGAAGAACATCCTCAAGGACAAGGACGAGAACCTGTCCGGCGACGACGTGCGCGAAGGCCTGACCGCCGTCGTGTCCGTCAAGCTCACCAACCCGCAGTTCGAAGGCCAGACCAAGACCAAGCTCGGCAACTCCGAAGCGAAGACCTTCGTGCAGCGCGTCATGACCGACAAGCTCGGCGACTGGTTCGACGCCCACCCGAACGAGGCCAAGAACATCATCCAGAAGGCCATCGAGGCCTCCCGTGCGCGTCTGGCCGCCAAGAAGGCACGTGAGAACACCCGCCGCAAGTCGATCTTCGAATCGGCCGGCATGCCGGACAAGCTCAAGGACTGCCAGTCCAACAACCCCGAAGAATGCGAGCTGTTCATCGTGGAGGGTGATTCCGCAGGCGGCTCCGCCATCCAGGGACGCAACCCGATCACGCAGGCCATCCTGCCTCTGCGAGGCAAGATCCTCAACACCGAGCGCGCAAGCCTGGACCGCATGATGAAGTCGGACACCATCGAATCGCTGATCACCGCCGTCGGCGGCGGCTACGGCGAGGACTTCGACCTCAACAAGGTGCGCTACCACAAGGTCATCATCATGGCCGATGCAGATGTGGACGGCGCGCATATCGCAACCCTGAACCTGACGCTGTTCTTCCGCTACATGCGTCCGATGATCACCGCCGGCTACGTGTACGTGGCCATGCCGCCGCTGTACCGCCTCAAGTGGACCAAGGGCCCGCACGACTTCGTGTACACCGACGCCGAACGCGACCGCGTGCTCGCCGAAGGCAAGGCCGCGGGCCGCCAGCTGCCGAAGGGCGAAGGCATCCAGCGCTACAAGGGTCTGGGCGAGATGAGCTACCAGGAACTGTGGGAGACCACCATGGATCCTGACCATCGCATTCTGAAGCAGGTGCAGATCGAAGACGCGGCCGCGGCCGACGAGACCTTCTCCATGCTCATGGGCGACGAAGTCGAACCACGTCGTCTGTTCATCCAGCGCAACGCACGCAACGTCAGCTGGATCGACGCGTAAACGCGTAGGGTTTCGCAGGACTTCAAAGCAAGGATTAGAAATTGGCAGACGAAAACAACAGCAACGAAGACGGCCAGTTCGTGCCTGACGGCTCCATGGAACCGTTGAGCCCGCAGGAGGCCGACAACACCGATTATGGCCTGATGGTCGGCGAACGCGTCCAGAAGAAGGATCTGCAGCAGGAAATGCGCGAATCCTATCTGGCGTACGCCATGTCCGTCATCGTCGATCGTGCCCTTCCGGACGTGCGAGACGGCATGAAGCCGGTGCACCGCCGCGTGATCTACGCGATGTACGACGGCGGCTACCGCCCTGACCGCGGCTACTCCAAGTGCGCACGCGTCGTCGGCGAAGTCATGGGCAAGTACCATCCGCACGGCGATTCCGCCATCTACGACACGTTGGTGCGTATGGCGCAGTCGTGGTCGATGCGATACACGCTCGTCGACGGCCAGGGCAACTTCGGCTCCCCCGGCGACGACCCGGCAGCCGCAATGCGTTACACGGAATGCCGTATGGCGCCGCTCGCCATGGAAATGGTGCGTGACATCGACAAGGACACCGTCGATTTCCTGCCGAACTACGATGGCAAGACGCAGGAGCCGACCGTGCTGCCGGCCCGCTTCCCGAACCTGCTGTGCAACGGCTCGTCCGGCATCGCCGTCGGCATGGCGACCAACATTCCTCCGCACAACATGCGCGAGGTGGCAGAAGGCGTGCATTGGGCGCTCGACCATCCGGACGCGAGCCGTGAGGAACTGCTCGACAACCTGATCCGCATCATCAAGGGACCGGACTTCCCTACCGGCGCCACGATTCTCGGCCATAAGGGCATCGAACAGGCGTACCGTACCGGCCGTGGCCTCATCACCATGCGAGCCGTGGTGAACACCGAGGAGATCAAGGGCCGCATGTGCCTCGTGATCACCGAACTGCCGTACCAGGTCAACCCGGATCGTCTGGTCGTGTCCATCCGCGAAGCGGTGCGCGACGGCAAGATCCAAGGCATCGCCGACATGCGCGACGAAACCTCCGGCCGTACTGGCCAGCGCCTCGTGCTCGTGCTCAAGCGCGACGCCGTGCCGAAGGTCGTGCTCAACAACCTGTACAAGCATTCCCAGCTGCAGCAGACCTTCGGCGCGAACATGCTGGCACTGGTCGACGGTGTGCCGCGCACGCTGTCCCTGGATGCGTTCATCCGTCATTGGGTAAACCACCAGCTCGAAGTCATCGCACGCCGTACCGCCTACCTCAAGCGCGAGGCCGAGGAACGCGACCACATCCTGCAGGGCTATCTGAAGGCCCTTGACATGATCGATGAGGTCATCGCCCTCATCCGTGCCTCCGAGTCCGCGGAGACCGCCCGCACGGGCCTTATGGACCTGCTTGACGTGGACGAGGTGCAGGCCGACGCCATCCTCGCCATGCAGCTGCGCCGACTGGCCGCCCTGGAACGTCAGAAGATCCTCGACGAGCACAACGAGCTCATGCGCAAGATCGCCGACTACAACGACATCCTCGCCAAGCCGGAACGCCAGCGCAAGATCGTCGGCGACGAGCTGGACGAAATCGTCGCCAAGTATGGCGACGAACGCCGTACCAAGATTCTGCCGTACTCCGGCGAGATGAACGTCGAAGACCTGATCGCCGAAGAAAACGTGGTCGTCACCGTGACCCACTCCGGTTTCATCAAGCGCACCAAGGCCGACGAATACCGCGCGCAGCACCGCGGCGGCAAGGGCATCAAGGGCGCCAAGCTGCGCGAGGACGACGTGGTGGACCACTTCTTCCTGACCAGCACGCACAACTGGCTGCTGTTCTTCACCAACAAGGGCCGCGTGTACCGTCTGAAAGCATACGAGCTGCCGGAAGGCTCCCGCGATTCCAAGGGACAGCACGTGGCGAACCTGCTGCAGTTCGGCCCGGACGAGACGATCCAGACCGTGCTGTCGATTCCGAACTACGACGTGGCCAAGTACTTGGTGCTCGCCACCCGTTCCGGCAAGGTCAAGAAGACCGCGCTCGCCGAATACGACTCCCCGCGTCAGGGTGGTCTGATCGCGGTACGACTCATGACCGACGAGAACGGCGAGAACGCCGACGAGCTGATCGGTGCCGCGCTGTGCAACGCCGACGACGACATCATCCTCGTCTCCAAGCAGGGCATGAGCCTGAAGTTCGAAGCCAACGACGAGCAGCTGCGCCCGATGGGCCGCCAGACCGCCGGTGTGCAGGGCATGAAGTTCCGCGACGGCGACGAGCTTTTGGCCATGGATGTGGTGCAGGGCGATTCCGACAGGGATCTGCTCGTGGTCACCAACGAGGGCTTCGCCAAGCGCACCGCCATCAGCGAATACCGTCTGCAGGGCCGTAACGGCTACGGCGTCAAGGCCGTGCAGCTCGCCGAAGGCCGTGGCTCCCTGGTGGGTGCCGTGATCGTGGAGGAATCCGACCAGATCATGGCCATCATGAAGTCCGGCAAGGTCATCCGCTCCAACGTCGCCGAAGTCAAGCGCACCGGACGTACCACCCAGGGTGTGACGCTCGCCAAGCCTGACAAGAACGACGAAATCATCTCCATAGCACGTAACGAGGAGACCGACGAGGATGATGCCGAGCAGGCCGCCGCGGAAAACGGAGCAGTCCAGAACGACGCAGCCGCGCAATCGCAAGCCGAAACCACTACTGAAAACTCCGCTGAAACCGGTACGGAAGCCACTTCCGATGCCGGCGATGGCGAGAATGTAGAGGCCTGAGACACAGGCGGGGAATCGTCTGCGAAAACTGGTAGCCTCGGCTAGAAGTAGGCAAGATTCTGCAAGGAGCAACGATGAGCGAGAACAATGAAAGCCATCAGGCGCAGGCAGGGGCGCAGGCCCCACGCGTGGCCCGTTCCGCATCCAGCCAGCCGTTGAGCGGTACGGAACAGTCTCAGGCGCATGAGAACATGGCCGCCGCGTCCGGCGGTGTGAAGGTTCGTGAAAAAGCGCGTCGTGGCGCGCCTCGCGCCCGCCGCATGAGCCTGTCCCTGACCCGCATCGACGCATGGTCCGCGGCCAAGGTGGCGTTCATGCTTTCCATCGCGGGAGGCATCATCCAGATCGTCGCGGTGACGCTGCTGTGGCTGCTGCTGAACGTGGTCGGCGTGTTCGATCAGGTGACGCAGATCGTGTCCTCCACCGGTCTTGACGCCGGCGGATTCGACCTTGCCAACGTGCTTTCGCTGAGCACCGTGCTGAGCGCGGTCACCATCTTCTCCATCATCGAAGTGGTGCTGTTCACCGTGCTGGTGGTGATTCTCACGCTGCTGTACAACGTGGTGAGCACGCTGGTCGGCGGCATCCACGTGACGCTCGGCGACGACTGATCGATTCGTCATACGGCGTTCGTACGGCGCTTGCGCAACGTAAGCCGTTCGTGCAACATAAGAAGACGGCGCTTCCCTACTTCGGGAGGCGCCGTCTTTTCTTATGTAATCGCGATTATGCGGTCGCTTTTATGCAATCGTCATACTGCGTTGCGCGTTATGCCGTAACGCATATGAAAACGGTCCGTGCGAACGAATCGCACGGACCGTTGAAACGGATTGTGAAAGACGATCAGAGCACGCCCTGGGCGACCATGGCGTTGGCGACCTTGACGAAGCCGGCGGCGTTGGCGCCGAGCATCAGATCGCCCTCATGGCCGTACTCCTTGGCGGCGGCCAGGGAATTGGCGACGATGTTCTCCATGATGGACTTGAGCTTGTTGTCCACCTCTTCGAACGTCCAGGAAAGGCGGTAGGAGTTCTGGCTCATCTCAAGGCCGGACACAGCCACGCCACCCGCGTTGGCGGCCTTAGCCGGGCCGTACAGCAGGCCGTTGTCCTGATAGACGGCGATTGCCTCCGGGGTGGACGGCATGTTGGCGCCTTCGCACACGACCTTGCAGCCGTTGGCGACGAGGGCCTTGGCGGACTCCTCATCGATTTCGTTCTGGGTGGCGCACGGCAGCGCGATGTCGCACGGCACGGTCCACACGCCCTTGCAGCCCTCGTGGTATTCGGCACCCGGAACACGCTCCGCGTACTCCTTGATGCGGCCGCGGTGGCCGAGCTTGATGTCCTTGACGATGTCGAGCTTGATGCCGTCCGGATCGTAGACGTAGCCGTTGGAATCGGAGGCGGTGACGACCTTCGCGCCGAGGGCCTGGGCCTTCTCGGTGGCGAAGATGGCCACGTTGCCGGAGCCGGAGATGACGACGGTCTTGCCTTCGAAGGAATCGTTCTTCAGGACGCGCAGGGCTTCCTGGGTGTAGTAGCACAGGCCGTAGCCGGTAGCCTCGGTGCGAGCCAGGGAGCCGCCGAATTCGAGGCCCTTGCCGGTGATCACGCCGGAGTATTCGTCGCGGATACGCTTGTACTGGCCGAACAGGTAGCCGATCTCACGGGCGCCGACGTTGATGTCGCCGGCCGGAACGTCGGTGAACTGGCCGATGTGACGGCACAGCTCGGTCATGAACGCCTGGCAGAAACGCATGACTTCGGCATCGGACTTGCCCTTCGGGTCGAAGTCGGAGCCGCCCTTGCCGCCGCCCATCGGCAGGCTGGTCAGGGAGTTCTTGAGAATCTGCTCGAAGCCAAGGAACTTGATGACGCCCTCGTTCACGCTCGGGTGGAAACGCAGACCGCCCTTGTACGGGCCGATCGCGGAGTTGAACTGGATGCGGTAACCGCGGTTGACCTGCACCTTGCCCTCATCGTCCGTCCAGGCGACGCGGAACTTCACCACGCGCTCCGGCTCGACGAGGCGCTCGAGCACGCCCGCCTTCTCATATTCCGGGTGCTTCTCAACAACCGGCTCGAGGCTTTCGAAGACCTCGCGAACGGCCTGCAGGAACTCCGGCTGGTCGCCATCGCGCTTCTCGACCTGCGCGTACACGCGCTTGACGTACTCATCAGTGAGCATATTTTTCCCCTTCGGGATAGTTGGGTTATCAATACGGCGGTTTCATTCTATGTGCTTGACTGTGAGACGCACAAGATATTGCTCAAGATTTGGCTGGAGGCGTTTGGAACGCCATAGGATAGTGTGTGGAAGGCGAGGAGAGAGCGTCGTCCGCAACATCAACTCCCTCATTTCCCACAGGAGAAAAACCATGCTTGAAGGATTCAAGAAGTTCATTGCACGCGGCAACATGATCGACATGGCTGTCGGTGTTGTTATGGGCGGTGCCGTCACCACCGTGGTCAATTCGATCGTGAACAGCGTGATCAACCCGTTCATCGCCATGATTTTCGGCAAGCCGAATATGGACGGCCTGCTGGCGATCACGTTCAACGGCGCGACCGTCTCGTTCGGCGCTGTGCTGGGCGCGATTCTGAATTTCCTGATTATCGCGGCCGCCGTTTATTTCTGCATTCTGGTGCCGATTAACAAGTTCCGCGACATGACCGAAGCGCTGCTTGCCAAGACCAAGCTTGCCGAGCAGAAGGAAGCCGAGGAAAAGGCCGCTGAAGAGCCGTCTGCCGAAGAGCAGACCGTCCAGCTGCTGCAGCAGATTCGTGACGAGCTGGCCAAGCAGAACACGGCCCGCAACTAGTTGCGATTCGTGGTGCCGCTCCCCTATTGATTTGATGATTCCGGCCGCTTGTGGGTATGCGGGCGGCCGTTTTATTTGGTTTGCGGGCGATCGCGTCCGTTGGATGGTCGACAAGAGGCTGAATACGAAAAAGGCTTCCGATTACTCGGAAGCCTTCAATTCTGTGGAGCTAAGGGGATTCGAACCCCTGACCCTCTCCATGCCATGGAGATGCGCTACCAGCTGCGCCATAGCCCCGTGGAGCTAGCCGGGTTCGAACCGGCGACCCTCTGCTTGCAAAGCAGATGCGCTACCAGCTGCGCTATAGCCCCATAGGTGAAAAAAGCGGCTATGCCGCTTCCTTACCATCTACGTGGGCCCGGGAGGACTTGAACCTCCGACCTCATCCTTATCAGGGATGCGCTCTAACCACCTGAGCTACGGGCCCAACTTGCTGTGTCTTGAACACAACGAATTGAAATGATACTTGAATCACAGGGAAAGTCAAGTGCCGCCGTGTCATCGGCGTGTCGTGGCATAATGCAGGCATGACATACGGGCAGCGCAACGGCGGTAACGGCCGTTACGGCAGGGGAGTGGGGCATCGCAACCGCAATCGCGTGATTTCCGAAACGACGGCGAGCATCGCCGGCATGCGGGTGGCCATCGTGCGCAAACCCATCAAAAACATGTACCTGCGCATCAAACCACCGAACGCGGATATCGTCATCTCCGCGCCGCAACGAATGTCGCAAAGCGCTATCGAACGGTTTGTAACGGAACGCAAGCCGTGGATCGAACGGGCGCAACGCAGCATGCGGCAGGCCAGAGACGCGCAACTCAACGCGCAGCGTGCGCAAAACGGCAATATTGGCGATACTGGCGCTTCCGCCAACCCGCCCGCTTTCGTATGGACGGACGAGGCCAAGGCGCGGGCGCAACGCAACATCGAATCGCAATTGCCTGTGTTGCTTGCCAAATGGGGCCCGATCGTTGGCCGTACGCCGACGCATATCACGTTGCGTCTGATGAGTTCGCGTTGGGGATCGTGCACGCCGAAGACCGGACGTATCCGACTTAACCTGCAGCTTGGTTTAATGGCCCCTAGATTCCTCGAATACGTGCTGGTGCATGAGATGACCCACCTGTGGGAGAACGGCCACGGAGAGGGCTTTCAAAGGCGTATGAGCGCCTATCTGCCGCAATGGAGGCAGTTGCGCCGCGACATCAACCGGCAGGTGGTGCTGTAAGAGGCCGCTCGGGTTACTTGGCGTCCGCCGCGGAATCGCCAGCCGCGGAACCGTCCTCATCGGCGGTGTGCCGACGCACTTCCAGCGTTTCGATACGACGGCCGTCCACTTCGGTGACGACCATGTCATAACCGTCATCGGATGACAGCACGTCGCCGACCTCGCCCATTTTGCCGGTGTGCGCCAGGAAATAGCCGGCAACCGTCTCGTACGGGCCGTCTTCCAGCTCGATGCCGGTCAAATCCGCGAAATCCTCGATCGTCATGCCACCTTCGATGGTGGCCACGCCATTGACGAAAGCGGCGCGTTCTGTGCGTTCGCCGCCCTTTTCCTCCGGCAGGTCGTATTCGTCGCGGATGTCGCCGACCAATTCCTCGGTCATGTCTTCCAACGTGACGATGCCGTCGGTGCCGCCGTATTCGTCGATTACCACGGCCAGGTGAATGCCTCGTTTGCGCAGCAGCTCAAGGCTTGGCAGCAGCTTCGACGTGCCCGGCAGGGAAATGCCCTCACGCGTCACGTCGGCAACGGTTCTCGCCTTCGGATCGCGGATGTCGAGCAGGTCGCGCACGTGCACGAAGCCGAGCACATCATCGAAATCCTTGCCGGTGACGGGGTAACGCGAATACGGCATTTCACGCACGTACGCGGCGGCTTCCGCAATCGGCATGGAGCCGTCCAGGAACGCGACGTCGGCACGCGGACGCATGACCTCCGCCACAATGGTTTCGGATGCGTCGAACACGTCGTCGAGGATGGTGCGCTCGTCCTTGCTGAGGTTGGTGTTGGTGTTGACGAGCACGCGCAGTTCGTCGTCGGACACCTCGCTGTCGGTTTCGTTCGGATCGAAGCCGAGCAGCCGCACGATGCCGTTCGTGTTCTTGCCGATCAGCCAGATGATCGGCTTGCACACTTTGGCGAACACATGGATGGCCGGCACCACGGCACGCGCGATCTGCTCGTTGCGTTGCATGGCGATACGCTTCGGCACCAGTTCGGAAATGACGATAGAGCAATACGAGATGATCAGCGTCAACGCGATGGTGGTCAGGGGAGCGGCGACGTTATGCGGCACACCCCAGTCTTCGATGACCGGCACGATATACGGGGCGATTGAGGATTCGCCGAACGACGCGGACAGGAAGCCGCACAGCGTCACGCCGATCTGCACGGTGGACAGGAACGTGTTCGGGTCGCGTGCGATCTGCGCCACACGCTTGCCGCGCGCATCCTCCTGTTCCATCTGGTCGATCTGCGATCCGCGCAGGCTGACCAGCGCCAGTTCGGTGCCGGCGAACACGGAACCGAGCAGCAGGAAAATGAAAATCAGAAGGATGTTCAAACCAAGCGACATGATTCCAATCTAAAGCAACGGCATGTCAAAACAGCGCGACGCAACGGATCCGGAAGCCGTCTTTTTCCGGAAAACGTCAGAAGCTCAATACTTCGACTTTTCCGGTGTCGAGCTGGTAGCGTGCTCCGGTGATCATCAGCCGGTCCTCCGCCAGCGCGTGCTGAATCACCTCGGACTGTTCCACCAGTTGCTCGATGGTGCGTGCGATGTGCACGCGCTCGAAATCCTCCGTCGATTCCAGCTCCGACTCGTGCGCCTGCCAGATCGAAAAACCGACGGTGCGCAGCATCAGCGATTTCGCGTTCAGAATACGTTCGTCAAGGTCGGCAACGCTGTCAGCGGCCATCAGCGAATCCTCTGCGTCGGCGGTCAACTCGTGCAACAACGCCTCGTATTCCTTGCATGCCTGCTTGATCGCGCCGCAATTCTGATGGCCGAGCACCACCAAAAGGCGCACGCCGAGCACGTCCACCGCGTATTCCAAAGAGGCGATCACAGCATCGTCTATGACCTGCCCTGCCGTGCGCACGGTGAACAGATCGCCGATGCCTGCGTCGAAAATAATATCGGGGCTGACACGCGCGTCGGAGCAGCTCAGTATGGCCGCTTCCGGCTCATGCGTGTCGATAGTCGCCTCGCGCGCTTCCACGCTGCGGTTCGGATGCTCCAGCTTGCCTTCCGCGAATCTACGGTTACCGGCCAGCATACGGCTCCACACGCCGCTTGCGGTGCCTTCCACGTCGTTCTGGTTCACAAATGGTTCGTCCGTCATTGATTCCACCTCTTTGTCATTTCATCACAGGCTATGGTTCATCATAAACGGTGTTTCTGAAGTTGTTTCGATTGAATCGCCATCTAAGGCAGGGGCTGCGGACGTTTTCTTGGAGATAATCACGCAGCTATTCCTTGGCTCTGACGGTATCGTGCCGGACTCATCCAACCGAGCGACTGCCCCGGGTGCTAAATAGACGTGCAACGCCTTGTCTAGGTTTGGAAGTGTTCAGTTTCTAATTTAAGAAGGCGTTGCGCTTACAAGTTGAATCCGGGAACGCGAGCGGGGAGGCCCGCGCCGTTTATCGGCACGGAACCTCCCCGCTCGTATCATCCAGGCGGTCAGCCGAAAATCAGCCCGTGTTCTGCAGGCCTGCTGCGACACCCGGCGCCTGATTTGGGCGTTGCCATATGGATTCAGCGATGATCATTGCACTTCATGTAACTGCAATATTTGCTGTTATTCATTGAAATTCTTGATACAACGATGTTTTATTGGTATGAAAAAATGCTTTGAAAGTTGCGGCGAAAGAGACGGGACCTCCTTTGACAACCGCATGAAAAGTTCCTTTGCTAAGAACATTCAGATTTCCTTCAAACCAGGAATAATTTGGAGACCATTGGAAAACACAGACCCCGGTCTGGTATGAGCTTCCAAGCAAGGATTTTGAGGTAACTTTGTAATTCGTTACTGTAGCTCGAAAATCTTGCTTTACCCAACAAGCTCCTCCTGCTGGGACTCCAGAAAAGACGCTTGAGGTATATGTTGCCGTACCGCGTGTGCTTGCGTTTTTGGTTTCTCTGGTATTAGAGGCTGTATCTTCTTCGTATGCTTTCGCAATAGATTCAGCGTATAGATTGGCATCACCGTGGTATTCATCAATCGTACTTTGAGGAGCATCGATTTTAAATTCGCCGAATTCGACGTCTAAGTTATTCGTGGAAGCAATGTTAGAGAGTTTTTCTTGCAGAGCGACTTCTGCAGAAGAATTGAAGGCGCTTCGGTCATGTCCAGAAGTGCTAGCCATTGCTGATGGGGTACCAGAGAACGCCAGTATTGCCACCAGTACTGTGGTGAACGCGATTTTTTTATGAAGGTTCATTCGTAGTCTCCTTTGGCTTCGAAAGTATTTTTTATCCAGTGATGCGTCTTTGCGTCACTTTAGTTCTATCTATTCTATACTGATTATCGTTGTTCTCATAATTTTGTCGGCGAAGGTTTGTCCTTTGGTGTCCCATAAAGGCCAAAGAAACCCAATGAAACATGGCACGAAATCAACGCAGTGAGCTATCTCGCGTAAACCCATCCTTACTCCCGATATGGGCAGGTTGGAATATTGATCGACTACCTGCAGTCCTAGAAAATGATGCGACCAAGCTTGTCCGTTGCGCGTAGAACAGGCAGAAATCACGCAAACTATGATTATGGAGACGCAGTTAATCCAGATTCCCATGGTTCCATCTATGGAAGATCTCCCATATAAAACGCTGTTTATTAATTGTGATAGCAATGAAGTTGGCAATATTATGCGAAGAATATATGACGCTGCTCTGCGACACCATATTTTCCCCATTGACGGCCTCCTTGACGAACCCGGCCAGATTGGAAACAGTATAAGAAAAGGTTCAGTGTAATGCTGTAGTTCCCCTTCTAAGTTATTTCAATCTTATGTTGGATTCCATAAGAATAGGACAAAACGCCGGATAACGCGAGCGGGGAGGCCCGCGCTGTCAACGGCGTAGGCCTCCCCGTTCATCGAGCGGTCGGTCAGCCGAAGATCAGCCGGTGTTCTGCAGGCCTGCTGCGACACCCGACACGGTGCACAGGATCAGGTAGGTGTTACTGCAGTCTGCAGAAGATGAAAAGAATAAGAGCTAAAACAAGAAAGGCGGCACCGCTTATTCTCATTAAGGATGTGTATAGATTGCTCGGATCTCCTTTTTGAGTCCAGAGGAAATTGCTTATTTTCCAGAGTTGCCTTGGAAAAATAAGCATACATAATCCTAGCAGGGCAAGTGCTGTGAGATATATGTACTGCACTGTTCTCCTTCTGGTTTGTCCCTACTGTTTTATTGATAACCCTTTTGCCTGAGGTTGTGGACAAGGCTAGAACTATATTGGCTCCAAAATCGACGGGGTTAGCTCTATGCGCGTGCATTTCGAAACTGGTCACACGGCTGGAGACTTGAGGGCGCATATAGAATTCGCCCCCATTGGTGCCATTGTTGAAAACAATGGAAGGTGAAACCATATAGGTGGAATATTGATCATTTGAACTTTGCCCATCGAGATTGACTACCCGGTCGATGACGTTATTGGCGACAATCCATCCAACCTGCTACCAATTTACAGCAAAGGCTGGAGTGGTCATAACTGTGCATAGGCAAACTGAGATAATTGTGGAGAATAAAAAAACTCTTCTGGATTTCATAATTTCCTCCATGTGAAAATTTAATCTCAATCGACAATGATTAAGATATTAAGAGTATTCTAATGGAAAATGAGTAGGGGTGCACTCTAGGGTGTGATTTTCTAGTGAAAATAGCAAAGGTTCTCTCTCGTGGAAGTTGCAAACGAGGGCTTCGCTATGTGTCTGTGTTTCAGGAGTCATGCAGTTGTTACTGAATCATGAGTGGATTGAGGATAAGTATGCTAGTGCTGCATGTTAGGCGCTGAACAAAAACCTTCGAGTGCGGCGTCTTCCGTCAACAACACAACTCGTTCAGAAATACACCCAATATGGTCAAACAGTAAGACAGCGCTATGATGCGAACAATCTTCTTCCAAGACAGTTTGTCATGAAGGAAAGCCGTAACCAAAAGGGTTGTCATTGGGGTTATAAGCAGGACGAGGAAGAAATAGAGAAATGTGGACTAGGCTCAATCTGCCGAGAATATAAGTCTGACCGAACCAGTTGTATAAGCCCACGATGGCTGTCGGTGTCGCGGCGTGGGTAAACGCGGACAGGCGCCGGGTTACGTCGGATGATTGGGAGTCTGTCGCTCGGCCTGCGTGCCTGTTTTGTGCGCTGTCGCCGGCCAGGCTAGGGCCGCGCGACGCGAGCGGGGAGGCCCGCGCCATTTATCGGCACGGAACCTCCCCGCTCGCATCATTCAGGCGGTCAGCCGAAGATCAGCCCGTGTTCTGCAGGCCTGCTGCGACACCGGACACGGTGCACAGGATTAGGTAGGTGTAGTTCTCCTTCTGTCCGTGCGTGAGCTCTTCCTTGTCCACCTTCTTGCGCAGCGACCTGAGGGCGAGCACCTGGGTGACGGACAGCGCGTCCACGTACGGGGAGCGGATGCGGATGGCCTGGCCGAGCACGTGGCGGTGCTGCAGCGGCCACTTGTCGCCCACGATGCGCTCAAGTTAGTCCGGTCAATGGCTTTGGAAAATCATGGGGAGTGCGGCTGCGCGGGTTCGCTCCTCGACAAGGTGACTTGATTTGGGACCGCCGTTAACTTTCGTCAGACACATCGTAAATCCCGTCCAAGTATCCGTATCGTCCGTTGTGCTTGTCCTTCGAGAATTCGACGATATTGATGTTATCGTCAAGAGGAATGCCAGCCATGTGATTCGTGTTTTCGATAATGATGATTTGTTGTGAAACCGCTTGTTTCGCTAGATAGGAAAACAGGCCCACTTTCATGGATGAGTCTTCCAGGGGTCGTATTCCTTCGTCAAACCCATGCAGAGGCGTATCAATAAGCAGCCAACCCGGAGTATGCTTTGACTGTTCATTGAGATAATCATGAAATGCGAGCATAACAACGCTGTTAAGAAATGCGCAGTATCCCTTGCCTTGTTCATCAGCCTTGGAATACCCTGCTATTTCGACATCAAAAGAAGATCTGCTGAAATCTGCAGTATCAGCACCTTGAAAATGACATTGTTGCAGAATGCTGCGTATGGTGTTATTCATGGAATACCAGAAATCACTCTGGAAACATTCGCGTGGCTTGTATTTTTCATCATTCTGTGTTGCTTGACCAGCGTCATCGAGTGCCTTGTTGAAACGAGCATGCAGCGCTATGAGTTCCGCATATTCCGCATGCAATTGTTCTGCATGGGCAATTTGCTCAATATCTTGTTGCATGTGCTGCGCTGTTGGTTGAATGTCGGATTTGAGCGAATGCATATTTTGCCGATGCTGCTGTTTCTCCAGATGCAGCTCCTGTTGCACCTCATCGGCTTTGTCGACGAGGATGGCTAGATCGGTTTCAACGTCTGCTTGGATTCTGTGGATATGCTCAATTTCTGTTGAGACGATTAGAATGTCCTGTTCAGTCGGCACAGACATGTGGATGGGGCTGTGGCAAAACTGACATGTGGCGGGATAGGCATGTGTGCGGGCATGTTTCATTGCCTGTAGTTGCAAATCAAGACGTGCAGCGTCTGATTCGTATTGACTGATAAGTACCTTACGTTGGCGAATAAGTACCTCAAGGTGCTCATATTGTTGATTAAGCTGAGAGATATGTGAGATGGTATGGGCATCTCGATTGAGGAGAGTTTGTCTTTGCTGTTCTACGTGTAATGCTTTTTTGTGAAGGTCTTAAATAGGTGTGAATGGTCTTCCCCTCATTTGTTGCGATATGGCGCATCTCCTCAAGGTGTCTGATGCGAGGCTCTATATCATCCAACTGCTGATGGATGAACTGTTCCACGGCTTTTCTGCGGGCGTGACGTTCGCTGGCACTCTCTGTCTGTATGGAGTTGTCGATTTTTTCATCTTGAACTAGCACGAGCAACGAGGACAGACTTTGTGTGAGAGTTGCTAGAGAGGTACTTTTGGGGAAAAGAATGGAGGGGCGTGCACGTCCTATTTGGTCCTCGGGGACAATCATGAGATGTCTGATGGCATTCCATGTGAAAGCAACTGTATGGTAGGTTTCGTTTGTCGCTATTCTACGGGTTGATTCAACGCCTAGTAAGGCAAGAAGAACCGTATTGATTGATTTACCGGCACGTGATGAAACGGAGTAGGAACCGGGGACGATCATTGGGTTGCTGGATTTTACATGGATAGTGTTCTGAACGTGAATCGAACGACTAAGCGAAACCTCACCGCCGTTGGTCACGAACGTGACCTGTGCAATTTCATAGGCAGTTTTATCGGTAAAGGGGAGCTCTTTCCCTCCGCAGGCAAATTCCACGGTTTTTGCGATTCTGGTTTTCCCGGTGTTCGAAGCGCCGATAATGCAGTTCAGCCCGCATGTGAGATTAATGGCGGATTCCACTCCGTCCTTTCTGATTGCCGAAATTCGACGTATCCATGTGTTTCTCATAACTGGTTGTTCTCTTTCGTTATTCGGTTCATGATGGTTTCATAATCGTTTTTTATCAAGAGCTGAACAGCCTGTCGATAGGAGGCAGCGTAATCGCCGTGCAATGCTTCCGAATATTGGAAACATTCCGGAGTGGCGCGGTACAACAGGCAAGTGGAATCCACGGTTGCTGCTCCAACGATTACGAGTTGGGCTAATCCTGCTTGTATTCGTTTGCGACGAGCATCATATTCGGCTAAAGCATGTGGACCATCGCCGTGAAGATTGCGCTGTCCGAATCCGAATGTTTTCATATAGGTGGCGATAAGGTCAATGGCTGTGATTTCGTCAATTGTGGAAGGTCTAGAAAGAAGGGGAAGGCATAATGTCAATCGTGTTGCTGTTTCCTGTGTTGTGTTAAATAATGAATTATTCATTTTCGTGTACCCACTCCAGCATATGGTCGTTGACCAGCATATGACACAGCCCTTTCTTTTCCGCTGCCTTAATCATTGATGGGAATTGGGCTATAACTGAACCGGATAGGGGGAAACCGGCTGCCTGAGATAGCGTTGCTCGCATGCGTAACAGTCCATCGGCGTAATCAGATGCGCAGGTATCGCATATTCCGTCATAAAGATCAACCTTCAGTGCATCAAATTCTTGCTCTCCGTTTTCTATAACATCCCGTAGATTCCTGCGCATTCCTTCCGCATCGTAAAAATATTCACGTTGCTTGGCGTATTCAGGACGACATGTCTGAGGAAGATCGTCGGAACAGTTGATTGGCTTGTGCAAGTGATCGGCATAGGCGGCTTGCATCTGCGTGAGGTATGTCTTTTTCAAGATGATCATCTGGTTTATCCGGTGGAATTGGATAAGCCTTCCAGGGGACCGAAGAGCGCCCAAGGTGCAATTTGCCGTTGTTGATGCGACCAGACGCCAGAGGTAAGTTTTCGAAAATATCGAATTTCGGCTGAAAGCTTATGCCGTCGATGAGAATGTCACGTCCACCGGCATTCGCCTGGAGTATTGACAGAAGCCATTTTCCTGTGGCAGAAGGAAGCTCACTGATATCCGTAACTCTAATATTTGCCTTGATAAGCTCCTTTTGAAAATCGGCAAGGGCATCAATGCTGATATCGCAGCAAAGACGTTCTACTTTCGAGATATCTAGGCGCTGATAAAACTCGGCGGCTTTCCAGGCAGGAATCTTCTTGCGACCGTTATAAAAACGAGTCAGATCAGTATCGTTGATTCCAGACCAGACCCCGGTGGTAATAGTGGTCTTTCCGGGTTTGCGGTTTCGATGATGTTGGGGAAGTGGATTTCTTAGACCGTCATCCTCTAACACAGCATCGAAGAAATCCTTCATAAATCCCTTTTTGTGGTGGTCTACGCCAGATATATAAGGGTTTACGAGCTGACAGAAGACTCCCAGAGCATAGGTAGCAGTAGTTTCGGCCAAGTGAGTCTCCTTCTCGTCTCCATTTGTCTTCATCCGTCGCCTTCCCATGAGGTCACTGTTCCTACGATGGAAGCCAGATTCAGACGAATAAGCCGGTAAAACACTGGAATATCGCCAGTATACGCCGCTTACAGCTGGATCAGAGAAGCGCAACTTTCGTCTATTGAAAGGATTTGAGACCAGACACATCGTAATTTCTTCTTCAACTCGATGTCATGCGATAACCGGTTATAGAAGTAGGGCATTGGGCTGTTCATCCGTTGTGCCGCAGTGAAGCTGACTGGGGCTTTTAACTAATCACATGCATGAGATCTGCCTGCTTATTCATGGTGACGCGTCGGTTTTCTCCTGAACTGACGCGTCATGCTTATCCAGCAGGTTGGATGCTCATGTGGTGGCCTATGCAAGCAGGTCTCGAAGACCCAATAACTGGGTGGGATCGAGACTGGAATGAGAATTTCATTGAAACATGAGGCAATGCGCGCCGGTAATGTGTCCGTAACTGATATATACAACTGTTCGGAAGTGGAATTACGGACGATGGTTGAACGCGATAGATGTTTGCGCGCAATCCGTATGGGTTGTTCGCCACGTGATATTGCACTACGTACCCCTCAAACGATACTTCAGGAATTGTGGAATGCGGAGGAACGTTCCGCTCACGCTTATTATCGATCGGACCGTGTCAGCGGAGTTATTTGCTCCTATGAGGATTTGGTTGGTGCAGGGCGGGAACCCCAGGGGTGTTCTGCTTCTTCTGAGGATATTCTCTTATGCGCGGAGGATGCGAGAGAAAGAGCTAACTGTTTGCAAGCTATCTTTGCGGAGATCGAAAAACTGCCAGCAGGTCAGCGCAATATCGTCAGGGGTGTACTGGTAAAGGGGGCATCTCAATCAGATATGGCACGAGAGCTGGGCGTGTCCCGAGCTGCGGTGTCCAAACAGCTTTCAACGGCTGTGCGCAAAATTCGTGCCGCTATTCGCGACGAAAGCAAAGAAACGAAGAACACGACAACATCAGCAGTTTGTGAAAGAAAGGAGCATTAATGGTTCATTTCAGTGTTATCAGAGTGAAAGGAAGCCCGTCATATGACTTCGATGCATGCGGAGACATTTTGGCTATGGCCAAAGCTGTAGGTGTCATGACGGAAAACATGCGCACTGATCGCTGCGACAATACACAGTGTGATGGAAGTCGTTGTAAGGGAAACACTATGTTTCGGTTGGAGTTAGACACCGAAAATCGCAGAGTTCATCGCAGACGCCATGCCAGATGAAACGCCCGAGGTTAACACCTCGTGGCGAAACGGCAGTGCAGGTGAGGGCAGATATTGGGTCTGCCTTCAGCAACAGGTCCCGAAGGAGGACATCATGACTGATCAGATGGTGCTGCAGACGCAGCAGTGGCTGAACAAGACATACGGGAATGATCCCCGATTCAAGAAAATCAACCCGGACGGCAGAACTGGTTGGCCGACAATCTATGCGCTTACTCGCGCATTGCAGATTGAATTGGGCATCCAGTCCACTGCCGATAACTTCGGTCCTTCCACCCAGCGGTTATTCAAGCAGCGGTATCCGAATGGGGTGCGGCAGCAGGCAGTTGCGGACAAGAGCACTTCCAACGTGTATTCCATCATTCAGGGGGCGCTGTGGTGCAAGGGCTACTCCACTGGTGGCAACATCTCACAGCATTTCTACGACGGAACAGGTTCCGCGATCAGGAAGCTTAAGGCTGATATGGGCATAGAGGGAGATTCCAGCGTAGACGTTGAGATCATGGGGGCGTTGCTCTCGATGAAGCAGTTCGTGCTGCTGGCCTCTTATGGCGGTATCGACTCCGTCCGTAGGGCACAGCAGTTCATCAACAAAGCATATCGTCCATACACGGGCATCATTCCGACTGATGGACTGTACGGCAGGGAGATGAACACGGCTCTTATCCAGGTGCTTCAGTCGCTTGAAGGTTTTTCACCCAGTGAGGCAACGGGGAATTTCGGCAACGGAACTAGATCTCGTTTGAAAACGATAACAGCAAATAACGCATCCTCTAATGAGTCGTGGGTCTGGCTCGCCAGCACGGCTTTGGCGTGTAATGGGATCGGGGGCGGGCCGACCTTCGTATGGACGAGCACGTTCGCCAATATCGTGAAAGCGTTCCAGGAGCGTTATGCCATTGCTGTGACGGGCTCTATTGATTCGACCACGTGGATGAGCCTGTTGACATCTAAAGGTGATCCTGACCGTCCGTGTGTGGCCTGTGACACTAGGTTCGAAATTACCGACGCCAGGTTGGCGACGTTGAAGGCAGACGGGTATGAAATCGTGGGACGTTATCTGACGGAGCCTGGCCAGTCGTCGTTGGCGCCCAAGGATTACTTTAAGGCCATCCGTCCGGGTGAGCTCGAGCGCATCACTCGGGGCGGCATGCGGTTCTTCCCGATCTTCCAGGAGTACTCCACGAAGCTGGAGCATTTCACCCCGGCAAACGGCGCTGCTCATGCCAAGACCGCTCGTGAGGCGGCGCAGCGTCTTGGCATCCCTCCCACCCATATCTACTTCGCTGTAGACTTCGATGCGACCGATGACCAGGTGACCAGCAATATCCTGCCATACTTCCGTGCGGTTTGTTCGTCTCTTGGTGGTGGATACGGAGTAGGGATTTACGCGTCCCGCAATATTTGTTCCCGCGTCATCGGTGCGGGATGCGCGAGTAACGCGTTTGTGTCCGACATGTCGACGGGATTCTCGGGCAATCTCGGCTTCCCCATCCCGGACGGTTGGGTCTATGACCAGTTCACCGAGATTGACGATTACAAGGGCCAGGGCTGGGATCTGGACCGTGTTGCCTATTCCGGGAAGGTATCAGCATGCGCTTCACTGTTGCCTGCCGTGCCAGTGCCTGCGCCTGATCCCGATCCCGTCTCGCCAGAAACGGATCCGCTGCTAAGATGGGTCGCCGTCACGGAGCAGGAGTGTCGCAAAGCCCTTGCCGCTCTGGGTACCCAGGTAGCGGTTTACGAGGACAGCATCGGTCAATTCATCCTGGAATGGCTCCGCAAACCTGAATACTGGTCGGAAGGCGGTAGCGGGACACAAGCAATGTGGCACGCATATACTCCTGAAGTTTCGACTCCGCCCGACTTGGACGCGGCGCGTGTGGTATGTGCCAATGTATGCGAAGCACAGCCTTCAATTAAAGAGAAACTGCCATCGACTCGAGATGTTGCACACATGGCTGCAACTGCTCTCGGATACCTGACATGGGGTATCGAAAACAATCCAGCCAAATATGGTCTAGGCGATTTAGGTGGCTGGCCTCTCGACTTGTTGCAGATCTGGGGTGCCTATCGCCGTGACGGCAAGCATGCCGACTTGGCAGCATGGCTCTATAAGCACCTTGGGAAAGATGAAGGATTCGGGTACGATGACGTTCTTGCGGATGCAGATGCATGGCTAATTGCTTCTAGTATGAGGAAACGATCCGGTTCGACGGTTCTTTCTGCTGCTATGCGTGAAACGTTTAAGCAGAGTGAGACCCATCGTATCGTTCGATTCTACGACGAACGTTTTGCATCAAGCGCAGATAATGTGGTGAGTGCATATTCAACAATGGCGGACGGTCTTGATGCACTTGGTTTGACAAATATTGGAATGAGCGAAAGCATCCTAAAAAAGGCTGCCGGTACAGACAAGCTTCCTGATAAGCAGGAAGCTGAAGTGAGTGCTCGGGCGTTCGCTGCATTCATTGATCAGCCAAGACGGTAGCTCGCATAATGCATTATGTGTGGGCAGATGTGTCGTCTGCCCACACATTCGCTGTTGTGCTTTCGATTTGGAATTCCTCTGCCAGATACGGGGAAACTTCTAAAAGGCCGCTATGCCGAGGAAGAGTCCTGTAATACCGGTGGCCATCAATACGATGATGGTGATGATTCCGGCGAAGATGCGTACAGGAAGGGTTTCTTTTCCATGGTTTGATGGGCTGTCCGCAACTAATCTCATTACTCCAGCTGTAACCCAGCAAACTGCGCCCAGGACTAGTGCCAGGAATTCTCGACACCATTCCGTTTCAAGTGCGGGAATGCCGACGATTGATGACGGGTCGCTTGCCAGTCTTGGCGGAATAGCGCATAGGATACGCTCCAATATCAGGTAAGGGGTATCAAAATGGATCAGAGTCAAAGCGAATGGGAGCTGTAGCGCCAGTCCTATCCACCACAGCGTGCGTCGGATGGTCGCGAGTCTGTCGCCCGGCCTAGTGTCCGGCTTGCCGCCTTCGCCCTCCGTCCCGGCACCGTCCGCGGGCGTGTGGTCCCCCTCGTGCGCGTCCGTCGTCCCGTCCGTGTCCCTTTCCGCGTCCATATGTCCCCCTCCGATCATCCGAGTCTGTCGCTCGGCCCGCGCGCCCGTTCCGTGCGCGCCGTCGCCGGCCAGTCTAGGGCCGTGCGACGCGAACGGGGAGGCCCGCGCCGTCAATCGGCACGGAACCTCCCCGTTCATCAAGCGGTCGGACAGCCGCGGATCAGCCCGTGTTCCGCAGGCCGGCGGCGACACCCGAGCAGGAGTGTCACAAAGCCCCTGCCGCTCTGGGTACCCAGGTGGCGGTTTATGAGGACAGCATCGGTCAACTCATCCTGCAATGGCTCCGCAAACCTACGTACTGGTCGGAAGGTAGTTCCGGCACGCAGGCACTATGGCATGCATACACACCGGAGCCGGTTACTCCCAGCGAATTGGCCTTGTCGCGTCAGGCATGCGGTGTCGCATGTGATGCACAGCCTGTCATCAAAGGCACGCTGCCCAATCGGGACATCGCCCATATGGCTGCCACATCCTTGGGATACTTGACATGGGGCGTTACGAACGATCCAATGGACTATGGTCTCGGTGATCTGGGCGGATGGGCTCTGGATTTGCTGCAGATTTGGGGAAGCTACCTGGCGAATACCCCGAAAGAGGACCTGGCGTCATGGCTGCACGCTCATCTCGGCGAGCAAGACGCTCGTATGGGATTCAGTTACAGCGATGTTCTCGCGGACTGTGATGCATGGTTGCTGGCGCGGTCCATGCAGAGCAATTCTTCCGAAAGGTCTTTGTCCACCGCTATGCGGGACATGTTCGCGCAAAGCGAGACGAATCGAATTAAACGGTTCTATCAGTCCCGGTTCAAGGGAAGTGCGGACAACCTGGTCATCGCATTTCGAAAGCTTGTTGATGGAATCGATCTTGGAATATTCGATAACGTATCCGGAAGTAAAAAAGCACTGCTCATTGCGTCACATGCAGACCGACTCCCGAGTCAAGCGGAGGCTGGTATATTGGCATTATCCTATGCTGAATCTCTTGAAAATCCGAACCGTTAATCAATCATGATTGTGATCGCATTGCGTGGAATGATTCAGCCATTCCACGCAATGCGCCTCTGGTAAAACGTCATAGAGTCATTAGAGCGGAAAGTAGCGTTATCACAAGAACGGGAAAGACCATGACCAGCACGAGAAACGATATGATTCCCACAAGGACATGCGAGGCGGAAGAGGAATGATCACGAAGTTCCGGATATACAGATCGCATATATGAACGCACGCCAAAGATGACAAGCGCCGCAATCCAGCAGACTACCCCCATAATCAATACTAAGGTAAGTCTACGTACATACTCAGTTGCCGTAGTTAAATTCATGCACGAAGAGGAAGAGAACGTTAAGACTCTGCAGATTATAGTATCATCATCGCCATTGGCGCCCCATTCCGCCCACAAAATAAGTGCTGGTGAAAGCAGCAGTAATCCCAGCCACCATAGCACGCGTCTGGCCTTGCCCAAAGCCACATAGCATCTACTCGCCTTAAGGAATTTGGTAGCTGCTTTCGGTGCCAAAGCATATTTCTTGCCGGAAAAATTTTCTGACGTATCTTCCAGGCCATGTTTTTTCCCAATGTCATCGATCATAGCCGGATTCGCTTTGCAAATGTGGCGTTCGTTTCCGGCATCGCCCTCCGCCTTGATGCCGTCCGTTGGCCCGGTGCTCCCGCGCTCATTCGATGGCTTGTCCATGTCCCCTCCGATCATCCGAGTCTGTCACTCGGCCAGCGCGCCCGTTCTATGCGCGCCGTCGCCGGCCAGTCTAGGGCCGTGCGACGCGAACGGGGAGGCCCGCGCCGTTTATCGGCACGGAACCTCCCCGCTCGCTTTTGTCAGGCGGTCAGCCGAAGATCAGCCCGTGTTCTGCAGGCCTGCTGCGACACCGGACACGGTGCACAGGATCAGGTAGGTGTAGTTCTCCTTCTGGCCGTGCGTGAGCTCTTCCTTGTCCACGCGCTTGCGTAGCGAGCCGAGGGCGAGCACCTGGGTGACGGACAGCGCGTCCACGTACGGCGAGCGGATGCGGATGGCCTGGCCGAGCACGTGGCGGTGCTGCAGCGGCCATTCGTCGCCGACGATCTTGAGCACCCACTTGCGGGTGAGCTCCATCTCGTCGAGGACCTTCTTGTTGAGGTCCTCACGGTCGCCGAGGGCGAGGTACATCTTGGCGAT
The DNA here is from genome assembly GCF_000010425.1 of Bifidobacterium adolescentis ATCC 15703. Classification (NCBI taxonomy): domain Bacteria; kingdom Bacillati; phylum Actinomycetota; class Actinomycetes; order Bifidobacteriales; family Bifidobacteriaceae; genus Bifidobacterium; species Bifidobacterium adolescentis. The sequence continues at coordinate 29,523 of NC_008618.1, forward strand.
GCGCTCGTCGGTCTTGGCCAGCGACATTTCGATGTTGTCGATGAACGTGGAGAACAGCGGCCACTCCTCGTACGCCTGACGCAAGGTGTTCAGGTCGCCGAACTGCTCGCACGCGGTGCCGAGGCCGTACCATGCGGCCAGGTTGATGCGGGCCTGGGCCCAGGAGAAGATCCACGGAATGGTGCGCAGGTCGTCGAGGGACTTGGCGCCCAGACCACGCTTTGCCGGACGGGAGCCGATCGGCAGCAGGCCGATTTCGGTCAGCGGCGTGACGGTGGAGAACCACGGTGCGAAGCCGTCGGTGTTCAGCAGGTCGAGGAAGCGGTTGTGCGCGGCCTCGTCGAGCTTGCTGGCCATGTCGGCGTACTTCTTGGTCATATCCGTGTTGCGCTTCTCCACGCTCGGAGCGGACTGCAGCAGCGTTGCGGCTGCGACGGACTCCACATGGCGGATTGCAAGCACCGGGTTGCCGTAGCGGGCGAAGATGACCTCGCCCTGCTCGGTGAGCTTGAAACGGCACTTCACGGAGCCGACCGGCTGTGCGAGCACGGCGCGGTTGGCCGGGCCGCCGCCACGACCGACGGCGCCGCCGCGGCCATGGAACAGGGTCAGGTCGATGTCGTGCGATTCGGCCCACTTGGCGATGCGCTCCTGCGCGGAGTGCAGGGCAAGGGTGGCGGAGGTCGGGCCGGCGTCCTTCGAGGAGTCGGAGTAGCCGAGCATGACTTCCATCTTGCCGCCGGTGGCCTTCAGACGAGCCTGGACCTCCGGGATCTTGATCATTTCCTCAAGCACGTCCACCGAGTTCTGCAGATCCTCAAGCTGCTCGAACAGCGGAATCACATCGATGGTCGGAACATCCTCGGGGTGGGAGAACGCCAGACGGTTCAGTTCGTACACGTCCTTGATGTTCTGGGCGCTCTTGGTGAAGGAGATGATGTAACGGCGGGCGGCCTTGATGCCATTGCGCTTCTGGATGGAACCGAGCGCGCGGAAGGTGTCGAGCACCTCGTGGGTCATCGGCTGCAGCTCGCCACGCTCACCGTGCAGGCCATGCTCGCGGATGTCCTCCAGAGCGCGGGAATGCACGACGGAATGCTGACGGAACTCCATCTCGACCATGTGGAAGCCGAAGGTCTCGGCCTGCCAGATGAGGTCCTGCAGCGGGCCGTAGGCGGAACGCTTGGCGTTGGCTTCGGCGAGGGAGCGCTGCACGGTCTTCAGATCGGCGATGTAGTCCTCGCAGGAGTGGTACATGAGGTCGGCGTCGCGGTCGATGGTGGCCTTCAGACGGTCTGCCATGACCAGCATGACGGCGCGGTGCAGCTCCTTGGTGGAGATCAGCGCGGCCTTGTCGGTCAGACGCTCGCTCATTTCCTTCTGGTGGTTCCACAGGGACTTGAGTTCGGCGCTCGGCGGGGTGGTCTCGGCCTCCATCGTCAGGTTCTTGCCGACGCGGCGGGTCTCGATCTCCAGCGCGCCCAGCACGTGGTCGCTGAACTTGCGGGCCACCTGACGGCTCACCTTGGCGGTGACGTTCGGGTTGCCGTCACGGTCGGAACCGATCCAGCTTCCCGGATGGAAGAACGCCGGGCACACCGGCGGCACGAGGCCGGCCTTGTCTCCGAGGACCCAGTCGTCGAAACGACGGTAGACCTGCGGAATGGTGTAGAACAGCGTGTTGTCGAAGATATCAAGAATGGTGTCGGCTTCCTCAACCGGAGTCGGCTTCTTCAGCGCGATCGGGGAGGTACGGAACAGCGCGTCGATCTCGTTGAAGAGTCGACGGGAGTTCTCCTTCTTGTCCGAGCCGCCGAGCAGCTTATGCGCTTCGAGCAGCTGGGAGATGCGGCGGATCTTGCCTTCCACGGCCTTACGGCGGGCTTCGGTCGGATGCGCGGTGAACACCGGATGGAACTCGAGCTGGTCGAGCAGCTCCTTGGCTCTGGCCGGACCCATCTCGTTGATGAGCTGGTGGTAGGCGCAGGTCATTTCGTTCACCGGATCGACGGCCTGGGTGTCGTCAACGGCGTTCTCACGGCTGTGCAGCACGGAGACACGGTAGTTCTCCTCGCACAGATTGGCCAGATGGAAGTAAGTGGTGAAGGCACGAGCCAACAGCTGGGCCTCATGCACGTCCGTCTTGTCGATGATGTCGACAACCTTCTGCAGGTCGTCCTGATCGGGATTCGTGTCGGTCAGAATGCCGGAGAAACGTTCGTCGCTGGCCTTCAGCGCATGTTCGCGCACTTCATCGAACTTGGCCAGCAGGTTTTCATCGAACTCACCGAGCACCTCGCGAAGAATCTGCAGACACAGATCCATTTCCTCTTTGAGGGATGCGGGAAGATCACGCTCCTCAGGGCCCTTGGTGCCGGTGCCGGACGAGACGATAGCCGCGTCCGCAGGCGTGATCTGTTCGTTTTCAGTTGTCATCAGACCTCCTTCTCCAAACCATCGGGTTGCTCGGTCTGTCGGTCCTTCGCGGCACCTCCGCGATTGTTTTGGCCGTCTGTTGCGAGCCCACAGCCCTAAGCTTGGTGGGTAAATGCTCGACCATTGTAGGCGCGGCAAATCGACAGTTTGGTTACGGAAACGCCGGAATGGTTCGCATCGTGGACATTGAATGTCCGGAAAATGGGCATGTGGGAATGTTCGGAAAATATCCGACCAGCCCACACGTTAGACCTGAATAGTGTGAGCGCACTACATGAACATGATGAGAACACCGAACGCGTTGACAGCAGCGCGAAGGCGGTCAGCAAATTCCACACCCACTCCATTCCGCTCGATATGGAAGACATCGAACGCGATTGGGACAAGCCGGTAACCGAAGCCGGCATCGCGGCGAAAGCCAGCGTGATCGTCCGCGTCGGCATGCTTGACCTCGGCGCCGGAACAGGCAGCTTCCGCGTCCGCGAAATGATGCACCGCATCGCCTATCCATTGGGCGTGCACGTGCGCGCCGACGTGAACCTCACCGACATCGAAGCCTCCTGCACGGACGGCAAGGACCGCATCACCGAAGTCGTCGACCTGCCGACCACCGGCGTCAACACCGAACGCATCTGGCTGCTCGAGCACTTCGCCGACTGGTTCAACGTCAACCTCGGCAAAGGCTCTATGTACCACAGCCAATCCGACGTTTCCGAAGGGCTGATGCAGCATCTCGACAAGCGCGACGCCTCGCAGGTGTCGGCCGAACTGTCCAAGCAGCTCAAGGAACGGCAGAAGGCCGAGCAGAACCAGGAAGGTTCCGACGATCCCGTGCTCGACGCGCTGGAAATGGTCACGGAACGCGCGCAGGAAGGCGATTCCACCGCACGTCCGCTGCACATGCGCGATATCGAGGCGGCGGCCGCGGCCGGACGTAGCAATGGCGATTCGGTCGCGGAAAAGCCGCGTAAGAACCGCAACTGCAAACCGCCGAAGGAATATGCCGAGCATTTCGACCATATCGGGAAAGCCGCGGGCGAATCGCAAGGCGTCACCGTACGGCAGGCGCACGAGCGACTCGACATGATCGAACGTCGCAAACCGCTGTATTCGCCGGCCTTCGCGGGACTCGCGTCCGCCTGCGCCTGCGCATCCTTCGTGTTCCTGCTCGGCGGCGGCCCGTACGACATGATCGGCGCGTTCGTCGGCGCCGGCCTCGGCCACTGGCTGCGTCGCCGCCTGTTCGCCCACCATCTCAACCAATTCTTCGTGACGTTCGTCTGCGTGGCCGTCGCCGCGCTGGCATGCACCGGCATGCTGCGACTGATCGGCCTGTTCGATCCGATCGCCTTGCAGCACGACACCGCGTATATCGGCGCGATGCTGTTCGTCATCCCCGGATTCCCGCTGATAACCGGCGGGCTTGACATGGCGAAAATCGACTTCCCATCAGGCGTGCAACGACTCACCTACGTGCTGTGCATCATTCTGATGGCCACGTTGGCAGGATGGATGGTCGCCTCAATCGTGCACCTGAATCCGCAAGGATTCGAGCCGCTTGGACTGAACCCCGTCATCAACTGCCTGCTGCGCATGCTGTTCGCGTTCATCGGTGTGTGGGGCTTCTCCGTGATGTTCAATTCGCCGCAGCGCATGTGCCTCGTCGCAGCCACCATCGGCGCCATCACCGATACCTTGCGATTGGAGATCGTCGACTTGGGCGTGCCCGCGGAAGCCGGCGCGTTCATCGGCGCGTTCCTTGCCGGCCTGCTCGCCTCCGCATGGCGTTCGGCGGTGCGCCACGGCCTACTTGCTCCGCATTTGGGATATCCGCGCATCTGCCTGACGGTTCCGTCTATTGTGATCATGGTGCCCGGTTTGTATATGTACCAGGCCATGTTCCACCTCGGCCAGTTCGATACGCTGAACGCGCTCGATTGGGCGTTCCGTGCGTTCATGGTGATCATCTGCCTGCCGATCGGCCTGGCGATGGCACGAGTAGTGACCGATAAATCCTGGCGCTACGACATTTAATAACCTGCAGAAGGGTAAAAACACTTGGTAACCAAAGATTTCTGGGTGCTGCTGGCCATGGTCTTGTACTTCGCGGCCATGCTGACCATCGGCTTCGTCTACTCCAAGAGGTCCAATTCCTCCACCAAACAGTATTTCGCGGGTGGGCGTGGCGTCGGACCGTGGCTGACGGCATTGAGCGCGGAAGCCTCCGACATGAGCGGCTGGCTGCTTATGGGCCTGCCGGGCGTCGCCTACTTCACCGGCGCGGTCGACCCAATGTGGACGGCCATCGGTCTGGCGCTTGGTACTTACCTCAACTGGAAACTCGTCGCACGCCGTCTGCGCCGCTACTCCGTGGTGGCCGGCGACGCGATCACCATTCCCGACTTCTTCTCCAAGCGCTTCCATGACGATCGCAATATCGTATCCACCATCGCTGCGCTCATCATCCTCGTATTCTTCTGCGTGTACGTCGGCAGCTGCTTCGTGACCGTCGGCAAACTCTTCTCCACGCTGTTCGGCTGGGACTACCACCTGACCATGGTGATCGGCGCCGCCATCGTGTTCGCGTACACCATCATCGGCGGCTATCTGTCCGTGGTCGTGACCGACTTCATCCAGGGCCTGCTCATGTTCTTCGCGCTGGCCGTGGTGTTCATCGGCTCCGTGGCGTCCGCCGGCGGCATCGACAACACCGTCGCCTTCCTCAAGGGCATTCCGGGATTCCTCGACGGCACGCATGTGGCCACGCCGATCCTCAACGACGCCGGCGAGCAGATCGTCAAGGCCGGACAGGCCATGTTCGGCGCGCCCGCCGACTACGGCATCATCACCATCATCTCCATGCTCGCGTGGGGCCTGGGCTACTTCGGCATGCCGCAGGTGCTCGTGCGGTTCCTGTCCATCCGCAGTTCCGAGGAAATCAAGAAATCCCGCATCATCGCAACCACGTGGTGCGTGATCTCGCTGGCGTGCGGCGTGTGCATCGGCCTGGTCGGCCGTGCCATGATGCCGACGCAGTTCGCCACGCAGGCGGCCGCGGAGAACATCTTCATCGTGGTGTCGCAGGCGCTGCTGCCGAGCTTCATGTGCGGCATCGTCGTGTCCGGCATCTTCGCCGCGTCCATGAGCTCCTCGTCCTCGTACATGATCATCGGCGCCTCGGCCGTCGGCGAGAACATCTTCCGCGGACTGCTGCACCGCAAGGCCACCGACCGCCAGGTGATGATGGTGGCGCGCATCACGCTGCTCGTCATGTTCATCTTCGGCATCGTGGTGGCGTTCGACCAGAACTCCTCGATCTTCCAAGTGGTCTCGTACGCGTGGGCCGGCCTCGGCGCATCCTTCGGACCGCTGATGCTCACCTCGCTGTACTGGAGGCGCACCAACAAGTACGGCGCGATCGCGGGCATGCTGTCCGGCACGGCCACCGTGCTCATCTGGCACAACCTCGTCAAGCCGCTCGGTGGCATCTTCGCCATCTACGAGCTGCTGCCGGCGTTCATCGTCTCGCTGCTGTTCATCGTGGTGGTCTCGCTGCTTACGCCCGCGCCAAGCGCGGAAGTGCTGCACGAATTCGACCACTATCTCGACGATCCGGACGACCGCCACGTGGACGACGACCTCGTGGCCGCCGAAATCGCCGCAGGGGAGAAGCGCTCGCAGATCTAAGCGGGATGGCATCCGGCGGAAGGCGTAATCCGCCATTTGTAAGCGAAATGGGTCGGGAACCGATGTGGTTCCCGACCCATTTCTCGTTGTGAACGTGCGAACACGTAAGCGTGCGACGGCCGCACGGCTCAAACGCGCTCAGTAGCGCATGCCCATGGCGTCGCGCACCTGCTCCAGCGTCTCGTTGGCGATGGCATTGGCCTTCTTGTTGCCCTCGGCGAGCACGTCACGCACGTAATCCATATCTTTGGCCAGCTCGGCGCGGCGTTCGCGCATCGGGGCAAGGAAGTTGTTCACGGATTCAACCACGTACATCTTCAGTGCGCCCGCGCCGGAATCACCGATCTCCTCGGCGATTTCCTTCGGGTCGCGGCCGGTGGTCAGCGCTGCGGTGGTCAGCAGTGCGGAGACCTCCGGACGGTTGATCGGATCGAAGGTGATCTTGCGTTCGGAATCGGTGCGGCTCTTCTTGATGAGCTTGGCGGTCTCCGCTGCGGTGGCACTCAGCATGATGGAGTTGCCACGGGATTTGCTCATCTTCTGGTCGTCGAGGCCCGGAATCTCCGGCGCATCGGACAGGATGGCGTCAGGCTCCGGGAACACCGGGTTCTTCTTGGCGTAACGCTCGTTGAAGCGGCGGGCGATGGTGCGGGTCAATTCGATGTGCGGCAGCTGATCCTTGCCCACCGGCACGATATTGCCCTTGCAGAACAGGATGTCGCAGGCCTGATGGACCGGGTAGGTCAGCAGCAGGCCGGTCAGTGCGTGGCCGGAAGCCTCCATCTCGGCTTTGACGGTCGGATTGCGGTGCAGTTCGGACTCGGTGACGAGCGACAGGAACGGCAGCATGAGTTGGTTTTCGGCCGGCACGGAGGAGTGCGTGTAGATCATGGTCTTTTCCGGATCGATGCCGGCGGCCATGTAGTCGAGGATCAGGTTGAGCACGTTGTCCTGGATGTGCTCGGTGGTGTCACGGTCGGTGATCACCTGATAGTCGGCGATGATGATGTTGGTGTGCACGCCCTTGTTCTGCATCTCCACGCGGCTGCGCAGCGTGCCGAAGTAATGGCCCATGTGCAGACGGCCCGTCGGACGGTCGCCGGTGAGCATGGTGAACTTGCCCGGATTCTTTTCGATTGCGGCGAGGGTTTCATCGGAACGCTTCTTTGCGGCGAGGAAGCTCGCGCTCATTTCATTGCCGACAGCAGTGATCTGCTGCTCCTGGGTTTCGTCCGTCATACGTGTCCTTTTCTTAAGAAAATCAACGATTTTATCGTAAAAGTCTGAGCCGACAACGAAATAATGCGCAATAAGTGGTACTCTCTTGTTTGATGAATTGATAGCACAGTAATTTCAGGGGGTCAGATGGGCCGCGGACGTCAGAAAGCCAAACAGCAGAAAATAGCCCGAAAGCTCAAGTACCTGACCACCGACACCGATTACGATGAGCTTGCCAAGGAGCTCGGTGCGCAGGAGCCCGGTTCTGGTTCCTTCGACCCATTTGCCGATATCGAAGCCAAGTATTCTCACGATGTGGACGCCGAAGATGAGACCGTTGGGGACGGCCAAACGTCTTCCGATTCCGCCGATGACCTTGACGAATACGCCAAGTGGGCCGCGGAAGCCGCGGCGAAGGCCACGAGTGGCGAGTTTCCGGCGGCAAAGGCCGCGCCGAAGCCGCACAAGCCCATCCCGATGCCGGTGCCCAGCGCGCTGAAGCCGAAGAAGCAGGACTGACTGCACAGATTTTTTCAACGAATGGCCCGTGGTTTCGACCGCGGGCCATTTTTTATTATTTCGATTTCGATTGTCGGGCGATTGTCGAGCTCGTCCCGCCAACCATCACCGGTCGCACCACGCCGCGACCTATTCCTATGCCAGCGGCAGCAGCCCGCTCAGATCGTCGCGTTCGCCGACGGCGGTGATGCGTCCGGCGTCCTTTTCCTCGCCCCAGCTGGTGATGCCGGTGGCGAGCCTCATCCACACGTCGGGGTCCAGTTCGATGACGTCCGGCGGCGTGAGATTGTGCGGATCGGACGCCGGCCCGTCGAGGATCTTGATGGCGCCCCACGGTGCCACGCGCACCTCCACGCCTTCGCCCGGAGCCTTCTTTTCCAGCAGGTATAGCGAGTAGCGCACCGCCATCGCCCACAGCTGGCGCGGCAGACGCGGCGAGAAGTTGAGCCGGAAATCGAAAGCGGCGTCGTCATCGGCCGGCAGCTGCTCGCTGAAAATGTTGTGCGCCGCGTCCTGCCACTGTTCGAAGGCGGCGCGTCCTTTGCCCAAGTCTTGTTCTCGTATGACAGCCATACCGGTATTGTGCAGCCCGCAAACGACTATGATGGGACTTTGCAAACGATGTAGTCGTAACTAAATAGGGGTTTGAGGGGCGATTTTCCTGCGATTGTGGTGCCCTCGCTTAATGGGCGCCATACGTTGCGTTGCAGTTTTTGCAATGTTTTTTGCAAACGAATGCCGGCTTACGATTGCTGGGAATTTCGTCTTTTTATGATTACGTAGTATGCTGTACATGAGAACGTATGCATGATGTTACTTAGTGTTCATGCGGCCGCAAATGCAAGGACGCTGAAGTAAGGCATAATGTTCCTGGAGAGTATCCGTCAAAGGGAGTCAATCAATGACTGAAATTACCGCACCGAAGTCCGCGGTCACCGCGGAACAGTTCGCTGACGAGATTCGTGAGCAGCTGAAGTACACCCAGGGCGTCACCGTCGAGCAGGCCAAGCCGGCCGACGTGTACGTTGCCGCGTCCGCCGCAGTGCGTCGCCATCTCGTGGATTCCTGGATGAAGACCCAGGCCGACATGGTCAACGGCAACACCAAGGCCGTGGGCTACCTGTCCGCTGAGTTCCTCATGGGCAAGCAGCTCGAGAACGCGCTGCTCAACGCCGGACTGACCGACCAGTTCGACAAGGCCGTGGAAGCTCTCGGCTTCGATGCGCAGGAAGTCATCGACGCCGAATACGAGCCGGGACTCGGCAATGGTGGCCTGGGCCGTCTGGCCGCCTGCTTCATCGACTCCCTCGCCTCCCTCGGCGTGCCGGCGTTCGGTTACGGCATCCAGTACAAGTACGGCATCTTCAAGCAGGAATTCGACGAGAACGGCAAGCAGATCGAGACCCCGGATTACTGGCTGGCCAACGAAGAGCCGTGGGGCCACATCGACTACAACCGCGACCAGAAGGTCTCCTTCGGCGGCGAAGTCGTCGAAGAGAACGGCAAGAAGGTTTGGAAGCCGGCTTGGTCCGTGCGCGCCGTCCCGGTCGACTACATGGTTCCGGGCTACGCCTCCGGCCGCGTGAACACCCTGCGCCTGTGGACCGCCAAGAGCTACGACGAGTTCGATCTGCTCACCTTCAACAAGTCCGAGTACCTCGACGCCGTCAAGCCGCAGGTCGAGGCCGAGAACATCTCCAAGATCCTGTATCCGGAAGACTCCACCCCGCAGGGCAAGGCTCTGCGCCTCGAGCAGCAGTACTTCTTCGTGTCCGCCTCCATCCACGACGCCATCCGCGTCTTCTACCCGGGCCAGGACAAGCCGGATCTGACCACCTTCCCGGACAAGATCAACTTCCAGCTCAACGACACCCACCCGGTCATCGGCATTCCGGAGCTCATGCGCGTGCTCATGGACGAGTATGGCTACGATTGGGACACCGCCTGGACGATTACCAACAAGACCTTCAACTACACCTGCCACACCCTGCTTCCGGAAGCTCTGGAAGTGTGGCCGTCCAAGCTCATCGGCGAACTGCTGCCGCGTCATCTCGAGATCATCGAGAAGATCAACGACCAGTTCGAGGCCGAGCTCAAGGCCAAGGGCGTTGCCGAGGAGACCATCAAGGACATGGCCATCTACACCGGCGACTCCGTGCGCATGGCCTACCTGGCCACCTATGGCGGCTCCCACGTCAACGGCGTGGCCGAGCTGCACTCCCAGCTGCTCAAGGACGTCACCCTGAAGAACTTCTCCGACGTGTATCCGGACAAGTTCACCAACGTGACCAACGGCGTGACCCCTCGCCGCTTCATCAAGCTGGCCAACCCGCGCCTGTCCGACCTCATCACCGAAGGCCTCGGCACCGACAAGTGGCTGAGCGACCTCGAACTGCTCAAGGGCCTCATCCCGCTGGCCGACGATGACGAGTTCGTCAAGAAGTTCGCCGCCGTCAAGCAGGCCAACAAGGTCGACTTCTCCAACTTCGCCAAGCGCAAGTACGGCTTCGACATCGACCCGAACACCATGATCAACACCATGGTCAAGCGTCTGCACGAGTACAAGCGCCAGGCCCTGAAGATCCTGTCCGTCATCGCCGACTACGCCGACATCAAGTCCGGCAAGGTCTCCGCCGACGACATCATGCCGCGCACCATCGTGTTCGGCGCTAAGGCCGCTCCGGGCTACTACCTGGCCAAGCAGACCATCCAGCTGATCAACAACGTCGTCCGCGTCATCAACAACGACCCGGACGTCAAGGGCAAGCTGAACGTCTACTTCCCGTGGAACTACAACATCGAGCTGGCCATGAACCTCATTCCGGCCACCGACCTCGACGAGCAGATCTCCCAGGCCGGCAAGGAAGCCTCCGGCACCGGCAACATGAAGTTCGCCCTCAACGGCGCTCTGACCGTCGGCACCCTCGATGGCGCCAACGTCGAGATCCGTGAGCGTGTGGGCGCCGAGAACTTCTTCCTGTTCGGCATGACCGAGCCGGAAGTCTCTGCGCTGTACGCCAAGGGCTACGACACCAAGGGTCTGTCCCGCGAGTACTACGAGAAGGACCCGCAGCTCAAGGCCGCCATCGATATGGTTGCCGACGGCACCTTCTCCGACGGCGACAAGGACACCTACAAGGACCTCGTCAACGATTGGCTGAACAAGGATTACTTCATGACGCTCGCCGACTTCCGCGCGTACATGGACATCCAGGCCCAGATCGAGGAAACCTACCGCGATCCGATGAAGTGGAGCCGCATGGCCGTGCTCAACGTGGCCAACTCCGGCTACTTCAGCTCCGACCGCTCCATCGAGGATTACCTCGAGCGCATCTGGCACACCGGTCCGCTCAAGTGATTATGGAGCGGTCATGAAACGTCGCTGGCATCGCCGACGCACGCATGATCGCTTTCGCTCCGTCCGTTTCGCAATGGGCGGATAAGTGATGACGACGAAGGCCCTTGGGATTTTCCAAGGGCCTTTTCGTATGTTTTTCGCATGTCCGATTGCGTATGCCGGTAGTGCCCGAACGTACGTGCCGAACGTACGTGGCAATACAGCGACAGTACGACGGAAGGCCGCAAGCCAATCGCAATCGCAAAAGCAAAAGAAAAACCCTGTATCGCAAGATACAGGGCGAAGCAACAAACCCAACGCGGCATAGGTGTGCCGGGGAAAGGCGAAATCAAGCGGCTTCCGGCTCAGCGGCAGGAGCGGCGGCAGTGGCGTCGGCCTCCGGCTCGGCGTCCTTGGTCAGGCCCAGGTCGACCGGCGAGGAGCTGTTCTCCCACGGTTCCTCCCACGGGTCATAGTCGGGATTCTGCTGCTTGTAGATGTACAGACCGACGACGCCAGCAAGCAAAGCTCCGAAGAGCAGTGCGAAGAACTTCCAACCGTTAGAAGACTTGTTCTCCATGACGGCTCCTTTCAAGGTTTCCAAACACTGGCTGACCTGCTCGTTCAAGCCAGCTCTGTTCCCTATCTTAATTCGTGGAATGTGTCGATTGGGTGGATTTACGCGCCGGAAAATACCGCATGTGCCGGTAGTGTTGAGCTATGGCATACCAACGATTCAGTCTGTTTCCCGATTCCCCATCGTTCAAGGATCTGTTCTCCGCCCGATCGCTGCGATACCGGTGGCGCAACGGCGACCCGGTCATCACCACCGCCATCATGGCGATCTGCATCGTGGTGTGGACCATCGAAGCGGTCCTCTTCCTCGTCTGGCCCGAAGGCGGCAACGCGTTCGTGAACGCCGGCATGCTGCTGCCCGCCACGGCCGTCCGGCACCCGTGGACCTTCATCACCTCGATGTTCCTGCACCAGCCGACCTCGCTGTGGCACATCCTGTTCAACATGCTTACTTTGTGGTGCGTGGGGCCCGTGCTGGAACGCATGATGGGGCATTGGCCGTATCTTGCGCTGTACCTGCTGTCCGGATTGGGCGGCGGCGCCGGACTGATGGTGTGGGCCGTGTGCTCGCCGTCGGGATGGATGACCGCCGCATATGGCGCGTCCGGCGCGCTGTTCGGCCTGTTCGCCGCGATTCTGGTGGTGTACAGGAGAATAGGCATCGATATTCGTTCGATGCTGATTTGGATGCTGATCAACTTCCTGATGCCGGTGATCACGCCGGGCATTGCATGGCAGGCGCATGTCGGCGGATTCATCGTCGGCGGCGTGCTTGCGTGGCTGCTGGTCACCGGCCTGCATGCGTTCCGCGGCAAAAGCCTGACGTGGCGCACCACGGTGTACGGCATCACGGTGTTCGTGGTGGTCGTGGCGATCATCGTGGGATGCAACGCCGGCAATCCGCTGATGCATATGTCACTTCTGTACCAGTAATGCGGGAACTACACACATGTAGTTTTCCACATCCGTGGATAACTTTGTGGATAAGTGATGTCAAACCTGTGGGTAAGTCGGGGATAACGTGGTGGATTATCCACAAGGATATTCACAAAATGGCGGAACATAAGGAATTTCCTATGTGAAAATTGTGGATAACCGATATCCACACCCCACAAAAATGGGGAAAATCGCCGCCGGTATTTCGTGGTGCGACGTTGACTCAGGCACAAAATATGGGCGGCGTTATCCACATTCATCCACATTTGTCCACTTGTTATCCACAGGAAAGATAAGATGACGAAGGCAATCGACAAGGACGCAATACCGATGCGCCACGGACGCAGGATACGCGTGCGACGATATACGTGCGACATGGCAGATACTTGCGAAGAAGGGGAGAGGAACCATGAGTGACGGACCACTGCTCAACGACGTGACGCGCGCCTTCGCCGAGGCGCATCGCAATGAAGATGTGCGTGACCTAGCGCTCAAAACCAAACGGACGGCGGACCTCGACTTGCCGGCCGCGCTCGACCAGATCGCGGGCTGGCAAATCGCCCGCAACAAACTGCCGCAATGGGCCGCCTGCGCGGATATCGTCTATCCCGCGCATATTTCCATGGAACAGTGCTCATCGCAGTTCACAGCGCAATACAAGGCCGAAATCGCCCGGCGTCTGTTGCGATCTCTGCCGCAATCGGCGGGACAGACGGCCAACGACGCGACCATGACGGACCTGACAGGCGGATTCGGCGTCGATTTCTCATATCTCGCCCGAGGATTCGGTCACGCCACGTACGTGGAACGCCAATCGCATCTATGCGAACTGGCCGCGCACAATATGGCGGCGCTGGGCCTCACGCAAGCACAGGTGGTGTGCGGCGACGGCGTCGAATACCTACGTGCGATGGAGCCGGCGCAGCTGATCTACATCGACCCGGCCCGCCGCGACGAGCACGGCGCCCGCACCTACGCGATCGAGGACTGCACGCCCGACGTGCTGGCGCTGCGCGATCTGCTGCTGGCTAAGGCACGATATGTGATGATCAAACTGTCGCCGATGCTCGACTGGCGCAAGGCGGTCGACGATTTCGCGGGCACTGTGGCCGAAGTGCACATCGTCTCCACCGGCAACGAATGCAAGGAACTGCTTCTGGTGCTGGACGGCAAGGCTGCCGGGGCAACGTCCGATGCCGCAGCGGCAGACACGCGTGCGCCGCACGTGTACTGCGTGAACGACGATCAGCGACTCGACTACGATGCGGCCGCCTATACGCGCGGCCTGCGCATCGGGGACGCGCCGCTGCCGCACGAGCTGCGCTACCTGTACGAGCCGAACGCGTCGATCATGAAGGCCGGCTGCTTCGACGTGGTGGAAGCGCGATTCGGGGCGGTGCAGATCGGCCCGAGCAGCCACCTGTTCGTATCGGACGAGCCGGTCGATGGTTTTCCGGGGCGCGGTTTTGCGATTGAAACGATCGGCGGTATGGGTAAGAAGGAGCTGAAGCGATTGCTGTCCGGCTTGGACCGTGCCAACATCGCCGTGCGTAATTTCCCACTCACCGCGCCGCAATTGCGCAAGAAACTCAAGCTCGCCGACGGCGGCGACGCCTACCTGTTCGGCACCACCATGCAAGGCGGCGACCACGTGCTGATTCGGACGGCAAAAATCAGCAGATAATCGGCGGGTAAGCGGCGGCTTTCCACTCGACAGGAAACCGCTTTTCCTAAAGCTGAAGCGGGGCGATGCAGACGCGGTAAGTAAAGTGGATGAAGTGGATGAAGCGGATGAAAAAAGACGCCGGATCGCAAAGAACCCGGCGTCTTTTGAATAAGCCTCGATGGAATAGGCGAAACGGAGAAAACCGACTCAGCGCCACCACATGGTCATAATGAAACCGACCATGATGATTGCGAACGCGATGGCCAGGTTCCAAGCGCCGATGTGCGGAATCGGATAATCGGTGGTCAGGTAGTAGACCACGGCCCACACCAGACCGATGATCATCAGCGCGCAGAACAGCGGCACGAACCAGCGCGGGTTGGACTTGGTGCCCTTGATGCTTTCCTCCACACGGCGGGTGTTCTCCGCCTGACGGTTCATCATGCGTTGCATCTGCGGTGACAGCGAATCCTTATCAACGGTGGCGTTCAGCACCGCTTCGACACGGTCCATAGGAATATCGAGATCGTCATCGTCGGACTGGTCCTCGTCAACAGAAGTCTTGTCGACGACATCTTCGGTGGTTTCCTCGACGGCAGCGGTGTCGTCGGCGGACTGCAGATCCTTCTGGTCATCCGCGGTGGTTTCGTGCAGCTCTTCGTCAGCCATCAGCATAGTCTCCTTTAATAGGCTAAAAGTCATAATAGTGGGTAGACTCGAAAGCGGCGAACTCACGGCGTAAAACTGTTCAAAATCAGGACAATTGTTCAGTGAAACCCGGCGGATTCAGGCAGGTTTGGAAAGGCGCGTATGGCGAAGCATACCGGAAAGCACAGCGCGAAACGGTCGAAGGCGGCCGGCGTCGCGGCGTTCCTCGTGCTGCTGTTCTCCGGATTCCTGCTGTCCACCAACCTGCGCGTCAACCGTTCCGTGGTGGTCAGCAACGATACCGCCGAACTCGTGGAACAGCGCGTGAAAAAAGTGAACTCGCTACGGTCCGAAATCGATGCGCTGAGCACCAGAGTCAACGATCTGAGCAAAACACTCGACAGCCAGAACGCCGACGGATCGCAAGACAGCGAAAGCGCCGGCAACGGCACCATGCTCCCCGCCGTGGAAGGCCCGGGACTGGTGGTGACGCTCGACGATTCGCCGCTATGGGAGAACATGGTCGACGCCAACGGATCCAGCGCCAACATCAACGATTACGTGGTGCACCAGCAGGACATCGAAGCCGTGGTCAACGCGCTGTGGGCGGGAGGCGCCGAATCCATGCAGATCATGGACCAGCGCGTATTGTTCAACTCCGCCGTACGCTGCTCCGGCAACGTGCTGCTGCTGCAAGGCAAGAAGTATTCGCCGCCGTTCAAAATCTCGGCGATCGGACCAGTGGAGGGCATGAGAAAAGCGCTCGACGATTCCGAGGAAGTGTCCATCTACAAGCAGTACGTGAGCGCGTTCGGCCTGGGATGGCAGGTCGACGAGAAAACGAAACTGCATTTCGACGCGACCGACGCGTTGCAGCAGCCGTTGCAGTATGCGAAAGCGCTCGAAAACGACAAGAACGGCGACTCGCAAGAGGGGAAATAACAATCGATGAAACATGTGGCAAGCCGTGGCGGACGCACCAAAAGCGCGCTGTGGACGATACTCGGCATCCTCGCCGAACTCATGCTGACCGCCGCCGCCATCTGCGCGCTGTACATCGCATGGCAGATGTGGTGGACGGGCGTGCAGTCGGAGCATAACCAGATCGAAACCCGCCAATCCGTATCCTGGTCCGATCCAGGAAAGTCCGGCAACGTCACCGTGGCGAAGGCACAGCAGGGTGACCCGCCTGTACAGCCGCAAAGCGCCACGGAAGGCGAACTCATCGCCCAAATCTACATACCGCGATTCGGCAGCCAATGGCAGCGCAACCTGGTGGAAGGCACGGACCTGACACAGCTCAACAAGCACGGCCTCGGCCACTACACGGATTCGCAGATGCCCGGCCAGGTCGGCAACTTCGCATTCGCCGGCCACCGCAACGGCTACGGGCAGCCGCTCGGCGACGTCGACAAACTGCAGGAAGGCGACCCGATCATCGTCCGCACGCAGGATTACTGGTACGTGTACCACTACACCAGCTACAAAATCGTGCTGCCGACACAGACCGAAGTGGTGGCGGCCAACCCCGAAAACCCCGGCGCAACACCGACCAAACGCATGCTGACCATGACCACCTGCGAACCGAAATACTCCACGCCGACGCACCGCTGGATCAGCTACGCCGAATTCTCCTACTGGGCGAAGGTCTCCGACGGCATCCCACAGGAACTGGCCTCCCAAAACGCCAACGGCACAGTCAAATTCGTCAACAACGAACAGTCGTCGTTCCTGTCGTCGATCGATACGCTGAAACCGTGGATCTTCGGCGCGCTCGCCGCATACGTGATCATATTTATTTCCGCCGCCGTCGCCTGGCGATGGCCGTATCTCGCCGACGTGCGCGCAGGAAGACGAAAGAAGGCCGATTTCAGCCTGTACGGCAGCCTGGTGCGACTGCAGCCGGGCGTGCTGCCGATCCGTCTGCTGCTGGTGCTGCTGCTGGTTTTCGCAGCGGCCGCATCGTGCTTCGAATGGCTGTTCCCGTGGGCCGCGTCGACTATTCCGATGTTGCAGGAGATGTCGAACTACACGGCCATCTAAAGGCTGCCGCTGCGTGAGACGCGGACGTTGCTGCGGCACGGAACGCACGTACACTGCTGTTCAAACGTTGATTGGAGCATGATGACCGATTCCGCACGCATTCTGGTGGTAGATAATTACGATTCGTTCGTCTATACGATCGTCGGCTATCTCAAGACGCTCGGCGCCACGGTGACCGTGGTGCGCAACGACGCGATCGACCCGTCCCAGCCGGGCGTGATCGACGAATACGACGGCGTGCTGATTTCTCCTGGCCCCGGCGCTCCGGCCGAATCCGGCGCCAGCGAGGACATGATCCGCCTGTGCGCGAAGCTCGACAAGCCGATGTTCGGCGTATGCCTCGGCATGCAGGCGCTCGCCGAAGTGTTCGGTGCCATCGTGAGCCACGCGCCGACCATCATGCATGGCAAAACCAGCCAGGTTGAGCATATCGACGATGAGATCTTCGACGGCGTGGCCAATCCGATGACCGCCACGCGCTACCATTCCCTGGCAGTGGAACCGGAGTCCGTGCCGGACGATCTGGTGGTGACCGCGTGGACGCAGGGCGACCACATCGTGCAGGGCATCAAGCATCGCAGCAAGCCGATGTACGCGGTGCAGTTCCATCCGGAGTCCGTGATGACCCAGGACGGCTACCGTCTGCTGGCCAACTGGCTGAAGGTGTGCGGGCAGGATTCCGCGGTTGAGAAGTCGGCTGGATTGCAGCCTAAGGTTGTTGAGTAGGAGGCTGTAGCTCGAAGGTAGTCTGCAATCCGCATTCCGCAGAGAACCGGCAAGGTTTTTACGGTACGGGATATGAAAAAGGAGCGGCGTTGAGCCGCTCCTTTTTCATCATCACTGATTAGTGCTGTGGTTGCTGCTGATTGTTGTCAGTGGTGTTGCCGTTGCTATTGTCACCGGTGTCGGTGGCGGGCTGGGCCTTGGTGGTCAGCGTGATGGTGGAGCCGTTATCGGCCTTGCTGCCACCATTCGGGCTCATGGAAGCAACCGTGCCGTCCTGCGGGCCGGAAACGTTGACCTGGAAGCCGTAGCCTTCCAGCAGAGCCTTGGCATCCGCGTAGTTCATACCGGCCACGTTCGGCACGCTGGTCTGCTGCTTGCCGGTGGACACCCAAATGGTCACCGCGGTGCCCATTTCGACGGTGCTGCCGGAACCCGGATCGATGCGGGTGACTGCACCGGACTGCACCGAATCGGAATACTCGCTTTCGATGGTGATCTGCGTCAGACCAGCCTGCTTGAGCTGCGCGATGACCGAATCCTTGGCCTGGCCTACCAGACCATCCGGAATCTTGGTCATGCCGGACGAAATGTACAGCGTGATGATGGTGCCCTTGGTCTGCTTCGAATTCGCGGCCGGATCGGTGTTCACCACCTGATCCTTCGCAATGGTGGCGTTATCCACGGTCTTGACGTTGCCTACCTTGAATCCGGCAGCCTCGAGGATGCTCTTCGCCTCCTCCTGGGTCTTGCCGGACACATCCGGAACAGGGACCGCTTGTGGGCCAGTGGAGAACCACACGGAGACCGTGGAGCCCTTCGCCACTTTCCTGCCGCCTTGCGGATTCTGCTTGGTGATGGTGCCCTTTGGCTGGCTGGATGTGGCATCGTCACGGGCGTCAAGCTTCAGACCAAGGGCCTTAAGCTGTTCTTCCACACGCGCCTGGGAAATGTTCGACGTGTCGGTGAAGTCCGGCACGGACACCAGATCCGCAGTGTTCTTATGCCCGTTCAACGCGAAGAAAATACCGATGACGGCCAGCAAAACAACGATGCTGCCGACCACGGAAGCGATGATGATCTGCTTCTTCTTACGCTCCTGCACGGCCTTGGCACGCTGTTCCGCACGGGTCTTCGTTTCGACTCCGCCATTCGGATTCGGCACGGCCTCGAACTGGCCGGTGACCGGATTGAACGCCTGCGTCGGCGCATCCGTCGCCGGCGCCATGGGCACGGTGGCTGCATCCATTTCGGCCTGCTTGCGGGCCTTCATGTTGGTCAGGTCGGTCAACGGGTTGAACGCGGCAGCCATCGGCACACCGCCGTTCATGAACGTCAGCAGATCGTTCTTGAACTCGGAAGCGGTGGCGTAACGGTTCTGCCGATCCTTGGCCATCGCCTTCGCGCAGATCGAATCCCACATCTTCGGCAGGCCCGGCACGATCGTGCTTGGGGGAGTGGCGACTTCCGACACATGCTGGTAGGCGATCGCCACCGCCGAATCGCCGGTGAACGGCGGCCGGCCGGTGAGCATTTCGTACAGCACGCAGCCGGCGGAATACAGGTCGGAACGCATGTCGACGCTTTCGCCGCGCGCCTGCTCCGGAGACAGGTATTGCGCGGTGCCGACGACGCCCTGCGACTGCGTCATCGTGGCCGCGGAATCGTCGATCGCGCGGGCGATGCCGAAGTCCATGACCTTGACCACGCCCTGCTCGGAAATCATGATGTTGCCGGGCTTGATGTCGCGGTGGATGATGCCCATGCGGTGCGAGTATTCGAGCGCGTTGAGCACGCCCATCATCACCTGCTCGGCGTCGCGCTGGCTCAGCGCGCCATTCACCTTGAGGATGTCACGCAGGGTCTGACCCTTGACGTACTCCATCACCAGATACGGCAGATGCTCGATCTCGCCGGTTTCCGTGGTGACGGTTTCCTCGCCCGAATCGTAGATGTTCACGATGTTCGGGTTGTTCATCTGCGCGACGGAATGGGCTTCACGGCGGAAACGCTCAA
Source organism: Bifidobacterium adolescentis ATCC 15703 (assembly GCF_000010425.1). Taxonomy (NCBI): domain Bacteria; kingdom Bacillati; phylum Actinomycetota; class Actinomycetes; order Bifidobacteriales; family Bifidobacteriaceae; genus Bifidobacterium; species Bifidobacterium adolescentis. The sequence continues at coordinate 49,328 of NC_008618.1, forward strand.
GGAAGATGCTGTCAGTGGCGAAATCGGCGCGCATGATCTTGACGGCGACGGTACGCCCCAGACGCGTGTCGGTCGCCACATGCACTTCGGCCATGCCGCCACGGCCGACGAGTTGGCCGAGCTGATAACGGCCCCCGGCCAGAGAGGTAGGCATGTTGATGTTCATCCCTGTTCCTTCCAATCATTGCTCACGGAGATATGGGGTTTGCTGACCACACGTCGGGGAAGCCTTCCTCCCGAAGAGACGACCATCGTGTCGGCCAGCTGCGTCTGCTGGTCGAGCAGACGGCGTTCGATGCGGGACAGGGTGCGTGACACCACCAGCGCGTCCTTCGGACGGTCCAGCGGGTCCTTGGCCAACATCGACATGACGAATTCACGCAACTGCACATCGACGGTGTCGGGCAGCGGCGGAACCGGATTATTGACATGTGCTGCGGCGATGTCGACCGGTGTGGCGCCCGTGAACGGACGGTGTCCGCACAGGCCCTCATAGGCGACGACGCCAAGCGAATAGATATCGGATTGCGGCGTGGCATGCTTGCCCTGCGCCTGCTCCGGGGAAATGTACTGCGCGGTGCCCACGACCATGCCGTCCTGCGTGATCTGCTCCTGGTTGGTGGAGTAGGAGACGCCGAAGTCGGTGATCTTCACCTCGCCGGAATCGGACACCATGATGTTCGCCGGCTTCACGTCACGGTGGATCACGCCATGGGAATGCGCGACGAACAGGCCGCGTGCGGTCTGAATGAGAATCGGCAGCAGCTTGATCGGGTCCATCGGGCCGTTCTGCTCGTGGTACAGGTCTGCAAGCGACTTGCTCGGCACGTATTCCATGATGAGGAATCCGATGCCGTCATGCTCGTAATATTCGAACAGCGCAGCGATGTTCGGATGCGCAAGATTGGCGGAATTATGGGCTTCCGCGCGCAGACGAAGCAGTTTGGCCTCCTGGGTGACGCCCAAATCGCCACGTAGCGCCTTGATGGCCACCGGACGTCCAAGTTGGATGTCATAGCCTTTCCACACTTCACCCATACCACCTTGGGCCAGGCGGGAATCTAACCTGTAGCGTCGGTGGATGAGCTGTCCTTCAACCAGTTTCATTCTGCCAGCGCCTCCTGCATCATTGCTTTCATAATCGGTCCTGCCGCGAACGAGCCGTACAGGTCCACGTTATGCACCACGACCGCCACCGCGATCTTCGGATCGTCCGCCGGTGCGAATCCGATCACCCAGCCGTCGATGGACGTATTGCCGTTTCCAATCTGCGCGGTACCCGTCTTGACGGCCACCTGCACGCCGTTGATGGCCAGATTCGTGTTCTCCTTGGTGACCACGGCCTCCATCATCTGGGTGAGCTTGTTGGCCGTATCCGCACTGAACGCATGGGACATGACCGTGGGCTTGGTCTGCGAAATGACCGACAAGTCGGCGGAACGCACGCGGTCGACCAGCGTGGGCTGCATAAGCTTGCCATCATTGGCTATGGCGGCGGCCACCATAGCATTCTGCAACGGTGTCACCACGGTGTCTCCCTGGCCGATAGACGCCAATGCGAGCTTGTCGTCGTTGATGTCGGTGGGGAACTTCGACGTGACAGACACCCACGGGGTTCCGGTGTAATCGGAACCGTCCACGGTGATCGGGCTGTCAAAACCAAGTTTCTTGGCCATGGACGAGACGGCGTTGTCGCCCAACGACACGCCCAACTGGGCGAACGCGGTGTTCGACGAATACGCCAGCGCGTCCTCCATGGAGATCTTGCCGTCAGCGCCGTCGGCCTGCGGTACGGCGTTGGTCAGTTGCGTGACGGTGCCGGGAAGCGTGTAGCTTGCTCCTGCCGGAATCTGCGTATCCGGCTGGTATTGGCCGGTTTCCAAAGCCGCGGCGGCCACCACCGTTTTGAACGTGGACCCCGGAGGATACAGCTGCGAAGTGGCTCGGTTGAGCATCGGATTGGTGGCGTCCTGGGACAGCACGCCGTAGTTGCTGTTCGCCTGGCTCATGTCATGGCTGGCCAGCTGGTTCGGGTCGTAGCTGGGCGTGCTGACCATGGCGAGGATACGGCCGGTTTTCGGCTCGATGGCCACTGCGGCGCCATCCGTGCTGCCGAGGCTGTTGTATGCGGCCTGCTGAATCTTCGGATCGATGGACGTTTCGATATTGGCGCCCTTGTTCTCCTGCCCGGTGAACAGCGACTTGAACCGCTGCCAGAGCAGCTGCTCCGACTGGCCCGACAGCAGCGAGCTGCGGGACGCTTCGACGCCGCTCCAGCCACGCTGGCTGATGGAGAAGAATCCGGTGACCGGCGCATACAGTTCGCCGGCGGAATAGGAACGCTGGTACGAGAACGAATCGTTGGAAGGATCGGATTTTGCGATGACCGATCCGTCCGCGGCGAGAATGGACCCGCGCGGTGCGCCGTATTCGTGGTACAGCGCGCGGACGTTACGTGCGTCGTTGGTGAGCTGGTTGGCTCGGATGGCCATGATGATGGTGGTGGACATGCCCAGAATGACGAACAAGGCCACCACGATGGTGAACAGCTGGCGGAGCGACTTATTCATGCGATGCTCCTTGCTGGTCGATCGTCGGCAGGACTCCGGTTATCGGAATCGTCGGATTGGATTGATCGGTCTGGCCGGCTTGGCTGGTTTGATTGGCGGGCACGGCATGACCTGCTTGTCCGGCTGCGCCCGCATGGTTTGCCCGCACGGCCGGGATGGCCGAAGCCTTCGCCGCACCCGAACGCGTATTGCCGGCGATTTCGGTACGACGGTTCCGCTCGCGTTCGCGCAACACCCTGACGGCTTCCTGCTGGAATGTGTCGCTGTCAATCTCGGATTCCGGCCTGTTCGCGGAATTGGAGATGACGATCAGCAGCGCGGCCAGCATGTAGTTTGCGATCAGCGACGAACCGCCGGCCGCCATGTAGGGAAGCGTCAGACCGGTCAGCGGAATGACCAGCGTGATACCGCCGACCACGGTGAACACCTGGAAGGCCATGGTGAACACCAAGCCGGACGCAAGCAGCTTGCCGAAGCCGTCCTTGATTTTCATCGCGGTGATCATGCCGGCTGCGATGATCAGCAGATACAGCATGAGAATGGCCATCAGGCCGGTCAATCCCAGCTCCTCGCCCAATGCCGCGTAAATGTAGTCGGAATTTGCGATCGGGGTGATCGACGGGTGGCCCTGACCGAGGCCGGTGCCCATCAGACCGCCGGAAGCCAAGCCGAAAATGCCGGTGACGAGCTGGTATGAGCCGCCGTATTCCTTGTTGTATTGAGCCGCGGAGAACGGGTGAAGCCAGGCGTCCACACGCGAGCCGACGTGGCTGAAGATGCTTGCCGCCGCCACCGCGCCGGCGGCGAAGGCGATGAATCCGATGACGATCCAGCTTTTACGCCCGGTGGCCACGTACAGCATGGACACGAACATGGCGAAGAACATCAGTGACGTGCCCAGATCATGCTGCAGGACCAGAACGCCCATGGAGACGATCCACACCACGATGATCGGTCCCATATCCTTGATGCGTGGCAGTTGGATGCCGAGAATCTTCTTTCCGCCGACGGCAAGCTGGTCGCGATGGTCGAACAGATACGAAGCGAAGAAGAACGCCAGGAACAGTTTGGCGAATTCGCTCGGCTGGAACGATCCCAAGCCGGGAATCTTCACCCAGATGCGTGCGCCGTACTGTTCGGAACCGACCACCGGCAGCATTGGCGACAGCAACAGCACGATGCCGATCACCATGCTGACGTACGAGAATCGCCGCAATACGCGGTAATCCCTCATGAACACCACCAGCAGGTTGGCAAACACCAGTGCGATCGCCAACCAAAGCAACTGTCGGAACGCCACTGTGGTTTTGGTGTCTTGGTCGAGGCGTGCGATCATCGTGACGCCGATGCCCGTCAATACCAGCACGCAGCACATGACCGATTGGTCGGCGTGCGGCTGGAATCGCAGCAGCAGACCCCAGGCGGTCAGGAACAGCGCGCTTACGAACGCGAGCATCCACACATAGTTTTGCGGGAAGCCGTTCGTGGTGCGTTCAAACATCTGGAAGAACGCCACCGCGCACAGCAGCATGCTGAACAGCAGCATGCCAAGCTGTCTCAAGCGTGTTGCGATCATGACTTGTCACCGCCCGACTTGTTGGTCTGCGCGGCCTGATCGGCGGCCTTTTTCGCCGCTTCGTCCTGCTGCTTCTGCTTGGCGGCTGCTTCGTCCTTCGCCTTCTGCTCGGCTTCGGCCTTCTCCTGCTGCCTCGCCTCTTGCTTGCGCTTCGCATCGTTCAGCTGCTTTTTGATCAGACGGGTATGGCTTTTCGCTTCGCCGTACGTGTCGAAGGAGATGCCCTGGTCAAGCTGTTCGCGCCAGCTTGGCGGCAGATCGCTGGTCTTCATATTGGTGTCGGTGACGGCATGTGACAGTTTGGCACCGAAGATGCTCGTCGGCACGCCTTGGAAAATCGCCACTTTGCCGTTGTTGTCGCCGATGTAGTACTTGGTTTGGCTCCAACGGTAGGTGCCCACGCCCACGCCGGCAACGCCAAGCAGCACCAGAATGATGATGAGTATGGTGATGATGCGGTTGCGGAATTTGCGCGACCGTTTCGTCTTACGTTCCTCGATATGTTCGTTGCGAATCGCCTTGGCGACTTCCGGATCGTTCGGATCGGCGGAAATACGCCCGTTGCGCTTCTGCACAATCGGAATTTCCCCGGTATCGGTATTGACACGGTCGCCATTGTCTTCGCGGACCGACGACGGCTGCGCGACGCGCTGTTCCGGCTGTTTCGGCTCCTCGTTGGGATCCTTGCCGCTGCGCAGGGCCGCGGCACGCGCCGCCGGCGACTGTTTGCCTTCGCGCAGAGGCGGGGCGGAAGCGACCGGTTCGTTGACGATGTCCGCGATGGTTTCCAAGCTTGCGCTGGCCGCGCCGCCGACCAGCGGCGTCTGATGCGGCAGGTCGAACGCGTCCGCGTCGAGCGCGAGCGTCGCGTCGGCGATCACCGCGGTGACGTTGTCGGTGCTGCCCGCACGCAACGCCATCGATACGAGCCGCTGCGCGCACTCCTCCTGATCGGCGCAGGTGGACAGCACTTCTTCAAGCGTGGAATCTTCCAGCACGCCGCACAGGCCGTCGGAGCACAGCAGCCAACGGTCGCCCGGATGCGCCTTGCGGATGGCGATGTCAGGGCGCGAATCGATGTCGAAATCGCCCAGCACGCGCATCACCACATTGCGTTGCGGATGGTTGCGCGCCTCGGCCTCGCTGATACGGCCGGTGTCGATGAGATGCTGCACGTAGCTGTGGTCGCTGGTCATGCGGACCAGATGGCCGTCGTGCAGCAGATACGCGCGGGAATCGCCGATATGCGCCAATACCCAGCAGCCGGCGACCAGTGCCACGGACGTGACGGTGGTGCCCATGCCGGCAAGACGACGCTCACGTTTGGCTTTGCCGACGATCGCGTCGTGCGCGGCCATGACGGAAGTCGCCATCATATGGGAGACGACCTGCACGTCGCCGTCAACATTGTCCTGTTCGATGTGCGCCAGCGACCGGATGGCGATGGTGGAGGCGGTGTCGCCGCCGGCATGCCCGCCCATGCCGTCGCAGATGGCGATGAGATGCTCGCCGGCGAACGCGGAATCCTGGTTGTTGGAACGCACGGTGCCCACGTCGGAGACGACGGTGGAATACATGAACAATTGTTGCGAAGCGGTGGAAGTCGGCAAAAACGTCACCTCAATTCGAAGGTGGTCGCACCGATGCGCACAGGCACGCGCGCGCCAAGAATCATCGGCGCGTTCAGACGCTGATGATTGACGACGGTGCCGTTGGTGGATCCCAGATCCTCGATGGCCCAACGGCCGGTGGCGGGATCGGTGTAGACGCGCGCATGGTGGGAGGAAACGAATTCATCATCCAGCACCACGGTGTTCGAAGCGGAACGGCCAAGTGTGATGGTGTTGCCGGCCAGAGGGACGGAACTGCCGGCAAGGGGGCCATCGATAATGACCAGCAGAGTTGGTTTGGCATTGGTTGCGGCGCTTGCCGAAGGGGCTGCGGCGGCTACGGGCGCAGGCGATTCGACGGCCTTGCGCGCGGCGCGCTCCTTACGACGATGAGCCCGCGACTTGCGCGGGCTGAGCGTTTCGATATCCCTGTACAGCGAACGTACCGTACAGGCCACGAAGATCCAAAGCAGTACGAGAAACCCGTACTTGAGGATCGCAAACGTTAATTCAGTGAGCATAGAAGGCGGCTCTCCAGGTTGGGGCTGATTACTCCTGCTCCTGCGAGGAGGCCCAGTACAGGATGCGGGTTCGGCCGATGGTGATCGTGTTGCCGTCGAGCAGCGTTGCCGCCTCAACATGATGGCCTTCGACGTACATGCCGTTGGTGGAGTTCAGGTCGCGGGCGATGACGGTGTTGCCGTTGTCGGTGACGTCGATCTCCATGTGACGACGGGAGATGCCGGGGTCGTCGATGACGATGTCGCAATCGGAACCACGGCCGATGATGGTCTTTTCCTCGGTGAGCAGATACTGGTGCTCGCCGATCTCCAACATCGGGCAATCCTCGGTCTGCGCGTCNGTCGTGACCGGCACGGTGTTGCCCTGCACGGATTCTCTGGAAAGCCGGTAATCGCCCTTGGAAAGTTCAAGATCCTCTTCGAAGATCACCACGACCGGGCCGACGAACGCGTAGTTCTGGCTCTTCGCATACTGGGTGAGGTTGTCGGCAAGTTCATTGGCGAGCGTTTCGGCGCCCCACTCGACGATGTTGTTGAAATCCGGAGTGCTGAGCTTGAAACGGTACTCGTTCGGGGCTACGGTGCGATCGCGCGTGACGGGCATGGCTTCTTTGTCGATCTCGCGTTCCAGAGCGCTGGAAAGGTCGACGGGCTTCAGGTCTTTAGACCCGAACTTCGCGAAAACCCCGTTGACGGCGCCTTCCACGCTCTTCTCAAATCGGTCGAGAACACTCATACTTGTCCCTTTCTGTCCTTGACTATCCTACGCTGTAGCCTGCCGAGCGCCAATTCGAAGGCTACTTGCTTGCAAAAATTTCATGTGAAGGGGGTTGCGTCCGGGGTATTGGCGGCGAGTGGTGCGTGACGGTCGGTAGATTGGAAGGTATGAATGATGCGATTGATGAGTTTCCTGGGCTGAAGGCCCGTACCTTGCGATTCACCTGCGGCGCGCCACGTTCCGCCCGCGCGATCGGCGACGGTTCGCGTGCGCTGTTCCTGCGTTCGGACGGTCCGGAGGACACCGTCACCTCCCTGTGGATGAGCGTGATCGGCAGCGATGGCGATACCGACGAGATTCTGCTTGCCGATCCGCGTACGCTGCTGGCTGACGCCGACGCCGAGGATGTGCCGGCTGAGGAAAAGGCGCGCCGCGAACGTGCGCGTGAAGGTGGTTCCGGCATCGTCGGCTATTCGGTCGATGCGGCCGGCAACCGCGTGACGTTCACCATCAACGGCCAGCTGTTCCTGACGGATATCGCGGCCGGCGTGACGCACGGCATCGCCATCGACGAACCGGAATTCAAGCCGGTGCTGAACCCGCGCATCAGCCCCGACGGACGACACATCATGTATACGACCGGCACGTATTTGGTGGACGTCGATCTTGCGGACGTGTCGGACACGACGGACGCAGGCGAAGACGCGGGCGATGCGGTGTCCATCGTCGCGTCCGTTCCGCAAGACGACGCTGACGACGTTGCCGATACGCAGGACGGCACGAAAGATGACGCGCAAAGCGACGCGGCCGAATCGCAAGCAGGCGAATGGAAAATCGGTCTCGCCGAATTCGCCGCAGGTGAGGAAATGGACCGTTACGACGGCTTCTGGTGGTCGCCTGATTCCAAGTATGTGCTCTTCGAAACCTTCGACGCATCCCACGAGCAGACCTGGTACATCGCCGACCCGGCCGATCCAACGAAACCTGCGCAGGCCCGCCGCTATCCGCAGGCGATGACGGCCAACGCCGACGTGCATCTGACGCTGCTGGAACTCGGCTACGATACGGACGGCTGCTACTACGGCGGCATCGCACACAACGTGGAATGGGACCGCGAATCGTACGAATACCTGGCCGCCGTCAGCTGGACCGAAGGCCACGAGCCGCTGCTACTTGTGCAGGACCGGCTTCAGCAGCACGACCAGGTGCTCGCCGTCCACGTGGGCGAGCCTATCGTGACCATGAGCGCGCCGGAAAACGGCTTCACCGACGAGGACGGCAGCGAAGTGGAGACCTTCTCCATCGCCATCCCCGAATACGCGCCCGGCGAAGAACCCGGCACCACGCGCGTGCTTGAGGAACATAGCAACGACTGCTGGCTCGACCTGATCGCCGGCACCCCCGCATACACGCCTGACGGCCGTCTCGTGTGCGCGATGAACGACATGGACGCCGACACGAACCGTCTGACCGTGGACGGCACGCCATTCACACCCAAGGGCCTGCAGGTGCGCGAAGTGCTCGACGTGACCGACGACGACGTGCTGTGCGTGGTGCAGCGCACGCCGGAACTGCTGCCGGCCGCCGATCTGCCGTTCCTGTGGCAGTCCAACGCGGACGATCACGACGCCCGCAGCTTCGACGTGGTCTCGATCCGTTACGACGGCGACTGGGAGCCGCTCACCTACGTTCCCGGACAGTGGACGATGAGCCGCGCCGGCGACGGTTGCGTGGTGACCGGCCGTGGCATGGACGATGCCGCGATGCAGATGCAGCATTGCATGAACGTGCGCACGACGGACGGTGATGGTGATGGCGTCGACGCCGCCGACATGATGTCGATGGTGGTTTCGCCGATCGAAAACCACGCCGAAACCCCCGGTTTCATGCCGAACGTGCGATTCGTCCGCCTCGGCGAACGCGCCCTGTACGCGGCGGTCATCCTGCCGTCGGCGGACAGCGCATACGCGCATGCCGACCAGTTGCCGGTCCTCATGAAGCCTTACGGCGGCCCCGGTTTCCAGCAGGTCGTGGAAAGCCAGTCGTTCTACTGGGACGCGCAGTGGTGGGCCGACCAAGGCTACATCGTGGTCACCGCCGACGGTCGCGGCACCACCGGCCGCGGACCGAAGTGGGATCGCGCGATCTACGAAAACATGAAAGCCGTGACGCTTGAGGACCAGGTCGACGCCGTGTACGCGCTGCCCGACGCGCTTGCCTCGATCGCCACCAAAACCGGCGTTGCCGTGCCGAAACCCGACCTCGGCCGCGTGGCGATGATCGGCTGGTCCTACGGCGGCTTCCTGTCCGCGCTCGCCGTGCTGGACGCGCCCGACACCTTCGCCGCGGCCTGCGCGGGCGCTCCGCCGACCGACTGGACGCTGTACGACACGCATTACACCGAGCGCTACCTGGGACTCGATCCGACCACGTACGAACGTAACAGCATCGTCGCGGACGCGCCGAAACTCAGTCGCCCGCTTATGCTCATCCACGGTTTCGCCGACGACAATGTGACGATCGCCAATAGCCTGCGATTGAGCCAGGCGCTGATGGCGGCCGGCAGGAAGCACACGTTCCTGCCGCTCAACGGCATCACGCACATGACCAACGACGAGACGGTGGCGCGCAACCTGTTGCTGCTGCAGCGCGACTTCCTCGCCGACGCGCTGGTCTGACGGTGTTCCGGCGGAACTGACGTTCCGATACAACCGAAGAAAAAAAAGAACGCGTCCCCCTGCGATTCGACGGACTGCCAAGTATCCGTCGGGTCACAGGGAGACGCGTAACCCTTCTCAATAGGGAAGATAGGATGGCGTGAACACCCCTGCAAGTAAGGGTGTACCACATCTGTGTAGCACCTTTTGTAGTACCCTTTCGTTTCTCGCGACCGTCGGAGCCAGTCACGATTCGGGGTGTCCGGCAAGGGGTGGCAGGGTTTCGGGCACCGGAATCGGCAGATAGGCGAACAGCGTCCATTCGCCGTCGCGCAGCGTTGTCTCGAGTTTGCCGCCATGCGATTCGAGCTGTTTGCTGAAATACGCGAGGCCGTGGCCTCCCGGCTGCGTGCGATCCGTTTCGGTGGTCCTCGCCTGGTTGATCTGCGTGATTTCGACGGCGTTCGGCTTGAGTATCACCGACAGGTCGGCTTTGCTGCCGGACTGGGCGTGACGCGCGATGTTGGCGTAGGTCTCGCGAAGCAGATCATTGGCGATTCCGGCCAGGCTCGGGGAGGCGCTTGGCGCACCGCCCGCCACATGGAGGATCGAGGTGATGTCGAAGCCGAGCGCGCGTAGACGCCGGTCGCCGCCGGCCATCGTGGCTTTGAGCAGGTCGGAGAAGGCCTTGCCGTCCGCATCCTCCTCAAGGACGGTGACGTCCATATCCAGTTCGTCGATGACGCGATGCACGTTGGTCAGGGCGGACAGGATGTAATCGTTGACCTGCGTCCATTTGTCGAGCTCATCGCGTCTTTCGTCCGCGTTCTTGCCGTCGTCACCATCCGTCGAGGCGCTGCCATCGCCATCGCCTCCGCCGGACAATGCATCGATGCGACGTTGCGCGACGAAAGCCGCGGCGGACAGATCTCCCGTCACGGCGTCGTGTATGGCTTCCGCGATGTGACTGCGGCTTTCCATCTCCCGTAATCGCGCTTTCGCCTGCTCCGCCTCGGCGCGGCTGCCGGCTACGGCCTGGTTCCATCGCAAACCGCATCCGAGCATCAGTACCAGGCTGACCATGGCGATGATGGCCACGGGATTGCTGCGGCTCGTGCCAAGGACCAGTTGACGGAACAGCTGGTCGCCTATGGAATAAGCGAGCAGCAGCAGCGCCACGAGATTGTTGGTTTCGTAGGCGAGCATGCCGAACGTGTAAAGGATTCCCGGCAGCGAGTTGACGTCGGCTCCGGGTATGAGCCAAGGTCCCGACTGGCTCATGATCAGAAACAGCAGCGACATCGATTTCGGAAAGAACGGTGACAGCAGCAGCACCGCGATTTCGATGATGGTCCAGACGATCGCCGCGGGATTGTCGGTCGGGGCGAGCACCAGGCAGAACAGGATCCACCATACGGTGATGACCACGATGGTTATGCGGATCGGATGCCAGAGTTTCGGATGGTCGGCACGCATATGGTTGTGCCAGGAGCGGAAGGCGCTTACGGGTCTGGGTTTTGTGGGTTCAGCGTGCATGCGATCTCACCCACAATGCCACTGCCTGGCGTGCCGTCTTGCAGTTCAGCTTCTTGAGAATGCCCTGCATATGCTTGCGCACGGTGCTTTCGGAGATGTCCAGTCGTTCGGCGATCTCCCTGTCCAGCATGCCGTCGGCGCACAGGGAGATGATTTGCTCCTCGCGCACGGTGAGCCGCGGTGAGGTCTCCTCCTCGCGTCTGATGCGCACGTTGGCCAGGGCGGGAGGTTCGAATCCCTCCATAACGTTGCCTCCACAGAGCCGCTCGATGGCCTTCGCCAGCTGATCGGAATCCTCCTTGCCGATCAGTCCCTGCGCTCCGGCTTCCATCAGCCTGCTACGGTAGCTGTTGATGGAGAAGCTGGTGATGCCCAGAATCGGCAGATGCCTGTCCATGAGACGGATCCGATGGCAGATGGCCGGCCCCTGCAAGCCCTCCATGGACATGTCCAATACAAGCAGGTTGAGATTGTCGTCGTTCCTCTGGCAACGTTCGATCGCTTCGTCGCCGGAAGTGGCCGTCCACACCACGTAGGCCGTGGGGACCTTCGCTTCGATGAGAAGGCTCAGCGATTCCAACGCGCGAGGATCGTTGTCGACCAGCGCTACACGGTGGATTTTTGGTATGGGAGCTGCGGATTTCGCGGGATTCATCGCATGGCTCACTTTCCACACAGCCAGTAAAGCGGCGGCGGGCAGTCGATGATGGCGGATGCGGTTCCTCTCGCCGCGTCGGCGAAGATGGCAGCCTTCCCGTTGGAAGGGGTCATCGTTCCGGCTGGCTGCATGGTGCAGAGCATGACGAATGCCACACACAATGACATGATTTTCATACCGACATTGTACGGGGGAGCGCGTCCACGAGTGAGGAGGCGCGTTCGATCCGTGGAGCCGAAGCGTGGGGCTCTGAAGGCTGTTCATGTGGGATTCGTATGATGAAAGCATGACTCTTAGGCTGCTCGACGAGGCGAATTACGACGCCGAAATGGAAAGCAAGGTGCTGCCCGCGCTGGACGCCTGCATGACGGAAGGATGGATGGATCCAGCCACCGTTGACTGGAACGGCGACGCGCTGCCCAAACTGGACGAACCCGGCCGGTTGCACTATTGCTGTTACGACGCGGCCAAATTCGACGTGCTGCGTGAGGACGGCGCTTCGGGCGTGTTCCGCGGTGCGATCGTCATTTCGCACGGATTCACCGAATTCGCGCGAAAATACAGCGAGATGGCATGGTATTTCCTGCTGGCCGGCTATTCCGTATGCATCCTCGAGCATCGCGGGCACGGTCATTCCGTGCATGACGTGGACAATCCCAGCCTGGTGTGGATCGACGATTGGCGCCGGTATGTGTCCGATTTCGCAGCCTTCGCCGACACTGTGGGCCGCGAATACGCGTGCGGCGAGCCACTGAACCTGTACTGCCATTCGATGGGCGGCGGCATCGGCGCGGCCGTGATGGAACACTATCCGAGCCTGTTCGACAAGGCCGTGTTGTCCGCACCCATGATCGCCCCCGTCGTCGGTATGCCGACATGGATCGCACGCATCGCTACAGGCGCGTTGTGCGGCTTGGGATTCGGCAAAGCGCGCGTATTCGGTCACACCGATTTTTCCCCCGAACTCGATCTCGACGAGCATAAGGGCGCGTCCGAGGCGCGCGTTCGCTGGTTCCACAAGCAGCGCGTCGACGACGTGGCATGCCAGACCAACGCGGCCACCTTCGAATGGGCGCATCAGGCGATGGCATTGTCTCGAGCCGTACTCAAACCGGACATGTGCGGTGCGATCGAAACTCCGACGCTGCTGTTCCAAGCGGGCCGTGACGTCTGGGTCCTGAACGGTCCGCAGGACGATTTCGTGGAACGCGTGCGCGAAGGCGGCGGATTAATCGAAAAAATACGGTACGGCAAGTCGTTGCACGAGATCTTCTCCATGCCGAACACGGTGGTCGGACCGTATGTGAACAAGATTCTCGACTTCTTCAGCGCGCCCGCGGACAGTCTGTGAGCGGCTGCCACTGCAAGACACATGCGGCGTGTACGGTGTGCGATGAGCGAACAGTGAAGGGGAAGGAGCCGCAGTGGCGGAAAAAACGTTCGAACGCACGCCGAAAGACCTGATTATCGGCATTGCGATGACCCTGTGCGGCGGCGTGCTGTGGGGCGTCAACGCCACCGTCTCCAAAATCCTCATGGGCACGTACCACGCCTCGCCGCTGTGGATCGCATGCGTGCGCGAACTGGCAGCCGGCGTGCTTTTCCTCACCTGCTCGGCCATCATGACGCCGAAACTGCTTACCGGCGCGCTACGCGATCGCAAATCATATCCGCGGCTGCTGGCCACCGCCATCATATGCGTGCTGCTGGTGCAGGTCGCCTACCTCGAATCGATCAACTGGACCAACTCCGGCACCGCGACCGTGCTGCAAAGCCTGAACCTGCTGTTCGTCTTGGGGGTCGTATGCCTGCGCGGGCGGCGACTGCCCGGCGTACGGGAAGGCATCGGCGTGGCGCTCGCCTTCGCGGGAACCGTGCTGATTGCGACCGGCGGCGATTTCACCACGCTGAAACTGCCGTTGGTCGGCCTGATTTGGGGCGCTATCAACGCGGCGTCCACGGCGGCCATGGTGTTTCTTCCGGTCAAGCTCATCGAACGTTGGGGCAACTTCACCGTCAATGGCATCGCGTTCCTGATTTCCGGGCTTGTGCTGCTGCCGTTCGTGCGGCCGTGGGCTACGGCGCCGCAGTTGGATTGGCTGGGTGTGGGGCTGATGACGTTCACCGTGATCGGCGGCACATTCGGCGCGTTCTGGCTGTACATGGCCGGCGTGGTGCGCGTCGGTTCGATGCGTGCCACCATGCTCGGCACCAGCGAACCGGTGATGGCCACGATTTCCGCGGTGGCATGGACGGACGCGGTGTTCGAACCGACCGATTTGGTTGGATTCGTGATGATTCTCATCATGGTGTTTTTGGTACGTTAAGTGCCGTGACGGGCGTTGCTTTTCGGGCGGCGGCGTGCGGACAAACAAAAAAGCCGGACACCCACTTACGGGCGTCCGGCTTCGCTTTGCTTAGCGATTACCGTGACTTACGACGTGCGAATATGACGTACGGCAGCTGGAAATCAGCCTTCAATCGCAATCTGATGCTTGGTCTCAACCTGCTGCTGCGCTTCGGGCTTCGGCATTTCCAGGCACAGGGTGCCGTCCTTGTAGCTGGCGTGAATGTCGGAATCCTTCACGTCCTCGCCAACGTAGAAGCTACGAGAGCAAGAGCCGGCGTAGCGTTCGCGACGCAGCCAGCGGCCGTTGTCGTCCTTGTCCTCGTGCGAGCTGTTGCGATGCGCGGAAACGGTCAGATAGCCGTTCTGCAGGTCCAGCGAAATGTCGTCCTTCTTGAAGCCAGGCATGTCGATGTCGACCATGTAGCCCTTGTCGGTCTCACGCACATCGGTGCTCATCATGCCTGCGGACATGTTCGGATCGCATGCGGCTGCGCGGTCCATGTTGCGCCAACCCTCGAAGAACGGATCGTCGAACAGATCGGAGAACATCGTGTCATTCATCAAAGCCGGAAACATTGCCATAATCGGTACTCCTTAAGCAAATGCGCGTTCTGTGCGCGGAGTAATGCGGCTTGGCAGCCGGCCGTGCGATTATCGCTGCGGCGTCACCATCCAGCGAGACCGGCGACCGGGTTCGTTGCCGCATCCGGAACCCTCCCGGGCTCCTGACCTTGACCTTTCACTTCACCCAACTCTTCCGTGTCCTGCTCATTCCGCGATTATGCTCACAGTGAAATACCGGGAAATGCTTGCGATTGCGTGCGCGGAAAAGTCGTACGGCGAATTTCGTTTTTCTTCAGAATCGGACGCATGGGATTGGTCTGCAATGCGTTACGTATCTGTTTTTCCAACCGGTCACGTGAAGTGTGGTTTTGGGTGGCTATGTGTTCGATTCTGCCGAATTGGTTATTCGGATTGTGTTTTCTGGAGAATCGGACATTTGTGGTGCTGGTTTTGGGTTTGGATGTCCGTTTGTCTGTTTCTGCTGAGATAGCTGGGCTTTCGGCGCATTTTTAGTACTTTTTTGTCACATTTCATACGTTTTGGATAAAGCAAAAGGGCTGGAATCGTTGGATTCCAGCCCTTTTCGGCCCGTGCGAGCGGGGGGAGTTGAACCCCCACGAGCATACACTCACTGCCACCTGAAGACAGCGCGTCTACCATTCCGCCACGCTCGCAGACAGTGAATTAATTTACACCAAAACCCACGCAACCTCAAATCGGCGTGTCGTGCCGCCATTTTCCGTAGGAAAATTCAAGCGGCGCGACGCAGCTTGTCCGATTCTGGAGAATCGGACAAATAGACATGCGAATACGCGGCTGTGAACGGGCGTGAATCAAGGCAGCATCAAATCGGTGCCGCCGAGAAAACGGTAGCCGCCGTCATCCATCAATCGGGTTTTCGCAAAATGTAAGCCCAAGAGCGTGGCTTGCACCTCGTCGATGCCGTAAATGACATGCTCCCAGACGGTCTGCCCAGAAGCGTCTTCCAGACGAACGTCTACACTCCAGGTGTCCTCGTCGATTTGCGGTTCGGAAACCGACAACACCCGATCTCCACCCTCGTATTGGAATTGTCGCTGCATGCTCGTCTCCCATCAAATGCGCGTATCTTCGATTGCGGGTTGTTCGCTCTTCGGGTTGGAAGATAGTGTTTGGCTATTTGTCGCATTGGAACTTTTCCCCGCTAGGCAGGCGGCATAGGCTGCGGCTGCCCCGGCCCAGCATACTGCGGCCGCAGCACCGTGTAGGCGTTTGCATGTTTTCCCTAAAAGTTTATATTCGTGATCACACGTTGCTTTTGAGGAGACTGTGACTGCAGCTGCATTGCTTACTGATGGATTACTGATGGCGCATGGGGGCATTCCCTGAACTGTTGATAATA
Organism: Bifidobacterium adolescentis ATCC 15703; assembly: GCF_000010425.1. Lineage (NCBI taxonomy): Bacteria > Bacillati > Actinomycetota > Actinomycetes > Bifidobacteriales > Bifidobacteriaceae > Bifidobacterium > Bifidobacterium adolescentis. Next base: position 65,469 of record NC_008618.1, read on the forward strand.
TACAAGCGAAGGTAATTGTTAGAATAGTTTTCAGCATAATTTAATGTCCTGCGATAACTGATATTGGAATTAAATTAAAATATTCGCCAGAATTTGCGCTACGCAATGTGCAGTGCTTGCGTTTACGCCATGCTGACGGAGGAATTGCTCGATTTTGCCAGCTGCCCAATTCTCAGGTTTTTGCAGAAAGCCGGAGAGATCGCCGAGCCATTTTGCTCCACTGAAAATTTTTGCCGCTACTTTAAGCGCTTTGGCTACATTTCCTACGGCTCCACGACTCTGTGGCACGTCATCCGTGTCATTCAATGGTTGCAAGGCGTTTGCATTTTTAGTGGGGAATATTCCGGAAGCCTCCGCCTCTGCCGGGTAAGCATATTGTTTGTCGGCTGTGGGCTGGACGGAGAGGCTATGTGCTTCGTGTTCGATTGCTGCGCTGTTCGGCACCTCATCCATGCTGGGAAGCGAAGCTTCATCTGCCATTGCTGTCGCGCTCCCCGATGCAAGTGTCGCACAAGCCAAAATAGTCGCAATAACACGTAACGTGTTCTTTTTCATATATATGTCTTTTCGTCAAGTTGACGTGACATCAGTCGAGAGTAGAAGCGTGTTCGCAATTGTGATAGAGTGCTGTCACCTGTTAGGGGGACGTGTCGCATTAAATATTCAAACGGGTGACATTGCTGTTGTACGGAACCGCATTGCGTGATTTACATGATGACGGAATGTGTCCCCCGGTGAAAGGTGTGAATATGCGACGGAAGCAAAATGCATGCGACTCGAACGGTGGCGTACATACTGAGCGCGTGACGGCCGGCATGCATGACCTTACATATGGCTTGAAAGATTTTTTCCGCGAGGTCTTTCTTGATAAGGATGATATCGACTATGAGCGCCGCTTTGACGTGCGTTCCTTGCCATTGCTGGTTGTAGCGATGGCTGCAGGATGGCTCTATTCTCGTGATGGAAACGGATTCTATGCGTGTGTCAGCGCGATTTTTGCTGTTTCCTATACTGTGTATTTCATCGTCAATCGAGGCGTGTACATCGTGCGCCTGTTCCGTGGGGAAAATATTTTCGGTAAACGGCGTGTGAGATGTATGAAATACCGTGGCACGATACATTCGTCGGTTGCGGGCGGGCTGGCAAAAGCCTTGGAAAAATTCGTTGATAACGATACGCTGTATGCGTATATCGGCGGATATGGTGTTCCGTTGCTGGGCACTGCGACAATGATTGCTTATGACGCGTCGCACTGGTTATGGTTGGCATTAGTCGGGGGAGTCTTGTGCGTTGTATATGCGCTGTATTGGCTGATATATGCATTTGTTGCCGCGCATCGGGCGCTTATCGCAGTGCTTGCGGATCGCGATAGGAGATTGGAACAGGCGGGTTATCGCATGACGGTTATGCGCCGAGATGCAAAATTGGCCAGCAGGACGCATGATACGGTTACCGGTGGTCTGTCGTATATTGCCTTTATTGCGCAGCAGCAGCTGGAGGGTAAAACCTTATCGGACGAGGAACGGGTTGCGTGGAAACATATCGATGATGCGGCTCAACGTACGATGGACAATGTTCATGAAGTTATTGATATTCTTGGACGAGATATCGACCCCGCAAATCCCGTTGGCGGCGAAGGGTTTGATTGCGAATCGCAAGAAATACAGATGCCAGATGTTTCTTCATTGGAGAGAATTATTCGCGAGCATTGTGATGAGGGGGATTCTCGGCTTAAGACGCTCGGGTTTGTTGGAACAAGTGAGATTCAGCTGGATGTTGCGGATGCTGATGATACTGGTGAAAGTGTTTGTGCGGATCTGATTGATGAGTGTACAAGTCTGATTGATGAGTTATACACCAATATTTCTTGTCACGCTGATACGAGTCAGCCATACGCTGTTTTTGTCAGTAGCGAGAACGGATGCCTCCGCATCACGCAGGTAAACGCTATAGCGTGCCCGCACGATGCGCAGAGCGGCTATAAGAAGAAGGTTTCAGGAAGGGGACTTGCGTTTCATCGGAGGATGCTTGACGCGATGAGCGGGTCGATTACTACTTGTGAAGAGGGTGATACTTGGACGCTGCATGTGGTCATACCGTTGTGAAAACAATAGGTTTTGGTGTAGATATTTGATAATTATTCATGCTGAAGCTTTATAAAATATCGCAAGTAATTTGGTAGTTAATGTAATGGAAACTAATGTGGAAAGAATTGACAAATCAGTTGAACATATAGGAATAGTCGACAATGATGTGTTGACGTTGGGTGCGTTGTCTAGCTATTTGGCTCAACAATTTGGAGACGAGAAAATTTTATGGCGATGCACGCTTGGTAAAAAAGCTGCGGAATTATGTAGTAATTCGCAAACACGTCCCCAGATATTACTCATGGATATGTCATTATCTGATGCCGATGGCGTGCAGATTTGCCAGGAGATTCGGCGTACTGTTGACGATATGCCGATTTTGGCGATTACTTCTTTTCCGTTGCGCCGATATGCTGCTGCGGTGGCTCAGGCTGGAGTGCAAGGCATTGTCGCGAAACGAAATTTGCGCACTATTGCCGCTGCTCTCGAATGCGTTGTATCTGGACACGTTTATCTGCCGGATGAGTTAGCGGAAACCATGCCGGATCTGCATTTTGAGTTGCCAGTACAGGCGCATCGTAGGATCGATGCAGAGACTCTTGGCGGGCAGGCCGTGAAACCAGTTTTGTCCGATCGGGAAACGGCGATTATAGTCAGGTATGCGCGAGGGCAGACCACACTTCAAGTGGGGGAGTGCTTAGGATTATCGGAGAACACTGTCAAGACTTATACCAAGCGTGCCATGGCGAAGCTTGGGGCGAAAACGCGAGGTCAGGCAATAGCCCTCTGGCTGATGCAAACCATGACGCATGGTGTGTGATTTAGGCAGCTTTTATCTCTGATAAACGTATATGTGCTGTGACCGATTCTGGAGAATCGGACACTCGTTGGGTTTAGGAAAGGGCTTGGGTGTCCTTATTCTCCCGAATCGGACACATGGGACGGGATACGGGGAGGCATGAAAAAGCGCCGACGGGGGTTCATCGGCGCTTGAGCTGTTTTCAGGATACTTAATCCGGAGTGGCTTTGCCTCAGCCCTTGGAGCCGTTTTCGTAGAAGTGCGCGAGCGTCTCGTCGCGGAACTTCTCGAAATATCCGCCGTCGATCGACGCGCGAATGTCGTCCAGCAGCTTCACGAAGAAATGCTCGTTGTGGATCGTGGCCAATGTGAAACCGTTGAATTCGCGGGCGCGCAACGCATGATCCACGTAAGCACGCGAATAATGCGTGCACGTGTAGCAATCGCAGCCCTCTTCAAGCGGGCCAAAATCATGCTTGAATTGCGCGCGCTTGATGTTGTAGCGGCCGTGGCGCGTGAAGATCGCACCATTGCGGCCGCAACGCGCGGGGGCCACGCAGTCGAAGGTGTCGCCGCCGTTCTCCACGCAGGCGAAGATGTCGTCCACCGCGGCGATGCCGAGCACATGGCGCGGACGGCTTTCCGGCATCGCGTCACAGATCCAGGCGCAGGTGTCGCCGATGATGCGCTTCTCGATCGCGCCGCCGATGCCGACGCCGTCGAAATCGAGCGAAGCGATCTGTTCGGCGGCATGCCTGCGCAGATCCTCGTAATTCGCGCCCTGCACCACACCATACAGCGCCTGATACGGCTTGCCGAGACGTTCCTCGGTAAGCCGCCTGTGCTCGGCCACGCAACGTTGCGCCCAGCGGTAGGTGCGTTCCACGGAACGTTCCTGGTAGCCGCGGGTGTTCATCAGCGTGGTCAGCTCGTCGAAAGCGAACATGATGTCGGCGCCGATCTTGTGCTGGATGCCCATGGAGATTTCGGCGGAGAACCGGTGCAGCGAGCCGTTGAGCGGCGACTTGAACGTCACACCGTCCTCGTCCACGAACGCGAGCCGCTCCTTGCCTTCCGCGATCACGTCGTCCGATTTCATGCCGGTGACGTCCATGGCGAGCGTCTTCTTGAAGCCCGCGCCGAGTGACAGCACCTGGAATCCGCCGGAATCGGTGAAGGTCGGACCGTTCCAGTTCATGAATTTGGCGAGTCCGCCGGCTTCGTCGAGCACCTGTTCCCCGGGGCGTTCATACAGGTGGAACGCGTTGGACAGCAGGCATTGCGCGCCAAGATCCTTCATGGTTTCGGGCAGCACGGCCTTCATCGCGGCCTGCGTGGCCACCGGCACGAACGCCGGGGTGTGGATGTCGCCGTGGGGGGTGTGGATGATGCCGGTGCGTCCGTATCGCGCGCCGCCGCGGCCCTTGCCATCGGCCGCATCTGGCAGGCGGGTTTTCTGCTCGAAGTAGAACGCGTCGCGGCGGCCGGGCTTGCCGGGTTCCGCGCCGCGGGGATGCTCAATAAGGTTTTCGGTCGATGCCGCGCTGGTCGTGTTGCCTGCTGCGTCGTGCGTTGCGCCGGCTGCCGCGTTGGCCGCTGAGGTCTCGTGCGCCACCGCGCCGGTCTGTGGTTCGTTCAAGCTTGTCATGCTCTCAACTGTATGCGATAGCGCCGATTGCCGCGGTGGCGCCATCGGCGGTCGACGGTGGCATCGTATGGAGTAAACTGCCAAGCGATTCGATTGCTACTTTCAACAAACATTCAGGAAACTTCCAGAGCAGGTATCTTTACTCTTAGATAGCAGTTCGAGCGGCACGATTGCTGACCATGTTGAATGCCGCGAGACGAATAAGGAGCAACAATGGCTGAAGATAATAGCGATCAGAACATCGCCCAGCCGCAGGATGGCACGCAGCAGACCGCGCCGCAGACGCCGAGCGAGAACGTCGCCGACGAAGCACAGACTTCCGTTACCGAACCGATTGCAGTGCCGAACGCGGGCGAGCAGCCCACCACCGCCCTTCCTACCGTGGACGCGGCGGATGGCACGGCAGGCAATACCGCTGACGATACGCCGGATTATGCTTCCGCTGCCGGTGAACGCACGGTGATCAACAACGCGACGCAGGATGCGCCGACCGAACAGTACCGTCCGGCGCCCGAATACGGCGCGTACGGTCCGGTGCCGACGCCGCCGGCTGGCGATGCCAGCGGCCAGACCGTCCAGCAACCGCAGTACGGCGCGCAGCAGCAGGGCCAGCGCCAGCCGCAGGACAACCGTCCGTCGTTCTTCGGCGCTTTCGGCAACCCGTATACGACCGGCAATCAGCGGAACAATGGCAATCCGTTCGGCAATCCGTTTGGCGGCTCGTCCGCGCAGAACGGCGCGCAGCAGAACAATCAGCAGCAGCCGCAGTACGGCGCGAACATGCCCCCTGCGGGACCGGGCAACCGCAATCCGTTCGGCGCTCCGGGGCAGGGCTTCCCGAACCAGCCGAACCAGACGCCGGTCGTCACCAAGCAGAAGTCCGGCATGACCAGCCATGTGGTCACCGCCGTTGTGGCCGCACTGGTGTCCGGCGCGCTGTGCCTCGGCGTCGGCTTCACCGCGATCACCAACGGTTGGGTGCATGTGCCGTCCTCCAGCTCGCTGTCCGACGTCAAGTCCAACACGTCCGGTTCCGGTTCCGCCAAGGCGAAGTCCGGTACGGCGGTCGATTGGACCGCGGTGGCCAAGGAAGTGTCCGATTCCGTGGTGGCCATCGACGTGGCGACCAGCGACGGCGAAGCCAAGGGCTCCGGCGTGGTGATCAGCGACAAGGGCTATATCGCCACCAATAACCACGTGATTTCCGGCGCGCAGCAGATTCAGGTGACGCTCGCCAGCGGCGCCGTCTATTCCGCGAAGGTGGTCGGCACCGACACCACCACCGATTTGGCCGTGATCAAGCTCGACAATCCGCCGAGCGATCTGAAAGTCGCGGAATTCGCCGATTCCGACAATCTCGCCGTCGGCGAGGCCGTCATGGCGATCGGCAATCCGCTCGGCTACGACGACACCGCCACCACCGGCATCGTGTCCGCGCTCAACCGCCCGGTGACCGTGACCGATGACGACAACAACGCTATCGTCACCAACGCCGTACAGATCGACGCGGCCATCAACCCGGGCAACTCCGGCGGCCCGACCTTTAATGCGGCCGGCCAGGTGATCGGCATCAACTCGTCCATCGCCTCCACCGCAAGCTCGTCCGGCACGGCAGGTTCCATCGGCATCGGCTTCGCCATTCCGGCGAACCTCGTCAAGCGCGTGACCAACGAGATCATCGACAACGGTTCCGTGAAGCATGTGGTGCTTGGCATCACCATCAAGAGCTCCTCGGTGGAAGCGGACGGTGTGACCCGCGGCTGCGCCCAGGTGCAGGCCGTGACCGACGGTGGCCCGGCGTCCAAGGCCGGCGTGAAGGCCGGCGACTCCATCGTGGCGTTCAACGGAAAGGCAGTGAACAACAACTACTCGCTGCTCGGTTACGTGCGCGCCTCCGCCATGGGAGACAAGGTGAAGCTGACCGTTGTGCGCGGCGGCAACACCATGGATCTCGAAGTGACGCTCGACCAGGAAGAGACCAAGACGAACTCCTCCAACAAGCAGGAACAGCGTCAGCAGAACAACGGCAACGACGATAACGGCAACGGCCAGAATGGCGGCAGCCAGAACGGCCAGAATGGCGGTAACGGCAACAACGGCGACGGCGGTGGCCTGTTCGATCCGTTCGGTCTGTGGTAAAGCCGGATGCACGGCATCGTACGGCAACGTACGGTGTGCGGCGTTCATGCCGACAGCGATACGGGTGGCTGCCACCCGATAGGCTGACGGCGAAGTCGCAACCGCAATCCGCGTAATCGCGGAAAACGCTGAACAAGCCGAAAAACGGCGGAAAACAAGGGCTGTGCGAGCAATCGCACGGCCCTTTTCGTATGCGCGGAACGCGCGCGACGAACGGAAGCACACGCAAACGACCGCGGCAATCGCAATGCTCTGTTATGCTGGAAATATCTTTTTACGCCGTGTATCGATGGTCCGCGCAGGCGGGGCGCCGATGGGTTAACAAGGCGTCCGATACGAGCGTAAGGAGATTCTCATGCGTAGAATCATTTCCATTTGCAAAGAAGTTCCGCTGCTGCCGATCGCCATCATTGCCGCGATTCCGTTGGCATTGCTGGGTTCGTGGCGTCCGTGGGAGGCTGCGGGCGTCTCGCTGACTTTCGGACCGTTCAATCCGGGTGTCGGGCAGTGGATCGTGATCGCGCTGGTCGTGTACACGATTGTGGTGACTGTGATCGGCATGATTGACGATTTGCGGCACGGTCACGTCGGTGTGGATTTGCTTGCGGTTATTGCGATCGCGTCGACGGTGGCGGTGCAGGAATACTGGGCTGCGTGGGCCGTGGTGCTGATGATTTCCTCCGGCGAGGCGATTGAGGAATTCGCACAGTCGAAGGCGGAAGGCAACCTGACGGCGCTGGTTGATGCGGCGCCGCGGACCGCGCACGTGGTGACGTTGCCGGGCGTGGGTGCACGTGCGGCGGCTGCTGGGGCCGACGGTACTGCCGGTGATGCTGAGGGCGACATGACGGCGGACGGCTTTCGCAAGGTCGCCAGTGTGGATGTGCCTAACGCTGCGGAAACGAATAAGTCCACCACCCAAACCAAGCCTTACGACGCGGCCGGCGAGCATTTCGAAACCGTTCCGGTCGACCAGGTCAAGCTTGGCGACGTGATCCTCGTGCTGCCGGGCGAAACGGTGCCGGTCGACGGCGAACTGCTGTCGGGCGTCGCCACGTTGGATCTGAGCAATATCAACGGCGAGCCGGTGCCGCGCGAAGTGTATGCGGGCGCGCGCGTGCTGTCGGGTGCGGTCAACGGATCGACCGCGCTGACGATGCGTGCCACGCAATTGGCGCAGGATTCGCAGTATCAGAAGATCCTCGAACTGGTGTCGTCGGCGCAGGAATCGCGCCCGACCGTCGTCAAAACCGCCGATGTGCTGGCGGTGCCGTTCACCATTCTTTCGCTGGCGATCGCCGGCATTGCGTGGGCCGTCGCAGGCACGCCATTGCGATTCGCGCAGGTGCTGGTTTTGGCCACGCCCTGCCCGCTGCTGATCGCCGCTCCCGTCGCGTACGTGGCCGGCACCGGTCGCCTTGCCAAGGCGGGCATTCTTATCAAAGCGCAGGACGTGCTGGAAAACTTGGGCCGCGTATCGCATATCTTCTTCGACAAAACCGGCACGCTTACCGTCAAGCAGCCGCAGGTCGTGCGCGTCGAGAAGCCGTTCGAAAACAGCTCGCCGTACGACGAGAACCACATTCTGATGATGGCCGGCGTGGTGGAAGGCTACTCGGTGCACATTCTGTCGAAGGGCATCGCGGCGGCCGGGCAGAAGGCCATGCAGGAACTGTACGCGCGCTATGAGAACGGGCAGCGGCTGTGCGCCGAACGCGATCTGCCGGGGCATGGACGCGATTACCCCGTGGTGAAGAACATCGAGGAACAGTCGGGCAAGGGTGTGTCCGGCGAGGTGAACGGGCATGCCGTGCGCGTGGGTCGTTTCGCGTACGTGACGGCCGACGAGGCCGGCTTCACGCATGTGCTGGGCGCAGGTGCGGCGGCCGGTATTGCGGCTGGTGCTGTGGCCGATAGCGCGGTTGGCGATTCGGCGACCGGTACCGCTGCCGGCGCTTCCAAGAAGCCGGAGGTGAATTCGCTGTTCGCCCCGCTCGAGCCGGACGAAATGGCCGCGTACGTGGCGATCGACGGCAAGCTCGCCGCGCGCATCGTGCTGCGTGACGTGCCGCGCGAAAACGCGAAATCGTCCCTTGAAAAACTGCACCGGCTCGGCGTGAAGAAACTGTCCATGCTCACCGGCGACAAGGAGGCTTCCGCACGCATCATCGCGGGCGAGGTCGGCATCGACGACGTGCAATCCGAACTCTTCCCCGAAGGCAAGGTCGCGGCCGTCAAGAACGCCACGGAAGACGCGCACCAAAACCAGCCGGCGTGGGACAAGGTCGTACAGCGCGTGGTCGGCGAATCCATGACCCGACAGGTGACGATGATGGTCGGCGACGGCGTGAACGATGCCCCTGTACTGGCGGTTGCGGACATCGGTATGGCCATGACCGACGGCACGTCCACCGCCGCGTCCGAATCGGCGCAGGTGGTCATCATGAACGACGACATCGCCTCCGTGCCGCGCGCCATCGCCATCGCCCGCCGCACGAAGAAAGTGATGCTGCAGGCGGTGCTGGTCGGCCTTGGATTGGCGATTATCGGCATGGTCGCGGCCGCGTTCAACCTCATTCCGGTGGTCGTCGGCGCGTTCATGCAGGAAGCGATCGACGTGGTCAGCATCCTGTGGGCGCTCACCGCCCTGCTCGACCGCGAGTAGCGCCGGTTGCGGCGACGAGCCGTGCGGAGGCTGAACCGCGTTGCGCCGTGCTACATCGAGCTGGGCGAGATTTCGCCAGCGATGTTCCGGCGCATCCACGTGCCGAAATCGGCCGCGTCCACGCCCTGCGACAGCAGGAACATGATCTTCGCGTATGCGGCTTCCAGCGTCATGTCGCCCGATCCGATCGCACCGGCGCGGGCGATCGCGTCGCCCGTCTCGTAATGGCCGAGCAGCACTTCCGCCTGCTGACATTGCGATGCGATGACGACCGGCACGCCGTCATGCAGCACGTCGGCGATCACGTCGGTCAGTCCTGGCTCGTCGCTCGGCACATTGCCAACGCCGTACGCGCGCAACAGCACCGCTTCCGGACGAGGGTCGAGCATCGCGGCCAATCGCGCGGCGGAAATGCCGGGAGCCATGTCGATCACGGCCACATCGTGACGGGAGTAGGGCAGCGGCGACGCCCAACCGCAACCGGAGCCGGCCGAATCGCCCGCATACCAATGCCACGGCGTGCCGGTACGTGCCAGCGGGCCGGTGGACGGCGCCGAAAACCCTTCGAACGCCCAGCTTGACGATTTGCTCACACGGTTGCCGGCGAACAGATGATGGCCGAAGAACAGGCCGACGCCATGAAAACGTCCGCTCATCGCGGCGTTCAGCGCACCCGTGACGTTCGCGGTGGCGTCCGATTCGATTTTGCCGAGCGGATGCTGCGACCCCGTGAAAATCACAGGCTTGCCGAAACCGGTCAGCGCGTAAGACAGCGCGGCGCTCGAATAGCTCATCGTATCGGTGCCGTGCAACACCACAAATGCGTCGGCGTCATCGCGGTGCGCGCGCAGGTCGTCCGCCATCGTCTGCCAATTGTCGGGCGTCGCGTTCGACGAATCGATCAGCGGGTCCAGCTCGGTGAACGAGAACAAGCTCGGGTCCAGATGCGCGTCCTCAATCAGCCGGCGCAGCCAGCCGCGCATATCGGCGCCCGGAACCAGACCGTTCGGTGACTCGACCATACCGATGGTGCCGCCGGTATACGTGATGTGAATGCGCATGGTTGCCTTTCTGCTGCGTGTTATCTGCCGGCGCGTATCTCTATGTGCGTGTCTCTGCATGCTTGTCCTTGTGCGCGGAAGCCGGATGTCATCGTACTCGCCGTGTGCCGTTGCCGCGATTGCGGTTTTGTCTGTCGTCGCCGCGGTTTTTCGAAAACCAGTTGCGATTGTACGTGCCGCGTGCGTCCGATTCTGAAAGCATCGGACGCCGAGAGCGTGACTGCGATGGGGCGGTGAGACAGGCGGGTTTCCGAAGGTTCATCATAGGTTTGCCGAAGGTTCCCCGTGGGATGTTTGAGAGGCGCATCACAGTGCCGTACCGTGGTCGCATGTGCGTTATTATGCTTATGGCTTACTGATGGGGGATATTCAACGCGTGGGGCGCGGAGGATGGGGTTATCTATGAATACGGTTGCTGACTGCCTGCAACGGCATTACCGTGTGGTGGTGTTCGCCGTGTATCTTGCGGTGGTCATCGTCACGATGGCGTTCCACGAGCCGTGGTTCGACGAGGCGCAATCGTGGCTTATTGCAAGGGATTGCCCTTATCGAGACCTGCTGCTCGTCCGCCCGCATTACGAAGGCCATCCGCCGCTGTGGTGGCTGTTGCTGTCGATTCCGGCGAAGCTGGGCGTGCCATATGAATGGGGGTTGAAAGGGGTTGAGCTGGTCTGTTCGGCATTAATGTGCGGATTGTTGGTTTTCCGCGCGCCACTGCCCCGGCTGGCCGTTGCGCTGCTGCCGTTCACCTACTTTCTGTGCTACCAATACGGCGTCACCTCGCGGCCCTACGCGTTGATGTGCTGCGCGTTGTTCGTCATCGCGGCCTGCTGGAAATCGCGCGATGAACACCCATGGCGATTGACGGCCGCGTTCGTGCTGCTGTGCTGCACCAGCAGTTACGGCATTGCGCTGGCATGCGCGTTCGCATTGGTTTGGATGGTGCGTGCGATTCGGGGCGCAACAGGCCGTCCTGCCGTACGTGACGGGCTTTTCGGCAATCCCGCCCGGTTCGCGGCTTGGATGGTATTGCTGGCCGTCGGTCTTGTATTGACGGCGTGCGTCCTGCCGCGCTCCGACACGTTCGGCGCGGTGCAGGATCCCGGCGGTAATCCGCCGATCGCGCAATTCGCGCTGTTCTGGACGGTGCTGCCCGCCGAAAGCATGTTCACCGCTTTTGCGGGCGATGTTTCCCTGCATGGTCTGCACATGGGCGTTCTTGCGATTGCGTTGTGCGTGGCGCTGTCACTGGCGATTTGGAGCGTGCTGGCACGGGTCGCGTTGCGCCGCAAGAACCTCGATCTGCTGTTGGTCACGTATGTTCTGCTGAGCCTGTGCGCGACGAAATACTTCAGCATGCACCACATCGGCATCATCTTCGCGCTGTTCGTCGTGCAACTGTGGATCAACGTGCAAGACAAGGCCCTCGGAATCGCCGATATTCCACTGCCGACGCCTCTTTCGCGTTCGCTGCGCGCCGCCTGTGCCACGCACGCCGTCCGCGTCGCGCACATCGCCCGTATCGCAATCGTCGTGGCGCTGCTGCCAAGTCTGGTGTGGACCGCCGCCGCGATCGCATGCGACATTCGCTACGACTATTCAGCCGGTCGCGCGCTGGCCACGTTCGTGCGCAACAACAACCTCGAACACAACCGTTGGGTGTCGTTCTGGCGGTATCTTCCCGACACGACCTGGCCCGACGGCACGCACACGAATCGCATGGAAGACACGTACCGCTACAGCTGGCCGGCGATCGCGGCAAATCCGTACTTCGCGCGCAATCTGCTGGACTGCACGTACGAGGGCCGCACGTTCGTGCCGAACCAGGTGCCGTCGCGGGCGCAGATGAACCGCGAAATCGCAAGCTGTGCCGCCAAAGGCGCACCGGAATTCCTTATCGGTGACACCGATTTTCCGCAATATTTCTTCCATCGGCTCGGATTGAAGAGGGGCGATTACCGGCAAATCGTCGTCGCCAGCCAGCACGTGCCGTGGAAAACATGGGTCACGTCTTCCGACATCGCCGTGTACGTGCGGTCGGACGTGTACCGCACGCTGCCGCACGCGTGACCTCAATATGGAAGAGCCGCAATACGGCGGAATCGTAATGCCCCCTGTTGGAAATGCAGGGAATATATTAGGCTGGAACATATGAGCGAAACCAACGAACTTCGTATTGCTGTAATCGGCGCCGGCCCCGCAGGCGTCTACTCTTCCGATATTTTCCTGCGCCAGCTGGGCAAGCTCGGCGAAGAGCTGGGACTGGGCACCAAGGCCCGCATCGACCTGTTCGAAAAGCTGCCGGTGCCGTTCGGTCTGGTGCGCTACGGCGTGGCCCCCGACCATCCGTCCATCAAATTCATCGCATCCGCGCTTGAGAAGACGCTCGACAATCCGGACATCCACCTGTACTGCGACGTGGAATTCGGCAAGGACGTGACACTCGACGAGCTGCTGGAACGTTACGATGCCGTGCTGTTCGCCACCGGTGCTGTGGAAGACAAGCCGCTCGGTCTGCCGGGTGCTGATTTGGACGGCGTGTATGGCGCGGCCAAGTTCGTGGAATGGTATGACGGTTATCCGACCGGCGCTCGCGAATGGCCGCTCGAAGCCGAGGAAGTCGCCGTGATCGGCGGTGGTAACGTGGCCATGGACGTGGCGCGCGAGCTGATGCGCAACGCCGACGACCTGAAGGAACGCACCGACATTCCGGACAACGTGTACGAAGGCATCAAGGCCAACAAGGCCAAGACCCTGCACCTGTTCATCCGCCGTGGCGTGGCTCAGGCCAAGTTCTCCGTGCAGGAGCTGCGCGAAATGGAGAAGCTGCCGGGCGTGCAGCTGATCATCAACGAGGACGATTTCGATTTGGACGACGATACCATCGAGGAGGCTGGCAAGGACAAGCTAACCCGTCAGATGGTCGAGGAGCTGTTCACCATCCGCGAGATGGCCGAGGACATGGAAGACGACGGCGACACCGATTTCGAAGGCAACCCGGCGGATCGCAAGTACTACATCCACTTCAATTCCGCTCCGGTCGAAGTGCTGGGCAAGGACGGCAAGGTCAAGGCGATTCGCGTGGAGAAGACGACGACTTCCGCGGACGGCAAGATGACTCGCACCGGCGAATTCGAAGAGTACCCGGTGCAGGCCGTGTATCACGCAATCGGCTACAAGCCGGCCACCGCGCCGGGCATCGCGTACGACGAGCGTCGCGCGCACCTGGCCAACGCGAACGGCGACGGCCGCATCACCACGGAGGCCTCCGGTGAGGGCGCGCAGGTGCGTGAGCGTCTGTACGCCACCGGTTGGGCCAAGCGTGGTCCGGTCGGCCTGATCGGCTCCACCAAGTCCGACGCGCTGCTCATCGTCACCAACATGCTGGAGGACCTGTCCAAGGCCGCCGAAGGCGGTCGCGTGGCCGCTGACCGCGATCCGGAATCCATCGACCGTCTGCTGGCCTCCCGCGGTGTCAAGCCGATCGACTTCGCCGGCTGGAAGAAGGTCGATGCGTTCGAACGTGCCGAAGGCGCGAAGGAAGGCCGCGAGCACAAGAAGGTCATCGACCCGGAGCAGATGCGCGCGCTGGCTCATGCGTGAGGTGGGTGTTTGAAACCCAGTCTGATAGGTTTCAGGCTTCTTTCATGCGTCTTGGGTGTCCGATTCTGGAGAATCGGACACCCAAGACGTTTTTTATCCTGTACTTGTCCGCTTCTGGTGAATCGGACATCCGGGAGAAGCTGAGCGTGCGAACTTCCGCAACTGCCCCTAGTCCTTCCCGCGGCCCAGTCTCCAGCGCATATCCAGCAAAAACTCAGACTCTGTTTCTACGCTGGTGATCATGAACGGCAAACTGCAGGTGCACGGCCATTGCAATGGCTTGAAGACAACGCTGTTATTCGCGTTGATGTGGGGCATCATCATGCTCATTTGGTGGGCGGCCGGTGCCAGTCAAAGCACGCTTGGAATCTACCTTTGCATCGGTATTGGCTCGACGTTCGTCTCCTATTGGTTTTCCGACAAACTCGCGATCGCCAGCATGCACGCGCAGCCGGTAAGCGAGCAGGAGGCGCCCGTACTGTACAAGATCGTACGCGAACTGTCGGCGAAGGCTGGCAAGCCGATGCCGCGTATCTACATCGCACCGACCATGAGCCCCAACGCGTTCGCAACGGGACGTAACGAACGTCACGCGGCGGTCTGTTGCACGCAAGGTATTCTGCAGATGCTTAACGAGCGCGAAATCCGCGCCGTGCTCGGCCACGAGCTCATGCACGTCTACAATCGCGACATCTTGACATCCGCGATTGCGTCCGCCATGGCCACCGTCATCTCGTACCTCGGATATTCGCTCATGTATTTCGGAGGTGGACGGTCCCGTGATGATCGCGACAATTCGGCATCCGGCGGCTTGGGATTGCTGGGTGTGCTGTTGAGCACGATTCTTGCTCCGATTGCGGCGTCGCTGATTCAGATGGCGATTTCCCGCACGCGCGAATACGATGCCGACGAGGATGGTTCCAAGCTGACGGAGGATCCGGAGGCGCTCGCTTCCGCGTTGAACAAGATTTCCGGCGGCGCGGCCGCGATGCCGATGGAGAAGACCGCGGGAACGCAGTCGGTGGCTGCGATGATGATCGCCAGTCCGTTCTCCGCGGAGGGCTTCTCGCGCCTGTTTTCCACGCATCCGCCGATTCAGGACCGCATTGCGCGGCTCATGCAGATGGGTCAGGAGATGCGGCAGCAGGGCGCGCAGTCGGGCTACCTGGCCGGCGGATACGCAACGACCGGCGTTGCCGCGATCGACATTCGACAGGGCGGTTATGACGGGCCGCAGTTCGGCTCGCAGTATGGTTCCGCTTACGATTCGTACGGTTCGGGTCCGGCGGGTTCGGCGGGTTCGACCGGTGGATATTCGCGCGACTATTCGCAACGCCCCATGCGCAGAAGAGGGTCGCGCTGACGCCCCCACAGCCTCCCGCGCCGCTGGTTCCTGCCCCGACTTTCAGCCTTTTCCGGTACTGATGTTGCTGCGGACGCATACTTGCTGTGCTGACGACTCCCAAAATCGCTATATGTGGCAGATAAGAGACTGCCGAGAAAGTGATTTCCGCTATATGTGGCACTTTCCTTCGCGAAGATGCCCCCATACCTTCGATTTCGTACCCTCTAACAGCTCTTGCCCGCGGAGAACTGCCACATATAGCGCAAATCGATTTTGCGGAACCGGACAATCTGCCACATATAGCGGGAATGGCGTGCTAGACTAATGGCTCGTGCCCAAAAGGCACACCTTGCGGATGTAGTTCATCGGTAGAACGAAAGCTTCCCAAGCTTTAAAGGCGGGTTCGACTCCCGTCATCCGCTCCACTCAAAACCCTTGGAATCGTTGGAATTTCAAGGGTTTTTCTATTGTCGTAAAAGACCCGTGAAGCCAACTTCGCGTCGCGCAACTGTCGGTTGCGTCGCAAAATTTGGTTGCGAATCGCAATGCAACCGCAAGATGGTGGCGTGGAACGCGACGTTTGTGACAAGCTGCTGATGCTTTGCGACATGTTCGGTGTGACGTTGGATGATTTGGTCATGGGCGACGTGTGCGCGTCGGCGGGCCGTGGAGGTGCGGGACGCGTGGGGCTGTGTGGATGCGGGACGCATGGACTTGGCTGCCGATACGGCTGGTGTGGCAGCGTCGGATGGGGTGGTTGACTCTGCTGTTGGTGCGGTTCCGGGGGTAATCGGGTTCGCGGCATCGCAGGTTGCAGGAGTGTCCGATTCTGCAGAATCGGACACTCGTGGAGGGCGATGGGTAGGCTGGAGCCCGTGAACACGAACCAGAAGTCCCCCTCCGATTCCGGCGCAAACCACCCCACCGGCAACTCCTGCAATCCGCTACTCGGCCATGCCACATCACACGCGGCGACACTCATCGGCCTGTTCGCAATCGTCCTGTGGGGCTTCATGGCCGGCCTCGTGCGACTGGTCTCCGAATCGTTCGGCGCCACGCTCGGTTCGGCGCTCATCTACACCGTCGGTGGTGTCATGCTGTTCATTGTGCGCCGTCCGAAACCAATCCGCGAAGCGCCATGCAAGTACCTCATCGCAGGCGGACTCATGTTCATCGCATACGAGGCGTCAATCTCGCTGTCGATCGGCCTGGCCACAACGAACGCGCAATCCGTGGAAGTCAGCCTTGTCAACTACTTGTGGCCGACGCTGCTGGTGCTGATGACCGCAGCGGTATCGCACAAACGTGGTGCGGTCGCCAAAGCGATTCCTGGCGCGGTGATCGCAACCATCGGTGTGGCGATGGCGGTTGGCGGAGAAAGCCTTGATATGCAGGAAGCGGTCCACAATATCGCCAGTAACCCCCTACCGTATGTGCTCGCGTTTGTTGGCGCCTTTATTTGGGCGATTTATGCGACTTTTACGCCGTCGTTGTCCGGCGGTTACGACGGCACGACGATTTTCTTCTGCTGTGTGGCCGTTGTACTGTGGACCATCCATTTCGTTTCGGGAGACGGTTTGCCGGACACGGCGCCCGGCATCGGTGGATATGCTGCGCTGATTGCGTGCGCCGCTTCGATTTCGGGCGGCTACGCGTGCTGGGGATACGGCATGTTGCACGGCAGTATGGAAACGCTTGCGATTGGTTCGTACGCGACTCCGCTGTTTTCCACGGCTTCTAGCACGCTTCTGTTGGGCGTGGCGCTGGGCATGCCGTTCTGGATCGGTGTTGTGCTGGTGGTTGCCGGTTCTCTGATCAACGTGTGGTTTGCACGGTGCCCCTGAGTGTCCGTTTCTCCCGAATCGGACAACCTGGGGTGACCGGATGACGCGTGGGTGGCTGATTCGGGGGAATCGGACACTTGTTGGTGCGTGAGGAGGCGACATGTGGGGTAGTGGCGGCGCAGAGGAGCGCCGGGATGGCGCAGCGGTACGTAAGGGAAGTGACTGGGCAGGACAATGCCCTACGCCTCCACGCTAGCTTAGGTTTTTGCCGGCTGGTCGATGGTGACGAATTCGTGGCTTTGGGTTTTCAGGTCGTCGATGATGGCGGGCAGCGCGTTCACGTGTACCAGCCGAAACCGATCTAAACCGGCTCAAACCAGCCCGTTCAAATCCGCCTCGTCACATCACCTTGGTGGACTCCAGATTGCGGCTCACCCAGTTGTTCAACCGGATCACCGGCTTGCGCAACACCAATCCCAGCAGCAGCGAAGGAATCAGGAACAAGGCGAGATACACCATATCAAGCAGGTACTCATTGCCGTACGATCCGGCCATCGCGGCGTGCATGGCATCGATGGCGTGCGGGAATGGTAGGAACGGGTAGAGCATTTGGAAGAACTTCGGCAGCGTCTCGATAGGGAACGTACCGCCCGAACCGGCGACCTGCATCACCAGCAGCACCACGGCCACGGCCTTGCCGATATCGCCGAACGACACGGTCAGCGTATACACGATATTCGAGAACACGAGCGCGGCAAGCCACCCCACGGCAAGGAACTGCAGCGCATGATTCGCCTGCACGCCAAGGAAATACATGTCACCCAGGCAAACCAGTGTGCCCTGCAGCAACGCGAGCAGTGCGAAGATCGCGTACCGTCCGAAATACTCGTGGTCGAGACGCAGTCCCCAACGTGAGGCGTTCCCCGGGCCGGACGGGCCGGCGACGCGCGGCAGCGTGTCGCCCAAGCCCAGCACATGCGCCTTCTCGCGGTCCGAAATCGTCACTTTCAGCATGGCGCACAGGATGATCGCACCCACCCAGATTGACAGGATCGTATAGAACGGCGCCATGGCCGAACCGTAGTTCGCGATCGGGTACACCGAGACGCGATGCAGTGCGACAGGCGCGGAAATCAGCGTGGACAGTGTGGACGCGTTGGCGGTGGCCAGTGCACGTAGTTCGTCCGATTCACCCGAATCGGACGAACTGGCGTCGTTGCCACCATTGCCACCATCGCTGTTGCCGTCACCGGCGTTCCCGCCCGTCTCCAGCTTCGTGATCAGCTCCTTCACCGTCGCTGCCGACGAGTCGAGTTTCTTCGCGATCGCGCCGAGCGTGGAACGGATGGACGTCACATTCGTCCCCACATCGCCCGTCACATCGTCCAGATCGTCGGCGGTGCCGCTCAGCTGGGTGATTATGCTGTCGGTTTGGGAGATCAGCGTGCTGACTGTGGAGGCGAGCGCGTCGATTTTCGGCTTGACGTTCGTGGCGTAATCGTCGCGCACATTGCTGATCGACTGCTTCGCGGAGGTGATGCGGTTCAGGATCTCCTTGCGGGAGCGTTCCGCGGCTGCGGTATCCTGCGTGACCTGCGTGGAAGCGTCTTTCAGCTGCTGCGCGAGCTTCTGCGAATCGCCTTTGGCGGCTTCCAGCAGCGTGATCTCCCGGTCGATGGCTTCCAGCAGCGCCTGTTTCGCGGAATCGCTGTCCGGTAGTTGTTCCACCGATTCGCGCATGTGGTTGAGGCTTGTGATGTACGTGTCGTACAGCGATTCGCCGCTGGAGATTTGTTCGCTCAACGTTGCCAACTGGCTGGCTGCGGTGTCTGAGTCCTTGCCGATCGCGTCGAACGCCTTGTTCACCTTGGCAGCTACTTGGTCGAACGCGCCTGACACCTGGTCGAGCGCGGTGTTCACCGAGGAGGTGACGTTCGCACCTGCAGAAGTGAGTGACGTGGCACCTGATTTGCCTTGCTTCAACGCGTTCTGGGCCTGTTTGCCCGCCTTGGTCGCCGAGGCGAGCAGTTTGCCCGTGGAATCCACGATGTCGTTCGCCGAGCCGAGCAGCTGCGAATACGACGTCACCTGCTGCGATGCGCCGCTCAGCGTATCCGCCGTGGTGGTGAGATTGCCGTTGAGGTTGCGCATGTATTCGGCCATTTGCGGGCTTTGCGAATAGTGTAGGATGCTTGAGGCCAGGTCGAGTCCGACTTGCGCAATCGTTTTGGCGAAGGTTTTGTCGATCGTGTTGACCACGGTTGTCGCGCCCTGATCGGTGATATGCGGGGCGATCGGGTTGATTTTCTCGTTCAGATAGTACTTGAGCTGCGCGTGTTTGATGTCGGGGGAGAACAGCGTCATCATGTCGGCGCTGAAACCTTTCGGAATTACGATCGCCGCATAGTATTCGCCGGATTTCACCCCGTCGATTGCCTTGTCGCTTTTCACGAACTGCCAGTCCAGCTGGTCGTTGGCGTGCAGTGTGCTGATGATGGTTTCGCCCACGTTGACGCGCACCGGTATGAGATCCGACTTGTAACCCTTGTCGTTATTGGCCACGGCGACCTTCAATGCCTTGGTGTTGCCGTAGGGGTCCCAGCTGGCCGCGATGTTGAACCAGGCGTACAGCGCCGGCACCACCACCAGGCCCATCGAGACGATCACGGCGATCACGTTGCGGGTGGCATGGCACATGTCCCGCTTGAAGATGCCCCAGATCATTTTCACTGTTCGTTCCCCTCCTCACGCAGACTCCTGCCAGCATTTCCGTCCGTGTTTCCAGCCGCATACTCAGCCGCATGTTCAGGCGCATGTCCGGCCGAACCACCATGCGCAGCCTCATACAGCCTCGTACGTACGGCATGCATCGGCTTGTAATGCATGCCCGGCCGGAACAGCAGGTTCTCGTGCAGGATCGCGCTGCGGAACTCTTCCGCACTCATCGCTTCCTCGCCCAGATAATTCGCATACCGTTCGCGCAGATACTCCACCACGATGAGATACGTGTCGATGGCGATGATCGAAATGATCCAACCGAGCAGCATGGCGAGCTTCATGCGCGTGATGAATAGCAATAGCAGGAACACGAACGGCAGTACCGCCAGCGCGAGGAATCCCCAACGCACCAGGCGCGGGTACAGGCGGAAGAAATGAATCGCCCGTCTGCGGACGAGTTCGGGGAACTCCTCGGCGATCTGCTGCGCGGTCTCGGTGAGCCGCAACGGTTCCACCGTGCCTTCGTTATGTTCGGTGATCATCAGATCAGTGTCCGCCAGACGGTTGTCGAACAGGCGGTTGAGGTTTAACGCCAGCTTGCGGACCACCAAGCCGATGAACAGCGCCACAGGCAGATACCAGAACAGCGAGAGCATGTCGATCCAATAATGGTTGGCATACATGCCGCCGATCGGCCCGCGCATCGCGTTGATGCCGTAGGTGAACGGTAGGAACGGTTTCAGACGGCGGAAGAATTCCGGCATCATCTCGATGGGGTAGAGGCCTGCCGCGCCCGGAATCTGGATGATCACCAGAATCACGGCGACGGCCTTGCCGATATGCCGGAACGCCACGGCGAGCGCGTAAATGATGTTCACGTAGACGAACGAGGCGAAAATGCCGGCGAGGATGAACAGGAACGGATGCTCGCATTGGATGCCCAGCGCGAGATCGCCGATCGTGGCGATGATCGCCTGCAGGAATCCGACCGTGACGAACAGCAGCCAACGGCCCATATAGCCTTGGCGTGGCGTGTACATGCGGATCTTCTCATCGCGGTCCACTTCAAGCTTGTAGATCGCGACGAGCACGAATCCGCCGACCCACAGCGCAAGATTCGTGTAGAACGGCGTGACCGCGGAACCATAGTTTTTGACCGGGTAGAGGACCTGTTCGTCCAAATGCACCGGCTCGCCCACGAACGAGCCGACCTCGCTCGCGTCAAGTCCGAGCGCTTGGGAAAGCTGCTGGAACATCGCCGAACTGCTCAACGCGGCCACATCGGTGCGCGTGGTGTTGAGCTGTTTGGCGAGATTGGCGAGCTGTGTCTGCGTGCCAGCAATGGTGGTGTTCGTTTGGGTCACGGTGCGCGACAACTGGTCGAGCAGCCCGTTGCCCTGTTCCAGCGTGCTTTGCAGCGTGGTAAGCGTGCCGGACAGCGACCCATTGGCCAGGCTGAGTGTATCGAGCCCGGTGTTGAGATTCGGCATGACCGTGCCGGTGATGGTCGTGCGTGCGCTCGCCATCGACGCCGTGCCGTTCTTCGCCAGCGTGGTGACATCGTCGTTGAACCCGTTCGCGGTGTTCTTCCCCGCGTTGATCGCAGCCGTGGTGTCCTGATCGAAGGCGTCGATGCGCTGCTGCTGGAACGTCAGCTGTTTGCGGGCTTCGGCGAGCTGCGCGGAAAGATCCTTATACGTTTGGCTGTTCGGATCCAGCTGGCTGGCCTGCAACGCCTTCTCCACGTCGTCGAGCACATTGCCGGTGGTGGTGTTGACGTGATGCATGGTGCTGGACACTTGGTCGAGCGCGTCCTGCGTGGTGTTCAGTCCGCTGAGCACGGTGCCGGTGGCATTGCTCACGTTGACCTGCAGGCCGGACAGTTGCGTGCTGCCGTTGTCGAGCGCTCCGACCAGCGTGTTCGAGAATCGTTCGGTTTGTGTGCGCGTCTCGCTCAGCAAGTCGGACGCCTTGCCGACGGTGTCAAGCGAGTTGGTGATTTCCGAGGTGAGCGCGATGTTGGACTGTTTGGCCGAATCGATGGTGGTGAGGGCCTTGTCGAGCGTGGAGCGGGTGTCGCGCAGCTGCTGTTGGACGGTTTCGAGCTGGTTGATGGTGTCGGTCAGATCGTTGATGACGTCGCTTTGCGCGCTTTTCACGCTGCCGGTGGTTTCTCCCGCTGCCTCCTTCACTTCCTTTGCCACGGCGTCGGCCACGCTGGAAACGAAAGTGGTGTTGATCTGCTCGTCGATCGTGGTCGCGCCCGTATCGGTGATTTTCGGCGCGATCGCGTTCAGCTTTTCGTTGATGTAGTACGTGATCGACGGTCGGTCGCCTTTACCGGTGACGGTGCCGATTAGTCTGGAGCTGAAGTCTTCCGGCAGTACGATCGCCGCATAGTATTTGCCGGATTCCACGCCTTCGATGGCTTGCTGCTTGGGAACGAAACGCCAGCCGAGCTGATGGTTCTTCTTAAGCTGGTTGACGGTCTGCTGGCCAGCGTCGAGATGGCCGACCAGCGTGGAGGTTGTGCCCTTGTCCTCGTTCGCCACAGCGACTTGGATGTTGCCCGTGTTCGCGTACGGGTCCCAGTTGGCGAGGATATTGCACCATGCGTACAGTGATGGGATGATGGCCACACCCAGCGTGACGACGAGCGCCACGGGGTTCTTCAGAATGCGTTTCACGTCTCGAAGGAAGATGGCGAAAACCTGGTGCATCAAGCCTCCTCGCGGGTATTGGTCGCAACATCTACGTGCGGCGGCATGCCCGTGCGGGAACACCCGGTTGGGCTCTTCGTCGCGCGATCCGGTGGACATTCTATGACTTCCGATGGAACGATCGCAATGGTTTCGCCATGTTTATTGGTCGGTCCCGCAAGTGTCGGGATATGAGACGAAAACGCTCGGCATATGGCTCTAGTGGGGCGGGCGACCTGGATATGGAGCGGACGGTCGGGAAAACGGAAAGGAAAGATGGCGAATGTTGTCACATGACAAGTGGGATAGGGTTGGGCGATAATGGAGGCATGACTATTGCAACGCCGGAACGTTATGCGCAAATGCTGGACGCCGCACGCCGCGGCGGTTACGCCTATCCCGCGATCAATGTGACCAGCACGCAGACCCTGAACGCCGCACTCCAGGGTTTCGCCGAGGCGGAATCCGATGGCATCATCCAAGTCTCCGTAGGCGGCGCCGCCTACTTCTCCGGGCAACGCGTCAACGACCGCGTCACCGGCTCGCTTGCCTTCGCAGCCTTCGCGCACGAAGTCGCGGCGAAATACCCCAACATCACCATCGCCCTGCACACCGACCACTGCGCCAAACAGTATTTGGACGAATGGGTGCGCCTCTTGCTCGACCATGAAGTCGAACAGGTGAAGCACGGTCAGGAACCGACCTTCCAGTCACACATGTGGGACGGTTCCACAGTGCCGCTGGATGAAAACCTCGACATCGCAGAAGAACTGCTCGACAAATCCCAAGCCGCGCACACCGTGCTGGAAATCGAAATCGGCGCGGTCGGTGGCGAAGAAGACGGGCACAGCGCCGAAATCAATGACAAACTGTATTCCACGCCCGCGCAAGGCATCACCGTCGCGCAACGACTCGGCCTCGGCGAGCGCGGACGCTACATGGCCGCCTTCACCTTCGGCAACGTGCACGGCGCATACAAACCGGGCGTGGTGAAACTGCGCCCCGAACTGCTCGACGAAATCCAGACCACGGTCGCGCTCGCGATCAAGGCCGGCGAAATGCCCGACCCCGCGCACTCGCTGGATGTCGCTCCCGGTAAGCCGTTCGCCCTGGTGTTCCACGGCGGTTCCGGCTCCGCGCCGGAGGAGATCGCGCAGGCCGTGAGCTACGGCGTGGTGAAGATGAACATCGACACCGATACGCAGTACGCATTCAGCCGTGCGGTGGCCGGTCACATGTTCTCCAACTATGATTCGGTGCTCAAAATCGACGGTGAGGTGGGCAACAAGAAGCTGTACGATCCGCGATCCTGGGGTCGTGAAGCTGAATCCGCGATGGCCGCGCGTGTGGTCGAAGCATGCAAGCAGCTCGGCAGTGCCGGGCGCGCGCTGAACTAGCCAACGGTCTTTCGAACTGTTTTCGGGCGTTTTCTGGTCTGTTTTTCGGACCGGTTGCAATCCGATTACGGTCGGTCCGGAGCCGTGAGCATCCCTCAGACCCGGTAGAGGGTGAAGAGTAACCTTTGTAAGGCTTTAGGCGCAAGGCTTAAGGCAGAATCGCGTACGCACGGAGGTGCAACAACATGCCTGGAATTGTTTTGATCGGTGCCCAGTGGGGAGACGAGGGCAAAGGCAAGGCAACGGATCTGATCGGCACGAAGGTCGACTACGTGGCCCGCTTCAACGGCGGCAATAACGCTGGCCATACTGTGGTGGTCGGCGACGAATCGTATGCGCTGCATCTGCTGCCGTCCGGCATCATCAGCCCCAACACCACCCCTGTCATCGGCAACGGCGTCGTCGTCGATCCGGAAGTGCTGTTCCAGGAGATCGACGGCCTTGAAAGCCGTGGCGTGGACTGCTCCCGACTGCTGGTGAGCGAAAGCGCGCACATCATCGCCCCGTATCACCGCGTGCTCGACAAGGTGACCGAACGCTTCCTCGGCAAGCACAAGATCGGCACCACCGGCCGTGGCATCGGCCCGGCATACGCCGACAAGATCAACCGCGTGGGCATCCGCGTGCACGACCTGTTCAACGCGGAGCACCTGCATGACAAGGTCGAGGCCAGCCTGCATCAGAAGAACCAGATGCTCGTCAAGCTGTACAACCGTCGCCCGATCGACGTGGACGAGACCACCGACGAGCTGCTCAAGCTCGGCGAACGCCTGAAGCCGTACGTGGCCAACACCTCCCTGGTGCTCAACAAGGCGCTCGACGAGGGTAAGACCGTGCTGTTCGAAGGCGGCCAGGCCACCATGCTCGACGTGGACCACGGCACCTACCCGTTCGTGACTTCCTCCAACCCGACCGCCGGCGGCGCCTGCACCGGCACCGGCGTTGGCCCGACCAAGATCACCCGCGTGGTCGGCGTCTCCAAGGCGTATGTGACCCGCGTGGGCGAAGGCCCGTTCCCGACCGAACTGTTCGGCGAGGAAGGCGAATGGCTGCGCGCCCAAGGCCACGAGTACGGCGTGACCACCGGTCGCCCGCGTCGCTGCGGTTGGTTCGACGCGGTCGTCAACCGTTACGCGGCCCAGGTCAACGGCCTGACCGACATCGTGCTCACCAAGCTCGACGTGCTCACCGGCCTCAAGGAAATCCCGCTGTGCGTGGCGTACGACGTCAACGGCGAGCGTCGCGACGATATGCCGACCGACCAGGCCGAGTTCGCCGCCGCGAAGCCGATTTACGAGTCCATGCCGGGTTGGGACGAGGACATTTCCCAGGTCCATGACTTCAACGATCTGCCGAAGACCTGCCAGGATTACGTCAAGCGTCTTGAGGAACTGTCCGGCTGCCGCATTTCCGTGATCGGCACCGGCCCGCAGCGCGACCACATCATCCAGATCAACTCGCTGATCGACTGAAGCTGATTCGGCTGATTCGTCGATATGAACGTCGGTAACGAACGTCAATGACAAGTGCCGGTGGGCCTGTGCCTGCCGGCACTTTGCGTATGGTGCGTGCGATGGCGTGCGCGTATGACGCACACCGCATACACACCGACGGGGTGCGCGGCGGAGGAACGGAAAAGGGGAGTGCGATGACTGCAATGCCGCCTAACGACAGGTTCGACAGGTTTGACAGGTTCAGCAAACTGGTCCCGCGATTCGACCACCTGAAATGGAAGATGGCCGCTGCCGGCATTCTCGTCGGCCTGATTTCCGGCTTCCTCGTCGTCCTCTACCGTCTCGGCATCGAATACGGCACCGACACCGCGCGCTGGATCTACGCGCGCATCCGCGAAACCCCGTGGCTGGTCGCACCGTGGGCGGTCGCCGCAATCACAGCCGCGCTCGCCATCGCATGGATGGTCAAAAAAGAGCCGATGGCCGGCGGCAGCGGCATTCCGCAAACCAACGGCGTGGTGATCTGCGGCCTGAAAATGCGATGGCAGACGATTCTGCCGGTTCGCTTCATCGGAGGCCTGCTCGGATCGCTCTTCGGCCTCTCGCTCGGCCGCGAAGGACCGTCCATCCAAATCGGCGCATCGGGCGCGCAGTTCCTATCGCACCGGCTGCGCGGCAAGAAACGTGAGGACATGCAGGAGCATTATCTGGTCACCGCCGGTGCCGCGGCCGGCCTGTCCGCCGCGTTCAGCGCACCGCTGTCCGGCATGATGTTCGCTTTGGAAGGGGTGCATCGCAGTTTTTCGCCCGCGATTCTGATGGGCGCCACCGCCGCGTCCCTGACCGCCGATTTCGTATCGAAATACTGTTTCGGCCTGCGTCCGGTGCTTGACTTCGGCACCATCGGCCAACTGCCGCTCGGCGAATACGGGTGGCTGATTCCGCTGGGATTGGTGGCCGGTTTGGTTGGTTCGCTGATGAACCGTTCGCTGCTCGGCTTCCAAACGCTGTACGGCAAGCTTCCCGCATGGAGCCGCCCTTTGATCGCGATCGCACTCGCGCTGCCAATCGGCATTTGGCTGCCTGACGTGCTCGGCGGCGGCTCGAACCTGATCGCCATGGCCGAGCATGCGCGCGTCGGCTTGGGCATGCTGTGCGTGCTGTTCGTGGCGAAAGTGCTGTTCACCTCCACCAGCTTCGGTTCAGGCGCTCCCGGCGGCATTTTCATGCCGATTCTCGCGGTTGGCTCACTCGCCGGCGGTATCTGCGGCGAGACGTTGCACCAGTTCGGCAACCTGCCGTCCGATTCCGTGGCGATTTTCTCGGTATGCGTGATGACGGGCACGCTGGCCGCGTCCGTGAAAACACCGATCACGTCGATTCTGCTGGCCGTGGAAATGTCCGGCACATTGACGCACATGCTGCCGGTCGCCGCCGTCGCGTTCATCGCATTGCTCGTCTCCGACCTGCTGCGTACGAAACCGATCTACGGCGAGCTGCTGGAACGGTACATGCGCGCGCAAGGCGGCACGACGGCAATCGCCAATCGCATCGACAACGGCATCATGGAACTGCCTGTGGAAATGGGCGCGACCGCGGACGGCAAGCTGATGCGTGACGTGCGCTGGCCGTACGGCTGTCTGGTGATTGGCCTGCGTCGCGGCGAACGGCAGATCGTGCCGCATGGCGATACGCGGCTGCGTGCCGGCGACTATCTGGTCGTGCTGTTCAGCGGCGAGGACGAAAGCGACGCACGGCATGCGATGCGGCGGCTGTGCGACGTGTCCGTCTGACGCGGTCTTACCGTCTTCCATAACCATTCGTAGACGTCTAGGGCCACCCGAAGTTATCCATAGTTATCCACCGAATCGGACATGTTCGATGTTTGGTTGCAACGCACGTGTAGACTCGTACAAGGTTAGGAAGACGGCACCTGCGGCCAGCTCGTTGCCGTATGGCTGGGGCGGAACGACGCTGTCCGCGGAAAGCCAAGTACAAGGGGAATGTGATGGAATCGCAAGAACAACGGGCGGCAGACTCGCCAAACGCGGGTGATGAGCCGAATCCCGCCACACAGTCGATCGACGTCGCCGAAGTGGCGCGCGCGGATGTGCGCCCGTCCGGTGCCGCCGCATCCAAGCATCCGCCGCAGATTCCGCTCGCGCCGATGAAACGCATGCAGGCGCGATTCAACCCTCTTGCCGATGGTCTGATGTATCTCGTGGTGTTCGTCGGCGGCTTCGTCGGCGTCGGGTTCCGTCGTGCCACGGACCTGCTGCTGCCGTCGGTGAACGGTTCGCCGTTCGTGGTGGGCACGTTCGTGTCGAATATGCTCGCCTGCTTCCTGTTTGCGATGCTGACCGAATACATGGCGACCGCGTCGTGGCTGCGCCGCAGGGTGCGGCAGGTCGTCAGCCGTGGCGTCGGGCTTGGTTTGCTTGGCGGACTGTCGACGATGTCCGGCGTGATGTTGGAAACCATGGAAGGCATGCGCGAGCAGCGTTTCGGCAGCGCGCTCGGCTATCTTGCGGGAAGTTTCGCTGGCGGTCTGATCGCGGCCGCGGTTGGCGTGGCGCTGATGCAGGCGTTGCTGGCGCGCGGCACACGCAAGCGGGTCCGTAACGCGATCGCCGATGCCTCCACGGCTTCCGTATCCTCAATGTCCGATTCGGGCGATTCGGACGCGTACGGCATCGTGCAGGACGTCCAGATGACCGACACTGCAGTATCGGCTACGCAGAGTGTTACGCAGACGGTCCCCATGGCCGATTCGGGCGAATCGGACGTGCCGGCCGCGCAAAATGTGCAGAACAACGTGCCGGACGCGCAGGGCGTGCGCCACGTGAAGGTGGCGGATGCGGCGCATTCGGCCGCGCAGGCCGCGTTGGAGGCCGCGCAGGCGGCACAGCAGGCGGCCCAGGTCGCCCAGCAGGTCGCGCAGACCGGGCAGGTGCCGAAAATCGAATCGCAGCCGCAGTCATCGCAACCCGTCGCACCTCTGCCCAGCTTCGAACCCAAGCCGGTCACCGCGGAAATCCCGCTCGTCGCCGACCCGACCACAGGGGAGGTGCGCTGATGACCTGGATGATCTGCCTGTTCGGCGGCATCGGCGCCATGGCCCGTTATGTGCTTGACGTGTCGATCCAACGCAGCTGGAACCGTAACGGCAACCACAGCTTCCCCCTGGCCACGCTCGTCATCAACGGCGTCGCCTCCCTGTGCGCCGGCATCGCCATGATGTCGTACTATGCGCAGTCGGTTGATATGGGCACGGTAATGACGTTCGTTGTGGGGTTCCTCGGCGGATTCTCAACATTCTCGTCGGCGATCAACGAGGTGCTGTCGCTGATTCGCAAACGCCGTTTCGCCATGGCCCTGGGCTATGGCGCTGCCACGGTCGCGGTGCCGCTCGCCTGCGTGGCGCTCGGATTCGGCATCGCCATGCTGGGCGGCCACGCATAGCTGTCACCGGCTTGGCCGCGCGTAATTTTCACGTTACACGGGCGGTCATCGGGTAACGTTCAGGAAATCTGAGCGCAACCGCGCGAGCTGTTTCCTCTCCTACGTTGTGAAAACAACAAGAGAGGAAAAACCTATGACAGCCGTAACGTATCTCACACGGCATCGTCGACCGGGAATCGTCATACTCTGTTCGATTGTCGCCGTTCTCTCGATGCTTTTCGTACTCCCTCCCGCCATCGCGTCCGCAGCCGATTCCGGCGCGCAGGCCGTCGATGAATGCAATCCGACCGCCAGCAACGGCTGCGTCAATGGCATCCTGCAGGACGCCGACAAGAAGCCGATCGCCGACGTCACCATCACGCTGTCCGGCAAGGCAACGGCGGAAACCAAAACCGCTGCCGACGGCAAGTGGGCGTTTTCCGTTGCCGATGACGGCGATTACACCGTCACCATCGACGCATCCGTTGCGAAAGAGCACGGTCTGAAGGCAAGCAGCGCAACGGTGACGATCAGGAAAGCCAGCTTCGACAAGCAGCGCGGAGTCGTCCGTTTCGACCAAGCTGGCGATTCCACCGGCAGCGGCACGTCCGGCACATCTGGATCGTCCGGCTCGGCAAACGGCACGAAAGGCGCGACCGGCACATCCGGATCGACGGCGGCCACGCAATCGCCAGTCAAAAAAGGCGGCTCCAATGTCGGCAAACGCATCTGGCAGCAACTGTATTCCGGCATTATCTTCGGCCTGATGCTGGGCCTCATGTCCGTCGGCATGAACCTCGTCTACGGCACCACTGGCCTGCAGTCGTTCTCACACGGCGAACAGGTGACGCTCGGCGGCCTCATGGCATACGTCGGCACGCAGATGCTGCACATGCCGCTCATCGCCTCCGCCATCTTCGCCATCGTCATCGGCGCGCTGACCGGCTTCATCCAAAACGAAATCGTCTGGGGGCCGCTACGCAGACGCCACGTCGGCACCATGCAGCAGATGATCGTCACCATCGGCCTGTCCATGGCGTTGCAGTACACGTTCCAGTTCTTCTTCGGTGGCGACATCAAAGGCATCGTCAAATCGGTGCCGGACAGCTTCCAGCTCGGACCGATCACCACCGACATGCCGACGCTGGTCTCCGCGCTCATCGCCATCTGCGTGATCGTCGGCGTCACCCTGTTCCTCTACAAGACGCGACTCGGCCGCGCCACACGAGCCGTGTCCGACAACGCGGCGCTCGCCGCAGCATCCGGTATCAACGTGGATCAGGTGGTCCGCGTGGTCTGGATCCTCTCGTGCGCGATGGCAGCCCTGTCCGGCGTGCTGCTCGGCGTCTACCTGAACGGCATCTCCTGGAACACCGGCGCGACCCTGATTCTGCTGATGTTCGCCGCGGTGACGCTCGGCGGCCTCGGCACCGCCAATGGCGCGTTGATCGGCTCGCTGGTCATCGGCATCGTGGCGGACATGAGCTCGCTCGTCATCCCCAACGATATGCGTTACGCCAGCGCGCTGGCAATCCTCATCATCGTTCTGCTGGTGCGCCCGCAGGGCATCTTCGGCAAGCAGCAAAGGGTGGGCTGATCCATGGACATCATGACAATCATCTCCAACGCGGCGGGCGAACTGATCGCCCCGACCACGGCGGCGTACGTACTCGCCGCCATCGGTTTGAACATTCACTTCGGCATGACGGGCCTGATGAACATGGGCCAGGCCGGTTTCATGCTCCTCGGCGCTTACGGATTCGCCATCACGCAGTCGATGGGCTGCAACCTGTTCGCCTCCGTATGCGCGGCGCTCGCGCTCGCGGTCATCTACGCGCTGCTGCTGGGCATTCCGACGCTGAAACTCGGACCCGACTATCTGGCCATGGTCACATTGGCCGCCGCGGAAATCATCCGCATCATCGGCAGATCGACGGCCATGACGAACTTCACCGGCGGTTCCGCGGGCATCTCGCCGCAGGACTTCACCGAGAAATTCGAATCGCTTTCGCCGCTGCCGGACGGTTCGACCACGTTCCTGCTGTGGACGTACAGCAACAACATCGCCAACTCCTGGTGGCTGCGCATCGTGGCATGGGTTTTGGTGGTGATCGCGGCGCTGCTGTGCTGGCGCTGGTTCCACTCGCCGTGGGGCCGCATGCTCAAAGGCATCCGCGAGGACGAGAACGCGATCCGTTCGCTCGGCAAGCCGGTGACGCGATACAAGATGGAATCGCTGATTCTGGGCGGCCTGTTCGGCGCGATCGCCGGCATCATCTTCGTCCTGCCGCGTTCCGTACAGCCCGATTCGCTCGGCCGCACCGTCACCTTCTACGTGTGGACGATTCTGCTGCTGGGCGGCGCGGCCACGATTCTCGGCCCGGTGCTTGGCTCCTGCGTGCTGTGGGTGCTGCTCACCTTCGTCAAGGAGGTCATGCGCAACACCGTTCCCGAAACCCTCATCTCTTCCAACCAGATCGAAGCCCTCGGCTGGGTGATCGTCGGCGTCGCGCTGATGTGCCTGGTGATCTTCAGACCACAAGGCCTGTTGGGCGACCGAAAGGAGTTGGCTTTCCATGCCTGATACAACGAATTCTCCGACCACTGGCGTGCAGCCGGCCACGGAACCCGCAACCGGCGTGCAACCCGTATCCGGTGTGCAGCCCGGCGTACCATTCCAGGACCTCACCAAATGGGCCACCAAAGCTCCGGAAGGCGAGACCCTCATCTCCACCGCCTATCGTGACAAAGTCACCGACGATCTGAAATTCGTCGAAAACAAGCCGGGCGTGCACAAGCCCGACCCGATCCTCGTGGCCGACAACGTGACCCGCAAATTCGGCGGCATGACCGCCGTGGACGTGAGCCACTTCGAAATCGAACGGCACGGCATCACCGCGCTGATCGGACCGAACGGCGCCGGCAAAACCACGTTCTTCAACCTGATGACCGGCTTCGATACGCCGAACACCGGCACCTGGCAGTTCGACGGCAAGGACATGGCCCACGTGCAGCCCGAAAAAGTGGCGCGCATGGGCATGGTCCGCACCTTCCAGCTAACCAAGGTGATGAGCCGTCTGACCGTGCTCGACAACATGCTCCTCGGTGCCCCCGTGCAGCCGGGCGAAGGCATGTTCCGCGCGCTGTTCCCCGGCATGTGGAGGAAGCAGGAGCAGGCGAACATCGAAAAAGCCGAGGCGCTGCTGGAACGCTTCCTGCTGATCAAAAAGAAGGACGATTACGCCGGCGCGCTTTCCGGCGGCCAACGCAAGCTGCTGGAAATGGCACGAGCGCTGATGTCCGACCCGAAACTGGTCATGCTGGACGAGCCGATGGCCGGCGTGAATCCCGCGCTGAAACAGTCGCTGCTCGACCACATCATGGCGTTGCGCGAGGAAGGCACCACAGTGCTGTTCGTCGAACACGACATCAACATGGTGAGACACATCGCCGACTGGGTCACCGTGATGGCGGAAGGCAAGATCGTGGCCGAAGGCCAACCGAAGAGCGTGATGAACGATCCGGCCGTGATCGACGCATATCTGGGCGCCCACGCGAACGTGGACCTGGGCGACGATTCCGTGCTGGAAGACCTGAAGGAGGCCTGAAATGAGCGACATCGCAAGCGTGGCCGACGAGCCGCTGACCCGCGCGCAGATCCACATGGGCGAGCCCGAAGGCGAACCGTTGCTCGACGCGGTCGATTTGGTGGCCGGATACATTCCCGGCGTGAACATCCTGAACGGCGCATCCCTGACCCTGCATGAAGGCGAGATCGTTGGTATCATCGGCCCGAACGGCGCAGGCAAATCAACCCTGCTCAAATCATTGTTCGGCCTGGTGCACATCCACTCCGGCAAGCTGCTGCTGAAAGGCGAGGACATCACCAACCTGCGCGCCGACAAACTCGTCTCCCGTGGCGTCGGCTTCGTGCCGCAGACCGAAAACGTCTTCCCCAGCCTGACCATCGCGGAAAACCTGCACATGGGCGCGTTCCAAGCACCGAAACTGTTCAACGAACGCTTCGACTACGTGTGCTCCATCTTCCCCAAACTCGGCCAGCGCAAAAACCAGCTCGCAGGCCAACTCTCCGGCGGCGAACGTCAGATGGTGGCCATGGCCCGCGCCCTCATGATGAAACCATCCGTCCTCCTGCTCGACGAGCCCTCCGCAGGCCTGTCCCCAATGCTTCAGGACGAAACCTTCATCCGCGTGCGCCAAGTCAACAAAGCCGGCGTATCCGTGGTCATCGTCGAACAGAACGCCCGCCGCTGCCTGCAGATCTGCGACCGCGGCTACGTCCTCGACCAAGGCCGCAACGCCTACTCCGGCAAGGGCCGCGACCTGATGAACGATCCGAAAGTCGTCTCCCTCTACCTGGGCAACCTGGAAGAAGAGGTTCAAGAGGAAGGAAGGTAGGACCCAGGAAATCGCGGAACGGAGCGTATACCGCCTTTCCTTGCCGCTCGACGTACGTTCGTACGCCTTCGGGCTCGGACGGCGGTCTCCGCACGCGTTCCGCGATTTCCCCCTATGATTCAAAATTCTCAATTCCGATTACCGCTGTTGGGGCACTGCCCGACAGTGGCTTCGGCATGCCTGAAAACAAGCTCAAAACCTTGTGTTTCCAACAGTTTTCGGGCTTCACCTTCGGTTAACTTCACGCATACACATTCGGTTTCCTCGGCACTTATAGTGCGATTCAAGATGGTCGAGCAACACATCTCGATAATCGTCACCAAGGGTTCGGCAATCAGCGGAGCCAAGAGAGGAAACGGTGATTCAAATGAAGAAGATCAACATGAAGGGCATGAGGAAACTGTCCATCACAGCCACCGCCATGGTGGCCGCCGCAGTCATGGCGCTCGCCGGCTGCGGTTCATCCAACTCGTCCAGTTCATCCAGCAGTTCGGCAAGCACCTCCGGCACCAAAACCAGTAAGTTCGTGCTTGGTGGCCTATGGCCGGAAACCGGCTCACTGGCCTACCTGGCCCCGCCGGAACTGGCCGCCGAAAAACTTGCCGTCAAAGACATCAACGACGCTGGTGGCGTGCTCGGCAACAAAATCACCACCGTCGACGCCGACACCTCCGACGCGGACCACGCCGACCAGAACACCTCCGCCGCCCAATCCGTCCTCAGCAAGAACCCGTCGTTCATCATCGGCCCGGCCTCCAGCTCCGTGGTCAAGAACACCTACAAGTCCATCACCTCGCAAAACATTCCGATGCTGTCGATGGGCGCCACCTCGGCCAGCTTCTCCGGCCTTTCCGACTACTTCTTCCGCACCGTCGCCCCCGATACCGTGCAGGGCGCGGTCATGGGCAACCTGATTGCCCAGGACGGCGTGCAGAAGCTCGCCATCGCGGTCTTCAACGACGAATACGGTACCGGCCTGCGCGACACCATCGTCAAAACCGCATCCGCGGCAGGCGTCGACATCATCTATGGCGAAAAGGACACGTTCGACCCGACCGAAACGAACTTCTCATCCATCGCCACCGCCATCAAGGCATCCAACCCCGACGCGACGCTCGTCATCGCCTTCGATCAGACCAAACCGCTGCTGAAGGCGCTCGCTTCCGCCGGAGTCAACACCAAGAAGCTGTACTTCGTGGACGGCAACACCTCCGACTATTCCAGCGAACTCGACGCGGGCCTGCTGGAAGGCTCGAAGGGCACCATCCCGGGTATCAATCCGTCCGACGACTTCGTCAAGCGCCTCGAATCCACCGGCGTCGACCTGAAAAACACCACCACCTACGGCGCTGAAACCTACGATGGCATCATCCTCGCCGCGCTCGCCGCACAGAAGGGCGGCAGTGCCGATGGCAAGACCATCCAGGCCAATATGGCGGCCGTCTCCGGATCCACCAAGGGCGAGAAGTGCGATTCCTACAAGGCCTGCGTTGCCCTGCTGAAGGACGGCAAGGAGATTCAGTACAAGGGCCAGACCTCCATCGGCGCGTTCAACGACGCGCATGATCCGAGCTCGGCTTCCATCGGCGTCTATAAGTACGACGCCGACAACAAGCCGGTCTTCGACCACTCCCAGGAAGGTTCCGTACCGAAGGCATGACGGTCGGTTCGTCCGTGGTGCGGACTGACGTGATGGCCGGACGTGACGGCTGACGGCCAAGCCACGCAACGCAAGGGGCGGTGCGACGCAAGCGAGATGATCGCAAGTGTCTCACCGCCCCTTTTGCGGGCGGAACGCGTGTGGAGTACATGCGGAGCGTGCGTGGAAGATGCGTGGAACGCGTCGTGAAACATACGTCGTTCACGGGTGAAAAAGTGGATTTTTCGGGGGAATTGAAGAGGGGGAGGGCGTCTTTCGTCAATTGATAGTTCATATTGTGCGAACGATTGCAAAGAAACGTTACAGATGCATGTAAAATAACACATAATATCGCGATTTGTAAGGAAACATCCCGACGATGCGGGGGAGAGGTGTTGGGCAATGGTCGGCATGCGTGACGTGGCGAAAGAGGCCGGGGTTTCGCTGAGCACGGTTTCGCTAGTGGTCAACAAGACGGGCTACGTGTCCGACGACATGCGCGCGCGCGTCGAAGCCGCCATGAAAGAGCTCAATTACGTGCCCAACGAGCTGGCACGCAACCTGTACAAGAACCGCACGAACCTGGTCGGCGTGATCGTGCCGACCATCCGCCACCCCTTCTTTGCCACCCTTACCGCGCATCTGCAACGCGAGCTGGCCGCGCAAGGACTGCGCACCATGCTGTGCTCCACCGCCGACGCGGAAAACGGCGAGGTTGAATACGTGGACATGCTGCGCCGTCACATGATGGACGGCATCATCGTCTGCTCGCACACCACCCATCCGAACGATTACTGGACGTCCATCCACCGCCCGATCGTCGCCTTCGACCGTGTGCTGGGCGGCGGCATCGCGTCGATCGGCTCCGACCATGAGCAGGGCGGCCGGCTCATGGCGCACATGCTGGTCAACACCGGCGCGCACCACGTGGTGATGATCGGCGGCCCGCGCGACCAGTTCTTCGATTTGGCGGCGCGCAATGGAGACAGCCCGGACGATTTCGACCTGCACAAGACAACGTTCCCGACCGTCCGCTACTACCTTGCGCTGGAGCAGGAGCTGAAAGCGGCCGGCGTGCGGTACGAGTACGTCGAAGCCGGCAATGTGGAGGATTTCCAAGGGTATAAGAACGCGGTGAATGCTGTGCTCAACAGTATGCCGGTGGACGGCGTCGATGCCGTGGTCAGCTCCGATATCGGTGCCGCGCTTTGCGTGCGCGAAGCGATGCGGAGGCATATTTCGATTCCGCGCGACCTGCAGATCATCGCCTACGACGGCACGTATCTGACCGACCTGGCCGGTATGAAAATGACCGCGGTGGCGCAGAATTTCGACAAAATCGCGCAGGTCGCGGTCGGCAATATCGTTCGTGCGATCGCCAAGGAAGGGGATGCCAAGGCAGATACGACAAGCGCCACGGGACGCAAGCCGTACGAGCCGGACGTGCTGATTCCCGTGACGCTCAAACTGGGCGATACCACCCGCTAAGCGGGCCGTATCGCCCATCATTGGACGGGCCGTTTTACCTGCTAAGCGGGTCGTTTCGCCTTATTCGTAATCGCCGGTCGGACCGATTTTCAACGCGTCCTCGTGCGTGCGGCCCGAATGGATCGCATCGTTGATCGCCTGGATCTCCGCTGCATCCACGGCAAGTGCGCGCCCGTCGATCGCGCTGATCGGAATCGACCATCCGCCGTGCGTCATGTACAGGCTGTCCGCTTCGCGTAGTTCGGCGATCGGCAGCTTCCTGTACTCCGCCTTTTTGCCTTCTTCAAGCGCCCAGGCGAACATTTCGCGCTGTGATGTGCCATTCAGAATACCGATGCGCGGGTCGGGCGTGACGAACGTATCGCCATAGCGTGCCACAATCGACGAATTCGGGCATTCCATCGTGTAGCCGTCCTCCGTGAACAGAATCGCGTCGCCGACGCCACGGCGGGCGCATTCGCGGTGCACGGCGCAGTTGAACGCGTAGCTCAGCGTCTTCGCGCCGTTGAGCAGCCACGGGGCGCGTGCGGTGATGTCCGACGGGTAGCCGCGCGTCATCGAAGCCATGGTGATCGGCTCCAGCGAATGCAGCGTGCCCTTCGCGTCAAGGAAGATGTAGACGGTCGGCGTGCGGTCGGCCGCCTTGCCCACGCCGGTGTCCGGATCGAGACCACGGGAGACGATGATGCGCAGCATCGGACCGGGTTCCGGATCGTCATACTGGTCGATGACCAGCTGGACCGCGCGGGTGAGCGCTGGAATGTTCGGTTCCGGCATATCCACCAGACGGGCCGAATTCGCAAGACGCTTCAGATGGTTCTCCAGCGAGACCGGGAAACCCCTCCATACCGTGGTCGCTTCGAAAATGCCGTCGCCGCGCAGCGCGCACAAATCGAACGCGTTGATGATGGGACTTTCCGGATCGACGAAACGAACCAGATCCGCGTCGGGCGCCACGCCTGAGCCTCCGAATAGCGTCTTGCCGTTACCGACTGCCAGAACGATCGAACTCATGGGAACCTCTCTTCCGCGCTCCGCGTCTTTTGATTGCCGCTTTATTGCTGTTGCGCTGTTGTGTTGCGTCAGCGTTCGCGTGCGTCTTCGGCGTCCAACCTAACCATGGTTTGTTTCCACTTGGCACCGCCAATTTGCAATGCGGAAACATACGCGTCATGAATCGCGCGGCTCCCGTAACGTTCGGCGACCAAGGTGAGGGAAAGCGACTCTGAACGTCCGTTTCTGCGGAATCGGATTTCGGAGTTCGTCGGCAGTTCGTTCGGAAAAGGCCGGACGGCGGCCGACGGGAAAGGTAAGCGCAATGGTGGATGGGATGTCCGATATGGGAACAACCGAACTTGGCGCGGCGAGCACGCCCGAACAGGCGCGCGCCGCGTTCCGTGACGGCCTGGTCCGCCCGACCTGCGGCATTGCGCAAGGCTACGCGCAGGCGAATCTGATGATTCTGCCCAAGGAGCAGGCATTCGATTTTCTGCTGTTCGCGCAGCGCAATCACAAACCTTGTCCGCTGCTGGAAGTGATGGAGCCGGGCGTCACCGCACCCGTCACCGCGCCGGGCGCCGACATCCGTACCGACGTGCCGTTGTACCGCGTGTGGAAGCGTGGCGAACTGGTAGCTGAAGTGCCCGATATTCGCGAGTATTGGCGATCCGATTTGGTCACGTTTGTGATTGGCTGCAGTTTCACATTCGAGTTTCCGCTGATGGAGGCGGGCGTGCCGGTGCGGCACATCACGGCAGGCCGCAACGTGCCGATGTACGACACGTCGATCGAGTGCCGTTCGGCCGGCGCGTTCCATTCGACGATGGTCGTGTCGATGCGTGGCATTCCGTCTACGCAGGTGGCCGACGCATGCCGGATTTCCGGCTATTACCCGTCCGTGCACGGTGCCCCCGTATGTGTGGGCGACCCGTCCGCGATCGGCATCGACGACATCATGCATCCCGACTATGGCGATGCCCCCGTGTTGGAGCCGGGCGATGTGCCGGTGTTCTGGGCGTGCGGCGTGACCCCGCAGGCCGCGGTGATGGCGTCCAAACCGGAATTCGCGATCACGCACGCGCCGGGGCACATGTTCATCACCAGCAAACGCGATTTGGAATACATGGTGTGAGGCCGAGCGGCAGGTTGCGGGGCGCGGCATGAGATGCGTGCTGCGGCGACTGCGGCAGAAGGGACGTCGCGGCTGAAGAACGCTGCGACGGTAGAACGACGGAAAGGCGACGGAAGGAATGGAAACGATGGCTGTGCAGGAAACAGACGGAAAGCAGACGGCTATGCGAATCGATATGAACAGCGATATGGGCGAAAGCTTCGGTCGTTGGACGCTCAGCGACGACGAGGCGCTGCTCGACGTGGTTTCCAGCGCGAACGTGGCGTGCGGCTTCCATGCGGGCGACCCGTCCGTCATGCTGAGAACGTTGTCATACGCGGCGTCGCGGGGGGTAATGGTCGGGGCGCATGTGGCGTACCGCGACCTGGCCGGATTCGGGCGCCGCTATGTGGACGAGTCCCCCGACGAACTCAAGGCGGACGTGATGTACCAGATCGTCGAATACGGCGGCCTCGACGGCGTGCATATGACGAACGTGGCGACCGTCGACGGCCTCGAACCCGACCGTTACTTTAAGCAGGTCGGCCAGCTTACGGACTGCGCCCGCAGCTGAAGTCCTGTGCCCAAGGCTGAGAGCCCTGCGCTCGCGGCTGCCCCCGCATGTCCGTCGCTTTCGAATCGGGCGCCGGAGACATGCGCCGCGATTCGGCCGAAAGCCGGTTCGACACGCCCGAACACCGGTTGCGGTTTTGGTGTCGAGCCCCATTTTGCGGTAATATCGAACCGGTTCGACACAACCGTGGGAATGGCCGTAAGGACTCCCGCAAAGAATCTCGCAACGACTTTTTGGAACCGAAGGAGGCTCCATGAAAAACAAGGTGCAGCTCATCACTTACGCCGACCGCCTTGGCGACGGCACCATCAAGTCGATGACCGACATTCTGCGCACCCGCTTCGACGGCGTGTACGACGGCGTTCACATCCTGCCGTTCTTCACCCCGTTCGACGGCGCCGACGCAGGCTTCGACCCGATCGACCACACCAAGGTCGACGAACGTCTCGGCAGCTGGGACGACGTCGCCGAACTCTCCAAGACCCACAACATCATGGTCGACGCCATCGTCAACCACATGAGTTGGGAATCCAAGCAGTTCCAGGACGTGCTGGCCAAGGGCGAGGAGTCCGAATACTATCCGATGTTCCTCACCATGAGCTCCGTGTTCCCGAACGGCGCCACCGAAGAGGACCTGGCCGGCATCTACCGTCCGCGTCCGGGCCTGCCGTTCACCCACTACAAGTTCGCCGGCAAGACCCGCCTCGTGTGGGTCAGCTTCACCCCGCAGCAGGTGGACATCGACACCGATTCCGACAAGGGTTGGGAATACCTCATGTCGATTTTCGACCAGATGGCCGCCTCTCACGTCAGCTACATCCGCCTCGACGCCGTCGGCTATGGCGCCAAGGAAGCCGGCACCAGCTGCTTCATGACCCCGAAGACCTTCAAGCTGATCTCCCGTCTGCGTGAGGAAGGCGTCAAGCGCGGTCTGGAAATCCTCATCGAAGTGCACTCCTACTACAAGAAGCAGGTCGAAATCGCATCCAAGGTGGACCGCGTCTACGACTTCGCCCTGCCTCCGCTGCTGCTGCACGCGCTGAGCACCGGCCACGTCGAGCCCGTCGCCCACTGGACCGACATACGCCCGAACAACGCCGTCACCGTGCTCGATACGCACGACGGCATCGGCGTGATCGACATCGGCTCCGACCAGCTCGACCGCTCGCTCAAGGGTCTCGTGCCGGATGAGGACGTGGACAACCTCGTCAACACCATCCACGCCAACACCCACGGCGAATCCCAGGCAGCCACTGGCGCCGCCGCATCCAATCTCGACCTCTACCAGGTCAACAGCACCTACTATTCGGCGCTCGGGTGCAACGACCAGCACTACATCGCCGCCCGCGCGGTGCAGTTCTTCCTGCCGGGCGTGCCGCAAGTCTACTACGTCGGCGCGCTCGCCGGCAAGAACGACATGGAGCTGCTGCGTAAGACGAATAACGGCCGCGACATCAATCGCCATTACTACTCCACCGCGGAAATCGACGAGAACCTCAAGCGTCCGGTCGTCAAGGCCCTGAACGCGCTCGCCAAGTTCCGCAACGAGCTCGACGCGTTCGACGGCACGTTCTCGTACACCACCGATGACGACACGTCCATCAGCTTCACCTGGCGCGGCGAAACCAGCCAGGCCACGCTGACGTTCGAGCCGAAGCGCGGTCTCGGTGTGGACAACACTACGCCGGTCGCCATGTTGGAATGGGAGGATTCCGCGGGAGACCACCGTTCGGATGATCTGATCGCCAATCCGCCTGTCGTCGCCTGACGGAAAATTTCTTGCGATTACGTATTTTCTTGCGATTACGTACGGCCTTGCGATTG
Organism: Bifidobacterium adolescentis ATCC 15703; assembly: GCF_000010425.1. Lineage (NCBI taxonomy): Bacteria > Bacillati > Actinomycetota > Actinomycetes > Bifidobacteriales > Bifidobacteriaceae > Bifidobacterium > Bifidobacterium adolescentis. The sequence continues at coordinate 106,363 of NC_008618.1, forward strand.
CGTTCCACCTTGCGGTCGCGCACCCGGTCCGTCGCACCCGGTCCGTCGGGCGGACGGCAGTGGCCGCACGTGTTGGTATCGTAAGTTGCGTTGAAGAATCGCCCGAATGCGCTGAAGCAATGCGTCCGGGCGATTTTCGTATGTGTCGCTCGTAGCGGGCGGGCGCATGCGTGGAGTATCGAAGCACATGAAACGCGACAAGCAGAAAACGCGATAAGCCAAGAAAACAGCAGATATGACCGAAGACAATCAGAATAACGAATTCAAACCGCAGCCGCTGCCCGGCCAGGTGTTCATCCGCCCGGGCATCGACGATCGCCCCGATTATGAGAAGACCCTGACTCCCGAAGCGAAGGCGGCCATGCGCCGGCTGTCGGTGCAGCAGCATCCGCGTATTCCGGAAGCGTCCAACGAGCGTCCGGAAACCCAGGCCGCGCGCATCGCATCGGAAGGTGGAGCGCCCCTAACCGCGGCCGCGCATCTTGACGTGGCTGTGCCGAACCTCGAATCGTCCTTCCTCGACCTGCGCGACCCGATGACCGCTCCGGACGGCACCAAGCCGACCGCAATGCAGGCCAACCGGCTCGTTGCGGGTTTTGCGCTTGGCTCAATGCTGCTGTCCGCTCCGATGGCGGCGTTCAACACGGTGCTCATTCCGCAAACCGTCAGCCGTTTGTCGGGAATCAACCGCGTCACGGATTTGGCGATGCTCGTCATCGCAGGTGCCATCATGACGTTCCTGCTGAATGCATGCATCGCCGTCGGTTCCGACCATTCCTACTGCCGGTTCGGGCGCCGTACGCCATGGATCGCCAGCGGCAGCGTATTGGCGGCTATCTGCATGGCGATTCTTTCCGCATGCGATTTTCTCCCGTGGGCCGTGTTCTTCTGGCTGGCCACGCAGGCCGCGTATGCGATGGCGGCCATACCGTTCGCCGCCGCGTTCGGCGAACGTGTGCCTGACAAGTTCCGCGACCGCGCCGATTCCTGGCACGGCAAGGGGCTGGCGCTTGGCCAGCTGGTCGGCGTCGCCGTGGCTGTTGCGCTGACGCCGCATGCCGGTGGCGAAGGTTGGGATGGCACTACGGGTTTCGCGATGCTGGTATTCGCGGGTTGGCTTGTCGTCGCGGCCGTCGTTACGCTGTTGATATTGCCGTTCGAAGGGGCCAGCAGCTACCTGCCGCGTAGGGATGTTGAGAAAGGCGATTTCTTCTCGCAATACCGTCCGCCGCAGAACGCGCCGAAGTTTTCTGTGGCATTCGCGGCCCGCATGTTCGCCGTTGCGGCCACAGCCGGAATCGCCGTATATCAGTGGTATCTGGCGCCGAATATCGTCGGCAATACCGATGAGGCCGGTTTGTTCGGCATTGCCGGTGCCGGATCGGTGGTTGTGGTCATGGCCATCTGCACGTTTGTCGGTGCTTTGATTGCGGCGTTGCTGCTTGGCCGCGTCGTCAGCCTGTTTGGCGATCTGCGTATTCCGGCCGTCGCGTCCGCCGTGTTGTTCATGGTCGCTGCGCTGCTGCCGTTGCTGATGGACGACGGTTTCCTGGCGGTTGCGCTGTACGCCCTGCTTGCCGGCTTCGCATACGTGGTGTTCGATGGCGCCAGCCAAAGCTTGGATCTTGCGATGCTGCCGGATGTGCGTTCCGTGGGCCGATCGCTTGCCGCTTATAGTCTGGCCAATACGTTCGGCACGATACTGGGCGTCGCTGCCTGCGCCGCGGTGATTGTGGCGACCGGTGCCACCGTGCTGATCTTCGCTGTCGCCACTGTTTCGATGCTGTTGGCGGGTCTGCTGACATTGCGGTTGAAATCGCAACAATGACGGCGACTATGACGGTGCTAGATCGCCAATGATTGGAAAATAAAGCGAAACGGCGCGTCCACATAGTGAACCTTTAGTGGATAGGGGAGATGGACGCGCCTATGTTTACGGCTTAGTTCGAGCGGAAATCCCGCCCGGGGAAATGACTTTGCGAAAGGAGGTTCGCCACGATGAACGGAATGGTCGCACACGTACTGCTGTCCGCACGAATTATTATTCCGCTTTCGTTGGCGGACTGATTCGAGCATTGCGGCTTCAATCCCTCGCCAACGAAGGCAGGGTTTGAGGCGCGCGTAACACACACGTTGATGGCCCTGCATAATGCGGGGCCATTTTTGTTGCAGCCCACAAGGCAGACGCAGCGAAAACCTTTTGAAGCCGGCCGGCATAGCGCACAACAGAAAACAGAAAAACTACAAACAACATCGTTATCGGCGGAAGTTGGGAACCGGTAACAGGACGTACAGGGAGTACATCAATGAGTACAGTCGAAGCGGCCGCTGGCAAAGCGCAGGCGATGGTCCGCGATTCGGTCAAAACCGTGATCGCAGCATCCATGGTCGGCACCGCCATCGAGTTCTACGACTTTTACGCATACGGCACCGCCGCTGCGAATTATTTCCCGAAGGTGTTCTTCGGAGACACCACCAATCCGACCGTCGCGCTGCTGGCCAGCCTGCTGACCTTCGCCATCGCGTTCATCGCCCGTCCGCTGGGCTCGTTGGTGTTCGGCCACTTCGGCGACCGTATGGGCCGCAAGACCACGCTGGTGGTCTCCCTGCTCACCATGGGCATTGCCACCTTCCTGATCGGCTGCCTGCCGACCTACAACCAATGGGGTGTCGCGGCCGTCGCCGTGCTGTGCCTATGCCGCTTCGTGCAGGGCATCGGCCTTGGCGGCGAATGGTCCGGCGCCGCGTTGGTGGCCACCGAGAACGCTCCGGAAGACAAGCGCGCGCTGTACGGCTCCTTCCCGGAGCTGGGCGCCCCGATCGGCTTCTTCCTGTCGAACGGCACCTACTTCCTGCTGGAGACCTTCAACGACAATGACGCGATGCTTGCCTGGGGCTGGCGCGTGCCGTTCCTGCTGTCCTCCATCCTCGTGATCGTCGGCCTCGTCGTCCGCGTCCAGATGGAGGAGACCCCGATCTTCCGTATGGCCCAGGAGCAGAAGAAGGTCGTCAAGTCCCCGCTTACCGAAGTGTTCAAGAAGAGCTGGAAGGAAGTCATCCAGGCCACGTTCCTGGTGGCCGTCACCTACACGCTGTTCTACACGCTGGCAACCTGGTCCCTCGCTTGGGGCACCAAGACCGTCGAGCAGGGTGGCGGCAACCTGGGCTTCACCAACCAGGAGTATCTGCTGATGCTGATGATCGCCGTCTGCGTGTTCGCCGCGTTCATCGTGATCTCCTGCGTGAACGCCGACAAGTTCGGCCGCAAGCGCGTGATCATCATCTCCTCCTGCTGCCTCATCGCGTTCGCCCTGCTGTTCCCGTTCCTGCTTGATCCGGCGGTCGTCGGTCAGCGCAACTTCGCCACCAACCTGCTGTTCCTGTGCATCGGCTTCGCTCTGATGGGTACCGCGTTCGGTCCGATCGGCGCCTTCCTGCCGGAACTGTTCGACGCCAACGTGCGTTACTCCGGCTCCGGCATCGGCTACAACCTGGCTGCCATCGTCGGCGCGGCCTTCGTGCCGACCATCGCCACTTGGCTGTCCCATCATTGGGGCGTGCATTCCGTGGGCCTGTACCTCGGTGTGATGGCCCTGTGCTGCCTCATCGCGGTGTTGAGCTGCAAGGAAACGAAGAACGTCGACTTCACCAAGTGACGCCGACCGGCTTGCCGGGCTGCTTCGCTTGGGGTGGCTCGGAGCCTTAGAAAAAACGTTTGACGTGAATATAGCCACTATGTGAACGCCAACAGACATCATAAAGAAAGCGGTACTAGAACAGTTCCGCAGGAGAGGCGGAGTGGTTCCTCGGACACAATCCGGGGGGAGCAACATCCTAGGAATCACTCGCCGTGATAACAACCGAAAAAAGAATAGAAAATAGCGAGTTTGTTCGGAAAAAGCAAGTTCCGAATCGCAAAAAACAATAAAGGAGCGCCAATTATGGCAGCAACTATCTGGTACGAAAAGGACGCCGATCTGTCCGTGTTCGATGGCAAGAAGGTGGCCATCCTCGGTTACGGTTCCCAGGGCCACGCCCATGCGCTGAACCTGCGCGATTCCGGCGTCGACGTCGTCGTCGGCCTGCGTCCTACCTCCAAGTCCGTGGAGTATGCCAAGGAGCAGGGCCTTGAGGTCAAGCCTGTTGCCGAGGCCGTTGCCGAAGCCGACGTGGTGATGATCCTGCTGCCTGACCAGTACCAGGCCGCCGTGTACAAGAAGGACGTCGAGCCGAACCTGAAGCCGGGCGCTGCTCTGGCCTTCGCTCACGGCTTCAACATCCACTACGGCTACATCAAGCCGTCCGAGGACCATCCGGTCTTCATGGTCGCCCCGAAGGGCCCGGGCCACATCGTGCGTCGTGAGTACGCCGCTGGCCGTGGCGTCCCGGTCGTCGTGGCCGTCGAGCAGGATCCGGATGGCAAGACCTGGCCGCTGTGCCTGGCTTACGCCAAGGCTCTGGGCGCGCTGCGTGCAGGCGCCATCAAGACCACCTTCACCGAGGAGACCGAGACCGATCTGTTCGGCGAGCAGGACGTCCTCATGGGTGGCATCAACCACCTGTGCGATATGGGCTTCGATGTGCTGACCGAGGCTGGCTACCAGCCGGAGATCGCCTACTTCGAGGTGTTCCACGAGCTGAAGATGCTGGTCGACCTGGCCAACGAGGGTGGTCTGAACAAGGCCCGTTGGTCCTGCTCCGACACCGCCCAGTACGGCGACTACACCTCCACGGTCATCACCGAGGAGACCAAGAAGCGCATGCAGTACCAGCTCAAGCGCATCCAGGACGGCTCCTTCGCCAAGGAGTTCATGGATGACCAGGCCGCTGGCGCTCCGAAGTTCAAGAAGCTGCAGGAAGAGTACAGCCACCCGCACCTGGAGACCGTTGGCCCGAAGCTGCGCGCCATGTTCTCCTGGAACAACCAGGTGGACGCCGACGCCGATATGGCCGAGTCCTTCAACGGCAAGATCGCTCGTACTCAGGTTCAGTGAGATTGCTTCGCTAGCTGCATAAGCTATTTAGCGAATTAGAAAGCGTCGCCCGCTTCGTGCGGACGGCGCTTTTTGCATATCGTCGTGCGTGCGACGGTTGCGTACGTTCCGGCATAACGAAAGGCCGCCACCCAACTTGGGCGGCGGCCTTTAATCGCAGTTAATGCGATTAATCGCAATGAATGCGAGACGTTACTCAGCCACGGGCGATCTTGCCGGTGAAAGTGGCCATGTCAGCGTCGTCATCCTTGCCGTTGTTCCAAGAGAACATGGCGCGCAGCTTCGGGCCAACGCTCTCGATACGCACGTTGCCGTATTCTTCCTGCAGCTGCTTGAACTTCGGAGCGCCAGCGTCCTGATCGTCGATGAACTCCTTGGCGAAGGAGCCGTCCTGGATGCGCTTCAGGTGGTACTGCATGCGCTCACGCACGTGCTCGTCGATGCAGGTGTTGGTGTAGTCGCCGTACTGGGCGGTGTCGGAGCAGGACCAACGAGCCTTGTTCAGGCCACCCTCGTTCATGAGGTCGACGAGCATCTTCAGCTCGTGGCAGACCTCGAAGTAAGCGATCTCCGGCTGGTAGCCAGCGTCAGTGAGGACCTCGAAGCCCATTTCAACGAGCTTGTTCACGCCGCCCATGAGCACGTTCTGCTCGCCGAACAGATCGGTCTCGGTCTCTTCGGTGAAGGTGGTCTTGATGGCGCCTGCGCGCAGGGCGCCCAGAGCCTTGGCGTAAGCCAGGGTGATGTCCCAAGCGTCGCCGCGCGGATCCTGTTCGACGGCCACGACGACCGGGACGCCACGGCCGTTGGCGTACTCACGACGCACGATGTGGCCCGGGCCCTTCGGGGCGACCATGAAGACCGGGTGGTCCTCGGTCGGCTTGATGTAGCCGTAGTGGATGTTGAAGCCATGAGCGAAGGCGACGGCGGCGCCCGGCTTGATGTTCGGTTCGATGTCGTTGGCCCAGATGGTGCGCTGGTACTGATCGGGAGCCAGAATCATGATGATGTCGGCCTCGGCGGCGGCTTCCGGAACGGACTTGACTTCCAGACCCTGCTCCTTGGCGTGCTCGACGGACTTGGAGGTCGGGCGCAGGCCGACGACGACGTCGACGCCGGAATCGCGCAGGTTCAGCGCATGGGCGTGGCCCTGGGAACCGTAACCGATGATGGCAACCTTCTTGCCTTCGAGGACCGAGAGATCTCCATCGTTCTCATACCAAATTTGTGCAGCCATTGTACTTGGCACTCCTTTTGTGTAGTGGGGTGAACGCTTGGAAAGCGTTCGGGTTTCTACCATTCGCAGATGAAATTCGTGGTTTCGTGCATGGATTTTGTCCTGCAAACTGGGGTCCATCCTACCGGAGCGGCCGTTTTGGTACGTATCCAGTCCACAAAGTGAGCCGCGAAATCGTAAAAAATTCGTCGCGGCGCAATCGTGATACCTTTCCTGCGAAACCCCTAAGGAAGCGACGTTTCGGGCCGTTGGAATGTTGTTTCCGTTGGGAATTGCGATTAAGCCCCTACCGAAGCGACGTTTCAATCGCTGAAAATGACGTTTGTGTGGGCAAGCATGTGCTTATTTAGGTGACGCTTCATGCATTTTGGTAGGAAAGTGGCTTAGGATAGGCACGTAGGATTGTTTGATGAGGAAGCTGAAGCAATGGTCACTGCGACGGGGATTGCGCCTGGTTCCGAAATGACGGCGCAGATGGAGCAGGTGGAGGAGCGTAATGTCTCGGGCGTGCTGCATATCGCCTCGATTTTCGCCTCGCACATGGTATTGCAACGCAACAAGCCCATTGCGGTGTTCGGCGCATTGGCTGCCGATTGCGCCGGTATGGAGGTTGTGGCGGAAATACACGACTTTGACGGCTCCCTGATTGCGCAGGAACATGCTTATTCTTCGCAGAACGTGGTCAACGGCTTTTCGCAGTGGCGCGTGATGCTGCCCGCGCAACCGGAAGGCGGTCCGTACACGCTTCGTATCGTCGCGGGCAATGATGCCATCGAATTCGACGACGTGCTTATCGGCGAAGTGTGGCTCGCCGGCGGCCAAAGCAATATGGAACTTGAGTTGCGTAACAGCGAGCATGCCGACGAAGCACTTGAGGATTGCGCCGATCCGCTGCTGCGTTTCTACAATGTGCCCAAAACCGGTGTCATCAATCGCAATGCGGAAAATACGTCGAGTTGGCAGGAATCATCGCCGGAAAACAGTGGCGTGATGAGTGCCGTCGCCTACTATTTCGCACGCAAGCTGCGCTCCGAACTCGACCCCGATCTGCCGGTCGGCATTGTCGACTGCTATATCGGCGGCACGTCGATCAGCTGCTGGATGAGCGAGGACGCACTCAATTCCAGCGATGCCGGCCGCGACTATCTGACGCGCTACCAGCGTGCGATCGCAGGCAAGACGCAACAGCAGTTCGAGCTGGAAACCAGCGAATGGCAGTCGCAGATGGACGCATGGAACGCGGCTGTGGAAACGGTGCGTCAGACCAATCCGAACGCAACGAGCAGCGAGTTGAGCGAACAGTGCGGCACCTGCCCGTGGCCGCCGCCGCTCACCCCTACATCGCAATGGCGTCCGTGTGGCCCCTTCCACGCCATGCTGGAACGTATCATGCCCTACTCGCTGGCCGGTTTCCTGTGGTATCAGGGTGAGGAAGACGAGCAATACAGCGGTTCCTACCGCGAGCTGCTCGGCATGATGATCGGCGAATGGCGTGCGCTGTGGAGCGAAAATCTGCCGTTCCTCATCGTGCAGTTGCCGCAATGGATCAACGGCAAGACGGCTGCGGACGGCAACGATCCGATGCGCTGGCCGGTGCTGCGTGAGGCCCAATGGGACGCCGCGCAGTCCATAGACAACGTGTACGCCATCTGCACGATCGACTGCGGCGAATACGACAACATCCACCCGCTGGACAAGCGCACGCCCGGCGAACGCCTTGCCAATTGCGCGCTGCGGCAAATCTACGGCATGGATCGCGTTCCGGTGCACGGCCCGACGGTGCTGGGCTTCCGATGCGACCCGAACGGCCGCGTACGCCTGTTCTTCCGCTATGCGCACGGTTTGCATTTCGAAGGCACCACGCCCGGCGGCGGCGACGACGATGATTTCGATGGCCAGCTGCCGACTTTGGTGCGCGTGCCGGAACATTCCGGCTTCGAACTGGCCGGTTCCGACGGTATGTTCCACCCGGCGACCGCCGCGATTTTCGTGGATTGCGACATCGATGATCTCGTCAATTCCAGAGTGAACGTGGTCGATTACAACGCTACGGAATTCGGCATTCCGATTAACAGCCGCAGCATCGGCACGATTACGCTGGCGACTCCGGATGTGCCGGAGCCGGTGGCGATGCGATACGCCTGGCGCAGTTGGGGTCCGGCTCCGCTGTTCAACGACGACGGCCTGCCCGCGCAGCCGTTCCGTCTGGACCTGACCGACCATACCTCCCCCGTCGAGTCCGCCGAGCCCGTCACCCCCGACGGCACCGCTGACTGAGGCCGTCGGTCTGGTCGCGCCGGTCTAATCGCCCCGTCTAATCGCAAAAACGGCATTCCCATCCGGCTTTTGTTACCGTAACCAGCCGATTCGGGTAACAAAAGCCGGAAGAGGAGGCCGTTTTGTGTTTCTTGCGATTACTCAGCGGTTGCAGCAGCCGCGTCGACAATCACCGCCGCGTCCTCGCCACGCTCGCTGCCGGACTTGCCAAGCGCAAGCTGGGCGGCGGCGAACAGCACCGCCAGCCAGATGACGCCGGCGATCACGGCGATGCGATAGCTTGCGGAGAAGCACATGAGCACCACAACCAGCAGCATGAACGCGATTACCACATACGGCGTCACATTGGCGAACGGCAGCTTGAACGCGATCTTGTCGAGCGCTTCCTTGCCCTTCAGCCCCTTAAGTTCGGCCGGGCCATCGCCAGCCGCAACCATGCGACGGAACTTAATCTCCGTAATCATAATCATGATCCAGTTGATCGCAGCCGCGATAGTGGCGATCGACATCAGATAATTGAACGCGAATTCCGGCCATACGAACACGACGACAACGGCAATCGCAATAATTATCGCGGAAGTGATAACACCCCCGACCGGCACGCCTTTCTTGCTGAGCTTACCCAGGTAAGCCGGCGCGTTGCCCTGCTTTGCCAGCGAATACAGCATGCGGGAGTTGGCGTACAGGCCGGAATTGTAGACGCTCATCACGGCGGTCAGGCACACGAAATTGAGGATGCCGGCGGCCGCGTGCACGCCGACGGAATCGAAGATCTGCACGAACGGGCTGGAATCGCCGTCGATTTTGCTCCACGGAATCACCGCCATGATCACGCCGAGCGCGCAGATGTAGAAGACGAGAATACGCCAGATGATGCCGTTCGTGGCCTTCGGAATGGTGGTGCGCGGATTCTCGGTTTCGCCGGCGGTGATGCCGATGAGTTCGGTGCCGCCGAAGCTGAACATCACCACGACGAGCGCCATCAGCAGGCCGGTCCACGTGCCGTCGGCGTTGCGGGTCATCAGGCCGTGCGGCAGGAATCCGCCGTCCACGGTGAACCAGTTGGCGAAGCTCGCGCGAATGCCCGAAGCGGTCGGCACGTTGGCGATCACGACATACAGGCCGCCGAGAATCATGGCCAGCACGGCCACGATCTTGATGATGGCGAACCAGAATTCGAATTCGCCGAACTTGTTCACGCCCATGAGATTCAGCGCCGCGATGGCCACGAGGAACACCGCCGCCGACACCCACTTCGGAATGTTCGGGAACCAGTAGTTCACGAACGAGCCGACCACGGCAAGCTCCACCATGGCCACCAGCACGTAGTTGAACCAGTAGTTCCAGCCGGAAATGAAGCCCGCTCGCCGTGACCAGTAGCGCGTCGCGTAGTAGCTGAACGCGCCAGCCTTCGGATCCTCGACCGCCATCTCGCTCAGAGCGCGCACGATCATGAAGATCGCGAGACCGCCGACGAGGTAGGCGAGCAGAATGGACGGGCCGGCCAGCTGGATGGATTCGCTGGAGCCGTAGAACAGGCCGGTGCCGATGGCGCCACCCAGCGCGATGAGCTGGATATGGCGGTTTTTCAACGATTTACGGAGCGTCGGCGGAACCGGCACGTCGTCGGTTCCACGCGGCTTCTTTGCGGCGGTGACGTCGCTCATGGAGATTTCCTCTTCTCTGTTTCCTTGCGATTGCGCGTTGTGCGTTGCGCTCGCTGCTTGCGTTGCGTGCTGTTGCACGCTTGCATGTGCTTGTTTTGCTTGCTTTTTTGCGATTCGCCCTTTGTGAGGGAACGTTTCCGATTGTAGCGGGAAGCGGCGGGCAAAGTGTTGGTTTGTTCGTTCCGGAATGTCTGGTTTGCTTAACGGGTTGTTTGGTTTAGAAGTTCGATTCGCGCGATTGCTGTGCGATTCGAACGCGCGATTTGGACACGTGTTGCGGATGTGCGGTTTGGCGCGTCTTTCCAAGCTTCATGGTGTTCAATGGAATGAGGGGCTACGAACGGAGGTCGACATGGCATTCGTCAAGGACATGCTGCGAATGTGGGCGCATTCGTGGAAAAGATTCATTTCCATCGCCATGATCACGTTGCTCGGTGTGGCCGTGCTCACCGGCATTTACGCGGGCTGCCGTGACGCGTTCCGCAGCACCGATCGCTTTTTCGACGCGCAGGGCCTGCACGACGTCCAGGTGCTGTCCACTGCGGGCCTGTCGAACGGCGATATCGCCGCGTTGCGCAAGGTGAACGGTGTTGCGAAAGTGCAGGCGGAACGGTCGCAGGAAGTGACGTTCGATTTGGACGGCCGCAAGTCGGCGACCATGCAGGAAATCGGCACGAACGGCATTGACCAGCCATACTTGCAGGAAGGGCGCATGCCGAAGAAAGCCGGCGAAATCGCGGTAACCAGGAAATTTATTCGCGATTCGGGCAAGCGTATCGGCAGCCGCCTCACCGTAACCCCCGAATCGGCTTCCTCCGATACTTCCGATACGAACGATACGAACGGTGCGGACGGCACGAATGAAACGAACGGCACGGACGAGGCGCCGAGCTTCCCGACCAAGCTCACCATCGTGGGCGTGGTGCTCGATCCGCAGAACCTGAGCAACCCGGACGGCTACTCCGCCATGACCTCGTTCCGTTCCACCGCCACCACCGACTACACGTTCTTCGCGCCGTCCGATGGCGTGACCGGCACCCTCTACACGTCCGCCACGCTGCTCGTCAAGGGTGCGGCCGCCGAAAGCACGTTCGACGAATCGTACGAAAACACCGTCAAGCAGGTGACCGACCGCATCGACGGCACCGTGAAAACCGACCGCCAGAAGGCCCGTCGGCAGGAACTGCTCGACGCGGGCAACAAGAAGATCGCCGACGCGCGTGCGGAAGCCGACAAGAAGTTCGCGGACGCGCAGTCGCAAATCGACGCGAATCGGCAGCAATTCAACCAGCAGGTCGACCAGATTGTCAGCATGCAGGCGGGCGCGGCAGCTGCGGGAGCTGCGGCAAACGGCGCGAACGCAGGTGCGGCGGCGGCCGCAGGTGCAACTACCCCCCAACTTGACGAAACCACGCGTGAAACAATGCGTGAAACCATCATCGCCGCTAGTCCCGAACTGACGCAAGCCAAGCAGCAGCTCGACCAGGCGCAATCGCAATTGAACGAGCAGAAGGCAAGTACCGAACATACGCTGAAAACCAAGGAAAACGAGCTGAAAACCAGCATTCCGCAAGTGCGCTGGTATGTGCAGGACCGGCAGTCGCTCGGCGGGTTCAGCGCGCTCAAATCCGACCTCGACTCCATCCAGTCGCTCGGCAACGCGTTCCCGATTGTGTTCCTGCTGGTGGCCGTGATGATGAGCCTGACCGCCATGGCGCGCATGGTCGAAGAGGACCGCTCGCTCATCGGCACGTACGTGGGGCTCGGCTACGGGCGGCTGGCGGTCGCGTTGCGCTACCTGCTGTTCGCGTTGCTCGCCTGCCTCATCGGCGGCGGCCTCGGCCTGATCGCCGGCTTCCTTGGCATTCCTGCGTTCCTGCTGGTCGTATTGCAAGGCATGTATGTGATGCCCGGTCTGCGATTGGAATACGACTGGCTGTACGGCTCGCTCGGCATCGCGCTGTTCGTGGTCGGCGTGCTCGCCGCCACCATCTACGCGTGCGTGCAGGAAATGAGGCAGACGCCCGCCTCGCTGCTGCGTCCGAAAGCGCCGCGCGCCGGCTCGCGCATTCTGCTGGAACGGATTCGGCCGGTCTGGAATCGCATGGGCTTCCTCGGCAAAGTGACCGCGCGCAACATCTTCCGCTTCAAGTCGCGCCTCATCATGACGGTCGGCGGTGTGGCCGGCTGCACCGCGCTGATCGTCTGCGGCCTGGCCATCAACGACACCGTCGCAGACCTCGGCATCAAGCAATACCGCGACATCTACCAGTACGACCTGATGGTGGTTTCCGACGATTCGGGCGCGTCGGCGATGCGCACGAAAGTCGCGTCAGACGGGCGCGTCACGTCATCGCTTGACGTGCGCATAGAGTCGGGCGATTTGACGGTTGCGGGCAGTGGCGACGGTGACAGCGGCAAGGCCGGCAGCAGCGGCAGCGAAAGCATCCAGCTGGTCGCGGTGCCGGAAAAGCATCTGTCCGATTTGGGCGAAATGGTCACGTTGCAGCCGGTCTCGTCCGGCATACTGGGCACGTCCGGCGTCGGCAAAACCGGTTCGCTGAAACTCGATGACGATGGCGTGATCGTCGCGCAATCGGCGGCAAGCGCGCTGGGCGTCAAGGCCGGTTCCAAGGTGCGACTGACCAACGGTGACGGCGTGCAGGCGACGGCGAAGGTGAGCGCGGTGAATCGCAACCTCATCGGCTCGGATGTGTATGTAAGCGAAACCTACTACGCCAAGCTTTTCGACTCGAAAGACGCGAAGAACACCAAGAATTCCAAGAGTTCCGAGGATTCCGAGGCTCTGACGTGGAACGCCATGCTCGCCAAGCTTTCCGGCTCCGACACTTCGCAAACCGACTATGCGGAATCGCTCGAAGAGGACAGTTCGGTGATGAAGGCCGTAAGTTGCGCGCATATGGCCGACAGCTTCAAATTCGACCTCATGGGCGCGGTGGTGGCGCTGATCGTGGCGCTCGCCGGCGGTCTGGCGCTTGTGGTGCTGTTCACGCTCGCCAACACGAACGTGTCAGAACGCGTGCGCGAGATGGCCACGCTCAAGGTGCTTGGCTTCTTCGACCGCGAAGTGCACCATTACGTGAACCGTGAGATGATGATCCTCACCGTCATGGGCGTGATACTGGGTCTGCCGCTCGGCCGGCTCGTCGGCGGCATGCTGACGATGGCGCTCAACATGCCCTCGTTGTATTTCGAGGTGGAGGTCAAGCCGCTGAGCTACGTGATCGCGGCCGTGGCGACCATGGCCTTCGCGCTGCTCGTGCAGCTGTTCGTCAACCCCGTCCTCGACCGCATCGACCCCATCAGCTCCCTCAAGTCCGTGGAGTAGCGCTCCTCCGAAGCCCTCTCAGTTCTTCGGGTAGCGGTAGTTGTGGGGGAGTTGGGTGGTGAGCTGCGGGTTCAGGCCGAGTTCCTTGAGTTGGCGGTCGATTTCGAGGCGCGCACGTTCCACAAGTTCGGCGCGACGGCTGTCCAAACCGTTCAGCCCCTCCTGCTTTTCCAGCGATTCCAACGTCTCCGCCATACGCTTGAGCCGGTCCTGATGGTGCAGCAGCGCGCGTACCTGCGCATGTTCGCGTACGATCGTCCGCCAATCGGATGGCGTGTGCGCGATCTCCCGAACCGCGGTGACCGGATGTACGTCGGCCACCTGATATGTGATCGAGCCGAGCAGCGGCATCAGGAACACCGTGATCGCGCCGGCTGCGACCAGTGTCGACGCGGTGTCGCTTTGCATGGTGCCGACCTTCACCGCCAGCGACGTGACGGCGACGATGATCGGCAGCGCGGTCGTGCAATACAGGGCTACGGTGACGCGGTGATGCGATGACAGCGGATTCTTGCGTTTGTCGAGCGATAGCGCAAGATATACGGGCACCGCGCGAATCAGCATGAGCATGACGATGAACGCGACGAGCAGTGCGGGCCGTCCTGCCACGGCGCGCACGTTGATCGCGGCGCCTGACACCACGAAGAACACAGGAATAAGGAAGCCGTAGCCGACGCCTTCCAGTTTCATTTCCAGCGACTTGCTGCCGTCGGGGATGATGTAACGCAGGATGAAGCCTGCGGCGAACGCGCCGAGCACCGCGTCAAGTTCGAACAGTGCGGAAATGGTGACAAGGAAGATGAGCAGGAATGTGGTCAGTCGCATGAGCGTTTGCGATGACGTGTTCGCGTTTTCCGTAAGGAAACGGTACAGGCGATGGCCGGTTTTCAGTGCTTTCGTAGGTAGCATCGCGCACAGTAGGCAGATGGCGAGGAACGCGCCGAGCACGAGCATGGTCTGCCAGCCGGTTCGGGTGGATAGCAGGATGGCCATGGCGAGGATTGGGCCGAGTTCGCCCCACGTTCCGTACGAGATGATGGCGTCGCCGATGGGGGTGCCTTCGAGGTTGCGTTCCTTGAGAATCGGCATGAGCGTGCCGAGAGCGGTGGTGGTAAGTGCGATTACCGTGGCGATGCCGTTGATGCCTTGCTTGGTGAAGAACGGAAGGAATGTCACGACCAGCCAGGCGAGGCCTAGCGTGATTCCCCATGTAAGCAGTCCGACTTTGCCTTGATGTCCGGCGAGTCGTTTGGGGTCGATTTCGTAGCCGGCGAGCAGGAACAGGAACGCCATGCCGAGCTCGTTCAAGAGTTTCACGGCGTCGTTCACTTCGATTATGCCTAGTCCGTACGGGCCGAGCGTGGCTCCGGCGGCGAGCAGCAGTACGGTTTGTGGAATGAATCTTCCCGGAATCAGCTGCGCCACAATCGGGCTGACGGCCGCCACCGCCATGATGATAGTCAGGGAAACAAGCTCTTGCGTCATACCGTCGAGCCTAGTGAGCCATTGTGACCGGAGGTTGAAGAATGTGATTTCCGCTATCTGTGGCAGGTTTCTTCGGGGAAACCGACCTAGGGGGCATGATTCCTACCCCCCCTAGGTCTGGATTTGCTCAAGGGACCTGCCACACATAACGCAAATCGTTTTCTTGTGAAGGGCGAATCTGCCACATATAGCACGTTTCACGACATTAAGGGGGTCGGTCGCGTTTGCGAGGCGGCCAACCCCCGGTTCTCGTCCGCCGCGCGCACCGCCCGCCCGCCAAATGCTATCTAGCTTATAGATGACGGGTGGTTCGCCCCATTTGCCAGTTCGGGGGTATAAATCATACCCCCGAACCGCCTATTCTCGTCTAGCGCCCGCCATCTATAAGCGAAATACCTTTCCGCAAAGCCCCAAATCCGCCATCTATAAGCCAGATAGACCCATCAGTTTGACCATGGATAGACTCGGTTAGAGATGCTCTTGGCAAAAATGCCAATTTCGGCCTCCTGCAAGGGTTTTGCTGGGGCTAACCCGCGATTTGCATAAAACCTAACCCACGATTTGCGTAAGTCCTAACCCATGATTTGCGTAAAACGTGGTTCGCTCAGAGCTGTGGCCGGAGACCGTCCAAGTTCGACCGACATTATCGGAATCGTCAGGGAAGAAGGCACGCGGGCGGAGTGCAATATAATGTTCCCTATGGCTGGCAGTTCAAGGGGGCAAGACTGATGGCAGTTTTTCCGCATGGGAGCGCGCGGCGGGTCGAGAAGCGACGGTCCGCAGCAAATTAAGGACTTACGCGCCGACGATTTTTATGGCGATTCGCACGATGGCAACGACGGCTCGCGCGGTCCGCACGACACCACGCGCAACACCTGCACCTACACCCTCCCGACTTTCGCGGAGGCGACCGACGCGTCCGAAGCGATGCGCGAGCGTCGCGCGGATCGCAACAAGTCCATTGCCATGCGCGTGCTTGCGGCGGTGCTGATTCTTACCGCGCTCGGCATTGGCATGTTTCCGAGAGTGTTGCAATACCGTTCGGCGCGCGAGCTGGCGAGCACGTCGGCGCGTTCCGAAAAGCGCGTGGCGGGCTGGCCATACCCGCAGGCCGATGAGGCGTTCGCCGCGGCCAGGGAGTACAACAAGCGACTTGCCAAGTCGGGGCAGCCGGTGATTGGCGAGGCGAAGGATCCGCTCGCCGAACTGTATGACGATCCGCAGAATGCAGCCAACAACGCCAGCGCCGACGGCTCAGACAACTCCAGCGACTCCGCCAGCGCCAAAGACACGGAATATCAAAGCCTGCTCGACTCCGGCGATGGCGTGATGGGGGCCATCCGTATTCCGAAGATTTCCGTGAACCTGCCGGTTTACCACGGCACGTCCGAGCTGACGCTTGCGTCCGGCGCGGGTCACCTGTACGGCAGTAGCCTGCCGGTGGGCTCGACTCCGAAACCGCCATCAGCATCATCGGACAGCAGGCCCGCCGCATCGACGAGGTGCAGCGCGAAAACGAAGACCTCCGCGCCAAACTCGACGAGCTGACCGCCTAGCCCGCTCATTCTTCATCATGCCGGCTTCTGTTCCTCCCAACAGAGCCGGCAAGCGTCATCTGTCAGACAAAAGCGGGCGCATTGGGCGGTTCCCGCGGTAGGGTGTGACCATTATGACTTTAGGGAATACGAATACCGGGAAGGCCGGCACAAACACGCAAGCTGCCGACGCGTCTGACGCAACGCAGAACGCGCAAAGCACACAATCGCATATCAAATCCGTCGAAAGCCTCGACAAAGACAACGACATGGAACGCGGCCTGAAAAATCGCCATGTCCAATTCATCGCCATCGGCGGAACCATCGGCACTGGCCTGTTCCTCGGCTCCGGCAAATCGATTGCGCTGACCGGACCAAGCATCATCTTCGTGTACATCGGCGTGGGCCTCATCATGTTCCTGCTCATGCGCGCCATCGGCGAAATGATGTACAGCGACCCAAGCCAGCACACCTTCATCAACTTCATCACCCGCTACCTCGGCCGCGCGTGGGGCAAATTCGCCGGCTGGACGTACTGGATTGTGCTCATCCTGACCGGCATGACCGAAATCACGGCCGTCAGCACCTATTTCGTCACGTTCTTCGGCACGTTCGGCATTGACCTCAACGCGTGGAAATGGCTTATCGAACTGTGCTTCCTTGTGGCGCTCACCGGCATCAATCTCATTGCCGTGAAAGTGTTCGGCGAGGCGGAATTCTGGTTCTCCATGATCAAAATCACGCTGATTGTGGGTCTGATTGTCACCGCCGTGGTGATGCTGTTCCTCGGTTTCAGCTACCCGGCCACGCATATCGAAGGCGTGGACGGCACGGTTTCCGGTGCCACTGTGAGCCTTACGAACATTGCCGACGGCTTCCAGCTCGCGCCGAACGGCTGGATGAACTTCTTCATGAGCTTCCAGATGGTGTTCTTCGCCTACCAGCTCATCGAATTCGTGGGTGTGACCGTGTCCGAAACCCAGAACCCGCGCAAAGTGCTGCCGAAAGCCGTCAACGAGCTGATCATGCGCATCCTCATCTTCTACGTGGGCGCGCTCGTGGCCATCATGGCGATCGTGCCGTGGCGCAACTTCCACCAGAACGCGGACGGCTCGTTCGGCTCCCCGTTCATCATGGTGTTTAAGTACGCGGGCCTCGACTGGGCTGCCGCGCTCGTGTTCTTCGTGGTGATCACCGCAGCCGCGTCAGCGCTTAACTCGCTGATCTACTCGGCTGGACGCCATCTGTACCAGCTCGCGCAGGATTCCGAATCGCCCGCCATGCAGCGTCTCGGCGAAGTGTCGGACCGCAAGGTTCCGGCGAAGGCGATTATCGTGTCCGGCTGCATGATCCTGTTCTCCCCGCTGATCAACGCGATTCCGGGCGTTTCCGGCGCGTTCGTGCTGTTCGCCTCGGCCGCCAGCGCCGTCGTGATCTTCATTTACATTCTGACGATGCTTGCTCACCGCCGCTACCGTCAAAGCGCCGACTTTCTGCCGGACGGCTTCGTGATGCCGGCCTGGCAGGTGTGCGATTGGATTGCGGTCGCGTTCTACGTGGTCGTGTATGTCACGTTGTTCCTGTCTTCCGACACGCTCGGTTCCGCAGTCGCCGGCCTGGTCTGGTTTGTCGTGTTCGGTGGCTACTGCCTGCTGCACGAGCGGTTCCAGAACCGCGACCTGAAGGCGGCTCTAGGGAAGTAGACGTATTGCCTGTCGCTGCGGTATGCGTGGCATGCGCGTGTTGCGCTACGTGCCGCGCATCTGACGAAAGAGGGTCGGTGGAAACCTTGCGAAAATGTGCGTCTCCACCGACCCTCGTCGTGTAATCGCAATAAAACAGTGCGAAACGTTAGTGCACGAATCGTACGAAACCGACGCGAATCAGCCGATGTAGTCGGCCTCGTTCGTTGGGCTGGACGGCACGGCATGATCTTCCGTAACCTTGCCCAAGCCAGACAAATACGCTTCACGACCAGCTTCGATCGCCTTCTTGAACGCGCGTGCCATCAGCGGAATATTGCCGGCGGAAGCGATGGCCGTGTATGCCATCACCGCGTCCGCGCCCATTTCCATGGCTTCCGCAGCCTGGCTCGGACGGCCAATACCAGCGTCGATAATCACCGGAACATTGGAATTCTTGATAATCACTTCAATGAAATCGCGTGCACGCAGACCCTTATTCGAGCCGATCATCGCGCCAAGCGGCATCACGCAAGCCGCACCTGCGTCTTCAAGACGCTTCGCCGCAATCGGATCGGGGAACATGTACGGCATGACCACGAAGCCTTCTTTTGCCAGCTGTTTCGTGGCTTTGATGGTTTCCTCATTGTCGGGCAGCAGATACTTCGCCTCATGCTCGATCTCCACCTTCACGAAGTCCGTCTGGCACACTTCGCGCGCGAGACGGGCAATACGCACCGCTTCCTCTGCATTGCGTGCGCCGGACGTGTTCGGCAGCATGGTGATGCCCTTCGGAATGTAGTCGAGCAGGTTGTTTTCGGTGGTGCGGCAGCGGCGCAGCGCCATGGTGACGATCTGCGTGCCCGCGTTCTCGATGGTCGCCTTGATGAGGTTCAGGTCGTAACGGCCGGAACCGAGGATGAAACGGCTCGTGAACTTGTGCCCGCCGAGGATCAGCGGGTCGGCGTCGCCGGTGGCGATCTCGTCGTACGCATGAGCGTCCGGCTCCGGCAGGATCGCCGTGTTCGTGGTGGTGCCGACCAGCTCGTCGAGCGTGGCGTTCGGTGCGGCCGCGACGTCGGCGGCTGCGGTGGTGATGGTGTTTTCGGTGCTCATCGTCGGTTCCTTTCGTTGGGGTGTTTGTTGTTGTTGCGATTGCTGTGCTGCTGTTGTGTTGCCGTTGCGTCGCTGTTGTGTTGTGTGCAACGTGCGTTTGTAATCGCAATAAAAATTTCGATTACGGCAGTGGAGTAACGTAGCAGTGCGTCAGGCGTCTTCCTCGCCGAGGATCAGTCGCGTGATCATGTTCGCTTCGTGGCAGGCGACCACGCCCACGCGCGGCGCCATCAGGCCGGCACCCGGTACCGGAGCCGTCTCGCCATCGCCACAGAAGTAGAAGTTCTTCGAAACGCGACGCGTGCTCACCAGGTTGGAGCTGCGGAAGCCGGCCATGCCGGACGCGCTGACGAGCTTCTTGCCCGGCAGATTCTCCAGCACCGCGTTGACGAGCATCGTCTTGTTTTCCGGCACGTCGAACGCCTCGCAGATGATGTCCTCGTTTTCGAACAGCGTCGGCACGTTCTCGTCGGTCACCTTGACGGTGTCGATGGTGATGTCCGTGAACGGGTTGATTTGGCGCAGATTGCTGCGCAGCGCCTCCGTCTTGTACTGGCCGAGGTCCTTCAGGAAATACTGCTGGCGATTCAGGTTCGTCATATCCACGCGGTCGAAGTCGATCAAGTGCAGGTGGCCGACGCCGATGCGGGTCAGCGCCACCGCGATGGTGGAGCCGAGGCCGCCGCAGCCGCAGATGGCCACGTGCGCCGCGTCGAGCTTGTCCTGTGTGGCGGCCGTGTGACGGTCGAGCAGGGCTGCGCGGATCTCCTCGCGGCTGACCAAGGTGGCCGGGTCGGGCTGGTTGTCGAAAGCGTGCTGGCGGGCGTCGATCTGCGCCTGCGATGCGGATGGTTCAAAAGTCATGGTTGTTCTCGTATTCTCGTTTCCGTTCGTATGGTTTGTTTCGCTGCTGTGCTCAGCCGCCCTGCACGAACGTGACGATTTCCAACGTGTCGGTGCCCTTGAGCTGCGTCTGCGCACGCTGGGCGCGCGGCACGATCTCGCCGTTGAGCTCCACGGCCACGCGGTCGGCGCGCAGACCGCGCTGCTCCACTAGTTCGGCCACGGTGATCGGCGTGGCGACGTCCTCTTCCTTGCCGTTGATGATCATTTCGGTTCCCTTCTGTATGTCAGGCCCCACGAGTGCCGTTCCCGCCGAAACGGACGTTCAGAACTGCTTTGTGGGCTTCCGAGCGTCTGCTTCCGGTGAATCGGACATTCACGGTTGGTACGAAAAAAGGGTCGCCGAAGGAACCGTACCCTATGAGGTGGTGCGCCCCTCCGTGACCCTAATCACGCGATATTCGGTTATCGCGAACGGAAGATGAGATACGCCTTGCGGCGCGAACAACCCGTCTCCTTACGGCGGCATTACCCGCATCAAGTCCTCGGTCGAAGCTGTATGAGCTCCCTCTCAGCCTTTCGGCTCCCGTTCGGTTGTGCCTTTATCTTCGCGCAGGCGCCCGACAAGCGTGCGCCGGTTCACGTTGGGTTAGTCTTGATGTGAACATGTGCGAATCGGCTGCGTGCTTGCAAGGAAGGGGAAGATGATGATGAACGGTGAGTTGGCAGGATTTACGATTCCTCGGCTCGGCATGGGAACGATGGCTTTGGCGATTGAGGGGCGTCCGGATCGCGATACTGCGATTCGTACGATTCATGCCGGTTTGGACGCGGGTGTTCGCTATTTGGATACGGCTTGGTCGTATTATCTGCCGAGCGAGCCTGGCACTGGCACTGCGAAAGATTTGGGGTACGGCGAAAAGTTGGTGCGTGATGCGCTCGCTTCGTGGAATGGCCCCCGAGATGAAGTGCTGGTCGCCACGAAAACTGGCTATCGACGCACCATGGAGATCCCCGCTTTTGTTGCTCCTGTGTCCGATTCGCCAGAATCGGACACTCAGGGGCGGGATTCCGAGGGCTGCAGTCGTCGGCCTGGCGGGGAACGCCAGCATTTGCAGGCGGCGGGCAGTCAATACGGGTGGATGGCGGATTCGCGCCCCGAAACCATGATTCGTGACGCCAAGGAATCCGCGCTGCACTTGGGCGTCGATACGCTCGACCTGTTGTATTCGCACGGACCGGACCCGGAAGTGGCTTATGAGGACCAGGTCGGCGCGCTGAAGCAGCTGCTTAACGAGGGCGTGATCCGGTACGCGGGCATTTCCCGCGTGGACAACGCGCAGATCGACATCGCCCGCGAGATTCTCGGCGACAAGCTGATCGCCGTGCAGAACCAGTTCTCGCCCTCGCACCCCGACCCTGAGCATACGATGGAGCACTGCGCGGAACTTGGACTCGCGTTCGTGTGCTGGAGCCCCCTCGGCGGCTTCCTCGACGCGTTCGACCAGCGCGCGTACGACCCGTTCCGCACGGTCGCCGGCAACCACGGCTGCTCCTACCAGCGCGTGGTGCTCGCCTGGGAACTGAGCCGCTACGAGCGGTTGTTCACCATCCCCAGCGCCCGCAATCCGCAGGAAATCAACGATTCCTTCGCCGCCACCGAACTGACGCTCACGCAGGATGAGCTGGCGATGCTGAACGCCTCCGTCGACGCCCGTCGCGGCTGAATTCCGCGCAATACGTACGATTGGCCGCGCCCGATTCCGCACAATAATCGCGATTCGGGCCGCGGCCTTTTTCGTGCCTTCTGTAGCTTGCTCGCTGCAAAATCGCCCTGGGAATAACTTACACTGTAAAATGTTTACACTGTAAGATATTATGACGGCGATTGCGACGGAAGGAGGTGCCGCGTGGGCTTTGAAGAGGAACTGTTCCACGAATTGGCGACCAACACATGGGACAAACGCTCGCGCATGCAGCAGGAGATGGTGAAAGGCGCGAAGGGCGAACCCTTCGCCGTGCAGGAACTCTATAGGAAAGGCCCGCTGACGCCATCGCAGCTCGCCTCTTCAATGAAAACCACCACCGGACGCGTGTCTGCACTGTTGTCCGCACTGGAGAAAAAAGGCCAGATCACGCGCGAATCCGACCCTGACGATCGCCGTGTGGTGCACGTGAACCTTACCGAAGCCGGCAGGGAGCGCGCCGAACGTCAGCGCGAAAGCATGCGCGAGGCGATCTGCTGGATCTTCTCGCAAATGGGGGAGCGACGCGCGCGCGAATTCGTTGAGCTCACCGAGGAATTCACCACGTACATGTCGCTGTGCATGCCCGGCAAACCGCGCCCCACGGCGGACGAGGTCAAAGCCGCGTTCTCAGGAAACGCACAGGAAGACGCGTAGTATCTTACGCTGTAAATAATTCACAGTGTAAGTAATCGCAATCCAGTAATCGCAAAAACCGCGAAAAATCGCAAAAACTAATCGTAAGAAAACAAGCAAAACACAAAACAAGAGAAGGAACCAAGCATGCTTCGCATCGTACGATACCTCTCCAAAGCGGAGATCGGTCAGATGCTCGTCGCGCTGGTCAGCATCGTCGGTCAGATCTGGCTTGACCTGACCCTGCCGGACTACATGGCCGACATCACGCAGCTCGTCGAAACCCCCGGCAGCGAAATGCACGACATCTGGGTGGCCGGCGGCAAAATGCTGCTCGTCTCGCTCGGATCGGCGGCCTGCGCCGTCGTCACCGGCTTCATCGCCGCGCGCGTGGGCGCCTCGTTCAGCCAGCGCCTGCGTTCGCTTGAATTCAACAAGGTGGAAAGCTTCGGACCGGCGGAAATGAACCGTTTCTCCACCGCGTCGCTCATCACCCGCTCCACGAACGACATCACGCAGATCCAGATGTTCATCACCATGGGCCTCATGATGATCGTCAAAGCGCCGATCATGGCCGTGTGGGCCGTGTGCAAGATCGCAGGAAAGGGCTTCGATTGGACGCTCGCAACCGGCATCGCCGTGGCCATCCTGCTGGTGGTCATCGCCGTGCTCATGCACTTCGTCATGCCGAAGTTCAAGGCCATGCAGCGCCTGACCGACAACATCAACCTCGTGGCGCGCGAGAACCTCACCGGCCTGCGCGTGGTGCGCGCGTACAACGCCGAGGACTATCAGGAAGCCAAGTTCACCGAAGCCAACAAGGAACTCACCGAAACCCAGCTGTTCACCAACCGTGCCATGGCCATCATGATGCCGTTGATGAACACCATCATGAACGGCCTGATGCTCGCCGTCTACTGGATCGGCGCGTACCTCATCGACGCTGCCGAAGCCGTCGACAAGCTCACCACCTTCTCCGACATGGTGGTGTTCTCCAGCTACTCCATCCAGGTCATCATGAGCTTCCTGCTGCTGAGCATGGTGTTCGTGCTCTGGCCGCGCGCCGACGTGTCCGCGCAGCGCGTGCTCGAAGTCATCGACACCGAGCCGATGGTCACCGACGGCACGCAGGACGCGGGCAAGCCGGGCGAGGAAGGCGAAATCGAATTCCGCAATGTGAGCTTCGCCTACCCCGACTCGCGTCACGCCATGCTCGAAGGCGTCAATTTCAAGGCGAAGAAGGGTCAGACGGTGGCGTTCATCGGCTCGACCGGCTCCGGCAAATCGTCCCTCATCAACCTCGTGCCGCGTTTCTACGACGCCACGCAAGGCGAGGTGCTCGTCGACGGCGTCAACGTGCGCGACTACAAGCTGAAGGCGTTGCGCGACAAGATCGGCTACGTGCCGCAGCAGTCGTTCCTGTTCAAGGGAACGATCGCCAGCAACGTCGCGTACGGAGATACGGACCGCGACGACGACACCGTGCGCCGCGCATGCGACGTCGCGCAGGCGACGGAATTCATCGACAAAAAGCAGAAGAAGTACGATTCCGGCATTTCGCAGGGCGGTTCCAACGTTTCGGGCGGGCAGAAGCAGCGTCTGTCGATCGCACGCGCCGTCTACCGTCATCCGGAAATCCTGATCTTCGACGATTCCTTCTCCGCGCTCGACTTCAAAACCGACCGTGCCGTACGTGACGCGCTCGAAAAGGAAGCGAAGGATTCCACGAAACTCATCGTCGCGCAGCGCATCGGCACCATCATGAATGCCGACCGCATCATCGTGCTCGACGACGGCAAAGTGGTCGGCCAGGGCACGCACGAGGAACTGCTCGACACGTGCGAAGTGTATCGGCAGATCGCCGAATCGCAGTTGAGCGAAGACGAACTGAAGCGCTGAAAGGGGGAGACATGCCAAGAGGAATGGGACGCGGCCGTGGGGCCGTGGAAAAGCCGAAGGACTTCGGCGGAGTGATGAAGAAGCTCGTGAAATTCTGCAGCCGGTACATTCCGGTGATGATTCTCGCGCTGGTTCTGGGCGCTGCCGGCACGGTGTGCCAGATCATCGGCCCGGACAAGCTCAAGGACATGACCAACGAGATCACGAAGGGTCTGCCGGCCATGGTGCACGGCAAGCCCGTCATGAATTCGATCGATATGGACGCGGTGTCGCGCATCGCATGGCTGCTCGTCGCGCTGTACGTCGGGTACGCGCTGCTGAGCTACCTGCAAAGCTGGCTGATGGCCAACGTCACGCAACGCACGGCACAGCAGCTGCGTGAGGCGATCAGCCAGAAAATCAATCGCCTGCCGCTGAAATATTTCGACAAAGTCAGCTACGGCGACGTGCTGAGCCGCATCACCAACGACGTCGACGCGATCGGACAGACGCTCGGCCAGTCGGTCGGCTCGCTGATCACTTCGATCACGCTGTTCTTCGGCGCGCTCATCATGATGTTCTACAACAACGTGACCATGACGCTGTGCGCCATCGGCTCCGCGCTGCTCGGCCTGATCATCATGGGCGTGATCATGAAGGTGTCGCAGAAGTACTTCACCCGCCAGCAGGTGGCGCTCGGCGACGTCAACGGCCACGTCGAGGAAATGTACACCGGCCACACCGTGGTCAAGGCGTTCTGCGGCGAGGAACGCTCCATCGAGCAGTTCGAGAAGTACAACAACGACCTGTACGTGTCCGGCTGGAAAAGCCAGTTCCTGTCCGGCCTGATGATGCCGATTATGAACTTCGTCGGCAACTTCGGCTACGTGGTGGTGTGCGTGGTCGGCGCGGCGCTCGCCATGGACGGCAATATCGAATTCGGCGTGATCGTGGCGTTCATGATGTATATCCGCCTGTTCACGCAGCCGCTGTCCCAGTTCGCGCAGGCGTTCCAGAACCTGCAGCGCTGCGCGGCCGCATCCGAACGCGTCTTCGGCTTCCTTGAGGAGCCGGAACTGTCCGACGAAACCGGCAAGCAGGCGCTGCTCGGCGTCGGTGCGGACGGCAAGCCGCAGCCGGTGCGCGGCGACGTGGAATTCAGCCACGTGCGCTTCGGCTACGATGCGGACAAGACCATCATCAACGACTTCTCCGCGTCCGTGAAGGCCGGCCAGAAGGTGGCCATCGTCGGCCCGACCGGCGCCGGCAAGACCACGATGGTGAACCTGCTGATGCGCTTCTACGAGATTTCCGGTGGCACGATTTCGATCGACGGCATCGACACCAAGTCCGTGCCGCGTTGGAACGTGCACGACCAGTTCTCCATGGTGCTGCAGGACACGTGGGTGTTCCGTGGAACAGTGCGTGAAAACATCGCGTATTCGAAGAAGGACGTCACCGACGAGCAGATCGTGGCCGCATGCAAGGCCGTCGGCCTGCACCACTACATCATGTCGTTGCCGAACGGCTACGACACCGTGCTCGACGACAAGGCGTCGCTTTCCCAGGGCCAGCGCCAGCTGCTGACGATCGCCCGCGCGATGGTGGAGGACGCGCCGATCCTGATCCTCGACGAGGCCACCTCCTCGGTCGATACACGCACCGAGGAGCTGATCCAGAAGGCGATGGACGCGCTGACCGTGGGCCGCACGAGCTTCGTGATCGCGCACCGCCTGTCCACCATCCGCGACGCCGACATGATCCTGGTGATGAACGGCGGCGACATCGTGGAACGCGGCACGCACGAGGAACTGCTCGCCAAGGGCGGCTTCTACGCCGACATCTACAACAGCCAGTTCACGCTGGCCGAGTGAGGTTGGTGTGCTGACTCGCTAAAAAATCCGGAGGGACCACCCCTCCGGATTTTTGCGTTTTGGCTTCGGCATTTTTATTGTGTTGCGCTGACGGGACGGCGGATTTACCATTGAGGTGACTGACGTCAATCGATTGACGTATTTGAAAATCACAAAGAAAGTGGGCAGTCATGAAAAGCATCGAAATCGGCAAATCGGCAGTGGTCGCATCGCAGGCGGCGCTCGGCGTGATGCGCATGGACGCGCTGGATGCGGATGCTGCGGCAGAAGTCGTGCGTACGGCCGCCGAGCATGGAGTCAACTTCTTCGACACGGCGGACATCTACGGATTCAACGTCAACCGCGACCATGCCAGCTCGCGTGTGCTCGGCCGCGCGTGGAAGGACGCCGGGCTCAAGCGCGAGGACATCTTCCTGCAGACGAAGTTCGGTATCAACATCGACTTCAGCGACCCGAACAACGTGCACGCCACCCGCTACGACTTCTCCGCGAAGCACCTCATCACGCGACTCGACGAGGAACTGGAAGCGCTCGGCACTGACTACGTGGACTTCGCGCTCCTGCACAGGCCCGACACCCTGATGGAGGCCGAAGAAATCGTCGAAGCGTTCACCACCCTGCACAAGGCGGGCAAAGTGCGCCACTTCGGCGTGAGCAACGTGAACCCGTGGCAGGCGGAACTGCTGCAGTCCTGGCTCGGCGACGACCCGGCCATGAGGCTCGAGGCGAGCCAGCTGCAGTTCGGCCTGATGCACGCGCAGATGGTCAGCGACGAGCTGATGACCAACTCCGGCGCCGAAGGCATGGTCGTGGCCAACCATTCGGACGGCCTGCTGTCCTACTCGCGACTGCGCCACATGACCATCCAGGCGTGGAGCCCGTTCCAGTCCGGCACGGAATACGGCCCGTTCGTAGGCAACGAGCACTTCCCGGAGTTGAACAAGGCGCTGGACGAAAAGGCCGCCAAGTACGGTGTGAGCGCCAACGCCATCGCCACCGCATGGGTGCTCAGGCATCCGGCGAAGATCCAGATCGTGCTCGGCTCGATGAACCCCACCCGGCTGGGCGAAATGCTCGACGGCGCGGACATCGACCTCGACAAGCAGGATTGGTGGGACCTGTACGTGGCCGCCGGCAACCTCATTCCGTGAGTTTTGCTTGCGATTGGCCGGTTTGCGGTCTGCGATTGGCGGGCCGCCAACCGGCCAACCTGGCAATCAGTGACCGGTCGGCAATCAGAAGAAACGGCCGGGGAAACCGGCGCTGATGGTGGCGTGACGGTCGGCGTCCAACGTGGCGCAATCGAAAACAAAAACGCTGCGCAGTTCATTCGGGTCCGCAACGAACAGCGCCGTAGCCAACCCGTCCGCCACCGCAGTCGGATAGTCGCCAAATGACGCGGATTGCACTGCAACCCAGGCGGCTTCCGTTTGTTGCACGGGCAGGCCGTCGATGGCGTTGAGCAGGTGGTGAATCGCCAGATGCGTCTGTTCGTTCACCGCCACCTCCCAATGGCGACGGCTGGGCGCGCTCGCACAGAACGCGCCATCGCCGATCAGTGCGACGCCGACCGCGCAGGACGGATCATCCGGATCCTCAAGCGCCACACGGATCGGCTTGTTCGTGCGCGCCAGCAGATCGCCGCCCGCATCAATCACAAATTCCGGGGCAGCGCTTTCGCGTTTGCTGTCTGAGATGGAAGATTGGCATGTCGGGTTGGTCGTTTCGGCTGACTTGACATGCGATGTGCGCGAAAGTTCTGAATCGGTGAGCAATCCGCCCAGCGAATCCACCAGATAACCCTTGCCGCACGCGCCGAAATCCACATGAACCGGACTGCGTGTAACCAATGTCGTACCACTCGAACGAACCACATCACGACCCCATACGGCCCGTCCGTGCAGCGCGCCCAGGCGCTCGCCGGCGTCGGCTTCAACGGTGAAACTCAGCGCGGGATCGTAACCGAGACGGATCAGGTCCTCGCCCACGCACGGGTCGATCGCACCGCGCGTGGCGGCGTGCAGCGCGTCGTACAAATCGAATAGCGGGCCGGCCCAATCGGGAAAATCGAAATGCCCGCCATGCTTCGCATTGCCGATGTGCGCAACCAGCGAATCAGCGCGAAACCGCGAAAGCGCATGCTCGTATTCATCGATGAACCGTTCCATCTCGCCGCGCAATTCCGCAGTGATCGGGCGAGGCGTCGAAATCAGCAACCCCGTGCCGAGCGCCTTGGGGAAAGCGGCGGTGTACGGCATGCGATGCGCGAGCGGTGCGAGGGAATCCATACCCACGATGCTAGCGCGTGCCCGGCTTGGCGGAGTTCGTGCCTGGGCAACCTGATATGCGCTATATGTGGCATGAGGCATCGCCTTATTTTGATACCCCCGTAGCTTTGTATAGTTACGATTATACTAATCGTGATTATACAGACCGACGCTTTGGCATGGAGTTCGCTTCACGTTTTCGGGCGGACGGGGGTGTTGCGGAACGGCGGTGAGCGTCACAATGTGAGACGACACGCGGAAAACGGGAAAAATAAAAACGGCGGAATTCCAACGTTTTTCCATGCGCGATACAACAAGACCAATTAAAAATCAAGACTGTTATTCAAAAAAGTTTCGTTCTATCTTGGCTTCCGATGCGCGCTTCGTACGTCGGGTACGTCGGGGAAAGCGCGCCGAAAAGATTTGCGGAAGGAAGGTTCGACCCATGTCATCTCGCGTCGCGCAGCGCCATGCAGCCGGTTCCTACGATTCGTGCGATTCGCGCGTCTCGGCTTCCGGCCGTCTTGCCGCGCTCGTCGCCGCGCTGATGATCGCGCTCGCCACGCTGTTCGCCGGCACCGCGATGCCGCAGCAGGCGTCCGCCGCCGACGACAGCCAAACGAATTTCGATTCCTGGACCGCCGCTGCGCAGAACATCGCCAAGCAGCTCGCCACCGCCGAAAAAGACTACAACGACGGCGATTACGGCCAGGCCGGCACCGGCTTCCAGACCGCGCATTGGATCGGCTACGACGCCTCCAACTTCTCGAAGGCCGTCAACGACACCATTTCCGCCGACAAGCAGCAGGCGTTGCTCACACAGTTCACCGACTTGGAAGGCCTCGCCTACCAGCAGGGCCAGGGCGGCGCGATCGCCGGCAAAATCGATGCGCTGAACGCGGACCTCACCGCCACCGCGCAGACGCTCGATGGCAACGCGAACCTCGCCGACCCCAAAACCTACGCGAAGCAGCGCGCCGAACAGACCGCAGCCGAACGTAAGAAGCTCGACGCGGCCAAAAAGAACTCCTCCAAAGGCAAAGGCGACCGCACGTGGGGCGAAGTCGCCAGCGAAATGAACGTCATCCTCGACAAGGCATACAAGGCCGCCATCTCCGGCAAGGGCGCGGAAGGCTCCAGCCTCGTCAACGACGCGTACTACCAGTACTACGAAAAGCTCGGCTTCGAAAAGAACGTCATGAACGCCATCTCCGGCGACCGCGTCTCGCAGGTCGAATACCAGTTCAAAATGACCCGCAAAACCATGCGCGACGGCAGTTCAGACAAGGAAATCAAGAAGCTCGTCGACGACCTGAAAAGCTGGCTCGTCGAAGACGCGGCCACCCTCGACGGTGGCGCGGCCGGCAACGTCAACGCCTTCACCAAAGCCATCACCAGCTCCGCCGGACAGGCGTTCCTCATCCTGATCCGCGAGGGTCTCGAAGCGCTGCTGGTGGTGGCCGCCGTGGTGGCCTACCTCGTCAAATCCGGCAACCGGCGCTTCACCAAGTGGATCTACCTGGGCGTGCTCGCCGGTCTCGCCGGTTCCGGCCTGATCGCCGTGCTCTTCACGTTCCTGTTCGGCGGCTCCGGCCCGATTCAGGAAATCTCCGAAGGCGTGTGCGCGCTGATCGCCATGCTCATGCTGCTGTGGACCAGCAATTGGATGCTCAACAAAAGTTCCGTGGAAGCGTGGAACCGTTACATCCGCACCAAAACCGAGTCCGCCGTGGCCGACGCGCAAAACAAAGTCGCCGCCGGCGAAGGCGTGGGCCTGGGTATGGTCGTTTCGCTCGCCATGCTGAGCTTCCTAGCCGTGTTCCGTGAAGGCGCCGAAACCGTCATCTTCTACGAATCGATCTACTCGATGAGTCGCGACGCGCAAGGCATGTGGATCGGCGGCATCGCCGCGGGTGTGGTGCTGCTCGTCATCTTCCTCGTGCTGCGCTTCACCTCCGTAAAGATTCCGATTGGCCCGTTCTTCCTCGTTACGTCGATCCTGATGGCCGTGCTGGTCGTTATCTTCGCCGGCGGTGGCATCCACGCGCTCATCGAAGGTGACCTGATCGACGGCCACTACCTGTCCAGCGTGCCCACAAACGACTGGATCGGCCTGTATCCGTACGTCGAATGCCTTGCGGCACAAGCGATCGCGGCGATTGCCGTACTCGCGCTGTTCGCCGTCGGCTTCGCACGCAAACGCAAGTTGCGCACGCCTGACAATCGCAAGTAATACGCAAATTTTCCGAGATTTACCGATATTTTTTCCACATCCAACAACAAAGGAAAGAGAAATGAAGAACAAGAAGATCGCCGCTCTGCTCGGCATCCTGCTGGCCGGCTCCATGGCCTTCTCCCTGTCCGCATGCGGCAATTCCAGCGATTCCGCCGCTTCGGACAAGTCCAGCGCCTCCGCGTCGGCTTCGAAGGCCGACGACTCCAGCAAGGACGATTCCAGCGATTCCGCCGGTTTCGAAGAGATCCAGGTCGATGAGAAGCACTCCGACCAGGAATGCGGCCCGCTGACCGTCAACGCCGTCTACTTCCAGCCGATCGACATGGAACCGTCCGGCATGGGCCTCAAGGCCGCCGATGCGAGCTTCCACCTCGAAGCCGACATCCATGCCAACCAGAAGGGCACCGAACTCGGCTACGGCAAGGGCGATTTCGTGCCGGACCTGACCGTCAACTACGACATCATCGACAAGACCTCCAACGCGTCCGTCGCCTCCGGAACCTTCATGCAGATGAACGCCTCCGACGGCCCGCACTACGGCGCCAACGTCAAGCTCGACAAGGCCGGCGCGTACAAGCTCGTGCTGAAGATCGAATCCCCGGAGAAGAAGGGCTGGATGCTGCACGTCGATCCGGAGACGGGTGTGAAGGGACGCTTCTGGACGGAACCGATCGAGGTCACCTTCCCGGACTGGAACTATACGCCGCAGGAGTGGTGATCTCCTAGCGTAGCCCGTTCGCGGTTTCGGTATGCATTACCCGACACACTCAAGGCCGTTCGGTCAAGCTTACGGTCGGGCGATGCATACCGAAACCGCTCTCTCGCGTTTAGGGGGATGGATTCACCTCTGCGATTGTGGGGGGGGGGGTCCGGGAAATCCTCGCATTTTAGGGGAGGGATGAGAGGGGTGGGACTCTTTGGGATGGGGCGGAATGGGAATCGTTGGGCTCTTTGAGTTGGGTTTTTGGATGAAAGGATTTTGGGATGCTGCTGCAGTTTGTGACGGTGTTGCAGGGGGTGTTGGCGCCGGCGCTGCTCGTCATGGCGTTGAGCGTCATGCTCACCGTCGGTGAGGGGCGTGACAAGCCTCTGAGCGCGTACTGGCGGCTGGCCGGTTTCGTTGTTGGATTCGCCGGCGCAGTCGTATTCGCCGCGCTGCGCGCCACCGCCGTCATCACGCAACGCACGTTCGTCAACTATCCGACCCTGTGGTGCTGCGTGATCCTCGACGTGGCCGTGTTCGTCATCGTCCTGTTCGCCTGCCGCATCACCGCCGACTGGCACAACCACCGCGCGCTGCTCGACATCGCGAATCTCGTTGCGGCGCTTGCGATCGCGGCCACCACCTTTCGTGCGCTGCCCGACGTGATTCTGCGACTGACGATCTTCGTCGAGCCGGGCGATCCCATCTTCACTTCCGACATGCTGTTGCGCGCGCTCGGCTTCGCTTTGGGCGCGGCCGTCGCAATCATCGCCGCGCTTATCTTCCGCACGATGCGTTCCACCGCCGTCCGCTGGTCGTTCACGACGGCGGTGCTGCTGTTGGTCGCGCTGTTGTTCGCACAGCATTTCACCGACCTTGCGCAGATCCTCCAATCCAAACGCATCGTCAGCTTCCCGACCGCCGCCTTCCTCGCGCTCGTGTGGGGCATCAACCATCAGCGCAGCCTGACCATCGCAATGGCGCTCGTCTTCGCCATTCCGGCAATCGCCAGCATCGTCATGGGCTTCAAAGTCAAGCCGACCGGCGCCAACGAGGCGATCGCACGCACGCATATCGCATTCCGCCGCCGCGCGAAAGCGGCCGGCGCGTTCAGCCTGGTCGCCATGATCTGCGTCACCGTGGCCCTGACGTACGGCGTCGCGCAAACGCAGAAAGTCGTCACGCTGTCGCCGCCGGAAGACTACTCGCTCGCCGACGGCGTGGCCACCATCAAATTCAGCCAGATTTCCGACGGCCATCTGCACCGCTTCGAATACCGCGCGAAGGACGGCACCTCCATGCGATTCATCATCATCAAGAAGAACGGCGGCGCGTACGGCGTCGGCCTCGACGCGTGCGACAACTGCGGCGACGCCGGCTACTACGAGAAGGACGGCAAAATCATCTGCAAGAAGTGCGATGTGGCCATCAACCTCGCCACCATCGGCTTCAAAGGCGGCTGCAACCCGATACCGTTCGACTACCAGGTCAAGCCAGGCAAAATCGTCATCCAAACGTCCACGCTCGACGCGCTGTCGAGCCATTTCCAGTGAGCGCCGAGAAAGGTAAGGGGGTGCCATGTTCTTCCTGAAAATGATCTCTCGCTCGTTCAGCCGGCAGTTCAAACGCCGTCTGCTCATCGCCGTCACCGTGTGCCTGTCCGCCACCGTCAGCGTGGCCATGCTCGGCGTGGTGTTCGACGTGGGCGACAAGCTCAACGCGGAGCTGAGCACGTATGGTTCGAATATCGTCGTGCAGCCGAAGTCCGACGCTGTGGTGAGCGATTTGTACAATACCGGCGATTCTGCTGGCTCGGCTTCGGGTAGTTCGTCCGGTTCGGACGGGGGTTCCACTTCCGACGGCTCGGCTGCGGCGGACAGTGCCGACCCGACCGCGTTTCTGAAGGAGTCGGACGCGCAGAAGATCAAGACCATCTTCTGGGCGTTCAACATCACCAATTTCGCGCCGGAATTGAACATCCACGCGGATGCGGGGTGTGTCGGTTCGGGGGCTAGTTCGGCTGGCTCTGCTGGAACGGCTGGTGCGTCAGGTGCGGCTGCTTCCGCGGCGAAATGCAAGGCGACCAACGTGCCGATCGTGGGCACGTGGTTCGCGAAAACCCTGCACATGGACTCCGGCGAGTCCACCGTGGCCGGCATGAACGGCATGCGCTCATGGTGGAAAATCAACGGAACCTGGCCGAAAGACGACAGCGAGCAGGCGATGGTCGGCAGCGCGCTCGCCGCGAAACTGGGCGTGAACGTCGGTGACAGCGTTACGCTCGACAAGACGATCGCCGTCGGTGCGGACGACAATACGAACGGAGGTACCGGGAAAACCGGCAAATCCTCCACCGAACGCAATCGCGTGAAAGTGAAAATCGTCGGCATCTTCGATTCGGGCGATTCCGACAACAGCGCCATTTATATGCCGTCCATCGCCACGCAAACGCTTGCGAATCTGCCGAATTCCATCGACAAGATTGAAGTCAAGGCGCTCACCACGCCCGACAACGACCTCGCGCGCAAGGCGTCGAAGAATCCGAACGCGCTCACGCAGGACGAGTGGGAGACGTGGTATTGCACCGCGTATCCGTCGTCGATCGCGTACCAGATCGAAGAGGTGCTGCCGGGCGCGGTGGCCAAGCAGGTGCGCCAGGTGGCCGCGCTGCAGGGCGATGTGCTGAACAAGACGCAGGCGGTGATGGTGCTGATGACCGTGCTGTTGCTGGTTGCCGCCGCGATCGCCGTGGCGAACCTGATGGCCGCGTCGATTGGCGAACGCGGTTCGGAATTGGCGCTGTTGAAGGCGATCGGTGCCACGGACGGCGCGGTTTCGCGCCTTATGCTCGCCGAAACGGCGGTGATTTCGCTGGTTGGTGCGATTGCCGGCGCGCTGCTTGGCTCGGGCGTTGCACAGATCGTGGGGCACGTGGTGTTCGGCTCGGGCATCACCATGCGTCCGATGGTGTTCGTGTTGGTTTTCGTGTTGCTGGCGGTCACTGTGCTCGTGGCCTCGCTTTCGTCGATTCGGGCGATTCTGGGCTTGCGTCCGGCGGAGGTGCTGCATGGTAGGTGAGTTGTGCTTGGCTTTCGTAGGGGGTGTGCGATGACGAATCGCAAGATGTTCTTCACTATGCTGTGGGGCGCGGTGTTCCGCCGTCGCTCCCGTGCGATGATGGCCGTGATTGCGTCGCTCGTCGGCGCGGCCACGCTGTTCTGCCTTGCATCCGTGTGCGTCGCGGTGCCGCAGCAGATGAACGAGGAAATGCGCGCGTACGGCGCGAACCTGATCGTCACGCCCGCGTCCGCAACGGGCAAATCGCAAGGCATCGATACCGCAACCGTACGCAACGTGACGGCGCTCATCGGCGCCGGACACAGCGTGAAATCAGCCGCATACCGGTATGAGAGCGTGCGCATCAATTCCGCGCCGTACACCATCGCCGGCGTGGACGTGAAAGCCGTCCGCGCGCTCAATCGCCATTGGAACGTGACGGGCGACTGGCCCGGCTCGGGCAACGTGATGGTCGGCCGCGACGTTGCCGACGCGCTCGGCGTGAAGGTCGGCAGCCGCGTCACCATCGGCTACCGCGCCGCCGACGCGTCTGCTTCAGCGTCTTCTTCCGCGTCCGCAAAATCCGATTCGGACGAATCAACTGAAACGGCAGAATCGTCCGCGCAGGGCACGCAGAGTACGCAAACTACGCAAGGCGAACAGACCACGCAAGCCACGGAAAACGGCCGCGTCTCGTCCGACATCATGGATAACAACGGCACCGAATTCCGTATCGCTGGCATCGTCGATACCGGCGGCAACGAGGATTCCATCATCTACGCCACTACCGCGGACGTGTCCAAACTTGCGGGCCACGAGCGCGGCGCCGACGTGGTCGAATACTCGGTGAACGCCATGGGGGATGAGCTGAACGCCATCGTCAACAGAATCAACAAAAATACAAACACTGCCGTCAAAGCGCAGACCGTCACCAAAATCACCTCGTCCGACACCCGCATCATCGCCATGCTGCAGACCCTGTTCTGGATTGTCTCGCTCGTCGTGCTCGTGCTGACGCTCGTCGGAGTGGGCACCACCATCAGCTCCATCGTGAGCCAGCGTCGCAACGAAATCGGCCTGCGCAAAGCCCTCGGCGCCGATTCACGCGCCATCGGCGTCGAATTCTACGTGGAATCCGGCATCTACGGCTTGATCGGCGGTCTGCTCGGCACTGCTATCGGCTATGTGCTGGCGCGTGTGCTGTGCGCCACCGTCTTCGGTCGCGCGATCGGCTTCGACTGGCTGCTCGGCGCCGGATCGCTGCTGCTGAGCGTGGCGATCGCCGTCATCGCCTCCATTCCGCCGGTCCGCCGCGCCACCCGTATCGACCCCACCATCGTTTTGAGGGAGGAATAATCATGGACAACGAACATATGCTGCTGGAACTCGACCACATTTCCAAGATTTACGGCGATCTGCACGCCGTCGACGACCTGAGTCTGACCG
Organism: Bifidobacterium adolescentis ATCC 15703; assembly: GCF_000010425.1. Classification (NCBI taxonomy): domain Bacteria; kingdom Bacillati; phylum Actinomycetota; class Actinomycetes; order Bifidobacteriales; family Bifidobacteriaceae; genus Bifidobacterium; species Bifidobacterium adolescentis. The sequence goes on from NC_008618.1 coordinate 142,390, forward strand.
TTCCGCAAGGGCAATGGCTGGCGATTGTCGGCTCGTCCGGTTCCGGCAAAACCACGCTGATGAACATGATCGGCTGCATGGATACGCCGTCGAAGGGTTCCGTCATGCTCGAAGGCCGCCGGCTGGAGGATCTGAACGCCCGCCAGCTCGCCGATGTGCGCAAGAACATGATCGGACTCGTGTTCCAGAAGTTTTACCTCGTGCCGCATCTGACGGCGGTGGAGAACGTGATGGTGGCGCAATACTACCATTCCGTGGTCGACGAGAAGCAGGCGATGGAAGCGCTGGAACGAGTGGGGTTGAAGGAGCGTGCGCATCACCTGCCCGGCCAGCTGTCCGGCGGTGAGCAGCAGCGCGTGTGCATCGCCCGCGCGCTCATCAACTGCCCGAAGCTGATTCTCGCCGACGAGCCGACCGGCAATCTCGATGAGAGGAATGAGAAGATCGTGCTCGACCTGTTCCGTCAGCTGCACGAGCAGGGCACTACGATCATCGTCGTGACGCACGATGCGCTCGTCGCCTCCTGCGCGCAACGCGAAATCATGCTCAACCACGGCGTGCTCGTCGGCGAACAGTGGAACGACGAGGATGCGAAACGCGCGTACGAAGCGGCCGGCGGCAAGCCTGCGCACACCGGTTCCGCCGAGGAAGGCGCACAGAACGGGGGTATTGCGATTTTGTTCGCCGACCCTACGAAGGCCGCAAAAACCGGAGATACGGACGCGGCCAACGTTGCCGTTGCGGCTGGCGTTGCCGACGATACGGACGTAGAGCCCGACGTCATGAAAGGGGAGCAGGCATGAGCACCGCACAATCGAACGCAGTCAAAGTCATCGCGCTATCCGCGGCGAGCATCGCGCTGTTGTCGGCATGCGGCGAACCGAAAGCCACGCCGATGGACGACGAATACGCCGGCAATTCCGGCGAAAGCGTGCAATCGCAGGAAAATAAGTCGAAAACCGACGGCAAGGCGGCTGACAATACGGCCGGCGGCGACGCCACCACCAAAAACCATGCCGATGACGCGAATTCCACGACGTCCAGCAAGCAGGACACCGGCAACTACGCGGATGGCGACTACTCGATCAACGGCCAGTACGGGCCGGTCGGCGAGGACACCATCGACGTGCAACTGACCGTCAAAGACCAGAACGTGACGGCCGTGAACATCGTCGGCCATCCGTTCACGTCCATCTCCAAAAAGCATCAGAACGACTTCGCCAAAGCCGTGCCGGACGCGGTGGTCGGCAAGCCGTTGAAGGACCTTAAAGTCGACAAGCTCGCCGGTGCCAGCTGGACCTCCGAAGCCTTCAACAAGGCGTTGGAAGTGGCGCGTCAGGAAGCGTCAATCCAATAGCCCATTCCTTCTGAAACCGACACGGCATGCCCGTCTTGCGTCGGTGCGGACGGTTTTCCTGTGGTTACCGTGCGGATTCGGCGCATACGTTCGGCCAGAGCAACGTGGCCATGTTCTCGGCCCAGGAATCAGACTTGCGTTCCTTGCCGGATTGCCGTTCCCCTCCGGCTTCCTGCCCCGCCAACGCTTTGCAAGCCAGCATGGAACCCAGCACCGTGCTGAACAGGAACGTGTAGTCCAAACGGTTTTGAAACACTCCGTCGGCGATGCCACGTTCCATGAACCCCACGAACCGTTCTTCGGCCGGCGCTAGAACTTGTGCTGCGATCGCCTTCAGCGTGGCGTTGTCGGAAGACAGCACCACGCCCACGGCTTTCAATCCGAGTTCGCTGTCGAAGCAGTTCTGGATGCGTCGCAGCATGGTGGCCAGTCCGCTCCGCGACGGCTTCAAATCGTTGAAATTCGGTAGTCCGGCAACTTCCGGTTGGATGCGTTGCAATAAATCGTCGGCGTTTCGGTAGCGTCGGTAGATTGTGGTCTTTGCTACCCCTGAACGTCGTGCGACCTCTTCGATGGTCACCGCTCCGATACCATCGGAAATCACTATCCCCAATGTGGCTTTCATGATTTTGCGGTCGGTTTGCTCCCGTAATCGCTCACGTCGGCCACGTACTGTGCCGACGTCTTCCTGCGTGGTTTTTTGCACCGTCTTCCGCGTGCCCTCTTGCGTGGTTCCGCCCATCATGCCGCGATCACTTTCGTGCTTTCCAGCTTGCTTACGTACCAATGGTTGAACTTGACCAGTGGAATGCGCAGTAGCAGACCTATCAGCAGCAGCGGCGGAATGAACAGCAGTAGCGCGCCAATCGCAAACCAGTAATCGTTACTGTAGATTCCGCCGATCGCCGCGCGCATTGCTGTGATTGAATGCGTCGCAGGCAGGAACGGGCTGATGCCGCTGATGATTTTCGGCAGCACGGCCAGCGGATATGCGCCGTTCGCTCCGGAGATCTGCATGACGAGAAACAGCACGCCGATGGCTTTGCCGACGTTGCCGAAGCTGGCCACGAGCGTGTAGGTGAAGAACGAGAACACTAGGCTGCTCACCCAGCCGGACAGCATGAACAGCAGCGGATGCACCGCCTGGACATGGAGGAACAGCAGACTGCCTCCCAAGGAGAACGTGCTCTGCAATAGTCCGATCACGCCGAACACACCGTAATGTCCGAGAAACAGCTGATGCGGTTTCGGGTCGCCGAGTTCCTTGCGCACCTTACGCGAGACGGTGGTCTTGAGCGTCACTGCCATGAGCAGCGAACCGACCCACAGTGGCAGGATCGTGTAGAACGGTGCCATCTGCGAACCGAAATTCTTGACTGGGAACACCGCGTTGCGTTTCACTTTTACAGGGGCTGCAAGCGCGGCGGCCAACGAGTCGGTATTATCGCTGAGCACATCTTTGACGGCGCTCATATCGCCGCTGTTCAGCGCATCGGTCAATGTTCCTGTGAATGCGCCCAGTTTTTTGCCCGCGCCGGCCAGACTATCGGCGGTGGAATCCAACACGCTGCTGATGGCGGTCAGATTCTTATCCGCGGTCTTGGTGGTGCCGTTCAGATTGCCCAGCGCGCCTTTCAGATCGGCCGCTGTGGCATTGAGCGCGGTGGTGGTGCTGGTAATGGACGTGGCGATATCGTCAAGTTGCGGTTTCAGTTGGCTCTCATAGTCGGTTTTGATGCCACTGACGGACGTTGCCGCCTGCTGCGCCAGTTTCTTGATCTCCGCACGTTCGGCCGTGGTATCGCTTACTTTGGCGTCGATGTTGTCGGCGCTGCCATTCAGCGCCGATGCTAGGTCGTTGAGCTGTGTGATGGTGGTGCCGACGTTGGTTTTGAGATGGTCGATGGCGTTCCTCACCGCTTCCGGCAGCTTTTCGTTTGCGCTGAGCGCGTCGAGCGAATCATAGATCTGCTGGTAGCTTTGCGCCTGCTTGCTGATGTTCGTGGCCTGGTTGCGTAATGCGTTGGCGGTGTTGCCGGCCTGCGTGCCCGCATTGCCGAATAGGCTGTCCACATCTGCTTCCATGGCTGTGAAGCTGTTGGCGGAATCAGTCAGAGCCGTGCCCAGCGCGGTGGTGCCGGTCTTCAACGCGCCCGTCAGATCCTCCACGCCGCTGCCGGCTTGCTTGAGTGTTGTTCCTGCGCTTTTCGCATTGCCGCTGACATTGGCGATCAGACCGTCGGAGGACTCAAGCAGATGCCGTGCGCTTTGTGTCAGCGTGCTGAACGTGCGGAGCGTTCCGGAAGCGTCGGTGAGCGTTTCCGCGAAGTCGCTGATATTGCCGTTGAACTGCGTGAGTTGTTCCTGCGCGGCTGGCTTGTCGAGTTGGTTGGCGAGTTGCGATGCCACACTCAGCGCGGTGCTGGTCAGTGTTTCGGAGAACGTCTCGTTGACCTGCGCGCTGACCGTATCGGCGCCTTGGCCTGTGATCTTCGGAGCCAAGGCGTTCTTCTTTTCATTGTTGTAGTAGGCGATTTCGGCGTGGTCGCCATCGGATGCGAAGAACGTCATCATACGGGTGCTGAAGTTCTTCGGAATCACCACAGCTGCGTAATATTCGCCGGATTTGGTGCCGTTGATGGCTTCTTTTTTGGTGGTGAAGGTCCAGTCGAGCTGATCGTTGGAACGCAGCGTGTTAACCACTTGGTCGCCGATGTTGATCTTCACTGGAATGAGGTCGGACCGGTATCCGTCGTCCTCATTGGCTACGGCGAATTTCAGATTGCCGGTATTGGCGAACGGGTCCCAGCTGGCGGCCACGTTGAACCATGTGAAGATGCCGGGGATCACAACGAGTCCGATGACGATGATGATGGAGACGACGTTGCTGGTGATTCGCCGGATGTCGCCGACGAACAGTTTCCAGATGGTTTTCATGCGTTGCTCCTTTCCTCGGTGTTTTCGGTTGTCTCGGTTGTCTCGGCGGTCTCGGTAGTCTCGGTGGTGTCCGTGGCGGCATCGTTCGCGGCGGCGCTTGGACCGGTCGTCTGCATTTTCTGCACCAGTATGGCGATTCCGTCATCTTCATTGTGGTTGACGCCCGTCACGTTTTCCGTCGTTTCTTTGATGACGCTGGTATTGCGATTATCGGATGTCGTGCGTTTGCCGCTGGTGCGTCTCCGCGTTTTGCGCAGCAGTCTGTTCCGCCGTTCCTGTTGCGCCCGCTTTTTGCGACGGATGCGTGCCGCTTGGCGCTCCACCAGCATGGATTGGATCGATTCATCGCTCAAATGGCCGAGCTCCACTTGACGGTTCAGATTATCGCGCATGTATTCGATGACCATGAGGAAGCCCATGATGAGCAGAATCCAGACGACCCACGTGGCCAGTACCACCACTTTCTCTCCGTTGGTGAACGAGAACACCGCCGCCAGAGTTACCGGAACTACGAATCCGATCACCAGAGCTCCGCGCTTGAGTTTCGGGTACAGTTCCGCGAACCGACTTGCGCGTTCCTCGATCACCTCGCGGTAACCGCCTTTGTCGGCCAGCACCTGAATGGCTTGGGACATGTTGTATCCGCGTTCCGGAAGCTCCACTTCCTCGCCGATAATCATGTCGCTTTCCTTGATTTCGCGGGCGAAGAGTCGGTTGAGGTTGACCAACAGAGGACGGACCACCAGACCGATGACGAACGCCATGGCGGCAAACAGCAGCAGCGTGCCGATCGCCTTGATCCAATGGCCGTCGTAGAAGCCGGCGATGGTCTCGCGGAATGCGTCTATCGAATAGCTGAATGGCACGAACGGATAGACCATGCGGAAGAACTTCGGCATCATCTCGATCGGATACAGGCCGGAAGCGCCTGGAATCTGCACGATCACCAACGCCACGCACAGGCCCTTGCCGATGTGCATGAACGTGGTGGACAGCGCGTACGTGATGCTCAGATATACCAGCGATGTGATCATGCCGGTCAGTATGAACAGTGGCGCGCAAGCCGTCTGTACGCCGAGTATCAGATCGCCAACGGTGCAGATCGCGCCTTGAATGACGCCCATCGTGCCGAGCAACAGGTATCGGGCCAGATACTTTTCGGTTGCGGTCGGATCGAGACCCTCAAGCCCCTCGTCGTCCACCTCCACTTTGTAGATCACCACAAAGGCGAACGCGCCCACCCACAGTGCCAGATTGGTCATCAGCGGAGCCATGCCGGAGCCGTAGGAGTTGACGGGATACACGTTCTTCGTGTCGATTACGGTCGGGGACTCCATGAACGAGGCGATCTTATCCGCGTCAAGCGAACCGCTGCCGGTCAACGATGCGAGCAGATCCGTAGTGCCCAGCGCCTTCAGGTCGGTGCTGACGGTGGTGAGCTTCGTCTCCATCTTCGCCAGCTGCTGGTCGGTTTGCTCAAGGCCGATGCGGGCGTCTGACGCCACTTGGTCGAGTTGGTCGAGCACGATGTTGGTTTGCCTGACCACGCTGTCCTGGCTGGTCACGGTGCCGGCAAGTGTTCCGGCCGTCCCAGCCAGCGAGCCCAGCGCGGAATTCAGTCGCGGCAGTGCGCCTGAATTGATGGCGTTGCGCGCCGTGCCTGCGCTTTTGAGCGAGTTCTGCGTGCCTATGTTGAAATCGGTGGACAGTTTGGATACGCTGCCGGCTGTGTCCTGTGTGTTCTCGCTCAGGGTTTTGAGGTCGGCGAGTGTTCCGGCTGCCGTGTTGTTGGTATTCTCCAGTTTGCTGATGATTTGCTGGTATTGCGCGTTGTCGCTGGCGGATTTGAGCTTCTCGAGCAGTTTCGCATTGCTGTCGGTGATGTTTTGCATGCCGGTCACCGCCTGCTGCGCCGATCCACTTGCCGCGGATACCGCCGACGAGATCTGGTTGATGCTGGCTGTGGATTGCGCCGTCGCTTGGGAAACAAGTCCGGATCCGGTTTCCAGCGCGCTGTTGGCGTTGGACGAAAGCGTGTTGAGCTGGGTTTGCGCTGTGCCGATGGCGGTGGATGCGCCTGCTAGTCCTCTGCCTGCGCTCGCCGCGGCCAGCTGCACGTCGTTCAGGGCATTGCGTGCTGCTTTTGTCTGCTGTGGCACATTGGCTAACTGGGTGTCGAAATCCGCGATTGCGGAGCGGATCGTGCCTACGTTCCGCTTGGTGTTGTCGAGTTCGCCGATGGTTTCGTTGGCGATGGCGTTGGTGTTGCCGCTGATGGTGCCGTTGGCCGAGTTGACGGCTTTGACGAGCACGTCGCTGACGGTGGAGACGAAGGTGTTGTTGACGGTGCGGTCGACCACGGTCGCGCCTTGGTCGGTGATTTTCGGCGAAATCGGACTCGCCTTCTCGTTCACGTAATATTCGAGCGTGGGGCGATGCTTGCTGTTGGTGACGACGTTGGCCAGATCTTCGCTGAAGTCGGAAGGGATGACGATTGCGGCGTAGCAGTCGCCCGACTCCACCGCTTCCATCGCATTGGCTTTGCCCATGAACTCCCAGCCGAGCTGGTCGTTGCTCTTCAGCGTGCCTTCGATTTGATCGCCGAGATTGACTTTGCCAAGCAGCGCGTTGTCTGTGCCTTCGTCCATGTTGGCCACGGCCACTTTGATGCTGTCCGTGTTGCCATAGGGATTCCAGAACCCGTAGATGTTGAACCATGCGTATAGCGGGGGAATGAGAATCAGGCCGATCATAATCACCCACGCGGCGGGTACGGTGACCAATCGTTTGAAGTCACGGCGCAGGATCTGCAGTACGTTGTGCATTGTCTCTCCGGTTTGGCGAATCAATTCCCTTATATGGCGATACGTGTTCCGTAGCGCTACGCGGTTCGTATCGTATACCGTGCTCTTGGACAATCGCCATCGCGTTTCATGGATGACGGAAATCGGGTCGAGTACTGCGGCAAAGCCTCGGCAAAACCATCGCCGGCTGACGTAGCCCCTTCCGCTCACGTCCGTGACAAATCGCCATTTCTGTATGTCCGTGAGCGAAAGGTGGTAATAAATCGCTATTTTCCGTCCGTATTTATACCCCCATTCGCTCACGATGCGCTATACATCGCCATTTCTTGCGGACGTGAGCGAAAGGTGGTGTGCGAATGGCGATTGCAGCCAGCTGACGTCCCCCTCTTTTGCTCGCGTCCGCCAATAATCGCACCTGAACCGCTTTTCTTGCGGCGGATATTGCCTACGTTTGGTAGCGTGGGCTGAAGGAAGGAGCGGCATATGAGCGAAACCGCACAATCTGAATCACGATCCGAGGATTCCGCCGCGGGCAAGACGGATGGAGAAATCAAGGCGATTGCCGCCGAAACCGAAATCGCGGCTATCGAAGAAGGCGGAAAGCAGGGCACTGGCGAAGTCGGCAATCCCGCTGACCGTCGTCTGCCGTTAATCGTTCGCATTTACGGCATCGTCATGCTTATTGAAGGCGTGGTGACGCTGCCGTTCATTGTGTTGGCGTGCCTGTACTCGATTCGCGCGGTGTTTTCCGGCAAAGTGGCGTTCGATGCGCTCAGCCTCACCGCGATTCTGTCGGTGGTTCACGCGGCCGTGCTGCTGGTCGTCACCGCGTGTCTGGCGGTGTTCGGCGTGATGCTTATTATGAACAAGCGTCGGCATATCGCGCAATGGACGTATCTGATGATTCCGCTCACCCTTGCCGAAGGCTTGCTGTCGCTGGCATTGCAGGGACTTGGTGTGAATTTGATCGGCCCGGCTATCCAGCTTGTCGTGCTCATAGCCCTGCATGTCACTGCCGATCCGTCGCTGCGTGAGGAACGTCGTCTCCAGTTCGCGTTGCGACGTATGGATGCCCGTAGCGCATACGAAGACGCCGCTTCCCAGGGTATGGCTGGCCGCGATTTGACCGGCAAGGGCTATATTTCGCTGGATTTCTTCAATTTGTTCTGGTTGTTCGCCATCGGTTGTGTGTTCGGTTTGGTGATCGAGACCATCTACCATTTCGTGCTGTTCGGCGAATACCAGGATCGCGCAGGCTTCCTGTGGGGGCCGTTCTCGCCGATTTACGGCTTCGGCGTGGTGATCGTCACCGTGTTGCTCAACCATTTGTGGCAGTCGAATTGGTTGCTGATTTTCTGCTCAAGCGCGGTGATCGGTGGCGCGTTCGAATATTTCACCAGCTGGTTCATGCAGGCCGCGTTCGGTATTCGCGCATGGGATTACACGGGGCAATGGCTTTCGATTGACGGGCGTACGTCCGGCAAATACATGTTCTTCTGGGGTATCCTCGGCTTGATTTGGGTCAAGTTGATTCTGCCGCGATTGTTGCGATTGATCCAGCGTATTCCGTGGAAGATTCGCTATTCGTTGACGCTGGTCTGTTTCATACTCATTTTCGTCGATGGCGTGATGACGCTGATGGCGCTTGACGCTTGGTATTCCCGCATGGCTGGGGTTGCGCAGAATTCGCCCGTTTCGCAGTTCTTCGCCACGTATTTCAATGACGATTTCATGGCCCACCGATTCCAGACCATGAAGATCGACCCGTCCACTGCCGGTCGTATGTAGGCTGGTTTTTGCGTTTTGCGGGTTTTGCTAAGCGGCTGGTCGGGCGATGTTCCGGCTGGCCGCTTTGCTTTGGGTGGCTGATTTTGAACGATTTCGGACGATTGCAGTGGGGTTTTGTTGCGGGTTTTGCCGCGGGGGATTTGATTCTTCCGGATTATTGCCGTTTGGGATTCGTGCCTTCCGGCTGTCTGGATGCTTGACTGCTGTTGCCGCGCCTACGCCGCGATGCTTTGCGCCAGCTGGCGGATGAGGTCGGGGCGATGTCCGCTCCATGAGGAATTCGGTGAGATGACGACCGGAATTTGCTTGAAGCCGGCGTCCTTGATCTGTTCGAATGTGGACGGATTCTGCGTCAAATCGACCGCCACGTACCGCACTCCCAGTTTGGAAAGCTCTTGTTCGGTGGCCTCGCATTGAGGATTGTTCGGATTGGTGAAGACGGTCACGGTCATTACTTTTCCTCCCTATGCAATCGGCTTCCTTTGGTGCGGAAGATCTTGTCGGCCACGTTTTTCGATTTTGCCCGGCTGAGCAGGCCGTTCATCAGTATACACTACCCGTAGTGGCGTTTCGTGCGTTCGCCCACTGTATATAGTGGGGAATTTCCCGTAATACCGAATCTATGCGAACAAATGTTCGATATATTCGAGTCTATCATTATCCTCGATTGCGCCACGCCGGTTGCATGCGTATGGTCCGTCCGCGAATCGCCCGCGGGCTGTTCGCTATTCATTTCGGAACACATATTGCGATTTCGCTCGTTTTCTTACGATTGTGAGCGAAAGGTGGTGCCGCATAGTGCGGTAGGGGGTATAAATCGCCTTATTTTCCATACTTTTCGGCGCACGTCGCGAAATAATCGACCGAAATTGCGATTCGTGAGCGAAAGAGGGTGCGCGATATGGTGCGTTCCGTATTGAAGTGCTGAGACCTCATCCCGAAACAAATGAAAAAGTCCTGAGAACCATCGGCTTCCAAGACTTCGAACCTGTGCCCCCCGTGGGATTCGAACCCACAACCCACGACTTAAAAGGACGCTGCTCTAACCGTTGAGCTAGAGGGGCAACAGCAACATAGTATACAGCATATTCGGACCAATCGCCACCACGGGCGTCGGACGGGCGTCGAAATGGCCTTCGGAGTGTTGGTGTGCCTACAATCGAAACCATGTCATGTACCACAATTCTTGTAGGCAAAAAAGCAAGTTACGACGGTTCGACCATCATCGCCCGAGATGACGACTCTGGTTCGGGACGTTACGATCCCAAGAAATTCGTAGTCGTCGCACCGCAGGAGCAGCCGCGGCACTACCGCAGTGTGCTGAGCCACGTTGAAATCGACCTTCCCGACAATCCATGCCGGTACAGCATCGTACCGAACGTGCTTCCAAATCGTGGAATCCTTGCGGAAGCTGGCGTCAACGAACGCAACGTGGCCATGAGCGCCACCGAAACCATCGCCGTCAACGAGCGCGTGCTCGGCGCCGACCCGCTGGTCGCACTGCAGCCGGCCGACGAAGCCAATGGTAAGCCGGAAACCCCAGGCGGCATCGGCGAAGAAGACATCATCACCCTCGTGCTGCCGTACGTCAACACCGCGCGCGAAGGCGTGAAACGTCTGGCCGAACTGCTCGAAACGTACGGAACGTACGAATCGAACGGCATCATCATTTCCGACGTGGACGAAATCTGGTACGTCGAAACCATCGGCGGCCACCACTGGATCGCCCGCCGCGTGCCGGACGACAAATGCGCGATCATCCCCAACCAGCTTGGCATCGACTATTTCGATTTTGATGACGCCTTCAGCGACGCACGTGAATTCATGTGTAGCGCCGATCTGCAGGAATTCATCGAAACGCACTATCTTGGGCGCGCGGCGGGTACGCAGGGCGGCATGAACGGCGGCCACTGCAACCCGCGTATCGTATTCGGCACCGCCACCGCGAAGGACCACATCTACAACACGCCACGCGCCTGGTACATGTACCGCTATCTCGATCCGGCCGACGCGGAAAACCTTACCCCTGAATCGGACGATATTCCATGGTGTCTCGAACCGGAGAATGCCGTGACCGTCGAGGATGTCGACTTCCTGCTCGGTTCGCACTTCGAAGGCACCCCGTATGACCCGTACGGCACGCAGGGAACTGAGGAAAGCCGCCATCGCTACCGTCCGATCGGCATCAACCGCACCGGACACATGGTGGCCATGCAGATTCGCCCGTACGCGCCCGTCGAAAGCCGTTCGATCATGTGGATTTCGTACGGTTCCGGCGCGTTCACCACGTCCGCCCCGTTCTATGCGAACGTCGACGACACCCCCGCCTACCTGCGCGACACCACGCCGGAAGTCTCCACGGACTGCCTGTATTGGACGAACCGCCTGATTGCAACGCTCGCCGACGCGCACTTCTACGAGACCAGCAACGCGGTCGAGGGCTTCTCGGAAGATGTCCGTTCCTTCGGCCACCGTCTGGTGGAACGTACGGATGATGCGCTTGCGACTGCCGGCGCAACGGACGCCCCGTCCGTCACCGCCCGTCTTGCGGCGGCCAATGACGAGATGGCGGACTACCTGCGGAAGCGCAATACGAAGCTGCTCGGCGACGTGCTATACACGTCCAGCAACCTTATGCACAACAGTTTCGCCATGTCCGACCGCTGGAACTGAGCGTGATTCCGCGCGCTGAAGCGTTCGATAAGCGTTCAACACGCGTTCGGTAAACGTTGAGGGGCTATCGACTCGTGCCGATGGCCCCTCAACGTTATACGGGAATCAAAACCTGCGAGAACTTCGAAACTCGCGCACGAAGATCAGTTGAACCCGACCACGTGCTCGGCCAGGAAATACCCCTTGCGGATCACGAATCGGCCGGCCGAACCGCGCAGGTTCAACGCACGCGACATCGCCTTCTTACGCACGTCCTTGTAAATCGTCGGCGAATATGCCTCGATATCCGCCCACATGGCCTTCTTCTTCTCGTAATTCTCCGGCTCGCGCGACAGGATCATGAATACGCTCGCCACGGAGCTTTCAATCGCAAGAAAATGAATCATATAGCGGTACAGTCCGTCTGGCACCGTACCACGTTCGGGGGTGGCGTGCACCATGCATTGGTTGACGAGCCGCAGCTGGTCCACGCGTCGGATCATCACGTCCGTCTGCACGCTCTGCCCGTCGCGGCCGATGAAATAGTGATAGAACGGCGTGTCCAGATACTGCAGCGACTTGACCCACGGGAACGGCTGATACGCGTAGATGAAGTCCACGTAGAACGTGTGCTCCGGCAGCTGCATCTTCGATTCGCGTACCACGGCCGTGCGGTAGACAAGCGCGTGCATGAGGATGTATTCGGTCAGTCCGAAATGCCCTAGATCGTCCCAGGTGAGCCGTTTGCCGGGCTCCATAGCGTGACGGAAGTTCACCACGTGCTTGTTGCGCTTGCCCACCTTGTCGTACACGTAGTTGGTGACGAGCATGTCGAGCGGGTCGTCCTTGCCGACCTCGTCGCGCAGCACGGCCAGAACCTGTTCCAGCGATTCGGGACCGACCCAATCGTCCGCGTCCACGACCTTCACGTACATGCCGCTCGCCGCCGCAATGCCGGTGTTGACCGCGCCGCCGTGGCCTTTGTTCTCTTGATGGATCGCGCGGACGATCCCCGGATTGCGCGCCTCGAACGTCTTCGCCATCTCCAGCGTGCCGTCGGACGAGCCGTCATCCACGATCAGCACTTCGATGTCGTCGTTGCGCTTCGACGCGATCAACGATTCGACGCACCGTTCCAGGTATTCCGTCATGTTGTACGCGGGCACCACGAAGGTGAGCGTCTTCTTCTCCTGCATATTCTTCCTCGGATCGGGCTCGTGTCGGGCCGTGCGGCTGGCCGACCGCTCCGGCCAAAAGCATAACGAAACTAACGTAGCACCATGTGCGGTTCCGGGGCACGGTTTTGCACACAAACGGCACCCTGAAATACGCAATCTGCACCTGAAATTTCCCCTAGGGTCATTTCGGGTGACGGTATGTCAGTTTTCGTCAATTGTTGATTGTTTTTGCGATTCGTGCGGGCTTTGCGGGTTTTGCGATTCGTTCGTCTCGTCTGATTCGTTTGATTCGTCTGCCGCTTGCGATTTGCCTACTGCTTGCGATCCGTCCGTCACGGTTGTCCCGTCCGTCGCGTCATCTCCCGCAGCAACCGCCTTCTCCTGCGATTTCGCGGCCTTCTTGCCCTGCTTCTCCTGCTTGGCGATCGCCTTCGCTTCCCGCGCGGCCTGCTTTTCCGCCTCGCGGGCGGCCTTTTCGCTTTCGTAGCGCAGTTCCGGCTTGGCTTCCATGCGGCTCAGCCCATACCATGCCAGGTTCACGATATGCGCGGCGAGCTGCTCCTTGCTGAGCTTGCGTTGGTCGGCCCAGTATTGGCAGGTGTACACGGTCATGCCGATGAGCATCTGCGCGTAATACGGCACGCTTTTGGCCGGCAGATGCTGGCGTTTGAACGCGTCGGTGAGAATGTCCTCGACGCGTACGGCAATGTCTCCAAGCAGCGAATTGAACGAGTTGGACGGGTCGGTTTTCGGCGAATCGCGCGTGAGCACGCGGAAGCCTTCGGCGTTTTCCTCCACGTAGGTGAGCAGCGCAAGCGCGGTGCGTTCCACGATTTGGCGCGGATGCGCCTGCGGGTCGGACAGCGCGTTGATGAGAACGTCGGTGAGCGCGCGCATTTCGCGGTCCACCACCACGGCGTACAGGCCTTCCTTTCCTCCGAAATGTTCGTAGACGATGGGTTTCGACACTTTTGCGGTCGAGGCGATCTCTTCCACGCTCACTGCTTCGAATCCCTTCGACGCGAACAGCGAACGACCAATTTCGATGAGCTGCTCGCGCCGCTGATACGACGTCATTCTGGATGTGTTAGCCATGCTGTCCAGTTTTTCACGTCCCGTGGATAGCTCCTTGACCGTCCGACCCCCACGTATCGTCCGATTCTGGTGAATCGGACACGTGTGTCATATTGACAATGCTTCATTGCAGCTTTAATATATTTAATAAATAATAAATTTTATTAAAGGGGGTGATGTGGACCGTCTACCAGAATGGTTGGCCAACCTTGCGGAGGAGGATTTGGCCTTCATCAAGAACTTCGTGCTATCGTCAGGATCTCTGAAGCAAATGTCCCAGCTGTATCAAGTCTCCTACCCGACCATGAGGCTCCGGCTTGACAGGCTTATCGAAAAAATACGGTTGAACGACAACGAGACGGAGGATCCATTCATCCTCTTGGTGAAGAGTCTCGCCATCGACGATAGATACGACGTCGACACGGCTCGAATACTCATAGACGAGTACAGAAAGAGAAGGGATGAATCATGAGCTGGACATGGATCGCATTGTTGATTGAGATCCTAGGCGTAATCGCCGTATTCGTTCTGGTCTTCCTCATCGCGAGGAGCCTGATTCGCTACGCAAATTCCCTAAAGAAAGGAGGCAGTCCTTCAAAGCAGGCAGCGGAAGACAAAAAAATCACTCTTCATGATTTATAAAAACGTTACCAGATATATCGAAGTCAAAAATCGCATTATCGATGCCCTGCATGGCAGAGCACCTTATTCCCCTGGCGGATCGGACATTCGTGGTGCGTCCGCAGGGCGGAGCCGGAGTGTCCGTTGCGCTTTTTAGGCTGGAGCCATGGATACGAATGTGATTATTGCGATTGTCGCTGTTGTCGTTATTGCGGCAATTCTGGTGATCGGCGGATGGTGTCTCGGTAAGACCCGCAAGAACGCCGTCAACAAGTCCACTGAGGATGCGAAAGCGGCTGCTGATGCCCGTCTTGCTGCGGAAGCAAAGTCGGCTGCGGCTGATCCTTCCACGGTGAAGCCGTCCGTCGATTCCAATGTTGATGCAGCTGAAAAAGCTCCGGCTGAAAGTCAGCAGAAGTCCTCAGCTCAAGCTTCCTCTTCCGAAACGGCGGCTCCTGCACCAGCCACCGAAGCCAAGCCCGAACCGGTTCATGAAACCCCCGAATCCGCCGGCACGCGCATGCAGCGTCTTAAGGCGCGCCTGTCGAAATCCGGCAATCCGTTCGGCAAGGCCCTGTTCAACATCCTCGCCAAGGATCAGCTCTCCGAAGCTGACTGGGAGGACGTCGAAGACACCCTTCTGCTTGCCGACGTGGGCGCGGAAGCCAGCGAACAGCTCGTCGAGGAACTACGCAACGACGCCCGAATCGCAGGCCAGTCCGACCCGGCCGAAGTGCGTGCCGCGCTGAAAGACAAGCTGCTGAAGCTCGTAGGCACTGACACGGATCGCCGCCTCAATGCCAATAAGGAAGGCGCGAACAAACCGAGCGTCATCATCATGGTCGGCGTGAACGGCACGGGCAAGACCACCACTGCGGGCAAGCTTTCCCGCCTGCTTGTTTCCGAAGGCAAGCAGGTCATGTTGGGAGCTGCCGATACCTTCCGCGCTGCGGCCGCCGACCAGTTGGAGACTTGGGGTGCGAAGGTGGGCGTTCCGGTCGTGCGTTCCGACAAGGACGGCGCCGATCCTGCGTCCGTCGCATTCGAGGCCAGTGCCAAGGCCAAGGAAGAGAACGCCGACGTGCTCATCATCGACACCGCCGGCCGCCTGCAGAACAAGGCGAACCTCATGGACGAGCTCGGCAAGATCCGCCGCGTTACCGAAAAGAATCTTCCGGTCGACGAGGTGCTGCTCGTGCTCGACGCCACCACCGGCCAGAATGGCATGACGCAGGCCAAGGTGTTCGCCGAAGCCATCGGCATTACCGGTGTGGTGCTCTCCAAGCTTGACGGTTCCGCAAAGGGCGGCATCGTGATTTCCGTGCAGAAGGAGCTTGGCGTGCCCGTCAAGCTCGTCGGCCTCGGCGAAGGCCCGGACGATCTTGCCCCGTTCGATCCGGAAGGCTTCGTCGACGGCATCCTCGCCTGACGTTCCCATATTTTCCGGATTTGCGATTTCCGTAGCGAAAACCTCCCGTCACGTTCCGTACGTGGCGGGAGGTTTTCGTATTGCGATTACTGCTCAGCGCCAGCCGTACCGGCAGCCGCAGCCCCCACTCCCGGCACCTTCCGGATCGTCAGCTTCAGCAGCAGCGGCGCGACCAGCGTCACCAGCGAAATGATGAAGATGATCGTCGAATAGTATTCGCTGCCGAGCACATGCTCGTTGAAGCCGATTTGCGCGGTAATCAACGCCATCTCGCCACGCGGTACCATGCCCGCGCCGATCATCAGCGCCGAAGCGCCGCCAAAACCGGCCATGCGGCCACCCAAACCGCAGCCGACGACCTTCGTGATCACGCCGAGAACCGTCATGATCGCAATGAACACAATCATCTTCGTATCATCCACGCCTGTGGTCTGCAGGCCGATGCCCACGAAGAACACCGGCACGAACAACGTGTCTCCAACCGGCTCGATATACCGGTCCGCGTCCTCCGCGTAATCGCTGTTGCTTACCGCGATGCCGGCGAAAAACGCGCCCACCGCGTAGCTCAACCCGGCCAGATTCGACGCCCACGCCATCGCCAGGCAGATGATCACGGCCATCACCGCGATGCCGGACGGCGCCTTCAGCACGCCAGCCAGCGTCATCAGCGCCGGCGCCACCCAAACCACCACCACGGCGGCCGCCACAAAGAACAGCACCTGCTTGAGCAGAATCAAACCCAGCCCTGCCACGTCCACGCTGCCGGTGTTGACGAGCGTGCACATCACGGACAGCAGGATCACGCCGATCACATCGTCAGCCACGGCCGCGCCGAGAATCGACACGCCTTCCTTCGAATCAAGCAGTCCGGCTTCCTTCAGCACCGCCACGGAAATCGACACGGACGTGGCGGAGAACACCACGCCGATGAACGCAGCCGGAATCGGCTTGAAGCCAAACAGCAGGCTCACTCCACCCATCACCGCCACGGGGAACACCACGCCCATGCACGCGATGATGACCGCCGCCTTCGAATATTTCTTCAGCAACTGCAGGTCGCAGCCGACACCGCCCAAAAACATGAGGATGATGATGCCGAGGTCGCTGAACAATGACAGCGAATCGCTCATGTGCATCACGCCCAGCAGCGAAGGGCCCACGAGAATGCCGACGAGGATCTGCCCGATCACTTCCGGCAGCTGCGCTTTGCGGCAGATCAGCCCGGAAACCGTGGTCAGCATCAAAATGGCGCACAGTGAAATGATGAACGTTGCCATGGTCCTCGCCGCTCTCTCGTTACGCGCGCCATACGTTCGCCGCACCGCGCGTTCGGTGTACATGCCACGCGCTCGCCGTACGCGGCGTTCTCCCGTCGCGTGCCACGCGTGTTCCGTAAGTTTCAGCTACCTAACTTACTCCGTCCGCAGCGTTGCCCGCCGCTTCCGTCCACCGTCGCAATTTCATATTGCGATTGCCGGGCGATTATGCCTTCCGTATTTCCGTACCGCCAGTTTCGTTGGAATTCCGCCATTTTTCGGCGTAGGTTGACGTTCCGTGCGGATGGCGTTACGTTGGCGTAACACGTCGTAACGTTTTCAAAACGCGGCCGGCGTTCCATATCGTTCTGTCAGCCCCACACGATGGGGACGGAAATGTTGAACCAAATATAGAGAAAGAAAGAGGAGGGTGACATGGGCCAGCTTGATTCTGGAAATGCCGCGTGGATATTGACTTCCGCGTCCCTTGTGTTCCTCATGACGCCTGGTGTGGCGTTCTTCTATGGTGGCATGGTCCGCGCCAAGGCCGTGCTGAATATGATGATCATGGAGGCGGCCGCACTGTCCGTCACGATGATCATGTGGGTGCTGTGGGGTTGGTCGATCGCCTACGCCGGCACCTCGGTCGGCGGCATCTTCGGCGACCCGGCAACCGGCTTCCTGCTGAAGGACACCATGGTTTCCGATAAGGGCGTCTTCACATCGGCCGCACTGAACGGCAACAACTACCCGGTCAGCGTCGACGTGGCCTTCCAGTCCGCGTTCGCCATGATCACCGTCGCGTTGATCTGCGGCGCCATCGCCGAACGTGTGAAGTACTCCACGTGGATGATTTTCGTGGCGCTGTGGATCACGTTCGATTACGCTCCGCTCGCTCACATGGTGTGGAACGGCGGCCTGCTGTCCGCTGACGGCGCCATTTCCCAGGCGATCGGCGCAGCCGCCCACGATTTCGCAGGTGGTACGGTCGTCCACATCAATGCCGCAGTCGCCGCTCTGGTCATCGTGCTGATCATCGGCAAGCGTAAGGGCTTCGGCACGCAGCCGTTCCGCCCGCACAATGTTCCGTTCGTCATGCTCGGCGCCTTCCTGCTGTGGTTCGGCTGGTTTGGCTTCAACGCCGGTTCCGCCTTCGCAGCCAACGGCACCGCCGGCTACGCGTGGGTTTCCACGTCCGCTGCAACCGCTGCGGCAATGCTCTCCTGGGGCTTCACTGAGAAGATCCGCACCGGCCACTACACCGCAATGGGTGCCGCTTCCGGCATCGTCGCGGGCCTCGTCGCCATCACCCCGGCCGCCGATGTGGTCTCCCCGCTGTGGGCCATCGTCCTCGGCGCCATCGCCGGTGTGCTCACCTGCCTGGCCTGCGGTCTGAAGTTCAAGCTCGGCTATGACGATTCCCTCGACGTCGTCGGCGTCCACGGCGTTGGCGGCTTCACCGGCACCGTGCTCATCGGCTTCTTCGGCGAAGGCACCGGCCTGTTCGCAGGCGGCGACTGGAGGCAGCTGGTCGTCCAGATCATCGTCGCTCTCGTGGCCATCGTCTGGTCCGCCGTCATCACCGGCATCATCGCCTTCGCTCTGGAGAAGACGATCGGCTGGCGCGTCACCGAAGCCCAGGAAGTCGGCGGCATCGATCTTGCCGACCAGGGCGAACGTGCTTACGATTTTGCTGGTACCGCCAGCTCCGTCCTCAAGGAGGTGAAGTGAGATGAAGCTCATTACCGCTATCATCCAGCCCCATAAACTCGACGATGTCAAGGAAGCCCTCGCAGCCGCGGGCGTGCACGGCCTGACCGTGTCCGAGGCAAACGGTTATGGCCGTCAGCGCGGCCACACCGAGGTCTACCGTGGCGCTGAATACACCGTGGATCTCATTCCGAAGATCCGCATCGAGGTGCTGTCCGACGACGCCGATGCCGAAACCCTGGTTGGCGTGATCGTCAAGTCCGCCGGCTCCGGCACCATCGGCGACGGTAAGGTCTGGGTGGCTCCGCTTGACTCGGTGACCCGCGTGCGCACCGGCGAAACCGGTTCCGCCGCCATCTGATCCGTCCGGCCTTGTGATCGGGCCGATTCGGACAAGATGAAATAAAGACCCCCGGGCTTGAAGTTCGGGTTATCAATTACGACACATCCCCGTACGTGCCTCGCGCCGTGCGGGGATTGTCATAAGTCGTCATAGGTTTCATAAGGAACGTGCGTTATGACTTCAGCAGTCGATGGTTTCAAACAACGGTTCATGGCCATGAGCCAGCCCGACGCCGACGGCGTCTACCGCAATGGCGCGGCGAAACGCAAAGCCCGCACGGAATTGGCCATGGGCAATCTCACACAGTTGTGGAACGAAGCCTGCGAGGCGGTTTCCTTCGATGTTCCGGCAACCGGCATCGGTCTCGGCGCGGTCGGTTCGCTGGCACGTGGACAGGTGGGCCCCAGCTCCGACCTTGATCTGGCGGTCATCTACGAGCCGCACGCGCTGACCGACCAGCAGCTCAACGAGCTCGCCAACAAACTGTGGTATCCGATTTGGGATTCCGGCCTCGACCTCGACCAGTCGGTACGTACCGTCGCGCAATGCGAGGCCGTCACCGACCGCGACCTGCCCGCAGCTATGGGATGGTTGGACGTGGTGCCGATCGCGGGGGACACTGGACTTATCGAAAGCACAGCCGTATCCATATTGGAACGATGGCGCAAGGCCGCGCGCAAACGTCTGCCGGAACTGCTCGGCTCCGCCAAATCGCGCCTCGACGAATTCGGCCGCATGGCCTACATCAACCAGCCGGACATCAAGGAGGCACGTGGTGGCCTGCGCGACTCCGTATTGGTGTCCGCGCTCGCCGCATCCTGGCTTGCCGACCGTCCGCACGGCACGTATGACGACGCCGTCGAACGGTTGCTGGACGTGCGCGACTGCATCCATCTGGTCGCCGGCAAAGATACGAACATGCTGCTATCGCCCTACCAAGCCAAAGTCGCGGCGATGCTCGGTCTGGCCGATCCGACGCTGCCCGATGGCGAACGTGAGGCGAAGTCGATCGACGATCTGCAAACGTTGCTGGCACGCGTCGGCCGGCAGATCGCGTTCTCCCTTGATTCCACCGCGTCGCGCGCCGAGCATTCGCTGACGCACGACAAGCCGCGATTCGCCTTCTTCCAAGTGTTCCAGCCGCGCGGTGGCGGCAAACGTCAGGCACCGACCTTCGATGTGATTGCCCCCGGCGTGGCCAAGCATGAAGAGGAAATAGTGCTCGCTCCGGGCGCGGAACCGGCCGCCGACCCGAACCTCGTGCTGCGCGTGGCCGTCGCGGCCGCGGAATTCGGCCTGCCGATCGCCCCGGGAACGTTGCGGAATCTCAAAAAGTGCCCTATCGGCGACCGGAACTGGACGGACGAATCGCGTGAACTGTTCATACGATTGCTGGCTTCCGGCCCCGCGCTGCTCAACGTGTGGGAAGACATCGATTTCATCGACGTGCCCGGCAAGCTCATCCCCGAATGGTTGGGCGTGCGCAACCGGCCAAGCGCGTCCGCCGCGCACCGCTATACGATCGACCGGCACATGGTGGAGGTCGTCACGCGGCTCGGCCGTGAAACACCCAGCGGTGGGCGGTACGACGACCGGCATTACGAGGCGCTGCTGCTCGCCGGCATCCTGCATGACATCGGCAAACGACCGGGGGTGGCCAACCATGCGGCGGAAGGCGCTCGGCATGCGACCGTGGTCGTGGAACGCATGGGATTCGACCGCGACATCGTCCGCTGGGTCACGCTGCTGGTACGCGAGCATCTGACATTGTCGGAGTTCGCCACAGGCCGCAATCCCAATGATCCCAACGTCGGCGATGATCTGGCCGGCCGGCTCGACCATAATCCCGTGCTGCTCGACATGCTGTTCGACCTGACCCGCGCCGACGGCTCCTCGTTGGGGGCCACGTCCGGCGAGACCATCTCCAAACAGTACGGGTGGAGCAAATGGCGTGAAACGTTGGTGCGCACCATGTACAACGCCACCCGATACCACATGTGAGCGGGTTTCTCGCATGCGCCAAGCCGATATGCCCCCGTATTTCTCGTCGTTTACGGAAAAGCGGGGTGCATATCACCTTCCGTTCACTTCGGCAAATCGAAATAAGGGAATCGGGGTACATGCTTTAGGATGTCCCCAAGTTGTCCACTCAGTTATCCCCACTCTGTGGATAAGTCGAAACGTTTTCCACATGGTTATCCCCAATATGTGGATAACTCGGCTTTTTTCGACTTTCTTATCCACACCAAAGCCATTCGCGCGTGTCGTTCGGTGGATGCGGAGATTCATCCATAATCTCAATGCAACACCGGTCGTGACGGCACGCACGTATTATGGTTTTCCTCGGTATTGAACACATTCGATTGACTGCTGCGGTTGGAGGGACATGGCGGAGAACGACTCTTGGAACAACGGTTCGGCGCAGAACCGCGGATTTTCGAACGCTGGAAACGGTGCGAACGGCATGAACGGCCGATCCGGCCAAGCCGTGCGCGACGCCCTGTTCGACCGCGTGCCGCCGCATGACGACGCCGCCGAAATGGCGGTGTTGGGCGGCATGCTGATGAGCAAGGACGCCATCGGCGAAGTATCGCAGATGATTGACGTGTCCGACTTCTACCAGCCACGCAACCAAACCGTGTACGAAGCGGTCATCAAACTGTTCTCGGCCTCCCAGCCGGTCGACGCCGTGCTGGTGGCCAACGAGCTGCTCGCCGAAGGCAATCTGGAAAAAGTGGGTGGCTCCGACTATCTGCACAGCCTGGTCGCATCGGTTCCGACCGCCGCAAACGCCACGTATTACGCCGACATCGTGCATCAGCGCGCCATCCTGCGTAATGTGATCGCGGCCGGCACCAAAATCGCACAGCTCGGCTACACCGCAGAAGGCTCGCAGGCCGAAGACGTCGTCAACCTGGCGCAGGCCGAAGTATATGAGATGTCCACCGGCAAAGTGCGGCAGGACTACGCGCCGATCGGTACCGTCATCGCCGATACGCTTGACCAGCTCGACCGTCTGCAAAGCGGCGAAGTGTCCCGAGGCGTGCCGACGGGCTTCCGCGACATCGACGACGTGACGCAGGGCCTGCAGCCCGGCCAGATGATCGTCGTGGCAGGCCGACCGGCCATGGGCAAGTCCACACTCGGTGTGGACTTCGCCCGTTCCGCGGCACTGCATCACGGATTGACGACCATCATCTTCAGCTTGGAAATGAGCAAAAACGAGTTGGCGCAACGTATCATCTCCGCTGAATCCAACATTCCGCTCGCCGCCATGCGCCGCGCGGACGACATCACGCCGGAACGTTGGGCCATCCTGAACGAGTTGCAGGGCAAGCTGCAGAACGCGCCCCTGTTCATCGACGACAGCCCGAACATGAGCCTGATGGAAATCCGCGCGAAATGCCGCCGACTGAAGCAGACGAACGATTTGAAACTCGTCGTCATCGACTACCTGCAGCTCATGACCTCCGGCAAGGCCGTGGAAAGCCGCCAGCAGGAAGTGTCCGACTTCTCCCGTGCGCTGAAGCTGCTCGCCAAGGAGCTGGAAGTGCCGGTGGTGGCACTGAGCCAGCTGAACCGTGGCCCCGAAATGCGTCAGGACAAGAAGCCGCAGCTGTCCGACCTGCGTGAATCCGGCTCTATCGAACAGGACGCCGACGTGGTGTTCCTCGTGCACCGTCCGGACGCCTACGACAAGGAGGACCGCCCGGGCGAGGCCGACATCATCATGGCGAAGCATCGTAACGGTCCGACCGACACGTTCAATCTTGCGTTCCTTGGCGCGTATTCGAAGTTCAAGGACATGCCCCAGGATTACCAGTCCCAGCAGGAGGCGGTGTGATATGGCTTGGAATTCCTTCGCGACCCCGTTGATCGGCAAGGCCGTGCGCGCGGCCTCCCGTTTGGCGCACGGCGGTGGCAGCGCGTTCCCCGGCAAAATCGTGGAACGCATCGACCCGCAATTCCTGTCGCGCACATTGGCGCAACTGCCGCTCGGCGTGGTGCTCGTCTCCGGCACGAACGGCAAAACCACCACCACACGCATGGTGGCCAGCATGCTGCAATCGCTCGGATTGAAGGTGTTCACCAACCCGACCGGCTCGAACTTCACCCGTGGCGTGGTTTCGTCGCTGCTTGCGGAAGTCTCGCTTTCCGGCAAACTCGACGCCGACATCGCGGTGCTGGAACTCGACGAGGCGTACGCCGTGCATTTCGTCAAGCAGGTGCCGCCCGACTACTGCCTGCTGCTCAACGTGATGCGCGACCAGCTTGACCGTTTCGGCGAGATCGACAACACCGCGCGACTGCTGTCCAAAGCTGCGGAAGCCACCACCGGTACCGTCGTGCTCAACCGTGAGGACCCGCGCATCGCCCGTCTTGCTGACGTGGCGCATACGGAAGACGGCGTGGAAGTACGCTACTTCGGCCTTGACGAATCGTTGCGCGGCTTCTTCCCGTCGGATGACGACATGAGCACCACTGTTGACGCGGAAGCGCACGACAGTGCGGAACATGGCGGAAATATTGGCGATTCGGGCAATGCCGGCGATACTGCCGATGCCGTTGCGGCTGCCGCGCCGGCCACATCGCAACCGCAGGACGGTCCCGACGCGCTGCCCGCCGACGTGACGTTGCGCGCCGTGGGCGACCACCGCGCCACCTTCGCGATCGACGGCGAAACGTATGAGACGGCCGTGAAACTGGAAGGCGTATACAACCTGTACAACGCGGCCGCCGCGCTCGCCGTGGTGCGCGCCGTCGCAGCGGACGCGCAGGCGATGTTCCTGCCGTTCGAAGACGCGCTCGCCGACAGTGTCGACGCGGACGGTCCCGATGCCGGTACCGAAACGGACGGCAACGGCTCGCATGACGCCATCGACCAGGCCGCTGCGGACGAGATTCTGCGCGCGGCAGGCGTCTCACCCCGTATGATCGCCTTCGCGCACGCCACCACGCAGGCCATGATCGACACCGCCGGCGAGGTCACACCGGCATTCGGCCGAGGCGAGGTCATCACCGTGAACGACACCCCCGTGGAACTGCTGCTCGTCAAAAACCCCATGGGCTTCCGCCTGTCGCTGGCCTCGTTCAAGCCCGAAGGCTGCGACACCATGATCTGCATCAACGACGAATACGCCGACGGCCGCGACATGAGCTGGCTGTGGGACGTGGACTTCACCTCGCTGCGCGGCACCGGCGTCAAAGCCGTGTCCGGCGTACGCGCGTGGGACATGGCCCTGCGCCTCGAATACGATCAGGTGCCGGTCGAATCGGTCAGCACCGACCTGGAGGAATCGGTCGTGAACTTCGTGAACGCGAATTCTGGCACCCCCAAACACATCTACTGCACGTACACGGCCATGCTGAAAACGCGTGCCGCGCTCGCCAAAATCGCCGACGTGGCCGACGCCGGCGTGGGCAAGTGAGCGCCGCGCGAAACGAAACCGCGCAATCGCAAAGCAAAACAGCGGAAGGAAGACGAGGAGACGATATGAGCCAGGTCATCGACATCGTGTCGCTGTATCCGAAGGATATGAACATCTACGGCGATTCCGGCAACGTGCTCACCATCCAGCGCCGGCTCGCGCTGTACGGCTACGAGCCGCGCGTACACGCCTACAACCAGGGCTGCGACTGGCCCGAGCACGTGGACATGATTCTGGGTGGCGGCGGCCAGGACACCGGCCAGAAGAAGATCATCGACGACTTCTTCCAACGCGCCGACCTGCTGCGTTCGCTCGCGGCGGACGGCGTGCCGATGCTGATGATCTGCGGCCTGTACCAGCTGTTCGGCGAGTATTTCGAAACGGTCGACGGCTCCCGACTCGACGGCATCGGCGTGATCGGCGCGTACACGGTCGGCCAGGAAACACGCATGATCGGCAATCTTACGGAAACCTCCGCCGATTTCGGCAAGATCATCGGCTACGAAAACCATTCCGGACAGACGTTCCTGCGTGACGGCGTGCAGCCGCTCGGCACCGTCGAACAGGACGGCACCGGCAACAACGGCGAGGACCATACGGAAGGCGCGCGCGTCCACAACGTGATCGGCACGTACATGCACGGCTCGCTGCTGCCGAAGAATCCCGCGATCGCCGATTTCCTGATCCGCACCGCCGTCGAACGCCGTTACGGCACGTTCGATCCGGCCGCCGCCGGACAGACGGACGCGCAACGGGCCGCCCTGCATCGCATCGACGAAATCGCCGACCGTGCTCGTCGCGTGGCCATGTCCCGTCCGCGCTGACGGCTGCCATGCCGGTTCGCCGGCAATCGCACCGCCTGCGCTGAACGCCGGATATCCGCCACTTTTTATGCGATTGACCGGTTTCGCTCGGCGCAGATGTGAAGAAAATGCGATAGAGTGGTACCACCATCACCTAAAGGAGGACATCATGGCTGATTTTAATTTTGGTGACGGCCTGCGCAAGGTCTTTCTCGCCGGCGTCGGTGCCTTGGCGACCACTGTTGAGAAGAGCCAGGAAATCGTTGACGATCTCGTCAAGAAGGGCGAGCTGACCGTCGAGCAGGGCAAGGTCCTCAACGCCGAACTCAAGCACAAGGTCGAAGAGGCTAAGGAAGCCCCTGAGGCCAAGGATGCAGCCCCGGCCGAAACCGAAGACAAGGCCGAGTAGCTCCAGTCTTTCGTATCGCCGTCTGCCGCGCATGTGAGCGCCCGGACGGCGATTTGCTATGCCCGCGCGACGCCGGCGAAACGTTCGTCTGGCATCGCGGGCTTTCCAGCCGATTTCCCAACTGTTTGCGAGCAGTGACATGTCTTTGAAACACCCATCCGACAAGCCGGACGCGGCACGCCCCGAAAGCGTGGAGCCCGTCACGCTGTCCGACAGGGTCAACGCGGTCATCGACCCCACGGCCGACCCTTCGCCGGACGCCGCCTCCCAAGCAAACGGACTGACGGATGAGCTTGCCCACGAATCCGCGGACGATGCCGGCGAAACGGACGATACCGGCAAAGCGGCCGGTGCCAACGCGCAATCGTCCGAAACCATCGGCATCTTCGGAGCGCGCAAAGACACGTTCTCCGCGCGCTACCATCTGACCCGCCGCGGCAAACTCCGGCGTCTTGCGCAAATCGCGCAGATCGCCAACAAATTCGACGTGGTTCACGGACTCACGCCCGTCAAAATGCGTCTCATGCTCGAAGCGCTCGGCCCCACGTTCGTCAAGGTCGGACAGATCCTGTCCATGCGCTCCGAAATCCTGCCGCAATCGTTCTGCGACGAACTGTCCAAACTGCGCGCCGGCGCCGACCCCATGCCATACAGCACGGTGCTGCAGGTGCTTGAGGACGAATACGGCCGGCCCGTGGACGAGATCTTCGACCATATCGACCCCACCCCGCTCGGCTCGGCCAGCCTTGCGCAGGTGCATCGTGCGAAACTGCTCACCGGCGAGGACGTGGCCATCAAAGTGCAACGTCCGGGCGTGCGCGAAACCATGGCGCAGGACGTGTCCATCATGCGCACCATCGCGGGAATCGCCACCAAAACCATGCGCAGCGCGCAGGTGGTGGACCTGTCCGGCGTGGTCGAGGAACTGTGGGACACCTTCGAATCGGAAACCGACTTCCTCATCGAAACGCGCAATCTGGCGGAATTCAAACGATTCTGCGAACGCTACAAATACATGGACTGCCCGAAGCCGTACCCGGAACTATGCACCGAACACGTGGTGGTCATGGACTACGTGGAAGGCATCTCCGTCTCCCATCCGGACGAGCTGCTTGCAGCCGGCTACGACCTGAAGGAAATCGGCACCAAACTCGTGGACAACTACGCCACGCAGGTACTCGACGAAGGCTTCTTCCACGCGGACCCGCACCCCGGCAACATCATGGTGCGCGGTGGGCAGATCGTGCTGCTCGACCTGGGCATGACTGGCCGGCTCAACGCCAAAACCCGTTCCGTGCTGAAGGACATGATCTTCGCCGTGGCCGAGCAGGATTCCCCCAAGCTTGCCGACGGTCTGCTGCGTTTCGCCGGAGCTGAGGCCGATCCGGAGGATTATCCGGCATTGCTGGCCGATCTGGACGTGATCGTCAAGGAATTCGGCACAGTGGACCTGGCCGAACTGGACATCGCCGCCATGCTGACGGCCCTGACGCAGATGGCGCAACGCCACGGCATCGAAGTGCCGAGCACCGTCACCACGGTCGGCCGCGCGCTGGTCACGTTGGAGGGATTGCTTGACGAATTCATTCCCGACGTGAACATGATCCAGATCATCTCCGACCACATCGCGTCGAGCACGTCGAAGAAGGATTTCGCCAAGGACGAGACGAAATCGCTGGCTCTCGAAAGCCATCAGGCGCTGCACAGTCTGCTTGCCGCCGCCAACGAGCTGAAAGTGGCGTCCCGCATGCTCACGCGCGGCCAGCTGCGCGTCAATATGGAGATGGTCGGTTCGCAGGAGCCGATCCACCTGCTCGCCAACATGGTGAACAGGCTTACGATGGCGCTTATCGTGGTCGGCCTGTTCATCGGCTCGTCGATTGTGTATTACGCGGGCATCAAGCCGGTGATTTTCGGCATTCCGATTGTCGGTTTCCTCGGCTATGTGATCGCGTTCATCCTGTCCGTCTGGATTGTGTTCGACATCTACTTCAAGGGACGCGATTCGAAGAAGCGGTAGCCGGGCGTCTTGCGTTGCGGGTGGCTTGTGTTGCGGCGCGCTCGCATTCGTGTTGGTGATTGCGTTCATATCTGCGTTTGCGATTGCATTTGCGTTCCCGGATTATTCGATAGGACACGGCTTTTTGCTGAATAATCAGACAGGTTGTCAATGATTTCACTCCCCCTAATATGGACCCATTGACGGGGTACTGTTTTGGTGGCATAATGCTCAATGTCGACGATGACATCACCACCCGGTTCCCATGGAGGAGAGGACATGCAGGCCGGGAAATCCCAGCGAAGCGTGCTCGCGCTCGTGATCACCTGTGCCCTGATTCTTGGATTTGGTATCCCCCTTATTCCCCTTGTCGGAGTGGATTCCGCCGAAGGGACGGAGGTTTCCGCCGCTTCCGACGTTGCCACCGTCTCCGCCGAAAACAGCCTGCAGAACGGCAGTTTCGAACAGCCGGACGCGTACCAGTACCGTGAAACCAGCGATGTTCCGTATTGGAAATCCACCACGACTTCAGGCAACATCGAAATCGGCAGTGTCTTCAAAAACGGCAACGGAGACAATGACTCCCTGCACATGCGCACCGGCGAGAAAGTGGCCGCGGCCGAAGGCAGCCAATTCGGCAAGCCGGCCACGTCGAACGGCAACGACCAGTACGCCGAACTGAACTCCAACCAGGCGAGCTCGCTGTACCAGGTGGTCAACACCGTGCCTGAATCGAAATACGATTGGGGCCTGTACCACCGCGGCAGGCAGGGCAAGGACGCCATGGCGCTGGTGGTCGGCCCGAAACAGAACGTGGCCCCCATGAAGACGTCCGCCACCAGCAACGACCAGCTGCCAGTCCAAAACCGTGAACGAGACCAAGGATTGGCAATACGACGTGACCATCCAGGACACCCGCACCTCCGCCCTGCCGACCACCGGTAGCGTTGGCACGGTGCTGTTCGCCGTGCTCGGCATCGCGCTGATGGCCGGAGCGGTGTGGCTGTACGCCCGTAGCAAGCGCCAGTCCGCCAAGTAAACGGCTGATAACGGAGAATCGCAAGGAAGGGTCCACGGTATGAATCGCAAGACGGTGCAAAGCATCGCCATCATCGCGATCTTCATAACGGGGGCCCTTCTGCTGTTCTATCCGCTTGTCGGCAACTGGTGGAACGAACGCCGCTACGACATGCTCGTATCCGGCTACACACAACGTGTGCAGGTCAATCCGTCCGGCGAGGACTACGCAGAATTCAAACGGATCGACGCGTACAACGCCACTGTGCCCGGCAAAGGCGTTCCCGACGCGTTCGCCGTCACCACGCCCGAAGAGGACGCCGAATACGCCAGCTTCCTCAACGAGGACCCCAACGGCGTGATGGCATACATCAACATCCCCCGACTCAAATCCACCTTGCCGATCTGCCACTACACCACACCGGAATCGCTGCAGAAAGGCGTCGGCCATCTACGTGGCTCCGCCCTGCCCGTCGGCGGCAAAAACACGCACGCCGTGCTCTCCGCACACCGCGGCCTGCCGACCTCACGCCTGTTCACCGACCTTGACAAGGTGAGGAAAGGCGACCACTTCTACATCACCGTGCTCAACCGCACGCTCGCCTACGAGGTCGATCGAATCAGCGTGGTCAAACCCGACCAAACGAAGGAACTCAGCGTCCAGCCCGGCAAGAACCTCGTCACGCTCGTCACCTGCACGCCGTACGGCGTGAACACGCAACGGCTGCTGGTGCGCGGCCATCGCGTGCCATACAACGCGGCGCAAGCCAAACACGAGGCTGCGGATTCCGCGGTCTCGTCATTCACCGTCTACGGTTTCGTCGCAACCTACGGCACGCTCGCCATCGCGCTTGCCGGCATCGCCGTGCTCCGCCGCAACGCAGCGGCCCGCACCTCGCATCACGCCGCCGATTGGCCGCATAGCCTCACCGTCTCAGTCCGCTAATAAAAGGCGATTAGCCAGTCTTACCGGCTCGGTAATCGCCCTTCCGTATTTTGTCCCGCGAAAGTCCGTTCCTGGTAACAAAATGCGAAAGGGAAACGATCGGCGATACCCCCTTTTGCTCACGACTTACGATTTTGCGTATCTTTGGCGGGATGTGCGTCAAAAAAGACGGAAAAACAGGCGATTTATACCCCCTACCATGCTTTGCCGCACCCTCTTTCGCTCACGACTGTGCCAAACCGGCCTAAATCGCAAGTCGTGAGCAACAGGGCGCAACCTGCCAGGCCCCACCACCGACTCGGCAATCGCCCTTCCATATTTTGTCCCGCGAAAGCCTTTCGAGGCCGACGTGGGTGCCGTTAGAGCGTGGGAATCGCCATATGCAACGACGAAACTGAATAATCGGTGAAATCGTGAGCGAAAACCGGCAAACTGGGCTACGCTCGTAACAAGTGGCTCATTGCGCGCGCAAATGCGGTGAGCAGGGTCAATCGCAAGGGAGGATGCCCATGTCAAAGTCGTTTCTCAAGAAAGCGCTGCTCGGTGGTGCGGTGGCGGCGGGAGCCGCGGTGTGGGCGATCGCCCCGCGTTCCTTCTCCGACAAGCGGCGCAACTATGTGCCGGCCGTTCCGGATGTGTGGTACGCGCACCGCGGTCTGCATGACGCCGGTTCCGGCCTGACCGCGCAATACGCCAACGAAAGCGGCGAATACGTGGCGCTCGCCCGCCGCATGGCCATGAAAGCCGGGTACGGCAGCCCTGATACACCCGGCGTGATTGCCCCTGAAAACTCGCTTGCCGCGTTCGCAGCCGCCTGTGAAGCCGGGTACGGTATCGAACTGGACCTGCAGATGACGCGCGATGGCGAGGTCGTGGTGGTGCATGACGGCGACCTGATGCGTGTTGCCGGAGATCCGCGCCGTATCGCCGATCTCACGTATGACGAGCTGACTCGTATTCCGCTGTTCCCGACCGACGCTCCGGGCGCATGCAAGGCCGCGCCGCTGCCGTTGGCATTGGAGGAACCGCCGCTGGTCACCACGCCGGACAACGCGCCGGAAGGCTACTATCAGCATGTGCCGCTATTCGCCGACGTGCTCAAAGTGGTGGCTGGTCGTGTGCCGCTGATTGTGGAATATAAGTTCGATGACAACTCCAAGTGGGATCCGCGCGACGTGGAGCTTATGGAGAAGGGCGACGCGTTGCTGCAGGCATACTCCGGCAAGTACGTAATCGAATCGTTCAACCCGGCCGCCGTGAACTGGTACAAGGAAAACCGTCCGGAAGTGTGCCGCGGCCAGCTGTCTTGGTGGCCGTACGGCGAGGACAAGCCCACCGATCCGGTGGCGCTCGGCAAGGAATACGCGGCCGGCGCGCTGTTGTCCGACTGGATTTCCCGTCCTGATTTCGTCGCCTACGATTGGAAGGGCGGCAACAGCCCGCAGGTGAAGCTGGCCCGATTCATGGGTGCGGTGCCGGTGTCGTGGACCGTGCGCAGCCGCGACGAATACGCGCAGTGCTGCGACCAGTTCGACCGCCACATCTTCGAAGCGTTCGTGCCCGACGAACAGTAGCCGACTGATAGTTGCCCGGCGAGCGACAGCAGCCGGGCGCTAGTCGACGGACTATGATCGACAGGCGACAGCCGGTTTTATATGGTTTCGGCCTGCCATCGCATGATTGGTGCGGTAGCAGGCCGAATTTTTATTCGATTGATTTATTCCGATTGGCAGCTCAGTCGATCACGCCGTACAGACGGTCGCCGGCGTCACCCAAGCCCGGCACGATGTAGCACTTGTCGTTGAGCTTCTCATCGACGGCGCACAGCACCAGCTTGAACTTGATGGACGGGTCGAGGTTTTCCTCAACGAACTTCAGACCTTCCGGAGCGCCCAGAATGCACACTGCGGTGATGTCCTTCGCACCGCGCTCGGCCAGATAGTGGGTGGCCGCAACGAGCGTGCCGCCGGTGGCGAGCATCGGGTCGATCAGGAAGCACTGACGGCCGGTGAGATCCTCCGGCAGACGGTTCGCGTACGTGATCTGCTGGGTCGGGTTCTCCTCGTCGCGCTTCATGCCGAGGAAACCGACTTCAGCGGACGGAATCATCTTGGTCATGCCGTCGAGCATGCCCAGACCTGCGCGCAGCACCGGCACGATAATCGGAGCCGGGGCGGCGATGTGCTTGCCGATCATCGGAGCCACCGGGGTTTCGATGGGCTTGTCCACGACTTCGATGTCGCGGGTGGCTTCGTAGGCCTCGAGCATCACGAGTTCGGAAACGAGCTCGCGGAACGTGGAGGACGGAGTGTTCTTGTCGCGAAGAACGGTGAGCTTGTGGTCCACCAGCGGGTGGTTCAAAACATGAATATCCATGGTTTCTAAGCGTAGTCCATGTATCGGCTGTTCGGCAACGCGCCGGTAGGTCGGTCAAATGAAACCCAGATGAGCGCCGATCGGATGGCAATCGAAAATCGCAAGAAAGCCAGAGAAAAATCAGGAAAACATCAAAAGAGGAGAAAAGCGCCGAACCACGAAAGCGCCTGTCGGCGCAAAGGCCGCTCGCAGCGGCAAAAAATGGAGCCCGGGGCTATGCATGGCCCGGCGCGAATTCCTATTGTACAGTCGCGCTCGACGCTTCGCAGCGCCGTGTCGCGTGGGGTATGAAACGGGGGAAAATTACGGAAAGCGGCGGTGGAAAGCAGTAGTGGAAAACGACAGTGGAACGGCCTATTCCAATCGTCCGCGCCGCCACAGATTCGCCCCGTGGCGGAAATCCTTGGCCGTGGCGAACAGGTTGCCGGCTGTGTGCATCAGTTTCGCAGCCTTCGCGCGCGCCCGCTTCTCAACGGCCGACGGGCGGCTGCCGGCCGCAGCAGACGTAGCGGAACCGTCGGAAACATCAGATGATCCAGCCTCGCTGGAACCGCTCAGCGAAGCCAGTTTGCGCGCTTCGATACGCAATCCCAACGCAACCACGTCGGTGAAGGCGGCGGCCCGCTCAAGTGCCACGGCGAAATCGCCTGTAAACGCGCCGGCCAAAATCGAATCGGCGGTACGTGCGATGTCGTTTTCCGTCGGTGCTTGGTCCACGCCGGCAATCGCGGAAGCGGTGGTGGCGACGGGCTCGCCGACGCGCCACAGTCGCGCGATCGATTCGCGGTTCTTCCGCATCCACGTACGCAGCAGATACAGTCGCCACAGAATGCCCGGCAGCGAGTCGGGGTCGGCATGGCTCCACAGTTCGGCGATCACGTCCACGCCTTCGCGGTCCACCAGCGTCAGCACGCGTTCCACCAGTTCGGCGTCCTGCGTGTGGTGCACGCGGTCAAGCAGCGCCGCGGCCGACGCATGGCACATTTCGTTGATTTCCGCCGGATCGGCGTCGCCGGCGATATTGTCGGCCATCATCTGGTCGAGCTGGCCGGGGCGTGCCGGACGCGGCGAACCGGTGTTCGTGAAACCGGCGGAACGGCTGGGAACGACTGAACCGGAACCGTAGTGCATGTTAGTAGACAATGGGGGAGACCTTCTGAATGTCGATGATGCTGGGGCCTTGCGGTGTGTCGATGATGAACAGCGACATGGCGGTGCCGGTAGGCATGTATGGCGATTTTGCGATGAGCTGCTTGGCAAGCTGCTTACGCGCACACAGGCCGCGCAAATGGTCGTACATGCCGCCGATGACCGGCCGGTGCATGCAGATGGCCGTGGTTTCGCGGCTGTTGAGCGTCTGCGTGATCTGCTCGCGGAACGCCAGCCATGAGACCGCCGGATGCTCGGCGAACGCGTCCTCCGTCAACGTGTTGATGTGTTCCATCGGCCGTTCGGTCTGCCAGCTCAGCACCTGCAACGTCTCCTGGCAGCGCAGCCACGGCGAGGTGGCCAGTCGCGTCGGGTTGAAACAGGCGAGCTCGCGGTTGAGGGCAAACGCCATCGCCGCGCCTTTCGGCGTGATTGGACGGTTCGCGTCGGTGCCCTTCCACGACTTGCGCGATTCAGCCTTCGCATGGCGTACGATCAGCAGATTCTGCGCGGTCGCGGCACCCTCCTGCACGCGGTCCACGAACACTGCCAACGTGTCCTTATCGGTCGAATGGGACAGTATTTTGCGCGCCTCACGTACGGAAACCCAGACGATATCGTTGATTTCGCCCACGTCCGCGCGGTGCACCGGGCCGAACGCGTCCAGCAGATGTTCGGCGTCGTCGGCGGAAATCGGCTGCGCCATCCAATACAACGTGTGCTTGGTGTCGGCCGTGCAATCGTGCGAATGCCGGGTCTTCTTGCCCTCTTCGGACAACGGGTATTCGACTTCGCACAGATACGGTCCGAGTTTGACCGGCGACCCCGTCTCTTCGCCGATTTCACGCACCGCCGCATGCCGATGCGTCTCGTTCTGCTCGAGTTTGCCTTTCGGCCAGCTCCAATCGTCATACTTCGGACGGTGCACGATACATACTTCAATGCTGTCGAGCTGTTCCTGCGCGGATTTGCTACTGGCGATCGCAGGATCGTTCGCGATATCGCTGCCCGCCTTCCATCGCCATACGATGCCGCCGGCGGCTTCCACGATGCGTCTCATCTTTTCGCTCATATTGTCCTATTCTAGGCTGGGCCGGGCTGGCGGCGGCGCGTGACGTCCGAACATACAGAAAATGGCCGGGCCCGCAAGGTGCGGAACCGGCCATTCGCCTCGATCGATCAGTGCCTTACCGGTCGACGCGTGTGTTTCTTGATGAGGTATTCCTGGCTGTCGACCAGCGGTCGACCTTCCTCATCCTTGCAATGGCGCACATAGGTGCCATCGGCCTGCATATGCCAAGACGCGGTGGAATCGGCCATCTGCAGATCGACGTACTTGATGAGCTCGTCGATCTGCTCCGGAGCCACGATGCGGACCAGCGCTTCGACTCGACGGTCGAGGTTGCGGTGCATCAGATCGGCGGAACCAATCCACACTTCCGGACCGGCCGCAGGGCCTTCGCCGATCTGCGGGCCATCGGAGTTGGCGAACGCGTAAATACGGCTGTGCTCAAGGAAACGGCCGAGGATCGAACGCACGCGGATGTTCTCGGAAAGTCCCGGAACGCCCGGCTTGAGCGCGCAGATGCCACGTTCGACGATGTCGATCTTCACGCCGGCCTGGCTTGCACGGTACAGCGCGTCGATGGTCTTTTCGTCAACGATGGAGTTGACCTTGATCTTGATCCACGCTTCCTTGCCGGCGCGTGCGGCGTCCTCCTCGCGGCGGATGCGCTGAATCAAGCCGGAACGCACGGTGCGCGGCGCCACCAGCAGACGGTGGAAGCTCGACTTCGGCGCGTAGCCGGACAGCTGGTTGAACAGGCGGGTCATATCCTGGCCGACCACCGGATCGCAGGTCAGCAGGCCCAGGTCGGTGTAGATACGTGCGGTCTTCGGATTGTAATTACCGGTGCCCACGTGGCAGTAACGACGCAGGCCGTCGGCTTCCTGACGCACCACAAGGCTCAGCTTGCAGTGGGTCTTCAGGCCGACGATGCCGTACACCACGTGCACGCCCGCGCGTTCCAGCTTGCGGGCCCACGCGATGTTGGCGTCCTCGTCGAAACGCGCCTTGATCTCGACCAGCGCCAGCACCTGCTTGCCGGCATGCGCGGCGTCGATCAGCGCGTCGATGATCGGCGAATTGCTGGACGTACGGTACAGCGTCTGCTTGATGGCCAGCACCTTCGGATCGGCCGCGGCCTGCGCCAGGAACGCCTGCACGGACGTCGAGAAGGAATCGTACGGGTGGTGCAGCAGGATGTCGCGCTCGCGGATGGCGGCGAAAATGTCCTGCGCACGGGACGATTCGACTTCGGCGATCTGACGATTGGTGGTCGGAATGAACGGACGGTACTTGAGATCCGGACGGTCGATGCCGCCGAGCTCGAACAGCACGGTCGCGTCAAGCGGCGCCGGCAGGCGGTAGACCTCGTCGGCGCTCACGCGCAGCTGGTCGGCGAGCAGCTGGGACAGGAACGGGCTGGTCTCGTCGGAGATCTCCAAACGGATCGGCGGTCCGAAACGACGGCGCAGCAGCTCCTTCTCCATGGCGTTGAGCAGGTTCTCGGCGTCATCCTCTTCCACGTCGATGTCCTCGTTACGGGTGACGCGGAAGGAGCGTGCCTCCTTGATGATCATGCCCGGGAACAGGGATTCCAGGTGGGCGATGATCAGGTTCTCCATGGTGATGAAGCCATAGCGCACGTTGGTGTTCTCGTCTTCGGTCAGGTCGTCGACCGGCACGAGACGGTTCAGGTTGTCAGGAACCTTCACGCGGGCGAAGTGCGACTTGCCGGATGCCGGATTCTCCACCAGCACGGCGAGGTTGAGGGAACCGCCGGAAATGTACGGGAACGGGTGGGCCGGATCCACGGCAAGCGGAGTCAGAACCGGGAACACCTGCTGGCGGTAGTAGCGCGACAGGCGCTCCTGCTCGGCCGCGGTGAGCTTGTCCCAGCTCAGCAGCACGATCTGTTCCTTCGCCAGGTCGGGGAGGATGTGGTCGATGATGTAGTGCGCGTGCTCGTCCTGCAGGCGGTGGGCCTGCTCGCTGATGGCGCGCAGCTGCTGCCTCGGGCTCAGTCCGGAAGCGGCCGTCACGGCGATGCCGGTGTCGATGCGGCGCTTCAGGCCGGCCACGCGGACCATGAAGAACTCGTCGAGGTTGTTCGCGAAGATCGCGGCGAAGCTCGCGCGTTCGATGACCGGCAGGTCCTCATCCTGTGCAAGCTCGAGGACGCGCTTGTTGAACTTCAACCAGCTCAGCTCACGGTCGAAGAAACGGTCATTCGGCAGCGGTTCCTCGCCTGCCTGAAGCTCGCGCTTATCGTTCTTATCGGTCTCAGCGATATGCTCAGCTATCTGGCTGCGCAGGATCGCCTTTGAGGGTGCGTCAAAAATCTGTGCCATAGTTATCTACTTTATCCTCAAGTGCTTGGAATGTCTTGCAAAACTCAGGAAAATTAAGCAGGAGTTAACATTCGTTCGCCGAGTTGGTGAAATATGCTTCCGACACGCCGTTTTTTCGGGGCAAATGAACGTGAATGAACAAGCAAGCGTTGCGATTCGCACAGCATGGAGCATTTTTGCGATTCTTGCGATCGGAAAGCAACAGTTGCGATAAATACGGAACATCGTCCCGTTTCGGTTTGCACTTGCCGCAATGGCGAGCATAATTACGAAGTACAAGAACAACTGAAGAGCAGAGCCCCACAAGGTGTGTATGACCGAGATAGGTTGTTACGTTGAACGGGCATTGGATAGACTTACCGTTACGACGATGTTGTTGTGCAGCGATTCTGCTCCGAAGATTCTTGCAGGAAGGCCCGCTTCGGCGGGTCTTCCTTTTTTGTTGCGCTGCGCCGTGCTGCGTTGCGTAATGTCTTGCGATGTGCCGAATCGCGTTGCGATGTGGATAAGTGTGGATGACACGCCGAGGGTGTGGATAACCCACATTCTCCGACCACAGGTGCCGTTTCGGCTTGAACCCATGTGCGGTTTCGTTTTTCAATCGGCGGTATGAGCGATGCAATTTCTTCATTACAGGTCCCTCCGGTCCCATTGCCGTCATACGGAGGCCGTGACGTGCGCGTGACGTGTTCGCCGAAAATCCGGTCGCAGCCAGCGGCCAGAGTGCGGCAGCCGACTCGATCCCAGCAAACCGTTCGGCGGGAAACGGTCTCGCCGCAACGGTTCTATACGCCGCAGAACGCCGTGGACGCGCGAACGTCGGCACGATGGGCCGGGCCTGCCGTGGCGGGCGGTTTCATGGGTTCGCCGTTGGAATCGTCGTCCACACGGCTGAAACCCGTTGAAGCGCAACCGGAACCTGCTCCACGCAACGTCGTGGTGGTCGGATCCGCCGTCGCCGGAGTCGGTGCCAGCACGTTGGCGGCGCTGCTGGCCCGCGAACTGACGGAACGTGGATGCAAAAGCGTGCTGGTAGACGCAGATCTCAACGGTGGCGGTCTTGACGTGCTGCTCGGTGTGGAAGACGAAGACGGTTCACGCTTCGGAGACATCAGCGCCCCGCTCGGCAAAGTGGACGGCAAAGCGCTGCTGCGAGAACTGCCCGTGTGGGATGGCGTGCCGCTGCTGGCCTGCAATCCCTGGCGAAGCGAAAACCCGCAATCCTGGGAGATCCAGGCATGCATCCGCGCGCTCGCGCAGGTGAAGGACGCGGTGATCGTGGACGCCGGGCAATGGCGTGGACTCGATGACATTCCGGAACTGGCCCAGGCCACACACATCACCGTGGTCGAAATGACGGTGCTCGGACTGGCCCGAGCCAAAGTGGCCATGCAATCGCGTGGAACGGCGGAACGGCAGAAACATGGCCATATCGTCGGCGTTGAACCGCGCGGCGTGGCACGTGGACGTGGCGTGACCACGCTGGAAGAGACGGAAAACTATCTTGGCCATTCCCTCGCGGCGGTTGTCAAACCGGACGCCAAGCTGTGCGGCGAACTGCTGGACGGCCTGGGCCTGCGCAGGCCGAACCGCCAAACCGTCAAAGCCTTGGCCGCGCTCACGGATGAACTGCAGGAATCGTTGGAAGGCAAGCGGGTGAAGCATGGAACTCGGACCCCTTAGCGCCATCGCCTCGCAGCCGGGCGTCACGGACATCGCGGTGACCTGCGACGGCACGGTTTGGGCGGATTGCGGCCAAGGCATGCAGGAAGTATGTCTGCTGCGCCGATGCTTTCCGTCAGCGCAGTCGATTCGTGAATTCGCAGCGCGATTATGCTCGCAACTTGGCCGACGGCTTGATGACGCCTGCCCGATCGCCGACGCCTCCACCGTGGACGGTCTGCGCGTGCACGCCGTCATCGCACCACTGGTGCCGCAGGGCGCGGCCATCAGCATACGATTGCCCGATGCGGTCTCGCCCAATCTGGAATCGTTGGCGCGCAACGGCATGTTTCCAGCCGAATGGCTGCCCCTGCTGGCCGGACTGGTGTCCCGCAAGGCAAGCGTGCTGGTGACAGGCGGCACCGGTGCCGGCAAAACCACGATGCTCAAAGCCATGCTGATGCGATGCCCGCCGAACGAGCGCATCGTCACCGTCGAGGAAGTGCGCGAATTGGGCATGATCCAACATGCCAACCACGTGTCTCTGGTCACACGCGAAGCCAACACGGAAGGTGCCGGCGGCATAGGCCTTTCCGAACTGATCTGCGCGACGCTGCGCATGAGACCGGACCGCGTGGTGGTCGGCGAATGCCGTGGCGGTGAAGTCGTGGATCTGCTCAGAGCCTTGAATTCCGGGCATCGAGGCGGCATGACCACATTGCACGCCAATCAAGTGGAGGCGGTTCCGGCGCGATTGGTCTCATTGGGTTTGCTGGCCGGATTGGAGCCACGCGCCACGGCGGCGCTCGCCGAGGATGCGTTCGACGTGGTGCTTCATGTGGAACGTATCGCCGGCAGACGGCGCATTGCGCAGGTCGGCAGATTGGAAGCGGTGGAAGGGCGATTGCATGGGCGTCTGCTGGCCGCCTGGGATGGCCGTACGGTCCGTGCCGGCCAACGTTGGGATGGATTCATGAGCCGATGGAGCGCATGATGCGTGATGCGTGTGGTTGGGAATATTGCGCCGCATGGCTGGCGTCGATGGCCGTCTGGCTGTGGCTGAATCGGAACGTGGAATGGGCGGGATTGCGGCGATTACAGCGTGTGCTGGTTCGCTTCGGGCTTCGTTCGGCTGACGATAGCGGCGGGGCCGATGGAGATGGAACTTGTGATGATGAATCCGACGGGCATGGCAGAACAGTCCGGAACGATGGGGAAAACCGGGATGCATCGCCACGGATGCCGACCATCGGCGCTGCCGCATGCGTGGCCGCGCTGCGGG
This sequence comes from Bifidobacterium adolescentis ATCC 15703, assembly GCF_000010425.1. Classification (NCBI taxonomy): domain Bacteria; kingdom Bacillati; phylum Actinomycetota; class Actinomycetes; order Bifidobacteriales; family Bifidobacteriaceae; genus Bifidobacterium; species Bifidobacterium adolescentis. The sequence goes on from NC_008618.1 coordinate 182,025, forward strand.
CGTCCGTACGCAGCGGAGCCACCTTGGTCCAAGCGTTCGAGGAATTACAGGGCGCTCCTTTCGCAGTGCCTGAACTGACCCGTTTCCGTATTGACATGGCCGTACGAAGCCGCTGCTCGCTTCAGGAACAACACAAGCATGTGGATCAGCTTGGTGCGGAACTTCATGCGGCCTGCACGTTGAGTCTGCAGTTGGGCTGCGAGATGAGCCGATGCCTGGAGGCCGTCGCGGCGTCGTTGAAGCGGCGACGGCTGCTCGACGACTTGCGTGCCAACGCTTTTGCCATGCCGCAGGCCACGGTGAAGCTGCTGATGGCATTGCCGTTGCTGACGGTGATGCTAGGGGAATGCATGGGAGCCCATCCCTTGCGATTCCTTGTGGAAGACGTGAAAGGATGGATGTGCCTCGGCTTCGCCGGCTGCTGTTATGCCGTCGGCTGGTATTGGATTCGCAGGCTGATGCGGCAGGAGCATGTGCGATGAGCTTGGCATGGCCGATGCTGGCAGCGGTGGGCGCCGCTGGCGCGACATGGCTGTATGAATGGTCGCCAGCCAGAAATCCGCCCGATTCCGACGTGCGGTCATGCAATCTGCCATTGCCCTTGATATTGGAAATGTTGAGCGTGGCGATACGTCAAGGAGCGTCCATTCCACGCGCGCTGATTACGGTCGGAAACATTGTGGAAGGCGAGTTCGGCGGTGGATTGCGCTCGGCTGGAGAACGGCTGAATAGTGGCATGCCATGGAATGAGGCATGGCCTGACGATGATGATTGCGCCGTGGTCCGTGACGCGTTCTCCTCATCATGGTCGAGCGGCTCCTCGCCGGTGAATCGGTTGGCAACCGCAATCGAGCAGCTGGATTGGGATGAACGGTCGCGGATTGAACAGTCGGCGGCGAAACTGTCGATTCGGTTGTTGCTACCGACCGGCCTGTGCATGCTGCCGGCCTTTGTCGCCATTGGCGTGATTCCGGCGGTGATGTCGTTTCTGTAGCGGCCGATTCGCCATGGGGTAGTGCGGGTTGGTGCGAATTGGCTCAAATTTGCTCGAATCGGACCGCGGTCGGAATGACGGATGATGCGCGGTCCGTTCCGTCATGCCCTAATCGCTTGTGGATAAGTGTGGATGACACGCCGAGGGTGTGGATAACCCACGTTCTTCGACCACAACCCACGAAAACCATGCCATCGCCGATGCCAATACCTGACACTGAGCGTACCCGGTCAATCGGCCGGGATTAGCCGAATGAAAGGAGCGTCATGAACGACGCAATGTCAATCAATGTCGATGGTTCGCCGGGTCTGATGGGTCGCGTCGGCCAGAAGTTATGCGCGGCCAAGGAACGTGCCAATAAGGCGGTCTGCCTATTGGACGCGCGCATGCGCCTGCTGACCGCCGAGCCGGAGAAGGGCGCGGTCACCGCCGAATACGCGGTGGTGCTGGTGGCGGCCACGGCATTCGCCGCGGTTCTGATCGCCATCGTGAAATCGGATGTCGTGAAAACGCTGCTGACCGGCCTCATCAAGAAAGCGTTGAGCGTGGGGTAACCATGCTTGCGCGATGGTGGAGACGCCATGCCCGTGACGCCGATTGCGGAACCGTCACCGCCGAATTCGCGGTGGTGCTTCCCTGCGTGGCCGCGGTGGCGATTCTGGTGCTGTGTTTGGGGCGTGCCTCCATAGTGTCCATGAACTGTCAGGACGCTGCGGCCGCCGGTGCGAGGGCCATGGCGATTGACGCCGGCGGCGAAGCGAAAGCCCGCGCCGCGGCGCAAACCATTGCCGGTGGCGGTTCCACGGTGTCGTTCGCCGCCAATGCGAACAGCGTCACCGTTGTGGTGCGTTGCCCGGTTGCGGCGGATCCGACCGGCGTGCTGCCCGCCAGCGTCGTGGGCAAGGCAACTCGGTATTTCTGATTGCGATGTTCATGACAGCGTGCTGTCCGTAACGGTTTTTGAAAGGCTTCCAATGCGCGGCAAGAAAGGAACGACTTCCGTGAAACATGACGTGAAACAGTATGTGCGACGAGTGTTGCATGTGCTGAAAGGCGCGGACGAAGGTTCCGGAACCATATCGGGAGTCGCGCTGATCGCAATCGTCGCGGCCATGCTCGGTGCGGTCGCCATGGCAGGCAATCTGCTGCTGTGCGTGCATCGCGCGCAGAATACGGCCGACCTGGCGTCGGTGGCCGCCGCGCAGTCGCTGCGTGACGGTGCCGCCGACCCGTGCGCGGCCGCATCGCGTACAACGTCGGGCAATGGAACCCGGCTCGAATCCTGTGCCATTGAAGGCGAGGATGCGGTGGTCGCCGTGCAGGCGGCCACGCAGGTACCGTTCGCACCGTGGGTCGTCCGGCAGTCACGTGCGGGGCCTATTGCCTGTGATTAGGAGATTGCCGGACAGTCGTTGCATGACGACACGGAATGTTCAGCTGAAGGTAATGGGCAATCTGGCGCTTGACGTGAAACATGGTTATCGTACAAGTATGAGCAAGACGTCACATGCGAATACGACCGTTGCCGTGGTCTGCAATCCGACATCGAACAAAGGCAAGGGCGCCCAAGTGGGCGGTCATGTCATTGATCTGCTGCGCGGAGCCGGACGCAAGCACGGCTTCGACGTAATCGATGTGACCGGCACAAGCTTCGACGATTCCCTGGCCAACGCCCGCCGCCGCGGCGACGAATACGATTATCTGGTCGCGGTCGGAGGCGACGGCATGGTCGCGTTAGGCGCCAACGCAGTCGGCTGCTCCGGCAAACCACTCGGCATCGTGGCCATCGGCTCCGGCAATGATTTCGCACGCGGACTGGATTTGCCGGTCAATCGCGTCGAAACCGCCGTTGAAGGCATTGTCGGTGCGATTGTGCGCGGCACGCATATCGACGTGGACATGGGCTTGGTGACTTCGTTGCCTGACGGTCATGCCATCGATTCGACCGACGGAACCGATGTTTCACAGTCGCGCTCGCCGATCGACCGCTATTATGCGGGCATGCTGTCGTGCGGTTTGGACGCAAGCATCAACGACCGCGCCAATCATTCGCATCTGCCGAATGGCTCGCTGCGGTATTTCGCCGCGGTCATCGTGGAGCTGACACACATGAAAAGCTACGGATACCACATCAAGGCCACGCTGGCCGACGGTTCGGTGGAGGAGCGGGATATCATCTCGCCACTGCTCACCGTGGCCAATTCCCGCCATATCGGCGGCGGCATCGAGGTGTCCCCGTATTCACGGTTCGCGGACGGACTGCTTGATCTGGTGTGGCTTGACCATGTGCCGAATTTCCGGGAGTGCGTGGACGCGGTGGCACGCGCCTACCACGGCCGACTGCTGGGCAGCCATGCTTTCGGATGGAAGCGGGTGCGCGACATTGAAATCACCCGCGCCACCGAAGGGGATGAGCCTTCGGTGTTGATGGCCGATGGCGAATACGTGGGCCATTTGCCGGTGAAGGTCTTAGCCAAGGACAGTGCGCTGCGTGTGCTGGTGCCGCCGGCCGTGGCGGAAGCGCAGGCGGCCGACAGCGAGGAACGGGTGTTGGAAACCATCAAACGTGACGGTCGCGACCCTCTTACCGGTAGATTCCTCGCCTGACGTCGTTTTCCGTCAGCCAGCCGGTGCCGCTCGATGCCCCTCCGGACGTTGAACGGCCGTTATATGTTGCTTGCCGGCGGAAATGACGCGTGTGGGAGCACCGTCACAGATATTCGTCCAAATGCAGCGTCTGTGCCGCCACCTGCCTGACAATGTCATCGTCAATGTCAGGATGCAGTCTGATCAGCGAGATCAAGCCGACGATCAGCGTGTAGAAGGTCTCATGCTCGTTGCGGATCGGCATGCCGTGCTTTTCCTCGAATTCACGTACCGTGGAACCGCACAGGTATTCGGAAATGCGGTCCGCGGCCCGGTCGATGAACCTCAGATACAGTGCAGCGTTGCCATCCTCGATGAGACGTTGGCTGAACGGGCCTTCATCGGCGATGAGCGAACGGGTCAGCCGCACCACATCGTCAAGCGCCTTCGAGATGTTGCCGGCCTCGCGATGCTCGTTCCACTCTTCCAGGCGGGCGATGACTTCGCTGATGACATCGTCGAGCACGGCATCCGCAACCTGGTCTTTGTCTTGGAAATAGTGGTAGAAAAGCGATCTGGTCATGCCGACCCGTTCGGCGATATCGCTGATCGTGATCTTCGAAAACCCTTTTTCCAAGCAGATCTCACGTGCCGCCTGCACGATCTGCAAGCGACGCGCGTCTCCAATGGTGCTGGTGGACGCTTCCGGTTTCCCGGTCATGGCTCTCTCCTCCCAATCGCGTGGCAACGCCTTGTGCGGCATGGTGGTGACGCACGGGTTTTAGGCGCGCAACAGTCAGCGTTCGTGACCGACGGTACGCCGATCACACGGTTCATGTCTGATTTCCAGAGTACCGGCTGCGCCGGTTGTAGATCAGACAGACACGCGATGGACTTGCGGAGATGGTCGGCCTCGGCGCTTCCCGATTGGCGAACGTGTCGTAATTCATCGATACTCTAGAACACTACGGCGGAAGGAATTTGCGATGGCACTGGCACTGTATAGAAGGTATCGTCCCGACACGTTCGATGGCGTGATCGGACAGGATCAGGTCACGGTTCCGCTGATGCGTGCGCTTGACGAGAACAAGCTCACGCACGCCTATCTGTTCTCCGGACCGCGCGGCTGCGGTAAAACGAGTTCCGCGCGTATTCTGGCCCGTTGCGTCAACTGCGCCAAAGGTCCGACCTCGCATCCGTGCGGTGAATGCGCCAGCTGCCGTGACCTTGCCACCGGCGGCCCCGGCTCCATCGACGTGGTGGAAATCGACGCCGCCTCCCATAACGGTGTGGACGATGCCCGTGAACTGCGTGAACGTGCCGGATTCGCCCCGGCCCGCGATCGCTATAAAATCTTCATCCTCGACGAGGCCCACATGGTCACGCCGCAGGGCTTCAACGCGCTCCTGAAAATCGTGGAGGAGCCGCCGGAGCATGTCATGTTCATCTTCGCCACCACCGAACCGGACAAGGTGATCGGCACCATTCGCTCCCGCACCCACCACTATCCGTTCCGTCTGGTGCCACAGGAGGTCATGGGCCCGTATCTTGAGCAGATCTGCGCCGACGAGCATATCGAGGCCGAAGCGGGTGTGCTGCGCTTGGCCATGCGTGCCGGCGGCGGATCCGTACGTGACACGCTGTCCGTGCTCGACCAGCTGATGGTCGGTGCCGTCGACGGCAAGATTCCTTACGATTCCGCGGTCGCGCTGCTTGGTTTCACGCCGGACGCGCTTATCGGCGAGGCAATCGACGCCGTCGCCGACAAGAACGGCGAGGCGCTGTATGGCGTCATTCAAAAGGTCGTGGTCGGCGGATTCGACCCCCGACGTTTCGTTGAGGACCTACTGGCACGCGTGCGCGACCTGCTGGTGCTCACCTTGGGCGGTGAGCGTGCGGAAAGCGTGCTGTCTGACGACACCGCGACCGAGAACATGGACGATCTGCATCGCCAGGCGGCTTCGTTGGGATTGGCCGCGCTTACGCAGATGGCGGATACGATCAACGCCACGCTGGCCAACATGACCGGTGCGATTTCGCCGCGCATGCGCCTGGAACTGCTCGCCGCCCGCCTTCTTGCCGGTCGTGAGACAGGCGTGGTCGCGCAAGCCGCCGCACCATCGTCCGGCATGCCGGAAGCTGGACATGCGGGCGGTGCCGCAGCGTCTGAATCGCAGCGTCCGTCCGGTTCCCGTAGGTACGCCGCGCAATCGGCACGTGGAAGGCATGCCGTGGAACCGTCCGCGGCTCCCACGAATCCAGCCGATGCCGTCGTTTCCGGAGCGGCCTCCGTATTGGCGGAAGTCCAGCAGGCGATGGGTGGACCTCTGTCGGAAGGCAGCGAGCCGGCCGCTTCAGCCGAGTCCAAGCCGGTTGAAACGCAGTCTGCGCCATCCAAACTATCCAATGCCGAACCATCCGCTCCCACCCAGTCCGTGACTCAGTCCGCGCCCCAGCCTGCGGCAACGGACGATCGCACTCCCGACCAGAAGTGGGACGCGATCGTTGCCGGCCTGCCTGAGGATGTCCGTCGCTACGTGGACCGCGAGAAAGTGCCCCGCGTGCTGCTGGACGGGGTCAAAGGCCGACTGTGGATTAAATTCGACAAGTCGTTGAGCAAATACGCGTTCGCCAAGGCCGTGGCCAAGGAAGCGGTCGACGGCACCACCAATGTGGTGCAGATCGTGCGCGGCGAAGTGCATAAGGTGTTCGGCCCTGATGTCACTCTCGCGCCGGCCAAGAAGCTTGCCGACGGTTCCACCGCGGTGCCGTGGAGCAAGCTCAGCCCGGAAGAGCAGAGCAAGATCAACGCGCAGCTGGTGCAGGAACAGCTGAAGGCCGCCACATTGCTGACCGCGAACCTCGGCAAGGAGGTTGCCAAGGAGCCGGAAGACGACGATCCGTGGAACACCCCAATTCCGCAGACGCCCATCGCCGAAGGCAACGCCAACGACGTACAGCCGCCGGAACACCACGTAAAACATGTGGACGTGCCGGATGTGAGCGATGACGTCGATCCGTGGGCCACGCCACTGCCCACGCCGCAGACGGACGATCGGGAGCAAGGCCAACCGAATGGGCCGGAGCAGCCGCGGCAAAACCAGCCGGAACAGCACAGCGAACGACATAGCGCACGGCAAAGCGCCCGCGAAATGCAATCGCAACAGGCCCAGCAGCCGGCGTCATCGCCGGCAGGATTCGCGGATGACCCATGGGGAGCCCCCATGCCGGTGCAGGCGGGACCGCCGGAGCCTGAAGTCGCCCCGGAAGACGACGAATACTCCATGAGCGACGAATCGATCGGCGCATCGAACGCTTTGGACATGAACGACCTGAACAGGGTGTTCGAAGTGAAGAAAGTCGAGGAATTCAGCTCGGACGATCCGCATAATCCGCGCAACATGCAGGTGAAGAAAACACTTGACGACTGACACCGGCCACCGCACGTCGCATGTCGCTTATCGTACGGCGAGTACCGGGCGCTGGCCATCAGACGTCAGTTGTCCGGAACGTGGCTGCGGCAACCAGTCAACGAAAGGTATGAACCATGGCTTTGGCCTATGACGGCGCCATCCAACGACTCATCGACGCGTTCGCCAACCTGCCCGGCATCGGGCCGAAAGGCGCGCAACGCATCGCCTTCTACCTGCTCAACGCGCCCGATGAGGAATCGCAGGCACTGATCGACGCCATCACGGAAGTCAAGGAAAAAGTACGGTTCTGCGATATCTGCGGCAACGTGTGCGAAACCAGCCCATGCCCGGTATGCGCCGACCCACGCCGCGACCACAGCGTGATCTGCGTGGTCGAAGAGCCGAAGGACGTGATGAGCATCGAACGCACCCGCGAATACCGAGGCATGTACCATGTGCTGGGCGGCGTCATCAACCCGATGGCCAACGTGCAGCCAAGCGACCTCAACATCGCCAAACTCATCGAACGGCTTAAGGACAGCGAAGTCAAGGAGGTGATCCTCGCGCTCAACCCGAACGTGGAAGGCGAGGCCACCACCAGCTTCCTTTCGCAGCTGCTGAGCCAGACCGACATCAAGGTGACGCGCCTTGCCAGCGGCCTGCCGGTGGGCGGCGACCTCGAATACGCCGACGAGATCACCCTGGGCCGTGCGCTCGCCGGCCGTCGCGCCGTCTGAACGGGTCCCGAATGTTCCGTATGTTGGGCGCGTCCGGACTTGACAAATCAGGTTTTTCCTATAATGAACTTCACTTGCCGAATCAGGCAGGTGATACGTTGAAGAAGATTGGATAAGTTGTGGCTCTCATCGTGCAGAAGTTTGGCGGCTCTTCCGTAGCCGACCCAGAATCGATTAAGCGCGTGGCCCGACGCATCATCGAAACGAAGAACGCCGGCAATGACGTGGCCGTCGTGGTCTCCGCCATGGGAGACACCACCGACGACCTGATCGATCAGGCGCTCAGCATCGATTCCAACCCGCCGGCGCGCGAGATGGACATGCTGATGACCGCAGGCGAGCGTATTTCGATGAGTTTGCTCGCTATGGCGATTCATGCGGCCGGTTCTCATGCATACTCGTTCACCGGTTCCCAGGCTGGTTTCATGACCGACGCGCAGTTCGGCACCGCGCATATCAAGGCCGTGAAGCCCGATCGCGTGCGTCGTGCATTGGATAAGGGTTCCGTGGCGATCGTGGCCGGCTTCCAAGGCGTGAACGAAGGCGGCGACGCAACCACGCTCGGCCGTGGCGGTTCCGATACTTCCGCAGTCGCGCTCGCCGTGGCGCTGGACGCCGACATCTGCGAAATCTACACCGACGTCGATGGCGTGTTCACCGCCGATCCGCGTATCGTGCCGACCGCCCGTCGCATTCCCGTCATCGACTACGAATCGATGCTGGAAATGTCGTCCTGCGGTTCCAAGGTGCTGGCATTGCGTTGCGTGGAATACGCGCAGCGATTCGGCATGCCGTTGCACGTGCGCAGCTCCTTCTCCCACCGTCGCGGCACGCTGATCGTGCCGGAAGGCGTCGATCCGCGCACCCTGCCGAACATCTGAACGGCAGCCGGGCAGCGTAATCGCAGGCAATCGCAAATAATTGCAAGACAACGCGAAAACGAAAATAAGACTTTACAAACAAAGGTAAGAACATGAGCGAAGACAACAACCAGTCCATGGGCGACCTGTTCCCCGACCTGGGGCCGGAAGTGCCGATCATCTCCGGCGTCGCGCACGACAGCACCGAGTCGCTGGCCACCGTGCGCCGCGTGCCGAACGAGCCGGGCATGGCGGCGAAGGTGTTCACCATGCTGGCCGAGGCCGGCGTGAACGTGGACATGATCGTGCAGGCCTCCGCCTCCACCGGCACCGCCGACATCTCCTTCACCGTGCCGGGCACCGCCGCGGCCAAGGTCCAGGAAGTGCTGCAGGAGAAGCAGGGCGAGCTGGGCTTCCAGTCCTTCGACGTCGACCCGAACGTCGGCAAGGTGGCCGTGGTCGGCGTGGGCATGAAGACCCATTCCGGTCTGGCCGCGAAGTTCTTCAACGCGCTGAGCGACAAGGGCGTGAACGTGCTGATGATCTCCACGTCCGAAATCCGCATCGCCGCGCTTGTACCGCTCGAGCAGCTCAACGACGCCGTCAAGGCGCTGCACACCGCCTACGGTCTGGACGCCGACCAGGTGGAAGCCGTGGTGTACGGCGGCACCGGCCGCTGATAGTGCTGGCTTCAGTTTCCCAGTATTTTTAAAGGGCATGGTTTTGCGACCGTGCCCTTTTCGTTTGCTTTTTACGATTCACGCCGTACGTTGCATACCGTGCCAAGCAGTCCCCAAACAAGCAAAAGGCCGGCTCCGAAGAGTCGGCCTTTTGCTTGGCTATGGCTCGTTTATGCGGCTTACGGTTTAGCTACCCAAGCCGCATAAACGTCGCATCACTTCTTGGTGATGTAACCCAACGCCTTAAGCATTTCTGCGCTTTCCAGCGCGCCACCGGCGGCGCCACGCAGGGTATTGTGCGCCAATCCCACGAACTTCCAATCGAAAATGGAATCCTCACGCAGACGGCCGATGGAAACACCCATACCACCCTCGTAATCCACATCCTTGAGCACCTGCGGACGGTCATCCTCGGTCAGGTACTGGATGAAATGCTTCGGAGCGTGCGGCAGGCCAAGCTCGGCGGCCTTGCTGGTGTAGTTGACCAGACGGTCGATCAGCTCGTCCTTGGTCGGGTTCTTACCGAAGTTGATGAACACGGTGGCGGTGTGGCCGTTGAGCACGGGCACGCGGATGCACTGCGAGGTGATGCGCAGCGGACCGTCGAACGGCACAATCTCGCCCTTGGCCTCGTCCACATGGCCGAAGACCTTCAGCGGCTCCTTCTCGGACTTCGCTTCCTCGCCGGAGATGAACGGAATGATGTTGCCCACCATTTCCGGCCAATCCTTGAACGTCTTGCCCGCGCCGGAAATGGCCTGGTACGTGCTCACGATGACCTCGTGCGGCTCGAATTCCTTCCACGCGGCCAAAGCCGGAGTATAGGCCTGGATGGAGCAGTTCGGCTTGACGGCAATGAAACCGTGCGTGGTGCCCAGGCGCTTCTTCTGATGTTCGATGACCTCATAGTGCTCCGGATTGATCTCCGGCACCACCATCGGCACGTCCGGAGTCCAGCGGTGGGCGCTGTTGTTGGACACGACCGGGGTCTCGGTCTTCGCGTATTCCTCTTCGATGGCGCGGATCTCGTCCTTCGGCATGTTCACCGCGGAGAACACGAAGTCGACGTCCTTGACCACGTCCTCGACGTCGGCCACGTTCTTGACGACCATGTGCTTGACGAACTCCGGCATCGGGGTTTCCATCTTCCAGCGGCTGCCGATGGCCTCCTCGTAGGTCTTGCCGGCGCTGTGCGCGGACGCGGCAAGGGTGACCAGTTCGAACCACGGATGGTTTTCGAGCAGCGTCACGAAGCGCTGTCCGACCATGCCCGTAGCTCCGAGAATGCCAACCTTAATCTTTTCGGACATAACAACCTTTCGCTTATGCTGGAACGGTTTTCCAAGTTTTGCAAGTTTGATTTTGCTTACGCTTGAGGTCGACCAGCCGGCCCAAAACGACGTCGCGGGCGGCCACACGCGTTGTTCAATCTTACGAAAACCCGCCGTCATGTCCGCCGAGCTATCCGTATGCTGGTCGGTAAACGCGCTCGCGTACACTGGTAGACATGTCGAAGGCATCAGAAGAAGCGCAGAAGCAGCTGGATCGTATCGTGGCGTTGGGGTATCCGGATGTGGCCGATATGTCGGCAGCCGCGTTCCGCTCGCTTGCGCGCCCGCTTATCCGCGCGCTTGAGGATTGCGATGGTTCCGCCGATTTGGGTACGCAGATCCTGTTGGTGCCCACGCGCGAACTGGTGACGCCCGAATCGCTGATCGCCCGAACCTCCATCAACCGCATGGCGGGGTTCACCACCATGCCGCCGCGCGATATCGCCAGCTTCCTGCCGCAGGATGGTTTCGAACCGCCGGAAGGCCCGTTCTATCTGGTGATCGAACCGCACACCGGCACCTGCTATATCAACCGCGAGCCGGACGTGGCACGCAAGCTGATCGATTCCGACGAGCGATTGCCGTTGACTTTGGAAGAGGGGCTTGCGATCGCCACACAGCATCCGGAATGGCTGCTGGAAAAGAACGGTTTCAACCTGCTGGGCTCGCGTTCCGCTGACGGCCGCGTACCGAGTATCTGGATGAGCCAGAATGCTCCGCGATTGGGCGCGGTGTGGCCGAATTCCCGTCATACGTGGCTGGGTAACGCCTACTGCATGGCCCGTCGAGGCGTGAGCCTGTTCCGGTAGTCTTTCGGCTTACCGCGCCGGCTCCCTATAATCGATTTCAGAGAAGAAACTGAAGCAGGGGAGAAGCCATGTTCTGTACGCAATGCGGTTCGAAGAACGCTCCGGAGTCGAAGTTCTGCACGAACTGCGGCAATCCGTTGGTCTCCGTTCCGGTGCAGCCTGATGCCGGACAAGCACGGATTTCGGATGATTTTTCCGTCGATTCCACGGTGGCGGAAACCCCTGCATCGCAGCTCGCACCGCAGTCTGCGGAGCAACCCGAGGAACAGTCTGCGGCACAGCACGAGGAACGCCCTGCAGAACAGCTCGCTTCGCAGCCGGCAGACGCGATTCCGCCGGTCCCGTTGCCGGGCGGCGGCACGCTGCCCGTAGCGCAGTCCGCGACTTCGGCTGCATCGCAATCCGTTCCGTCGGTGTCGGAAACTCCTGAGCCAAAAAGCGACGGAACTGTGCGTGACGCTTCCCCGAATCGCAAGCTCATCATCGGCATTGCGGTGGCCGCGATGCTGCTGGTCGCCGCTGTGGTGGCCGGCATCGTGACATACAACATGGAGTTGTGGGGTGGCAAGTCGTTGCCGGACGTGGCGGTGGCGTCTCCCAAGGACTCGTCGAAGACTCCGGATGCGAAGGTCGTGGTCAGGCAGCTTGAAGGCAAGGGTCTCAAAGTCAAGCGCGTCAAGGAATTCTCCGGCGTGAAAAGCGGCAAGTTCCTTGGCTATCAGGGAATTCAGTCCGGTGACCGCGTAAGAGCGGGCAGTGTGGTGACAGTGCGCGAATCGGCCGGCCCTGGCGTGCCGGAAGGTACGGTCGGCAAGAAAGCTGAAAGCGTGGTGACAACGTTCTCGCAGATGGGCGTGCCGGTGCATTACAAGCAGGTGATCGTGTCGGACACCAGCAAAACCACCGAGGGAAGCGTGATCAGCACGTACCCCGCGCAAGGCCAAGGCGTGAAGGATGATAAGAAAGGCATCTACATCGGCGTGGCTACGAAAAGCGACGGCGGCCTGCCGTCGGACATCGTCGGCCAGGAAATTTCCGACGTGAAATCAAGCCTTGAATCCAAAGGCTACGACGTGAAAGTGGAGAAACGTCTCTCATCGAAACAGTACATCGGCAAGGTCTCCGGCTCCGAACCTGGGCCGGGCAGCCAGCTGAACGAAGGCCAGACCATCACCCTGTATCAGGGTGTGGATGCCAAGGGTGCCAAGCAGACGTTCATTGACCACAGCGGAACCGGTGGAGATGGGTTGCTGATGGGCACGAGTGACGTTGCTTCTGGCCAGTGGTGCAATAAGGCCGGCGACTGCATCACGCTAGGACAGGATGACAGTTATTCCAGCGGAGACATCGTTTTCCTGAAAGTGAAAGATGGTGCTGCGAACACGAAGTACAGCATGACCGGTGAGTCTTTGATTTCCTGCGATGCGGTGCAACAGCCGTATTGCAGCAGCAAGAAAGCCGACTATCTGTTGACTGGAAACTCTGGAGCATTTGAATTGTTCCCACACAAAGCGTTCGAAACGTATTGGTGTGGCGATTCCGCCTTGGGTGGGGAAGGCGATATGCGGAGTTGTGTTGCCGGAAAGGTCCATGACATTGATTCCGACTCTTCGGATGCGTCCGATTATGAGCCGGACGGCAGCGGTAAATTCCATATGATGGATTTGTTCGCGGTGTTCCCAGTCGGCTCTGATGTGGAATCAGTAGAGAAAATTGGCTATTTTGACGCGTCTGCACTCGCGGCTGCCCAAAAGCAAAAACCTGTCGATACGGACCGTCCGTTCTTGATGTATCGTGACGTGAACCAGTACAAGAACGGCGAGAAGGAATCAACCTATACAAGGGACTGGTTCGATCCATTCATGCCTTACAACGGCTACAACGGCTCCAAGGATGACACCGTCAAAATGAAGCCCGCCCCCAGCGACGAAACCGCCTACTATCTGGTGGAGGACGTCCAGCCCGACTGGGATTCCCTCGAAGACGCCAACATCAAGGGCGTGTCCGCCAAGAGTCAGAAATCTAACGGCAAAAATGCAAGCAGGAACGCAGACACCAAGAAATCTGATTCGCAATCGGATGCCGCCACTCGGTCTTTGATGAAGTCCATCGCCGGAAAGTACGGTTTCGCTTCCGGTTCCGGCGGTTGGAGCACCACTATGACGGTGGCGTCCGATGGCACGTTCAGCGGAACATATCATGATTCCGACATGGGCATTACGGGAGATGACTATCCGAACGGATCGGTCACCATTTCGAATTTCAAAGGCCGTTTCAAGGATGCCAAGAAGAACGCGGACGGCAGCTATACGATGCAATGCGACAAATCGGCGCTGAAAATCGATGGCAATATAGGAGACACGTATATCAAAAACGGTAGTAAATATACGGTTGCCGACCCCTACGGCATTGCCCCCTGCGGTGCATTCACGGTATATCCGGCGGGATACGACAGTTCGCAGCTCAGCGAAGCGATCGTCGGCTGGAGCCATGCGTGGTATGACAGCATGCCCGCCAAGCTGGAAACGCCGATTATCGTGAATGCCGAGGACACGAATCTCGGTAGCGAATCACAGCAAGACGCCTTCTTCCAATCGAAATATCTTGAGTGATATTCGATAAGGTCGCGTTGTCGGCGGTGCTGCCGCCGAGTCGCTGTCGATTATTGCGATTGCCACGAGCATCGCATTACTGCGATTTGCGCAACAGCCCCCGAACCGCGTATCCGATCGCGCCGCACGTCACCGCGCCCGCCCCTAGCAGCGTGGCGCTGACCTGCGGCCTGCGCAGCTCGTTGCGCACGCCGATCAGGTCCGTCACGCAATGGTCCTCGAAGAACACGCGTAATTCGTTGCTGGAATAACGGCCGACCAGATCGCCCCACGTCAGCATGCGCGTCACGTACGCCATCGGATTGTCTTCGCGGAATTCAAACAGCCGGATGCCGCGGAACCGCGATTTCGGGCCGTAGCATTCAAAACCACAGGTCGGCGCGTACCCCAAATCGATGTCGTGCACATGCCCGACGAACGAATTCTTGTGGTCATGCCCGCAGAACAGCGCGAAATAGCCGCCCGCCTCACGCAGCGCGTCCACTTCGCCCACGTTCACGTCGGCGCAGCCAATCGCCTCGCCCAGCCGCGAACCGGGTCGGCACACATCGCGGTCGAGCACATAGCAATGTCCTGCGAATTCGCGCGCGCCCTCCACGGCGTTCGGCGTGTAGGCGGGCACTTCGCGCAGGCAATCGTAGAATTCCTGCGGCGGAATGTGCTGGAAGGCGATCGCCGGCACCGCCTGCCCGTCGCCATTGCGCCTGCCCAACTCGCGTTGCACGCGCTTCAGCCATTCGACGGCTTCCGGCGAGGGGGTGCCGTAGCCGTCGGAGTCGGCCAAATCCCAGCCGCGCGAATTCGCCGCGTATTTCGCGTATTCGGTGACCGACTGCCGTCCGTTGCCGTCACCCGCGTCTGCCGTGTCGGCGTAATCGCCCGAATTGACCATCATCACGCTCATTGTGATGCGCCCCGAACCGTCGGACGCTTCGATCGGCAACGCGAACGTGCCCGGTTCGAGCGCCAACGGCGACGAGCCGGCGACGGGATTCATACAGCCGGCAAACTCGCGGTAAAGATCGTCCTGTTCGTCGGCGAGGATGCCGCATTGGAAATCATGGTTGCCGTACGTCGCAGCGAAGGGGATACGCGATTCCAACGCCGGCCCCAAAAACGCGGCGAACGTGTCGCGCACTTTCTGCCGTGTCTCGTCGAGCAGCGACGCCGCGGTGGCGCGATTGATGGCTTCCGCCCACGATTCCAGCTTGCTGGCAGAACCGTTGCGACCTGCGCTTTTCACCAGTTTCGGCGAATCGGTGCCGATGCCGTCGATCATCCACCGTTCGTCGGAGGGCTGCGATTTGGTCAGTGTTTTGGCGATCGGATGACGTTTGATGCCGCGGATTTTCGCTTCGATTTCGGTGACCGCGCGCACGTGCGTACCGGGCTGTTCGCCACGGCGACGTAGAAACGTATCGATATATGCCGGATCGTAGCCGCGGATCTGATCGCCGGTGAGCACGATGAGGTCGGGATGTGCCTTCCTGATAGCGCCTTCGATCAGCCGAATCGTGTCTTCGCGCACGTCCGGACCATCCTGAATATCAGCCATTTGCAGCACCCGGAACGTACCGTCGCTGTTGAATCGCAAGCTCATGATGCCCACTGTACTGCGGCAAATCTGGATATGGGGTGAAATAAGGGCGCGAAAATCGCAAACCATGCCGTCATATCGCGGAATACCGGCAAAATATGGGATTGGTTGTCGCTAGTATGGGCGGCAGTGCAGGTAGGTAACATGCACGTAACAATGTGGATTGGCAGAAGGCCGATCCGACTTTACAGATAAGGAGGAGTGATGGGTCAGGATCAATCGTCAGTGTTTGATCTCGCGGCAGTCGCCGCGGCGTCCAACGGAGGGAACAACGACCCGCTGCTGCCTCCGGCGCGTTACATTGGAGCTCCGCAAAAGCCCAGCAAGATGCCGTACAACAAGTACGTCGCATACGATAAGCAGGTGCCGTTTGATTTCCCGGAGCGTACGTGGCCGGGCAAGCGACTGCAGCGTGCACCGCGTTGGTGCTCCGTCGATCTTCGCGACGGCAACCAGGCCCTCGTCAACCCGATGGATTCCGAGCGCAAGCTGCGTTTCTGGAATCTGCTCGTGTCGATGGGCTTCAAGGAGATCGAGGTCGGCTTCCCGTCGGCTTCCGAAACCGATTATGACTTCATCCGCATGCTGATCGAGCGTGAGCTCATTCCTGACGATGTCACCATCGTCGTGCTCACCCAGGCCCGCGAGCATCTGATTCGCAAGACCTACGAGTGCCTGAAGGGCGCCAAGCGCGCCATCGTGCACTTCTACAATTCCGTGTCCGTGCTGCAGCGCGAGGTCGTGTTCCGCAAGGACAAGGCCGGCATCAAGAAGCTTGCCACCGACGCCGCGGCGCTGTGCAAGGAGCTTGAGGGCGAGGCCAAGGGCATCGACCTGTACTACGAGTATTCTCCGGAATCCTTCACCGGCACCGAGCCGGAGTACGCAGTCGAGGTGTGCAACGCGGTGATCGACGTCATCAAGCCGACGCCGGAACATCCGATGATCATCAACCTGCCGGCAACCGTGGAAATGACCACGCCGAACGTCTTCGCCGACGAGGTCGAGTATGTGTCCAACCACCTCGTACCGCGTGACGCCGTGGTGCTCTCCCTGCATCCGCACAACGATGAGGGCATGGGCGTTGCCGCCACCGAGCTGGCCGTGCTGGCCGGTGCCGACCGCGTTGAAGGCTGCCTGCTGGGCAACGGCGAGCGTACCGGCAACGTCGATTTGGTCACCCTTGGCCTGAACTTCCTGACCCAGGGCATCGATCCGCAGATCGACTACTCCAACGTTCCGGAAATCCGCAAGACCGTCGAATACTGCAACCAGATCAAGATCTCCGAGCGCCACCCGTACGCCGGCAACTTCGTGTTCACCGCGTTCTCCGGCTCCCATCAGGACGCCATCAAGAAGGGTCTTGAGGCCCGTCAGGTGGCCGCCGACCGTGCTGGCGCCGATCTGGACAGCTTCGTGTGGCTCGTGCCGTACCTGCCGATCGACCCGAAGGACATCGGCCGTTCCTACGAGGCCATCATCCGCGTGAACTCCCAGTCTGGCAAGGGCGGCATGGCCTACCTGCTCAAGACCAACCACAACCTTGATCTGCCGAAGCGTCTGCAGGTCGAGTTCGAGAAGGTCGTGCAGAACTACGCCGATGAGACCAAGAAGGAAGTCAAGGACGAGGACATCTGGCGTCTGTTCAAGGACGAGTACCTGCCGGTCGAGGAATCCGGCGCCACCGCGGCTGGTGTCGTGGTCGGAGACAGCAAGGACGAGACCCTCGAGCAGTGGGGCCGTCTGAAGCTGCTGAAGGTGTCCGTCTCCTCCGGCGAGGATGGTTCCGACACCGTGCTCAAGGCCAGGATTCTCGACCGCGGCGTGAACGTTGGTGTCGACGAGCCGGTGGAGCGTGAGGTCTCCGGCATCGGCAACGGTCCGATCGCCGCCTTCCTCAACGCCGTGAGCAACTTCGGCATCGAAGCGTCCGTCATGGATTACGTGGAGCACACCATGTCCGTCGGCACCGATGCCATGGCCGCTTCCTATGTGGAATGCCAGATCGGCGAGGAAGACAACACGAGCATCGTGTGGGGCGTCGGCATCGATACCTCTATCGTCACCAGCTCGCTGAAGGCCATCATCTCGGCCATCAACCGTTCCGAGCGCTGATTGCGCTGATTGCACGGACGCGTTGAGCAAACGCGCCGGATATGATTCGAGGGGCTTCCCAGGGTAACCGGGAAGCCCCTCGTCGTTGTCATGTGCCATGCGATGCGCCCGCTCACAAGTGCGACAAGCGCGTTCCATGATGCTTCCTCTCCGCGGATGAAGGGTGTCGCAATGCCGCCACACCAAGTTGTACAACGATGTAAAACACGGTATAGTACATCGTTGTAAAACCTGTATCTGCTTACTGAAGGATCTTCCATGTCGGCCAATTATTCCCTGCTGTGCTATACACGCGAAGCCACCGGACGCGAAGAGGCGAACAACGAGGACATCGCCTACAGCATGCATTTGGCGCTACGTTCCGGCGATGACGCCGAGTGGCAGCCGCTGAACGAAAACTATGGCATCTTCTTCGCGGCCGGTGTGCCGATCGCCGCCGCGACCGCGGAATCCCGCCACGCGTGCACGGCCGCGGCGCACTTCGCCGCCGACCGGTTCGACGCGCCTCGCCCCGCCACCGACGCCGTCGCCCATGGCGTGGTCATGCCCGGTATGGATATCACGCTGAAATCGCTGAAGAATCCGTTCCTGTTCCGCCTCGCGGACGGACGATTCGCCATCGCCGCGACCCGTACCGCCCGCGGCGGTGAGCCGGATGGTTCCGAACGGTCGGCATTCCTGCTCGCCATCAGCGATGATCTGACGGCGTTCGACCAGCGGGGGCTGGTGCTGTTGCGCACCACCGGTGGGGTCAATCACCCGTCCGTCTCTTTCGACGCCGCGGACGCGTGCTACGTCGTCTCCTGGACCGGTGACGATGGCAAGGCACGCACCGCGCGGACGGCCGATATCGTAGCCGCCGCCGGTTCGGGCAGGCCGCTTGATGTCGTGGAATCGGCGTCGTCGCAGCCGTTGCGTCAGACCGGGGATTGCGGCATTCCGAACGCCGTCGTCGGCAACAGCATCGCCATCAGTGAGCCGGAGGCCGAGCGCCTGATAGAGCGCTTCGGCCGCATCCGCAATACCGGAACGTCCGTGCCCGCCCAGCGAATCGATGCGGGCCTGCATGGTGAGGATGCCCGGAATGCGGTTCTGGCCTTGGCCGCAACCCGTGCGGAACTGTCATACAGCGACGGTTCGCAGGCCACGCGCGCAGTGGATTGGAACATGGCCCAGCTTGAGGCCATCGCCCAGGAAGCCTCCGAGGGAACGCTCAAGGCCGGCCAGACCCGTACCGTCGAAGGCGTGATCCGCCAGAGCGTCTATCCGGTGCCGTTCGCGGTGGAACGCGCCGACCCGTCGGTGTTGTCTTTCGTCAAATAAATCTGCGTGTCGTCACCAGTTAATCTGAACACCATCGGCGTTCAAAATGGACACCGTCACCGGCGGCCGGGTTGGTTCCGCTCTTTTCGTTTATTTCATCAGGGAGTGGCTGTTGCGGTATGACTCGCCACGGAACCTGACGATCCTTCCGTGGTGCACGATGCGGTCGATGACCGCGGCGGCCATGTCGCCGTCTCCGAACACCTCGCCCCACCGTCCGAACTCCAGGTTCGTGGTGAACACCACGCTCCGCTTCTCGTAGGAATCCGCGACGACCTGGAACAGGAGCCTGGCCCCGTCGATGTCGATCGGCAGGTAGCCCAGCTCGTCGATGACCAGCAGCCTGGCGCGGCCTATCGCGCGCAGTTCCGCGTCGAGCCGGTTCTCGTCCCTCGCCCGCCGCAAACGCATCACCAGCGACGACGCGGTGAAGAACCTCACCGGCATGCCCCTCTCGCACGCCAGCATGCCCGTGGCGATCGCCATGTGCGTCTTGCCGCATCCCACGTCGCCGTAGAGCACGAGGTCCTCGGCCCGGTCCACGAAACCGAGGTCCATGAGCTGCTCGCGCCCCCAGTCGGCGGGGAACGACGCCATGCCCCAGTCGTATCCGTCGAAGCCCTTGACGCACGGGAATCCCGCGTTCCTGATCAGCCTGGCGCGCCTGGATTCCGTCCGGCTGGCGTTCTCGGCCCTGAACAGGTCGGCCAGCACGCCGAGCTGGCCGGGCGTGGCGCCCGCGACCACGGAACGCAGCACGCTCCTGGTCAACGGCAGCCCGCATGCGAGCTCCATGACCTCGTCCGGGGTGGACTTGCTCACGGTCCGCCCGCCCCTGCGTCCGCCCGCCGCGGCGTCCGTCGACTCACTCATCGCCGTCCTCCCTCATGAACCTGCTGTACGTGTCGAGCCTGGCCCTCGATTCGGGACCGTCGCCCTGCGCGATCCGCCTGGCCGTCTGGTCGATCGCGGCCCTGTCGGGCCTTCTGCCCGCGGCGACGATCTCGACGACGGCCATGACGGCCGCACGGAAGCCACTCACCACGGCCGCGTGGCGGATGTCGTCGACCAGCAGGCCGCGTTCGCGCGGCTCCATCCGGTCGAGCAGCACGCGCGTCTCCTCCGGGAAGTCGGAGCGTATGGGACTCTCGCCCCACGAACGCGGCTTGCGTGCGATGATGGCGAGCAGCGACAGCGGGTCCATCGCGGTGTCGGGGCTGCGCCCCCACCTGCGCTCCAACGTGACGATCGGCTCGCCGTCCATGGAACGCAGCTCGACCCGCAGGGCCCGCACGCCGGCCATGAGACGCATGGAATGCCATTTCGGGCCCGCGAGGTAGCGGTTCGAGTCGATCGTGACCGTTCCGGTCCTGTCGGCCTTCACCCCGCGCCAGTCGCACGCGTCGAACATGGACGGCGGCAGCGGGAGCATGTGGTCGAGGTCCGTCTCGAACAGGTCCCGGATCGGCACGTCCTCGCGGTAGTGGACGCCGCGCGCGATCTCGTCGCAGCGTTCCAACCACGCGTCCGTGAGCCGGTCCCATCCCTCCGCGGACGGCGTCGGCACCATCAGGTTGCGGCGCAGGAAACCGACCGCGTTCTCCGTGCTTCCCTTCTCCCAGCCGGAATAGGGGTTGCAGAACCTCGTCTCGAAGCCGTAGTGCGCGCAGAACAGCGAGAACAGCCTCGTCTGGGTGACGGTCCCGTCGGCCCTGCGGTGGCCGACCCCGGTGGCGTTGTCGAACACTAGCACGCGGGGGACCATGCCGGCATGGGAGAACACCTTGTTCAGACCATGGCACACGCATTCCGCGGTCTCTCCCGGCAGCGCGGCCACGTATCTCATGTTCGAGTACGGGAACGAGACCACCAGGAAATGCACGGTCCGTTCCACGCCGGCGACCACGGCCAGGGCCTGGCCGAAATCGACCTGCGCGCTGCCCGGCGCCCATTCCAGCTCACTGAACCCCTCGGCCTCGCCGCGGTGGCGTTGGCGCCAGCGCTTGACCCATCGCTGCACCGACGAATAACTGCCCTCGAAGCCGCATTCCTCCACGAGCCGCTCGTGTACGCGCCGGGCGGTGTGCCGCTGTTTGCGTGGCATGCGCCGGTCGGCCTCGAGCCATTCGTCGGCCTTGCGCGCGTACTCGCCCGCGACCAGGGAACGGCTCGCAGTTCCCCCGGTCGGCGGAACGGGCGAATAATCGCGGGTCGCGTACTTGACCACGGTCGTCCGCGAAACGCCCAGTTCCCTAGCTATCTGCGTATGCGTCAGGCCTTTCGTCTCGAGCTGCCTGATACTCTGTTGAATACGCACCGGTGTCGTCATTCCTTTCCTCCCGAGGACCATGTGTTGGTTGTTAGCACTCGGGAATCTATCAGGAACCGTACGGCACCGGCGCTTTTCTTCCGCCGATGCCATTTCCGTCCGCCGTCCGTGTCCAATATGAACGCTTATGCCGTTCAGATTTGGTGGTGACGCCGTACACGTTTATTTGACCATAAACACGGTGTTCGCGTGGAAGTTCAACGGCAAGCCGATGTTCATGTTCATCGCCACCGATGACACCGACGGCAATTGCGTGGATCCGAACGACGGCAGGACCCATATGCCGCTGCGCATCGCCGACTCCATCGAAGCGCTTTCCGACGCCGCGGGCGGACAGGCCAAGGAGATCGATCTGCTCGCATGCGGCGATCTCAATAGCGAAGATCGTCCGATGACCGGCTGCTTCTGGGCTCCGGAACTGCATGTGATCGGCGGCAAGCTGTCGGTCCTGTTCATGCCCTGCTTCGATGGGCCGCGCGTCAATCCCGACGGCACCCCCAACGATCGTGCCGGCAAACCGGACATGTGGACCGGCAGCTGCCACATCATGCAGCTCAAGCAGCATTCCGACGGCACGGATTTTGATCCGCGCGAGCCGGAGAACTGGACGGTGCCCGAGCCTATCCTCGACCCGGATGGCGAGACGCTCAATCCAATCCAGCGCATTTCGCTTGACATGACCGTGCTGTGCGATTCGGGCCGCTGGTACTACGCATGGCAGCAGGTCGGCAGCATCTGGATCGCCAGCTTTGACCCGGCTCGTCCGGCGAGGCTCACCAGCAAGCCGAAGCAGATCGTCGTGCCGGAATTCGCATGGGACAACATGATCGCCGAAGGACCGAACGCCATCGTGCATGACGGAACGATTTTCCTGATCTACTCGGGCTCGCTGGTCGGCATCGACTACACGACCGGCCTGGTCACCGCCCCGGCCGGACAGGGAGCCGATCTGACCGACGCCAGCGTATGGACGAAGCTCGATTATCCGCTGCAGAAGTCCGGCATGTACAACGGGCGTTGGCAGCTCGGCACCGGCCACGGCATGTGGTCGCATGACGAGGACGGCAACCTCATCTACGTGTTCCACAACGCCGAATACGAGCACGGCCGCTATGGTGGCCGCGACGCCCAAGTGCGCCGCGTGCATTGGTCCAAGGAGGGCATGCCCATTCTGGATATGCAAACGGCGGAGGAGCTTGACCCCGACTATGCTGGTGTAACAATGGAGGTTGGTTTCTTCGATGCCGACTGAGTCCGCTGAATGACAAAAGGGGTATATATGCCGAAGCGAACGGGGGGAAACGGCGAGCATGTCGTGACCATGCGTGAGGTGGCCAAGGCGGCCGGAGTGTCGATCAAAACCGTCTCCAACGTGGTCAACGACTACGAATTCGTCTCGCAGGCCACGCGCGACAAGGTCAACAAAGCCATCGCGGAACTGGGATACACGGTGAACGTATCGGCGCGCAACCTGCGCCGAGGGCAGACCGGCATCATCGGCTTGGCCATTCCCGATCTGCAGATGCCGTATTTCGCGCAGCTGTCGTCGCTGGTCATCGAAGAGGCGAAGAAAGTCGGTTTGCGCGTGATTGTGGAGCCGACGCAATATTCGCGCGATGGCGAGTTGGAAGCGCTGCACGGGTCCCAGCAGATGATGATCGACGGCCTGATCTACAGCCCGTTGGAGCTTGGGCAGGATGACGTCGAGCAGCTGAAGGTCGATTATCCGCTCGTGCTGGTCGGCGAACGCATCTTCACCGATCAGGTGGACCACATCGCCACCGAGAACGTCGAAGGCGCGAAGCGTGCCACGCAGTATCTGCTGACGACCGGTTGCCGCCGCGTGGCCGTGGTCGGCGTTCATCCGGGGGAGAAAGTCGGTTCCGCCGCACTGCGCTACCAAGGGTATCTTGAGGCGCTGGAGGAGGCCGGCGTCGAATTCGACGATCGGCTGGTCGTCGAATCGGGCATGTGGCATCGTAGTGACGGCGTGAGGGCCATGAACGCGTTGTTGGATTCCGGCGTCGAAGTCGATGGCGTCGTCGCGCTGAACGACATGCTGGCTTCCGGCGTGATGCACGCGATCCAGATGCACGGCTTGCACATTCCCGACGACATCTCCGTGGTTGGTTTCGACAATTCCGACGATTCACAGTACCTGTCGCCGGCGCTGACGTCGATCGCGCCGGGACTTGAAGCGGTCGCCCGTCTGTCGGTGAAAGTGCTCAAGGAGCGCATCGACGGCCGTGACCCGAATGCCGACAGGCCGGGGGAGAAGGTCTTCCGCAAGGTCGCATCATCGCTGGTCGTGCGCCAATCCACCAAACTCCCCATCGATTCCCTCGTCCTCTGAGCTTTCGCTTGCCTTCCGGCAAGTTTCTCCCAGCGTGCGTACCCATTGAGTCGGCTCTTCCCCCAAGGTGCCGCCGCCGGGCATGGGCGCTCGGCCGTAAGCTTGGCCGAACGGCCTTGAGTGTGTCGAGCACCCATGACCGACGGCGGCACCGACATTGGCATGAATGGCGCAAACGATGGACGCCCATGCCCAGCGGCAGCACCGCATCCAAGCATCTTCCGACAATGACGCGCCCAAGTTGTTACAACGATGTAAGAATGATATATTCAACGTTGTAAATACTGGAACAACGGATTGAGAAGGACTAAACATGGTTGTTTACAACAATCCGATCGTGCTTCAGCGCGCAGACCCCTGGGTGCTCAAGGTTGACGGCGAGTATTATTTCACCGCCTCCGATCCGGAATACAACTGCATCGCCATTCGTCACGCGTCGAATATCAACGATCTGCAGAAGGCTCCCGAGACGGTGGTGTGGCGCAAGCACGAATCCGGCCCGGCGAGCATCTACATCTGGGCCCCTGAACTACATCGCATCAATGGCGCATGGTATATCTATTTCGCAGGCGCCGCAACGGATTTCGAAGCATCCGGCCTGCCGACGCACCGCATGTTCGTGCTGGAGAACACCGACGACGATCCGACTTCCGACAACTGGGTGGAGAGGGGCCAGATCATCACCCCGATCGACTCCTTCGCACTTGACGCCACCACCGAAGTGATTGATGGCGTGCAGTATTTGGTATGGGCGCAGAAGGATCCCGCCATCGAAGGCAACTCCAACCTGTATATCGCCAAGATGGCCAATCCGTGGACGCTGGGCAGTGATCCCGTCATGCTGACCAAGCCGGAATACGACTGGGAATGCATCGACTTCCTGGTCAACGAAGGACCGGCCTTCCTGTTCCATGGGAACAAGATCTACATCACGTATTCCGCCTCCGGCACCGGCGTTCCGTACGCCGTGGGACTGTTGACCGCCGAGTGCGGCAGCGATCTGCTGGACAAGGCCTCCTGGACTAAGAGCCCGGTGCCGGTGTTTAAGACCTGCGCCGAGAACGGTCAGTATGGTCCGGGCCACAATTCATTCACCAAGTCCGAGGACGGCACCGAGGACCTGATGATCTACCACTGCCGCAACTACACGGAAATTAAGGGCGATCCGCTGTTCGACCCGAATCGCCACGCGCGCGTCGGTGTGGTCAAGTGGACCGCCGACGGTCCGGATTTCGGCGTGCCGGAACCCGACAATCTGTGGACCCCTACCACCACGGACGTGCTGCCGGCCGATGGCGGTCCGCTCGCGGGAACTCCGTGTGTGTTAAGTGCCGCAAGTACAGGTTTGCATGGCTCTTCTATCGGTGTGTCATAAAGTTGTACAACGATAGAAAAAGTTGTATAATCAAAATTACAACGTTGAAAATATTGTTTAATCCAACGAGGTGATGTTGCCAACAAAGAAGTCGGTTAATTTTATTGTGGCGTTGAGGGAATCTCTGAATGCCGAAAAAGGAGGAGGGTCTATAACTACATGTTTTTGACTTGATTGAGCATTATGTACTTCCATCGTGCCGCTAATGAATGATTTTGGCGGTCGCGAAGGGGTGCGGGCTATGAAAAATAAGAAGCTGTTACAGAGGCGTAGCGGCAAATCGGATAAAGGAGAAAAAATATGAATAAGGGAATCAGGGCAGCTGCGTTAGTTGTAGCTGCTGCATCCGTGATTTCTCTTGGAGCATGTGGTGGCGGCTCAAAGGCCGCAGGCTCCAATGGCGGAGTGACAGAGCTTAGTGTATGGAGCGGTTTTACTGAGAATGATGGGAAAGTAGTTCAATCTATTGCTGACGATTTCAATAAATCGCAAAGCAATGTGAAGGTGACAATTGAACAGAATCCTTGGAATGTAATTAATGATAAACTTCTGTCTTCAATTTCTGCTGGTAATGGTCCGGATGTGGTGACTTATCAGCCAGATGGTGCAAAAGGCTTCATCAAGCAGGGGGCTATTGTCTCTACGGATGATTTCTATTCCGATTCTTCTAATGAGACAAGTCATTACCGTAAGAATGTTGTCAAAGATGGAGAAGTGGACGGTAAACATTATGGAGTGCCAATGGGCCATGCTCCATATTCCGTCTATTTCAACAAGGCTATTTTTGATGCGGCTGGAATCACGGAGGATCAATATCCTAAGACGTGGGATGATCTTGCTGCTCTTGCGTCAAAGTTGACCGTTGATAAGGATGGAGATGGTACTCCTGACCAGTATGGGATTGCTCTTGCTGATAAGGACGCTGGATATCTTCCGATATTTTTACAGGGAGCCGGAACAGATTTAGTTGTTGACGGGAAGGCTAACCTGACTTCTAAGAAATCTAAGGATACACTTACTTGGATTCGTGATAATTTCTATGCGAAGAAGTCCTCGCCGAGCAATCTTTCGCTTGTGGATGCTCAGACGTTGTTCTGCTCCGGTAAGGCGGCGATGTTCTGGATCGGGCCTTGGATTGTTAATGCTGCCAAAGAGAAAGGAATTGAAACCGGCACATTTGAAATGCCGAAGGGGCCGGAGAAGCAGGTCACAGAAGTTGCGGCTAACTATTGGTATACGACTTCACAGGTCGACGGTAATGATGCTAAGAAGAAGGCTGCTTATGCTTGGATGAAGTTCTTTAATAATAAAAAGAATCAGATTACTTGGGCGGTTAAGGCAAACTACCCACCCAATCGTACGGATGTTACTGCTGACGATATGAAGAGCAACAATTTCGTTTCTCAAATTAGCCCTTATATGGATCATTCCAGTCTGCTTCTTGGAAGTGTTCCGTCTGGGTTTGCAGATGTTCAGTCTGAACTAAATGCTCTTGGCCCAAAGATTTCTGAATCTACGGGTGACTTGACGGATATTCTACAAAAATCTAACGATAAAATTCAAGGATATATTGAGGAATGAATTAATTTAAGCTGAAGAGAGGGTGCGAGTATCAATTGATTTGCAGCTGGGGCTCGCACCCCTTTTTGAAGCTGGGAGGGAAAGTAGATGCGTGCATCATCAAGTGGATACAAGCCACCACGCTCATTGGTCACAAGTGATTCTCCTGTCCGTCGGAATGAAATGAAGCGGGCTCAGACACGAATGGGTTGGTTATTCAGTGCTGCTGCAATTGTGATTATCGGGGCATTCGTTTTTTATCCTGCTTTTTATGCGCTGTGGATGAGTTTTACCAATGCGACGGGATTTAATAAGCCTCAATTTATTGGAGTGAAAAACTATACGGATTTATTCTCCAATCAAGATGCTGTACATGCTCTTTTGAATACGCTGATATATACGGTTATTTATATGCCGCTACTAATTATCGTAGCTTTGGCTGTTGCGATGCTTCTTAACCGTGATGATTTACCTTTGAGAGGGTTTTTCCGGTCCGCCATCTTCCTCCCGTTTGTTATTTCTATGGCTGTTGCCGCAATGGCGTGGCAGTTCATTCTTGACCCAAATTTAGGCTTCCTGCCATATTGGTTATCCAAGATTGGCATTCATATGGGTGATGTACTCGGTAGCACTACATGGGCCCTTCCTACGGTTACTGTGGTTGGTGTATGGAAGAATTTTGGTTATTTTATGGTCATCTTTCTTGCAGGATTGCAAGGGGTTTCGCATGAGCTATATGAAGCGGCGGAGCTTGATGGTTGCGGTGCGTGGAGAAAGTTTACTTCTGTTACGCTTCCGGGGCTTCGTAGCACTATGACTTATGTCGTCATAATGGCTTTGATCCAGTCTTTCCAGGCGTTTGATCAGATTTATGTCATGACGTCTGGTGGTCCTGATCATATGACTGAGACGGTTGTTTATCGAATCTATACTGAAGGCTTCCGTAATTTCCATCTTGGCGCAGCTTCGGCTCTTAGCTATGTTTTGCTGGTTTTCACCTTCATTGTGGGGGTTATCCAGCTTGTCCTTAATAACCGTTATGAAAAGGAGTCCATGTGATGAAAAAAGGATCAGTGGTTTCTGCATCTCACAATTCATCGCGGTACATTACTCCACGAGTATTATTGGGCCGCGTCGGAGTATATATACTTCTAATTCTAACTTCATTAATTACTGTTTTTCCGTTCTTTGTTTGCTTGGTTACATCATTTGCGCCGAGCAAAGAAGTCAATGCCTGGCCTCCGAAGCTGATTCCGTCTTCTTTAACGCTGGATAATTATGTACAATTATTCAACCGAATTCCTGTAGGAACACAGTTCAGAAATTCTGTGATTTTTGCCGGTTTCGTTACGCTGTTTTCTGTAGCGTTTGACGCATTGGCCGCATACGCATTGTCCAGACTCGATTTCCGAGGACGGAATGTGTTGTTGTTCGTGCTAATTGCGAGCATGATGGTACCATACCAAGCGCTCCTTATTCCAACGTATAAGATGCTCTCTTCCATGGGGCTTATCGGTAATTACAACATGGTTGCCATGATTTTGCCTCGTGCCGCTGATGTTGCAGGTATTTTTCTACTCCGACAATTTTTTATTTCATTGCCTCGAGATCTTGACAATGCTGCTCGCATTGACGGGGCGAATGAGTTTCGCGTCTTTTGGTCGATTGTGTTGCCGAATGCAAAACAGGGGCTGTTTACATTAGCTTTATTCAATTTTATGAACAACTGGAATGATTTGCTTTGGCCATTAATTATGACATCTAAGTCTGATGATCGCACATTGATCGCGGGACTTTCTCTGCTTAATGGCTCCGTTGGAGGAGCGATTCCGTATGGAATCATGATGGCTGGCGCAGTTATTGCCGCTATTCCGCTGGTAATCATATTCGCCTTTGTCCAAAAGCAATTTGTCGAAGGCGTTGCCATGAGTGGTATGAAAGGATAATGAAATCATGGTTAATCAAAAAGTCTCGCCTGTAAAAAAGTGGTTTGAGAATAAAGAAAAACTCAATTTTTCATTAGGAATTGAAGATACTTTTATTCCTCAGACTCGTCCAGGTATGCGTGCCTTAGATGAATATGAGCTAACTAAGCATTATGAATGCTGGTACGACGATATTGGTCTTATATCGGAGACTGGGGCGAATCAAACAAGATGGGGCATACCTTGGTATTTGGTAAACCCTGCGCCTGGCAAATTCCGTTTTGATTGGCTTGACCGGGTTGTAGACCGTTTCGAAGAAATCGGTGTTGATGTCATAGTCGATCTTATGCATTATGGAACACCGTTATGGCTTGATAATGGTTTTTTAAATACTGATTATCCAAAGTATGTTGCCGAGTATGCGGCAACAGTGGCGCAGCGTTATCAGAACCGGCTCAATATTTGGACTCCGTTGAATGAGCCATTGTTGAATATGATGTACTGCGGCCAATATGGCTATTGGCCACCGTATCTTGTTGGTGATGATGGGTTTGTTAAGTTGTTCCGGCAGATTACTAAAGGGATGATTTTAACTCAGCAAGCGATTAGCGAGGTGTCGCCAGAATCTACATTCGTGAATGTTGAAGCATCATTCCGATTCGCTGGTGATGTGGATGCATACTCTGATGAGGTAGGTTTCCTAAAACAACGCAGGTTCCTTGTGGAAGACACAATTATGGGTCGGATGAATTCGAATCATCCTCTCTACGGTTGGTTATCCAAGCATGGTATTCAGGATGATGACTTCCAGTGGTATCTCGATAATTCAATAAAACCGGATGTAATTGGCGTTAATTACTATCCTCAGGTGTCCACAGTGAAGTATGTGGCAGGAGATCCGCATGATGGTTCGCCATATGATCCACTGCCATTCCAAAATGATGGTGTCGAGGGGCTCAAAGATGTACTGACTTTGTTCTCGGAAAGATACGAATTGCCAGTATATTTGACTGAAACGTGTTCTCCTGGTCCTGTCGAGGAAAGAATCCGTTGGTTGCATGAATCGGTAGCGGCTGTGGATGAATTGCGTGCAGAGGGTATGAATCTTATTGGCTATACTTGGTGGTCTTTGTTCGATATGATGTATTGGGTTTATCGAGATGAGGACAAACCTGCCGAACAGTATCTTGCTCAAATGGGATTGTGGGATCTACGAGCAAATGATCATCTTTCGTTTGATCGTATTCGTACTGCAGCAGTTGATGAGTACCGTCGTTTAGTGGAAGCCCATCGTAAGTGAAAAGGTTGTAATTTGCGTATGCACTTGAAGTAATATCGTGCTTAAACACGATGAAAAGATGCCGCAGGAGTTCTTCGCAGCGGCATCTTTCCATATCTAGTAATTGAGATATCAGAACTCTGTTGCAAACTGTTAATCGCCAACCACCACAACAACGGTGGCGCGGACGACGAATGGTACTTGTTCGTGGACGTGATTCCGTCGATCGGATACCGTCCGATGGTCAGCCGCGATCTCGATCAGGGCTGGGTGCCGTTGCAGGCGGACGATTACTTCCTCACCGCGCATACGAAGCACGGTGGCGTCGCCTCGCTGACGCGCGCCGAATACGACCGTCTTGCCCAGCATGTGCATGCATTCTGACAAACGACGTTGACGACCATGCGCCCGCGTGTGCACGCGGCAAAACCAAGGGGGCTTCCCGGAATAACCGGGAAGCCCCCTTGCGTATTTGCTGACCGCGACGGCAATCGCAGTCAGCGACTGCTATTGCTGCGATGTATCGCCATTGGCGCCGTTATTACCGGAATTATCGTCACTGGTTCCTCCGCCATTGCCACCGTTGGTGTCGTTACCGTCGCCGTTAGCGGGGATACCGCCGCTATTACCGCCGTCGCCACCGCCCTGACCGGTATTCTGCGTTTCCTCGGTCTGATTCGGCGTGGTCTGTTGGGTGTTCTCCTCGGTGCGCGGAGTCACGGTGGTCTGCTGCTTTCTAGTCCAGGTCTTCTGCGCGCCGGTGCCCCACGTACCGTCCGGTCCGCCGACCTTGCCGTTATCGGTGGCGTCGGGGAACGTTTCGTTCGGAGTGTCGGCAAGGGCCTGCTTCATGTATTCGGTGAACAGATGCACGGGGTAGTCGCTGCCGCCGGTCCATCGGCCGAACGAAGGGATCTGCTGCGGATTGCCGTTGGCGTCCGGATACCACATCGCCACAGAAGTCAGCATGGACGGCGTATAGCCGATGAAGCTCGCTGCGTTGGAATCGTTTGCGGTGCCTGACTTGCCGGCAATGGTGTGCCCAGTGGCACGCGCCTCGGTGGCGGTGCCTCGCTGGACCACGCCGGTAAGCGCCTTCGTCACGAGATTCGCGTTGTTCGCTTCGAACGTCTGCTCCGCCGAGGTCGGCGCGTTGTACAGGTCGGTGCCGTTCGCCGTCTGCACTTGGGCAACGATATGCAGCGTCGGCTTGTTGCCTTGGTTGGCCAGTGTGGCGTATCCCTGCGTCATGTCCTTGAGGGTCAGGCCGTTGTTGCCGAGCACGGTGAACGGGTTGGAACCATCCAAAGACGAATCGTCAACGCCGGCCTGCCGTGCGGTTTCGGCGATTTTCTGCGCGCCGAGCTTGGTTTGCAGATCCATGTACACGGTGTTCGAGGATTGTTCCGTCGCCGTGTACAGGTTCACGTATCCCAGATTCTCGCCGCCGTAGTTGCTCACCGTTTCGGTGATGCCCGGGAACGTCCGGTACGAGTTGCCGTTGAAGTACGTGTTGAGGCTGACGCCTTCGTTGACGGCGGCCAGCAATGCGAACGGCTTCATGGTGGAGCCGACTTCGTACGTTGCCTGGGTGACGTTGTTGAGCTGCTTGGTCAGGTAGTCGTCTCCTGCGTACAGCGAGATGATGGAACCGTCCTTGGGGTTCACCGACAGCGCGCCGAACTGCATGCCGTCGGGCACGATGCCTTGCATGCCGTTTTGGGAGGGACTGATGGTGGAGAACATCAGGTCCTGCTTCGATTTGTCAATGGTGGTGACGATTTTGTAGCCGCCGGTTTCCAGGTCCTGCTTGCTGAACGCCTTGGTGTTGACGAGTTCGTTCTGCACCATCGTCAGCAGGTATCCGTTCGGTCCGGACATCTGGTTGTTTTGTTGGATTTCGATGGTTTGCGGGAATTTCGCGGCTTTCTTCTCGTCCGGCGTGATGTAGCCGTCTTCGTCCATGATGTTCAGCACGCGCTTGTAACGTTTTTCAGCTTGCTTGGGATTCACGTCGGGGGTCCATACGCTCGGCGCGGGAATGATGCCGGCAAGCATGGCCGCTTCGGAGAGCGTCATATCCTTCGCGTCCTTGCCGAAGTACGCTTTGGCCGCTGCCTGGATGCCGTATGCGCCACGGCCGAGATAGATGGTGTTCATGTAGTTGCACAACACCTGGCTCTTGTCCTGTGCTTGGGCGATTTTGACCGCCAGGAACGCCTCACGCAGTTTGCCCACGTACGAGGTGGTTTCGCCCAGATAATAGCGTTCCGCATACTGCTGGGTGATGGTGGAACCGCCCTGCCTGCTACCGGTGGTCAGGTTGTTGTAGAACGCGCGTGCGATGCCGATTGGATCGATGCCCTTATTGGTATAGAAGGAGCGGTCTTCCGATGCCACGATCGCGTTGCCGACGTAGTCGGGCAGGTCTGCGCAGCTGATGATTTCGCGATTCTGCTCCGCATAGCTGCCGATCGGCGTGGTGCCGTCGTTGTAGTACACGGTCGTCTTTTCGGCCAGCGCGAACTTTTCCGGCTGTGGGATTTCCGTGGTGATGTACATGTAGGCGAACAGGCCGATACCTGCCGCGATGAGCGCCGCGAAGATGCCGAGCACCCATTTGAGCACGAGATGCTTGTGTTTTCTGGTCTTTTTGGGTGCGCGATGCGAAGTGTGCTTCGGCCCCTGGGGCGGCTTGCTCAGCACTTCTCCATGGACCCCGTAGGTGGTGCCCACCCGTGGCGTCGTGGACGTTGCGCTGCCGCTGCGGGCGCTTTTTGAGCGTGAGCTGACACTTCGTGTTCGTGAAACCATGGTTTCCACCGTAGCCGAACGACCTGAAAAACAAGGGTGTAGATAGTGCTGTCCGACTGGAAAAACATGTTTTTGCGCAGCTTTTTTACAAATCGACAATCTGTTGACGACTGCCGTAATATGGCCGTTTTTCAGTGATTTTTCAGTTTACAATGCGGTTTGTGGGTATGCTTGGGGATTGGTATACCTGCGAAACGCATAACAGAGGAGTCGTTTTCAGATGAGCATTCGAGTGGCTATCGCCGGCGTGGGCAATTGCGCCTCGTCGCTGGTGCAGGGCGTTGAGTATTACAAGGACACCAAGGACGAGGATAAGATTCCCGGCCTGATGCACAACAATTTCGGTGGCTACCGCGTGCGTGACATCGAATTCGTCACCGCGTTCGACGTCGATGCGCTGAAGGTGGGCAAGGACCTGTCCGAGGCGATTGGCGCTTCTCAGAACAACACCATCAAGTTCGCGGACGTGCCGAATCTGGGCGTGGAGGTGCTGCGTGGCCCGACTAACGACGGCTTGGGCGAATACTACCGCCAGATGATCGAAGAGTCGGACGCCGAACCGGTGGACGTGGCCCAGGTGCTGCGTGACAAGAAGGTCGACGTGCTGGTTTCCTACCTGCCGGTTGGTTCCGAGAAGGCGGACAAGGCTTACGCTCAGGCCGCTATGGACGCTGGCTGCGCGTTCGTGAACTGCCTGCCGGTGTTCATCGCCTCCGATCCGGAGTGGGCGCAGAAGTTCCGTGACGCTGGTGTGCCGATTGTCGGCGACGATATCAAGTCGCAGGTCGGCGCCACCATCACGCACCGCGTGCTGGCCCGTCTGTTCGAGGATCGCGGCGTGCGTCTGGATCGTACGTACCAGCTTAACGTCGGCGGCAACATGGACTTCATGAACATGCTGCAGCGTTCCCGCCTGGAATCCAAGAAGATCTCCAAGACCCGCGCTGTCACTTCCGTGGTGCCGCACGAGATGGATCCGCACAACGTGCATATCGGCCCGTCCGATTACGTGGCTTGGCTTGACGACCGCAAGTTCGCCTTCGTGCGTCTTGAGGGCACCACGTTCGGCGATGTGCCGCTGAACCTCGAATACAAGCTCGAGGTGTGGGATTCCCCGAATTCCGCCGGTATTGTGATCGACGCCGTGCGTGCGGCGAAGATCGCGCTCGATCGTCATCTGGCCGGTCCGGTTCTGGCTCCGAGCTCCTACTTCATGAAGTCTCCGGCCGTGCAGCACGAGGATGGCGAGGCCCGCCGCTTGGTGGAGGAATTCATCAAGGGTGAGGTCGAAGGCACCGAAGAGCAGCTTGACGCCGATGTGGCGGCCGCGAAGGCCGCCGGCAAGGATGTGTGGCGCGCATAGCGTGCGTTGCTGACGGCAGACCCGCGATGGCAATGGCAACCATCTCGTAGGTCTCGACCCACTCGCCTGATTCGTAGGCAGAATCAGCATATAATGAAAATCCCTATGGCCTGGGGTAATGCCATAGGGATTTTTGTTGTCCCGGAAACGCTGCGGCGGTGGCGGCCAATGGTCGTGCGCCGTCGCAGCGTGAACGGGAATCATATATTGCGCAATGTATATCGCGTCACTTTTTGAGGAGTGGTTCGACCTGTTCCTCGTACGCGGTCAACGCGGTGTCGATCACGTTGTGCATGTCGTAATACTTGTACGTGCCCAAACGGCCGCCGAACACGGTCCTCGGCTCGGCCTTCGCGAGCTCCTCGTACCTCGCGTACAACGCCTTGTCGGCCTCCGTGTTGATCGGATAATACGGCTCGTCCCCGCGCTCGGCGAAACGGCTGTACTCCTCCCACACCACGGTCCTGTCCGGGTTCTGCGAAGCCCTGCGCTCCGGGTTGAAGTTCTTGAACTCGATCGCGCGCGTGTACGGCACGTCCGGGTCGGAGAAGTTCATCACCGGGCATCCGAAATGGTCGCCCTCGTCGTAACGCACCTCCCTGAAGTCCACCGTACGCCACTTCAGCTCGCCCAGCGAGTAGTCGAAGTAGCGGTCCACCGGACCCGTGTACACCACCGGCACGCCCGCCGCGGCCAGCGCCTTCCTGTTGTACGGCTGGGACTCGTCGAAGAAGTCGGTCCTGAGGGTCACGTGGATGCGCGGATCGTCGATCATGCGCTCCATCCAGGCGGTGTAGCCGTCCGTGGGCAGGCCCTCCCACGTGTCCCTGAAATACCGGTTGTCGTAGTTGAAGCGCACCGGCAGGCGGTTGATGATGCCCGCGGGCAGGTCCTTCGGATCGGTCTGCCACTGCTTGCCCGTGTAGTTCTTGATGAACGCCTCGTACAGCGGGCGGCCGATCAGCGAAATGCCCTTGTCGTTGAGGTTCTTCGGGTCCGTGCCCGCCAATTCGCCGGCCTGCTCGTCGACCAGGGCCTTCGCCTCGGCCGGCGTGTAGTGCGCGTGGAAGAACTGGTTGATGGTCCCGAGGTTGATCGGCAGGGGATACACCTCGCCGTCGTGCGTGGCGTACACGCGGTGCACGTAGTCCGTGAAGCTTGTGAAACGGTTCACATAGTCCCAGACCCTCTTGTTGGACGTGTGGAACAGGTGCGCGCCGTACTTGTGGATCTCCGCGCCGGTCTCCTCGTCCATGTAGCTGTACGCGTTGCCGCCGATATGGTCGCGCACGTCGATGATCTCGACCCTCACGCCCAGGTGCTCGACGGCCTGCTGGGCCACGGTCAGGCCGAACAGGCCCGCGCCCACGACCACCAGATCGGGATACTCCACCGCATCAGTCATAACAAAACAACCTTCCAAACGTTATCGATGCTTATCGCAGCCACGCAAACGCACAGGGGCGGCGTGCGATTCCTTCTCAAGTGTACCCGTGCGTCTAGTCGGTGCGGCGAGGTCCGGGCATGGTGTAATATGGCAAGAGCCTCCGCGTGGCGGTATGTCACCCAACTCCCCCAGGGCAGGAATGCAGCAAGGGTAAGTGGCCTCTTCCGGGTGCGTGGAGGTTTTTCTATATCTTCTCCGATTCGTTCCCCACAGTAGGGGCGATGCCGTATTCTCGGTGACTATGACCAACGAATTCAAGCCACTTGTCCGAGATCCACAGCAGCCTGTGAACATGCTTCAGCAGCCCACGGCAGCAACGCCTGCGGAACCGTTGGAATCGTTGTCGTTCCCTGATATGCGCGAAGTCGAGGCGGTGCTTTCTCCGCAGGATGTCAACAAAGGCTTGGCTCAGGTGGATCCGCTGACCCGCCATCCGCGCGTGTCCAGCATCGTGCTGTGCGTGGTGTTCGGTCTGCTGATGCTTGCCGCTTCCGCCGGCGTCTGGTGGCTTGGCGTGCGTACCATGGACGGCCAAAGCTATGAGGATATCGTCTGGTCGAAATTCGATGCCGCGTTGCCGGGTTGGCTGGCGCCGGTCGTGCACGTCTTCGCCATTTCCGCAGTGGTCATCACCGTCAGCGTCATCATGGGGGCAATCGCGTTTGCCGTGCTGATCGTGCGCAAACGGTGGCTGTCGATCGCGCAGCTCGCTGTATTCGGAGGCCTGTGTTTCGCCGCGGCCGAACTGTTGAAGCCGCTGCTGCCACGCCCGTATCTTATTAATTTGGAATCGAATCCTAATAATTCCGCGTCTTCCGGGCATGTCATCCTTGCCGCTGCGGCAAGCGTGATGCTGCTGTGCGCCGTGCCGCGCGTGCTGCGTGCGCTGGTGGCGGTGATTGGTTGGGCGTATACGGTGCTGGTCGGATTGTCGGTGATCGCGGCGCAATGGCATCGTCCGACCGACGTGATTATGGCGCTGCTGATCGTCGGCGGACTGGCGTTGCTGGCGCTTGCCACCACGTTCGCCAGCGGCATGGATGAGCCGGGCACGCGCGTCTCGTCGGCAAGCGTGCAGATCGTCGGCAGTGTGATGCTGACGATTGGCGTATTGGGCATCCTGTACGGCGCGTATATCATCTGGCAGATTCAGCCGGGACTCGCCATGAGCGCCGAATGGACGAATGCCGGCGCGTACGTTTCCACGGCGCTGCTGACGGCCGCCGTTTCCGCGCTGGTGCTTGGCATAACGCTCGCCATGCGTCAGCTGACCGCCTCGCCGTTGACGAAACTGGGTTTGGTGGGAGCGCCGCCCGCACCGCCGAAGCGCTGAAAACAGCCGGTTCCGGGCATGCTGCCGTCCATACGCCACACGGGCGGTTTGCCATTTCTCCGTATTCAGTGAGTATTATTGCGTTGCAATCACTAGTAATAAGGAGTGGCTATGGCTACCGGCAGCAAGCTCGTTATTGTGGAGTCTCCTACCAAGGCGAAGAAGATTGGCGGATACTTGGGCTCCGGATACACGGTCATGGCATCGGTCGGCCATATCCGCGACCTTGCCCAGCCCAGCCAGGTGCCGGCGGCCGAGAAAGCCAAATACGGCAAGTTCGGCGTGGATATCGAAGACGGGTTCAAGCCGTATTACATCGTGGACGGCAACAAGAAGAAAACCGTTGCCGACCTGAAAAGCGCGCTGAAGAAGGCAGACACCCTCTACCTCGCCACTGATGAGGATCGCGAAGGTGAGGCGATCGCATGGCATCTTGTGCAGACGCTGAAGCCGAAGGTGCCCGTCAAGCGCATGGTGTTCCACGAGATCACGCCGGAAGCGATCAAGGCGTCGCTGAACAACACGCGTGATGTGGACGCCGCCATGGTGGACGCCCAGGAAACCCGTCGTATTCTGGACCGTCTGTACGGCTATGAGCTGTCCCCGGTGCTGTGGCGCAAGGTCGGTCCGGGCCTATCCGCGGGCCGCGTGCAGTCCGTGGCCACCCGTCTGATCGTGGAACGTGAGCGTGAGCGCATGGCGTTCGTGCGTGCCCCCTATTGGGATGTCACCGCCACGCTGGAAGCGCCCGACGCCGACGGCAACAATGTTGCGTTCGATTCTCGCATGGTGTCGCTTGGCGGCCGTCGTTTGGCCGGTTCCAAGGATTTCGGCGATGATGGCCAGCTGACCGCCGCCGGCGTCAAAGACAACGTCGTGCAGCTGGACGAAACGCACGCGAATGCGATCGCGCGATCGCTGGAATATGCGACGTTCACCGTCTCGTCGATGGAAACCAAGCCGTACCGTCGCCGTCCGGTGCCGCCGTTCACCACGTCCACGCTGCAGCAGACGGCCGGCAATCGCCTTGGCATGAGCTCGCGCCAGACCATGCGTGCCGCGCAGGGGCTGTACGAAAACGGTTTCATCACGTATATGCGTACCGATTCGGTGACGCTGTCGCAGGAGGCGATCGCGGCCGCCCGTGAAGCGGTGTCGCGGCACTTCGGCGAAAAGTACTTGTCCGATGCGCCCAAGCAGTACGCCACGAAGACGGCGGGCGCGCAGGAAGCCCATGAATGTATCCGACCGGCGGGCGCGCATTTCCGCGATCCGGCTGAAATCGCCACCAAAGTGCCGGCCGACCAGCTCAAGCTGTACACCCTGATCTGGCAGCGCACGCTGGCCTGCCAGATGGCCGATGCGACCGGTTCCACCGCCACCGTGCGTCTGTCCTCGCCGACCGAAGCCGACGGCGAGGCCATGTTCCAGGCGTCCGGCACCGTCATCGAATTCCCCGGCTTCATGAAGGCCACCGGCGAGGGCCGCCGTAGCGTTGTCGACGCGAAGAAGAGCGCCGAGGCGGCGGGCGTGAAGATTGGCGATAAGGCCGAAAAGTCTGCGAAGGCTTCGAAGAAAACCGATGACAACGTTTCCCTGCCGCCGATGCAGCCGGGCGACGAGCTTGCCGCCGTGGACGTTGCCGCGGACGGCCACGAGACCCAGCCGCCGGCGCGCTACACCGAAGCGTCGCTCGTCAAAACGTTAGAACAGAAGGAAATCGGCCGTCCGTCCACGTATGCGAGCATCATCTCCACGATCATCGACCGCGGGTACGTGTACGAGCGTGGCCGTGCGCTGATTCCGTCCTGGCTGGCGTTCTCCGTCACCAAACTGCTTGAAACGAAGTTCCCGAAGTATGTGGATTACGAGTTCACCGCCGATATGGAAACCGGCCTCGACCAGATTGCTGGTGGCCATGAGACCGGCAAGGCGTGGCTGACCCGCTTCTACTTCGGTTCCGGCGATGGTGCGGCCCAGTCCGCCGACGAGGCGCATGAGGGCCTGCAGCAGCAGGTGGCGCAGCTTGGCGAGATTGATGCGCGTGAGATCAACACCATCGATATCGGCGATGGCCTGCACGTGCGCGTCGGCCGTTATGGCCCGTATCTTGAGGACATGAAGCATCTGGATGCGGAAGGCAATCCGAAGCGCGCCTCGCTGCCGGATACGCTCGCTCCGGATGAGCTGACCGTCGAGGTCGGCCACGATCTGATTGAAAACCATTCCGGTGGGCCGCGTGAACTGGGCAAGGACCCGGTGTCCGGCGGCACCGTCGAGGTACGCAATGGCCGGTTCGGCCCGTACGTGGCGTTGGTCATGCCGAGCGCGGAAGATGCCGGCGATACCGCTGCCGAGTCCGCCGCAGGCAAGGCGGGCAAGACGAAGCGTTCCGGCGGTAAGAAGGCGGCTTCCGACCGTCCGAAGATGGCGTCGCTGTTCAAGACGATGAGTCCCGAATCGCTGACGTTGGAAGACGCGCTGAAACTGCTGAGCCTGCCGCGCGAAGTCGGCTCCTACGATGAGGCGAACGCCGAAACCGGCGAAATGCAAACGGTTACGGTCATGGCCAACAATGGCCGTTACGGCCCGTACCTGACCAAGACCGGTGCCGACGGCAAGTCCGACACGCGTTCGCTGGCTTCCGAAGACGAGATCTTCACCGTCGACTTGGAGAAGGCCAAGGAACTGTTCGCGCAGCCGAAGTACGGACGCGGTCGTGGACGTGGCGCGGCCAAGCCGCCGCTGCGCGACTTGGGCACCGATCCGGAAACCCAGAAGCACGTGACCATCAAGGACGGCTTCTACGGCGCGTACATCACCGACGGCGAGACAAACCGTACACTGCCGAAGCAGTATGCGCCCGAATCGATCGAACCGGCCGAGGCGTTCCGCCTGCTGGCGGAGAAGCGCGCGCAGGGGCCGTCGAAGCGTCGTGGCCGCAAGACGGCTGCGAAGGGAGCCAAGAAGGGCGCTGCCAAAGGAGCGAAATCCGCGAAGAAGGTGAGCGCGACCGAACAGGCGCGTGCCGACCGCCGTGCCAAGGTGCGTGAACTGGCCGACAAGGGTTGGGCGAATACGCGTATAGCGAAGGAGATCGGCTCCACCGCGTCCACCGTGAAGGCTGACGTCGACTGGCTGACCGCCAACGAAGGCTACGCGCGTCCTGAAGTCGTTCCCGCACGCTGACGTTATGCGGCGCGCGAAACGTCGCACGATCTGATGTTCCGCAAGACAATCGGCATCGTGCGACACCAAGCCGTGGGCCGAATGGCCGGGCACGGCAGGGGCGCACGGTACAGTGAAAGGCATGCAGGGCACTTTTATCTCGTTTGAAGGCGTTGACGGCGTGGGCAAGACCACGCAGGTCGAACGGTTGCGCGCATATGTTGAATCTCAGGGCCGCGAATGCGTGGTCACGCGCGAGCCGGGCGGCACCGCATTGGGCGTGGCGATTCGCAAAATGCTGTTGCACGGCGTGGATACGGGGGATGAGAACGATTGTGCCGACATCGCCCCGCGTACGGAGGCGCTGTTGTTCGCCGCCGACCGCGCGCAGCACGTCGCGGAAGTGATTCTGCCCGCTCTGCAACGCGGCGCGGTGGTCATCACCGACCGGTATCTCGATTCCTCTTTGGCGTACCAGGCGGGCGGCCGCGAGCTGACGGCCGCGGAAATCCGAAACCTGAGCATGTGGGCCACGAACGGTCTGCTGCCGGAACGCACGTATCTGCTGGATATGGATCCGGCGCAATCGCATGCGCGGCTGCAGCATGCCGAAGACCGCATGGAGGCGGCCGGCAACGACTTCCAGCGTCGCACACGCGTCGCGTTCCTCGACTTGGCTGAACGTGAGCCGGAACGGTTCCACGTCATTGACGCAAGCCAGTCCATCGAAGACGTGTGGGCGCGTATCAAAGCCGATTTCGACACCGTGAGCACCGCTGACGGGGGTATCGCATGAGCGTGTGGAACTCCATAGTAGGCCAAGCGCAGGTGGTCGA
Source organism: Bifidobacterium adolescentis ATCC 15703 (assembly GCF_000010425.1). Lineage (NCBI taxonomy): Bacteria > Bacillati > Actinomycetota > Actinomycetes > Bifidobacteriales > Bifidobacteriaceae > Bifidobacterium > Bifidobacterium adolescentis. The sequence goes on from NC_008618.1 coordinate 222,864, forward strand.
ACAGCTGAAGGCCATCGCCAGCGGCGACCCGAAGGCCATCGCGCAGTCGTGGCTGATTTGCGGCCCTCCCGGATCGGGCCGTTCCAACGTTGCCCGCGCGTTCGCCGCCGCGCTCGAAAGCCCCGATCATGGCCTGAACGATGAGCCGACCAAAACCACCGAGCAGGTGCTTGCCGGCACCCACCCCGACGTGAGCGTGCTGGCCACCAACAAAGTGACCATCGGCATCGGCGAGGTGCGTGACATCATCACCACATCCGAGCAGATGCCCGGCACCGCGCCGTGGCGCATCATCATCATCGAAGACGTCGACCGCATGATGGAACGCACCACCAACGTGCTGCTGAAGGAAATCGAAGAGCCGAGCCCGCACACCATCTGGCTGCTGTGCGCGCCCAGCGCCCAAGACGTGCTGCCGACCATCCGCTCGCGCACGCGCATCGTCAACTTGGCCGTACCGTCCAACCAGGCGGTGGCGAAATTCTTGGAATCGCAAGGTTTCGAGCCGAATATCGCGGCGCGTGCGGCACGATTGTCGGAGGGGCACATCGGCATCGCGAGCCTGTATGCCAAGGACGAACGCGTCATGACGGACCGCGACGAGCTCATCGTCGGCGTGCTCGGCTTGCATCGCGCGTCGGATGCCGTGCTATTGGCCGGCAACCTCATCGACAACGCGAAGGCGCAGGCCGAAGCGGAAGTCAACGTCAAAGCGTCCGAAGCGGAAGCCGATTTCCGCCGCATCAACGGACTCGGACCCAAAGACCGCATACCCCCGAAACTGCGTGGCGCATACAATGCGATCGCCAAAAAAGACGAGCTCAAACGACGTGCCACCAGACTCACGCGTGACGTGCTCGACCGTGCGCTCAATTCGGTCGCCAGCATCTACCGTGACGTGGCGGTGCTGCAGAACAACGCCGAGGACGCGGTGGGGCTCATCAACCTCGAAAACCGTTCCGCCATCACGGAATTGTCGGTACGGCTCGACCGTGCCGGAGCCGTGCGCCGGCTGGAGAACATCGCCACCGCGCGCCGCAGGCTCAACGGCAACGGCAATCCGGTTTTGGTGTTCGAAGCGCTGTTCTGCGCGCTGATTCCGTGATTTTCGTAATTTCCAGTAATTACCGGCGATTCGATTCGCGATTCACCGGCGGAACACCGAGGAATCCCGCACAATAAGCTGCGGGGCAAGCATGACTCGGGGCGCGCGCACGCTGCCGCCTGGCGCAGCAGCCGTCTCCGCCGCGCCTCCGGCAGGACCGGAAGCCAGCAATCGTAAGCATTCCGACACAATACGCTCAAACGGCGCACGCACCGACGTCAGCCGAGGCATGGTGGTACGCGCGATGGCGGAATCATGGTAGCCGACCACCAGCACGTCCTCCGGCACGCGGATTCCCAACGCGTCGAACGCCACCATCACGCCGAACGCGATCGCATCGTCGGCGCAGACCACGGCTTCCGGCTGTACGAGCGGCCCGTTGAACAGCCGCATGGCGCAATCGAAACCGCGCTGCACGGTACGTTCGCCGAACTGGTTCCAGTTTTCGCTGGTGACAAGCCCGTAAGTGCGCATATGCGTGTGGAATGTGGCGAACAGTTCCGCCGATTCGAAAGACAGCTCGTCACCGGCCATATACGCGGCGGACGCGATGCCCTGCTCGGCCAGATGTTTGACAATCGCCTCCATCGCGGCGTTTTCGTCGATGCCTACCACGGACACGCGCGGCGCGGTCTGCCGTCCGCAGATCTGCACGATCGGCAGCGTGTTCGCGTACTGGTTCAACGTTCCGGCAAGGTCCGCGCCGGCCGCGGGCACCACGATCAGCCCGTCCACATGGCGGTTGACCAGCGATTCGATGCGTTCCGCCTGCGCTTCCTGCGTGGCTCCGATGCCCAGCAGCAGCTGTTGCGATTCGGTGTCGATGGTCGGCTCGATCTCGTCGAGCAGTTGCGCGGAGAACGGTTCCGTGGCGCTCGGAATGACCAGACCGATGGTTTTCGTTACGTCGCTGCGCAGCGCGCTCGCCGCGTAGTTGACGGAATAGCCGAGTTGTTTGGCGGCTTCGCGCACGCGGCGGGCGATATCGTCGTCCTTGCCGCGTTTGCCGGACAGCACGCGTGAGACGGTGGCGATGGACACGCCGGCCGTCGCCGCGACGTTGGTGATTGAGCTGCCGCTGTCGGTTCTGCCTGCCATGCGCTGTCCTTTCCGTCGTGTCCGGCTTGCGTTTGCCGGCTCCCTAAGTGTTTTTCAAAATGCCCTAAAGGGTGCCCTGAACCCCTGTGTGCTTCTCGGTCAAAGGTCTGGTCTGATGAACCGGTTCGAGCCGCGAAGAGCTTATTAAGAATAGAACGACCGCCCGTCGAATATGGCGGGCGGTCGAAACGTTCGTACGTCAGTGCGTCAGTGCGTTATGCGGTGCGTCACTCGGCGTTGACGAGGATGTTGGCCAGGTTGTCGGCCACGGCCTCGGCGTTGTCGCCTTCGACGTTGATGACCACGGTGTCGCCCTGCTTGATGCCCAGACCCATGATGGACAGGATGGAGCCGGCCGGAACGGCGTTGCCGCCTTCCTTGGCGATGGTCACGGTCTGGCCGGAAGCGGTGACGGCCTGTGCGAACATGGCGGCCGGACGGGCGTGAATGCCGACCGGATCGTTGATGACGAGATTGCGGGTTGCCATAATGGTCTCCTTTGTTGTGGTTGGTGGTTGGTTTGCTTACGTTGGGTTGTCTCGATATTTACACGTCGATGTATATCGATTTTTGCATATCGATTGCATTATGCGGCTTTTGCCGGCATCTGCATTTCTTGCGATTATCATAGCACAGTTTTTACGAAACACAGAAAACGTTTACCGGTTTTGTTTTGCGGGAATTTCGTGTATACTAATCGCAGGCTGAAAATGATTTACCGGCAAAGACGGTGGGGATCATTGCAGTAACTCACCTATGCAAGGCAGGCATAATCCTGCAATCGTTTGCGTATCCATATTTTTTCCAAGGAAACAGGAAAAGGAGTTCTCATGAACATTAAGGGTGTTGGTATCGGTCGTGGCGTCGCAGTCGGCCCGGTCATTCGCATGGCCGCTCCGCTGCCGGAACCGTCGGACGCTCCGCGCGCCGAAAACATCTCCGCGGAAACCGAAATCGCCCGCGTCGAAAAGTCGCTCGCCCTCGTCAACGCCGACCTGAACCGTCGCGCCGAAGAGGCCGCCAACGGCGACGAAGGCGCCAAGCAGGCCGCCCCGATCCTGCAGGCCATCGCCATGTTCGCCTCCGATCCGTCCCTTGCGCAGTCCATCAAGGACCTCATCAACCAGGGCAAGACCGCCGAGCGCGCCGTGCTGGAAGGCTTCGGCGCGGTCGAAGACATGTTCCGCGCCATCGGCGGCTACCAGGCCGAGCGTGCAGCCGACCTGCATGACGTCGGCCAGCGCGTGATCGCCGACCTCATGGGCGCTCCCGCTCCGGGACTGCCGGTCAGCGAAACCCCGTTCGTGCTCGTCGCCGAAGACCTGTCCCCGGCCGACACCGCCGCGCTCGACATGAGCAAGACCCTGGCCATCGTCACTTCCCAGGGCGGTCCGACCTCCCACACCGCCATTCTGGCGCGCGCCCGTGGCATCGTCGCGGTCGTCTCCGCCGCCGAAGCCGCCGAACTTGAGAACGGCACCAACGTCATCGTCAACGCAGCCAAGGGTGAGATCGTGGTGAACCCGAGCGAAGACGAGATTGCCGCCGCCGAAGCCGCCAAGTCCCGTGCCGCCGCAGCCAAGGAACTGCGTGGCAAGCCGGGCGCCACCAAGGACGGCCATCTGATTCCGCTGCTCGCCAACGTCGGCAAGCCGTCCGATGCCGCGAAGGCGCTGGAATACGGCGCCGAAGGCGTTGGCCTGTTCCGTACCGAATTCCTGTTCATCGGCAACTCCGAGCCGCCGAGCGTCGAAGAGCAGACCAAGGCCTACACCGAGCTGCTCAGCCAGTTCCCGGGCAAGAAGGTCGTGATCCGCATGCTCGACGCCGGCGCCGACAAGCCGCTGCCGTTCCTGACTCCGGAAGACGAGCCGAACCCGGCCCTCGGCCTGCGTGGCCTGCGTACCCTGCGCGCCCACATGGACGTGCTCGAAGGCCAGCTCAAGGCGCTCGCCGCCGCCGACGCCGCAACCGACGCGAACCTGTGGGTCATGGCCCCGATGGTCGCCGACCAGCATGAGGCCGACTACTTCGTCAAGCTCGGCAAGAGCTTCGGTCTGAAGTTCGTGGGCGCGATGGCCGAAGTGCCGTCGATCGCCCTGATGGCCGACAAGGTGGCTGACGTGGCCGACTTCGTGTCCATCGGCACTAACGACCTGACCCAGTACACCCTTGCCGCCGACCGTACCCTCGGCTCCGTGGCCAACTATCAGACCGCATGGCATCCGGCGGTGCTGCGCGCCATCAAGATGATCTGCGACGCGGGCAACGCCAAGGGCATGCCGGTGGGCGTGTGCGGCGAGGCCGCGGCCGATCCGGATCTGGCGGTCGTGCTGGCCGGTCTCGGCGTCAACTCGCTGTCCATGACCCCGGTGGCGCTGGACGATGTGCGCGCCTCCCTCGCCGAAGTCACCTTCGAAGAGGCCAAGGCCAAGGCGGCCGCAGCCCTCAATGGCGACTTCTACAAGCCGGCCGAGTGATTTCCCTTCTTTCCTTCACTCGGCTATTCCGGACTTTGCGGCTGCGTCATCGCGGCCGCAGGGTTCCGCCACTGCAAATGTGCCTATGAGAGCGATTCGGTTCTGATGGGCCCTGTTTCCCGGAATGACCCCGTTTCGTGCGATCGCCGCGCGGACGGGGTCGTTTCGGTTGCGGGTTGTGTCGATTGCTGCGATTGCGTCGATTGCGCCACCGGCGTAGACGCGTCATACGGCCGCGTCGCGTCACGCGCATGCGCGATACTGGAAGCATGAAGATTTCCGCAGATTTCACCGTCATTCCCGACGCGTTCGCCAAGGCGGCGCCGCCTGAGAACTGCATCGACGGCACTCCGATTGTTTCCTTCCCCTTCTATATCGACGAGCTCGACCCGTCCGTGCAGTTTCTGCATTGGGAATTCGTCGATCCCGATTCCATTCCGGTGTGCGGTTTCCAGTGGAACCATTGGTCGCTCGCCAATCTGCCCGTGGACGCGCTGATGTACGATTTCAACGATTCACATGCATTGGCGATTCCGGCCGATTTTTCCCGCACGGTTTCCGCGATGATTCCCGAGACGGTGCAGGGACGCACGTCCGCCGCATCGCCGTTGTTGAAAGGCCGTAGCGACGATCCCGCCGTCACCATGCGTTACAACGGTCCGTATCCGCCTGATCGGGATCACGAATACTACCTGCACGTATGGGGCACCACCGCGCCTCTCAATGGTCTCAATCAAGGCTTCTGGCTCAACGAGATGGAACGCGCGTTGCGTAATTCCGGTGCGATCGCGGACCAAGGCGCTATCTTCCTGACCGGCAAGGCGTGACCGGCGAAACCGGCGAGAACAGCCGGCAAGGCGCAAACCGCGTAATCGCAAGATAATACCAAAGAATACCGCAAACGTAAACAAAACAAACGAAAGGAACCTACATATATGGCATGCACCACGATTCTGGTCGGCAAGGACGCAAGCTATGACGGATCGACCATCATCGCCCGCAATGAGGACAGCGCGAACGGCGAATTCTGCCCGAAGCGCTTCATCGTCGTCAAGCCGGACGAGCAGCCGCGCCACTATAAGAGCGTGCTGTCCCATGTGGAAGTGGATCTGCCGGACGAGCCGTTGCAGTACACGGCCGTGCCGAACGCGGATCTGAAGGAAGGCATTTGGGGCGAAGCCGGCGTCAATGAGGCGAATGTGGCCATGAGCGCCACCGAAACCCTCACCACCAACGAGCGCGTGCTCGGCGCCGACCCGTTCGTGGAACTCACCCCAGCCAAAGGCAAGAAAGGCGAAGACGGCTACGAGCCGGAAGTGCCCGGCGGTATCGGCGAAGAGGACTTCCTTACCCTCGTGCTGCCGTATGTCAAGACCGCCCGCGAAGGTGTAACCCGTCTCGGCGCGCTGCTCGAACAGTACGGCACCTACGAGATGAACGGTGTCGCCTTCTCCGATGTGGATGAGATCTGGTGGCTTGAAACCGTCGGCGGCCACCACTGGATTGCCAAGCGCGTGCCGGACGAAGCATACGTGACCATGCCGAACCAGCTCGGCATCGACGAATTCGACCTTGACGATGCCCTCGGCGACCAGGAGGAGCATATGTGCTCCGCGGACCTCGGTGAATTCATCGAACGCAACCACCTCGACCTGGCCGTGGAGAACGTCACCCCGTTCAATCCGCGTGACGCGTTCGGCTCCCACTCTGATTCCGACCATGTTTACAACACCCCGCGCGCTTGGTACATGCAGCGCTTCCTCAACCCGTACGACGAGCAGTGGGACGGTCGGGACGCCGACCACCAGCCGACTTCGGACGACATTCCGTGGGCTCGCCAGCCCGATCGCAAGATCACCATCGAAGACGTGAAGTACGTGTTGAGCTCCCACTATCAGGGCACCCCGTACGATCCGTACGGCAAGCTCGGCGACCAGCATTCGCGCCACATGTTCCGTCCGATCGGCATCAACCGTCAGAGCCAGCTGTCCGTCATGCAGATCCGCCCGTACCGCCCGCAGGTCAACCGTGCCGTGCAGTGGATCGCCTACGGCTCCAACCCGTTTAACACGCTCGTGCCGTTCTTCCCGAACGTCGACTCCACGCCGAAGTACCTTGAGGACACCACCACGCGCGTCACCTCCGAGAACTTCTACTGGGAGAACCGCATCATCGCGGCCCTGTGCGACGCCAGCTTCGCCGACACCGCCAACGCGGTGGAACGCTACCAGGAGAAGACCGGCGGCATGGGCCACCGCATGGTAGCCGCCACCGACGGGCAGATCGACCGTCTGGTGGAAGACGTCATCGACGAATTCGACGCGGACGACGAGACTGGCGACGTGCAGCCGATGGAACCGGACGAAATCATCGAAGCCGTCCGCAACGGCGAGGCGCGCGAAGTGCTCGCCACCGCCAACGAGACCATGGCCGCGCAGCTTAAGGCGGAAACCGACAAGCTGCTCGACTCCGTGCTCTACACCACCAGCATGAATATGAAGAACGGCTTCCACATGTCCGACTTCTGATCGTTCCCTGATGGGATGGCCGGTATTTTTCCGCGATTGCATATCGTTGCATAACGCCGGAAATACCGCCAAGATCAACGGCTCCCGCACTGCGCTCGCCACCGTCCGTTCCGTATGACGGCCGGACGGCGTCCGCTGTATGGGAGCCGTTTTCTATTGCTGACGCTCGTTCACTAGAATGTTGCTTATCTGTGTTGTTCCGGCCATGTTCGGCGCTCGACGCCGCCTGGCGGAAGGCTTCAAGAAAGGACTCCAGTGACCAGCATTGAGGATTTCATCAGCCAATACGGTCTGGTGCAGAAGATTGATGCGTTCGGCTATCTCGATTATCTGAAGAGCAATCCGGATGCGCCGCGCAAGCATGGCAAGGTCGTCCTCGTCACCGCCGACACCCCGTTGAAGGCGTCCCGCGGTGAGGGCAAGACCACCACCACGATTGCGTTGATCGATGCGCTTCGTGAGCGTGGCATCGACGCGGCAGCCGTGCTGCGCCAGCCGAGCATGGGCATCACCGCAGCCGGTTCCAAGGGTGGCGCGTCGGGCGGCGGCAAGGCCTCCCTGACCCACCCGGAGCTGATCGACTGGGGTCTGTGCGGTGAAATGGGAGCCATCGAGGCCGCCCAGAACCTGTTGGTCTCCTTTGCGGAGAAGGCTGTTGACGACGGCAAGCTGGACACCATCCTCGTACCGCGCGTCTCCGAAGTGCCGTCCCGTTCCCTGCGCCAGATCGCAGTGGACCGTGGAAAGGGCGACGTGGCTGAGCGTGTGGTGCTCACCCCGACCTGCGAGCTCATGCAGATCGTTGTGCTGTCGCGTTCCATGGATGAGATCTCCGAGCGCGTTGCCAAGATGGTCGCCGGCACGAAGGATGGCAAGGCCGTGACCTTCGGCGAATTCGTTGACCTGTGGCGTATCACCGGCATCCTCGGCGACGCCGTGAAGCCAGCCAAGACGGAGACCGTGAACGGCTCTCCGGTGTACGTGCACGGCGGCCCGTTCGCCAACGTGTCCATCGGCATTCCGACGCTGGTTTCCGTGGAAATGGCGTGCGCGCTGCATGACGTGGTCATCGTCGAAGCCGGTTATGGTACCGACGCAGGCGCGCAGAAGTGGCTTGACATAGCCTGCCGCGAATACGACGCGCAGTGGCCGTCCGCAGCCATCGTCGTGACCCGCGCTTCCACGTGGCGTGACGATCCGGATCTGGCATGGCGCTACCCGTTCCACGTCCAGCGCCTCGAAGGTCTTGATATTCCTACGTTCCCGCTCATCAACCTGTGGGATGGCGAGGACGACCAGATTCCGGCGCTCAAGGCCACGGCCAAGGAGCTGGAATTCCGCGACCCGATCATCGGCAACCTGTACCGCGACGGTGGCGACGCGCTCGCCCCGCAGCTCGATGCGTTCGTCGATGCCGTGACGAACGGTTCTATGCCGGCCGAACCGCACAGCCACAAGGGCATGGCTCTGGTGGAGAACGTGCGTTGGGTCGCCGAGAACGCGTATGGCGTTCCGGCCGACCGTGTGATTCTGAAGGACGGTTTCGCCGAGTCGTTGCAGGCCGCCGAGGGTCTGTGCGCCAGCGCGGGCATCGATTTCGGCTCGCTTGCTCTGGTCGCGGTGAAGTCTCCGGCCACCATGACCGACAACGACCGCGCTCCGGAAGCCGAGCGCACCGTCACGCTGAAGAAGGTCGAAGTGCATTCCGGCGCGGGCCTGGTGCACGTGAACCTCACCACGTCGCTGACCACCCCGATGCCGAAGATCGTCTGATTTTCTTGCGATTGCGCCGCGTGGCGGTACGTCCCGTACCGTCGAGGGCGCTCGCTAATCGTTGATTCGGCGTAAATACAAAGCCGCTGGTCCCGTTCGGGCCGGCGGCTTTTTTCGTGGGTGATACCTTTACGTTGTCCGTTTGTGGGTGCGGGCGTGCTTGCATGTGCGCCCCCTTTTGCTCACGAGTTGCGGAATGGGGCGATTTTTCTCTCTTATGAGCAAAAGGGGGTATGATTACTGACGATTTTGCTGGTTTTCATACCCCTTTTCGCTCACGTCCCGTAGAAAAGGCCCGTTTCTCGCTTTTGTGAGCGGTCGGGGGTGCTGATATTGCGATTTCCCTGCCGTAGTCAGGCGAGCTTCCTAGACGTGCTTCCCGTAGGTGAGGTGAGAGGTTTGCAATATGGGCAAACCTCGAAGGAACGGTGGAACTTCGTTAAGAAGCCGAGATCAGAAGTTGCCGCCGTTCCAACCCCAGTCGGTCGTGGCGGTGTAGCGGATGTAAGTGCGGTCGGCCGGAATGCCCAGTTCCTTGCCCAGCGCGGCCATGATCTGCTCCGTCAGCTTCTCCCAGGCGGAACCCGGCACGGAACGGCCGAACACATTCACTTCCACGTATGCGGCCGGCTTGGAATCGTCACCGCCGAAATAAATCGGCATATTGTCTTCGAACGGGCACATCAGCCAGCCTTCAGACTTGCCGGGAACGGCAGAAATCGCCTTGCCGTAGGCCGTCTTCAGCGCCTCGCGCTGCCCAGGGGTGGTGGATACGGAAACGTGCGTGTGGATGACTGGCATTGCTGCTCCTTGCAATCGTTGAAATATATTGTTCTTCGTTACCCAAGTTTAGGTGGTCTGCGCGCGAGTGTTAAATATCCCGTGTGAGAAAACTGATTGAACAGCTTATGAAATTCGGCATTGTGGGTGTGATCGCCTTCATCATCGACTGGGGTATTCTAAACATTCTCGTCGGCGCCTTCCACATGCACAACGTGCTCGCCGCCACCATCTCGTTTATCATCTCGTTGATCTTCAACTATGTCGCCAGCATGAAGATGGTGTTCAAGCACCGTGAGGACATGGCTCGCTGGATGGAGATCGTCATCTTCGTGGTCGGCGCGGTGATCGGCCTGTTTATGAACGACGCCATCATCTGGATTTCCACGTACGGCATGAACCATGATGCGTATGTCTCTCAAAGCGCCGAATATCTGATCCGTACCAACGTGGGCAAGCTTATCGCCACCGCCGTGGTGATGGTGTGGAACTTCGTGACACGCAAGTGGTTGTTGGACGATACGCATACCAACGCCACGAACCGTCTGAAGAAGAAGGAAAACCGCCTGAGCCCGGAGGAGCTGGAGGCCAAGTGGGAGAACAGTTTCTCGCACAAGCTGGGCGTGTGGTCGCTGGAACATACGCCGAAGGGCTGGCCGAAGTAGCTGGCGGCGTTTCGTATACGGCATACGAAAAGGCGCGTCCGAATCGGATTTTTATTGCGATTCGGACGCGCCTTTCTGCGGTTGGCGTACGTTTCCTGGGATTGCCGGCTCGGTTATACGGTTCACGCACTCACGTTGGTAAGCGTCGGCTGTTCGGTGGATTCTTTGATCTGCTTGAATCCAAGCATGGCGATCGCCAGCGACGTCAACGCCAACGCCGTCACCACAATGAAACCGCCCCGCGAGCCCATGCGGTCGATGAACTGTCCGGCGATCGCGGAACCGACCGAACCGCCGATCGAATTCATTGCGCCCATCCAAGCCATACCCTCCGTGAAACGTGTGGGCGGAACCAGGTGCAGCATCAGCTGGTTGCCGTTCACCCACGTCGGAGCCTGGCAGACGCCGATGCACAGGTAGATGATCATGATCACCCATAAATGCTTGGCGAACATGAACGAACCGATTCCAAGATTCACCACCGCAAGACAGAAGTAGAAACGCTTCCACAGTGGAATCGTCCAATTTTTCGCACCATACACGAGCGCGCCGATCAGAGAGCTGAACGAGAAGCAGGCGAATACGAAACCGGTGAACTGCTTCATATGCGCCTCTGTGGCGAACGCGACGATCGAAATGCCTGCGGCCGACTGGAACGCGCCCAAACCGAACCACGTCACGCACACCGCAATCAGGCCCGGACCCCAAATCGATTCCTTGCTGCCTGCCGCAATATCCGTGGCGGCCTTCTGCATCGCGGCCTTCACCTCAGCGGCCGTCTTGCCTTCCGCACGAGCCTTGTCGCGCGCGTATTCTACTGCCGCTTCGGTCTGCAAAGCCTTGGAACGGGCCGTTTCGCGCTCACGGTACTCCTTACGCGTCATACCGGCCTCGCGTGCCAGCTGCGTCTGCGACTTCGGTTCGGTGGTTAGCTCCGTCAGGAACATCAACGCGCCGACCACCACGCATATGCCGGTGAATGAGAACGCCAGCAGACCTGAAATTACGGCCAAGGTGGATGCCAGCGGATTGCCGATCACCCACATGCATTCGTCGAATACGCCTGATAGGGACAGCGCGCGGTTCGTTTTTTCCGCATCCCCTTTGAGCAATGTGGTCCAACGTTGACGGCTCATCGCGCCCCACGGCGGAATCGCCGCCATGAACGGCACGATGCAGAACAGGATCCATGACGGTACGCGGGCGGTGATGCAGGATACCAGCGAAATCGCGGCGACCATCCACACGATGATTGTCGGAATCGACACCTGCCGTTGGCCGAACTTGTCTACCAGCTTGCCGAGCACCGGGCTGGTCACGGCCAGCGCGATCGCCTGCACTGCGGTCAGCGCGCCGGCAAGCGAATAATTGCCGTAGTAGTGCTGCACGGAAATCGTGATCGTCATGCCGACCATCGGGAACGGCATGCAGGCGATCACCGAGCCGACGGAGAATCGTGCGGTGTGCGGTATGCGAAGCAGCTCCGCATACCCTCCGAAAAGACGTTGGCCGATGTTTTTGACGCCGACGAGGACATTGTTGGTCATGCTTGCCGCTCCTTTCCGCTCACGGTTTCGCTCGTGACGTCCGCAGCTTTGCGTCGCGTGCGGACTGATGGTGGTGGTTCCCCTGAATTATTGGTTAACCGCTTCCGATACCAGCTCGCTGCCCCAGCCGTCCGAACACGTCAATCGATTGACATGTTTGACATGCCGCACACGGGGAGAAAGGTGGGATGGTGCGTGTTGTTTGTGTGTCTTTGTTGACCAAGGCAACTTTATGCGCAGGTACCGTCGTGACACGCGGTACATTAGGGCAGGAACCAATATTCGAATCGACGAATTTTTTCACAGGGCCGGCGACCGGCGAAACGTGCTGAGCCAGCACGTGGCCGGCAGGTCCGAAACGCAAGAAAGGCGGCCAATATGCCGGCGACAACCATCCATTTCGTGCGCCACGGCAAAGTGGAGAACCCCGGGCACCTGCTGTACGAGCGGCTGCCCGGTTTCCACCTGTCCGACGTGGGCGTGCGCATGGCGCAGGCCACCGCGCATTACATCGCGGTCAGCCCGCAGCTGAACACCGTATCCGCCGTCTACTCGTCGCCGCTGGAACGCACGCGCGAAACGGCGGGGGAGATCCTCGAATCGCTGAATTCGGTACGTGGACTGCGCGGCGAGGAACCGCTGGAGCTGCAGACGGACGAACGCCTCATCGAAGCGCGCAACGAATTTCGCGGCAAGCGTATCGGCTTCGGCGAAGGCGCGCTGTGGAAGAACGGCAACTGGAAGCTGGTACGCAACCTGTGGAAGCCGAGCTGGGGCGAAAGCTACCAGTCGATCGCGCATCGCATGCAGGACTTCGCCTTGGAGAAAGTGGCGGAATATCCCGGCAAACAGATCGTGGTGGTCAGCCACGAATCGCCGATTTGGAGCTACCGGCACATGCTGGAAACGGGGCACCCCGAACACAACATGCTGTTGCGCCACACCGCGCTCGCTTCTATCACCTCCATCACTTACGATTGCAATACCGGGAAAATAATGTCCATTACGTACGCCGATCCGGCGGCGGACGTCGAATAATGTGAACCAAAACATGCGGTGGCTCAATCGCGGTCGGGGATGACTGCGGTTCGGGCCGGCCGCACGATATACAAGGAGAAAGTATGTCTTTTGTATACGACCAGAAGGTCGTCGACTCGATGTACGGCTCGCACGTGGTCTCCATGGCAGTTGACTACGGTGTCGATCTGGTCAAGATGTGGCCGTTGCAAACGAACCAGGAACTGGAAAACGACGTCAAATATGCGGAGAACCTGCAGGTGATGTTCTCCGGCATGATGACGCAGGTGCTGCTGAAACGCTCCGAAGAAGTCGACCAGTCGGTTGCGGAAGCCGTATACGAAGGCATGGATGTGCTTCCCGGCGTCGATCCGGAAATCATCCGCACGCTGATGGACGCCAACCACGCCTATGACGTGATGGCCTCCTACCACGGGGTCGACGGCATCGAACTGTTCATGGAAACCGCCAGAATACTCGGCATCGACGTGGAGACCCGAATCGAAAAGGAAATCCAAGACCTCATGGAGAACCTCTCACGCACTATGCGCAGCGCCTCCGGATTCGAAGTCGACGATGACGTGGCGGAAAACGTCGGCATCTGCCAGTCGGCCACGGTGGACCGCAACGAATTCGCAAGACGCTACCTCGCCTCGATGACGGTTCTCGACGCGCTGATAAACCTCATGTGCTATGGCACCGACGATTCGCAGGAGCAGGCCATCCGCGTGCTGCCGGTGCTGCTGTTCGTCAACGCCATGCGCAACCAGCTGTCGATTCCGCCCACTTTCATCAACGCCGAACAGCTCATCAACCTGTTTGGTCTGCGTGACACCGCCCGCCAGTTCGGACGGCCCCAGTCGGTGTTCGACAGCTCGTTCAACCCGCTGACGTTCTCCACCACCGTCAAGTACCTCGCTTTCTTCGCGGGGCAGGAATGGCTGCGGCATATGAGGTTCCTGGAGTGGGACCCGAAGCAGGCCGAACAGGACGCCAAAGACGAGGACGAGCGCAAAAGCAGGGAAGCGCTCGCAAAGAAATACAATTTGACGAGCGATGGCGATAACGCGGCTTCCGACGCGGATTTGGATTCGTCTGCAGACTCGAATTTGTCTGAGGATTCGGACTCGTCGGAAGAGGCCGGTTCGGAGCCGACCGAGGAATAAGTGTTGCGGGCGGTCGTGTGACGTCTGACGGTGAAGGCTTTGCGTGTACTTGCGTGGCGTGCGCTTGTGCTTGCGCTCGAATTGCGCGTGGCTGTCGCCTATCCCACGCGTTACATCCGCAACGACGTCACTACCCGTAACGAATGATCTGAAACGAATAATCCCGGTATCCTGCGATTGCACAGGATACCGGGATTATTCGTTATTCGTTATGGTGTGCCACGTTTTGTGTGGCGATAAGGCGGGGATCAGAGCGAAATCAGAGCTGCTGATCGGTGCCGTTCGCCGGATCATTCGGTACTGCCGGAGCGTCCGAATCCGCCGGAGCGTCGGTATTCGGCTGCTCGTGCGGATGCTGGAACTGGGCCGGCACTTCCGGCATCGGCGGAATGGACGGTGTCGGAGGCATGGTCGGAACAGCCGGCATCGGAGGCATAGACGGTACGGACGGAGCCTCCGCCAGCGGATTCTGCTGAGGTGCGGCGTATTGCGGCGCGGCGTGCTGCTGCGCGGCGTCATACTGCGGTGCCGGAGCTGTGTACGAATCGGTCGGAGTCGCTGGTGCCGTGTACGGCGCGGCCGGTGCCGCAGCCGCCGGATTGGTCGGCAGCGGGACGTTGCCGTACGAGGTGGCCTGCGCCGCATACGGGTCTGCCGGAGCCTCGCCCGTGGCGGGAGCCCATGCGTTGGAAGCCGTAGGAGCGTCGAAACGCGCGCCTTCCGGATTGGAATCGCGGGCCATCAGCACAAAGTAGAACACACCGCTGGCAATGAAGGCCAGCACGCCGAGGATCAGCAGGACAACGCCGCCGATGCTGACGCTGTTGCCCGCCTCCAACGACCTGAACGAAAGACTGCTGCCGATGATGAGGATCAGACCGATGGCGAAGAAGATTCCGGCGGCCGCCTGTACCGCGTAGATGATGGCCAGCACGGTGCCACGCATGTTGATGTCATGCAGACGACGTACGCCAAGCGCGATGGTCGGCACAAGCACGACGAGTCCCCAAATGGAGGAGAACGAGTCTCCGACGGTGGCGATCACGCCGGAATCGGTGAGGTTCCTCAACGTGCGGAATACGAGACTCAACACGAAAGTGACGACGGTATAGGTGAGGAACCACCACCAGAACTCGCTACGCGAGGCGCGGCCCTTGAACACCGCGTACTTCTTGAAGAAACGGACGATCGCCTCGCCCAGGTTGCAGCCATATGCGGGCATGTCAAGCGGCGCGGTCAATGCGAAGAAGCTATTGCCCGACTGCGGTTGCGGTGCCGGCTGCCCGTAATTCGCGGCTGGAGCCTGGCCGTACTGAGGGGCCTGTCCATATTGAGGGGCCTGAGCGTACTGCGGAGCCTGGTTGTATTGCGGTTGCGGTGCTTGGCCGTACTGCGGAGCCTGACCATACTGAGGTGCCTGGTTGTAGTTCGGGGCGGCGTACTGGGGCGCCTGCGCCTGCCCGTAATCCGGCGTGCCGTACTGCGGTGCCGTCTGGCCGTAGTCGGGGGCAGGAGCCTGACCATACTGCGCTGCCGGCTGCGGCACCTGCGGATTGTATTGGTTGGGGTCCGTCATTAGAGTGCCCTTTCACAAAACGGTGACTAAAGAATAAAGAAAGTCGCTTCATACATTACTCCTTTGCCGATGTGAAGATAGGGAAAAATATTGCAGTATGGAACGCTGCGGAAGAAAAACGGCGATTGGGTCGTGGCACGTCCGGTTTGCGCGGCACAATGGAGCCTATGACTGAAGTTGAAAATACCAGACCGGAACTTCCTGAAAACGTTCGTGTGCGTTTCTGCCCGTCCCCGACCGGCATTCCGCACGTCGGCATGGTTCGCACCGCACTGTTCAACTGGGCTGAGGCCCGCCACACCAAGGGCACGTTCGTGTTCCGTATCGAGGATACGGACGCCCAGCGCGACTCCGAGGAAAGCTACAACCAGATCATCGAGGCCCTGAATTGGCTGGGCATCGACTGGGATGAAGGCATCAACGTGGGTGGCCCGGACGGCCCGTACCGCCAGTCCGAGCGTGGCGACATCTATAAGGACGTCGCAGCCAAGCTGCTCGAAGCCGGCTACGCCTACGAATCCTTCTCCACTCCTGAGGAGATCGAGGCCCGCAACGTGGCCGCCGGCCGTCCGAAGGCTTTCGGCTATGACGGCTACGATCGCAACCTCACCGAAGAGCAGAAGGCCGCGTTCCGCGCGGAAGGCCGCAAGCCGGCCCTGCGTATCCGCATGCCCGACGAGGACGTCGCTTTCGACGACCTTATCCGTGGTCGCATCGAATTCAAGGCCGGTTCCGTGCCGGATTACGTGATCGTGCGTCCGAACGGCGACCCGCTGTACACGCTGACCAACCCGGTCGACGACGCCATGATGCGCATCAACGTGGTGCTGCGCGGCGAGGATCTGCTGAGCTCCACCCCGCGTCAGATCGTGCTGTACCGTTACCTGATCGAGCTGGGCGTGGCCAAGGAAATGCCGCTGTTCGGCCACATGCCGTACGTCATGGGCCAGGGCAACAAGAAGCTGTCCAAGCGCGATCCGGAATCCAACCTGTTCCTGCACCGTGACAACGGCTTCATCCGTGAGGGCCTGCTGAACTACCTGGCGCTGCTGGGCTGGTCCATCGCCCCCGACCGCGACGTGTTCTCCATGGACGAGATGATCGAGAAGTTCGACGTGCGTGATGTCAAGGCCAACCCGGCCCGCTTCGACGTCGACAAGGCCATCTCCATCAACGCCGAGCACATCCGCATGCTCGAACCGCAGGACTTCCTGAACCGTTCCGTGCCTTACCTGCACCGCGACGGCGTGGTCTCCGCCGATTCCTGGGATGCGCTGACCGACCGCGAGCGTGAGGTGCTCACCGCCGCCGCTCCGCTGGTCCAGCCGCGCGTGCGCCTGCTGGGCGAAGTGGCCGGCATGGTCGGCTCCCTGCTGTCCACCGAAGGCTACATCGAGCCGGACGCCGACGCCAAGAAGCAGCTGAAGGATTCCGCTCCGGCCGTGCTCGACGCTGCGATCGCGGCGCTGGACGCCGTTGCTGAGGGTGATTGGAAGACCGACTCCCTGCACGAGACGCTGAACAAGGCGCTGGTCGAAGACGGCGGCTACAAGCCGCGTCTGGCTTTCGGCCCGGTGCGCGTGGCCATGAGCGGCCGCCGCGTGTCCCCGCCGCTGTTCGAATCCATGGAAATCGTCGGCAAGGACGTTGCCATGGCTCGACTCAAGGGCCTGCGCGAGCACCTGTGAGCCGTTGAGCTGCTGACTGTTAGCTGAATGATGGAAACCCGCCGGAGTGATTCGGCGGGTTTTCGTTTATGCGGAAGGCTGGTGCGGAATGGCGGAAAATAGCGCGACACGCCGTAAGTTGCGCGACTGTGCTGTTTCGCGTATATTTATCACTCGTTGCGGTTCACAGCCTAGTTGAGAATCACAGCGATAACTCAAGCCCCCGTCGTCTAGCGGTCTAGGACTACGCCCTCTCACGGCGCCAACACCGGTTCAAATCCGGTCGGGGGTACGACGGACAACTTTTCGAAGTTGCCACGCCTGCCAAATTGGGATGTGGTGTAATTGGCAACACAGCTGATTCTGGTTCAGCCATTCTTGGTTCGAGTCCAGGCATCCCAGCCAATGAGCCCTCGCAGATGCGAGGGTTTTTTGTTTTTCGCACCTGTCTGTTCACGCCGCTTTGGGCGGTGGGTTGATGGATTTTGCCGGATGCGATGTGGCAGCGCAATCTGCTGACGCCCTGCGTGAATCGCACATGTAATCGCCCAATGTTGCATTACCCTAGAAGTATGACCGAATTGCAGCATGCCGCCAAAGCCACGCGCCCGCGCATCCAACCAGCGGAAGAGGGGGACCGTCGACCGCTTTCCGTATCCGCACGGCTCGGCCGCCTGCAATTCCACCAGTCCGGCAAATTCCGCGTATTGCAATTCGCCGACATCCAAGACGGGCCGAAAGTCAGCAAAGACACCATCAGCCTCATCGAGGCCTCGCTTGACGCCACACGCCCCGATCTTGTTATTTTCAACGGCAATCAGATCGCCGGATATGATTCCGCATACGCGCTGACCTCCCGCAAGCGTCGCTGGGACGCGCGTCCGGCATCCGCATCGTCCGAAGCGTCCGGGGAACGCTATGCGGCCGCATTGGAACACACCCGCGAATTGGTGCGAGCCACCATCGAACAACTGGTCCACCCGCTTGCCGACCGCGGCGTGCCGTGGGCTGTGACGTTCGGCAACCATGACTTCCAGTGCGGGCTCGACAATGCCGAGATCGAAAGCATCTGCCGCGAATTCCCAGGGTGTATCAATCCGGAACGCGCTGCCGACGGCACGACGGGCATCGCCGTGAAACATGGTGTGAAACATGATGTCGGCGATATGGAACAGGACTTCGGATTGCCGGAACAGCCCGTGATCGCGTGCGCGCCCGGCACATTCGCGTTGTCGGTGACGGACGTCGATCGCACGTATGGCGTGTTGGGCTTGGTCCTGCTGGATTCGGGCGATTACGCGCGTTCCGGCGGCTACGGAAGCCCGTCGGAAGCCGCGCTGCGCTTCCTGGCGGATGCGCCGGGGCTGATGGCGGCGCAATCGCAGCAGCTGCAACAAGACCGGCAAGATGAACAGGACTCGCCGCGCGAACCGCGCAAGACGCCGTCCACGCTGCCATGCATGGTGTTCCAGCATTTCCCGATCGAACAGTATTATCGCCTGCTCAAGCCGGTCGCGGCCACCGCTGCGCGCGCGATTGAAGGATACCGCAACTTCGCGGGGCGGCATTTCGTGCTCAACGAAGACAAAACGCAGCCCGGAAGCTATCTGGGGGAGGGCGTCAGCTGCCCGGATGCCGACAGCGGCGAATTCGCAATCCTTGACAAGGCGGGATATTTTGCGATTTCCGCCGGGCACGACCACCGCAACGCCTTCGTCGGTTCCGTGCCGGTCGGAACCGACGGTGACCGGCAGATGATGATGGTCGCCTCGCCGACCAGCGGTTTTGGCTCATACGGCCCGGTGCCGGCCAAGCGTGCCGCTCGACTGTTCGAATTCGACATCCGCCACCCGTACGAGCCGCGCACGCAGCTGTTGGAATACGACGAGCTGGTGGGCAAACCCAGCGCGGGCAAGGCCTACGCCTACGGCATGACCAGCGAATCGAAGCCCGATTCGGAAGGCATGGACCTGCTCCACAGGCCGACGTGGTGGAGCAAGACGTGGAACAAGCTGGTCTCGCTGTTCCGCCGGTGACTGTTCTGGTTTCCGGCATCCAACTTTGGAATGAATACAAAAAAGCTGACGATGGGAACTTTCCATCGTCAGCTTTTTACGTTAACGTATGCGACTGGTCGCGGACCTGTCAGCGGCCGGAAGACGCCTTGATCAGCGCGTCGGTCAGATACTTGCCGGCGGCCATGACCAGCGGCGCGTAACGGCGGCCGGGGTTGGCGCCCATACGGCCATTCGGGCCGGAAATTGAAATAGCGGCGATCACCTGGCCGGACGCGTTGCGAATCGGCGCGGAAATCGAACACACGCCCTCATCGCGTTCATTGATCGACTCGGCCCAGCCGCGCTTGCGGACGGCGGTGAGCTTGGCCGCAGTGAACTTGGCGTGGCGAAGACCCTGATGCAGACGTTCGGAATCCTCCCAAGCCAGCAGAATCTGGGCTGCGGAACCGGCTTCCATGGACAGCATCGCACCAACCGGAATGGAATCTCGCAGGCCGGACGCGCGCTCCACGGCTGCGATGCAGACGCGCTGATCGCCCTGACGGCGGTAAATCTGCGCGGATTCGCCGGTGCGGTCGAGCAGGGTCTGCAGAATCGGCGCGGCGGCGGTCAACAGGCGGTCCTCGCCGGCTGCGGCCGCAAGTTCCGCGAATCGCGATCCGAGCACGAAACGACCGTGCTGGTCGCGCAAAACGAAACGGTGACGTTCCAGCGCGATCGCAAGACGATGCGCGGTCGGACGAGCCAGACCGGTCGCGGAAACCAGCTGTCCGAGTGTGGCTGGGCCGGATTCAAGAGCGTCGAGAATCTTGACTGTCTTGTCGAGCACGCCGACCCCGGAATGAATTTCGTTGCTTTGCGGGGTGGCTGCGTAATTGCCGTTTGCCTCGTTCGTGGCGTTCATGGCCTGCGTTTTGGGCATGGCGTTGCTCGTATTCGAAGAAGAAGTCATACGCTGAATTATGCCATCTCACATATTGAAATGCAAAATGTATGTGGTTCGCGACTGGGGTAAAGCAGATTATTTACCTTGCTTCCACCGGCTGGCGAAGCTGGGAAAATGCTGAAGTTTCAACGATTGCGCATATGCCGTAAGAAGACGGGAAGTAACTTTTCCGCGTTTGCCGCGCTCGTCCCTCGTTCATATCTCATATACCGGCATGAAGGACCTCGAACCCGTTTCAAGCCCATAGGCTTATAGCACGAAGAATGCGGCAAGGCAATAGCCGCGAGGAAATTAGTGAGGAAAAATCTGAGGAGGTCCCACAATGGGAACTACATTGGCCGAGAAGGTCTGGGCCGATCATTTGGTACGCAAGGGTAGCGATGGGGCTCCCGACCTGCTGTACATCGACCTGATGCTCATGCACGAAGTGACCAGCCCGCAGGCGTTCGAAGGTCTGCGTCTGGCGGGACGCAAGCCGCGTCACGTCGACCAGCTGATTGCCACGGAAGACCACAACACGCCGACCGTCGACATCGACCGTCCGAATCCGGACGAGACTTCGGCGCTGCAGCTGAGCACGCTGGAAAAGAACTGCAAGGATTTCGGCGTGCGTCTGTGCCCGCTCGGCGACGCTGACCAGGGCGTGGTCCACGCGTTCGCTCCGGTGCTGGGTCTGACCCAGCCGGGCATGACCATCGTGTGCGGCGACTCGCACACCTCCACTCACGGCGCGTTCGGTGCTATGGCCATCGGCATCGGCACCTCCGAAGTGGAGCACGTCATGGCCACGCAGACCCTGAGCCTGAAGCCGTTCAAGACCATGGCCGTGAACATCGAAGGCGACCTGCCGAAGGGCGTCACCGCCAAGGATATTATTCTGGCCATCATCGCGAAGATCGGCACCGGCGGCGGCCAGGGCCACGTTATCGAATACCGTGGCGAAGCCATCAAGAAGCTGTCGATGGACGCCCGCATGACCATCTGCAACATGTCCATCGAAGCCGGCGCTCGCGCAGGCATGATCGCCCCGGACGAGGTGACTTTCGAATACCTGAAGGGCCGTCCGCACGCGCCGGAAGGTGAGATGTGGGACAAGGCCGTCGAATATTGGAAGACGCTGAAGACCGATGACGATGCCGTGTTCGACAAGGAAGTGACCATCAACGCCGAAGACCTCGAGCCGTACGTCACGTGGGGCACCAACCCGGGCCAGGGCGTGAAGATCTCCGGCGTGGTGCCGGATCCAGCCTCCTTCAACGACGAGACTGAGCGTTCCGCCGCCGAGCGTGCCATCGCCTACATGGGACTGAAGCCGGGCATGCGCATCAAGGACATCGCCGTGGACACCGTGTTCATCGGCTCCTGCACCAACGGCCGTCTTGAGGACCTGCGCGTGGCCGCCTCCATCATGAAGGGCCACCACAAGGCCGACAACATCCACCGCGTGCTCGTGGTGCCGGCATCCTCCCGCGTGCGCCTGCAGGCGGAAAAGGAAGGCCTCGACAAGATTTTCAAGGACTTCGGCGCCGAATGGCGTAACGCCGGCTGCTCCATGTGCCTGGGCATGAACCCGGACAAGATGGTGGCCCGCGAACGTTCCATCTCCACCTCGAACCGCAACTTCGAAGGCCGTCAGGGCAAGGGTTCGCGCACGCATCTGGCGTCGCCGGCCGTTGCCGCCGCGACCGCCATCCGCGGCACCATCTGCTCGCCGGCCGACCTGTGAACCTGCTGCGAGCGGAAGCTGCGAACGCAATCGTAAGTAATCGAAATATCGAAATCGAATATCGATAGGCAATCGAAGGATTTGTTGACATGGAAAAACTGACTACCCTTACCGGCGTGGCCGTGCCGCTTCGCCGTTCCAACGTTGATACCGACCAGATCATTCCGGCCGTGTTCCTGAAGCGCGTGAAGAAAAGCGGCTTCGACGACGCCCTGTTCTACGCGTGGCGCCGCGACCCGGAATTCGTGCTGAACAAGCCGGAATACAAGCAGGGCAAGATTCTGGTGGCCGGCCCGGATTTCGGCATTGGTTCCTCCCGTGAGCACGCCGTGTGGGCGCTGCACGATTACGGTTTCCGCGTGGTGATTTCCTCCCGTTTCGCCGACATTTTCTACGGCAACACCGCCAAGAACGGCGTGCTGGCCGCAATTATGCCGCAGGAATCCATTGAGCTGCTGTGGAAGCTGCTGGACGAGGAGCCGGGCCGCGAAATGACCGTCAGCCTGGAAGACCGTACCGTCACCTGCGGCGATGTGACGTTGCCGTTCGAAGTGAACGACTACACCCGCTGGCGTCTGATGAACGGCTACGACGACATCGACCTGACGCTGCAGCACGAAGACGACATCATCGCATACGAGAAGATGCGCGCCGAAAAGTTCCCGTTCAAGCCGAAGACCCTGCCGGTCAAGCGCGAGCCGGAACAGCCGATCGAATCTGCCCGAGAGGGTGAATACCCTGATTGGCAAGGGCCGTTGGCCGATCGCGGCATCATCTGACGCGATGGCTGGTCGGCAGTGCAGTGCACTGCCGACAGGGCCTTGCCCGAGTCCGAAACGAGGGCAGCAATGAGCCTGCGCGCAGCGCAGTCCATAATTGCAGGACAGGGCCGTTGGCTGATCGCGACGGTAGCCCATTTCATCATTGGCTGACCGCAACCACATCTAACTTTTCCCAAGCCCGGCACCCAAGCCGGGCTTTTTGTTTACCTTCCATCACCTTTCCGCCAACAGCAAATTCCACAAAGCGGTGGCAAAGCGCGCGCAAAGCGGTGGTAAAATCATAATACGACGGCAAAGTGGCGGCAAAGCGAGCGTAAAACGCGTGGTAGGTAAGGCGGTGATGGCCAATGGACGGTAGCGAGCACGATGATGCCTGGTGGTCCCGGGAGGTTCCTCGGATGCGTGAA
Source organism: Bifidobacterium adolescentis ATCC 15703 (assembly GCF_000010425.1). NCBI lineage: Bacteria > Bacillati > Actinomycetota > Actinomycetes > Bifidobacteriales > Bifidobacteriaceae > Bifidobacterium > Bifidobacterium adolescentis. The sequence continues at coordinate 246,145 of NC_008618.1, forward strand.
GGCAACCGTTTGGAAGCGAAACGTGCCAAGGGCGGCCTGCCCCACAGTTTATGGGAGACGTACAGCTCCTTCGCCAATACCGAAGGTGGGCTGATTCTGCTGGGCGTGTCCGAACATGAAGACCATTCTTTGTATATCACCGGAGTAGATGATGCGCGGAACATGGCGCAGGATTTTTGGAACATGGTGCATGATCCATCGAAGGTCAGTGCCGTTGTGCTGAGCGACAACGACGTGGTGATTCGCCATACCTCGCAGGGAGATGTTATTTCCATCGACATTCCTCGTGCGGCGAGGGACTGTATTCCCGTGTACGTGGGCCAGAATCCGATGACGGGCTCATACCGGCGTAATGGCGATGGCGATTATCTGTGCGATGAGGAAACGGTTCGTGCCATGCTTCGGGACAGTGACCTGCTTCCCTTGGACAGAACGATTGTTGAAGGCATGGGTGCTGACGCGCTCAACGCGGATAGCGTCGCATCATATCGTCGGCAGTTCAAGAACAGACGGCCCGGCCATCCATGGGTCGGATTGTCTGATGAGGATTTCCTGCTTCGCATCGAAGCGTTGCGGCTTGATGGTTCTCAGGTGCGTCCCACACGAGCCGGATTGCTGATGTTCGGTGAGGCGTGGCGAATCACGTCCGAATTCCCCTACTATTTCCTGGACTATCGCGAGGTCATGGACGACCAGGAGCGGTGGAATGACCGATTCACGTCGGATGATGGCACTTGGTCGGGCAACTTGTACGATTTTTGGGGCAAGGTGGTCAATCGTCTGCGGTCGGCTGTTGCCCATCCGTTCCAGCTTGATGCCGATTTGCATAGGATTGATGACAATCTGATGGATAAGGCCGTTCGTGAGGCTGTCACCAACACGCTCGTTCATGCCGATTACTTCATTCGCCGGGGCACGGTGATCATCCAGTATTACGACAGAATCGTATTGTCGAATCCCGGCAGCCTGCGTCTTTCCTCCGAAGAGGTGATGCAAGGCGGCATTTCGGATACGCGGAATCCCACGTTGATGAAAATGTTCAATCTGATTGGCATCGGAGAAAAGGCGGGCAGTGGTTTTGACGTGATGCGTGAAGGCTGCCTGTTCGCAGGAACCGCCGCGCCGGAATTGGAAGTGTTCGACGATCCGGGGCGTGTGCAGCTTACGTTGTATCCGCGCAAGATCGCCGGAGATTCCATGATCGCCGGAGCTTCTGCTGTTCCCGGAGTCTCTGCAGATGGCGGGGGCCCTGTTGGTGCGGAGTCGCCGACAATGCGGAATTCGGAGCATGGCACTGGTACGGTCCATAGGATTGGCGCTCGCGGGGCTGACCGTTTGAACGACATGGTCGGCACATTCGGCAAGAACGTGGCCCTACCTGCCGATTTCGGCAATGCGATCAGGCCGCAAAGCCAGTTGGAGAAAATCACCTATGCGTTGACGGTCGGCGGACCGCAACCCACCTCGTATCTGGCTGTGGTGCTGGGGCTTGGCCTCACCCGTACCCGGGAGATATTGGCCTCACTGGTGAAAGACGGTGTTATTGAACCAATAGGCGTCGGACGCGGACGCAAGTACCGTCTTGCCGAGCATACCGGCTCATGACGGCGTTCCGGTTCTCTGGACTTGACCTGGATCGAGAGCCCAAACTCGTCTGGGGAAGTCCTAGCCAAGGAGGTTTCCAAGGTGAGACGGGGCGTGCAGGCGGGACGTGTGTCGCGTTACAGTGGACATGACATTTCGTGTGTTCGCATCGCATATCCAAAACATGACACGAGAACAATTTCGGGGAGCAGTATGAGCCAGGGTTTCGCGCCGTTTTACGACGTCAATCGCACGTATGAAGACAACTATCTGCAGGGGCCCTTCGGTGCGTTCGCCGAAGTGATGAAGGGCGATTCCGCTGCCGGCGCCTCCGCGCAGTCTGCACAGACCACCCAGTCGCAGTCGTCCGACCAGGCCGAGGAATTCCTCGGCTTCCGCGTGAACCTGCCGTTTGGCATTCCCGCTGGTCCGCTGCTGAACGAGCGGTTCACCACCGCCGCCTTCCGCATGGGTTTCGATTTGGCGGTGTACAAGACGGTCCGCTCCCGCGCGTGGGGTTGCAACGCCTTCCCGAACGTGCTCGCCGTGCATCCGAAGAACGCAGACGGGTCTCTGGTTCCCGGCAGCGCCGAACTGGATGAAGGCGTGCTTGCCGACACCCGATATGAGCTTCCGATTTCGATCTCCAACAGTTTCGGCGTGCCGTCGCGTGACCCCGACGAATGGCAGCCGGACATGAAGAAGGCGATCGCCGCCGCCGGCGACGGGCAGCTGCTCGTGCCCAGCTTCCAAGGTTCCCGCGTGGACGGCATGGACCGCAAGGCGTACATCGCCGACCATGTCACCACCGCGCATCTGGTTACGGAAACCGGAGCCGGACTGATGGAAATGAACACCAGCTGCCCCAACGAAGGTCACAATCGCCTGCTGTGCCACGACCCGCATCTGGTGGGGGAAATCACGGAAGCCGTGAAAAACGAAATCGGCGATCGCCCGCTCATCGTGAAACTCGCCTACATTCCCAACGACACCGACCTGGAAACCATGGTCAGGGAAACCGTCGGACATGGCACCGTGCAAGGCTTCTCCACCATCAACACGATTTCCGCGCGCCTAGTGGACGCGAACGGCAACCAGGCGCTGCCGGGAGCCGGACGTGACCGTTCCGGCGTGTGCGGCAACGCCATCCGCGGCGCCGGTCTCGACATGGTCGGCAGGCTCGCCGCCATCCGTGAAAAACTCGGCTTCGACTTCGCCATCGTGGGCGTGGGCGGCGTGATCCGTCCTGACGACTACAAGGCGTACCGTGAGGCTGGCGCGAACGCCGTGATGAGCGCCACCGGAGCCATGTGGGACGCGAATCTCGCGCGCGAAATTAAGGAGACACTGCGCTGAATTCCGTTTTTCGCGAACATGCTACATGCCTTATGGCAAACTAAGCAGCAGTGTTTTTTGAGCTTGATCCAAAAGGGAATCGAAAGAGGTTGAGCGTGTCTGACAATAAGAACGACATTCTGCACGTCGAAGGCGGCAAGCCGCTGAACGGCACCATCAAGGTGCGCGGCGCGAAGAACTTCGTAAGCAAGGCCATGGTCGCCGCATTGCTGGCCCCGGGCACATCCGTGCTGAAGAACGTTCCGGAAATCCGCGACGTGCACGTGGTGTCCGACCTGCTGCGCCTGCACGGCGTGGACGTGACCGTGGACGGCGCGAACGGCGTGGTGACGATCGACGCCACCAACGTGCAACTCGCCGACGTGGCCGACGTGGACACGCTGTCCGGCTCGTCCCGCATTCCGATTCTGTTCTCCGGCCCGCTGCTGCACCGTCTGGGCGAAGCGTTCATTCCGGCGCTCGGCGGCTGCAACATCGGCGGTCGTCCGATTGACTTCCATCTGGAAACCCTGCGCAAGCTCGGCGCGAACGTCGACAAGGAACACAAGGACGGCATTCACATCACCGCTCCGAACGGTCTGCATGGCGCGAAGATCCACCTGCCGTACCCGTCCGTGGGCGCCACCGAGCAGACACTGCTCGCCGCCGTGCTCGCCGAAGGCAAGACCGAGCTTTCCGGCGCCGCCATCGAACCTGAGATCATGGATCTGGTGAGCGTGCTGCAGAAGATGGGCGCCATCATCTCCGTGGACGTGGACCGCACGTTCCGCATCGAAGGTGTCAAGGAGCTCAAGGGCTACACGCACACGTCTCTGACCGACCGCATCGAGGCCGCCTCCTGGGCGTCCGCCGCGCTCGCCACCCATGGCGACATCTTCGTCAAGGGCGCCACCCAGCCGGAAATGATGACCTTCCTGAACGTGTTCCGCAAGATCGGCGGCGAATTCGACATCACCGACAAGGGCATCCGATTCTGGCATCCGGGCGGAGATCTGAAGCCGGTGGCCATCGAAACCGACGTGCACCCGGGCTTCATGACCGACTGGCAGCAGCCGCTCGTGGTGGCGCTGACCCAGGCCAACGGCCTTTCCATCGTGCATGAGACCGTGTATGAGAACCGTTTCGGCTTCACCAAGCCGCTGGTGCAGATGGGCGCCACGATTCAGCTGTACCGCGAATGCCTCGGCTCCCTGCCGTGCCGCTTCCAACAGCGCAACTACAAGCATTCCGCGGTCATCTTCGGACCGACCCCGCTGACCGGCCGTGACATCGACGTGCCGGATCTGCGCGGCGGCTTCAGCCACCTGATCGCGGCGCTCGCCGCCAAGGGGCCGTCCAACGTGCAGGGCATCTCCCTGATTGACCGTGGCTACGCCGACTTCCGTGGCAAGTTGGAGGCTCTCGGCGCAGATTTCGACTGATTCGCTGCGATTGGTTCGATGAATCGGCTGCGGCTGATTTATTGCGATTGGCCAATCGTGATTGATGATTCGCAATTGAACAGTTGCGATTGACAGTCGCGTCGAACGCCCATGTTGCTTTCACCGGTACTCGCCTTACGCGGGTGCCGGTTTTGTTTTATCCGCGATTGCCGCTGCCGCAATCGCAAACCTGCTTTCCATACCTTCCACATCTTCCGCATATTCCTTTTACTGCCTTATCGCCCGTCTTTTCTGCATCATTTGACGGCCAAATGATGCAGAAAACGATGGCATGAGGCAGTAAAAAGCAAGATAACGCGGAAAACATCGATGACGAACGTATCGGCGGCCGGTGGCACAATGGAAGCCATGGCATCCAAAGGAAAACCGTCGCCGCGCTCCGCAGTGAAGCCGCTGAGCGACGAGCAAGTCGCAAAACTCGCGCAGAAGCATCATCTTGTAGACCCGACCCACGATTTCCCGACCGGTCCGCGCAAAGCCAACACCACGGAAATCGAAGCGCAGAACCCCAAAGCCACGCATCGCCTGCTGACCGGCTGCGACGTGGTGCTGCGCAATCACAGCAAAGTGAAGGCCTGGGGCTTGGAACACGTGCCGGAAACCGGCCCGTTCATCACCGCCGCCACGCATGTGACCATGTACGACGTGTTCGTGCCGATGGTCTCGATGTTCCATCAGGGCCGCCGCCCGCGCTACATGGCCAAGGCGGAAATGGCCAAATGGCCGCTGATCGGCAAATGGTTCCAGCTGGTCGGCATGCAGCCGGTGCAGCGCCGCGCGGGCAAGGCCAAAGCCATCGAGGAAACGTCCGTGGAAATCCTCACTTCCGGCCGCCCGCTGACCGTATGGCCGGAAGGCACCGTGACGCGCGATCCGCAGAAATGGCCGATGAGCATGAAAAACGGCGTGGGCGTGATCGCCCTCGAATCCTCACGCCGACTCGGCTACCAGGTGCCGCTGTACTGTGCCGTGACCTGGGGCGCGGCCAGCATCAACCACTGGTGGCCGTGGCCGCGCAAGAACGTGGTGATGTGCTACGACGAAGCGCTCGACTACGCGGACCTGCTTGACGGCTGCGATTCCTGGGGAGACGAAGTGCCGACGGACCGCGCCGACGAACTCACCCGACGCATCCGCGTGCGCATGACCGAAATCATGGCCGAAATCCGCGGCGAACAGGCACCTGACGGCTACTGGGACTACCGCACCATGAGTCGCGTGAAAGACTGATTTTCCCCCACACACCCGTTCCGGCGGCGAACAAAATACGCGTGCGACCGGAACACGCGGCCGGTGTGCGTAGCCGGCGGTAGCATAAGACAACGTCGATTGAAAGCGGCGGCCGATGTGGCATACGCTCGGCCGCAAAAAGCAATCCAAATAATCCAAGGAGCAAAATTCATGGCGAATGTGACGGTACTGGGCGCTGGCGCTTGGGGAACGGCCTTCGGTCAAGTGCTTGCCGACGCGGGCAACAACGTGACCATGTGGGCCATCGAACCGGAAATCGTGGAAGGTATTCGTGACCATCACCACAACGGTGTGCGCCTGCCCAGCGTGGAAACGCTGCCCAGCAACATGACCGCCACCGGAGACCGCGCCGAAGCCGTGGCCAACGCCGACATCGTCATCGTGGCCATCGCCGCGCAGTTCGCACGCGTGGCACTGACCGAATTCAAGGGACTCATCCCCGAGACCGCGCTCGTGGCCTCCCTGATGAAAGGCATCGAACGCACCACCGGCAAACGCATGGACGAAGTCGTCATGGAAACGCTCGACCTTCCGGCGGAACGCTTCGCCGCCATTTCCGGACCGAACCTGAGCAAGCAGATCGCCGACCGTGAGCCGGCCGCGACCGTGGTCGGATGCGCGAACATCGACAACGCGCGCACCATCGCCACCGCCTGCACCACCGACTACTTCCGTGCGTTCGTGACGCGCGACGTGATCGGCTTGGAAATGTGCGGATCGCTGAAGAATGTGGTGGCGCTCGCCGTGGGCATGGCCCGTGGCGCAGGCTACGGCGAGAACACCGCGGCCATGATCGAAACCCGTGGCCTTGCCGAACTGACCGCGCTGGGCGAGGCGGCCGGAGCCGATCCGAAGACCTTCGCCGGACTTGCCGGCGTGGGCGACCTCATCGCCACCTGCGGTTCCCCGCTGAGCCGCAACTACACGTTCGGTTCCAACCTCGGCAAGGGCCTGAGCGTGGAAGAGGCCACCAAGGTGAGCAACGGCGTGGCCGAAGGCGTGCCGACCACCGACGCGGTGGTGGCGTTGGGCAAGCAGTACGGTGTGCCGACCCCGCTCGCCACGGCCATGAGCCACGTGCTGGACGACGGCATCTCCTGCGCGCAGATGCTGTCCGAACTGTTCGGCGAAGGCATCACCGAGGAGTAGCAGCCGGCTTGTATGCTGGATGCTTGGCAAAAATCCTGAAAAGTCATAAAAGTTAAGGAATAAAGGCTATAGATATGGCAAAAAAGCGCATTGTGGTGATGTACGGCGGCAAGGCCGACGAGCATTCGATCTCCTGCATCTCCGCTGCGAGTGCGCTGCGCGCGCTGGACACGGACAAGTTCGAAGCCATTCCGGTGGGCATCACCAAGGACGGCAAGTGGATCGTCAACGGTGAGAATCCGCTCGGATGGAGCCTGGACGAAGGCCTGCCGACCGTGGAGAAAACCCCAGGCGCCAAGGACGTGGTGCTTGAAGTGGCTCTCGGACAGGACGGCTTCTTCGCCCGCGAGGATGACGGTACGATGACCCCGTTCGGCCATGTGGACGCGGTGTTCCCCGTGCTGCACGGGCCGTACGGCGAGGACGGTACCATCCAGGGTCTGTTCGAAATGATGGGCGTGCCGTACGTGGGGTGCGGCGTGCTCGCCTCCGCGGCCTGCATGGACAAGCATTACACGAAGGTGCTGCTCGCGGCCGCCGGCATTCCCGTCGCGCCCGGCATCACGCTCGACGCGCGTTCCTTCGACAAGGCTTCCGAATTCAAGACCGACGCCGATGCGATCATGGCGCAGGTTAGCGAAGCCGGCTTGCAGTATCCGCTGTTCGTCAAGCCGTCCCGCGCCGGTTCCAGCTTCGGCGTGACCAAGGTGGAGCATGAGGGCGATGCGGCCGAACTTGCGGCCGCCGTGTACGAGGCGTCCCGCCACGATTGGCGCATCCTCGTGGAACAGGGCATCGACGCGCGCGAAATCGAATGCGCAGTATTGTGTCCGAAGGCTGGCGAAGCGCCGCAGGCCAGCTGGCCGGGCGAAATCGTGCTCGACAAGCGCGCCGAAGGCGACGACCAGTTCTACGACTTCGACAGCAAGTACATGGACGCCGCCGCAAGCCACGTGGAAGTGCCCGCCAACCTGCCGGAAGAGACGCTGAACCTCGTGCGCGAAACCGCCAAGAAGGCGTTCGTCGCCGTGGACGGTGCCGGTCTGAGTCGCGTGGACACCTTCGTGACCAAGGACGGCAAGGTGATGGTCAACGAAATCAACACCATGCCGGGATTCACGTCCATCTCCATGTACCCCAAGGCATGGGAGGCCACCGGCGTGCGCTACACCGACCTGATCACCAAGCTGATCGAAGGCGTGCTGCGCTGAATCCTGAATCTCATCCGAGCTGAGCCGAAGCCGTGCTGCATTTCGAGCTGAAAAGCGCAAAGAAAGCAACACGAAAAAGGCCAGTTCATCGTAAGTTTGCCGAAGCGAAACGGGAATATTCCTAAAAATCGCTTCGGCTTTACTTATTCTTTGACACTGCGTTAGGTAACGCCATTACGTTTCCATGTTGTCGATTCCAAGAACAACAAAACAACAAAGGAAACGAAAACGATGAACGCTTTGCGCAAGATCGCCGTCGGCTCGCTCGCCGCCGTGCTCGCATGCTCCATGGCCGCCTGCGGATCAGGTAACGCCAATTCCACCGATAGCGCCTCCAACACCGGTAAAACCGTGAAAGTGGACGAAAAGTCCGCAAAGGCCACTTCGATCTCCGATTTCGGCGGCATGGACGGCCTCGTGGCCGCTGCCGAAAAGGAAGGCGCGCTCAACGTGATCGCGCTTCCGCACGACTGGTCCAACTACGGTGACGTGATCAGCGGCTTCAAGAAGAAGTATCCGAAGATCAAGATCAACGAGCAGAACCCGAACGCCTCCTCCAAGGAGGAAGTGGACGCCGGCAAGACCAACAAGGGCACCGACGCCGCTCCGGACGTGTACGACCTCGGCCTGGCCGTGGCCTCCACCAGCACCGACAACTTCGCCTCGTACAAGGTGCAGGCCTGGGACAAGATCCCGGATTCCGTCAAGGATAAGGACGGCAAGTACTACGCCGACTACACCGGCATCATGTCCATCGGCTGGAACGCCGACAAGTACGGCGACATCAAGTCCATCAACGACCTGACCGACCCGAAGTTCGCCGGAACCGTGGCGCTCAACGGCAAGCCGGCCGAAGCCGGCGCCGCGTTCAACGGCTACCTGATGATCAACCAGCTGGCCGGCGGCGACATCAAGAACCTGCAGCCGGGCCTCGACTTCTTCAAGAAGCTCAAGGACTGCGGCAACCTCACCACCGTCGACGTGACCGACGGCACCATCGACTCCGGCCAGACCGGCGTGGTGATGGACTGGACCTACAACCAGGCCTCCTACCAGAAGAGCCTCAAGGCCAAGGGCGTGAACTGGAAGTTCAAGACCTTCAAGAACGCCCAGGTGGTCAGCTACTACAACCAGGCCATCAACGTGGACGCCCCGCACCCGGCCGCAGCCCGCCTGTGGGAGGAATACCTGTACAGCGCCGACGCCCAGAACGACTGGTTCAAGGGCGGCGCGAACCCGGTACTGCTCGACTCCATGAAGAAGGACGGCACCGTCGACCAGACCACCCTCAAGAACGCCATCACCATCGACGGCGATCCGGTGAGCTACACCAACGAGGATTCCACCCGCATCACCACATGGCTCCAGGACAACTGGGACAAGACCATCGGCAACTGACATGACCGCAGTGCTTACCTCAGGAGCTCACGCCAAGCGCGCGGGCTCCTCCGCCATCTCGTTTGCCGCGCATAGGCGTGAACTCGGCACCATCGCCGTGTCCATCCCGTTCTTCGCCTACACCGCGTGCTTCCTGCTCGCCCCGACGGTCATCGTCATCGTGGGCGCCTTCCAATCCGCCGACGGCAGCTTCACCGTGGCGAACTTCAACAAACTTTTCGAAGCGAACACCATCGCCGCATTCGGCACATCGATACTCGTATCGGTCGCATCCGCGGTCATCGGCGCCATCGTGGGCGCGCTCGCCAGCTACGCCCTCGTCATCGGCTCCAAGCCGAACGGCCTGCTGCGCCGCATGATTTCGGCCATCTCGTCGGTACTCGCCCAATTCGGCGGCGTGATGCTGGCGTTCGCGTTCATCGCCACCATCGGCATCAACGGCGTGGGCACCATGCTCATCAAACAGCTGACCGGCTACGTGGTGAATCCGAACTGGCTCAGCTCGCTGCCGGGCCTGATCACCATCTACTGCTACTTCCAGATTCCGCTGATGATCATCATCTTCCTGCCCGCGGTCGATTCCATCCGCCCGCAGTGGCGCGAAGCCACGGAAAGCCTCGGCGGCAACACCTTCCAATACTGGACGCGCGTGGCCGGCCCGATTCTGGCGCCGCGATTCATCTCCGCGTTCCTGCTGCTGTTCGCGTCCGCGTTCTCCGCATACGCCACGGCCGCCGCGCTGTTCTCCCAGCGTTCGATCCTCGTGCCGCTGATGATCCAAGGCGCGATGCGCAACGAAATGGACCCGAACCAGCAAGGCTTCGCGCAGGTGCTCGCCTTCGCCATGATCGTCGTCGTGGCGGTGGTCATGATGATCAGCCACGCCGTGGAAAAGAGGGCCGGACGATGGCAGTGAACGCAAATACGCAAACCGTAAGCGCGCAATCGGAGGAAAAGCAGAACATGCAGGAATCGCAAACCATGCCGCCGCAGCTGCGTGCGGCCAGACTCGGCAAGCAACGCATCGTCAAAACCATCATTCTCACGGTGACGCTGCTGTTCCTGTTCGTGCCGCTGGTGTCCATGTTCCTGTTCACCATCCGACACCCGTTGTCCGGAAAATGGAGCTTCGACCCGTGGATCGCCATCTTCACCGGCGACGGCAGCGCGCTCGGCGCCGACCTGAGCACCCTGTGGAGCGGCCTCGGCGCTTCGCTCGCGCTGTGCGTGGTGACCGTGCTGATCATGCTCGTGCTGCTCGTGCCCACCATGGTGATCGTGCACATCCGCTCGCGCAGACTGGAACGCGCCATCGAATGGGTGGCCACGCTGCCGCTGACCATTCCGGCCATCGTGCTGGTGGTTGGCCTGGGACCGATCTACCGCTGGCTGTCCGCCGACGTGCTGAGCACCAACCCGATCTGGCTGTGCTTCGCCTACGTGGTGCTGGTCATGCCGTTTGCCTTCCGCGCGCTTGCGGTGGGACTCAATTCCATCGACGTGAAGACGTTATGCGAGGCCTCACGGTCCCTCGGCGCTTCATGGCCGCGCGTATTCTTCCGCGTACTCATTCCGAACCTGTGGCAGTCGATCCTGTCCGCATCGTTCATCTCCATAGCCGTGGTGCTGGGCGAATACACCGTCGCCTCACTGCTCGGCCGTATGAACCTACAGGTCGCGCTGTACCAGCTCGGCCAATCCAATTCGCAAATCTCCACCGCAATGTCGCTGCTGGCACTGCTATTCGGCGTGATTCTGCTGGTGGCTCTCGATCTGATTTCCGGCGCGATGCGTCGGAACAAGGAAGGTGACAACTCATGACTCTCGCCGAACAGAAGGCGGTGGTTGCCCATACCTCGGAAGCGTTCTCCGATACCGAACCCAACGTGGTGACCGAAGCGGCGAAGGCCGTGCTCAAGGATTCCGAAGCGCGCGGCGGCGGTGTGCAGATGCTTGGTGTAGACAAGATCTACCCCGGTTCGACCGTCAAGGCGTTGGACGATTTCAACCTGGAAATCAATCCGGGCGAAATGGTGGTGCTGCTGGGCGGCTCCGGCTGCGGCAAATCCACCGCGCTGCGCTCCCTGGCCGGGCTGGAAGACATTCAGGCCGGACGCATCCTCGTCGGCGGCCAGGACGTGACCGGCGTGCCCGTCAACAAGCGTGACATGGCCATGGTGTTCCAGGCCTACTCGCTGTTCCCGCACATGACCGCGTTGCAGAACGTGGAATTCGGCCTTGAAATCCGAGGCGTGGACCGTGCGGAACGCCGCCGCCAGGCCATGGAGAAGCTGGAACTGGTCGGACTTGCCGACCAGGCGAAAAAGTACACGCAGCAGATGTCCGGCGGCCAGCAGCAGCGCGTGGCCCTGGCCCGTGCGCTGGCCGTGAACCCGCGCGTGCTGCTGCTCGACGAGCCGCTGTCCGCATTGGACGCCAAAGTGCGCGTGCAGCTGCGCGACGAAATCCGCCGCATCCAACTCGAAGCCGGCACCACCACCGTGTTCGTGACCCACGACCAGGAAGAAGCCCTTGCCGTGGCCGACCGCATCGGCGTGATGAACCACGGCCGCATCGAGCAGATCGCCGACCCGCAGACGCTGTACCGCCGCCCCGGCACGGAATACGTGGCCACCTTCATCGGCCTGACCAACCGTCTGCCGGGAATCGCCAACGGTGAGGAGGCCGTGGTGTTCGGCCAGCGCGTCCCGCTGCTGGACGGTTCCGCCACCGACGCCTCCACGGTGCTGGTACGCCCCGAGAACATGACGATCGAACTGACCGACGATGCCGATGCCGTCCACGGAGCCGGCGAACTTGGCCGCGTGGAGATGGTGCATTTCCTCGGCGCGCTGGCCCGCGTGGACGTGCGCGTAGCCTGCGCAGGCATGGGTGGCACGATTCGCGTCACCGTGCAGCTGCCGGCCAACGAGCTGCCCGCAGGACTTGCGATCGGAGCGCAGGTCGTGGTCGCGCCTCGGCCGATTCCGGCGCTCGCCGTCTGACGATTGGTTGCTGCGCGCGATCGTTGCGTACCGTCATTGCGTGCGATCGCCGTGCGTGATTATTGCGTACGGTCGCCCATCGCGTGAGCCGAGCCATTCGCAGGGCTGAGATTCCAAGCTGATATTCAGAGAACTGGTAGTACAGTGCTGGATATCAGCTTTTTTATTTGCTTGCCGTAAGTTCGTAAGGTGACCATGACGTTTCCGCAACAACCGCAACAGCCGCAGTACCCCCAGTATCCGCAGGGACCGGCACCGCAATATCCGCAATCGCAATTCCCGCAGCAGCTCCAGCAGCCGAATCGCAATCCGTTCTTCGAATGGCTTCAGCGGGCGAAACGCGACTTTTCGCGCATCGGCGCAAGCCTGTGCCTGATGGTGATCATCTGGTACGCGGGCGTCTTCCTGCTCAAAGGCGTGGTGCGCGCGGTCGCGGGCGGTGTAGGCGCCGGCGGCGATATGCCGAATTGGATGACGTTCCTCATTTCCGACGTGCCGCTGTATCTGATCGCCATGCCGGTCGCGGTGGTGCTCATGGGCAAATCGACCGTCATCGAAACCCGCAAATTCAACATGAAACCGGGCATGTTCTTCAAGCTGCTGCTCATGTGCCTGCCGATGATGTGGGTCGGCAGCATGGTCGGCAGTATGCTGTCGCTGGCGCTTTCCGACGGTGAAGCCACGAACCGCGTAGCCGATCTTGCCATGCAGACGAACATCTGGAATGTCGTGTTCTTGGTGATTCTTGGCCCGATTTTCGAAGAATGGATGTTCCGCAAGCAGCTCATCGACCACACTCGCAAATACGGAGAGAAAACGGCGATTCTGCTGTCCGGCCTTGCGTTCGGACTGTTCCACATGAACCTGTTCCAGTTCTTCTATGCGTTCCTGCTGGGAGTCATGTTCGGCTACATCTACATGCGCACCAGCAAACTGCGCTATTCGACGGCCATGCACATGATCATCAACTTCAACGGCGGCGTGCTCGCGCCGTGGATTCTGACGCGCGTCGACCTGGACCAGCTGGACAAGGTGTCTCAGGCCGCGGAAAACGGCAATGTGGCGGCGATGGAACAGTGGGCGTCGCAGAACGCCACCGGGCTGGCGATCATGCTCGTCTATTTCCTGCTGTACGGTGCCGTGATTCTCGCCGGATTCGTGCTGCTGATCCGTAACTTCAGGAAAGCCGAATTCTACATCGCGCCGGAGGAGCTGCCGCGTGGGACCGGCGCCAGAACCGTGTACGGCAACGTCGGCATGATCACGTTCATCGTGCTCACGGTGCTGCTGACGGCGATCAGTCTGTTCCTATAGCCGCAGTCGCGCGGATTATGAAGGCCGGCCGGGGATACGTTCCCGGTCGGCCTTTCTGTTGCCTGCATAGCTTGTGTTGCGTGCGTTGCGTTGCGCACGCCGCTGCCGCTATTCGCCGCTGCCGACCGCGCGGTGCTCAAGATAATCGGCATGCGCGATCGACTGCGCCACCGCATCCGCCATCGTGGACAGCAGCAGGTCGTTTTTCGCGAACGCGTAGATCGTGCCGTCGATGCCGTACGGGGTGAAGCCGTTGAGCTTCACCACCGGCTTGTATTGCGGGTTGGCAAGCCCCACGGTCGCATGTTCCACGGTGCTGACGATGTCGGCCTTCATACGCTCCACATCCACGCCCGCCTTCGCGGTGAACGGCACCGACACCAGGCACTCGTTCGACGGGTCAAGCTTCTCCAGCGAGGCGGTGTTCAGAATGGAATTCGGAATGACCATCTCGTTGCCGTTGCGCTCGCGCACGATGGTCTGACGCCAATTGATGTCCTTGACGGTGCCGGTGATGCCGGCCACCTTGACGTAATCGCCCGGCTGGATGACGCGGCCAAGCATAAGCCCGAAGCCGCCGATCACATTGGCGATCGTATCCTTCAAACCCAGCGAAACCGCAAGACCGCCGATGCCAAGCGCCGTGAACAGGGTGGTCGGATTGATGCCGAACACCGGTTGCAGCAGCGTGCCGATGGCGAACACCCACACCACCACGCGCAGGATGTTGACGAAGATGGATGCGTTCGGCACCTGCGATTTGTCGAGCATGCGGCGCACCACCTTGGTGAGCGCCTTGTCGATAAGCGCGGCGACGATGAGCACGACGGCGAGCAGGATGAGCTTGCTGTAGTTTTTGGCAAGCCAGTGCATGAGAATTTCAACTGGATCCATGGCTGCCTAGTCTACACAGGGGACGTTGCACAACGCTTGCGATTGACTGGATGATTCCTGATCCGCCGGCTGGCCGCAGCGGAGCATAATGGATTCCGTAGGATGCGTTGGCCAGCGAAAAGGGGTGCGACATGGGCAATGTCGTGGATTATGTGCGGCGCGAGTTTCATGGATTCGCGGAGCTGCCGTTCGGCGATGTTGATTCGCTGGTGCTGGCTGAGCTCTCATATATGCGGCTTTCCGGCTTGGTTCCGGCGTTCGGCGAGGCGAGGTCGGTGGCGACGGTGCCGATTCGAGAGCTGCTGCGTGCGGAAAGCTATGACGACATGTTCGTTTCGAATTCCTCCGATATGAACGAGTATCGGCTCGCGTTGCTGCGTGCCGTCTGCGAATCGCCGCGTTTCCGCGCGTTGCGTGTCGGCGAGTACGCGGAGCGTCTGAGCGAGCGCGAACAGCAGCAGTTCGCCGCGATGACGTTCGACGTGGGTTGCGGACCCGTCGATTCGCTGTATGTAGCCTTCCGTGGCACCGATGGCACGCTTGTCGGATGGAAGGAGGATTTCAATATGGCAGTGCGCTGTCCGGTACCGTCACAGGAATCCGCGTATCGGTATGTGAACTCGATTCTGGACAGGTCGGAAGGTTTCCTTTCGTCGGGCGATTCGCCCGCGGTCATGCTCGGCGGGCATTCGAAAGGCGGCAATATGGCCGTGTATGCGGCCATGCGTATCGCGCACGATGACATCGAAGTGGCTGGCGAGCGCGCGCGGCGGCTCGGATTGCTGCCCTCATTGGGTGGGCCAGTGCGGGGTCGCAACAGACGGATCTCCCGCATCTTTTCCCATGACGGGCCGGGCCTTCCGAAATCGACGGTGCGCGGTCAGGCGTACCGTGCAATCGAATCGCGTATCCGCAAAACCGTGCCCGAATCGTCCGTCGTGGGCATGCTGCTGCAATCGAATGCGCCAGTGCGCATCGTCAAAGCGGATGCCATCGGCATCATGCAGCATATGGGAAACAGCTGGCAAGTGGCGGAAAATGGCGATTTCGAACAGGTGGACGAGCTGACGGCCGGCGCGCAGCTCATCAAACGAACCCTCGACGGGTGGCTTGACACCGTAAGCCAGGAGCAGCGCGAGCGCGCCATTGACCAGATCTACGGGATCTTCGCGGCGGCGGGATACGGCAATATCGCCGATTTGGTGGAGCATTGGACGGATTCGCTGCCGAAGATTGTGGAGGCGGCGCGCAATACCGATCGGGAGACGCGCGGACTCATCAGGGCGGTGATCAAGGCGATTCCGGTCAGCGCGGCGAAGGCGGTGCGCGAGGGCTGAAGCGGGTTGAGTGCCGAGGCGGGCTGAAGCGCGTGCCGAGGCGGGGCTATGGGCGGATGCAGCGGCTGGTCGGGATGGTTGCCGAGCCGCATTTCGGCCGATTCATGTGTCACGATCCTCGAAAAGGCGTGAAAAATGGAATTGTGACACATAAGTGCCGCGCAAGTGACACACGAGTGCCGCACAAATGACACATAAGAAGGGCAATGGAGGGCATTGGGGCGCCGATGATCCGGATGCATCCCCGTTCGCTGACGTAGGATGGTGCGGTGCGGACGCATAATTGTGGAAGCATAATGGAATGCGGAATGTCGACGGCTGCGAAAGGGGTGTGCAATGGGCAACATCATCGATTACGCGCGTACGGAGACGCGCGATTTCGGCGAGCTTCCCTTCCGTGAGGCCGACGCGCTCGTGCTCGCGCAGCTTTCGTACGACGACGTGCCGGAATGCGTGCCGCGGCTTGACGACATCGAATCGCGATACGGCACGTTGCATGACCGTGTGAAGCAATTCGACCCGCGCCATCCCATACGCTCCGTGCGGATGCTGCGGAAACCTCCATTCGACGGTGTGACGATCGCGCGCGCCGACGACGAGCTGCACCATGGAAGCGCGGTGCCCGACCATAATGTCGAGAACGTGGGCTTGGTTGATCCGCAGGTGACGCACGATTTCTACCATGCCATCGCCGCGAATCCGCGTTTTTCCGACATTGAAATGGGGGCGTTTCTCGAGCAGTTCGACGGCGATGAGCAGACGCAGTTCGCCGCCGTGACCTATCGCCTGCCGTCCGGCATGCTGGTTGTGGCGTTCCGCGGTACCGACGATTCGCTCGTGGGTTGGAAGGAGGACTTCAACATGGCCTTCCAATACCCGGTGCCGGCGCAGGTGACCGCCGCCGACTATCTCGCCAGGGTGGCCGAGTTGTGGAAGGATGTTCCGATCGTGCTCACCGGCCATTCCAAAGGCGGCAATCTGGCCGTTTATGCGGCGATGAACGCTGAGGACGGGGTGAAGGACCGCATCGAACGCATCTATTCGTTGGATGGGCCGGGCTTCCCTGAGGCGGTGGTGAATAGCTTCGAATATGCGAGCGTGAGCGATCGAATCGTCAAAATCGTGCCGGACTCATCGGTAGTGGGCATGGTGCTGGAAACTCCCGAACGCTGCATCGTGGTGAAATCCGACGTGGAAGGAATAATGCAGCATTTCGTGTTCTCCTGGCAGATGCACGGCGGTGAATTCGACAAAGTCGAGGATGTGGCCAGCAGTTCGGTGACCTTCAACAAAGCGCTGAACAAGTGGCTTGCCAACCTGTCCAAGGAGCAGCGCGAGCGTGCGGTGGACGCGTTGTTTGCCGTGCTCGAAGCGTCCGGTGCGGGCAGTATTTCCGCCATGATGGCGGCCGGGCCGAAAGTCATTCCCGAAATGCTTGGCACGTACGTTGGGTTGAGCGGTGAGGATCGACGCAATCTCAACCAGGCGCTGGCGATTATGTTGCAGGCCGCTCTTGCCCGCAATCCGAAAGTGCGGCGCAAGTAGACGTAGCGCGGAGGTCGTGACGCAGTGGTGTGAGGTGAGGCGTTGCGGTGGATGGCAATCGCTATTAATGCGACATGCTGTGCAGTTTGTTCTAGACAACTTGTATAGTAATTCGCGTTGCGCTTTTAAATCGAAGGTACAAAATAGGGGGAGCCATGCCACGTCCACGCCGAGATTCGGAGATTCTGCCAGCCAAAGAACGGCTCGAAAACGCATTCTGGGAACTGCTTTCCGAACGCGAGTATCGCAAAATCACCGTCACCGACATCGTGCGCACGGCGGACGTGAATCGCAATTCCTTCTACTATCATTTCACGGGACTGCCGGAACTTGCCGATTCCGCCATTCTGCACGCCGTGGAAAACACGCCGCTTCCCAGCGCGCCCAACGCGAATTTCAATCCCGACAACGAATGGCGCAAGCATGTCACCGCGCTGCTACGCGAGCCCGAGCAGCGTCAGCGTCTTGACCGGCTCGCGCTGCTTGCCGGGCCGCACAGCTCGCCGGAACTCGTTGAATCCCTGCAGGACTTCGGCAGGCTCACGTTGATCTCCGTGCTGGGGCTTGACGCCGACCATCTTGACCTCAAAACTGACCTGATGCTCGACTTCACCGTCGGAGGCATGTTGGCGGTGCTGCGCCGCTGGCCGAAGCTCCATGAGCAGCTGCCGATGGACGCCGTGTTCAACGAGGATGTGGCGGTGCTGGCCACGGGCATATTCATGTCCATGTCCAAAACCGACATGCTGGGTTATTGGAAGCGCATCTTCAGCAGCGGTTTCGTGGCGGGGCAGGGCGTGCAGAGCGAAGCCGAACAGAAAGCCGAACAGTGAACGATGCGCCGCATGTCGTGACTTTTCGGTGGTAGAAACGTCTGTAGCGGCGCTCTTTCAGGGTGCGTCAGACGTATGCAACAGCACGACAGGGAGGTTGTTCCATGATCAACGAAGCCTACAAGGCCATGCTCGGCGGAAAATCCGTAATCCGCGAGCTGAGCGAATACGCGACCGCGCGTGGCGCCGAAATTGGCTACGAGAACGTGTTCGACTATTCGCTGGGCAACCCGAGCGTGCCGTGCCCGCAGGACTATACCGACGCCGTGATCGACATGTATAAAACGGCCGAACCGGTGGCGTTGCACGGCTATTCTCCGTCCTTGGGCATTTCGTCGGTGCGCAAGGCGATCGCCGAAAGCCTCAACCGCCGCTTCGACATGGACTACACCGCCGACTACATCTTCCCGACCACGGGTGCGGCCGGCGCGTTGACGCATGCGCTGCGCGTGGTGACCAAGCCGGGCGACGAAGTGATCACCTTCGCCCCGTACTTCCCGGAATACCAGCCGTATGTGAACGGCACCGGCGCGCACCTGACCGTCGTTCCGGCCGACACCGAGAACTTCCAGATCAACTTCGACGCGTTCGAGAAGGCGCTCAACCCCGGAACCGCGGCCGTGCTCATCAACACCCCGAACAATCCGTCCGGCGCGGTCTATTCCGCTGAAACGCTGACCCGCCTGGCCGAGGTGCTCAACGCCAAGCAGACTGAATACGGCCACGACATCTTCCTGATCGCCGACGAGCCGTACCGCGAGATCGTGTTCGACGGCGGCGAGCAGCCGTATCCGAGCAAATTCTACGACAACACGCTTTCGTGCTACTCGTACTCCAAGTCGCTGTCACTGCCGGGCGAGCGCATCGGCTATGTGGCGGTGAATCCGCGTGCCACCGACGCCAAGCTCATCGTGCCGATGTGCGGCCAGATCAGCCGTGGCACCGGCCACAACTGCCCGTCCTCCACCGCGCAGCTGGCCGTGGCCAAGGTGGTTGACGAGACAAGCGACCTGTCCGTCTACGAAACCAACATGAACCTGCTGTATGACGCGCTGACCCGTCTGGGCTTCGACGTGGTGCGCCCCGGCGGCACGTTCTACATCTTCCCGAAGGCGCTTGAGGAGGATGCGAACGCGTTCTGCATGAAGGCCAAGGATTACGACCTGATTCTCGTGCCGTCCGACAGCTTCGGCGTGCCCGGCTACTTCCGCATGGCCTACTGCATCGACACGGAGAAGGTGGAGCGTTCCATCGCGGCGCTTGAGAAATTCGTGCACGAGGTGTACGGCCGCTGAGCCGCTCGCGTATTTCGCCTATATTCCGCTTATAGATGGCGGATTCGCTCTCGTGCCTGATGCCATCTCGCTTATGGATGGCGGATGATGCGGGGAAAAGCCGGTTGGAGGGTATGGATATTGCCCCCTAACCTTTTTGCTGTAGGACCCCGCCATCTATAAGCGAGATAGTGCAGGATTGTGGGGCGGCAAGCCGACTGTCTGACGGGACCGTGTGCGTTGATACAGGTTCGCCCGGAGCTGGTGGGGTCCAGCTCCGGGCGAAGTCTGTTATGGGGAAGGAAGGAATCTGAATCGGTTAATGCGTGAATCCGTCAGTGGGTGGCGATCTCGTCGATCTTGGTGACGTGGCCGCCGAACTGGGCGCGCATGGTGGACACGACGCGCAGGATGTTGTCGGCGCCGCCGCGCGAGGTCTGACGTGCGTACAGTGCGGCCGCGGTGGCCGGGGTCGGCACGCCGAGTTCGAGAGCCGCCTCGATCATCCACTTCGCCTCGCCGGACTCGTTGGCGACCGGCGGCATGGACTTGAGCGTCGGGTCGGACTTGAAGGCGATGGCCAGCAGGTCGAGCAGCCAGGACTGCACCACGGAACCGTCCCTCCAGGAGCTCATCACGGCCGCCGGATCCTCAACGAGATCGGACTTCACCATGGTGGCGAAGCCTTCGCCGAAGGCCTGCATCATGCCGTATTCGATGCCGTTGTGCACCATCTTGGCGAAGTGGCCGCCGCCCACCGGGCCGGCCAGCACCAAGCCGGAATCGCCTTCCGGCTTAAGTGCCTCGAAAATCGGGCGCGCGCTCTCGAAGTCCCCCTGGCTGCCGCCAACCATAAGCGCGTAGCCGCGGTCGATGCCCCACACGCCGCCGGAGACGCCGCAATCCATGAAATGGATGCCCTTCGGCTCCAGTTCGGCCGCGTGGCGTGCGTCGTCGGTGTAACGGGAGTTGCCGCCGTCGATGATCATATCGCCCGGCTGAAGAAGCTCGGCAAGCTCGTTGATGGTGCTGTCGGTCGCTTCACCGGCCGGCACCATGACCCACACCAGACGCGGGGCCTTCAGCGCGGCCACCAGTTCCTTCAGGCTTGCCACGGTGCGGTCCGACTCGGGGGAGTGGTCGTAGCCGACCACCTCATGCCCTGCCGCCGCGATGCGCTTCGCCATGTTGCCGCCCATACGTCCCAGGCCGATCATTCCCAACTGCATGATGTGCTTCTTTCTCTAAAAATGGTTGAAAAGTTTTTGCGATTTTGAATAAGGATTGATGCCGCCCGTTGGCTTCCCGCGCCTTCCGCAACGCAGAAAAGAAGGTTGCGGCAAGCTTTGCGGGCGGCAAGTTTTGGTTATGTTTTGGGTTATGTGAGTGTGGTTGCGATTGCTGCGTTCAGTGCGTCAAAGCACCAGCGAGAGCAGCATCACGCAGCCCAGACCGACCACCGACAGAATGGTTTCCATCAGCGACCAGGTCTTCAGCGTCTGGCCCACGCTCATGCCGAAGTATTCCTTGACCAGCCAGAAGCCGGCGTCGTTGAGGTGGGAGAAGAACACGGAGCCTGCGCCGATGGCCAGCACCAGCAGTGCCAGATGGGTCGGGCTCATGCCGGCGGCGAGCGGCACCATGATGCCGGAGGCGGTGACGGTCGCCACGGTTGCCGAACCGGTGGCGAGACGGATGAGCACGGCCACCAGCCAGCCTGCGATCAGCGGGTTCATGGCGGATTCGGTGATGGAGTTGGCGATCACGTCGCCGATGCCGGAGTCGACCAGCGTCTGCTTGAAGCCGCCGCCTGCGGCGACGATCAGGATGATGCCGGCCACGGAGCCGAAGGACTGTCCGACCATGCCGTTGACGGCGTCACGGGAGAACTTCTGCATGTAGCCAAGGGCGACCATGGCGAAGACGGTGGTGATGAGCAGTGCCACGAGCGGGGTGCCGAGGAACGCGATCACACGGCCCCAGGCGGTGGTGTTCTGACCGGTCAGATCCACGATGGACGCGGCGAGCATCAGCACGACCGGCAGCAGGATCACGGACAGGGCGGTGCCGAAGGACGGGCGGTTTTCCGCGGACTTCGGAGCTTCGGCCTCAGCCTCGTTCTCCGGAGCTGCGATCGGAACCCACTTGGCGGCGAGCCTGCCGAACAGCGGGCCGGAGATGATGACGGTCGGGATGGCCACGATCAGGCCGAGGGCCAGGGTGATGCCGAGGTTCGCGTTCAGCGCGCCGATGGCGGTCAGCGGACCGGGGTGCGGCGGCACGAAGGCGTGCAGCGTGGACAGGCCGGCGAGGGCCGGGATGCCGAGCAGCACCACAGGGGACTTGGAACGACGGGCGGCGAACAGCACCACCGGGATGAGGATGACCACGCCGACCTCGAAGAACATCGGGATGCCCACGATGAACGCGATCAGTGCCATGGCCCACGGCAGACGCTGCAACGGTGTCTTGGCCATGATGGTGTCGACGATGGTGTCCGCACCGCCCGACTTGAACAGGATGGTGCCGATGATCGAGCCGAACGCGATAAGCAGGCCCACGTTGGAAATCGTGCCGCCGACGCCGGAAGTGAAGCTATCGAACGCCTTGTCGAACGGCACGCCCGCGCACACGGCCATGACGAATGAGCCGGCGAGCAGGGACAGGAACGGATGCACCTTGCATGCCGCGATGAGAAGAACGATGACGGCGATGCCGATGATCGCCGCTGCGATGAGATTCATGAATCCTCCTTGACTCGTTGAATTTCTCTTTCGATTTTTAGTTATGTGCGATTATTTTGCGCTGTGTTGCGGCTTGCGCCGTTCACTCGGCTTGCTGCGATTGCGAGGCCACCTTCGCCGCGTACTCGTTCACTGCGGCGACGGCACGTTCGACCATTTCCTCGACGCTGCCTTCGATGGAGACTTCCACGCCGTTCTCGTCTGGCTGGAGCGGCTCAAGAATGGCGAACTGGCTCGGCAGCAGTGCCGGCGGCATGAAGTGGCCCTTGCGCTCGTTGAGACGCTGCTGGATGAGTTCCTGCGAGCCGGTCAGATGCACGAAGAAGGTGGGAACGTTCTGGGCGAGCACCTCACGGTAGCTGCGCTTCAGGGCGGAGCTGGAGACCACGGTGTTCTCGTCCAGCGCCTCGCGAGCCACCATCCAGGTGTTGATGACCTTGAGCCACGGCCAACGGTCCTCGTCTGTCAGCGGAATGCCTGCGCTCATCTTGTCGATGTTGGCCTGCGGATGGAAGTCGTCGCCCTCCGCGTACACGTATCCGAGACGTTCGTGAATGGCTTCTGCCACGGTGGATTTGCCGCATCCTGCAACACCCATCACCACTACGTGAATGCTCATGTTGTCCTCCTTGAACTCTGCTGTATTGCCAGTGCCACTTCGCATCGGCGATGACATCAATATAGCTATGAAAGGTAGTACTAGTCAAGTTAAAAGTACTACGAATAAAAATAATCATGCGACTTGCTATGCTGTAGGTAGTACAAATCGGCGGCAAATCGCGCGAATCGTGCGGGGGTAATTATTCGGACGTCACGCGAACGGCAATCGTATACGGCGTGTCGCAAAAACCTGAAAAAAGATTTGCACGCACAACGAGAGGAATTGTGGATGGCAGGAAACGAAAACGGCGGCGAACTGCTGCAGGATGCAGTGTGCCGCACGCTGGCCATCGAAATGCTGGACGGCAAATGGCCGGCCGGTGAAAGCTTGACGTTGGAAGACGTGCAGAACCGTTTCGGCATCTCCCGTACCGTGGCGCGCGAAGTCGCCAAAACGTTGGAATCCATGGGTGCGGTGACGGTGCGCCGACGCGTCGGATTGGTGGCGCGGCCGTTCTCCGACTGGCAGGCGCTCAACCATCAGGTCATCGAATGGCGACTCCACTCCACGCAGCGCGAGCGGCAGCTGTCGTCATTGACCGAATTGCGATTGGCGGTCGAACCGGCTGCGGCGGCCTCGGCGGCACGCCTCGCCTCCATCGACGTCAAGGCGAAATTCCCCGTCTACGCGGCGCAGATGCGCCAAATCGCCGAATCAAACGAAGAGGGGGCTGCCGGCCTGACCAAATTCCACGATCTGGACGTGGAATTCCATACTTTGATACTGCGCGAAAGCGGCAACGAACTGTTCGCCGCGCTTGCCGACACCATCGCCACCGTGCTGCGCGGCCGTGTGGAACTCGGCAAATACCCGATGAAGCCGAAGCCGGCCGCGCTCGACGCGCACGATGCGGTCGCTGACGCGATAGCGAAGGGCGATCCGGAACGTGCGCGCAAGGCCATGTTCGACATCGTCGACGAAGTGGCCCGCGCGCTCAACTTCTTCTAAAACCAATCGCTACCGGCGTCGAACCGCCGGATTCGCGGTCAAATCACAGGTTCGCGTCGACCGTCTGACGCAGGTCGTCAACGATTTCGCCCAAAGTCTCGCTGAACACCGCCTGATCGGCGTACATCGAATCGAACAGCGTATCGATGTTTTTGCGGAAATCCTTCGGCAGAATGGCGCAGTCGCGTTCGGCGAGCTTGTCGAGACGCTTCTCGCCGGGATGCGTGCGGCGGTTCAGCGCGAATAGCACATCGAAATACGATTCCATGAACGCGGCCATGCGATGGTTGACCGCGATTTTGTCGCCTCGGCTCGCGGCCTTGCGGATCTGTGCGTCGTACGACGGCAGGTTGCCGGTAAGTAGACGCATGTTGCGATTGATGATGTTGCGGCGCAGTTCCTCGGGGAACGGCACGTCGAACCGCTGTCGGGTCGCGGCGTACTGGCCGTCGCGGTCGAACAGCACCTTGCTGGTGAGCATGTTGTGCCACATGCACGTCGTATAGCCGTTGCTGGCCTGAAACCGTTCCACCACGTCGGCGACATTGGCTGCGAACTGGTCCAGATCGCGGTACAGCACGTCGATATTGGTGCCGTCGTTCAGCGTGCAGTCGTCTTCGGTCTCCCAAAAATCGTTGTCGATTTCCATATGGCTGCAATAGTTGCGCAGCAGCCTGCGGCGGCGTTCGGCAGACACGGGTGCGGTGACGTACACGTAGACGTCGTAATCGGATTTTTCATCGTTATCGCCGGTGGCGCGTGACCCACCCAACGTGATGGCCTCGACTTCCGGCCATGCGGACACTGCTTCGACTAGTTCATTTGCCAATGACATCGTTTACCTCTCTCTGCGTCATTGCTGGAGCGGCGCTACGTTGCGCCACGGTGTGCAAACGATGCCAGTATAACATACCAGATGGTAACTGTCGAAGTTGTGCCGGCCTACGCGGTTTCCCGCAGGCCGGCACAGCGCATTCCGCCGAACGACGATTGTCAGGCGGAATGCTATCGAGCGATTGCTGTCGAGCGGAACGCTGTCGGACGGCAGCTGTCAGTCGACGGTTGCGGCTTCCGTCGAACCCTTGGTCGGATCCTTCTGCAGAAGCAGGAAGACGAGCGCGACGGCCAGCAGAATGGCTATCGACAACACGCCGATCGACGCGTTGCCAGTCAGCGACGTCGTGGTAGCGACGAGGAACGTGCCGATAATCGACGCCGTCTTGCCGAAAATATCGTAGAAGCCGTAGTACTCGTTGGCATGGTCCTTCGGAATGATCTTGCCGTAATACGAACGGGACAGCGCCTGGATGCCACCTTGGAACATGCCGACCAGAATCGCCAGAATCCAGAATTCAAGTGCGGCGCGCAGGAAGAACGCGGCGAAGAAGACGATGCACATGTACGCCACCACGGCCGCGGTGATCATGGTTTTCGAGCCGAACCGGCCTGCCAGCTTGCCGTAGATGATGGAGCAGGGGAACGCCACGAACTGCGTGACGAGCAGCGCCACGACCAGCTGCGTGGAGTCGATGCCCAGCTGCGTGCCATACGACGTGCTCATGGAAATGACGGTGTTGACGGCGTCGATGTAGAAGAAGAACGCGATCATGAACATCCACAGCGGCTTGTTCTTGCGGATGGCGCGGAACGTGGAGCCGAGCTCGGCGAACGTGCCGCGGATGGCCTCGCCTGCCTGCCCCGCGGTGGCGCGGTAATGCACCTGCTTATAGCTGGTGAGCAGCGGAATGGTGAACGCCACCCACCACAGCGCGGTGATGACGAACGAGGCGCGCGTGCAGGCTGTGGTCGACCAGCCGAACAGCGCGGGGCCTCCGAAAATCAGCGCGATGCAGACGATGAACGGCACGGTCGAACCGATATAGCCCCATGCGTAGCCGTGTGAGGAAATGCGGTCCATCCGTTCGTTCGAAGTCGTGTCCACCAGCATGGAGTCGTAGAACGTAAGCGAACCATTAAGGCCGATGGTGGACAGCACGTACACGATGAGGAACGCGAGCCAACCAAGCGGCATCGCCATCGCGCAGCACATGACCACGCCCGTCAGGAAGAAGCCGGTGAAGAAGCGGATCTTCATGCCCTGCACGTCGGCGATGGAGCCGAGCAGCGGCATAAGCACGGCGATGACGAGCGATGCGATGGTCTGCGCGTAGCCCCACGTCGACACGATGTTCGTCTCGCCGGCCGCCTTGAGCAGCGAATTCGCGTAGATCGGCACGACGGCGGTGGACAGCAGCACGAACGCGGAATTGCCGACGTCGTAGACGATCCACTTCTTCTCGCGTGGCGTCATCATATGCTTGGATTGCTGGCTGGATTGCTGCGGCTGCTGGGCCTGCGCGTTCTGCTGGGACGGTTGGGTCTGCGGCTCGGCTGTGTCGGTCAATGTTGACTCTTTTCGGCTAAATGTCAATCTTATGGCTCATCTTATTCCATTACTTCATCGTACGGGCGTGGCGGGTGGTAACAGACCATTCGACATGAACAGCGCATGAACAAGCATGTTCTGCCCGTACGGGCCGCATACGCGTGCTGTCGAGACATGGCAAAAACGGCGGAATATGGGGAATGCAAGCCGATTTTCGTCCACAAGTTTGCGATTGGCCGGGGCTGGTTGTATAGTTGAGAAGTTGTGTGTTCTGCCATGCACTTCGTTGTGTGGTGTCGAACGCGCAGACTTGCAAGTCAATAGTAATTATAGGGAGTCCATTATGGCAGCTCGTTGCGCAGTGTGCGGCAAGGGACCGCAGACCGGTTTCACCGTTTCGCACTCACATATTCGCAATAAGCGCACCTTCCGCCCGAACCTGCAGCCGGTTCGCACCACCATCGACGGCGAGAACGTTCGCGTTCGCGTTTGCGTGAAGTGCATCAAGGCTGGCAAGGTCCAGCGCGTTGAAGCGTGAATCGCGAAATAACAGCTTGAAACCCCGGTAAGCCGAATGGCCGCCGGGGTTTTGCTTTATCTGACCGTCCACAAGCCGTGTTGCGGCGAATGGCGCCGCCACGAATAATGGGGAATTCAGCCCGCCGCACAATCATCCGGTCGTGACACAATGGAGTGTTATGAGCACCACATGGCAAACCCCGATTTCCTCGTTCGAAACGAACCGCCGCAGAGTCGGCGCGCTGAAATCGCTGGGCGTGGTGTCCGTGGGCGACGCGCTGACCTACTATCCGTTCCGCGTCACCGAGCCGGTGCCGGCACGCGCCCTGCGCGAAGCGAAAATAGGGGAGAACATGGCCTTCGCCGCGCACGTGCGTGGCGTGCGCGTCTTTCCGATGGCCCGTCGCGGATTCCGGCTGATCGCCGACGTTGATGACGGCGATTTCGCACGCAGCCGGCACATGGACGCTTCCATGGCGTCTCTCGTGTTCTTCTCCTATCGCAAGTCGTACGTCGATTGGATCCAGCGCAAACTGCACGAAGGCGCGTTGCTGGTGGTCGCGGGCGAGCCAAGCGTATACAACGACCGTCTGCAATTCACCCATCCCGACATACTGACGGTCGATCCAGCCGGCGAGCAATTGCGCAGCCGCTCATCTGAGGAAGCCGCCGAATGGGATGACGGCTTCGGCACGGAACAACCGGCGGTCGTCCCGCAATCGTCGACCATGCCGAATCTCAAATACGATGCGGCTTCCGTACCGGAGGCGATGCGCCACGTATGCCGCCCACGTCCCGTCTACCACGCGAACTCGCGCATCTCCAGCGAACACATCCACGAGTCGATCGAAAAATGCATGGACCGGCTGTGCGGTGACGAATACGCTGCGGCACAGGCAGCCCGTGCATTGCATGGCGCCGATGCCAGCGACGCGCAACATGGGGAATTCGACGCGCCGCAAGCCGACCGGCAGGCACGGACGGAAGCGCTTGCCGCCGCCATTCCCGACATCATGCCGGAAGCGTTTCGTATGGAACATGGGCTGATGCACCGAGCCGAAGCGTTCAGGGCGATTCACGATCCGCAAAACCGCGACGGTTTCAACAAGGCGTTGCGTACACTGCGCTACGAGGAAGCGCTCATCTGCCAAACCGCGCTGGTGCAGTCTCGTGATTCGTCGCGTAAGGCCACGGCCACAGCCTGCGCCGACACGCGGCTGAAAGACGATTTCGTCGAGTCGCTGCCGTTCTCGCTGACGGACGGGCAACAGCAGGTGATCGCCGATATTTCCGACGATATGGCACGTGATTACCCCATGCAACGCCTGCTGCAGGGCGAGGTCGGCTCCGGCAAAACCGTGGTCGCGGTGGCGGCTATGATGCAGGCCGTCGGCTCCGGCAAACAAGCGGTGCTCGTCGCGCCGACGCAAGTGTTGGCGGAACAACATTACAGCAGCATCCGCGGCATGGTGGATCGGATGTGTGGTACCGGCGAAGAGGCTGACGAAAACGCGAAATCAGGGGAATCGCAGACAAAATCAACGCACCGTGCGGTTGTGGATGAAAGTGGACAAGTCACGTCGGGAAACGCGCCGGAACCGCAAAACGGTGGACAATCGGATGGCGGCCAGGTGGAGAAACTGCTGGACGGCCAATCGAACAGCCTGCCGGACATTCCCGTGCTGCTGCTCACCGGCGGCATGAAACTCGCCGCCCGCCGACGCGTCCTCGCGCAAGCGGCCTCCGGCAAACCATGCATCGTGGTGGCCACGCACGCCGCGTTCTCCAAAACCTTCCAAGCGCCCAACCTCGCGCTGGCGGTCATCGACGAACAGCACCGTTTCGGCGTGGAACAGCGCGAATCGCTGAACGCCAAAGGCTCCACGGCACCGCATCTGCTGGTCATGACGGCCACGCCGATTCCGCGCACCGCGGCCATGACCTGGTTCGGCGACCTCGACATCTCCTGGCTCACCGAACTGCCCGGCGGCCGCAAGCCGATCCGCACATTCGTCGTGCCCGAAGCGAACGGCCCGCTGATGGCGGAAATGTTCGGTCTGATTCGCAAGCGTATCGACGCGGGGGAACGTGCCTACGTGGTCTGCCCGCGCATCGACGCCGACGCGAAGGATGCCGACGATGCGGGCGGTTCAGGCGATGCGGAAGTCGGTTCCGCATTCGACGCCACATACGATTTGGGCGAGGATGACGAACAGCGCGAACAGCGGCCGCCGTTGCATTCCGTCGCGGAAATCGCGGAACGCTTGCGATCGCTGCCGCAATTCGCTGGCATCCGTATCGCCACGCTGACCGGCCGCGACGATGACGAAACGAAATCGCAGATTATGGCCGATTTCGAAGCGGGCGTGACGCCGATTCTGGTGGCCACCACCGTCATCGAAGTGGGCGTGGACGTGGCGCAGGCCAGCTGCATGGTGATTTTCGATGCCGACCGGTATGGCCTGTCCCAGTTGCACCAGCTGCGTGGACGCGTGGGCCGTGGAGGCACCGAATCGGGCGCGTTCCTTATTTCACGTGCGCCGGAAGGCAGCGATGCGGCCAAACGCCTTGACGTGATTGCCGGCACGTTGGACGGCGCCGAAATCGCACAGGCCGACCTTGAATTCCGCGGCGCGGGCGACGTGCTGGGCGACGCGCAATCCGGCGGCAAATCCGGACTGAAACTGCTGCGCGTGGTCAAAGACGTGAAGATCATCGAGGAAGCCAGAGCGGAAGCCGCGAAACTGGTGGCCGAAGACCCCACGTTGCAAGGGTACGTGCAGCTTGCCGGCGCGGTGCTCGACTTCACGCGCGGCAACGAGACGTTCCTGACCAGCAACTAGGCTCGATGGTTATGCGCGTAATTTCAGGACGATTCAAAGGCATGGCGTTGACCACGCCGAAACCGGGCACCAGGCCAACCACCGACCGTACCAAGGAAGCGATATTCTCGCACCTCGATTCGTGGGGCGTGCTGGATGACGCACGCGTGCTCGACCTGTTCGCCGGAACCGGCGCGTTGGGCATCGAAGCGCTGAGCCGTGGCGCGCGCGAACTGGTGGCGGTGGAATCGGCCGCACCGGCCGCCGCGCTGATCGCAAAGACGTTGACGGCGTTGAAGCACAACCGTTCCTGGGAGCCGGGCATGAGCGCCCGCGTGGTCAAGGCGCGTGCGGAAAAGTACGCGGCGGCCGCATCGGCGATTGCACCATTCGGCGTGATCTTCATCGACCCGCCGTACGCGTTCGAAACCGAGGCGTGCAACCGGCTGCTGGCCGATTTGGCGGGCCGTGAGTCCGGCGAACTGACTGGCGAGGGCACGGTGATCGTGCTGGAACGCTCCACTCGTTCCGACGAGCCGACCGCGCCCGAAGGCTGGGATATCACCGACCGGCGTGATTACGGCGAAACCGCCGTGTATTACATCGAACCTGCCGAAACCGCCGAGCCGGCAGAGCCGGTTGAATCCGCGGACTGACGTCCGGGCTTTCCAACTAAAAACGTCGACGGTGGACCTGCATGCCCTCCGTCGACGTGAACAATCGTGCGTAATCAGCGCTGCCGTGGGTGCGCGCCGGAAACCTCCCAGCCCAACGCCATCAGCGTTTTGCGATCGGCCTTGTCAAGCTTGGAACAATCCAACGCCTCGATGAGATCCGGACGCAGCTCGTTGGTCTTCGCCAGCGCCTCATCGCGGCGGAAACGGTCGACCTTCGCGTGGTCGCCGGACAACAGGACGTCCGGAACCTTGATACCGCGCCAATCGGCCGGCTTCGTATACTGGCGGTGCTCCAGCAGGGCGTTCTCTCCCGTATACGATTCCTCCACGATCGAGGCCGCATTGCCCATGAAACCGGGCAGCAGACGGGTGATGGCCTCCAACATGACCGACACGGCCACCTCGCCGCCGTTCAGCACATAATCGCCGATCGAATATTCACGCACGTCGACGCCCTGCGCACGGTAATACTGCGGAATACGCGCGTCGTAGCCTTCGTAACGGCCGCAGCCGAACAGCAGATGGTTGGCGTGGCTCAGCTCCGTCGCGTCCTGCTGGGTGAACAGGGGGGCGGACGGATTCGGGAAAATCAGCACCGGACGGTCGGTCGCCGGAACGGTATCGGCATTTGCGGCGATTTCTGTCGCCGATTCCGCCGGTTCGGCCGCGTCCGCGGAAGCCGTGTCGTCTGCGTCTGCCGTGGAATCGCAAGTAACCATGGAATCGCAAGTAACCGTGGTCGGCTCAAGATGCAGCAGCTCGTCGAGACATTCGCTCCACACTTCCGGCTTCATCACCATGCCCGCGCCGCCGCCGACGGGAGTATCATCCACGGAATGGTGCACGTCGTGCGTCCAGTCGCGCAGGTTGTGCGCGGTGACTTCGACCAGGCCCTTCTCCTGCGCCTTGCCGAGCAGGCTCAGGTTGAGCACTTCGAAATATTCCGGGAATACGGACACGATATCGATCTTCATAATGTTCCACAATACCGGTACGCCTGCCAAGCGCGGCGCGTACGAACAAGGCGCCGGCATAATCGCCAGCGCCTTGTTGAAAAAGCAGCGGATCAGAGCCCCGGAATGAGTCCGCCCGGCGGGTCGAGGGTCAGATATCCGCCCTCGAGGTCGATGTCCGGCACGAGCTCGTCCACGAACGGCACGAGCGCGCTGTTCTCGACCACCACGCCATCGGCGTCCTTGACGGGATTGGCCAGACGGATCTTGAGCAGCCACTGGGCCACTTCAATCACATCCACCACCTTGCCTACCACAGTGCCGGGCGCAAGCCCCAGCGTATTGCCCTCGGCAAGGCGCGCCTCAAGACTGATCAGGTCCTTCGGGTACCACTCGTCTGCTTCAAGCATCTCCTCCGGATCGTCCGCTTCGCCATATAGCACCACGCCATTGGCGGCTTCGGACGCATCACGGTCGTCGATGCCTTCGAATTTGATGATCCAACGGTTCTTGAAGGTGCGGGAGCTTTCCACCACGTACTCTTCCTCGCCGTCCTTCGTATACAACACAGCACCGGGAGCGAACCGGTATTCCGGTTCGTCCGTAAAGATCTGCACGGTGACCTCGCCCTTGAGCCCCTGCGCACGCCCGATACGACAGACCCTCAGCAGCTCAAGCTGTTGAGGGTCGTCGGAATGCATATCACGCACCACGCTAGGATCTCACCTGCGCACGTCCATGATGTCGACGCGCACCTTGTGGTCGGACAGTGCCTGCACCACGGTGCGAATCGCATTTGCCGTGCGTCCGCTGCGTCCAATGACGCGACCGATATCCTCAGGGTTCACGCGCACGCGAATGAGTTCACCGCGCGGATTCTCATGGGACTTCACCGAGACATCATCGGGAAAATCGACGATGTTCTTGATCAGATGTTCCACAGCCTGGGCGAGCATGATCACTCGGCTTCCGCAGCCGGCTCTTCAGCCGGAGCTTCCTCGGTGGCGGCGGCTTCGGCCTCAGCCTTGGCCTTGGCGTCAGCTTCGGACTTGGCGGCCTTCAGCTTCTGGGCCTGGGCTTCGACAGCCTCGACGCGAGCGGCGGCATCCGGGCCAGCCTCAACGGTCTTCAGGGTGCCTTCAGCACCGTCAAGACCCTTGAACTTCTGCCAGTCACCGGTGATCTTCAGCAGGTTCAGCACCTGCTCGGTCGGCTGAGCGCCAACGCCGAGCCAGTACTGAGCGCGCTCAGAGTTGATGTTGATGGTCGAAGGCTGGGTGTTCGGGTTGTAGGTACCGATCTCTTCGATGGCGCGGCCATCACGCTTGGTACGGGAATCCATGATCACCACGCGGTAGAACGCGTAGAACTTCTTACCCATGCGCTTCAGACGAATCTTGGTTGCCAAAATGGCTCTCCTTGTAACTAGGGGTGTGTGTTTCGTGTTCTGTGTGGGGCACGGAATCCGAAACCCACGTGTTCCTCACGTCACGCGATTGGTAGAGGGCCTCGCGCGCGCGAATAACTGAGCAATTATAACCGTGGGGTATGGACGCGTTCCCGTATGCGTTCCCGAGCGTCCGTTTCTGTTGACTCGGACGCTCGGCTTGCGTTTTGCGCATTCTGAATGGCCGTTTCTCCAGAATCGGACATTGGTGAGGTGTTGTGGCGGTCTCGGGCGTCCGAATCACCCGAATCGGACGAACTCGCTATGCTGGATATGTTCATTGGCGGTTTTCGTGCGCCTGATTATGGCCATTTCAAGGGGATTTGCATGAGTGTTGCGTTGTGGATCGTACTGCTGGTATGCGTGTTGTGGATCGCTCTGAGCGAAATGCCGGCCGGTTGGGACGGCCACTTGCCGTTGCCGTATCTGATTGCGCTGACACCGCTGTTGTGGATTCCAACATTGGCGATTGCGATTGCCGGTGCCGTACGGCATGACACCGCCCTCGCCGTCGTCGCGGCGATCGCGTGCATCGCCTCGCTGCTACGCAAAATCGCGTATTGGAACAACAATCTCACGTCCATCAACACGGCGCAGATGGTGGCCGACAACATCGCAAAAAAGCGTGAAACATCCCGTGGAACACATACGTCGACTGCCGCGGAAGCCGCGAAACACGGCCGTTTCCGCGTGATGACGCTCAACTGCCGGTACGGTCGTGCCAATGCGGCCGCAATCGTCAGCGCCGTCAAGGAACACGACGTCGCCGTGCTCGCGCTGCAGGAATTGACGGACGATCTGGTCGCGGCCTTGGACGAGGCCGGCCTGTCCGATTTGCTGCCGTACCGCCAGTTAGGGGAGAACAAAGATACGGACAACGGCGGCTTCAACGGTATTTGGATTCGCATCGAGCCAAGCGACACGTCGCCGATCACCGCCGTGATTCCCGCCGCCGACGTGCCTGGCGTGTGCTTCCCGATTGATGCGATGCGCGGCATCACTTTCGTTTCCGCCCATCCGAAATCGCCGATGCGCGGCTGCCGCGACTGGTCCGCCGGCATCATCGGCTTGGGTGAGCTGGCCACATCGCAGAAGCAGGGCGATATCACCGTCGTATTGGGCGACCTCAACTCCGGTACCGACCATCCGAGCTTCCGCAAGCTGCTTGACGCCGGCTTCCAGGACGCCGCGTTGACCGAGGCGAAGGGCCGCCGCGCCACGTTCCCATCGTGGCTGCCGTGGCCGCGTCTCATCCTCGACCACATCTTGTTCACCGCCGGTCTGACCGCATCCGACGTGCGCTCCTTCACGGTCAACGGTACCGATCATCTTGCTCTGGCTGCCACGCTGACGTTGAAATAAACCGAAAATAAGCTGGCATAACGAAACTGCCGACGCTGGAAAACGTTCCAACGTCGGCAGTTTCGTTATATATGCCGTATTGCGATTGCCGGTTGTCGTAATCGCCGGCAATCGCACATATCGCGGCTTAGTGCAGCAGACGCTTAGTGCAGCAGACCGGACAGACCGCCACCTAAGTTCGGCGGCAGCTCGCCGGAATCGCCCAGCATATCCTGCAATCCGGCAGGAAGCGCCGGATTCTGCGGCTTCTTGGCGAACGCGGAGCCACCTGACGAAGCGCCGTCGGAAGCCTTGCCGGCGAGCTTGTCGCGCAATGCCTTCTCCTCGGCTTCACGCTTCATCGGATTGCCGGACTTGCCCGACTTCTTCTTGTTCTTCTTGCCTTTGCCCTTGCCTTTGCCGCCGCCCATCGCGGGGCCTCCGAAGCCGGGCACGCCGGCGCCGACCTTGTTGCTCATGCGGCGCATCATCTTCGCGGCCTGGTCGAAGCGCTGCAGCAGCGCGTTGACCTGCGAAACCGTCACGCCGGAACCGTAGGCGATGCGGGCGCGGCGGGAACCGTCGATGATCGAGGGATCGCGACGCTCGGCCGGAGTCATCGAACGGATGATGGCCTCGGTGCGGTCGATTTCCCTCTCGTCGAACTGCTCAAGTTCCTTACGATGCGCGGCCATGCCCGGAATCATGCCAAGCAGGTTTTTCATCGGGCCGAGTTTGCGCACCTGCTGAAGTTGGTCGAGGAAATCGTCAAGGCCGAAGGAACCGTCGGAGATCTTGACGGCGGCCTTGCGGGCCTCTTCCTCGTCGAACTGCTTCTGCGCCTGCTCGATCAGGGTGAGAATATCGCCCATGTCGAGGATGCGGGACGCCATGCGGTCCGGATGGAAGACCTCGAAATCCTTCAATCCTTCGCCGGTGGAGGCGAACAGGATCGGCTTGCCGGTCACGGATGCCACGGACAGCGCGGCGCCACCACGGGCGTCGCCATCGAGCTTGGACAGCACCACGCCGGTGAAATCCACGCCCTCGTCGAACGCCTTGGCCGTCTGCACGGCGTCCTGGCCGATCATCGCGTCGATGACGAACAGAATCTCGTTCGGCTGCACGGCATCGCGGATGTCGCGAGCCTGCTTCATCAGCTCCTCATCCACGCCGAGACGGCCTGCGGTATCGATGATCACCGTGTCGTAAAGCTTCTGCTTGGCGAGCTCCACGGCGTCACGGGCCACCTTCACCGGGTCGCCGGTGGTCTGGCCGGGGGAGACGACCGCTTCGCCGCCATCGGACTGCACGCCCTTCTCCGGCGCGTACACCGGCACGCCGGCGCGTTCGCCGACCACCTGCAGCTGCGTCACCGCGTTCGGACGCTGCAGATCGGCCGCCACGAGCAGCGGGGTGTGGCCGGAATCCTTCAGCCAGTAGCCCAGCTTGCCGGCGAGCGTCGTCTTACCGGCGCCCTGAAGGCCGGCGAGCATGATGATCGTCGGCGGATTCTTTGCGAAGTTCAACGGGCGGTCCACACCGGCGCCAAGCACCGCGGTGAGTTCCTCGTTGACGATCTTCACCACTTGCTGCGCCGGGTTGAGCGCTTCGGAAACCTCGGTGCCGAGCGCGCGTTCGCGGATGCGGCTGGTGAAGGAACGCACCACGTCGAGCGCCACATCGGCGTCGAGCAGCGCGCGGCGGATCTCGCGGATGGTACCGTCGATATCAGCCTCGGAAAGCTTGCCCTTGCTCTTCAGATGCTTGAACGCATTCGAGAGCCGGTCTGTCAAAGAACTAAATGCTGCCATAATGTTCCTCAGTCTAGCGTTTCACGCGGATAGCGGATGAAATGGGTGCGATTGCCTACTTCAGCGACCAAGTGGAGCCTTGCGGACCGTCCTCGATGGCGATGCCGGCCGCGCCCAGCGCGTCACGGATCGCGTCGGCACGTGCGAAATCCTTGGCCTTGCGCGCTTCGGCACGTTCCGCAAGCTGTTCGGAAACCAGCTTGTCGAGCGCGTCATGCTCGGCGGAATCGGCTCCGGCACCAGCCGCACCACCTGCGGCACCGTCGGAAACCCACGGCTCCGCCAGCGGATCCAAGCCCAACGTGTCGAGCATCGCACGCACGTTCACCAGCGCCTCGCGAACCTCGGCCTTCGCCACGTCCGAATCGGCGCGGTCGGCCAGCTTCGACAGCAACGTGTTGCCGGAACGGATCGCCGTGAAAATCGCGGCGGAAGCGCCCGAAACGTTGATGTCGTCGTTCATCGCGGCAACGAAATCGGCGGGAAGCGCGTCGGCGGAAATCGCCATAATCTCTTCTCGTGACGGCTGTTCGCCGACGGCAGCGCCCGCGCGCTCGATGAAGTTCGCCACGCGGTCGTACGCGGACTGCGCCTCGGCAAGCGTCTGGTCGGACCATTCCAGCATGGAACGGTACTGCACGGAACCGAGGGCGTAACGCACCACCCAAGCGGAATGCTCGGCCAGCACCGCCGGCACGGACAGGCCGTTGCCGAGCGACTTCGACATCTTCTCGCCCTTCGCGGTGACCCAGGCGGAATGCATCCAGCGCGCGGCCGAATCGTAACCGGCGGCGCGCGTCTGCGCCATCTCGTTCTCGTGGTGCGGGAATCGCAGATCAAGACCGCCGCCGTGAATGTCGAACATGTCCTTCAGATAGCGGTGGCTCATCGCGGAGCATTCGATATGCCAGCCCGGACGGCCCGTGCCGAACGGGGTATTCCAGCGCGCGTCGAGCGGATCGGAATCCTTCGGCGCCTTCCACAGCGCGAAATCGCGCGGATCATGCTTGTCGGGGGACATGTCGGCAGGGTCGACCGGATTGTACTTGTCGTTGCCCGCGTTGTCCACGGACGGTCCCATCGCGTCGGTCACTTCGGAAGCCGCGTCGGAAACCGCGGTCTGCTTCTGGTGCGTCAGCTCGCCGTAATGCGGCCAGCTCGCCACGTCGAAGTAGACGTTGCCGGTCGGGTTGCCGTCCGCGTCACGCACCACATAAGCGTGGCCGTTGTCGATGATCTTCTTGATGAGGTCGATCATGTCGATCATGTGGCCGGTGGCGCGCGGCTCGTACGTCGGCGGCTCCACGCCAAGCTTGCTGTACGCCTCGGTGAACTCGCGTTCGTAGATATACGCGCGCTCCCACCACTGCTGGCCCGCGGCGGCGGCCTTGTCGAGGATCTTGTCGTCGATGTCGGTGACATTGCGCACGAACGTGACCTTGTAGCCCAGACGCTCGAACCAGCGGCGCACCACGTCGAACGCGACGGCGGCGCGGATGTGGCCGATATGCGGTGAGCTTTGCACGGTGGCGCCACACGCGTAGATACCGACCTGACCTGGTTTGATCGGCGTGAAGGACGACACGGCGTGCGATGCGGTGTCGTACAGCTTCAGCCCCGCGGCGGCCTTCGCCACCGCAAGAGCGCCGGAAGTGTTGGTATTCTGCGGTTCTTGCGTGTTTGTCATAGTCACGAGAATATTGCCAGAATCGGACATGACGCTTGGTTTTCCCGGCATATGCACGGCATCGTATTGCGAACGTATGCAGACACAGAGCCGAATCGCGAGCGTCATTTACGCAGATGATGTAAAAATAGTGGCATGACGCAATCGCATGTGCTGATTCTTCAACACGTCCCGTGGGAGAAACCGGGGCGCATTTTGGATAGTCTCGACGACTTGGGCATGTCGTATGAAGTGATGAACATCGCCAAAGAGAAAAAGCCCGATCTTCCCGATTTCAGTGACGTCTCCGGCATCGTGATTATGGGCGGCCCCATGGGCGCGCTCGACATCGACAAGTATCCCGGTCTCAAAGCGGAATCCAAACTCGTACGCGCCGCCGTCAGCGTCGGCAAACCGTTGCTGGGCGTGTGCCTCGGACATCAGATCATTGCCACCGCGCTGGGCGCGAAACTCAAGAAGGGCAGCGAGCCGGAAATCGGATTCGCGCCGATTAAACGCATCGACAAGCACGACTACTTCTCCATGTGGAACAAGACGTTGGACGTGCTGCACTGGCACAACGACGTGGTGACCCTGCCGGAAGGCGCACAGCCGTTGGCCAAAAGCGCGAAGACGAAGAACCAGGCGTTCCGGTTCGGTTCGGCGCTTGGCCTGCAATTCCACCTGGAGGTCACCCCCACGTTGTTGGACGAGTGGCTGGACGAGCCGTGCATGGTGAAGGATTTGAAGGCCGCCGGCGGTTCGAAATCGCAGCTACGTGACGCCTTCGCCGAATACAATCCGCAGCTGCAGCCGATGGCCGATCAGGTTTTCTCCGGATTCGCGGCCCGGTGCAACACCTATGCCGCAACGCTGGAGCGCTGATAAGCGTTCTGCCCGCTACACGCCCCACTGAATCGCCAGCTGAGTGCCTTCCGTAGGTGGTTCCTGAGTTCCGTAGGTGGTTGGGTGATGGACCAGTGTTTCGGAAAGGCTGAATTTAAGGCTTTTCTTCGTGCGGTATCCGAAGACAACCACCTACGGAAGCGGAAAACCACCTACGGAATCTTCTAGGGCGTTTTCGTTGCCTACATTCCAAGGTCTCCTGTCTACGTTTCGCATCATGCAGCTGGTGAGCAAGCCCCAAATACGTGTGCGGGAGGCGGTGTTCCGCCGACGCGCTACATTGGTGAGTTATGCCGACTTATGATTTGGGACTTGAACACGTTTCGCTCGCTTTCGCGACCAAGAATATTTTCACCGATGTGACGCAGGGCGTTTTCGAAGGCGACCGCATCGGCGTCGTCGGCAAGAACGGCGACGGCAAATCCACGCTGCTGCACCTGTTCAAAGGCACGCAGGAACCGGATTCCGGTCGCGTGACCATGCGCAATGGACTGACGTTCGGCATGCTCGACCAGCGTGACCCGCTCGACGACAACGCCACCGTGCGCGAAGCCGCGTTGGAAGGGCGAGAAGATTACGAATGGGCTGCGGAAACCAAATCGCGTGAGATTGTGGAGGCTCTGCTGGGCGGCATCAGTCTGGACGCGAAGATCGGCTCCCTGTCCGGCGGCCAGCGTCGCCGCGCCGACCTTGCCCGCCTGCTGCTCAAGGACTGGGACATTCTCGCGCTTGACGAGCCCACGAACCATTTGGACGTGGTGACCATCCACTGGCTCGCCGAGCACTTGAAGAACCGTTGGCCGTCCGGCCAGGGCGCGCTGCTGCTCGTCACCCACGACCGTTGGTTCCTCGACGAGGTATGCGAATCGATGTGGGAGGTCCACGACGGCGTGATCGACCCGTTCGAAGGCGGATATTCCGCGTATATGCTGCAGCGCGTGGAGCGCGACCGCCAGGCCGACGTGCGCGAGACGAAGCGCCGCAACCTGGCTCGCAAGGAGCTTGCCTGGCTCACCCGTGGCGCCCGCGCCCGTTCCACCAAGCAGAAGTTCCATGTCAAGGCGGCGCGCGAGCTCATCGCCGACGTGCCACCGGTGCGCAACACGTTGGAGCTGAAGCAGATGGCCACGTCGCGTCTCGGCAAACAGGTGGTCGATCTCATCGATGTGACGCAGATCTTCGAACATGCGCAGGGAGAGGCCGATATCGATCCGGATGTGGCGGAAATGGAAGCTTCGGCCTCGCGCGTGGACGTGGTGCCGGCCATGTATGCCGAGCCGCAGGCGCACGGCAGCGTGGAGGTCGCCGTCGACGATCTGACCGATCCGCGGTTGGTGGACGCCGGCGTGCCCGAGGCGCGACAGGCGGCGCAGGCCGCCCGGCAGGCCGAGGAGGAGTCGCACGAGTCGGGTGACGACGCCGACGAGTCCACGCCGGAAGTCACGTCCGCGGCGCAGAAGGTCACCGTGACCGGCCGCAAGATCCTCGACGACGTGACGTGGCTGATCGGCCCGGGCGACCGCTTCGGCATCGTCGGCGCGAACGGTGCCGGCAAATCGACCCTGCTGAAGATCCTCGACGGCACGATCACCCCGACCGCCGGCCATGTGAACATCGGCAAGACCGTGAAGTTCGCGGTGCTTTCGCAGCGTCTCGACGAGCTGGAGAAGCTCGGCAAGTACAAGATCAAGGAAGTGCTGAGCCGCTACAAGCCGAGCTACATCGTGGACGGCAAGGAGACCACGCCGGGGCAGATGATGGAGCGTCTCGGCTTCGAATCCGCACAGCTCATGACGCCGATCAAGGACCTCTCGGGCGGGCAGAAGCGCCGCATGCAGCTGCTGCTCATCCTGCTCGACGAGCCGAACGTGCTCATCATGGACGAGCCGGGCAACGACCTCGACACCGACATGCTCGCCGTGATGGAGGATCTGCTCGACACTTGGCCGGGCACGCTGATCGTCGTCTCCCACGACCGCTACCTGCTCGAACGCGTCACCGACCAGCAGTTCGCGCTGATCGGCGGCAAGATCCGCCATCTGCCCGGTGGTGTGCAGGATTATCTCGACATGACCGAGGCCATCAAGAACGGTAAGGACCCGTTTGTGGACGAGAAGGCCGGCAAGGCTAGCAAGGGCGGTAATGCCGCTGCGTCCACGGGTGCTGCCGGCGACTCCTCATCCGTGTCTGCCGATGGCGACTCGACTGCTTCCGCGCCGAAGCTTACCGGCAAGGCGTTCCACGAGGCGTCCAAGCGCGTCGCTGCGATCGAACGCAAGCTGGCCAAGCTGGAGGAACAGAAGGCCGATCTGGAAGCGCAGATGGCCGCGCATGACCCAAGCGATTACGAAGGTCTGGGCAAGCTCAACGAGCAGTTGCAGTCCGTCACGGACGAGTCTGAATCCCTCGAAATGGAATGGATGGAGCTCTCCGAACAGCTCGAGTAGTCCCAGTCGGGCAAACTGATGGTGAGAGGCTTGTAGGCGTCGGTTTGGCGGTACGGAATGTGCAAAACCGACGCTGGCGATTCGCTCAGCGTCGGTTTACCGGAATAATTCGTCGTGGCTGCCAGTACGCTCGAAGAACGCGACCGAATCGTTCGATGACCAGATCACCAGCCAGTCCCCGGCATTGGCGACATGGCATTCGTACCGTCCACGCCAATTGCCGGACAGGGTGTGCATGTTGTGGCGGCGGTGCAGCTCCTCCAGCGTTTTCGGGTGTGTAGCCATTCGTGCGACAGCAAGGTGTAGCGCTTGAGATATCAGTGTCATATTCTTGTTCTTACGGGGGTGGAGCTGTTCTCCGCAAGAACAACCAATGGGGGTGTCTCATGAATCAAGTGATGCGAAGAAGCGTCTGTTGTTTGTTGTCGGCTTTGTTGCTGTGCTCATGCGCCGGTTGCGCGAATTCCGTGCACGAAACCTCCGATGGTGACGCTGCTCGGAGCAGCAGCAAGAATGATGATGCTGCGGAGCAAGCGTATAAAGCATTTACTGTGGACGCTTTGGACCGTGTTGCCGCCGATGATCTCAATAACTCGGACAAATTGGTTCTGGTGAACAAGCTGGGCGCGAAATCCGTGCACGGCGATGGTGCTATTCCATTTGCCAAAAAGGTCGACGAAAACCATATGTATTATGTCGTCTCCATGTGCAAACAGAAGGAGCAGGCTCCTTACTCACTTGTCCTCTACAAAGATGGACAGCCGCACACTTTAACCACTAGGGAATCCTGTACGTCTAATGGAGTGGAAACAGTCTCTCTTCCGGCGAAGAATTTCCTTGGCGCCACCTCATTGTCCATTATCAATATCGGCAATACGGATCTTGTTGTTTCCGTATATGAAGTAAAGGAAAGCCACCGTGAATAAATGCTGGTGGCTGGTTTAATGTGTTTGATGAGTTAGCGGAATCGCTAGGGACAATGACCATTCTTCATTTTCTGAATTTATGGTCATTGTCCCATTATGTTGTTGCGCAAAATCTTGTATGAGGGCTGTCCCGTAGTGATTTTCTGGAGCACTATTTATTGCGGCGTTATATAGATTTGATGCGAAGATGCGGACCGCATCTGGTCCTACAGAGAGGATAAAAGCAAAAGCCCCGGGTTTCCCGTGTTTGGCAATGTTATTGAGAATTTCGGTACAAACCGTTTGCAACGATGGTAGTAGTGACTTGTCCATTGCGTTTAGATTCCCGCGGATTATTGGTGTCCCGGTAAAACCCAGTATTCTCAGTCTTTTGCATTGAGCTTCTATATGTTGTTGAAAGAGCTCGTCCGCGTCTTCCTCTTTGTCTGTTTTAAGCTCATCGGTCATCGGGCTGATGA
This sequence comes from Bifidobacterium adolescentis ATCC 15703, assembly GCF_000010425.1. Lineage (NCBI taxonomy): Bacteria > Bacillati > Actinomycetota > Actinomycetes > Bifidobacteriales > Bifidobacteriaceae > Bifidobacterium > Bifidobacterium adolescentis. The sequence goes on from NC_008618.1 coordinate 288,453, forward strand.
TTTGAGTGCGAAGCTCATGTAATGCCTGCATGAGGACCTGTTCAATCTGTGGCAAAGTGTCGCTGCTCTCTGAGGACTCTTTTTTGCGGCACAGCAGAATCGCATATGTCATAGCTCCTGCGATGGAATCGTGCAGTATGTGAATTTCTTTGAGTCTTTTCTGCTGGCGTCGAACTTGTTCTTGTGCAATCGCCAAGTCCATTTTTCGTTGTGCTGTTTGCGCTTTCCATCTCACGGCAAAACCAACGCAGAATGCTCCAATGTAGGAGCATGCAAGCACGGGGATGCTTGGATTGTAGTCGATGCCGCCTGTCCAATAGCCCAAAGGAAGTGCTAGTGCGCAAAGCAGCGGTCCCATGATGGCAAATTCAAATCGTTTGATTTCAAATGCGATTATCCCGCATGCAAGCCATGTGCCATATAACGTCGAAGGGCCATCGCATATTGCCGGGATTATCGCGCATGCTATGTGTGTTACAAGAATCGCCATGCTTGCCGGTACGGGGAACCAGGCCAGTAGCAGCAGGGCGATGCAGTACGGAGCCAAATATAGCCATGACCAAGGTGACATATTTGGCCAAGCGGTCAGCTCGAGCAGGAAAAAGCAGATGCAGATAATGGATCCCGCTAAGTAGGGCTTGCGCACGGCCTTTGCCAATGACATTATTTGTTGGGGCAGCCTCATCGTTATATCCAACCGTTTCTTACGCACATCGCAACAGCTTCGGCACGACTATGAGCATGGAGCTTCTCGAAAGCTCGTCGTGCATATGTCTTTACCGATGCTTCGCTGATATTCAGTTGGTGCGCAATAGTGGAAGTGGTGAATCCTCTCGCATAGCCGGCAATGATCTGTAATTCCTTGCCGGAAAGCCGCATGGAGTTTATGCTCTTCCCCGCCCACGACGCAACCTCGTCATTTCCAGTGGCTTTTCCGATGATTCGAACCAGTTGAATCGTGGGAATTTCTTTTGGAATAATCGCATAAAACGCATCGGACCATTGTGCTCCGTATCTTTTTTCGTTTTCGTCATCCAAAAAGGCGCTGATACCAATGACGGCAATATCTGGATGTTGTTCCTTGATATGATGCGCTAATTCCGAGCCGTTCATCCCAGGCATTGCGATATCGGTAAGCACGGCTTGTGGCCTTTGTGCAGAGTCCCTCATGGCCTCAAGTGCTTGTTCTGCAGAGGTGACAGTCCACAGAATCCGTATTGGTGCGCATGTCTCGACCAACAAGCTTTGAATTGCGCTTGCGACCAGTGGATCATTATCCACAATCCCCAAAGTCGGATCATTGACAATCGTGCGCATAATGCCCCCCCATTAGTCTGCTTCTTGCTCCAGAATAGACATTTTCCCACTGCTGCAAGGAATCATAGCGTTGCCGGTAGCGTATGTCGTGATTGAGATCAAAGCACGAATATATTGTACAAATAATTTGTATATAATGGGAGGCGATGGAAAGGAGTCTTCTACGATGAACGATACGAACTCCAACGAGGGGCAGCTGCCCGAAGACGCCGCAGTGACCGTGACCAGTGCCGATACTCTTCGGGCCATGGCGAGTCCTATTCGCATGAGGATCCTTGGAACGTTGCGGGTGAACGGCGAACAGACCGTGGGAAGCATCAGCGAGCAGCTTGGCGAGGCTCCCGGAGCCATCAGCTACCACTTGGGGCAGCTTGCGCATGCGGGACTAGTGAAAAAGGTGGAGTCTCCTGACGGAGATCGAAGAAAGAGCTGGTGGAAGGCCTGTCAAAGCGCCATTCGTCTGGGAAGGCCCGAAGAAAAGAACGGTACGGACGAGTCGAAGGCCATGGATCTGTTCCGGCGTTCCGCGGCGCTCTCCTACGAGATGGCCTACGAGCGTTTTCTGGACAGGCTGCCGGAATTGCCTCGGGAATGGGCTGATTCATGCACCAGCGATGATCATGTTCTGAACCTGACCGCCGAGGAGACGAGCTCGATGATCGAGGAACTCAATGAGGTCGTGCGCCGCTGGCAGATCAAGGCCGGCATGCACGGCGACGATGAGCTGGGCGTCGAACCCGTGGCTCTGATTCTGCAGGCCTTCAGGTGGGTCTCATAAGACGCCGGCGGGGTTGACGCATGAATCCACGAGCAAACCGGAAAGCGTGGGCGGAACAGTCGGAACAAGTGGGTTAATTGGAGCAAAGCATGAGTGAAACGACGAAATCATTCTGGCATTCCGCAGGGTATATCCCGTGGTTCACCGCCGATACGGCGTCGGCGGTCGGAGCGGCGCTGCGCGCACTGGCGATCAGTTTGCTCGGATATGCGGTGTCCGGCTCCACCATCGCCGCCGGGTGGCTCGGAACGTCGTCGATGATCGCGCAACAGGTTGCGAGCGTATTCGGAGGTACCTTCGTCGACAGGCATGACCGCAAACGGCTTATCGTGGCGAACGCCGTCGTCGGCGTTCTGGCTTGGGGCGCAATCGCGGTGCTGCTGCTGTGCGGCGCATTGTCGTTCCCCGTGTTGCTGTTGATCGCGGTGCTCGCATCCGGCATCAACGGATTTCTTGGGAGCGCTACGGATGCGATGCTTCGCTCGATCATCGATATCCGCTATTATCCCAAGGCGCGGAGCCTCAACGAGGGGCGCGACGCGACCATCACCATGGTAGGAGGGCCCATCGGAGGTTTCCTGTACAGCGTCGCTCCATGGCTGCCGTTCCTGGCGTCGGCTTGTATGTACGCCGTGGCCGGCGTCGCCGCCACCGGCGTCCGCGAATATGGTTCGGATGGCGGGCGTATCGGGGAACCGGATGGCGATGCAGCGAAGGGCGGTTTCTGCCACGATTTCCTGGAAGGCTGGTCATGGTCGCTGCATCGGAAAACGCTGGTGATCGTGCTCATCGTGGCGGCATTGGTCAATTTCGGCGTCAATGGCATCCAATATGCCATCCAGCTGCATCTGGTGTCGTGCGGAACCAATGCGACCCTCATCGGATTCATCAGTGGCGGCATATCGTTGACGATGCTTGTGGGATCGTTGCTGGCCGGCAAACTCAGCGATAAGGTTCCGGTCGGACCAACCGTGTGCCTCGCCTACCTGTTCATCTGCCTGTGCGCATTGCCGATGGCGTTGACCGACAACTATTGGGTCATGCTGGTTGCCAATTCGTTGGTTGGCCTGCCGTTCCCGTTGATCAACGCGATGCTCCTCGGTTTCATCTTCGCCAAGTCGCCTACGAGCATGCAGGGGCGTATTACTGTTACATTGACGGTTCCGGCCCAGGTGCTTTCGATGTTCTGTAGTGCTGTGGCTGGCACCTTGCTCCCGGTTTTTGGATTCCATGGCGCGGTGCTGTTGTTCCTCGCGGTTCTTGTGGCAAGTGCTGTGCTGGTGATATGTTCCCGTTCCATTCGTAGCATTCCCAAGGCGGCGCAATGGGAACATACGATGTTGCGGTGAATCGAAATAAAAAGCGCCGCCCCACGAAACGAATCGTGGGGCGGCGCTTTGTCGTAGGCAATGCCGCTCAGCCCGTTCAGCGACCGGTGATCTCGGAGCCGAGCACCTTCTCGCTCAGGGCTTTCGGGCCGCGGGTCACGGCCACCGCGCCGGAGCGGACCAGCTCGATGATGCCGTAATGCTCCAGCAGACCGAGCAGCGCATCGATCTTGCCTTCTGCGCCGGTGGCCTCGATGGTCAGCGACTCCGGATTCACGTCCACCACGCGCACGCGGAACAGACGCACGATCTCCAGCACGTCGGAGCGGTTGGACTCGTCGGCGGCCACCTTGATGAGCACCAACTCGCGCTCCACGGTGGTTTCCGGATCGAGATCCACGATCTTCAGCACATGCAGCAGCTTGTTGAGCTGTTTGATGATCTGCTCGAGCGGCACTTCCTCCACGTCGGCCGTGACGGTGACGCGGGAAATGTCCGGACGTTCGGTGGGGGAGACGGACAGCGAGTTGATGTTGAACGCGCGGCGGGCGAACAGGCCGGCGATACGCGCCAGCACGCCCGGACGGTTCTCGACGAGCACGGACAGCGTATGACGCTTGGAACCCGGCTGGGATGCAGGATAGTTTGCCATGATCGAAATGTCCTTCCTTACGCTCTACTCGTTCACTCGTTCTCGCCGGCGCGCTGCAGAGGCTTGACACCGGGCATGTAGGTGACGTTGTCGTTGGAGTCGCCGGCTGCGACCATCGGCCACACCATGGCGTCCTTCCACACGCGGAAGTCGATCAGCACCGGACGGTCGTTGATCTCGTTGGCCTTCTTGATGCATTCGATGGCCTCGTCCTTGGTGAACGCGCGCATGCCCACGCAGCCGTACGCTTCGGCGAGCTTCACGAAGTCCGGCACGTCCACGATGTCAGACATGTTCTCGCCGTCCAGCAGGTTCGTGGCGGAGTAGTGGTGATTGTAGAACAGGGTCTGCCACTGGCGGACCATGCCGTACACGGAGTTGTTGAGCAGGGCGATCTTCACCGGCGCGTGGTCGAGGAACGCGGCCGCCAGCTCTTCGGAAGTCATCTGGAAGGAGCCGTCGCCGTCGATCAGCCACACCGGCTTCTTGTCATCGAATTCGCGGGCGGATCCGACGCGTGCGCCGATGGCCGCCGGCAGGCCGAAGCCCATCGTGCCCAGGCCGCCGGAGGACAGCCAGGAGTGGGGCTTGTTGAATTCGATGATCTGGGTGGCCCACATCTGATGCTGGCCCACGCCGGACACCCACACGGTGTTGGGGTCGGCCATGTCGGACAGCTGCTTGACGACCCACTGCGGAGCGAGGCTGCCGTCGGTCGGCTCATCCCACGTGATCGGGTATTCCTCACGCCACTTGTTGATGACGTCCCACCAGTGGCTGGTGTCGGGCTTGCCATGCACCGCCTGCTCGCGCTTGATCTCCGGAATGAGGTCCTTCAGCACGGTGGCCACATCGCCGACGATCGGCACGTCCGGCTGACGGTTCTTGCCGATTTCCGCAGGGTCGATGTCGATATGGATCACGCGTGCGCCCGGAGCGAACGCGTCGAGCTTGCCGGTGACGCGGTCGTCGAAACGTGCGCCGATCGCGACCAGCAGATCGCAACGCTGCACGGCGCCGGTCGCCGCGATTGTGCCGTGCATGCCGAGCATGCCAAGCACCTTCGGATCGGAATCGGGCACAATGCCGCGCGCCGGAAGGGTGGTGACGATCGGAGCGCCGGTCACTTCCGCCAGCTCCTCGACCAGCTCGCCCGCGTCGGAACGCACCGCGCCGCCGCCGACGTACAGCACCGGACGGTACGACTGCTCGAACAGCTTCGCCGCGTCGGACAGCACGCGACCGTGCGCCTTGGTGGTCGGGTTGTAGCCCGGCAGAATCATGCGCTGCGGCCAGGAATAATACATTTCGCCGGTCTGCGCGGTCTTGGTGACGTCCACCACCACCGGTCCCGGACGACCGGAACGTGCGATGTAATGCGCCTCGGCCAGCACGCGCGGAATGTCCTGCGCGCGGGTGACGAGGTACGAATGCTTGACCACCGGATAGGTGGCGCCGACGATATCGGCTTCCTGGAAAGCGTCCGTGCCGATGGCGTTCACGCCGACCTGGCCGGTGATGACGACCATAGGAATGGAATCCATGTTCGCGTCGGCGATCGGGGTGATCATGTTCGTCGCGCCCGGACCGGAAGTGACGATGCACACGCCCACCTGTCCGGTGGTCAGCGCGTAGCCTTCTGCCGCATGTCCGGCGGCCTGCTCGTGACGCATCAGCACGAAGCGGAACTTCGTATCGTCCTTGATGGAATCGTAGACGGGCAGAATCGCACCGCCCGGAACGCCGAAGACGTCCTTGACGCCCAGATCCTCCAGCGAACGAACCAGCGCTTCGGCGCCGGTCATCTTTTCGCCGTCGACAATGGTCTGCTTTTCAGTGGTAGCGGATGCCTTTGGCATGCCGCTGAATGCCTGCAGAGGCGTAGGTAACACCATGTTCTCTCTCATGCTCGTTCGTGGAAAATTTCCTCGTAAGGGGCCGCGGCCGCGTCGTTCATGCGCCGTTTTACCCCTTAAACGGAATGCTATGCAACCGCTTGTGGCGGATTGCAGCCGCATTCCTCTCTGATAATGAGTCTATGCTAACGGCTGACAGCTTGGTTCGCCGGAAAGGCCCATATTCTGGCGCGTTACGCGCCATTGTGATATGGACCATATTTTTTGCGATTGCGACGCTGCCTTGTAATGCTGTTTCGTGACGCCGGCCGTGCCGCCGCTTGCGTTACCGTTTGCGCGGTTACTTGCCCTGCGCTGCATCCTGCGTGCCACCGTTGGACTTGCGATGTGACCTGTGGTGCGACTTATGCGTCTTCCCGTTCTGCTTGCCGCCCATTTCGCCCTTGCGACTGTCAAGCGCCTTCCAGCCCATTTCCGCGGCCGCCAGCTGCGCCTTGCGTTTGCTGCTGCCGGTACCGACGCCGATGACTTCGCCGCCATCGCCGAGAATCGCGCGCGCGGTGAACTCCAGTGCGTATTCCGGTCCGGCGACCGACGTCTGGTAGTGCGGGTCGGGCAGACCCATCTCATGCGCCTTGACGGTCAGCGACGTCTTCCAATCGAGCGCCGGACCTTCGGTGGCGACCTCCGCCAGCGTATCGTCGACGAGATGATGCACCACGCGGCGCGCCTCGTCGATGCCGTGCTGGATGAACGTCGCGCCGATCAGCGATTCGACGATGTCGCACAGAATCGAACTTTTGTCCGCGCCACCCTGTTCCGCCTCGCCGTGGCCGAGCAGAATGTACGGGCCGACGTGCAGCTTTTCGCGGGCGATTTTGCTCAGCGATTCCTCGGAAACGGCTTTCGCGCGCATTTTGGCCAGCTGGCCTTCGTTCATGTCGGGATGCACCTTGTACAGCGTTTCCGTGGAGACCAGTTCGAGCACCGCATCACCGAGGAATTCGAGGCGTTCGTAGTTCTTGGCCCCCTCATGCTCGTGTGAGAACGAGCGGTGGGTGAGCGCTTCGACGAGCAGGTCCGGTTCGATTGTGGTGCCGAGCGCCTCGAGCAACACATTGGCGGTCATCTCGCCTTCGGGGGTGATGGAGGTGCCGATGCGGCCGGCGTTGGTATTGTTGCCGTTTTCGGTTTGGGTGTTGTCCTGCGCGTTGTCCTGATTGGTCTCTTTGGCCATGGATGTTCCTTACCGTTCATGCGGCGGGCCGAGCCTGCCGCGGTCTGTGGTTGTGGCCGTTGCGCACATGGCAAGACGCCAGCTGATCTGGCGGTTTTGCTACGCAAGCAACGTATGTCGTACGCCGATCGCACGCGGAAATAAACGCAATGCAATCGCCGTATCACTTGATAATAATAAAAGAAACCCTGCCACCCGTCGATGGCAGGGTTTCGATGCTTTATACCGTTATCCGGCAACCACTCACTTGGTGTGGATGGAGCGGACAGCCTCGCGGTACACGCGGCCGCGGAAGGAACCGCAGCTCGGGCATGCCATGTGCGGCAGCGTCGGAGCGCCGCAGTTCGGGCAGGTAACGGTCTGGGCGGCCTTGGCCTTCCAGTTTGCGCGGCGAGAATGGGTATTCGCGCGCGAGGTCTTGTACTTAGGCAGTGCCATTGTGTTTCCTCTATTTCGTTCGAACGATTGAGCTTAAGCGTTCAGTATCTTAACGTGAGCTCCGTACAAACGATGGACCATCCCATCCGAACGGCTTATTCCTTGCCTTCCAGCTTGGCTTTCAGCCCTTCCAGCGCGGCGAAACGAATGTCGGTCATGTCATGCTGATGGTCGGGGTTCTCGTTGAGGTCGATGCCGCACTGCGAGCACAGGCCCTTGCAATCCGGCTTGCACAACGGCTGCAGCGGCAGTTCCTCGACCAGCGTGTCGCGCAGCAGCGCCTCGAGGTCGGCCCATGCGCCGCCGTCGAGCAGCGGGTACGTGTCTTCCGCCTCGTCCTCGCCGGCGATGATGTCCACTTCCTCTTCCTTGCCGTTCTTGCCGGCCTTTCCGCCCTTGCCGGCGGCGGACTTGTCCTCATACGGGAAGAAGGAGGTGACGTTCACCGTCCAATCGCGCTGGATCGGCTTCAGGCAGCGCGTGCATTCGGCATGCACGGGAGCGCTGATACGCGCGTTCAGAATCAGACCGTCGACGATCGAATCGAACGAGCCGACCACGCTCACATCCGCGCCTTCGTCCACGCCGACGATCTCATCGCCGATGCCGCTCGGCGCGGGGAAAGTGGCGTCGATCTCCTTGCTTTGCCCCGGACGCGAGGCCACCTGCGCCACGGAAACGGCCCATGGGGAATCTTCAGTACGTGCCATAGTTCAGTCTTTCGCTCTTTCTTGCTATGCGTTCCACGCGTGTTACGCGTCTTGCTCAGTTTTCCGGATAATCGTCCGCATCGAGATGGTCCAGATGCGCGCCGGCTTCGCGTTGGCGATCGTACAGCACGTTCAGGCCCGCCTGCACGCCGGTGCCGATCTTGTCGACCTGCTGTTGCAACGATTCCATCATGGTGATGCAGTATTTGTCGGCGTTCTGCGTGAGCTTGTCGGCCTTGGCTTGCGCCTGGTCGAGAATGCCGCGCGCCTTCTGCCTGGCGAGTTCCGTCACGTTCTCCTGCCCGGCAAGGAACTGCGCCTGCTCGTTGGCTTCGCGTACGGTGTCGGCGGCACGCGACTGCGCGGATGCGATGATCACGTTGGCTTGCGTTTGCGCGCTTTCCAGACGGCGTTCCGATTCGCGCATCAGCGCGGAGGCGCGTTCCAGCTGCACTGGCAGCATCTTCTTGAGTTTGTCGAGCTTGCCGGTGAACGATTCGCGGTCCACGCGCACCGAGCTCGGCGCGAACAGAATCGGCTTGGCCTCGTCCAATTCCTCTTCGATGCTGTCGATGATGTCGTAGACGGTGGTGAATTCGTCGCGGCTGCGATCCGAACTGTCGTCGAGTGGCGCATCGGGATCGAACGTGGCACGAAGGTCGGGCAGGTCCGACATGGAAATCGACGGTTTCGACGATTTCGCGGGCTTTGCCGGCTCATCCGTAGCACGGTCGGCGGCATTGCCGGTTGCGGAGTTGTTGGTCGCTGCGGTACCGGCAACAGCGCCGGTGGCCGGATAATCGGCCGCCGGCGTGACCGGCTGCTGCGACGTGGCGTCATCGGCGTCAGCAAGCGGCTTGAAATCGTTGGTCTCTTCACTCATCATGCTCTCTTTTCGTTCTTGAGCGCCTCGCCGAGCAGTGGAATCACGCAATCGGGCACCATGCCCGTCACATCGCCTCCGTGCCGTGCCACGTCCTTGACGATGGAGCTGGAGATGTGCTCCAGGTCCGGGGCCGCAGGCAGAAACAGCGTTTCCACTCCGGCGAGTTTGCGGTTGACCAATGCCATGCCCAGCTCAGCCTCGTAATCGCCGTTCTGCCGAAGTCCTTTGACGATGACCGTCGCACCGATTTTCGTGCAATAGTCGGTGATCAGGCCGGTGGTAGACGCCACCTTCACATTGGTGCAACCGCGCTTGGCGAGCGCCTGGCGGATGATCTCAACACGGGTTTCCTCGGAAAACATCGGCGTCTTCGCCGCGTTCACGGCCACCACCACATGCACTTCGTCGAAAAAGCGCGCGCAACGCTCGATGACGTCCAGGTGGCCGGCGGTCACTGGGTCGTACGACCCGGGGCAAACTGCAATTGTCATAACCTTAAGCGTACCGCGATTGGTTGAGAACGTGCGCAACATCGGCGTATGCCCGTGTTGGCGCGGTTCGTGCGCACGGGTGGCGGCGCAATGCGGCTCGGCTATGATGGAAGGCAGTGGGGCCGCGATCGCGGCTTGTGTGAGGAGTCTTAATTATGGTATTTGCGATTTTCGATGGCCTGTTCGGATCCGACGATCCGGTTTCGCCGCTGTCCAACCCGGATGCGGGTACCGGTACCGCCGTTCTGGAACGTCCTGAAGAGGAAACGAAGCTTGATGACGGTGGCAATGGCGATGCCGACCGTTTCGCGCATTATGTGTCGCGTGACCGTATCGCCGAATCGAAGATGACGGGCCGTCCGGTTGTGGCGTTGTGCGGCAAGGTGTGGGTGCCGAAGCGTGACCCCACGCATTACCCGGTGTGCCCGGATTGCAAGCGCATCTATGACGAGATGATGAACAGCTCGTTCTGATTGCCGTTCGACCATGTTGCCGATTCATGCCGCCGGTTGCGGTGGCTGAACGTGGCGATTGAATATGGCGGCTGGGTGCGGCGCAACGTCGTATGTTATGCAAAAACCGACGCCCGGTGAATCACCGGGCGTCGGTTTTTGTTATGTCGTTTGCTCCGTACAGGGCGGTTCACGCCATGACGGACGTCACAGCACGGTGACTTCGGTCGGGATGACCGGATCGCCCTTCATCAGGCTCTGTGCGCCGATCGGCAGTTCGGCGAGCGCCTGCGCGCGGTAGTTGTGCGCGTTGACGATCGCGTCGTGGCCCTGGTATTCGCTGTGGTTCTCGCCATTGGTGACGTAGTCGACGAGCAGGTCCTTCCAGCCGTCTTCCGGCTGGTATGCGGCGAGCTTGTCTTCGGAGCCGGAGATGACGTGTTCGCAGTCGGCCAGCGAGTATTCGTAGGAGCGGAAGGCGAGCTTGCGGCCCGGAACGGTGGCCTTGTCCTTCGACTTCTTGGCGACCGGCTGCATTTCGCCGGCGGAGTTCTCGCGTTCGGTGAGCTTGTAGACCATCGCGCAGGTCGGGGCGCCCGAGCCGGTGACGAGCATGGTACCCACACCATAGGAATCGACCGGAGCGGTCTGCAGAGAGGCCAGTGCGTACTCGTCGAGATCGTTGGTGACGGTGATCTTCGTATTGGTGGCACCAAGCGCGTCCAGCTGGTTGCGCACGCGCTGCGCGAGGGAGGCGAGATCGCCGGAATCGATGCGCACGCCGCCCAGTTCGGGGCCTGCCACGTCGACGGCCGTCTTCACGGCCTCTTCGATGTTGTACGTGTCGACCAGCAGCGTGGTGTTCTTGCCAAGCGCGGCGATCTGCGATTCGAAGGCGCTCCGCTCGTCGTCGTGCACCAGGGTGAAGCAATGCGCGGCGGTGCCGATGGCCTTGAGGCCGTACATTTGCGCGGCCAGCAGATTGGCGGTGCCCTTGAATCCGCCCACCACGGCGGCGCGGGCGGCTGCGACGGCGGCCCATTCGTTGGTGCGGCGGCCTCCCATGTCCATGCACGGGCGGTCCTTCGCCGCGCTGACCATGCGGGACGCGGCGGAGGCGACGGCGGAATCGTAATTCAGAATGCTCAGCAGCAGCGTTTCCAGCAGCGTGCATTCACCGAACGTGCCTTCGACCTGCAGGATCGGCGAGTTCGGGAAGAACATCTCGCCTTCGTGGTAGCCCTTGATGGAGCCGGAGAAGTGGAAGTTCTCCAGCCATTTGATGGTTTCCGGGCTTACCACCTTGCGGTCGGCGAGGAATTTCAGGTCGTTGTCGTCGAGGTGGAACTTCTCGAGCGCGTCGAGGATGCGTCCCTGTCCGGCAGCCACGCCATAGTGGCGGCCCAGCGGCAGATGCCGGGTGAAGATCTCGAATACGCACTTGCGGTTGGCGGTGCCGTCCTTCAGGCATGCGTCAAGCATGGTGTATTCGTACATGTCGGTCATGAGTGCGGGTGAATAATCCAGCATTTCCAAAGCCTTTCTTGACTTTTGGTGAAACTGACCATAAGTGTAGGACCCACGGTGGCCAATCTTTGGTTGCATCCCATCATACGTGCAGGAGGGGTCTCGAGGCGCGGCGTGCTTGGCTGGTGATAGGGTCGAATGCTGAAAAGACGAGTAATCGGACGGCGGCAAAAGCCGAAATCAGCGGAAAGCGAAGTGCAGAACAGCAATGGTAGCGATTAAGGATATGTTGGGCGACCAGACCGTGGTGCGTGCGGACGGACGCAAGGTCGACGAACTGCGCCCGGTGCGCATCACCCGCCATTTCACGGACGTTCCGGAAGGCTCCGTGCTCATCGAATGCGGCAACACGCGCGTGATGTGCACCGCCACGTTCACCGCCGGCGTGCCGCGCTGGCGCAAGGACTCCGGCCTGGGCTGGGTCACCGCGGAATACGCGATGCTGCCGCGCGCCACCGCCGACCGCACCGACCGCGAGTCCGTGCGCGGCAAGATCGGCGGCCGTACGCACGAGATCAGCCGTCTGATCGGCCGCTGCCTGCGTGGCGTCGTCGATATGAAGGCGCTCGGCGAAAACCAGGTGCAGATCGACTGCGACGTGCTGCAGGCCGACGGCGGCACCCGCACCGCTTCGATCACCGGCGCGTACGTGGCGCTCGTCGACGCGATGCATTGGGCCGAGGAACACAAGCACGTCAAGTCCGCCAACCGCGTGCTCAAGGACTGGGTCTCCGCCGTCTCCGTCGGCGTGATCAACGGCAAGCCGATGCTGGACCTGCCGTACATCGAAGACAGCCAGGCCATGACCGACATGAACGTGGCCATGACCGGTTCCGGCGATTTCATCGAGATCCAGGGCACCGCCGAGCATCGTCCGTTCAACCGCGCCGAACTCAACACCCTGCTCGACCTCGCCGAAAAAGGCAACAGGGAGCTGCAGGCCGCCCAACGCGCCGCGCTCGCGCTCGACTGAGCCGATCGACGGCACGGCATGCGCTGAATGTAGGACGTTGACGGTCCGATGCCGGCGACTCGGCGCGCATGGAACAACGCAAACAGATATAAGTCGGAAAACGACGGAAGGAACCGTAAGGCATGAAGATCATCGTCGCCACGCATAACGAAGGCAAACTGGCGGAAATCCGCCGCATTCTCGAGGAACGTCTCGGCGCGGACGCCGCCGACATCGAGCTCGTCTCCGCAGGCTCCCTGGGATTGCCCGATCCGGTCGAGGACGGCGTGACCTTCCAGGAGAACGCGCTCATCAAGGCGCGCGACGTGGCCGAACGTACCGGCTGCCCGGCAGTCGCGGACGATTCCGGCCTGATCGTGGACGTCATGGGCAACGCGCCGGGCATCCTGTCCGCACGCTGGGCCGGCGAGCACGGCAACGACAAGGCCAACAACGCGCTGCTGCTCAAGCAGCTGGCCGACATCCCCGACAGCAAGCGCACCGCACGGTTCCGCTGCGCCGCCGCGCTGGTCCTGCCAGGAGAGCGCAAGACGGACGGTGCGGATGATGATAAGCCGTACACGATCGCCAGCGAAACCGTCGAAGTCGGCGAAATGCCGGGCGTGCTGCTGCGTGCCCCGCGCGGCGCCAACGGTTTCGGCTACGATCCGCTGTTTGTGCCGAACGATCAGCCGCAGCGTGCGGTCGACGCCGGCGAAAAGCTCACGTCCGCCGAAATGGAGCCGGCCGAGAAGAACGCGGTCTCCCATCGAGGCAAGGCGCTGCGCGCGCTGGTCGCATCGATCGAAGCGCTGGTCAAATAACATCGGATGACGGCCGCGACGGGCGCTTGCCGTGGCGCGCGACACTGGATGGCGTGCGTGCGATTTGTGCTCGTCCGGTTTTTCCGCTATGCTTTGTTTCTTGTGCGCGGCTAGCGTATGCTTACTGGGCATTGCGCCACTTTAGCTCAGTCGGTAGAGCGGCTCACTCGTAATGAGCAGGTCGACAGTTCGATTCTGTCAAGTGGCTCCACTGCCCTAGATGTTCGGAGGTTTTCCGAGCATCTAGGGTTTTGCATATGTGCATCCGTGCGTATCGGTTTTCGCCGTGCGCGGATGGTGATTGCGCGAGTGGCGGAATTGGTAGACGCGCAGGATTTAGGTTCCTGTGTCTTTGACGTGTGGGTTCAAGTCCCATCTCGCGCACATGTCCACGTTAATTCAGCCAATCGCGCTGCTGGCCATCATCCTCACCGGCTACCTGTTCAAACGCGCCGGCAAATTCAAAAACCGCGACTACCGCATCATGCAGGTCGCCCTGTTCAACCTGGTTCTGCCCTGCGCCATCATCTACTCGTTCGCCACGAACCCGCATGATTCCAGCATGCTGTGGATCTCCGTCTTCGGCTTCGTGGTCGCGTTCATCCCGCCCGTGCTCATCTTCCTCACCACACGTCACACGCCTGTGCAGGATCGCGCGTTCACCATGCTCAACGGTTCCGGCTTCAACATCGGCTGCTTCTGCTTCCCCGTGGCACAGGCGTTTCTCGGCACCGCGGCGATCGTGCCAGCGGCCATGTTCGACATCGGCAACTGCGTGATGGTGGCGGCCGGCACGAACGTCATGACGCAGACCCTCCTGCACATCCAGCCCGGCAAGACCTTGGACGAGCAGTACCAGGGGCATGCGCCGGTGCTGCCGTATACGAAACCCAAGGATCGCGATGCCCGCCGGCTGGCACGCCACGCGCTGCTACGCAACGTGGCGAAAGGCTTCTTCGGCTCCATCCCGTTTGACACCTACCTGGTCATGATCGTGCTCATGCTTGCCAATGTGAAGATCCCCGCCGTCGTGGCCACGTTCGTTGAGCCGCTCGCCAACGCCAACTCGTTCGTCGCCATGCTGATGGTCGGCATGCTGATGGACCTGCCCGCCGGCCGTGACGATGTGATGAAGCTGCTGAAGATCATCGGCCTGCGACTGCCATTCGGCCTGCTGTCCGCCGTCTGCGCATGGTTCGTGCTGCCGTTCGGCGCCAATGTGCGCGAAGCCGTGGTGATGTGCTGCCTCGCGCCAATCGCCGTGTTCTCCACCCTGTTCACCGACGAAGTGCTCGGCAATGCGAAACTCGCCGGCTTCTCGCTGTCCGTGTCCGCGATCATCGGCCTGGTCATGATGACCGGCGCGCACTTCCTGCTCGCCGCCATCGCCTGACTTGCGTAAGCCGCGTGCGTGGTCGTGCGTAAGTTGCGTACGTAATCGTAATGCGATCGTTGCATACGACAGCCGTTTTCACGTGCGTTGAAGCTTTCCCGCTGAACGTTGCATACGATTTCAGTAATCGTCGTTTATCTGGCATGTCGCCACTGAAAAGTGGTCGGAACCGCGGTATATCGCGCTTCCGACCGAATGTGTTAACTCGGGAAACATTTTTGTGTTGTTCTGTCGGCTTTTGTGAGTATCTTGTGAGGTGAAGAAAACGGCTCGTGCCGTGGAAAATCGAACGAGATTCCACCGTCACGTTCCGCTTCACAGTGATGATGAAAGGACCTATCAACATGGCCATCAATCCTCCCGTTGACGCCACCAAGACCCCGGAGTGGGCCGCGCTGCAGAAGCACTACGACGAGCTGCAGTCCGAGGGCATCAGCCTCAAGCAGTGGTTCGCCGATGACGCCGAGCGCGTCGAGAAGCTGAGCTTCGATGCAGGCGACCTGCACTTCGATCTGTCCAAGAACCTGATCAAGCCGGAGACCCTGCAGCTGTTCGCCGACCTGGCCAAGGCCGTCAAGCTCGACGAGCGCACCAAGGCCATGTACACCGGCGTGCACATCAACAACACCGAGGACCGCGCCGTGCTGCACACCGCGCTGCGCCGCCCGGTCGAGGACGAGGGCAAGTACATCGTCGACGGCCAGGACACCGTCAAGGACGTGCGTGAGGTGCTCGACCGCATCTACGCGTTCGCCGACAAGGTCCGCTCCGGCGAGTGGACCGGCGTGACCGGCAAGAAGATCGAGACCGTGGTCAACATCGGCATCGGTGGTTCCGACCTGGGTCCCGTCATGGTGTACGAGGCGCTGAAGCCGTACGCAGACGCCGGCATCTCCGCCCGCTACATCTCCAACATCGACCCGAACGACCTGGCCGAGAAGACCAAGGGCCTCGATCCGGAGACCACCCTGTTCATCATCGTTTCCAAGACCTTCACCACCTTGGAAACCCTGACCAACGCCCGTGAGGCCCGCACCTGGCTGCTCGAAGAGCTCAAGGCCAAGGGCGCCATCGACGGTTCCGACGCCAAGAACGCCGAAGCCATCAAGAAGCACTTCGTCGCCGTCTCCACCAACCTGGAGAAGGTCGCCGAGTTCGGCATCGACCCGAACAACGCGTTCGGCTTCTGGAACTGGGTCGGCGGCCGTTACTCCGTCGATTCCGCCGTCGGCACCTCCCTCGCCGTGGTCTTCGGCCCGGCCCGCTTCGAGGAGTTCCTGCACGGCTTCCACGAGATCGACGAATACTTCGCCAACACCCCGTTCGAGAAGAACGTCGTCGTGCTGCTCGGCATGCTGAACGTGTGGTACCGCAACTTCTTCAAGGTCGCCTCCCACGCCGTGCTGCCGTACGACCAGTATCTGCACCGCTTCCCGGCCTACCTGCAGCAGCTGACCATGGAGTCCAACGGCAAGTCCGTGCGTTGGGACGGCACCCCGGTCACCTCCGAGACCGGCGAGATCTTCTGGGGCGAGCCGGGCACCAACGGCCAGCACGCCTTCTACCAGCTGATCCACCAGGGCACCCAGCTCATCCCGGCCGACTTCATCGCGTTCGTGAACACCCCGAACCCGACCAAGGACGGCGACCAGGACGTGCACGAGCTGTTCCTGGGCAACTACTTCGCCCAGACCAAGGCCCTGGCCTTCGGCAAGACCGCCGACGAAGTGCGCGCTGAGGGCACCCCGGAAGAGATCGTCCCGGCCCGCGTGTTCACCGGCAACCGTCCGACCACCTCCATCTTCGGCGTGGCTCTGACCCCGTTCGCGCTCGGCGAGCTCATCGCCCTGTACGAGCACATCACCTTCGTCGAGGGCACCGTGTGGGGTCTGGACTCCTACGACCAGTGGGGCGTCGAGCTCGGCAAGCAGCTTGCCAAGCAGATCACCCCGGCCATCTCCAAGGATGACGACGCCCTGGCCGCCCAGGATCCGTCCACCCAGTCCCTGATCAAGTTCTACCGCGCCAACCGTGAGTTCTGATTCCGCTGCGTTGCATCAGAACTCACGGTTGCGCGCGCCGCACGGTGTTGTCTGGTGAACGGTCTGGCGACCGTTCATGCCGCGAGTTCTGATCTTCCATCGAAACGTGGCGTCTAGCGCGTACGTGGCATACCCCATCCGTGTCTTACGGATGGGGTATTTTTGATTATTGCTGTGCTGAAAGGTGGGATGCCGCATAATCCCGCTTTTCTTTGGGTCCAGCCGGAACGGTCGCAGGTAACTCCGGCCGTGCTTTATCGCAATATTTCCGGCGGATCGGCAACCCTTCGCAGGCAGACCTGCGGAGCGGAAGAACAGGCCGAGACGGCAATCGCAAGAACGCCGTACGAAGCCCTTACCTGTGCGCCGATATGCGGCGGCGACTCGAGGAAACACAATGGTTAACGCTATTGAGGCATTTGACGCCAAGCACATGAAGCCGGCCGAGGAAATCCCGGCTTTCCGTCCCGGTGACACCGTCGAAGTCAACGTGAAGATCAAGGAAGGCAACAACTCCCGTATCCAGGCCTTCACCGGCGTGGTGATCGCTCGTCAGGGCGGCGGCGTTCGTGAGACCTTCGTGGTCCGCAAGATCAGCTTCGGCACCGGTGTCGAGCGCCGCTTCCCGCTGCACTCCCCGGCCATCGATTCCATCAAGGTGGTCCGCAAGGGCCGCGTGCGTCGCGCCAAGCTGTACTACCTGCGCAACCTGCGCGGTAAGGCCGCTCGTATCGTCGAGCGCCGCGACAACTCCGAGAAGTGAGTTCGAATCGCAAATAAAGCGTGGAATCGGCTCTTCGGCAACCCGTCGAGGAGCCGATTTTCTATATTGGGCCGCTATGATAGGGGCCAGTGCGTGAAACCGGACGGTAAGGAATCCCATGAAGCATGCCAGAAGAAGAGTCGAAAGCGAGGAAAGCTTCGGCTTACGAGACACCCTGATCTGGTGCGGCATACCCATCGTCATCGTGCTGCTGGTGCGCATGTTCCTGTTCGGCTTCTACGTGATTCCGTCCGGCTCCATGCTGAACACCATCGAACCGGGCGACCGGGTCATCACCAGCAAACTCACCCCCAAAGTCTTCAAGCTCCAGCGCGGCGACGTGGTGGTCTTCAAGGACCCCGACCATTGGCTGCAGCAGGAGAACAGCGGCCGATTCGGCGGCGACTACCTCATCAAACGACTTATCGGCCTGCCCGGTGACACCGTGGCCTGCGAGGGGCCCGGCAAGCCGGTCACGGTCAACGGTGTGGCCATCGACGAAACTTCGTACATCCGCTCCGGCGTGGACCCCAGCTCCTTCGCGTTCAGTGAAAAAGTGACTGCGGGACATGTGTTCGTCATGGGCGACAATCGCGCCAATTCCGCCGATTCCCGCTACCATCAGGACGATTCCTCGCACGGCCTCGTGCCGGTTTCCGACGTGGTCGGCGTCGGTCTGGTCAAGTATTGGCCGCTGAACCACATCAGCACGCTGGACGCGCATCACGACGTGTTCAAGGACGTGCCGGAAGGATCTGCCGACTGATGTCCGTTTCCATAGTGCCCACGCTGGATATGGAACGGGCGATCGCGGCCTCCGGCTACGACGTGATCGTCGGCTTCGACGAGGTCGGCCGCGGCTCGCTCGCCGGTCCCGTCATGGTCGGCGCCGCCGCAATCCGCACGTGCGACCTGTCCGGTCCGTCGCCGCTTGCCGTACCCGACGGCGTGGCCGATTCCAAAATGCTGACGGAACACCGCCGCGAAGCCATATTCGAAGAGCTTAAATCGTGGTGCGCGTCCTGGGCGGTCGGCTCGGCCAGCAACACGGAAATCGACGATTGGGGCATCTCCTACGCGCTCGGCGTGGCCGCGTTGCGTGCGCTGTCGGAAGCGGAGACGAGACTCGGCATCGACGGCAACGGTCTGCTTGACGGGCGGCCGGTGAAGGTCGGGGCGATCCTCGACGGACCGAACGACTACATCACCAAAGCGCTGAACACCTTCGACGCGCCTGACGTGCCGGTTCCTGCGGAAGTCTCTACCAAAGTGAAGGGCGACAGGTACTGCGCCACCGTGGCCACCGCAGCCGTCATCGCCAAAGTCACGCGAGACCGGCTCATGGTCGAACTGGGAGCGCAACCCCAATATGAACCCTATGAATGGGCCCACAACAAGGGTTACGGTTCGGCCGCACACCGTGACGCCATCGCTGAATTCGGACCCAGCGACCTGCACCGCCTCTCCTGGCATCTCGTCTGACATACGGCATCTCATCCGCAGTCCGCGATTACGCTAATCCTTGCGGATGATGCATGCCGGAAGGAAACCTGTAAGTTCATCCCGCCGTCTGATGGCCGGGACCAATCCGTTTCCGTACCGTAGGAAACATGGAACACATACTTCACGCGACCGATCTGGTCATGGATTATTCGACCCAACAGGCGACACCGAACGCCACACACATGCTGGCGCTCAATCACGTGGATTTCGGCATCCAGGCAGGCGAAAGCATCGCGGTCATGGGACCGTCCGGTTCCGGCAAATCGACGTTACTGCACGCACTCGCCGGCATCATCACCCCGACAGCCGGCAATGTGATGTTTCGCGGTGCCAACCTGGCGCGGTTGAGCGACGCTGACCGCACCAAACTGCGCCGCAGCGCCTTCGGCTTCGTCTTCCAATCCGGACAACTGCTGCCGGAACTGCCGGCCATCGAAAACATCGCGTTGCCGATGATGCTGGGCGGCGCAAGCTACCAGCAGGCCACCGACACGGCCATGCTATGGCTGGAACGATTGGGATTGCGCCAGCTCGCGCAACAACGTCCCGGCGAAATGAGCGGCGGCCAGATGCGGCGCATCGCCATCGCACGTGCGCTCGCCGCGCAGCCGGCAGTCATCTTCGCCGATGAACCGACCGGCGCGCTCGACCAGACCACCGGCCACGAAATCATGAGCATTCTCATGCGGACCGCACGACAGACCGGCGCGGCCGTGGTCGTGGTGACGCACGATTCGAACGTGGCCGCATTCTGCGATGCCACCGTTACCATGCGTGACGGCAGGCTGAGCTCGCCGCAGCAATCCCAACCTACCGCCGGAGGCGCACGATGAACATGTTCCGATTATGGCGATTGTTCCACCGCTCCGGCACCCGCGGCACATCCAGCCGCACCTCTGCGCTGGCCATCGTTGCCTTCGCATCCGCCACCGCCGTCTTCCTAACCGTGCTCGGAGGCCTGCATGGCTTCATCTGGCGGGCCTCCGCCGACCACACGTTCGGTTGCATGATCAATTCCAACAGGTGCGCGCCCGGTACATACGAAACATGGTCCAAAACCCTGGCGCACGCCGACAAGCTCGTCGCCACGGTCGGCGACGGCCATTGGACGGCCGACCAGGCCACAGCCGTCATGAACACCTATTCCGACGGCTATGTGCTGCTCGCCGCATTCGCCAGTCTGCTACTCATCGTGCCGTTCGTGGCGCTCGCCGGCTCGGCGGCCCGTCTCGCGGCCTCCCGCAGGGACGCACGTCTCGCCGCACTGCGACTTGCGGGCGCCACCACCGCGCAGGTCACGAAACTCACCGCGCTCGATGCTGGTGGCCAGGCTCTGCTTGGCGCGCTGGTCGGCATGGCCGGCTACTTCGCGCTGATACCGGCGATCATGCTGCTCGACTTCCAAAACCAGCATTTCACCTTCGAACAGTTGTGGGTGGGACTGCCTGCTCTGGCGGCCGTGACCGTCGGAGTCACGCTGCTTGCCTTGGTCTCCGCGCTGGTCGCCCTACGCCGCGTGGCCATCACCCCGCTTGGCGTGATGCAACGTACCGGACAACCCATGCCGTCCGCATGGCGCGCACTGATTTTCCTTGCCGTGTTGGCCGTAGGCTACCTGCTGCTCAACAGCATCTCCGCATTCGCGCACTTGGGTCAGATGGTGGTCTACGCCATCATCTTCGGCGTCTTCTTCCTCGGTTTCGCCATGGTGAACGTCGTCGGTACCTGGGTGGTGGCGATGCGCGCCAGATCGCGTGCGAAACACCCGAAGGACGCGGCCACTATGATTGCCATGCGCCGTATCCTCGACAATCCCAAGCGTGCTTGGCGTAACGTGTCCGGTGTGGCGCTCGCTGTGTTCATTGCGGGGATGACGTCGGTGTGCGGATTGCTCGCCACCGGAATCGGAGGCAACCACGACCCGTTCGACCCATCTATGCTGTACATGCGCGATATAGCGATGGGTGGTTTCCTGACGCTCGCCTTTGCCGCGGTGCTCGCCGCCGTCAGTTCCGGCGTGATGCAGACGGGCAACGTCTACGACCAGGCCGACGAGTACCGCATGCTTGCGTTGGAAGGCACGGATGAGGCGACGCTCGACAAGGCACGCATGATGGAAGTGATCACCCCGCTCAACACGGTGATGGCCGTTTCATTGGGGTGCTCGGTGTTGTTGCTGTTTCCGATTCTGGCAACGTCGTTGCTCAATCCGGCTTCGTTGCTTACGTTGGCCGCGGGAATCGGCTTGTGTTATGCGCTGATGGTGCTCGGAGGGTGTGCCGCGAATCATGCGGCGCACGGGCTCGGTCATGCCGGCTACCGTATGGACGATTGATGGCCTCGCCGCGGCGGTCGTGGATACCGCGGCGAGGACTGGCGAGGTCAGCCGAGCAGCACCGCGATAATCGCGATGAAAATCGGCGACGACAACGTCGAGAACAGAATGCCGTCGCGTGCGAACGACAGACCCACGTTGTACCGCGCCGCGTAGTTGTAGACGTTCTGCCCGGTCGGCAGAGCGGCGAGCACCACGCACGCGTACAGCGTGGCGCCACGGAAGCCCATCACGAAATACGACAGCAGGAACGCGATGATCGGCATCACAATGTTCTTCAAAGCGGCCACCGTGAACACCGCCGGAATATTCGACTTGTCCTGCAACGGCTTCGTGCCGTGCAAGGACATGCCGAACGCCATCAGAATCATCGGCACCGCGGAATTGCCGATCATGTCGATCGGATCGTAAATACAGTCCGGCACCACGAAATAGCCGACCTTCGCGGAAATCGCGGACACCACAATGCCCAGCAGCGAGCCGATGAGCAGCGGCTGATGCAACGGCTGCTTCAAAATCTCCTTCGCGGAGACCTTGCCTTTGGTGGTCACGTCGAGCACGGTCAGGCCGATCGGCGTGAACACCGCCTGCTGCATGACCAGAATCGGTGCGACAAGCGCCGGATTGCCCAGAATGTACGTGGCGATCGGCAGGCCGATGTTGTTCGAGTTCAGATACAGCGAATTCAGTGCGCCGATGGTGGCGTCCGCGGCCTTCATATGGAAGAACAGCCGGTTGAGAATCAGGAAGACCACGCCCACCAGCAGCGCCGAAAAAAACGCCACGACGATGGAGGAATGGAAAATCTCGAAGATTTTCTCCTTGGACAGGATGGCGAACATCAGGCACGGACTCGACACGAAGAAGCTGAACCTGTTGAGCACCATCTGCGCGGTCGGCCCGCCGATGCGCATGCGCGCGGCCACATAGCCGGTCGCGATGACGATGCCGATGACGCAGAAACCTTCCATCGCGCTTAACAGACCCGGCATTGCACTCTCCTTTTCGTTGCGGCCGTTGCCTTTCGACCGCTATCTAGTGTGGCACCAAGCGCGCGTCGGTCGTATGCACGTCTCAAAAGCGAGCCCGATACACGATTGACGGCACGTTTTGCCGGATAATGGACGGCATGAACGAACTTACGATTGGATTTTCCGCTTCCGCCAGCAAACAGGAGCAGTTGAACGAGCTGATGAGGCAGATCATGGGCTGCTATTCCGTCAGCGATGACGAAGGCCCGTTGACGGACGCCGTCGAGGTGTTCCTGAAAAAACAGCCGCATCTGACGGTGCGCAGGCACGGCGACACATTGGTGGCATCCACCGATTTCGGCCGCGAGCGCCGCGTGATTCTTGCCGGCCATCTCGACACGGTGCCGGTGATTGACAATTTCCCGCCGAAATGGCTTCAGCCGGGCGATCCGCTGATTCGCGAGGATGTGGCGGCCGGTCATGAGCATGAGCGTGTGATCTGGGGTCGTGGCGCCACCGATATGAAGGGTTCCGACGCGGTCATGCTGTATCTGGCGGCCACGCTGACGGATGCGAAATACGATTTGACGTACGTGTTTTACGACCATGAGGAAGTCGCGGCCGAGAAGAACGGCCTGCGCAAGGTGGTCGAGTCGCATCCGGATTGGATCACCGGCGATTTCGCGATCATCGGCGAGCCGACCGATTGCGGCATCGAGGGCGGCTGCAACGGCACGATGCGATTCGACGTGATCACGCACGGCGTTGCCGCGCATTCGGCCCGCGCCTGGATGGGCAAGAACGCGATCCACGCGGCGGCCGAGATTCTGAACCGTTTGAACGCACATGAGAACCGCGCCATCGAAGTAGATGGCCTGACCTATCAGGAGGGCCTGAACGCCACGCTGATTTCCGGCGGCAAGGGTACCAATGTGATTCCCGACGAGTGCCGTGTGCACGTCAACTACCGGTTCGCGCCGGACAAGTCGCTCGCCGAGGCGAAGGCGCTGATGATCGGCGCGGATGCGGGCGCGAAACTCGGCAACGGCGAGCATCAGGCCACTGGTGGCGTGTTCGAAGGCTTCGGCATCGAGATGAAGGACGAATCGCCGAGCGCACGTCCGGGCCTCAATTCGCCGCTTGCCCAATCGCTGGTATCGCTTGTCAAGGAACGTACCGGTCGTGACCCGCTTGCCAAGCTGGGTTGGACGGATGTGGCGCGTTTCGCGATTCTGGGCATTCCGGCCGTGAATCTCGGCGCGGGTAGCCCGCTGCTGGCTCACAAGCAGGACGAGCAGCTGCCGGAGACCGATCTGCTGCTCATGGCCGACCTGCTGGAGGACTGGCTGCGTTGAATCGCCGTTGAGTCGTTGCTGAGCTGCCGTTGAATCGCCGGTAATTCGCTGCCGCGGGCTTGCCGCAGAACCACTATTGGTCCACCGTTGAACCGCTGCTGAACCACTATGCCGGCGCACGTTCATTCACGGCGTGTCAACGCGAATCATTGGAAAACGGAGCGTGTAGGGGGAATAAATTTCCCGTCCTGTCACGCTCCGTTGTTTTTTGTGTCATACTTATAGACGGTGGTTCTGCAAGACCGCCGACGCATCCGATGGCGTTGATCCCCTCGCGTGAATGTTCTGTGAGTCGCGAGCGCAGGTGTCCGCCGTCGCATGATGAAGACTTTTGACGGAAGTTGCTTCCTACGGGCGCCATGATGCGCGGCCACGGTGAGAGCGTGGTGTGAGAACCGTTGGGGCTTGAGTGAAGGCGATGCGATTGCAGCGCGTTGCCGAGGAGCGTTGTGCCTACTACCAATGAGGGCCTCGATCAGGTCGAGGCTGTTGTGTCATCCGATAATTCAACCAATAATGCGGCAAGCAGTGCGGGTTCTGTGTCTGCCGATCCGGCTCCGCGCCGCCGTCGTGGAGGTCGCCGC
Source organism: Bifidobacterium adolescentis ATCC 15703 (assembly GCF_000010425.1). NCBI lineage: Bacteria > Bacillati > Actinomycetota > Actinomycetes > Bifidobacteriales > Bifidobacteriaceae > Bifidobacterium > Bifidobacterium adolescentis. Next base: position 312,847 of record NC_008618.1, read on the forward strand.
GTGGTGCGTGGCGTAGGTGCCGCGGGCGCGTCTTTGGAGCTGAAGGTCGAGGAGCATGCCAAAGCCCCCTTGTTTGAGGAACCGAAGCTTGAGCCTGTCCAGCCTGCGCGTGATTCCGCCGATTTCAATGATGCCGATGACGCCGAGCCGTCGCGTCCGCGTCGTCGTCGCGTGACCCGTTACGATGACGACGATGAGATGCGTGACGAACGTCCGCGCCGTCGCCGTCGTTCCTCTGTGGACGTGCAGGACGAGGATGATCGCCCGTCGCGTCGCCGTCGCCGTATCAGCGACGAGCCGCGTGATGACCGTGACGATCGTGACGATTACGGCAATCGTGGCAATCGTGACGAATCATCCGAAGACCGTGCGCTCGACGCCGTCAGCGCGCTGCCGGAAGGCCATGAGACGCGTCATAATCCGCGTCCGATGACGTCGCTGCTGTTCCAGGAGCCGATTCTGCCGGCCGCCCCCGCGGGCCGCGGATCGTCCGACGATGACGATGCTGACGATACGGGCCGCAGAGGTTCGGACGATGCCCGTGACAGCCGTGATGACCGCGACGATGACCGTCCGACTCGTCGCCGCCGCCGTCGCAGCCACGACACGGCCGACACGGACCGCACGGACGCTTCGAATGACGGTCGCGGCCGTGATGATGGCAATGACCGCAACAACGACGCCGAAGACGATGATCATGGCGATTCCCGTCGTTCCCGTCGTTCCCGTCGTCTGAACGCGCAGGAACGTCGTGCCGCTGCCGAAGTGGAGCAGATCGAGGAGGACCTGGTCCTCGATGGCATCACGTATGCGCCGATCGATGACGAGTCCCGCAATGGAAACGATGATGATGACGAGCAGCCGACGCGCACCCGTCGCCGCCGTCGCGGACGCGGCAACCATGAGGAAGCCGACGAGCAGCAGACCTCCGAACGCGAATCCCGTCGCCGTCATGAGGATGACGATGAGGAAGAGGGCACGGTGACCCGTCGCCGTCGCCGCCGCCGTGGAGGGTCGAAGGCCGAGGAATCGGACGAGACGATGTCCCGTCGCTCCCGCAAGCAGCAGTACATCGACGAAATCACCGACGTCGAAGGATCCACCCGTCTGGAAGCCAAGAAGCAGCGCCGCCGCGACAACCGTCGTGAACGCAGCCGTCAGAACCAGCTCATGGAGCAGGACTTCCTGGCCCGTCGCGAACACGTCGAGCGTCTGATGGTGGTGCGCGAACGTGAGCGCCACACCCAGATCTCCGTGATCGAAGACAATGTGCTCGTCGAGCATTACGTGTCCGACATCCAGGAAGTGGCCACCGTCGGCAACATCTATCTTGGCCGCGTGCAGAACGTGCTGCCGAGCATGGAGGCCGCGTTCGTGGACATCGGACAGGCCCGCAACGGCGTGCTGTACGCCGGCGAGGTGAACTGGGATTCCGCACGTCTGGAAGGCCAGCCGCGTCGTATCGAACTGGCGTTCAAGTCGGGCGATCCGGTGCTGGTGCAGGTAACCAAGGATCCGATCGGCCACAAGGGCGCAAGGCTTACCTCGCAGGTCACCTTGGCCGGCCGTTTCCTCGTGCTGGTGCCGTCCGGCGGCATGACCGGCGTGAGCCGCAAGCTGAGCGAGCGTGAGCGCGCCCGCCTGAAGAACATCGTGTCGAAGATCGCGCCGAAGGATATGGGCGTGATCATCCGAACCGCGGCCGAAGGCGCTTCCGAAGAGGCCATCACCAAGGATCTCGAGAACCTGGTGCGCCAGTGGGAACGCATCACCGCCAAGCGCGACGAGTTCCTGCACGGCAAGCGTCCGAAGCTGCTGCAAGGCGAGCCGGACGTGGCCATCCGCGTGGTGCGCGACATCTTCAACGACGACTTCTCCAAGATGATCGTGGAAGGCGACCGCGTGTACGAGCGTATCGAGGAATACCTCGACACGATGGCCCCCGACCTGAAAGACAAGCTCGAGAAGTGGGATCCGGCCGAACATGACGGCAAGGACGTGTTCGACAAGTGGCAGATCGACTCCCAGTTGCGTAAGGGCATGGAACGTCAGGTCTACCTGCCGTCCGGCGGTTCGATCGTCATCGACCGCACCGAGGCCATGACCACCATCGACGTGAACACGGGCCGTTTCATCGGCCGCGGCAAGAGCCTCGAGGAAACGGTGACCCGTTGCAACCTCGAAGCGGCCGAAGAGATCGCGCGACAGCTTCGTCTGCGCGACATCGGCGGCATGGTGATGATCGACTTCGTCGACATGGTCATGCCGGCCAACAGGGATTTGGTGCTCCGCCGACTGGTGGAGTGCCTGGCGCGCGACCGCACCAAGCATCAGGTGGCCGAAGTCACCTCGCTGGGACTGGTGCAGATGACGCGCAAGCGCATCGGCCAGGGTCTGGTGGAGGCGTTCTCCGAGGAATGCCCGACCTGCAAGGGCCGCGGCTTCATCCTCCATGACGAACCGACCGTTTCGGCGGATTACGACGATCCGTACGCCCTGAAGGGCGGCGATCCGTTCGTCAAGACCAACAAGCATGGCCATGGCACGGACGTGCAGGTGCCGAAGGGCTCCTCGCCGGACGTGAAGGCCAAACTCGCGCAGATCGCGGCGGCAGCCGTGGCCGCCAACAATGCGGACCTGGGCGAGGAAGAACAAGAAGAATAAAGGAAAATCCCGGTATGTCAACTTGACACGCCGGGAGCAGACTTGCGGTTGTACGCGGGTATGTGTAGATTAGATTGCTGGTGTCTGGCCGCGAGGCTCGAACGTGCCGGGCAGTAAGCTTTCCAAGTTAATAAAGGAACGGATATGTACGCTATTGTGAAGGCCGGCGGCCATCAGGAAAAGGTCGAGGTCGGTGACGTCATCCTCGTCAACCGTCTCAACGCCAAGAAGGGCGACACCGTGGAGTTTCCGGCTGCCCTCGTGGTGGACGGCTCCAAGGTCATCCTCGGTGCCAAGGATCTCGCCAAGCTCACCGTCAAGGCTGAGGTTGTCAACGATGAGGCCAAGGGTCCGAAGATCAGCATCATGAAGTACAAGAACAAGACCGGCGTTGCTCGTCGCAAGGGCCATCGCCAGCAGCTGACTCTCGTCAAGATCACGGCTATCGCCTGATTCGCGTAGGGTTAGAGTCAAGGACCGAAAGGAACAGACATGGCACATAAGAAGGGCGCGTCCAGCTCGCGCAACGGTCGCGATTCAAACGCGCAATACCTCGGTGTGAAGAAGTTCGGCGGCGAAGCCGTCGTGGCCGGCAACATCATCGTTCGCCAGCGTGGCACCAAGTTCCACCCGGGCGAGAACGTCGGCATGGGCAAGGACCACACCCTGTTCGCCCTCAAGGACGGCAGCGTGAAGTTCGGCGTGCGTCGTGACCGCAAGGTCGTCGACGTGATTGCCGCCTGAGACACGCGCAAATAACGCTTTTGATGAAAGACCGCGCCCATATGGACGCGGTCTTTCTGTTATGTAAGGTAGATACATGAGTGATTTTGTGGATCGAGTGACCGTCCATGTCAAGGGCGGCGACGGCGGCAATGGTTCCGCCGGCATCCGTAGGGAGAAATACAAGCCGTTGGCCGGCCCGAACGGCGGCAATGGCGGCGACGGCGGTTCCGTGATCTTCATGGCCGATTCGAACGCCAACAGTCTGCTTGATTACCGTTTCATGCCCCACCGGGAGGCGGAAAGCGGCACGATGGGCCTGGGCGACACGAAGGACGGTTCGAAGGGCGCTGACCTGATCCTGCCCGTCCCGGTGGGCACGGTCGTGTTCGAAGCCAAGGGACCGCAGGGCAAGCCGAAGCATCCAGGCGAGCAGCTCGCCGACCTGCGTCATGCAGGAGACAAGTTCGTCGTGGCCGCGGGCGGCAACGGTGGTCTTGGCAATGCGGCGCTGGCCAATCGCACCCGTCGTGCGCCGGGCTTCGCACTGCTGGGCGAGCCGGGCGAGGAACGTGACGTCATCCTCGAGCTCAAGTCCATCGCCGACGTGGCGCTGGTGGGCTTTCCGTCCGCAGGCAAGTCGAGCCTGATCGCGGCGATGAGCTCCGCCAAACCGAAGATCGCCGACTATCCGTTCACCACGCTTGTGCCGAACCTCGGCGTAGTGGTGGCCGGCGACATGCGCTACACCATCGCCGACGTGCCGGGCCTGATTCCGGGCGCATCCCAGGGCAAGGGCCTCGGCCTCGAATTCCTGCGTCACATCGAACGTACTGAAATCATCGCCCACGTCATCGATTGCGCCACCCTCGAACCCGGCCGTGACCCGATGAGCGACTACCAGGCGCTCGAACACGAGCTCGCCGAATACGCCGGCAAGCTCGAACTGCCGCTCGGCGCGATTCCGATCCCCGAACGTCCGCGCATCATCATCCTCAACAAGGTGGATGTGCCGGAAGCCAAGGAACTCGCCGAATTCGTCAAGCCCGAATTCGAAAAGCTCGGCCTCAAGGTCCACATCATCTCCACCGCCTCCCACGAGGGCCTGAAGGAACTCAACTGGGCGCTGGCCGACCTCGTGACCAACATGCGCGCGGAAGTCGCCAAACGCGAGCAGGCCGAGGAAGAGGCCCGCGTGGTCATCAAGCCGCTCGAGGAGCCGCGCAATCGCCGTCGCCGTAACGACGAAGGCGGCAACGCGCTCGACTTCACCGTGGAACGCAAGGAGAACGGCAACGGCGAAGTCTGGTACGAGGTGCTCGGCACCAAGCCGGAACGTTGGGTCATGCAGACCAACTTCGATAATGACGAGGCCGTCGGCTACCTTGCCGACCGTCTGGCCAAGCTGGGCGTCGAAGACGAGCTGCGGCACAAGGGCGCCAAGCCGGGCGACGAAGTGCGCATCGGCCGTGGCGACCGTGCCGTGGAATTCGATTGGGATCCGACCATCGCGGCCGGCGCGGAAATGCTCGACGGCACCCAGTTGGGCGCACGCGGCGTCGACCTGCGACTGCAGGAATCGGATGGTCGTGCGCAGCGTCGTTCCAACACGGAACGCCGTCGCCAGTACCACGAGATGATGGACGCCCGTCAGGCCGTGCGCGAAGCCATGATGGCCGAACGCAAGGCAGGACACTGGGCCGATCCTTCCGTGGACGACGACCGTCACGACGAAACCAGTCTTTTTGGACGTGGCGAGACCGCCGACGACGAGGATGTGGAACAATAGAACCATCCAACGAAGCCCGCTGATGTGCCGATGGCATGTCGGCGGGCTTTTTCAATAGCCGGTAACGGTACCGGGAGGAACTATGAACACGCCATCGCAAGCGCAAGTGCGCAGGGCCATCGCCGAAGCGCAGACCATCGTGGTGAAGGTGGGCTCCAGCTCGCTGACCGAGCCGAGCGGCCACTTGGATCCGCAACGGTTGAACGCGCTTGTGGCGGCCATCGCCCGCGTGCGATTGATGGGCGGCCGCGTGGTGCTGGTCTCCTCCGGCGCGATCGCGGCCGGTTTCGGCACGCTCGGTTTCGACAAGCGTCCGACCGACGTAGCCGACCAGCAGGCGTGCGCCGCCGTCGGCCAAGGCCTGCTGATGGCCCAGTATGAGGCCGCTTTCGCACGGTACGGGCTGCGTGTCGGACAGATCCTCATCACCGTTTCCGACACGATCGCCCCACAGCAGTACCGCAACGTGCGCCGTACGCTCGACCGCCTGCTCGACTTGGGCGCGGTGCCGATCATCAACGAAAACGATTCCCTCGCGTCCAACGAGATCCGGTTCGGCGACAACGACCGTCTGTCCGCGCTCATCGCCAACATCGTCGTCGCCGACGCGCTCGTCCTGCTCACCGACGTGGACGCGCTGTACACCGCGCCGCCAAGCGAGCCCGGCTCGAAACGCATCTCCTATGTGCCGAACGTCGAGGACGCGCTGGCGAAGGTTCAGGTCGGCGGAACCGGCTCGAACGTCGGCACCGGCGGCATGGTCACCAAAATGGAGGCCGCGCGCGTCGCCGCGGTGTCCGGCATTCCCGCGGTGTTGACATGCGCGTCGAACGCAGGTCCCGCGATGATGGGCGATCCGGTCGGCACCGCGTTCGCGCCGATCAACGACCGCGGTTCGTCACGTAGGCTGTGGATTGGCTTCGCCTCCCACCCGCAGGGCACGCTGGTGGCCGATTCCGGCGCGGCCAAGGCGGTGCGCGGGGGAGCGGCCAGCCTGCTTGCGGCCGGCGTGGTGGAAGTGAAGGGCGATTTCGCCGCCGGCGACGCCGTCTGGGTTGACGACGAGCAGGGCAACCATTTGGCCAAGGGCCTGGTCGGCTTCGACTCCGAGGAGATCCCGCAGATGCTAGGACGCAATACGGCCCAGCTCAAGCGTTTCCTCGGCGAGGAATACGCGCATCCGCTGGTGCACCGCGACAATCTCGTACTGGTCTGAGCCAGTGCAAAAGGTGTGGTTAGGCCATCGATTTCGCTTCAAGCGAAGCGTTCGCGGCGAAATAGACGTGTGTCGTGGGGCTGTCGTTTTTCGCGTGGCAGGTCTAGCATTACAGGCATGACTATGGCTGACTGGCAGACTCTATCCGACCGTATCAATCACGTGGCTCCGAGCGCTACTCTGGCCGTCGATTCCAAGGCGAAGGCAATGAAGGCCGCCGGAATCGACGTCATCGGGTTCGGCGCGGGAGAACCGAACTTCCCAACCCCCGCACCAATCGTCGCGGCCGCGGCCGCGGCCGTGCAGGACCCGAAAAACTACCGTTACACGCCGACCGCCGGCCTACCGGAACTGCGCCAGGCCATCGCGGACAAGACGTTGCGCGACTCCGGCTACGAAGTCGATCCAAGCCAGGTCATCGTGACCAACGGCGGCAAGCAGGCCGTCTACGAATCGTTCCAGATTCTGCTCAACGAGGGCGACGAGGTCATCATCCCCACCCCGTACTGGACCAGCTATCCGGAAGCCGTGAAGCTCGCCGGCGGCGTGCCCGTGACCGTGTTCGCCGGCGCCGACCGCAACTTCGAGCCCAGCATCGAAGCCATCGAAGCGGCCCGCACCGAACACACGAAGGCCATCATCGTGAACACGCCGAACAACCCGACGGGCGCGGTGTGGAAGCCGGAAACCGTCAAGGCCATCGCGCAGTGGGCCATCGAACACCACGTGTGGGTCATTTCCGACGAAATCTACGAACACTTGAACTATGACGGCGCCAAAACCACGTACATCGGCGCCGCGGTGCCCGAAGTGCGCTCCCAGCTGCTCGTGCTCAACGGCGTGGCCAAAACCTACGCCATGCCGGGCTGGCGCGTCGGCTGGATGATCGCCCCCGTGGACGTGGCCAAGGCCGCATCCAAACTGCAGGGTCACATGACCTCCAACGTGAACAACATCTCCCAGCGTGCCGCCATCGAAGCCGTCTCCGGCTCCCTGGACGCCGTCTACGAGATGCGCGCCGCATTCGACAAGCGCCGCCAGACCATCGTCGCCGCGTTGAACGACATCGAAGGCGTGAACTGCCCGACTCCGACCGGCGCGTTCTACGCGTTCGCCGACGTGACCGCGCTGCTGAACAAACCGATCGGCACCAACAAGACCACGTTCGCCAACACTTCCGAACTGGCCGCCGCGTTGCTTGACGAAGGCCATGTCGCCGCTGTCCCGGGCGAGGCGTTCGGCGCTCCCGGCTATCTGCGCTTCTCCTACGCGCTTGCCGACGACGATCTGGTCGAAGGCATGCGTCGCATGAAGCGTTGGATCGAGGACTGAGCCGACCGGCCCCGCGCTCAACTGACGGAAAGTTCAGTTGATAGACGATATTTTTAGCGATTCGCGCTTCGGTGACATGCCGGGCGCGAATCTTTTTTTTCGTTGGAAAATAGCGGTTTCTTGCAATTCGTCGTGAATCGGGTTGGACGAAGTCGCGAAAACCCGCTATTATTTCGACTTGGCGGTTTTGCCGTCTGCTTCTTGCGTGGTTTTGCATAGAATCCTCGCCGGCAAGTGGAGACGGCAGAGTTCACCTAGGGAAGTGGCGCAATTGGTAGCGCAACGGTCTCCAAAACCGTAGGTTGTGGGTTCGAGTCCCGCCTTCCCTGCCAAGCTTCTTACAACAAGCCCAGCGGAGGATTATTATGGCGAAGGCGAAGAACAGCGAGAAGGCCATTAAGCCGAACATCTTCATGCGCATTGGCTTGTTCATCAAACAGATTATCGACGAACTCCGCAAGGTCGTCACTCCGACCAGCAAGGAACTGTTCTTCTGGTCCCTCGCCGTGTTTATCTTCGTGCTGCTGCTGATGGCACTGGTCACCGGCATGGACTACGGTCTGGGCAAGCTGACCCTGTGGATATTCGGCTGATAAACAACTTGAAGGTGAAAGTGCATGACTGACGAAGTGTTTTCCGACAACCTCGACGAGGCTTCCAAGGCTGATACCGAGGCTGCTGCCGCTGTTGAGGCGCTGCCGGCCGAAGGCGAGGCCGTCCAGGCCGTCGCCGCCGATCAGGCGACCGATGAGCAGGCCCAGTCCGAGCAGGACGCTCCGGAAGAGCAGACCGCGGAAACCACTGAGGATGAAGACACTGAGCAGGATGCCGGTGCCAAGGCCGTCGAGGAATTCTCCAAGAGCCTGCGCACGCTTGAAGGCAAGTGGTATGTGCTGCACACCTATTCCGGCTATGAGAAGCGCGTGAAGACCAACGTCGAATCCCGCGTGGCCAGCTTCGGTATGGAAGACAAGATCTTCCAGGTCGAAGTGCCGATGGAGGAAGTCGAAAAGCACACCGAAAAAGGCAAGAAGGTCATCACCCGCGTGCGTGTCCCCGGCTATGTGCTGATCCGCATGCTGCCGGATGAGAACGCCCGTCGTATCGTCCGCGAGACCGAAGGCGTCACCGGCTTTGTCGGCCCGACCAAGGATCCGGCACCGCTGACCCGCAAGGAAGTCGTCTCCATGATGGCTCCGATGATCGCTTCCGAAGCTCTCAAGGCCGCCGGAGACAAGCCGGCTGCAGCCAAGAAGCGCAAGCTTGAGGTCTCCTACGCTCCTGGCGATCAGGTCACCGTCACCGATGGACCGTTCACCACCATGGCCGCGGTTGTCTCCGAAGTGGATCCGTCCACGCAGAAGCTCACCGTGCTCGTGTCCATCTTCGGCCGTGACACGCCGGTGGAGCTAGGCTTCAACCAGGTTGAAAAATTAGCCTGAACGTGCATGACGGAGCGTTAGCTGCGTTGCTCCAAGCTTGACGCACCTTGGTACGCCTGCGCTTGGGCGCCTTGCTACCGCACGCGTCACACCCATTCAGGAACCTGAAATCGTGATTCTTTTGAACCCCGCTTCGGCGGGGTTTCTTTGTATGTATTGCCATACGCGCAATGTCGTGGCGGAATCGCATAATAGAAAAGTTGTGTCTGGAGGGTCTCGTGTGCCTGGACAAGGCGGCGGCACCTGCTAGCACAGCACAGCAATATACGTTGCGGAAGGAACCGGACGCGGGAGACCTACTCCGGTGCCGTTAACCACCGCTTCACAGAAAGAAGAACCATACAATGGCTCCTAAGAAGAAAGTCTCGGCGCTTCTCAAGCTCCAGATTCAGGCCGGCAAGGCCAACCCGGCTCCGCCGCTGGGCCCGGCTCTGGGTTCCCATGGCGTGAACATCATGGACTTCTGCAAGCAGTACAACGCTGCCACGCAGGACAAGATGGGCCAGGTCATCCCTGTTGAGATCACCGTTTACGAAGATCGTTCCTTCACCTTCATCCTGAAGACCCCGCCGGCAGCAGCTCTGCTGAAGAAGGCCGCTGGCATCCAGAAGGGTACCGAGAACCCGCTGACCCACAAGGTCGGCTCCGTCACCAAGGCTCAGGTCCGTGAGATCGCTGAAATCAAGATGGCTGATCTGTCCGCACGCGACGTCGAAGCCGGCATGAAGATCATCGCGGGCACCGCCCGTTCGATGGGTATCACGGTTACCGACTGAGAGGAGAAGGACTAATGGTACAGCGTTCCAAGAAGTATCGCGAAGCGGCTGAGAAGATCGATCGCAACAACCTTTACACCGCCAACGAAGCCATCGCTCTCCTCAAGAGCATGCCGGAGTACAAGTTCGACCAGACCGTTGAGGCCGTGCTGCGCCTGAACGTGGATCCGCGCAAGGCCGACCAGCTGGTCCGCGGTTCCGTGAACCTGCCGAACGGCACCGGTAAGACCGCCAAGGTCCTCGTCTTCGCCCGTGGCCCGAAGGCCACCGAAGCTCTCGAGGCTGGCGCCGACATCGTCGGTGACGACGACCTCGTGCAGAAGGTCGCCGACGGTTTCCTTGACTTCGATTCCGTCGTCGCCACCCCGGACATGATGGGCAAGGTCGGCCGCCTCGGCCGCGTGCTCGGTCCGCGTGGCCTCATGCCGAACCCGAAGACCGGCACCGTGACCATGGACGTCACCAAGGCCATCAAGGACATCAAGGGCGGCAAGGTTGACTTCCGTGTCGACAAGAACGGCAACCTGAGCTTCCTCATCGGCAAGATGTCCTTCACCGAGCAGGCTCTGGACGAGAACTTCAAGGCTGTGGCCGACGAAGTCAAGCGTCTGAAGCCGTCCACCGTGAAGGGCCGCTACGTCACCAAGGCGACCATCACCTCCACGATGAACCCGGGCGTCCCGGTTGATCCGGCGGTCGTTGCCTGAGTGCACAGAAGCTAAACTTCACCAAAAGACCCGTATCTGCAATCGCAGCATGCGGGTCTTTTCATATGTTCGGAAAGATTCATGACTTTATGACCGGATGACAGGTGCAACGGGCGTACCCAGACGCCACACCACCCGGGCAGCGGCTCAGCGGTCGCGCATACGGCCAATCGCCAGCGCGGTCGTCAGCACATACGCGTCACGCGGATCGGTGGCATCCCAGCCGGTTGTTTCGGCGGCACGCTTCAAGCGGTAGCGCACGGTGTTCGGATGCACATTCAGCTCCTTCGCCGTGTTCTCCAACGAACTGCCATACTTCAGGAACGTGGACACCGTCAGATAAGTGGGATCATCGGGATTCTCGCCGCGCAGCACCTGATATACGTTCCGATACAGTTCTTCACGCGCGTAATCATCACCCAGCAGCGCACGCTCCGGCAACAGCTCGTCGGCACGCAGCGGACGGGAAGGAGTGGACAGCGCCGGAGCCGCCTGCAGCGAGAACATCGTCTCACGCAACGCATGCGAAGCCCCCGCCACACCGGAACGGACCGGGCTCAAATACAGTGGCTCGTCCTCGCTGAACGCCGGCATGACCGCGGTACAGGTCACCTCCGGCGTGACCGCGCCCATCTGGCAAGCCAAAGCCAGCAGGAAAGTGCCGTACGTGCCGATGACCACATGCTCGCCACCCAAATCGCGCACCGCCTTGCGGATGGCGAGGGATGTCGAGGCAAGACTGGCCGAAGGCACCCCGCCGATCGCAAAACAGTTGAAATCGCCTTGCCATCCGAGAATGTTCATCAAGGAGACCACACGATCGTCGGTCATGTTCGTCAACAGGCATTCGAAAGCCAACCGCTCGATGGTCGTATCGTCGGTATGGCCTGACAAAAGGTCGAGGATGTCTGCCTGCTCGGAGTTCATAACCGTCCATTCTAATCGTCGTATCTGCGAATTGCCGCACGTTCGCCGACCGTTCCGGTCCCCATTCGCGCAGTGGCGGTAATATGCCGACTATGAGCGAAAACAAGAAAGCCGGAAAAGCCGACACGTTCCTCAGCTGGACGTTGGGCGTGCTCGCATGCCTGTGGGTGGCGTGGTGCTGCGGCATCGGCCCGCTGTACTGGTTTGGCACCGGACTCGCCGACTTCGGCTGGGCCAACGTGCTGTACATGGCGATCGCCTTCGTTGTTTCGTTTGCTATATTGTGGTCGCTGGTCCGTTACGGCCGTGGCGAGCGCGTGCTGCCGACGTATTTCTCACGTCGGTACGTCAAGCTGTGTCAGGAGGTGTCCGGCACGCCGACGACGGTATTGGGCATCATGCTGCGCCATCTGAGCGACGCCGCGCATAGCCGTCCGGGGCGCGCCATCCATGCGGTGATCGTCTGGATTGGTCGCAAGCTGACACGTTGCACCGACTGCTGGTGGAAGCTCATGCTGCTGTTCGTCATCGGCTGGCTGTGGATTCCGACCATCCTGCTTGCCGCGTACGGCGCCGACATCCGCTCCCAGATCCGCGAATTCAGCTGGGCGTTGAACCAGTGGACCGGACTGAAACAGCCGTACATCGGCTTCTTCTCATTCGTGCCGATGGACATCTATCCGACCGCGCATTACATGTGGCCGGCCAATCCCACGTATCTGACCGACCAGCACAACATCGTGCTGACCGTTTTCTACGGTGCGTTCGCCGCGGTCTCCCGGTATTTCACCGATTCCAACGACGCCGGCATCGTGGCGCTGGCCGCGCTGCAATGGCTGTTCGCCGCGTTCTGCTGCGCCGCCACCGCCAATCGTTTCTTCAATCTGCCGTGGCGTAGGCTGGGCGTCGGCACGTTCGACTTCTCCCATCCCGAACGGCACGACTGCTGGAACATGCGCGATTTCACCCATCCCGAGGCGGGTGTGGTGGCGCGTCCGTCCAGACTGCGCGCCGGCGCGAAGACGCGTTTCGTGATTCTGCTGTTCTTCATGGTGTGCCCGTTGGCGGTGTTCGCCACGATCTCACTGACCAAATCGCCGTTGTTCGCGTTCGCGTTCGTCTGGTGGTTCGGCGTGTGGTATGAGCTGCATATGACGCATATCAAGGCGCTGCCCACCATCAACGGCAAGCCCATGAAACTGCGCAAACGTTCCTTGGCGGCACTGTTCATGTCGAGCTGCGTCATGCTGATCAGCGCCAAATACGCGTGGTACATCATTCTGTTCGCCGCGCTGCTGGCCATCATCAACGACCGTAAACGTTGGAAGACGTACGTGGTCGCATTGATGCTGCCGACCGTGCTCATCCATGGCGGCCTCGTCTATCTGGTGAACAGCGGTGCCGTCATCGGCGGCGATCCGATCGAAAGCCGTGGCATCCAGCTGCAGCAGATCGCTCGCGTGGCGAAATACAATCCGCAGGGCATTCCCGAGGACGCGGCCAAGAAACTCGCTCCCGTCTTCAACCTCGACCAGATGGCCGAATCGTACTTCCAGCAGGACGCCGACCCGGTGAAATCGTCGGGTATCCAGTCCAAGAAGGTCAGCTACAAGTGGCGTACCGTCACCAAGGACGACATGAAGGATTTCAATGACGCATGGTGGCAGATCGTCAAGGCGAATCCTCAGATCGCGCTCGATGCGCTCTTCGCCGAATGCTTCGGATACTTCAACGTGACCGACCTGCCATACGTGTCGATGGACTACTACGTGAACAACGATTACGTGCAGTCCGACAACGAATGGATTCACCTGTACAACCACCAGTGGCGCAACCAGGTGGCCGGCTTTGCCAAGAAATGGGGGCAGATTCCCGTGCTTGGCTGGGTGACGCACGGCAACCTGTATGTCACGCTGACACTGCTGATCGGCGCCGCCGAAGTGGTGCTGCGTCGATGGCGGTCGCTGTCATGGCATCTGCCGTTGCTGCTGCTTATGGGTGTGATGATCACCGCACCGGCCAACAATTTCGAACGGCATATGCTTCCGATCGCATTCGTGTTCGGATTCCTGTGCCTGGAGTTCTGGCGCGAGTCGCGTGCCGCGCGGCTTGCCGCACGCGAGGCGTCGTACGTTGGCACGTCGACGGCGGGCAAACGGCGTATCGGCGGGCACCGAATCGACAGATAGCAGTCCGACAAGCAGGACGCCGACGAACGATATCTCGATGGACGACAGCTCGACGGACAGGAGAAGGAATCATGACGACCATATTGGATTCCGCATTGACCATGCCACGCACCTGCGTCGCGGCCGACCAGGTGATCGCGCTGGACTCAGTGGGCTCCACCAACACGTACGCCGCCGAATTGGTGCGCAAAGGCGCGCTGTTCGGCTCGGCCAGACGAGATGGCCTCGATGGCTGCGATGGACGCGATTGGACCGGCCGTGAAATCGTGGCGATCTGCGCCGACGAGCAGACCGCCGGCCGTGGCCGTCTCGACCATCAATGGACCAGCGCGGTGGGGGAGTCGTTCATCGTCTCCCTGGTGGTCAGCGTGCCTACGGCGATTGTGCGGGACACGTCCGTCAACGGCTGGCTGCAGATGATCGCCGGCTGCGAGGCGCGCAACGCGATTATCGCGGCCATCCGCGATTGCGGCGGCCCGCTCGGCAAGGACATCGTGCTCAAATGGCCGAACGACATTTTCGTCGACGGCAAGAAACTGGGCGGCGTGCTCGCCGAAATGGTTCCGCTTGCCGCAACTCCCATCGCGGACGGTGCGACTGGTACCACTGATGTGGCTGCCGCAACGGAACGCGTCGGCATCGTCTTCGGCATCGGCCTGAACCTGACCGTCCCCGAAGACCATCTGCCAACCGACAAGGCCACGTCGCTGCAGCTGGTCGCGCATGGCCTGCCCGATTCCATGACATTGCGCGACATGATCGCGGCCCATCTGGTGGACGGTTTGCGATCAAGGCTCGCCGATTTCGAAGCCGACCCGCATCGCGAGGCCACGCGTGCGATGGAGGAGATGCGTCCGGTCTGCTGGACGCTCGACAAGCCATGCGAGGCGCATTTCGTGGACGGCACCACCCTGCGCGGCACCGCGCTGGAACTCAACCCCGACGCCTCCCTCACCATCAGAGACGACAACGGCAACCTGCACACCGTGCACACCGCCGACGTAGGCGTCCTACCCCAATAATTCTCTAACCCTCATCCCTCATAAAGTCGTAAAGCGCTTTTTCGAAAATCGCACGTTTCAAAAAAACGCAATATTCGAGAAAAACGGCATTTCCCAAAATCGCAATATCCAAAAACCGCGCCACCCGCAAACGCAACATTCCCCCAAAACGAGGTGGGGCCGGCGGATACCAACGTAAGACCGTAAAAAACTCGGCCTGAGCGGCCCGGAGCGTGTCGCACGTTGGTATCCGCCGGCCCCACCGGACACAGCGAAAACGAAAATCACAGCGAAAACGGAAGACTGTATCAAAACCCGGAAATCACGAAGAAACCCGGAAATCACAGCGGAAATTCTCAGCGGAAAACCCTCAGCAGAAAATTCCCAGCAAAAAGTCGTAGAAAACTACCGCAGAAAAGTCGCTGCCGATAAAAGTCACTGCAGCTTTGCCAGTCCACTCGCGACCAACGAAGCCACAACCGCCTTGATGCAATCGCCCACAATGAAGCCCATCGAAGCGATGGCCACCACCGGCATCGCCACGCCCGTAATGGCGGACTGCACGATGAAGCCGAGCAGATAGTCAAGCACGATGCAGCCGGCCACGCAGGCGAACAGATACCGTGCGGCGGTCAACGCAGCATGCTTCGGGGAATCGACACGCGCCTTGCCCTTGAGCAGCGAGGTGACGACGGCGGCTGGCAGGAAACCGATGAGGAAGCCGGCGCTCGGGCCGACCAAAGCCATGGTGGACGCGCCGCCGGCGAACACCGGCAGACCAGCCGCGCCCGCGGCCAGATACATGAGCACCGCGGCGCCCGCCTGCTTCCACGGCAGCATCAGCGCGGCCAGCATGACCACGAAGGTCTGCAGGGTGATCGGAACCGGAGTGCCCGGAATCGGCACGGCGCCCGCCATGGAGGCGGCGGCGAGCAGCACGGCGAACAGCGTGGACTTCAAAACGGCGCCGAATTTGCCGCTGGTGGCCGTTTTGGCTGCGGATGAGATGGTCAGGATTGCGTTGCGCATGGTGGAATCCTCCCTTTTTTGCGGATGCTACAGGATGCTACAAAAAGTGACGAAAATGAGTCTTTCGTCAATCAATGCTCCCCATCGTAGGGTTGCTAAGTTTCGGTAACGTTTGTGGAGCCTTACAAAAAGATTGCGAATCTTTTGTGGGAAACGAGTTCGTCGAATCACGCCTCGACCGCCAAACTTGACATTATGCCTAAGAATGTCAACAAACTACTGGTGGCGAATCGCGGCGAAATCGCGCTTCGAGTCGTGCGCACCGCACGTGAGATGGGGATTCCCACGGTCGCGGTCTACGCCGAACAGGACCGTCACGCACAGTACGTGCAGATGGCCGATGATGCGTATCTGCTGTCTGGCGACACCTACAAGGACACGTATCTCAACGAGGATCTGCTCATCGACATCCTGCAGCGCAGCGGTGCCGACGCGGTGCACCCCGGCTATGGCTTCCTTTCCGAAGTCGCAAGCTTCGCGCAGAAGGTCCTCGACGCCGGCGCCACGTGGGTCGGCCCGAATCCGAAGGCGCTCGTCGACCTGGGCGACAAGATCACGGCCCGCCGCGTGGCCACTTTCGCGAAGGTGCCGCCGGTTCCCGGCATTTCCCAGTCGATTTCCGACATGCGACTGCTGCTCGACTTCGCGCACACGCACGGCTATCCGCTGATGCTCAAGCGCACCGACGGCGGTGGCGGCCGCGGCATCACGCTCGTGCACAACGACGACGAGCTGCGTGGCTTCTACATGAACCACGATGCGCTGCAGGGCGGCGATTTGGACGAGTATTTCGTCGAACGGTTCATCGACAAGGGCCGTCACGTCGAAACGCAGTGCGGACGCGATTCGCACGGCAATTTCACCGTGTATTCCACCCGCGACTGCTCCGTGCAGCGCCGCAACCAGAAGCTTGTTGAGGAAGCTCCGGCGTCGTTCCTTCCCGACGGCGTGCTCGAACAGCTGGAAACCTATTCCCGCCGCCTGTTCGACGCGGTCGATTACGTAGGACTTGGCACCTGCGAATTCATGGTGACCGAGCAGGGCAAGGTCTACTTCCTGGAAGTCAATCCGCGTCTGCAGGTGGAACACACCGTCAGCGAAGAGGTCTGCGGCCTCGATTTGGTGCGAGAACAGCTCACCATCGCCAACGGCGGCGAGCTAACCGTCGACCACCCGCTGCGCGGACACAGCTTCGAACTGCGTCTGACCTGCGAGGATCCAGCCAAGAACCTCGCGCCGAGCTCCGGCACGCTGACCAAGCTCGCATGGCCGTCCGGCCCGGGCATCCGCGTCGATTCCGGCGTGGTGGAAGGCGACACCGTCTCCCCGAAGTTCGATTCGATGATGGGCAAGCTCGTGGTCACCGCCTCCGACCGTGCGACAGCCGTGGCACGTGTGCGCCGCGCGTTGGAAGAGCTCAAGGTGGAAGGCGTGCCGACCCCGGCAAGCCTGTTCGAGCAGATCTTCAACGACGACGAGTTCACCGCCGAGCATGGCGTGGCCTACGACGTGAGCACGAAATGGCTGGAACGCAAGTACCTGAACAAGGAAGCATCCTCCACCAAGGGCGGCCAGCCGGCATCCATGGCCGGCGCTTCGGGTGCGAAGGAAGCCGAGCAGAAGGAATCCAGCGAAACCTTCGTCATCGAAGTCAACAACCATCGTGTGTCGCTGACCGTGCCGAACGACATCGTGGCCAACCTGACCGGCGGCGCCAAGGCGCGTGACGCCAAGCGCGCCATCCAGCCGCTGCGCGGACAGGGCCTGCACCACGTCGAAAAGAAGCAGCAGGGCAACGACGGCCAGTCCGGTGTGATCGCCAGCCCGATGCAGGCGGTCGTCACACGCATCAACGTCGTCGAAGGCCAGGACGTGGCCAAGGGCGACCTGCTCGTCGTGCTCGAATCCATGAAGATGGAGAACTACGTGTACGCGCCGGTCAAGGGCACCGTCACCAAGATATTCGTCGGCCCGGCGGCAGGCATCGAAGCGGGCGAGACGTTGATGACCATTGACGTCAACGGCGCTTCCAAGGCGGCTGACGGCAAGCCGGCAACGGACGGTAATACGGAAACCAAGACGGAAGGCGGCGCGAAATGACCGACATCATCGCAAGCCCGGCCGTCAAAGAGGCCGTGAAGGTCGTCATGGAACAGCAGGAGCGACTGGGTGACGAAGCGGCTGCCGAAGCCCGCGAATCGCAGCCGATCCGTACGTCCGTGCTGCGTGCCGCGCAGCTCGCCGCCGAAGCCGAAGACCATGCCCGCGGTCGCCAGCACGTCAAAGGCAAGCTGACCGCGCGCGAACGTCTCGATCTGCTGCTTGATACCGGTTCCTTCGAGGAAATCGGCCGTTTCCGCGGCGGCGACATCAACGGTGGCCGCGCAGGCTCCGCCGTCATCACCGGCTTCGGCGAGGTGTTCGGCCGCAAAGTGGCCGTCTACGCGCAGGACTTCTCCGTCAAAGGCGGCACGCTTGGCGTGGCCGAAGGCCGCAAGATCTGCCATCTGATGGACAAGGCGCTCGACCTCAAGGTGCCGATCATCGCGCTCATCGACTCCGGTGGCGCGCGCATCCAGGAGGGTGTGGCCGCGCTGACCGAATACGGCCACCTGTTCCGCAAAACCTGCGACGCCAGCGGTTTCGTGCCGCAGCTATCGCTGATCCTCGGCCCCTGCGCCGGCGGTGCCGTCTACTGCCCGGCCCTGACCGACCTGATCATCATGACCCGCGAGAATTCCAACATGTTCGTCACCGGTCCCGACGTGGTCAAAGCGGCCACCGGCGAAGTGATCAGCATGGACGATCTGGGCGGCGGCTACGTGCACAACGCCACGTCCGGCGTGGCCCACTATCTCGGCGAGGACGAGGCGGATGCGATCGACTACGCGCGTACCGTGCTCGCCTATCTGCCGTCCAACTCTGACCAGCAGCCGCCGGTCTACGCGTACGCGGCCACCCGCGCCGACCGTGACGTGGCCAAACGCCTCGCCACCCTCGTGCCGGACAACGACCGCCAGCCGTATGACGTGCTCGACGTGATCCGCTGCATCGTGGACTACGGTGAATTCGTGCAGGTGCACGAACTGTTCGCCGCTTCAGCGGTGGTCGGCTTCGCCTGCATCGACGGCCATCCCGTCGGCATCGTGGCCAACCAGCCGAACGTCAACGCCGGCATTCTCGACGTCGACTCATCCGAAAAAGTGGCGCGATTCGTGCGCTTGTGCGACGCGTTCAACCTGCCGGTCGTCACCTTGGTGGACACCCCGGGCTACAAGCCGGGCGCCGAACAGGAACATGCGGGCATCATCCGCCGTGGCGCGAAGGTCATCTACGCCTACGCCAACGCGCAGGTGCCGCTCGTCACCATCATCCTGCGCAAGGCCTTCGGTGGCGCATACATCGTGATGGGCTCTAAATCCATTGGCGCGGACATGAACTTCGCCTGGCCATCCAGCCAGATCGCGGTGCTCGGCGCGGCCGGCGCGGTCAACATCATCCACCGCAAGGACCTGCAGAAAGCCAAAGACAACGGCAAGGACGTCGAAGCGCTGCGCGCCAAGTACATCGCCGACTACGAACGCACCACCGTCAACGCGAACCTTTCGCTGGAAATGGGCGAGATCGACGCCATGATCGACCCCGAACAGACACGCGAGACCATCATCGAATCGCTCCGCCTGCTCGCCAGCAAGAAACGCGTGCGCCGAACCAGCAAACACCACGGCAACCAGCCGCTGTGACGGACGCAACGCGACGTAACCAACGTAAGCAACCACAACAATCGCAAGAAATTTTGGAACAAGTAAGGAAGATTATGAACACCTTTTTTCTTGATCGACTGAACAGCGAGCCCCACGCGCTCGCCTTCGCCGGCCAATCCACCCCGTGGCCGGTGGCGCTCGCCGACCAGAGCGCGAATCCGGCGCTCGACGAGGTCCTGCACACCCATGCGGCCGCCGCGCAGGCGCTGCTGTATCCGGTGTCCGCCGAGCTGCTCGCCACCACCGGACGCCCGGTCGACCTGTTCGGCTTCGAACCGAACCCGGCACGTCTGGGCGCCGCAGCCGCGGCTTCCGCCAGCGTTCCCGGCATCGCGCTGACCCAGCTGGGCGCGCTGCTCGACGCCGCCGCACTCGGCTACAATCCGGCCCAGGCCAAGCCGGTCGTGGTGCTCGGCCACTCCCAGGGCGTGCTTGCCGTGCATATGGTGCAGGCGATCTGCGAAGCCGGTTCCATCGACGCAGCCGCAGCCAAGATCGACGAGATTCTTGCGATCGCAACGCTGATCGGCGTCGCCGGCACCCGTCAGGCACGCCAGCTCGGTCTCGCCGCACGCCACGGCGAGGCGACCCCGATGCTGTCCGTCAAGGACATCACCCGCGCCCAGGTGGACGCGCTGATCGAACGCGTCGACGGCGCACGTGGCCCGATCGCCGTGGCCGTCACCAATTCCGCCACGCATTACGTGTTGTCCGGCTATCCGGAGGACCTGGCCGCATTCGGCGTGGAGGTCGCCAAGGAACACAAGCGTCAGGCCAAGCTGCGCGAGGAGAAGGTGCGTGGCGGCCGCGTGTTCGACCCGACGCTCGAATATCTCGACGTGACCCTGCCGTTCCACAGCCCGCTGATGGCCGATGCCGTCTCCCAGGCCGTCGCATGGGCCGAGGCCTGCGGCATCAACGCCGACCATGCCCGTGAGCTCGCCGCCGAAGTGCTGCTCAACCATGTGGATTGGGCCGCCCGCGTGCGCGCCCTGATGAAGTCCACCGATCCGAGCGCCCTGTGGGTGCTGGACTTCGGTCCGGGCAACACCGTCGGCAAACTGTTCTCCACCGTGGCCCAGGGCACCGGCGTCGGCGTGGTGGAAGCCTCCACCGTGGCCGATCGCGGCGCGCTCTCCACGCTCGAGACCCTGCCGGAACGCACCCAGAACTGGACGCGTTTCGCGCCGAGCATCATCCACACGTCCGCCGGAGACAAGGTGCGCACCGCGTTCACCGAACTTACCGGCAAGGCTCCGGTGCTGCTGGCCGGCATGACCCCGACCACCGTGGAGCCGGAGATCGTGGCGGCTGCCGCCAACGCCGGCTACTGGGCCGAGCTCGCAGGCGGCGGCCAGGTCACCGCCAGCGTGTTCGACCGTCACGTGGCCAAGCTCGAGGAGGAACTCGAGGAAGGCCGCACCGTCGAATTCAACGCCATGTTCATGGACCGCTACCTGTGGAACCTGCAGTTCGGCTCCCAGCGCATCGTGCCGAAGAAGCGTGCCAGCGGCACCCCGATCGACGGCGTCGTCGTCTCCGCAGGCATTCCGGAATTCGACGAGGCCGTGGAACTCATCCACAACCTCAACGCCGACGGCTTCCCGTACGTGAGCTTCAAGCCGGGCACCGTCGACCAGATCCGCCAGGTGGTGCGCATCGCCAAGGCCGTCGCGCCAACCAAGGTGCTCATCGAGGTCGAAGGCGGTTCCGCAGGCGGCCACCACTCTTGGGAATCGCTTGACGATCTGCTGCTGAGCACCTACGCCGAAGTGCGCGAGCAGGCCAACCTCGTGCTCGTGGTCGGCGGCGGCATCGGCACGCCGGAACGCGGCGCCGACTACATCACCGGCGAATGGGCCGCCGAATACGGCCGTCCGCTCATGCCGGTGGACGGCGTGCTCGTCGGCACCGCCGCCATGACCGCCAAGGAAGCGCACACCAACCCTGAAGTCAAGCAGATGCTCGTCAGCACTCCTGGCATTCCGGCCAAGGGCGACGACAATGATCCGTTCGCCCCGCTGGGCGAGCAGTGGGTTCCGTCCGGACAGGCCAAGGGCGGCGTCACCTCCGGTCTGAGCCACCTGCACGCCGACATCTACGAGCTGGAGAACTCCTCCGCCCGCTGCGGCCGCCTGCTGGTGCGCGTCATGAAGCACCCGGAGGAGCTGGAAAGCCGTCGCGACGAGATCATCGCGGCGCTGAACGCCACCGCCAAGCCGTATTTCGGCGATCTGAAGACCATGACCTACCTTGAGTGGGCCCAGCGTTTCGCCGACCTCTCCTTCCCGTGGGTGGACGAAACCTACGCCGATCGCTTCCTGCACCTGCTGCAGCGCATCGAAGCCCGCGTCACCACGCAGGAAAGCGGCGAATTCGCATCGCTGTTCGCTTCCCGCGCCGACGTCGAAGCCGATCCGAACGCCGCGATCGCCAAGCTTGCCGAAACCTACCCGCAGGCCGGCAAACTGACCGTCACCCCGATGGACGAGGCATGGTTCCCGGTGCTCGTACGCGAGTATCCGAAGCCGATGCCGTTCGTGCCGGTCATCGACAACGACCTGCTGCGTTGGTGGGGCCAGGACCAGCTGTGGCAGTCCGAGGACTCCCGCTATTCCGCCGATTCCGTGCGCATCATCCCCGGCCCGATCTCCGTGGCCGGCATCACCACCGTGGACGAGCCGGTGGCCGACATCCTCGGCCGCTTCGAAGCCGCCATGGTCAAGCGCGTGTCCGCCGAATCGGCGAGCGCCGACAAGACCGCCTTCGCCCAGTTGGGCGCGGCCGTCTCCGCCGAGGAATTCATCCGCAAATCCCCGAACATCTCCTGGGTCGGCCACCTCATGGCCAACCCGGCGTACGGCACCGCCAACGGCGACGCCAACTACGAGATCCGCAAGGTGGCCGTTGAAGGCAGCGTCGAAAAGTACGACCTCGACATCCATCTCGACACCTTCTGGGACAACGATCCGGACGGCGGCGCCTCCAAGCACGCCGTACGCGACATCGTCATTCCGCTGAACGTCGACGGCAACGAATCCGGCCTGTTCCCGGTCGTGGACCGCGACCGTCTGCCGGAGCACGTCTACCGCATGCTCGCCGACACCGCGGGCATCGGCAACACCGCCATCACCGGCGACAAGCTCACCGCCATGCCGCAGATCGAGGAAGTGTCCGACAAGACCGCCTTCCCGTTCGGCCAGGCGCACACCGGCTACACGCTGTCCGCCAACCTCGGTTTCGACCATGAGGCCGCCACCGGCGGCGCGCTGCCGAGCGACCTCGTGCCGTCCCGCATCGCCCCGGACGCGCTCGTCGGACCGGCTTGGCCCGCCATCTACGCGGCCCTCGGCTCCGTGTACGTCAACGGCTTCCCGGTCATCGAAGGCCTGCTCAACGCCGTGCATCTCGACCACCTCATCGAACTCGAGGTGAGCGAGGACGAGCTGCTGAAGCACACCGGCGAGCGCATCGAGCTCACCAGCTGGGCCGACGACTACTTCGAATCCGCTTCCGGCCGTGTGGTGACCATCCACGTCACGCACACCGCTCAGGACGGTACGCTGCTTGCCAACGAAACCGAGCGTTTCGCCATCCGCGGCCGCGCGTACTCCGACGCGCTGCCGCCGGAAGCGCCCGACTATGGTGGAATCGAAGCCGAAATCGAAAGCACTCCGCGCCGTCTGCTGCGTCGTGTGAAGGTCGTCGCTCCGCACGAGATGACCGCTTTCGCCCGTACTTCCGGCGATTTCAACCCGATTCACACCTCTCATCGCGGTGCCGCCGTCTCCGGTCTCGCCGCGCCGCTCGTGCACGGCATGTGGCTGTCCGCCACCGCCCAGTACGCGGTGCAGGCGCTCGACGAGAAGGGCGCGCATTACGAGATCGCAGGCTGGACGTACAACATGTACGGCATGGTGCAGCTCGACGACGAGGTGGAGATCTCCATCGAACGCGTCGGCCGTGTGGCCCACGCCGGCATGGTGCTGGAAGTGACCAGCCGCATCGACGGCAATATCGTGTCCCGTGGCACCGCCATCGTGCGTGCGCCGAAGTCCGCCTTCGTCTACCCGGGCCAGGGCATCCAGAAGCAGGGCATGGTGCTCGACGAGCGTGCCAAGTCCCCGGCCGCACGCGAGGTGTGGGAGCGCGCCGACAAGGTGACCCGCGAGAAGCTCGGCTTCTCCATCCTCGCCGTCGTGCGTGATAATCCGAAGGAACTGACCGCCAACGGCGTGACCTACCGTCATCCGGAAGGCCTGCTCAACCTGACCCAGTTCACGCAGGTGGCGCTCGCCACCGTGGCGTTCGCCCAGACCGCTCGTCTGCGCGAAGCCGGCGCGGACATCTGGCCCGCCTACTTCGCTGGCCACTCGCTGGGCGAGTACAACGCGCTGAGCTCCTTCGCAGGCGTGATTCCGCTGGAAACCGTGCTGGAGCTGGTGTTCCACCGTGGCTCCACCATGCACCACCTCATTCCGCGTGACGAGAAGGGCCGTTCCAACTACCGTATGGGCGCGCTGCGTCCGAACCAGTTCGGTGTGGGCGACGACGGCGTGCGCGAATACGTCGAATCCGTTTCGAAGGCTTCCGGCGAGTTCCTGGAGATCGTCAACTACAACCTTGCCGGACAGCAGTACGCCGTGGCCGGCACCATCGCCGGTCTGAAGGCGCTGAAGGCCGATTCCGCCCGTCGCGTCGCCGAATACGGCGGCAAGCCGGCGTTCATGCTGGTGCCGGGCATCGACGTGCCGTTCCATTCCACGCTGCTACGCAAGGGTGTGCCGGAGTTCCGCGACAAGCTTGACGCGCTGCTGCCGAAGCACATCGACTACCGTGGCCGTCTGGTTGGCCGTTACATTCCGAATCTGGTGGCCGTGCCGTTCGAGATGACCAAGGAATTCGCCGCGAAGATCCTCGAGGTCGTGCCGTCCGAGCGCATCAAGGCCGCGTTGGACGATCCGAAGGTGTGGGATTCCTACGCCGAGGACGACCAGAAGCTCGGCCGTCTGCTGCTCACCGAACTGCTGAGCTGGCAGTTCGCCTCCCCGGTGCGTTGGATCGAAACCCAGGCGCTGCTGTTCGGTTCCGCCGAACAGGGTGGCCTTGGCGTGGAGGAGTACGTCGAGGTGGGTCTCGGCAACGCTCCGACGCTCGCCAACCTCGGCGCCAAGACGCTGCGCCTGCCGCAGTTCGCCGGCCGTGACGTGACCGTCTACAACGTCGGCCGCGACGAAGGCCGCGTCTACATGACCGATTCCGATTCCCTCGTTGCCGACGACGATGCTGACGATTCCGTCGCAGCACCGGCAGCAGCTTCGGCTCCGGCCGCTGCCGCCGCAGCGCCTGCCGCGGTCGCCGCAGCACCCGTCGCCGCAGCCCCGGCTGCCGCTGCACCGGTCGCACCTGCCGGCGCTCCGTCCGGCGCCGCAGTCGCGGATATTCCGTTCAACGCTTCCGACGCGATCGCCATGCTGCTGGCATATTCGGCGAAGGTGCGTCCGGACCAGATCGGCGAATCCGACACCACCGACACCCTGACCAACGGCGTCTCCTCTCGCCGTAACCAGCTGCTTATGGACATCAGCTCCGAGCTGGGCGTGGCTTCCGTGGACGGCGCCGCCGAAGCGACCGTCAAGGCGCTGAGCGCGCTGGTCGACAAGGTGGCCCCGAACTACAAGGCGTTCGGTCCGGTGCTGTCCGACATCGTCCGCGACCGTGTGCGCGGCCTGTTCGGCGCCGCCGGCGTGAAGCTCGGCCAGATCACCAAGCGCGTGACCGACACCTGGCAGCTCGGCGAAGGCTGGGCCTCCCACGTGGTCGCAGCCCTTGTGCTGGAAACCCGCGAAGGCGCCAGCTCCCGCGGTGGCGACCTCGCCTCGCTGAGCACCGAAGCCGCTTCCAATGCGGCCGCCGCCAACGCGCTGATCGACGCGGCCGTGCAGAAGGTCGCTTCCGACAAGGGCGTGGCCGTCGCCATGCCGAGCGCAGGTGGCGCAGCCGGTGGCGCCGTGGTCGATTCCGCAGCCTTGGACGCGTTCGCGGCCAAGGTGACCGGTGCCGACGGCGTGCTCGCCTCCACCGCCAAGTTCGTGCTGAACCAGCTGGGCGTCACCGCTTCGGTCGCCGACGATTCCGCCGACGAGAACGCCGCCGTGGTGGCCGCCGTCGAAGCCGAGCTCGGCTCCGACTGGCCGAAGCAGGTCGAGCCGCGCTTCGACGAGCGCAAGGCCATCCTGTTCGACGACCGTTGGGCATCCGCACGCGAGGACCTGTCCCGCGCCTACTACGACAACGACGCCTCCGCACTGGACGGCAGCTTCATCGGCCTGGGCAAGGCCGTCGCCGACGAAGCCGCATGGTATGCGGGCAAGACCGCTGACGTCGAGCTTGCCGCCGCGTTCAAGCGCGTGGCCGACGAGGCGCTCGAGCAGACGAACGATTCCGCCGAAGCAAGCCGCTTCGCAGGCGATATCGCCGTCGTGACCGGCGTTGCCCCGAACTCCATCGCAGCGCAGGTGGTCAACGGCCTGCTCGCCGGAGGCGCGACCGTCGTGGCCACTTCGCACAGCTTCAGGCAGAGCGTGAAGGCCTGGGCCAAGCAGACCTACCGCGAGCATGCGGCAGGCGACGCCAAGCTGTGGCTCGTTCCGGCGAACCTGTCCAGCTACCGTGACGTGGACGCTCTCGTGGCGTGGGTCGGCAACGTGCAGAAGAAGACCTCCGGCGCGACCACCACGATCCTGAAGCCCGCCTACGAGCCAAGCCTGTTCTTCCCGTTCGCCGCTCCGCCGGTGCACGGCACGTTGGCCGATTCCGGCGAGCTGTTCGAATCGCAGGCGCGCCTCATGCTGTGGGGTGTGGAACGCGCGATCACCGGCTTCGCGAAGATCGGCGCCGACACCGACGTGCAGCACAAGCTGCATGTGATTCTGCCGGGCTCCCCGAACCGTGGCGTCTTCGGCGGCGACGGCGCGTACGGCGAGGTCAAGAGCGCCTTCGACGCGATCGTCAACCGCGCCCGCGCCGAAAAGGTGTGGTCCAGCCGCGTCACCTTCGCCCACCCGAAAATCGGCTGGGTGCGTGGCACCGGCCTGATGGGCGGCAACGATCCGCTGGTCGAAGTCGTGGAACGTCACGGACTGAAGACCTACTCCACCGCCGAAATCGCGGTCAAGCTGCTCGAGCTGTCCACCAAGGAATCCCGCG
This sequence comes from Bifidobacterium adolescentis ATCC 15703, assembly GCF_000010425.1. Lineage (NCBI taxonomy): Bacteria > Bacillati > Actinomycetota > Actinomycetes > Bifidobacteriales > Bifidobacteriaceae > Bifidobacterium > Bifidobacterium adolescentis. The sequence continues at coordinate 339,615 of NC_008618.1, forward strand.
AGCAGGCCGTCAAGGCCCCGCTCGACGTGGACCTGACCGGCGGCCTCGGCAGCGAGCCGATCGACATCAAGGCACTGCGCGCCGAAGCCATGGAGGACGCGGCCAAGGCCGCTGCCGCCGAAGCCGGCGATGAGGACAAGCAGGGCGATTGTGCCGCTGCGGCAACGCTGATCAAGGCGCTGCCGAGCCCGCGCGCCCCGCGTCAGGCGAAGGTCGATCTGAAGGATTGGCAGCACGTCACCGCCCGTCCGGAAGACGAGATCGTCATCGTCTCCATCGGAGAGCTGGGCCCGTGGGGCTCCGGCCGCACCCGTTTCGAAGCCGAACTCGGCATCCACTCCGACGGCAAGGTCGACCTGTCCGCCGGCGCGGTGCTCGAACTGGCTTGGAACATGGGCCTGCTGACCTGGAACGACAGCCCGAAGCCGGGCTGGTACGACACCGACGGCAACCTGGTGCCCGAAGAGGATATCGCCGAACGCTACCACGACGAGGTCGTGGCCCGCTCCGGCGTGCGTCCGTTCGAAGAGGGCATGGGCAACGATTACAAGGACGGTGCCGACGAGGAGGAGGCCGAGGTGTTCCTCGACCACGATGTGACCTTCTCCGTTCCGACCCGTGAGATCGCCGAGGAATACGTCAAGCTCGACGAAGCCCACACCAGCTACGCGGCCGACGCCGAATCCGGCGAGTGGAACGTCACCCGCCACGCCGGCTCCATGATCCGCGTGCCTCGCCGCGCGGCCATGACCCGCACCGTCGGCGGTCAGTTCCCGAAGGGCTTCGACCCGGTCAAGTGGGGCATTCCGGCCTCCATGGTCGGCGACGTGGACAAGATCGCCCTGTGGAACATCGTCACCACGGTCGACGCCTACCTGTCCGCGGGCTTCACCCCGGCCGAGATCCTCGAAGCCGTGCACCCGTCCATGGTGGCCTCCACGCAGGGCACCGGCTTCGGCGGCATGGCCTCCATGAGGAAGCTGTACCTGGACCGCTTCCTCAACCATGAGATTCCGACCGACATCCTGCAGGAAGCCCTGCCGAACGTCGTCGCGGCACACGTGATGCAGTCCTACATCGGCGGCTACGGCAACATGATCCAGCCGGTTTCCGCCTGCGCCACCGCAGCCGTCTCTCTGGAGGAAGGCGCCGACAAGATCGCCCTCGGCAAGGCCGACTTCGTGGTCACCGGCGCGATCGACGACATCGGCGTGGAATCCGTGATCGGCTTCGGCAACATGAACGCCACCGCCAACTCCGAGGAGATGTATGCCAAGGGCATCGACGCGCGCTTCTTCTCCCGTGCCAACGATCGTCGCCGCGGCGGCTTCGTGGAATCCCAGGGTGGTGGCACCATCCTGCTGACGCGTGGTGACATCGCGCTGAAGCTCGGCCTGCCGGTCGCCGGCGTGGTCGGATTCGTCCACTCCTATGCGGACGGCGCGCACACCTCCATCCCGGCTCCGGGACTGGGCGCGCTCGCAGCGGGCATGGGAGGCAAGGACTCCAAGCTCGTGCATGACCTCGCCAAGCTCGGCGTCACGCCGGACGACATCGCCGTGGTCTCCAAGCACGACACGTCCACCAACGCCAACGACCCGAACGAGTCCGAACTGCACAACACGCTGGCCCACGCCATCGGCCGCACCGACGGCAACCCGCTGTTCGTGATCTCCCAGAAGTCGCTCACCGGCCATGCCAAGGGCGGTGCCTGCATCTTCCAGGTCAACGGCCTGACCCAGCTGTTCAAGTCCGGCGTCGTTCCGGCGAACGCGGCCCTCGACTGCGTCGACCCGAAGCTCAAGCGCGACGACCACATGGTCTGGCTGCGCGAGCCGCTGAAGGTCGGTTCCGTCAAGGCCGGCCTGGCCACGTCGCTCGGCTTCGGCCACGTGTCCGGCTTCGCCGCGATCGTCAACCCGGGCGCCTTCGAGGCTTCCGTGGCCAACACCGCGGGCGAGGACGCGCTGAACGAATGGCGCGACCGTGCCAACGCGCGTCTCGCCGCCGGCCAGCGTCGCCTTGAAGAGGGCATGATGGGGCGCGCCGCGCTCTACGAGCCGATCGACAACCGCCGCTTCCACGAGGACGGCCGCGGCTACGACGCGCACGAGGTGGAGAAGGCCATGCTGCTCGATCCGAACGCGCGCCTCGCGTCCACCGGCTATTTCGAAGCGTGAGACGGCTACGTCGAAATCTGTCCTGAATATGGGCAAATGATGACGGCCTGATAAGAAAAGGGCGATACTTCTGCACAGATGTGTCGCCCTTTTCCATATGACATGGTCGGGGCATTCCCGGGGTAACCCCGATTAATAATTCCTAGGAAGGCGGAGGAATGCTGGGTCTAGGGCATGACGTCGTTGACGTGCCTGCGTTCGCCAAGCAGCTGAATGAGCCGGGGACGCGTATGCGCAATCTGTTCTCCATGCGCGAGATATGGCAGACGGCGCAACGGTCGCAGCTCAAGCATGATGACGAGGCGGTGCACCTCGCCGCCCGCTGGGCAGGCAAGGAGGCGTTCCTGAAAGCGTGGTGCGCGGCCATTTCGCGGCATGCGAAAGACGGCGCCGAAGTCGCATATCCGTACACGCTCGACAACTTCCCATGGGTGCGCATCGAAATTCTCGACGATTCCCACGGCGTGCCGCGCGTCATACTGTCCTCCGAAGTGCAACGCAAGGTGCAGCAGTCGTTGGGCCTGCCGTTGGATCCGGTGTGCCAGTCGTACGATATCTCCATCTCCATAAGCCATGACGGGCCGATCGCCTCCGCCGTGGTCATGCTCGAAATCTGAAATGCCATTCCCGCTTGCAAAAGTTGGTGGGATGTGTATAATAGCTCGAGTCGTTTCGTGTCGGCTTCGGACGTAGCGGCAACACGCGGATGTAGCTCAATGGTAGAGCCTCAGTCTTCCAAACTGATTACGCGGGTTCGATTCCCGTCATCCGCTCCACAACAGCATCAGAGAAGAAGAAGGCGTGCCTCAAGGCACGCCTTTCGTATATCCGTATGCCCGGGCATACGATTGCCCGGGTATGCTGGAACGGGCCGCGGCGTGCGGCGGCGCAATCGCAAGATATCGCAATATATACGGAGCGGAACATGGGTCAGAAGGAACGCAACAAGGCAACGGAAGTCGTGGATGGCGTGGTCGAGACCGTCGACGTCTCCAAACACCCGACGGCGTCCATCGAACCGTCGGACCTGTCCTTGGCCGACATCGAACGCCGCAAATCGCATCCGGTCCGCTGGATTCTGTTCATGGCATTGGTGCTGCTGGCCATGATCGCGCCGTACTGGTGGGGGCGCGACATCGCGGTGCGGGACGCCTCATGGATGGTGGCGAACCTGAATTTCCTCGATCCCAAAGGCGTGGCGCTGATTTCATGGACGGTGACCATCGTGGCGCTCACCGGACTCGGACTGATGGTCGCGGACGCGAAGAAATGGCTGTGGGGGACCATTTTCGTGATCGGCCTTGCCGCGGAGCAATTCGTCGCCGGCATGTGCCTGCTGAGCTTCAACTTCTGGAACGCCACCTATGTGATGTACGGTGAGGCGGCCGGACTGGCGAACGCCGCGAATCTCGGCATCATCGCCGCCGGTTTCGGCGTCGCGGTCTACGCGGTGCTCTGGGTGGGCCTGCTGGTGTGCATCAAGAAGGAATCGAAGCTCAACGTCCTCACACGCAGCTGGGCCTCGTTCCTATTGTTCTTCGCAATCGAACTCGTCGCGCTTGCCGTGGTGTTGTTCGGCGGTCTGCTCATGTCCATGGCGTGACGTGAAGAACGGCCGTCGGCGGGGGGCGGAAATATCGGCCGGCGATTTTGGTCCGGCCGTCGTGTAAGATGTTCCCTTGGCGTGTTTCGCCCGCGGATAGAGAGCGCGTCGGTATTGGGCCGGCAGCACCGCGCAGCAATATAAGGAGGATGCCGTGGCACTTACGGCTGAGGAAAAGCAGGAAATCATCAAGACCTACGCAACCCACGAGGGTGACACCGGCTCCCCGGAGGTCCAGGTTGCTCTGCTCACCAAGCGCATCGCTGATCTGACCGAGCACCTCAAGGAGCACAAGCACGATCACCACTCCCGTCGTGGTCTGCTGCTGATGGTCGGCGACCGTCGTCGTATGCTTGATTACCTCAAGCGCGTTGACATCAACCGTTACCGCTCCCTGATCGAGCGTCTGGGTCTGCGCCGATAACATTCTTCCGCCCGAGCGCCATATGGCGCCCGGGCGTTTTTGCATGACAGCCGAGTTCAAGGAACAGACAGTTTGAAGGCCCGAGGTTTGGGGCGCACGAGGTCTAGAATCTAGAGATGAGGAAGCGGCGGAGGCAACGCCGCGTCACGCATGTAGGAATCGGTTGGAGTCCGCTGAAGAGGACTGCCGATAGTAGGTACACAAGAAAAGAAAACAAAGGAGGAACCCTATGGAGGGTCCCGAAATCAAGGCTGTTGAAGCCGTAATCGATAATGGTTCATTCGGCAAGCGCACGCTGCGCTTCGAGACCGGTCGTCTCGCCCAGCAGGCGGATGGTGCCGTCGCCGCCTATCTTGACGATGATTCGATGATTCTGTCCACGACCACCGCCGGTTCCAGCCCGAAGGAGAACTACGACTTCTTCCCGCTGACCGTGGACGTGGAAGAGAAGATGTACGCAGCCGGCAAGATCCCGGGCTCGTTCTTCCGCCGCGAAGGCCGTCCGAGCTCCGAAGCCATCCTGGCCTGCCGCATCATCGACCGTCCGTTGCGTCCGCTGTTCCCGCACACCCTGCGCAACGAAGTGCAGGTCGTCGAAACCGTGCTCGCCGTCAACCCGGATGACGCATACGACGTCGTCGCACTGAACGCCGCCTCCGCCTCCACCATGATCTCCGGCCTGCCGTTCGAAGGCCCGGTCTCCGGCGTGCGTCTGGCCCTGATCGACGGCCAGTGGGTCGCCTTCCCGCGCTGGAGCGAGCGCGAACGCGCCGTGTTCGAAATCGTGGTCGCCGGCCGCGTTGTCGAGAACGGCGACGTCGCCATCGCCATGATCGAAGCCGGTGCCGGCAAGAACGCATGGCACCTCATCTACGACGAAGGCCAGACCAAGCCGGACGAGGAAGTCGTCGCCGGCGGTCTTGAAGCCGCCAAGCCGTTCATCAAGGTGATCTGCGAGGCCCAGGCCGAGCTCAAGAAGATCGCCGCGAAGGAAACCAAGGAATTCCAGCTCTTCCCGGAGTACACCGAGGATCTGTACAACCGCATCGACGAGATCGCCCACGCCGACCTCGACGAAGCCCTGTCCATCGCCGAAAAGCTGCCGCGCCAGGACCGCATCCACGAGATCAAGGAAGGCGTCAAGGCCACCCTCGCCGGCGAGTTCACCGACATGGAAGACGCCGAGAAGGACAAGGAAATCGGCAACGCGTTCAAGGAGCTGCAGCGCCAGATCGTGCGCCGCCGCATCCTGACCCAGGACTACCGCATCGACGGCCGTGGCCTGCGTGACATCCGCACCCTGTCCGCCGAAGTGGACATCGTGCCGCGCGTGCACGGCTCCGCACTGTTCCAGCGTGGCGAAACCCAGATTCTGGGCGTCACCACCCTGAACATGCTCAAGATGGAGCAGCAAATCGACGCGCTGTCCGGCCCGCAGTCCAAGCGCTACATGCACAATTACGAAATGCCGCCGTACTCCACCGGTGAGACCGGCCGCGTCGGTTCCCCGAAGCGCCGCGAGATCGGCCATGGCGCCCTCGCCGAGAAGGCCCTCGTGCCGGTGCTGCCGAGCCGTGAGGAGTTCCCGTACGCCATCCGTCAGGTCTCCGAGGCAATCGGCTCCAACGGTTCCACCTCCATGGGTTCCGTCTGCGCCTCCACGCTGTCCCTGCTCGCCGCTGGCGTTCCGCTGAAGGCTCCGGTCGCAGGCATCGCCATGGGCCTCGTGTCCGGCGACGTCGACGGCCAGCACATCTACAAGACGCTCACCGACATCCTCGGCGCCGAAGACGCCTTCGGCGACATGGACTTCAAGGTGGCCGGCACCTCCGAATTCATCACCGCCCTGCAGCTCGACACCAAGCTCGACGGCATTCCGGCCGACATCCTGGCGTCCGCCCTGCAGCAGGCCAAGGAAGCCCGCACCACCATCCTTGAAGTCATCAACGAGTGCATCGACGGCCCGGCCGAGATGAGCCCGTACGCGCCGCGCATCATCACCACCACCGTTCCGGTGGACAAGATCGGCGAGGTCATCGGCCCGAAGGGCAAGATGATCAACCAGATCCAGGAAGACACCGGCGCCGAAATCGCCATCGAGGATGACGGCACCGTGTACATCTCCTCCGAAGGCGGCGAGGCCGCCGAGAAGGCCAAGGAGATCATCGACCAGATCGCCAACCCGCACGTGCCGGAAGCCGGCGAGACCTACAACGGCAAGGTCGTGAAGACCACCTCCTTCGGCGCCTTCGTGAACCTGACCCCGGGCACCGACGGTCTGCTGCACATCTCCCAGATCCGCAACCTCGCCAACGGCGAGCGCATCGACGCCGTCGAAGACGTGCTCAAGGAAGGCGACACCGTTGAGGTGGTCGTGCAGGGTGTTGACGATCGCGGCAAGATCTCCCTTGCCATCCCGGGCTTCGAGGATCAGGAATCCTCCGCTCCGCGTCGTGACCGTGGCGATCGCGATGACCGCCGTGGCGGCCGTGGCCGTCGTGACGACCGCCGTCGTTCCGACGATCGCGATGATCGCGATTATGATGATCGTCCGCGTCGCCGTCGTTCCGACCGCGATGACGATCGTGATTATGATGATCGTCCGCGTCGCCGTCGTTCCGACCGTGACGATCGCGACTACGATCGTGACGACCGCCGTTCGTCCCGTTCCGATCGCGATGATCGTGATTATGATGATCGTCCGCGTCGCCGTCGTTCCGACCGCGATGACCGTGACTACGATCGCGATGACCGCCGTTCCGACCGTCGCCGTGGTAGCCGTCGTGACGACCGCAACCCGCGTTACGCCGCCGACGAGAACTACGACGAGTACCGTGCCGATCGCGAAGAGCGCTCCGAGCGTCCGCGTCGCCGCGTGCGCCGCGACTTTGATCCGTTCGAAGACTGACGTCTTCTCACGGATCCTTCGCAGCGAAGCTGCTCACTTCACCTACGAGAAGCCCACTGGGCTTCTCGCTTGACGGCTCAGCATTCGAAGACTGATGACACCTTCGCGCGGATTTCCCGCAGCATAAGATGATTATCTGAAAGGCCCGCCCCCGTGGGGCGGGCCTTTCTGCATTCCGACACGCTTGGCAAAACATGATGTCAATCGTTTTACGGGTGTATGCGCGCCGTGGAATGGTGCAGTCCTCATGAGAACATGATGGCAATAGAAGCAACGAAGCAGAGAAGCAGAGAGGAAATACGATGATCGTAGCCATTATTATCGTCGTCATCATCGTTCTTGTGCTGTTGTGGGCAATGTCCGCCTACAACGGGCTGGTTACGCTGCGTAACCGGGTGAAGAACGGCTGGGCGCAGATTGACGTGCAGCTCAAGCAGCGTGCCGACCTCATTCCGAATCTGGTGGAAACCGTCAAAGGCTATGCTGCCCATGAATCCAACGTGTTCACGCAGGTGACGCAGGCTCGTGCCGGCGTCATCCAGGCTGCGCAAAGCGGTGATGTGCAGCAGCGCATCCAGGCCGAGAACCAGCTGAGCCGTGCGCTGGTGAACCTCCAGGCCACCGCCGAGGCATATCCGCAGCTGCAGGCCAACCAGAACTTCATGGATCTGCAGGGGCAGCTCAAGGGGCTCGAGGAGAAAATCGCCTACGCCCGCCAGTTCTATAACGATGTGGTGCAGAAGTACAACACCAAGATCGAGGTCGTGCCGACCAACATCATCGCCGGACTGTTCCACTTCGAGCAGGCGGCGTACTTCCAGGTCGACGAAGCGGACCGTCAGGCTCCGCAAGTCAAGTTCTGAACGTTTCCATACAAGAAAGGGGAGCGCTGACGAGGTGTGATGTCTTGCCAGCACTCCCTTTCCTGTATTACGGTCCGTTGACGCCGAGACCATGCGTTGGTGCTTGAGGACCCTTGAGAGAAAACAGAGATACCGCCGATGAATATCAGACGTACGTTGGTCAGTCTGCTGTCCACGATTGTGGTCACGTTGACGATGTTGGGCATCGTGCTCATCAATGCGCAGACCTCCGATGAGGAACCCGATTTAAGCTACCGCACGCTTGACTACGACGTGGCGGTGCAGAGGAACGGCGATCTCAAAGTCACGCAGCATATCGACATGAGGCTGAAGGACCGTGGCCGTGACTGGAAGCAGATGTATCAGCGGTATACGCTGAAATCCAAGAATCTCACGGATATCAGCGATATTGGGGTCAAGGACGTATCCAACGGCGAGACATACCGCCAGGGCGACTTCGTCTTCCCCGACAATGCCGACAACTGGAACGACGAGCATGCGGGACGGTGGTACATCGTGGACGTCACTGAGGATGAGAACGATCCTCAGCCGTTCAATCCGCAGACCGATGGGTTAAGTGATGACGGTCAGGCCGACAAAACACTTGAAATCGGTTGGAATATTCCACAAACCGTATCCGAGGACAGTCTCAAATTCGATGTATCCATGACGCTGCATGGCGTGAGCACCGCCTATGACGACGTCGTCTCCTTCCAATGGGAGCCGTTCGGCGAGGAAAACCAGATTCCCATCGGTACGGTGACGGGCAAAGTCACATTCCCCAACGGCATTAACGGCAAGAATTCGTGGGCATGGCTGCACACCAAAAATACCTCCACCACGAACCGCGGCGATAATGGTTCCCTGATGTTCTCCGCCAATGATGTGCGCGCCGGCGACTATTTGGATGTCGTGGCCATGTTCGATGCCTCGCAAGCGCAAGGCGTGGCACGCACCAAGTCCGGCGCATACAAGCAACGGCTTATCGACGATGAAACCAAACAGGAACGGGAATGGAGGTCCAGTCAGCATACGAAGGCCGTCAAACGGGTGGCCGGCTGGATATTCGCGGCGTTGATCGGCATCGCGCTTGCTGTGGCGGCGCTGTATTTCGCCATCGTCAGCTTCCGCAAATCGCAATACAAGGGCGATATCGAATACTGGCGGGACCTGCCTGACCTAAGTCCAGCAGCCGCCGCGAAGATGGAGGATATCATGAGCGCATCCTCCTCGATATTCGGTTCCGGCAAGACCAAGAACGCCGACAAACTGGCCAACAGACAGATGTCCGCCACGGTGATGTCGCTTGCCTCGAAAGGCGCGATCGCCATCTATCCGGGGCCGGTGGACCTGTATAACGGCATTGATTTGACCACGACGAGCGCGGCTTCGGTGGCTGGCATGCTCGGTTCCAATGCGGCGTCCGCGCGCAAACTGAAGAAGACCAGCACCATCGCTATCATGCCGGTGGTGTGTGACGACATCGGTTCGTTGCTGCTCAGTTCCTCCGAAAGAGCGGTGCTTGACATCCTGCTTAAAGCGTCATCGCGTCTGCATGATGCGCAGGTGTTTGATTTGAAACAGATGAGCAAGGCCTTCAAACACTATTCGAGCGGTTACAAGCTGTTGGAAACCTTCGACAACGCGTGCTCCATGGAATTCGATGACTTACATGCCGTCAAGCCTATGGGATTGCTCAGCTATCTGTTCAGTGGGCTGGGTATTGCGTTCGCCTTCTTCCTGGCGTTGAAATACGTGCAGGACGGTGAGCTTGCCGTGGCGCTGGTCGTCTGCGTTCCGGTGGTCGCGCTTTGCGCTTTCGCCGCAGCATACGGGAAACGCTATGTGCTGACCGATGAGGGGCAACGCTATGGTGGGCAAGTCGCCGGATTGAAACGCTATCTTACGGATTTCAGCGATTTCACCGACCGAGGCGTGCTCGACATGACGTTGTGGGGCCGGTACATGGTGTATGCCACCGCGTTCGGCATTTCCAAGAAGGCGATGGCCCAGCTAGCCAGAGCATATCCCGAAGTGGCCGATCCGCAGTGGTTGGATGAGCATGCCGGCACCTCGTACATGTACATGCCCTTGCGTTCCAGCAGCCTGCTTGGCGCATCCGTCGGCACGTCGCTTGGCGCCTCCACGATTGATCCGGCCGCATTCAGCGCGAATTTCGGCGATCTCGGTGCGCAGCTGAGTTCCAGTTTCGCCGATGTGCGCAGCACGATCTCCGCGGCGGCCCCATCCTCCTCATCCGGAGGTTCCGGAAGCTCCGGCGGTTCCGGTGGTTCCTTCTCCGGCGGCGGTTTCGGAGGATCGTCCGGCGGCTCCGGCGGCGGTTCGTTCGGAGGCCGATGAAACAGACGTACTGGCAAACGCACCATGGCCGCATTGGCCAGTCGTAGAGAGCAGGAAGGGGTGAACAATGAACGGTAAACGGTACGGACGCGGGCTAATCGCCGCGTTCAGTGCGCTGGTGGCGGTGGTTGCCATCATCCTTGCGGTATTCGTCATATCCGGCGACGAGGCGGACCTGAGCTACCGCTCCGTCGACTTCGATGCACGGCTCCAGAGCAACGGCGACATTAGATTCACAGAGCATCTGGACTACCAGCTGAAGCGTCGCGAGGACGGCAACGGTGACACCAAGCCGTGGAAACAGCTGTATCTGACGTTCAAACTGCGCAACCAAGATCTGACGAACATCACCGACATCTCCGTGACCAACGCATCCACAGGCGAGGAATATACGCAGACCGATCCACAATTGCCATCCGGCATATCCGACGGCACATGGGACTCGACCTATGCCGGCCACTGGTACATCGCCGACACCACGGCCGGTTCCGACTCGCCGCAGCCGTTCGATCCCACTACCGACGGCATCGACCCGAATGGTTCCGGCGAGCAGAAGAACATCGAGATCGGCTGGAACATCCCCGCCACCGTCAAACAGAGCAGCCTCAAGTTCGATGTGAGCATGACGTTCCATGACATGGGCACGCGGCATAGCGACGTGACGAATCTCATGTGGGAGATGTTCCCTGAAAACAACCAGGTGCCGGCCGGCAAGGTCACCGGCACCGTGCGTTTCCCCAAAGGCATCGCCTCCAACAATTCGTGGGCGTGGTTGCATACCGAAGCCACCTCCCAGACATCGCGCGATGCGGACGGCACATTGCATTTCACCATCAGCGACCTGCGCACCAACCAATATGTCGACCTCGTCGCGGCCTTCGACAACACAGGCGCTGCCGGCGTCGAACGTACGCAGTCCGGCGATTATCTCGACGAACTGAAATCCACGGAGGCCGCCAAGGAACGGCAGTGGCGTGACCGACAACGGTTGAAGGCGCAGCTCACCGTCGCAGGCTGGTTGATTTGTCTGATAATCGGAGTGCTATGCTGCGTGCTGGCGATTCGTGGCGTGCTGTCGGCGAACCGCGAGGCCCGTTACCAAGGCGGCATCGAATATTGGCGCGATCCGCCGCAGGTCAGCCCTGCGGCCAGCGCGTATCTGATCGACGTGGTGGACGAATCCGTAGGTGACCGATCATCGCGTGCCATGACGGCGACGATACTGGCGTTGGTGGTCAAGAAGGCGCTTGCCGTCTACCCGGGGCCATCCAGCCTGTACCAAGGCATCGACCTGAGCCAAGCCAACGCCTCCGACCTCGCCCGCATGATTGCTTCCGATCCCAATCGAGCCAAGGCCACGGCTTCCTCCAGCACTCTGGTGATCATGCCGGCCGCGCTTTCCCATCGCAACACCCTCGGTCTGAGCCAGTCCGAGGAAGCCTGTCTGGAACTGCTGATCGGCATCTCCATGCGCGTCGGCTCGCCGGTGTTCGACTTCAACCAGATGGACACGGCCTGCTCCGACTGGGAGGAGGGCTACCAGTCCCTGAATCGGTTCAAGAGCGCCTGTGGCCTCGAATTCGGAGCGCTTGGCGCGGTGAAGAGCGTGAACGGACGGTGGTTGGTGCCGAGCCTATGTCTGATGGTCATCGGCGCTATTGGTATATTCGCCAACGGTGCGAGCAATATCGCGATGGCGCTGTGCTTGGGCGTGCCGTTCATCTGTATCGGCGTCTTCTGCATGGCCGCGGGCCGATCGGAAGGCATCACCGAACGCGGCCAGCAGTATGCCGGCGAATGCTTGGGACTCAAACGCTATATGGAAGATTTCTCCAATTTCTCCAATCGCGGAGCCCTTGATTTGACGCTATGGAACTGGTACATGGTCTACGCGGCGGCGTTCGGCATCTCCGAGAAGGTAGCGAGGGAATTCGCCCGCGCCTACCCCGAAGTCAACGACCCGCAATGGCTTGACACCTACGGTTATGACTCCTTGGGCTATTGGACCTATCGTTCCCAGGCGTGGAACGGTCCGATCAATACGAATGGCATGATGCCGGGTGGTATGTATGGCGGTACGCAATTCATGGGCGGCGTCGGTGACATCGGTTCGCAGATCAGCTCTGGATTCGCTTCGGTGAGTTCCACGATTTCCGCGGCCGCGCCTTCCTCATCCTCTGGCTCCGGCGGATCCTTCTCCGGTGGCGGCTTCGGCGGCGGTGGCGGAGGCGGCGGCGGTGGAGGCGGCGGAGGCCGATAGCCAAGGCGCCGCCGCGGCAGCGCTGTCTGCCCGTCATGCCGTTTCGTCATACGATCATTGGCATAATCAACGTGGCCCCGGCATGGAGAAGCCTACCGTTCGCCTATGGCGATTGGTAGGCTTCTCCATTGGAAACACACCTGAACGCTGACGTCGACCGGCTTGGCATGCTTTGCCGGAAAGACGCTTCGTGCATATGCCCGATGCAGGGCACGTGCCTGTTTGGAAGGACAAGACATGACGTTATTCCGCGATCTCGGACCATTCCATACCACCGCCATCGGCCACGGCGAGATGCCGCTAACCATTGAAAACAACCGGGGCCACGATGTCGGTATCGAGACCTTGCATGCATCTTTGGATGCTGGCTGCCGTCATATCGACACCGCGTGGGCGTATTACACCCCCGGTGAGGAGGAGCAGACCGGCGAAAAGCTGGTCCGCGAAGCACTGGAGACCTGGAAGGGACCTCGTGAGGAAGTCACCGTGGCCACCAAGGTCGGTCTGCGCCGCGCGTGGGATGGCGACAAGCCGATCTGGCCGCGCGACGGCAAGCCGGAACACCTCATCGAATACGGCAAGCAGTCCGCGCAGGCGCTCGGCGTCGACTCGATCGACCTGCTCTACCTGCATCGCCACGATCCGGAAGTGCCGTACAACGAGTCCTGCGAAGGTATCAAGGCGCTGCTCGACCAGGGCGTTGCCCAGTGGGCGGGTGTGTCCAACGTGAGCATCGAACAGCTCAAAATCGCACAGGAGATTCTCGGCGACAAGCTCGTTGCCGTGCAGAACCAGTATTCGCCGATCCATCTGGAAACCCAGGACACGTTGGAATACTGCGCGAAGGAAGGTCTCGCCTTCGTGTGCTGGAGTCCGCTCGGCGGCTACCGCCACCCGTACGACGAGCACCTGTTCGACCCGTTCCGCGAAGTGGCCGCCAAGCATGGCGTGAGCTACCAGCGCGTGGTGCTGGCTTGGGAGCTGGCCAAGGGCGACCACATGTTCGTGATTCCGGGCGCACACCGTCCCGAAACCATCCTCGACTCCCTGAAGGCCGACGAGCTCGAACTCACTGACGAGGAGCTCGCCTTCCTCGGCTGAAAAAGCACTGCCCGTCCGCATTTTGTTAGCCCAACCACTCAGCTCGGGTAGCAAAACACGGACGGGCATACGTTTTTGCGGAACCGGACGGCTATCGGGGATTACAGCACGGCCATCGCGAAATCAGCTAGTAGTTTGACGCCGTACAGCACCACCACCGCGCCACACACGCGGTTCATCGCGGTGATGATTCGCGGGCTGAACTTGTGGCTGAACAGCGACACCAGCAGGGTGATGCCGAAGAACCACAGTGCCGACGCGGTTTCCACGCCGGTGATGAACGGCGTGGACTGACCGACGGTAAGCGTCGCGCTGAACGCGCCGAGCATCAGCGTGCCGTCGATGATGGCCTGCGGATTGCACCACGTCACCACACCGGCGGTGACGATGGTGTGCAGCAGCTCGCTGTCGCCGCCGAATTTCGAAGTGACGCGTTGCGCAAGGCCCTGCGATTGCGAGGTCTGCGACTGCGGCGTTTGCGCGGCGCCATCATCGCCACCCTTGCCGGGAAACAGCAGACCCGCGCCGATACGGATGACCACCAAGCCGCCGATCGCCAGAATGGCCAGCTTCAGCCATGCGTGGTCCTGCATGAGCTTGCCGATGCCGAAAAAGCAGGACAGCGACAACGACACGTCGAAGAACAGTACGATCAGCGCGGTCAGCAGCGCGCGGCGGCGCGGCTTGGTCAGCGCCGAATCGATGACGAACAGATTCTGCATACCGATCGGCGCGACATACGCCAATCCCAACGTCAGCCCTTGGAAAAAGAATCCCATACTCGCCTCTTATCCATCCAAACATATTTGGTTGGTTGTAATCAACCCAGCCAAAACCAACCAAATTGCTCATTTTGTAATCGCAGGAAAAACCTCTATTCTGCGAAAAACAACGTAACCAGTGTCATATTGTATAGGTGTTGCTACAATAGGCAACCAGCCAAAAGCTGAGGTTTGGCTCAGCCAATCGCAGGACGGTCCACTGTCAGAAAGCAGATGCGCCGACCGCGGAAAACGCCGAACCATACCGACACCACCAATGTGAAGGAGCGTCATGGCACGCATCGCGCCGCTGAACATCGATTGGAAACCGGACCGTACCACCGGCGAACCCGTCACCGAACAAATCGTCGGGTACATGTGCGAACAGGTGCACAGCGGCAATTGGCCGATTGGCTCGCGTCTGCCGTCGCAACGCGCGCTCGCCGAATGGTTCGGCGTGAACCGGTCCACCGTCATCGCGGCCATCAACGAGCTGTCCGATTATGGCATCGTCGAAGGGCAGCATGGAGCGGGCACGCGAATCGTCAGCAACACGTGGTCGCTGATGCTGCCGGGCGCGCCCGACTGGGCCGATTACGTGGATTCCGGCTTCTTCAAAGCCAACAACGACACCATCCAAGCCATCAACCGGTACGAGTTCACGCCGAACATGACGCGCATCGGCACCGGCGAGCTCGACCCGCGGCTCTTTCCGAAAGCCATGTGGCGGCAGGTGCTCGGCGAGGCGGCGGACGAGATCGAAACGCTCGGCTACCCGCCGCCCGAAGGCCTGCCCGAACTGCGCGAGGCCATCGCGGCGCACATGCGCGCCACCGGCGTCGACTGCACGGCAAGCCAGGTGCTGGTCACATCCGGCGCGTTGCAGGCGCTGCAGATGATTTCGGTGAGCCTGCTGCCGGCCGGCACCACCGTATACGCGGAATCGCCGAGCTACATCAAGTCGCTGCAGGTGTTCCAGTCGGCCGGCATGCATCTGGAAGGCGTGCCGATGGACGACGACGGCCTCAACGTGCAGGCATTGCGCGGCCTGCTGGCGGAAGGGGAGCTTGACACCGGCCGTCCGGCGCCGCTCAACGCGCGCAACCGCAAAGGCAATGCGATCCTGTACACGATTCCGACCAATCACAATCCGACAGGCGTCACTATGAGCGACAAACGCCGGCATGAACTGGTCGAGCTTTCCGTGGACAGCCGACTGCCGATCATCGAGGACGGCGCCTACCGCGACCTGTATTTCGAGGATGATGCCCCGCTGCCGTCGCTGAAGGCCCTCGATGAGACCGGCATGGTCATCACGCTCGGCAGCGCGTCCAAGTCGCTGGCTCCCGGCTTGCGCATCGGATGGCTGGTCGCCGCCGAACCGATCGTGCAGCGGCTCGCCGACGTGAAAATGCAGATGGACTACGGTGCGAGCGTGCTGAGCCAGTGGACGTTCGCGCGATTCCTCACGAACGGCATGTACGACGAATACGTGGCCGGCCTGAAACGGGAGCTGCGGCACCGCCGCGACCGCGCGCTCGTTACGCTGCAGGAGAAAATGGACGGGCTCGCCCACTGGAACGTGCCGTCCGGCGGCTTCTACATTTGGATGACCTTCGACCGGCCGATACGCATGAACCGCCTGTTCCAGCTGGCCGCCGAACGTGGCGTGCTGCTCAACCCCGGCGACATCTACGATTTCGCCGCCGACAACTCCCTGCGCCTGAGCTACTCCTACACCACGCCGGAAGAGTTCGCCGACGCCGTGGACGTACTCGCCGCCGTCGCACGCGAGCTGGCGTAGCCCGAGCTTGCGTAACGGCTGGACGGGCTTTGCCTGTCCCGTGAATCTACGACAATATCTGATGGTCTTTTACGAGTAAGAGGAACATCCGTGCAAAGAAGAAACAAGCCAGAAGTGTTGGCCCCCGCAGGCAATTTGAGGGGACTGAAAACCGCGGTCGATTACGGTGCGGACGCCGTCTACTGCGGCGGCAAGGCGTTCGGCATGCGCAGCGCGCCGAAAAACCTGAGCCTCGAGGATTTCGAGGAAGGCGCACGCTACGCCCACGAGCGTGGAGCCCGCGTGTACGTCACCTTCAACGTGCTGCCGCGCAACAACGAGGTGGAAGCCATGCGCGAATACCTCGGCAAGCTGAAGGACACCGGCGTGGACGCGCTGATCGTCTCCGACATCGGCGTGATGCTCATGGCCAAGCAGGTGGCTCCGAACCTCGAACTGCATGTGAGCACGCAGGCCGGCGTCACCAACTACCAGGCCGCCAACGCGTTCTACGAACTGGGCGCGCGCCGCGTGGTGCTGGCCCGCGAAATGGACCTGCAGGCCGTGCGCGACATCCGCGCCCGCATTCCCGACGACCTCGACATCGAATGCTTCGTGCATGGCGCGATGTGCATGGCCTTCTCCGGACGCTGCCTGTTCTCCAACTATCTGACCGGCCGCGACGGCAACCACGGCGAATGCGCGCAGCCGTGCCGCTGGAAGTATTCGATCGTCGAAGAGAAACGCCCCGGCCAGTACTTCCCGATCGAACAGACCGCGGAAGGCGCGTACCTGTTCAATTCGCAGGACATGAACATGCTCGCCCACATCGACGATCTGCTTGATTCGGGCGCGACGAGCCTCAAGATCGAAGGCCGTTCCAAGAGCGCCTACTACATCGCCGCCATGACGAACGCCTACAAGACGGCCGTCAACGAATACATGGTCCAGCGCGGCTTCGAAGATGCCGACGGCAATGTTCTGAAGCCGTTCCGCGACCGCGTGATCCGTCCCGGTGACCCGGAATACGGCAAGCCGGACACCGAGGATGCGATCATGGCCAACGCCGATGGCGCGTTCGCCGGCAAGCCCGACATCGACGCCGTTCCCGTTGGGGGCGTGCCGTCCGGCAACGTTTCGGCTGGCAACGTTTCGTCCGGCAATATCGCGATTGGCGAGCCGGACAATCTGAGCTACCACGCACGCAGCACCCGACGCAAGTCGAACACCGCCGCCGAAATACTGCCGGAAGGCTGGCATCACGCCGGTGTACGGCCGGCACCGCATGTCACCCTGCCGGATTGGCTGCTCGACGAGCCCGACAAAGTGGCGCACCGCGACTACTCCACCGGCTTCTATTATCCGGAACACAAAGTGCGGCAAAGCACCGACCGTTCCGCATACTTCCGCGCATGGCTCGTCGTCGGCGAAGTGCTGTCATGGAGTCCGGAAGACGGAGGACGCGTGACCATCATGAGCCGCAACAAGATCGAAGCCGGCCAGGAAGTCGAATTCGTGCTGCCCGGCGCGGCCCCCTTCGCCTACACCGTGCCTGCCGGCGGTTTCCGTGACGCCGACGGCCACTGGGTCGAAGCCATCAACAACCCGGCGCACGTCTTCTCCATGCCGTGCCCACAGGAGGTGCCCGTCAACGCGGCCATCCGTTCGCGCACGAAAAAGCCGACGCTGAAAGCCGAATAGAAGACGGCAATCGCAAGCAGGCCTTCCAATCGCAAAACCAAGGAAAAACAAGACATGAGCAGCACACAATACGATGACGCGATCCTCGATTCCAACGCCATCGACCCCACTGACAAAAACGGCAACCCGATTCCCGTGACCATTCCGATCATGCTGGCCCCCGGCATCAAAGTCGTCTACACCACGCGACTCGGCGGCACCAGCGAAGGCGATTTCGCGCACTTCAACCTCGGCGGCAAATCCGGCGACAAACCGGAACACGTGCTCGCCAACCGCAAGGCGCTCGCCGACGTGCTCGGCGCGAAAATCAGCCTCATCAGCCAGGTGCATTCCGGCGACGCGGTGGACGTGGACGAATCATTCGTCATCAACCAGCCGTTCGGATTCGACGTGTCCGGCACGAAGAAGCCGGAAGACGAGACGGACGGCGAAAACAACGCGACGGGGAATGACGGTGAGCCGACCGTCATCGAAGCCGACGGCCAAGTGACGTCCCGGAAGAACGTGGCGCTCGGCATGTTCGCCGCCGACTGCCTGCCGGTGCTCATGGCCGATCCCGAAGCCGGCGTGATCGGCGCAGCGCACTGCGGCCGTCGCGGTCTGCAGAAAGGCGTGATCGGCGCGACCATCGAGAAGATGGTGTCCAAGGGCGCCCAGCCGGAACGTATCGTCGCCACGCTCGGCCCCTGCATCTGCGGCGACTGCTACGAGGTCGGTGGCGACATCGCCGACGAATTCGATGCGCAGTTCCCGGGAACCTTCACGTTGAGCCGATTTGGCCAGCCGGGCATCGACATCGCCGCGGCCGCCCTGCAGGAGCTTGCCAAAGCGGGCGTGCCGGCCGACAACATCGTCTCATCCCGTCCACGCGTCAACGCGGCCACGCAGTACCTGTCCGAAGACGAGGAACTGGCCGGCATCTGCGCCGCCGATGGCGAAGGCGATCCGAAGCTTTCCGAACGGTTCAACAAGATCCGCCGCAGCCTGTGCACGCTCGAAAACCCGCTGTGGTTCTCGCATCGCCGCGCGTCGCTCGCCAAAAAACAGCATGAAGGACGCATGCTGGCGCTGATCGTACGCGAATAATCACCATACGAGTCATACAAGCCACGCGATTCGTGCGATTCGAGTGATTCGCGTGGCCACTGTTGCGGATTGCGTGCAGAACCCGCCGTGGAACGGGGTGGCATGCGGCCGCGGCTTTACGGTGGAGCATATGAGTAAGGGAGAGCAGATGCAGGAACAGAAGATGCCGGTCGTGGCCGTGGTGCTGGCAGCGGGATTCGGCACCCGATTCGACGAGAACAACCCCAAGCAGCTGGTGTCGGTGGGCGGCAAGCCAATCGTCTGCCGGAGCATCGAGGCATTCGAAAACAACGACCGCATCAGCGACATCATCGTGGTGGTCAACGAACGCGTCGAAGAGACGGTGAACGAGCTTATCGACGAAGCCGGCTACGCCAAAGTGCGGGCCATCGTTCCCGGCGGCGCCGAACGCGTGGACAGCACGCTCGCCGCCCTGGACCTGCTCAAGCAGGCCGGCATTCCCTCCGGCGCGAAGATCCTCATCCACGACGGCGTGCGTCCGTTCGTCGAGGAGCGGTCCATCGACGGCTGCATCGACAGCCTGGACCAGTTCAATGCCGCCACCGTGGCCTACGCCTCCACCGACACGATTCTGCTCACAGAGGATCTGGGCGACCGCAAGGTGGTCAAATCCGTGCCGGAACGTCCGAACACCTTCCGCGCGCAGACCCCGCAGGCGTTCCGTTTCGGTACCATCGTCAAAGCCTACGAACTGGCCGCCGCCGACCCCGACTTCCATCCGACCGACGACACGCGCGTGGTGGTGGACTACCTGCCCGACGAGCCGGTCGCCATCGTGGACGGTTCCGAAACGAACCTCAAAATCACCACGCCATCCGACATGCCGATCGCCGAAGGCATCGCCCGCAGCCTCGACCCCGAACACGCCAAGGAGGAAGCCAAGGCGCGCATGCACGCCGTGTTCGCCGAGGCGTTCTCCCAGATGCACAGCCGTTGATTTTCATCGAACGTTAAGTCCGTCGACGTGTCGGCAGACTTAACGTTCAACACATTCACCACGTACACTGGAAACCATGCAGCAGATCAACATCGTCATCTCCGGTTTCACGCCCTACGAAGGCATCGACGTCAATCCGGCCGTGCTCGTGCCGGCGGCGGTAGCCAAGCAATGGGGCGATCCGGCGCAATCGCAGGCGATCTCCGAAGAACTGCTGCAGGACATCGCCGTCACCGTCACCAACGTCACGCTTCCGGTGAGCTTCGCCAAAGCCTGGCCCACACTGCTGGAAGCCATCGAACAGGCCAAGCCGGACATCGTCATCGCCACAGGGCTCAAGCGCACCTCCCGTGGCATTCTGCTGGAACGATGCGCCACAAATCTCATGGATGCGGCCAAGCCGGATGCCGACAACGTGATTCCGCCCCGCCGCCCGATCGACCCGGAAGGTCCGGCCGCGTACTGGACGCGCCTGCCGTTGCGGTCGATACTGCACGATTTCGCCAAACACGAGATTCCCGCCGCGTTGAGTTCCGACGCCGGTACGTTCGTATGCAATTCGCTGTTCTACCATCTGCTCAACTGGTCGGCGGGCCAGGAACGTCGCATTCTGTCGGGGTTCGTCAGCCTGCCGATCGTCAACGGTCGGCCGCACGAACGTGGACTGCCGATCGAACAGCAGACCGCTGCGGTCGATGACGTACTGCGTGAATCGGTACGATACTTCCTGCAACCCTCGTCAAGCGACATTCTGCTTGGCTGAGGACGGCTCCGCTTTCTACGGCACGATTTTCTGCGACATGTGAGTCATGCGGTTTCGACACGTGGTCGCGGACATACCGCCATACCCCCGACAGACTTTTTCGAACGATTTCTGTGCTCTCTGTGAGAATAATGCATTTCGTTCTGCGTGCCGCCTGCTGACTGAGATAGAGTACTGAACGAGTGCGCGCTGGCAGATGCGCGAAGTGTAGGGAATTCGTGAAAGGAAAAGGGCATGGTTGAGCAGTTCCCAATCGTGTTGAGGGGGTACGACAAGGATCGAGTCGACGAGGCGTTCGCTTCGGCTCAGGAGACGGTGAACCGTCTGCGTGAGCAGGTCAAGGCCGACGACCAGACCATCCTTGAGCTGCAGGCGCAGCTGCAGGAGGAAAAGAACAAGAAGGCCGCTCCGAAGTCCTTCGCGTCACTGGGCGCCAACGCCCAGCAGATGCTCGCCAGCGCGGAACAGACCAGCGCCGAGCTGCTTGAACGAGCCAAGAAGGACGCTTCCGCGGCCCGCGCCACGGTGCAGCTGCAGGCTGAAACACTGCTGAACAACGCCAAAATCGACGCCAAGCGCATCATGGACGACGCCAACGCCAAGGCGGCCAAGGTGCTCGGTGACGCCAAGGACGAATCCGAAGCCATGAGGGCCAATGCCCAGCATGAGGTCGACCAGATGCGCAGCGAGGCCCAGAAGGCCGTGGTGGCGCAGCGTCAGACCGTCGATCTGGAACTGACCAACTCCCGTGAGGAACACGGCAAGCGTCTTGCCGCCGAACGCGCCACGCAGGAACGTGAGATTTCCGACATGCGCACCGAGGCGACCAGCAAGATCGCCGAACAGCGCAAGAACGCCAATGAGGAGATCTCCCGCCTGAAGAGCGAGACCAACGACCAGATCGAATCCGCGCTTGCCGAAGCCAACAAGAAGCTGGCGGACGTGCGCGAGCAGGTGTCCAAGATGATGACCGACGCGCAGCGCCGTGCCGCCGAAATCACCGACACCGCCAAGGCGAAGGCCCAGGAGATCACCGACGAGGCGGAGGTGCACCGCACCAAGACCATCAGCCAGGTCAACGCCGAAGTGGAGCAGATCCGCGCCGACATCTCCGCCCAGCAGGAGGAGGCCACGAAGAAGGTCAATGAGCTGCTCACCGACCTGAACGAGCGTCGCGAGGCCGCCAACAAGCAGGCCAGCGAGTTGATTTCCTCCGCGCAGAAGACCCGTGACGAGGCTGAGGCGTACGCTTCCAGCAAGCGTGACGAGGCGGACGCGAACGCGGCAAGCATCCTCAAGCAGGCCACCGAAGACGCCGACGAGCAGATCAACGAGCGTCGTGAGGCCGCGAAGAAGGAACTGGACGGCGTGCAGCAGCGCATCGCCGACCTGCAGAGCCGTGAGGCCCAGATCACGCAGCGCGTCAGCGAACTGCGTGCCATGTTCTCCAACGCGTTCTCCGGTTTCGGCATGAACGACCTGTCCGTGGTCAACGCCGTCGATGAAGGCGAGCCTTCCGACGCGCAATCTGATGACGACGCGCAGCACGACGATGAGACCGCCGCACCGGCAGACGCCGACACGCAGGATGCCGTCGAGAACGATTCCGCAGCCGAGACCGAGCCGGAAGGCGACGCCGAATCCGCAGACGCTTCGCAGAACAACTGAAACCATAGAAAGGGAATGGATAATGACCGACATCACGCCATTGAGCGGTGATGAACTGAACAAGCTCGTCGACGATTTCGAAGCAAGCGAGCACAATCGCATGGCCATGAACGCCGTCACGACGGCCGGCATCGACAAGGTGGCGCGCAACTACGATCGCGCCCGTCTGATGCAGCGTCGTTTCTCCACCGTCGTGGACAACGGCACCGTCACCCATCAGGACCGTTCCGGCCGTTGCTGGCTGTTCAGCTCGCTGAACGTGGCCCGTTTCGTGGCCAAGCAGAACATGGGTCTCAAGGAGTTCGAGTTCTCCCAGAACTACGCCATGTACTACGACAAGCTCGAACGCGTCAACTACTTCCTGAAGGACGTGGCCAAGCTGGTGCGTGCCGGCGAGCCTGCCGATTCGCGTCTGATGCAGCATCTGCTGTCCGACGTGATGGGCGACGGCGGCCAGTGGACCATGGCCATGAACGTGTACAAGAAGTATGGCGCGGTGCCGAAGGACCTGTTCCCGGAGACTGAATCCTCCAGGAACACCGGTGAGATGAACGTGCAGCTGCGCCGCATGCTGCACACCGCGGTTGCGCATATGTACGCTGATCCGTCCGCGATCGATGCGATCATCGCCGATGCGGTCGCCGCCGGTCACCGTATTCTGACGATTCACTTGGGCGAGCCGCCGAAGAGCTTCGATTGGGAGTGGACCGACAAGGACGGCGAGTTCCACCGCGATGGCGAGATCACGCCTGTCGAGTTCTGGAAGAAATATGTGGGTTCCGCCGATTTGGAAAGCTATGTCTGCCTGGTGGACGATCCGCGTCAGGAGCACGTCAAGGGCAAGAAGATCGGCATCGAGCATCTGGGCAACGTGGCCGGGGGAGACCCGACCGAGTACCTCAACGTGCCGAACCAGTTCATGAAGGACTGCGTGCGTCAGATTCTTCAGGAACAGGGCATTCCGGTATGGTTCGGCGCTGATTGCCATCCGATGATGGACCGTGAGAACGGCGCGTGGGCCACCGACCTGTTCGAGTATGGCCGCGTGTATGGCGTCGATTTCGATCTGGACAAGGAACAGCGTGTCCGTTTCGGCGATTCCGCGATGAATCACGCGATGGCGTTCGTCGGTGTGGATGTGGATGAGGATGGCCACACCACCCGCCGTTGGCGTGTGGAGAACTCGTGGGGAGACAAGATTGCCGACAAGGGCTACTTCACCATGAGCGACGACTGGTTCACCGAATACGTCTACGAGGTCGCCGTCCCCAAGGTCCTCCTTCCCGCTGAATACCTCAAGGCCCTAGAAGAACCCGCCACCATGCTCCCCGCGTGGGATCCGATGGGAGCGCTGGCCTAAGGCCAGCGCTCCCTGAGCCGACGCGCCGTTAAGCAAACAGTCCTGTGGACTGTTTGTAGGCGCGGCTGAGGCCGTCAGGCCGAAGGCACGGCGAAGGTAGTATTGAGTCCACGCGGAGCGTGGTCCGTAATTGCAGGGCCGAAGGCGCGTTGGCTATGTAGCGCGCGAAGCGCGCGTAGCCAACACGCGCCGAGCGTTAAGCGAGAGCCCAGTGGGCTCTCGTAGCGAGGAGAAAACGCCGACAGGCGTTTTCATTTAGATTTAGCCCGGGTCAACCAGCCCGGGTTTTTCTTTTGTCTTTCCCACGTCACCCCCACCCATTCCACCATGCAGTCGCCCATCCCCATATTCCGTCCCCATCCGTTAAGGTAACGACGGTGGCGCTATCGCGCTACGCAAGCATAATGATGCAGGGGAGGAACAGAAGCGATGGCAGGTCTTCGCGGTCCGGATAGTTCGAAGGATGCACAGCTGTTGGATGAGCGCGCCGTGTTTCCGGAGACCGTGGATGTCAATATTCGTCAGCTTGACCCGATTCCCGCTCCCCGATATTTTCTGAAGGAACTTCCGCTCACGAACGAGATGAGCGATCTGGTGTTGAAGTCCCGTCAGGAGATTCGTGACGTGCTGCATGGCCGTGACGATCGTCTGCTGGCCATCGTCGGCCCGTGTTCGATTCATGATCCGAAGGCTGCGCACGAGTATGCGGAGAGGCTTGCCGCCGTCAAGAAGGAGCTTGATGATCGTCTGGTCATCGTCATGCGCGTGTATTTCGAGAAGCCGCGCACCACGATCGGTTGGAAGGGTCTGATCAACGATCCTGATCTTGACGGCCAGTTCAATATTCGCAAGGGCATGTTCATGGCTCGCAAGGTGCTTACCGACGTGCTGGGGCTCGGCTTGCCCGCCGCTACGGAATGGCTTGATCCGATTACCCCGCAGTATATTTGCGATCTGATCAGCTGGGGCGCTATCGGCGCGCGTAATACGGAAAGCCAGGTGCACCGCGAGCTGGCGTCCGGCATGTCCATGCCGATCGGTTTCAAGAACGCTACGGATGGTTCCATCAAGCCGGCGGCCGATTCGTGTTTCGCGGCCGCTTTCGAGCATCATTTCCTCTCCATCAATCTGGATGGTCGTGTGATTTCCGCGGAGACCAAGGGCAATCCCGACTGCCATCTGGTGCTGCGTGGTTCCTCGCATGGTCCGAACTACGATGCCGCTTCCGTGGCCCAAGCGTTGGCGGATCTCAAGGCTTCCAAGGCTTCCGGACCAAGCGAGCATGGTCTGATCATCGATGCCGCGCACGGCAACTGCGGTAAGAACGAGGTGCGCGAGGCCGAAGTGGTCGAAGAAATCGCCGCACGCGTCGCGGCCGGCGAACAGGGCATTCTCGGCATCATGATGGAAAGCTTCCTCAAGGCGGGCAATCAGAAGCCCGCGCCGCTCGACCAGCTGGAATACGGCAAGTCGATCACCGACGCATGCGTGCCGTGGGATCGTACCGAGCAGCTGCTGCACACGCTTGCCGACGCGGTCGACGCGCGTCGCAAGCTTGGCTGATGTTTCTGCGCCATCGTTGCTATCCTTGGGAAAGGAAGCGACAAGGAGAGCGAGATCATGCAGCAGCAGCTGAATACGCCTGAGGATTTACGTGCCATTAGGCAGGCCATGGATGAGGGCAAGAATCCGCTGGTGGAGACCGACGTGCCGCGCTGGGAGGACCAGGTGGGCATCAGCCGCATCGTGAACCGCCGCGTGCTGGAATTCGAAGTGTTGCCCACGCCGGCGCAGGTGTTGGGCGACCTGCCGTTGAGCGAGCAGGCGCAGGAGATCGTCGCCTATTCGCGTGATGAGATTCGTGCCTGCCTGTACGGTCAGGACGATCGCCTGCTGGTGGTTGTCGGTCCGTGTTCCGTTCACGATCCGAAGGCCGCGCTCGATTACGCGCGTCGCCTGTCCGCGTTGAAAGGCGAGTTGGATGGCGAGCTGCTGATCGTCATGCGCGTGTATTTCGAGAAGCCGCGCACCACGGTCGGTTGGAAGGGTCTGATCAACGATCCGGATATCGACGGCAGCTGCAATATCAGGAAGGGCTTGCTGTTGGCCCGCCGCACGCTGCTTGGCGTGCTTGACGAGGGTTTGGCGGCGGCCACGGAGTTTTTGGAGCCGACCAGTCCGCAGTATATTTCCGACGCGATTAGCTGGGGTGCGATCGGCGCGCGCAATACGGAAAGCCAGGTGCACCGGCAGTTGGCGTCCGGCCTGTCCATGCCGATCGGCTTCAAGAACGCCACGGACGGTTCCATCAAGGCTCCGGCCGATTCCTGCTTCGCTTCCGCACAACAGCACACGTTCTTCGGCATCGACCATCTTGGCCGCGCCGCCGTGGTCAAAACGCTTGGCAATCCCGACTGTCATGTGGTGTTGCGTGGTTCCTCGCACGGCCCGAATTACGATGCCGCTTCGGTGGCCAAGGCCATGGACACCATCCGCGCCGAAATGCCGGCCGATTCCGCTGCGGCACATGGGCTGATCGTCGACTGCTCGCATGGCAACTCCGGCAAGGACGAGCATCGTCAGGCGCAGGTGGTGCGTGACATCGCGGGCCGTATCGCCAAAGGCGAGCAGGGCATCACCGGCATCATGATGGAAAGCTTCATCGAAGGCGGCAACCAGAAGGCCGCGCCGCTCGGCCAGCTCGTCTACGGCAAGTCCATCACCGACAAATGTCTGAGCTGGAACACCACGGAACAGCTGCTACGCGAGCTTGCCCATGCGGTGGCCGTGCGCCGCTGGAAGTGACCGATTCGATTCACTATCCGCGCGATTGCAGAAAATTCGGGAAACGCGAATCGCAATCGCGTAAAACAACACTCAAGACAGCACGTAAGACAGGGAGGGTGCAATGACCGCAATCGCCATCATTGGCGCCATGGATGAGGAAGTCGCCAATATCGCAACGGCACTGAGCAACGTCACCGTCACCGAGGAAGCCGGCGTCAAGGTGACGCGCGGCACCCTCGAAACCAACAAGGGCACCGCCGTCAACGTTGCCGCGACCGTCGGCGGCATGGGCACCGTCAACATCGCCGCCACCACGCAGCATCTGATCGACGCTGACCAGCCGGACGCCGTGATCTTCTCCGGCATCGCGGGCAATCTCAACACGAATCTGCACATCAACGACGTGGTGCTCGGCGGCACCCTGCGCTATCTCGACACCGACATGCGATTGGTGGGACAGTTCAAGCCCGGCACCGCCGACCGGCCCATCGAGGAATACCATAGCGACGACCGTCTGCTCGAACTGGCCGACCAGGCGCTGAACGACTTGAACATTCACCATATCGTCGGCATCATCGCCACCGGCAACTATTTCGTCGATGATCCGCAGAAGGTCGAGCAGGTGATCCGTGAGACCGGCGCGGACGCGGTGGAAATGGAAGGCGCCGCCGTCGCGCATGTCGCCGCCCGCAACGACGTTCCCGCATTGGTGATTCGCGCGTTGAGCGACAACGCGGACACCGACTACGAGGATTTCAAAACGTTCGACATTTCCGAATACGCGGACACCGCCGCGAAACTGACGGTGAACATCGCCAAACGCATGTAGCGTTCATGTGGCGTTGCGAAACGCCTAACGTTGCGAAAAGCCGTTTCCACATCCCGTTTGCCGCATGACCCGTCATCATGCATCGTCATATCGGCAAACGGGACGTCTCATATTCCGATATGCTGCGTTTCGGAAGATGAACGGCAGGAAAACTTCCGGTGGCGTGAGAGAATCGCATACGCGAAAGCCTCTCCGAAACCGCTAGTCTTAAGGAAGAACTGAGGATTATCGGAAGGTGAACGCATGACGTTGGAGCAGATGCTGGCAACGCCGTCGGTGGTTGCGGCATTGGTGGTCGTGGCCGTGGTCGTGTTCGTCGTGGCGTTCCTGCTTGGCCGCAGACGAGGCTTCCAGGATGTGCAGGACAGCGTCGACCCCAATGATCCGAGCCTGTTCGGAGCTGCGAAGAACACGTCCCTGTTCGGCCCCCGCGTTCCCGTGCAGTCCACGGAACGCCAGCTGGTGGCCGTCATGCCCGAAGCTTTGGTGGTCGTAGACTCGCTGGCCACGGTCCAATACGCATCCCCGGCCGCGCGGCGCTTCGGCATCATCCACGACCAGGCGATGGCGCTCGCGGAAATCCGCGACATCGTGAAACTGGTCTCCACAGACAGCGTGGTGCGCGAACGCGAACTGACCATCCCCCTGCACGGCCGCACGCGAACGGGCGTGGTGAACACGAACGGCAAAGGCGTCGAAGCCGGCAAGCCGCTGCCCGAAGACACGCTCTACCTGCACGTGCGCGTCGGACAGATCGCCGACAACCTATTTGCGATTTTCATTTCCGACATGAGCGAGCAACGCCGTTTCGAAATCATGCGGCGCGATTTCGTCACCAACGTCTCGCACGAACTGAAAACCCCGGCAGGCGCGATTTCTCTGCTCGCCGAAACGATCGGCGACGCGGCCGACGATCCGGACGCGGTGAAATACTTCTCCGGCCGAATCTCCAAGGAATCCGAACGATTGACGGAACTGGTCCACCGTCTGATCGACCTGCAGAAAGCGCAAAGCGCGGCAGCGATGCTCAACGCGGAACGGCTGTCCGTGCTGCCCGTGGCACGCGAGGCGCTCGCCGAAAACCAGGTCAAGGCCGAATCGAAGCACATCAGCCTGGTCCTGTCCGTGAACGGCCGGCAGGTGCTGGTGCATGCGAACGCCGAGGAACTGGCCAAGGAAGCCGAACAGAACCTGGACGTGTTCGTGGTCGCTGACCATGAGACCATCAAAACTGCGGTGAAGAACCTGGTGGAGAACGCCATCAACTATTCGCCGGAACATACCACGGTGGCCGTCGGCATCGGCATCGAATCCGGCAAGGTGGCGATTCGCGTCGTGGACCAGGGCATCGGCATCCCCGCGGCGTCGCTCAGCAGAATTTTCGAGCGATTCTACCGCGTCGATCCGGCGCGCTCCCGTGAAACCGGCGGCACCGGCCTGGGATTGGCCATCACCAAGCATTGCGTCGAGGATTGCGGCGGCACCATCTCCGTATGGTCGCGTGAGGGGGAGGGATCCACCTTCACCATCACGATGCCGCAGGCTTCGGGCGCTGCGGAACCCGACCATCCGGCGGATTCGGCGAATGATAACACCCGTGAAAAGAAACAGTCCGGCCACTCCACCACAACAGAGAATGAGGAGAACCACTGATGACGCGAATTCTGATCGTCGAGGACGAAGAGTCGTACCGTGAGCCGCTGGTCTACCAGCTCACCCGTGAAGGGTACGACGTGTCCGCCGCGGCCACCGGTGAAGAAGGATTGGAACTGTTCACCAAGGGTGGTATCGATCTGGTGCTGCTCGATCTGATGCTGCCCGGTCTTGACGGCACCGCGCTGTGCCGTCGGATCCGCGAGCAAAGCCGTGTGCCGATCATCATGCTGACCGCGAAAAGCGCGGAAATCGACAAGGTCGTCGGCCTTGAAATCGGTGCGGACGACTACATCACCAAACCGTATTCCTTCCGTGAGCTGCTGGCACGCATCCGCGCGGTGCTGCGCCGCAACCAGATGGTCGCCGAATCCGGAGAAGCCGCCGACGACGATATTCCGCTCGTATGCGGTGACATTTCCATGAGAATCGGCCAGCATGAGGTGACGGTCCGCGGCGAGAACGTGTTCTTCCCGCTGAAGGAATTCGAACTGCTGGAATACCTCATGCAGAACAAGGGCCGCGTGATGACCCGCCACCAGCTGATCGACCGCATCTGGGGCTCCGACTATGTCGGCGACACCAAGACGCTGGACGTGCATGTCAAGCGCGTGCGCGCCAAAATCGAGGAGGACCCGGGCCATCCCAAGTATCTGACCACCGTGCGCGGCCTCGGATACAAGATCGATACGCCAAGCGAATGATGATGAAAGGCTTGGTATAGCGCGCATTCGCATCGTGCTTGCAAAGAACGGTGAACGGAAGGAACGTCGAACGGCGAAGGTGTCGTAGACTGTTCATCTTCCGTTCACCGTTTTTGGTTTGGGGCGAGTGAAACGCCCAATAGGCTGGAGATTGTCATGAAGAACGATGGCGACAACAGAAAATCGAAAAATCAGAAACATACGCCATCTGAATGTTGACAGAGGGAAAAGAATAATGCGTAACTCCATTCTCGTACGCTCCATCGCCGCTGTGTCCGGCATTGTGATGCTGGCTTCCGTCGCGGCTTGCGGTGACAACATCACCGCTTCCACCGATTCTTCGGCCAAGTCCGATACCAAGACCGAAACCGTTTCCGGCAACTTCTCCGGCGCTGGCGCTTCTTCCCAGCAGGCCGCCGTCGAAGCTTGGATCGCCGGCTTCCAGGGCACCAACCCGGACGCCAAGGTCGCTTACAACCCGTCCGGTTCCGGCGCTGGCGTGTCCACCTTCCTGACCGGTGCAACCGCATGGGCCGGCTCCGACGCCTCCCTCGCCGATAACGAGGTCGAGCAGTCCAAGAGCGTGTGCGCTTCCGGCACCGCCTTCGACATCCCGGTCTACATTTCCCCGATCGCCGTCGTCTTCAACCTGCAGGGCGTGTCCGGCAAGGGCAAGACCCTGAACATGGATGCCGAGACCATCGCCAAGATCTTCGACGGCAAGATCACCAAGTGGAACGATGACGCCATCAAGAAGCAGAACCCGAAGGTCGATCTGCCTGACCTCGACATCACCGTGGTGCACCGTTCCGACAAGTCCGGCACCACCAAGAACTTCCTGAGCTACGTCAAGGACGCCGCTGGCGACGCATGGAGCTACGACCTCGGCGAGAACTGGCCGAACGAGGTCGGCCAGGGCGCCAAGGGCACTTCCGGCGTGATCTCCACCGTGCAGCAGGCTGACGGCACCATCGGTTACGCCGATGCCTCCCAGGCCGGCGATCTGGGCACCGTGGCCGTGAAGGTCGGCGACGATTACGTCCCGTTCTCCGCTGAAGCCGCCGCCAAGGTCGTGGACGCCTCCCCGCTCGACGATTCCGCCAAGGGTGACAACCGCGTGGTCGTCAAGCTCGACCACAACACCACCGAGAAGGGCGCCTACCCGATCGTGCTGGTCTCCTACGACGTCGCCTGCCCGGCATACAAGGACGCCAACACCGCCAAGTTCGTCAAGTCCTGGCTCACCTACGTGACCAGCGACGAAGGCCAGCAGACCGCCGCTTCCGCAGCCGGCTCCGCTCCGATGTCCAACACCCTGCGTCAGAAGGTCGTCAAGTCCATCGACGCCATCAAAACCAAGTGAGCCCATCACAGTGGGGCGATCGCTTTCGGTGATCGGTGACTGACCGTAGGTTTCAGGCCGCAGCCGCGTAAAAAAACGGCTGCGGCCTGAAACGATACCTACGGACGATACGCAAAACCAGAAAAATCGAAAGCAATCGCAAGCAAACCAAAAGGAGAACCCGTGAGTTCGCAAAGCAAAACGGCACAGCAGCCGGTGAGCGGCAAGAACGCGGATAAGGTGTTCAAGGGCGTGGCCTACGCCTGCGGCATCCTGATCCTCGTCGTGCTCGCCGCGGTCGCGCTGTTCCTGCTGTTCCGCGCGTGGCCGTTGATCGGCGGTGACCAGAAGGCCAACAGCGCGACCATCAGCAACTTCACCGGCGGCAAGGCTTCCAGCTTCTGGGGCTACGTCGGACCGCTGCTGTTCGGTACCGTGCTGATTTCCGCCCTGGCACTGCTGATTTCCTTCTTCGTGTCGGTCGGCATCGCACTGTTCATCTCGCATTACGCGCCGAAGAAGCTCGCCACCGCCCTGAGCTATGTGGTCGATCTGCTCGCCGCCATCCCGTCCGTTATCTACGGTCTGTGGGGCGGTCTGGTGCTGGTGCCCGCCATCTACCCGTTCTGGAATTGGGTGGCCAAATACCTTGGCTGGATTCCGATTTTCGCCGGTCCCGCCGCCAATCCCTCCCGTACCGTGGCCACCGTGTCCGTGGTGCTGGCCGTCATGATCCTGCCGATCATCACCTCCATGTCCCGCGACATCTTCCTGCAGACCCCTCGCCTTCAGGAAGAGGCGGCTCTGGCCCTCGGCGCCACGAAGTGGGAAATGGTCAAGCTCGCGGTCCTGCCGTTCGGCAAGTCCGGCGTCGTGTCCGCCTCCATGCTCGGCCTCGGTCGTGCGCTCGGCGAGACGATGGCCGTGCTCATGATCCTGTCCCCGGGCCTCAACTACTCCGTCAAGCTGCTGCAGGCCTCGCAGAACCAGACCATCGCCGCGAACATCGCCGCGCAGTATCCGGAAGCCAACGATCTGGGTGTTTCCGTGCTGATCGGCACCGGCCTGGTCCTGTTCCTGATTACCTTCGTGGTGAACTTCATCGCTCGTAAGCTCACCGAGAAAGCGAGTGCGTGATGACCGCCGCAAATAACGACGCTTCGCCGATGGACGGCGCTCCCGTCATCGACTTCGACAAGTTCAAGCCGACCCGTTCCTTCACCTCAGCGCGCAAGCGCAAGGACTTCGCCATGAAGGCGCTCATCTCGTGCGCGTTCATCGTGGCGTTGATCCCGCTGTTCTCGGTGCTGCTCACCACCATCATCAACGGCGTCAAGAGGCTGAACCTCAACTTCCTGAGCTACAACATGACCGGCGTGGTCGGCGGCAACTCGACCCCGTCCGGCGGCTACGGCGGCATCCTGCACGCCATCATCGGCACGCTGGAAATCACCTTCGGCGCCATGCTCATCTCCATCCCGATCGGCCTGATGTGCGCCGTGTACCTGGTGGAATATTCCAACCGTGGCAAGCTGGCACAGGTCATCACCCTGCTGGTCGACGTGATGAGCGGCATCCCGTCCATCGTCGCAGGCCTGTTCGCCTTCTCGATGTTCACGATTCTGATCGGCCCCGGCACCATCAACGGTTTCGAAGGCTCCGTCGCACTTTCCCTGCTGATGCTGCCGACCGTGGTCAAGTCGTCCGAGGAAATGCTCAAGATCGTGCCGCACGATTTGCGCGAGGCCTCGTACGCCCTGGGCGTCACGAAGCAGCGCACGATCACGAAGATCGTGCTGCGCACCGCCCTGCCGGGCATCGTTTCGGGTGCGATTCTCGCCGTCGCCCGCGTGATCGGTGAAACCGCTCCGTTGCTGATGACCGCAGGCTACATCGCCTCCACGAACGTCAACCTCTTCTCCGGCCAGATGACCACGCTTCCGGTGTACGTCTACCAGGAGTATTCCAAGCTCAACGCGAACTGCCCGGCCAACGCTTCCGCGGCCTGCGTCACCACCATCCCGATGGAACGCGCCTGGGCCGCAGCCCTTGTGCTGATTCTCATCGTGCTGATCCTCAACCTCATCGGCCGTCTCGTGGCGAAGATCTTCGCCGTCAAGTCGGAACGCTGAGCGCGGTCGAATAGTCGAAAACATAAGAACAATAAGGAAAACAAATGGGACAACGTATTGATGTCAACCATCTGAACATCTTCTACGGCGACTTCCTGGCCGTGGAAGACGTGAACATCAACATCGAAGCCAACAAGGTCACCGCGTTCATCGGACCTTCCGGCTGTGGCAAGTCCACCGTGCTGCGCACCCTCGATCGCATGCACGAGATCATTCCGGGCGCCCACTGCGAAGGCGAGGTGCTGCTGGAAGGCAAGAACCTGTACGACAAGGATGTGGATCCGGTCGCCGTCCGTCGTGACGTCGGCATGGTGTTCCAGCGTCCGAACCCGTTCCCGACCATGTCCATTCGCGAGAACGTGCTGGCCGGTGTGAAGCTCAACAACCGCAAGATCTCCAAGTCCGACGCGGATGATCTGGTCGAGTGGGCCCTGCGTGGCGCCAACCTGTGGAACGAGGTCAAGGATCGTCTGGACAATCCGGGCATCGGCCTGTCCGGCGGCCAGCAGCAGCGTCTGTGCATCGCACGCGCCGTGGCCGTGCACCCGCAGGTGCTGCTCATGGACGAACCGTGCTCCGCCCTCGACCCGATCTCCACCCTGGCCGTGGAGGATCTGATCAACGAGCTGAAGAACGAGTACACCATCGTGATCGTGACGCACAACATGCAGCAGGCCGCCCGTATCGCCGACTACACCGCCTTCTTCAACCTGAAGGCCGTCGGCCAGCCGGGTCACCTCGAGTACTTCACCGACACCACCACGATGTTCAACAACCCGCAGAACGAAGAAGCCGAACGTTACGTCTCCGGACGTTTTGGCTGATCGATAAGGCCGATTCGCCAAAACGTAGTGCCAACCCGGTGGGTTGGTGCGAGTCAGCTTCAGCTGGCCAGTTAATAGCGCTTCGCTGTGCGAAACTCTGTAATTGTACGTTTTGGCTGATCGGCAGCTCCTTTTCCCCGCAAACCGACGTTGAGATTGCTCTCGGCGTCGGTTTGTTGTTTTTCTTGTGGAAGCGACACGCGCTGTTGAGAATCATTCTCAGTTACGGTTATGATGGATTCACCGAAGCATGAAGCGTATGAAAATGGAGGAACCATCGTGAACCGTTATGCAAGAATTGCGATTGCCGTACTCGCTTCCGTCGGCCTTCTCACTTCCGCGTCTGCCTGCGGAACGTCGCAGAACGGTGCCGGTTCCGCGCATGGCGCGATTTCCGTCGTCTCCTCCATCAACCAATGGGGCACCCTCGCCGAGCAGCTCGGCGGAAGCGGCGTGCAGGTGACCAGCATCATCAACTCCACCAACGTGGACGCGCACGACTATGAGCCGACCACGTCCGACATCGCCAAACTGCAGAAGGCACGAATCGTCATCGTCAACGGCGCCGGGTACGACTCATGGGCCGTCAAAGCCGCGCAATCCGCCAAATCGCAAGTCATCAACGCGGCGGAGATCGGTGGCGTCAAGGATGGCGGCAACCCGCACGTCTGGTTCTCGGCGGCGGTGCGCAAAGCGGTCGCACAGGCCATCACCAGGGCATACGAGGGCACAAGGCCCGACGGCAAGGCCGATTTCGACAAGCTGAACCAGCAATGGCGTTCCAAGGAAGACGAGGTCGCCCGAAAAATCACGGAGACCAAACGCAAGGCGGATGGCGAAGCCTATGCCGCCACGGAATCGGTCGCCGAATATTTGGCCGGGGACCTGGGCCTCAAAGACGCGACGCCGACCGGCTACATGCGTGCCACGGCCAACGAAAGCGAGCCAACGCCGACCGACATCAAACAGTTCACCGACATGCTGGAGGCCGGCAAGGTCGGCCTGCTGGTGGTCAACATTCAGGAGGAGACCGAGTTGACCGGCAAGATCGTCACCGCCGCCAAATCGTCCAATATTCCGATCGTGGAGCTGACCGAGCAGATGCCGGAGCAGTACGATTCCCTGACGGACTGGATGGCCGCGCTCGTCGACGCGTTCTCCCAAGCCATCTAATGCGGATCTGCGTCAAACCGATACGAAAGTCGATAAAAAAAGGGCGATTCCACTGAAGGAACCGCCCATTTTCCGTATGAAAAGGACTGTTACAGCACTGCGGTGATGATGAAGTCCAGAATGAACAGCACGGCCACGACCCAGATCACCGGATGCACGTCCTTGGCCTGCTTCTTGCAGGTCTTGACGATGCAGTAGGTGATGAAGCCGCCGGCGATGCCGTAGGAGATGGAGTAGCTGAACGCCATGAACACGGACGCGAAGAACGCCGGAATGGCTTCGGAGATGTCGCCCCACTCGATTTCCTTCAAGGAGGAAGCCATCATGCAGCCGACCACGACCAGCACGCCTGCGGTCGCGGCGGACGGCACGGCGGAGATGACCGGGGAGAGGAAGGCGGACAGCGCGAAGCAGATCGCCACGACCACGGAGGTCAGGCCGGTGCGGCCGCCGGCGGCGATACCCGCGGAGGACTCCACGTAGGTGGTGGTGTTCGAGGTGCCGCAGATGGCTCCGATGGAGGTGGCGATGGAGTCGGCGAACAGGGCCTTGTCCATCTTGGAGGAGAAGCCGGAACCGTTCTCAAGAGCCTTCTCGTCCTCGGCGGAGAAGATGCCGGTACGACGGCCGGTGCCGATGAAGGTGCCGATGGTGTCGAAGGTGTCGGACATGGAGAACGCGAAGATGGTCAGCAGGATGATCGGCAGCTTCGACACGTCGGAGAACAGCGCCGGGAAGCCATCCTTGGTGAAGATCACGCCGAAGGTCTGCGGCAGCTGGGCGAAGGTGTCGGCGATGGACACGGAGTTGGCCATGGTGGTCTGGCCCATCGGAATGCCGACGACCGCGGTGACGGCGATGGCGATCAGCATGCCGCCGCGTACCTTGAGCACGGTGAGCACGATGGCCAGCACCAGGCCGATGATGAACAGCCAGATGGTCGGATTGTTCATGACGGCAAGGCCCGGGGTGGCCTGCACGGTGTCGCCGCTCTTGGCCGCGGACTTGGTGGTGAAGGTGAAGAAACCGACGTTGAGGAAGCCGACGTAGGCCACGAACAGGCCGATGCCGCCGCCGATGGCGTTCTGCAGCACTTCCGGAATGGCCTGGATGATCATCTTACGAATCTTGGTGACGGTGATGATGATGTTGATCAAACCGCACAGGAACACCATGCACAGGGTTTCCTGCCACTTGAAGCCGAGGCCGAAGCACACGGTGTAGGTGAAGAACGCGTTGAGGCCCATGCCGGCGGCCTGCGCATACGGAACGTTGGCGAACAGGCCCATCACGAGCGTGCCGATGATGGCCGCGATGATGGTGGCGAGGAACACGCCGCCCCACGGCATACCGGTCGAAGACAGGATCTGCGGGTTGACGATGATGATGTAGGACATGGCGAAGAACGTGGTCAGGCCGGCCATGATCTCCGTGGAGACGGTGGTGCCGTTCTCCTTGAGATGGAAGAATTTCTCCATTTTCTCTTTTCTCATCTTTCTTGGGTTGGTAGGCGCGTGCCATATGGTGGCGTGCGCCGGCGAGAATCGCGACTCGCCTGGGACATGCGTCCCTGAACAAAGCAAACGTAGCACCTATGTAAGTCATGGAAATTTCGTGCGATTGGTAAGGGGTTGCTTTTGCGGCGGCGCGACACGCCGGTCTGGATTAGTCCAAACGGGTCAGTAAATTACCCACTTGTAAACCACAGACCGTTGGTTGGAGCGTGCAAGCGCTCACGAAGTTTGGTTCGCCAAGCCAGCGCAGGTTGAAGAACATACGCCCACCAAGGGCTTTCCGCTTAGCGGTCGAATGTTGCTCTGCCTGCGTGCAGGGCTTTTTTTA
Source organism: Bifidobacterium adolescentis ATCC 15703 (assembly GCF_000010425.1). Lineage (NCBI taxonomy): Bacteria > Bacillati > Actinomycetota > Actinomycetes > Bifidobacteriales > Bifidobacteriaceae > Bifidobacterium > Bifidobacterium adolescentis. The sequence continues at coordinate 376,681 of NC_008618.1, forward strand.
TTGCCCTGCGAGGTGTTCCGAATCTCACAGTCAACGGTTGACTAAGGAAGGAACGCCATGAAGAGGCCCGAAAAGGAAGCGGTGGTCGCTCAGCTTACGGACAAGTTCCGTAACGCCGACGCTATCTACCTGACCGAGTACCGCGGGCTTACCGTTCCGCAGATCTCTGAACTGCGCGAAAAGCTAGGCCGCGATACTTCCTACACTGTGGCAAAGAACACGCTCGTTCGCATTGCAGCCAAGGAAGCTGGCATCGAAGGTCTTGATGAACTTCTCGCCGGCCCGACCGCTGTGACCTTCGTGAAGGGTGACTTCATCGAAGCTGCGAAGACCCTGCGTGACTTCGCCAAGACCAACAAGGCACTGATCATCAAGGGCGGCTTCGCTGATGGCACCGTCTACGATGCTGAAGGCGCCAAGAAGCTGGCAGACCTCAAGTCTCGCCCGCAGCTGCTCGCCGAGTTCGCCGGCGACATCAAGGCTACGATGTCCAAGGCCGCGTACCTGTTCAACGCTCTGCCGACCAAGGCCGTGCGTACGATCGATGCGCTGCGCGAGAAGCAGGAAAAGGCTGCCTGATTTCGCTGCGGCTCGCCGCATGAATGAAGCAACCACAAAAAAGAAAAACAATTGTTTTAGGTGACGGCCACCTCTTCAATTCAGTCCGTCGCCAAGAATGAAAGGAAGCCATTATGGCTAAGTACACCAACGATGAGCTGCTCGAAGCTTTCGGTGAGATGACTCTGGTTGAGCTCTCCGAGTTCGTCAAGGCCTTCGAAGAGAAGTTCGACGTCGAGGCTGCTGCCCCGGTCGCCGCTGTTGCCGCCGCTCCGGCTGCTGGCGCTGCTGCTGAGGAAGAGAAGGACGAGTTCGACGTCATCCTCTCCGCCGTTGGCGACAAGAAGATCCAGGTCATCAAGGCCGTCCGCGCTATCACCAACCTGGGCCTGGCTGAGGCCAAGGCTCTCGTCGACGGCGCTCCGAAGGCTGTCCTGGAGAAGGCCAAGAAGGAAGACGCCGAGAAGGCCAAGTCCCAGCTCGAAGAAGCCGGCGCCACCGTCGAGCTCAAGTGATTCGCGCGGCTTCAAGCCGCAATCACCAAGCTGTAATGGAAACCCCGTTTGCCGTAAGGCAGCGGGGTTTTCCGCATATGGAGCATGACTCAGGCATGTTCTAAAATGGGGGAATTAGGCGAAAGTTGTCAATTTATCGGTTCGGAATCCTTACTTTCGCGATGAATCATGACACAATGGCAGATAGTGTAGTGCGAAAGGAAGGCCGACAACGGTGAGCGAGGATCGACGAATGACGCGGCAGTGGACCGTCAAAGTTGACGGAAACAACGTGAAAACGCTTCATGACGGCGAAAGCGTGGAAATCGGGCGCAAACCGTTGCGCCCGCTGTCGGATGACGGGTTCGCTCGTCTCGACATCATGGATCCGGGCAAGTCCATGTCGAAAAGACATGCGGTCCTCTCCGTCGACAAGCAGGGCAATTGCTCCGTACGAGATCTGCATTCCACCAACGGCTCGTTCGTGGTGACGAACAACGGCCAACTGATGCGCCTGCCCGCAGGCGAGGACATCAAGCTGCCCATCGACTCGATGACCCTGCAGTTCGGCGACGTGCGTCTTACGCTCGAATCCGCATTCGAACACGATGACGAGGATGACGACGCCACCTCCGGTGTCTCGGATGATACAAGCCAGCCGGTTTCGAACCTGTTCGAATACGCGGTCTCCGACGAGGCTCCGCAGGAACCGGATGCAGCCGACATGTCCGTGGACGACATCCTCAATCTGCGTGCCGGCGAGCCGACGACGTTCTTCCACGCGCGCAATGTCACCGACCGTGCCGATGCTCTGCACCAGGCGGAACGTCAGACCTTCACGCCGGAGCATGCCGACAAGCCGGAACTCGAAGATGCATTCCCCTCGGTCTCCTTGGTTCAGGAAACCGTCGTGGCCGCGGACAAGCCCCGCGACCTGTTCGCCGACGCCGCAGCGCAGGCCGAGGCTGAAGCTGAGATCGAGGCCGATGCGGCCGATTCCGCTGATGCGGCTGCGACCGATGCCGAGGTGGCTGCCGTCTCAACCGAGACAGCCGCTCAGCCCTTGGAAGCATCCCATGACGGTAACAAGAACAACCTGATTCCGGTGGACAAGCTGTTCAGCGCGCGCCCCAGCACGCCAATCGCCGTCGCTCTGCCCGACAGGAACGACACTGGCGATAACACAGGCAACGTTGACAAGGCTGACAATGCGGCTGACGCGTCCGCCCAGGAACAGACGCAGTCCGCCGAACAATCGCAGATGGCGGAACAGCCCACATCGGAAACGGCCGAACAGCAGCCCGCCGAACAGCAGTCGAAGCCGATGCACGCTACGCAGCCGCAGACGGAACAGCCGGGAACGGTGACCGCGGAAGACGACGACGAGCGGTTCCGCCCGCAAAACAGCCAATCGCAGCCCGCGCCGGACGAAACCGCCGCATTCAAGCCGATCTTCGAACCGGGATCGGTATTCGACCGTGTGTCCAAAGGCGGCCTCGCCAAGCAGGAGCAGACCATCGAGGTCGACGGCCTGACCTCCGATGACGCCAAACGCACGGATGATTTCACAGTGCAGTTCCAGATGGCGCGTCATCCGGAACTGTTGCCGTTCCTCGCCATGAACCCATCCCTATACGATGACCTGTACGCGTGGTTGGGCGCATTGGGCAACCAAGACATCGATGCGGCTTTGGCACACAATCCGGGATATGAGGAATACCGCAAGGCAGTAGGGAAGTGAGTCGGTATATGAGCGAAAACGAAGAGACGGCCACCGCGTTGGACCGTATCCGCGGATGGCGTGAGGAGTATCGCCTTGGTCTGGCACCATCCCCGCTTGAGGATGTGACGCAACTGAGCGCCCAGCTTGACCTGACGCATGCGCACCCATCGGGCATCGCGCAGCTGTTCGCCAAAGGACACGTCACCTTGGACTCGTTGTTCCGAGACAACGGCATGCTGCGCGCCGCGGGCAGGCGTGTGGAACGCGTGCTCGACGACCGTGACGCGAAAAGCCGTGTCAGCGGCGTCGGCGAACTCTCCTTGGTGGTCGGCGTGGCCATTTGGAAAGGCAACCAGATGCCGGTGCTCATGTATCCGGTCGAAGTGCGCAAGGAAGGCCGCAACATCGAGAACGGCACCGTCATCGCGTTCACCGGACGAGTGCGTCTGAACGCGGCCTTCGCCGCCGTGATGCGTGAAAACAACGTGACATTGGACGAGACCAAGCTCTTCGATGGTTCGAATTACGAAAGCGGCACCCCCGAAACGTCCGCGGTGTTCGCGGCCATCACAGCGCGCGCGTCCAGCGTTTTCCCCGATTTCGAAATCGAACGTCACATCATCCTCGGCTGCTTCATGGACCCGTCCTCGCAGATGCTGGTGGAAAGTCGCCAGATCATCAACCAGCTGTCCCAAGGCCCGACAGGCAACACCGTTCTGGACGCGCTCGCCGGGAACAAGGAAGCCGCGGACGCGCTGAAAGACGCGCAGATTCCCGAATACAGTCCGTTCGACGCCGATCCCCATGGCGAATACGAGATTGGCGACGTTGACAACACCGTCCGATACGCGGCGCAGCTGGCCGCATCCGGGCATTCGATTTTCGTGGACAGCGCGATCAGCGGCAACACGGCCGAACAGGCCGCGGCAATCGCCTCCCGTTGCGTGATGGGCGGACACAGCGTGCTGTACGTGCCGTGCGTCACCGACCAAAAGCGCCGTTTCATGCAGACGATCGCGGCCAACGAGATGAGCGGCCAATTGCTGGACATCGCCGATGACGGCGCCAATGCGGCAATCGACCGTCAGCTGATAGCCGCAGTCGGTTTCCAATCCGGCGTCGCGACTTCGCGTTTCGACCAGATCTCCGACGAACTGGTGGGCGTACGCTCCCGCCTGGCCCGCTATCTGGGCGACCTGCATGGCGTCAGCCAGGAATGGGGCGTGTCCGCATACCAGACCATCCAGAACCTCGCACAAATCGCCGTCCTGCCCACGCATCCGACCACGCATGTGCGTCTGACCAAGCAGTCCGCCCATTCCATCGCGGACAAGATGGAGGAATGGGCCCAGAAGCTGTATCGCGCGGGAGAACTCGGCGAATACACCATCGGCGCGCAGGACACCGCCTGGTACAAAGCCTCCCTGTATTCCGAAGAGGAAGCGATCAGCGCATACCAGCGTGTGGTCGAGCTGCTGCGCAAGGTGCTGCCCGCCACCCGCAAACAGGTGTCCAGCACCGTGCAGACCTGCGGCTTCCCGATTCCCACCACCGCGCAGGAGTGGGGACGCCAGGTCATGGTGCTCAAGAACCTGCGCCGCGTGCTCGACGTCTTCCAGCCGGAAATCTTCGAACGCGACATCGATTCCATGATCGAGGCCACCAAGCCCAAGGCCCAGCGCAAGGCCGAAGGCAGCTCCATGGGATTCTGGGAACGTCGCCGCCATATCAAGGAGGCCAAGTCGATGCTGCGCGTCGGCGCGCAGGTGGAGAACCTGCATGAGGCGCTGCTCGTGGTGGCCAAGCAGGCCGAACAGTGGCACATGTTCGTTCCTCACGGCGGATGGCCGGTGCTGCCCGCCAAACTCGACGACATCATCAACACGCAGGACCAGCTGACGAACGATATGACCGCGTTGAACGTGGCGCTCGCCACCACACCGCAGGGCGGCAATCTGGACACCGTCGACCTCAACCAGGTGGAAGAGCGTCTGAAGGCCCTGTATGACGACAAGCAGGCGTTGGATACGCTGCCGGAACGCGCCCGTCTGGAACGTGAGTTCCATTCGGCCGGTCTGGATGAGCTTGTGGCGGACCTGAGCAACCGCGGCGTGCCGAACGACGCCGTGGCCGGAGAACTGCAGCTGGCGTGGTGGACCACGGCTTTCGAAGACATCGTGAAGTCCTCCGCCATCATTTCCAACCAGGATGGCTCCGCCATGCAAAGCGCCGCCGACCGATTCACCCAGGTGGATGTCGAACACGTGCGTTCCATCGGACCGATGGTCGCCCAAGAGTCCGTACGCCGTCTGTGCGACATGCTTTTCTCCCGCACGCAGGAAGCCAATCTGCTGCATACCACGCTTGCCGGTTCCCGAAACGTGCCGTTGAACAGGCTGCGCAGGGAGCATCCGCAGATTTTGGCCGCGGCAAAGCCTATTCTGGTGGCAACGCCAGCCACGCTCGCTGCCATCACCGACCCGGCGCCGCTTGCCGATACCGTCATCATCGATACGGCCGCGCATATTCCGTCCATCGAGCTGCTCAGCATCATCGCCCGCGCGAAGCAGGTCGTGGTGATCGCGCACCGCAAGACCGTCACATCCGATGGCCTGCAGCGACTGATCGCACTGCTGCCAAGCGTGAAGATAACCGACAGGCCGGTTCGCCGTGCGCCGAAGCTCAACGCCTTCCTCGAATCGGAAGGATACGGCTCCGTGCCGTGCGATGTGGCGCGTGAAGGATACCAAGGCGAAGTCGCGTACCATTTCGTGCCGGACGCCAACGGTGTGCCGGTCATCAATTCCGGCCTGGTCGAATCAAGCCAGCAGGAGATCGACGAAGTGGTGAGCATCATCCGCAAGCGCGCGGCCGGTTTCACCATCGTTCCCGCATCGTATGTGCTTACCGTGGTAGCGCTCACGCACACGTTCCGCATCCGTCTGGGTGCCGAGCTCAAGTCGCTTGCCAACAAAGACAAGGCCATGGGCATGTTCCTGCGCCACGTGCGCATCGTGGACATCGTCGATGTGGCCGGCGCCCACGCCACCGACGCGATTCTTGCGATGTGCTACGCCAAGACCTCGCACGGCAGGCTGCTGCAGCAGTTCGGCGCGCTGGAATCCGACGGCGGCCGAGGCATGCTGCTGGACGCTTTGGCGGTACCGGACCGTCATCTCGACATCGTCTCGTCCTTCGCATCCGACGATATGGACGACGAGCGACTGCATCAGGATGGTCCGAAGGCGCTCAAAACCGTGCTGCGTTGGGCCGAACAGCTTGATGACAGCATGGTCCGCCCGGCGATCAAGGAGTCCGGAGAGAACGTGCTCTTCAACGATCTCGCCGAGAGGATCCGCGAACGCGGCTTGGACGTGGCCGTCGATTACGGTTTCGATGACGGACTCAAACTGCCGTTGGTGGTTGGTCTGAAAGGCGAGCCGTTCGCTTTGGCCGTGCTCACCGATGACGCGCAGTTCATGGGACTGCAATCCACCAGGGAACGCCATCGCGTGCTGCTGCAGGACATCGAATCGCTTGGCTGGTCGGTGATGACGGTATGGAGCGTCGGCGCGTTCGTGAACCCCGATAAGGAAGTCGACCGCATCGTGGCACGACTGGGAAGCCTGTACCGGGAGGAACGGTGAGCGCCGAGCATATCGAAAACGTCATGGAGCATGACGATTCGCAGACCCAGTCCGAGACGCACTCCACACCCAGTTATTCCGCCACGCGGCGGACCGCACGCAAGCATAAGCGCGTGGTCCGCCAAGGTACGGAACTGTTCGATGCCGATGGCGTCAAACTCGAACCTTCGGACGTGCTCACCAAGCGCCAACGCGAGGCGGATGACGACAAGCGCATCCTAAACGAGCTTCCGCCACATTGGGCGGTCTTCTCCGAACGCGGCCGCTGATACGTCCAGCCGGGTGCCAGCTATCGATTAGGATTATCAGCCATTAATTGATGGTGGCGATGACCGCACTGTATTCCTGAACCCGCAACACGACGGCCGCCTCATTGGGCGGCATGGCGAACACCGCGATGGTATTGCCTTGCGCATCCTTAGCCGGTTTGCCGGTCAGCAGCGCTTCGGCGCAGATCGTGTGTAACTGCGCATCCACACCACCGTCCGGCATATCATTAGCCATGCCGGACGGCGTTTCCGTACCGTTCGGCATATCCGCGACATTCGGTGTGCCGGACTGCATCTCAGCATCTGTCATGGTGGCGCTGGAAAGTGTCACCTTGTCTCCGGGAATCAAACCGCCGGCCACACTTGCCAAACGCACTTCGATACTCGTATGGCCCTGCGGCACAACGGGGGACGCACGGGCCATGCCCGACATAAGCACATCGTGCGCGCCGATGCCCACCTGTGCGATCAAGCCGACGGCGTCGTCAAGCGTATGGAAGGCGTTGCTCAGCGAGCCATCGCTCGGCGCCTCACGTAACTCCACGTCTTCGCGTGTGATGGCCGTGCCTTTGGCGACATTCCGCACCGCGACCACAATAGGCTGCGTGGCGATGGCTGCGCGTACGCATTGCAGCGTGGCGAATACCGTCAGGCCAGCGCACAATGCGGCGAGGAACCGATGCAGGCGTGCGTTGCTTCGTCTGGCTTCCAACGATGCGGCAGTCGAACCATGACGGTCTCGTTGCAGACGCGTCGTGCGCGCGGTCCGTCCTTCCGAAGCCGTCGATGTGCGCAAACTCGAATGTGGCCGGCGGTCCATCAAGGAATGAAAAAAGGTCATCATGCATGCATGATGACCTGATTGTTATGACCACGGCAAGCGGAATCCGGGGTTGTGGTCGGAGAATGGGAGTTATCCACAATCTCCGGCGTGTCGCGTTGGATTCCGCGCCTGTGGGTCACTTGGATTTGTCGGTGCGGTAGAAGCCGGACCCCTTGAACTCGATCGGCACCGCGGAATAAACCTTGCGGACCTGCTCCTCGCCGCATTCCGGGCATACGGTAATCGGATCGTCGGTGAATGACTGCTGCTCGGTGAAGTCGTAGTTGCAGTTCTTGCAACGGTAATGGTAAGTAGGCACGATATCCTCGCTTTACGCACAATCCCAAATTTCTTAACGGGACATATCCTAGTACGTTCCCTGAGACGGCCCCGCAACCGTCCTATCCTCGGACATCGGCATAACCATCCGGCGTGAGCACGCCGTCGACGGGAATATCATGCGGCTCATGCGGCACGGTCTCGTCGGTCGGCTCCCAAGGCCAGCAAACGGCGACCACGCGCGCGGTGCTGCTACGATGCTCCAAAGCGCGGTCGTACCAACCGCCGCCGCGCCCCAATCGGAAACCATGTTCGTCCACAGCGAACGCTGGCACAATGATCAGCTCGGCCGAAGTGAGAACTTCCGGTCCTTCCGCTGCGTTTTCCGGCTCCTGCGGGCGATGTGTGTTGATGGAACCATCAGCATTGCGCTGGTCGCGCAGATCGTCAAGACCGTTCAGCTCACTCCAGCCGACTTCCATGCCAGCACCCAGACGCGGCACCAAAACACGGCAATCCGTGTCGAACATCGCTTCGAGCAACGGCATCATCGATATTTCACTGCCCATCGAGGCGAAGGCCGCGACGGTCGATCGCGGTCGAATCAACGACGCTTCCAATGCGTGTTCGGCAAGCAGCCGTCCCGCTTCGCGACGCTGGTCGGCGGACGTCCGCTTTCGTCGTTCGATCGCAGCCGCGCGCCAATGCCGTTTCAGCTCGCGTTGTTGCTTACACATGTCCATATCGTTCGTTGTACCACGGTTCGATTGCGTGGAAAACGGAACATGGGGTATGGGTGGGGCACAATGGAAGGGTGACGATTTTGCAATCCTTGAGCGACATGATGCGTCGTCCGGGGAATAATTCCTTTGAAATGCCGGAATTCATCCAATCGCACAGCATGCGCGTCCCGGTGAGTCTGCGCCCGTTGACGGGCGCCGACTATGACGAGTGGAACGAGGTTCGCTGGCGCAACGATGCCTGGCTCAAGCCGTGGGAATCCGGCGATCCGCTGCACGGCGCGCCCATCACCTACAAGGAATGGATGAAACAACTGCGGCGCAACGAACGGGCCGGTACCGGTGCCGTGTTCGCCATCGAACAGCATGGCCGTATCGTCGGGCAGATCTCGTTGGGCGCAATCTGCTACGGCGCGATGCGTTCCGGCGTGGTCGGCTATTGGGTGGACGAGCGTTGCGCCGGGCGTGGCTACGCGCCGATGGCGGTGGCGCTGTTGGCGGATTGGGCCATGTTCGACCCGGCCGGACCTCGACTGCATCGCATGGAAATCGACATTTTGCCGGAAAACAAGCGGTCCCGTGCCGTCGCACGCAAGGTCGGAGCAACGTTGGAGGGGGTGCGGCGCGCGTATATGTACGTCAACGGCCAATGGCGCGATCATGAAAGCTACGTATTGATGGCCGAGGACGTGCCAAACGGTTTCACCGCGCGTCTGATGACAGGGAATTCACCCTCCTGATTCGACACGCCGGGGAGGACTCGCCTCGAATGTCGGAATGTCACCTATTCTTATGACATATGGGTTATGAATCGTTAAGCACGGTGGTCGTGCTTGCGATCGTTGTCATCCTGATGCTCATTTGGTTGCCCAGACGGACGATTAAAGGCATGAAGAGGGTGATCGAACATCGCGAGGACCGCTTTTCACCGTCGTTGCATCTGGTGGATGCCGACAGCGGAACGCGATTTTCCGATGAGACCGTCGCGGCAGCGAAAGGGGTACTGATGCAGTCCACAGAGGCGCACAAAGGCGCAACATCCGAAGAACGGATCGCGGAAATTCGCGCCCTTCGTCACGCCGCGGTCCGCAGGAGGCGCGCCATCGCCGTCTCATTGCTGACAATCACGGTCGTTGTGCTGGTCTGTGCGTTCGCACTGCACTTCAGCCCGCTGTTCGCGCTCATTCCGGCCGCGTTGCTGGCCGCGGTGCTCGCGTTGGGTGTGCGTGCGTCCAAGCAGGCCGTGGCGTGGGAGCGGAAGGTCGCCAGATACCATGCCAAGGTGAAGAAGCGTGTCGCCGCCGAACGCAAACGTGCGCAGGCGGAGCAGGCGGAACGTGCCAGACTGCGCGCGCAGGAGCTGGCCGAAGCCCGCAAGGTCGTCGACGAGCAGTTGAAGACCGATGTCGTTCCCGAGGGGGAGATTCGCCAGGCGATCGCCCGCGGCAAGGCCGATCGGGACGCCGCGGTGAAACGGCGCAAGGAAGAGATGTCTTCCAAGGAAGAGACGCAGACTGCCGAGAAGGCCGTCGACCAGACAACCGAACGTGCGGATGCCGCGCCCGCTGACGTCAAGGAAGTGGGACTGTCCATCCACGATGAGCGAGACAATATGGCCGAAGAAGCCAAAACCGTTGCCGTCAAGTCCACGCAGGACTTGATTTCCTTCTCGTTGGGTGCGCCTCGCGACGGTGCCGACGTTGAGGTGGATGCTCCGGAAAGCATGGAGATCAAGTCCACCAAACAAGTGGCCAAGGCCGTGCCCGTCGAAACGCCTTCCGACGAGGCTGAGCCGTTGATTCCGCCAAACGACGCAATGGGCAGCATGGATGCCGATGAGGCCGCCGCCCGCGTGGATGAGGGCGTGCACCTCAGAGAGGTCGACGTTCCGGGATTCCACGATGCCGAAGTACGTGCCGATGTGGAGGCTCCGGATGTGACTTCGGACTCCCTAGGCACCGGCCTGGAGGCCATTCTGGCCCGTCGTAGCGCCTGACGAAACGCTTGAACCGTTTTTTACAAAGCCTGGAACCGCATGGTTTCAGGCTTTTTTGATAATTTCTCTCAGAGCGTTAGCACTCGAGTTGGCAGAGTGCTAATAATCGCGCTAGGATAAGTCACAGCGCGAAAGGACGACGCCGTAAGTGATCGTCAGCCTCTTGCTAGCGGGTCCCGGCGCGGTAAGTATCGATTTCTCTTTAGAAAGAGGAGGTCCACAGTGTCGATCTCACTCACACCGTTGGAAGACAAGATCATCGTCAAGCAGGCGGAAGCCGAGACCCAGACCGCTTCCGGTCTGTTCATTCCGGACAATGCCAAGGAGAAGCCGCAGCAGGGTGAAGTCCTGGCTGTCGGCCCGGGCCGTCGTAACGACGCCGGCGAGCGTATCCCGGTCGACGTCAAGGTCGGCGACAAGGTGCTGTACTCCAAGTACGGCGGCACCGAGGTGCACTACCAGGGCGAGGATTACCTTATCGTCTCCGCTCGTGACATCCTGGCCATCCTCGGCTGAGACTAGCGCGTAGCTGTCGAAACCCCGTTTCCCGTATATTGCGATTTGCAAGGCTCGGGAGGCGGGGTTTCTGCGTTGTTCGGCGCCGATTTGCGCAAAACGTTGGAATTTCAACGATTTGCGCCGTTTTTGGCTGTCGCGACACGCCGTATTTGCATAAGTCGGCCGGTCTGTGGCATACTAAACGGGTTGCCGGTTGGGGTTCAACCAAACAGGCAGCACGGCGGATTTCCCAAGCGGTCAAAGGGAACTGACTGTAAATCAGTCGCCTCGTGCTTCAGTGGTTCGAATCCACTATCCGCCACGCCTCGATAGCTCAGTGGTAGAGCACTTCCTTGGTAAAGGAAGAGGTCGTGAGTCCGATTCTCACTCGAGGCTCTCATGGCGGGATAGCTCAGCTGGCTAGAGCGTACGACTCATAATCGTAAGGTCAAGAGTTCGAGTCTCTTTCTCGCTACAAAGGCCGACGGAATGTCGGTATAGCAACGAACCACAAGAGGTGAACTAAATGGCAAGCAAGAGCGCCGACATTCGTCCGGGCATCACGCTGGCATGCACCGAGTGCAAGGAGCGTAACTACATCACGACGAAGAACCGCCGTAACACGCCGGATCGTCTTGAGCTCAAGAAGTTCTGCTCCCGCTGCGGCAAGCAGACCGTGCATCGCGAGACCCGCTGAGCGGAATCAAGCTTTCGAAACCCGACCAATTTGGTCGGGTTTTTTGTTACTCTGGAGCGTTATGACTAGTTTTGCAGATCTCACCACCATCGGTGTGGGCGGTCCTATCGCCACTTTCCTGGAACCGACCACGCGCGTCGGCGTCATCGAAGCTGTTGAGGAAGCCGATTCCCAAGGACTGCCATTGTGCGTGATCGGCGGCGGATCCAACATGCTCGTATCCGACACGCCGTTCGAAGGCGTGGTGGTCCGCGATGCGAGACGCTCCATCGGCGTGTTGGATGAGGCGGCTCCGGTCGAGGATGATGGGCGTGTCGTCCACGTGAACGCCGAAGCCGGCTGCAACTGGGATGATTTCGTCGATTACTGCGTCCGACTTGGACTGGAAGGCGTCGAAGGCTTGTCCGGCATTCCTGGCACCGTCGGCGCGTCGGTCGTGCAGAACATCGGCGCGTACGGTCAGGAGGTCGCCACCAGCGTCGACAGCGTCGAGGTTTGGGATCGTAAGGAACGTGCGGTAAAGGCGTTGCGCAACGATCAGCTCGCCTTCGGCTACCGCATGAGCGCGCTGAAAGCCAGCATGTACAGCGCTCCGGCGACTCCGGCCGCGGAATTTTTCCCGACGCCGCGATACGTGGTGCTGTCCGTCACGTTCGCGTTGCGGCACAGCGATACGGGCGTGGTCGGTTACGGTCAGCTCGCCAAGGCGTTGGACGTCGCCGTGGGCGATCGCATGAACACCGCGGACATCCGCAACGCGGTGCTGAAGGTGCGTGCGGCTAAAGGCATGCTGGAAGACGCGCATCGCTATGCGTCGCCGGCCATGCAGGGCACCAAGAAGACGAATCTGGTCGATGTCGCTCTTGAATCGCAATCCAAGCAGAACGGCGATGACGGTCCGGACTTCAACCGCCATAGCTGCGGCAGCTTCTTCATGAACCCGATTCTCACGCCACAGCAGGCCGAGACGCTTCCCGAAGACGCGCCGCGCTTCGACGCGGCATTGCCGGGCGGCGGGCAGGGCGTCAAGACCTCCGCGGCCTGGCTCATCGACCATGCCGGCTTCCATAAGGGGTTCAAAATCAACGAAAACGCTCCGGCTGGCCTGTCCACGCTGCATACGTTGGCGTTGACCAATCGTGGGGGAGCATCAGCCGAAGATATCGCCCGCCTCGCCAAAACCGTGCAGGACGGCGTCGAGGCCGCGTTCGGCATCCGACTGGTGCCCGAGCCGGTCGTCATCGGTATGAATCTTAAATAGCGTCACGCACGCCGTCAATGTGACGAAAACGACTTATACTTGCGCCTTGTGCTCTAGAAGGTGGAGCGTGAAACCGCGCGGGCGGAAAGAAGAGAAGGACGAGACATGAACGTATTTCGCAAGAAATCCGTCGAACAGACGCTGGCTGAAACAGGTGAGTCCGGCCATGCGCTCAAACGCGATCTGACCTGGTGGGATCTTGCCATCATGGGTGTGGCCGTTGCCGTGGGCGCAGGCATCTTCTCCATCGGCGCGCAGGCGGCTGCCTTCCATGCCGGTCCGGCGGTGGTGCTGAGCTTCCTGATCGCAGGCGTCGTGTGCGGCGCCGCCGTGATGTGCTACGCCGAATTCGCCTCCATGATTCCAGTGGCGGGTTCCGCCTACACCTTCACCTACACCACCGTCGGCGAGATCGTGGCATGGGTGATTGGCTGGGATCTGATCCTTGAAATGCTCATGGCCGGTTCGGTCGTCTCCAAATACTGGGGCGTGTACCTCAACCAGTTCTTCGAGCTGATCGGCTGGAACATCAACACCAACATCGCCATCGGCTCGTTCAACTTCGACCTGGCTCCGGTCATCATCGTCGCCTTCTTCACCGCGCTGCTGGTGATGGGCACCAAGATCGGCGCCCGCGTGGACGGCGCGCTCACCATTTTGAAGATCGCCATCGTCGTGTTCATCGTGGTCGTCGGCTTCTTCTACATCAAGGCCGAAAACTTCACCCCGTTCATTCCGCCGAGCGAACCCGCAGCATCCACCGACGGCTCCGGCGTCTCCGCGGTCATGGAACAGCCGCTGTGGCAGTGGGCCACAGGCATGGCCCCCAGCATTTATGGCGTGACCGGCATCATCTCCGGCGCGGCACTCGTGTTCTTCGCTTTCCTCGGCTTCGACGTCGTGGCCACCGCTTCCGAAGAGACCATCAACCCCAAGAAGAACGTGCCGCTGGGCATCGGCGTGGGCCTCGGCCTGATCATCGTGCTGTACACCCTCGTGGCCATCGTCACCACGGGCATGGTCTCCTATAAGGACCTTGCCAAACAGTCCGATCCGTCACTGGCCGTCGCGTTCAAGATGGTCGGCGCCGACTGGGCTGCGAAGATCATCAGCCTCGGCATCGTCATCGGCATGGCCACCGTGGTCATGGTGCTGCTGCTCGGCCTGACACGCGTGGTGTTCGCCATGAGCCGAGACGGACTGCTGCCGCGTGGCCTGAGCCATACCGGCAAGCATGGCACTCCGGTGCGTCTGCAAATCATCGTCGGCGTGGTCATGGCGCTGATCGCGGCCTGCTGCAATGTCGGCATCCTGTCCGACATGGTGAACATCGGCACGCTGTCGGCGTTCACGCTGGTGGCGATTTCCATTCCGATCATGCGCAAGAAGCGCCCCGACCTGGAACGTTCCTTCAAGATTCCTGGCAATCCGTGGGTGCCGATTCTGATTGCGCTCGCCAACCTGTGGCTGATGGTCAACCTGAGCGTGCTCACTTGGATCCGTTTCGTGGTCTGGCTCATCGTCGGCTTCGCCATCTACTTCGGCTATGGCTACCGTCATGCCCGTCTCGGTGCCGGCGAACTCGAAGTTGCCGCGCAAGAGTAATCTGGAACAGTACACGTTGTTGTTGAGGAGGTAAGCATGCCGTATGTTGTTGCCCAGCCGTGTGTGGACGTCAAAGACAAGGCCTGTGTGGACGAGTGCCCGGTCGATTGCATCTACGAAGGCTCCCGTTCCCTGTACATCAATCCGAACGAATGCGTGGATTGCGGCGCATGCGAGCCGGTGTGCCCGACCGAAGCCATCTTCTATGAAGACGATCTGCCAGACGAGTGGGCTTGGTACAAGGACGCCGCAGTCAGCTTCTTCGCCGAAGTTGGTGATATGGGCGGCGCTTCCGCAGCCGGCCCGATCGGCAAGGATCCGGAGCAGGTAGCTGCTCTGCCGCCGCAGAACCAGTGAGCATGTCTTGGCTGATGCGTCCGCCGTCCGTATTGCGCGTAAAGCGGAATATTCGCGGTCGATTTTAACCGGTTTGCCGCTGACGTTTGCACACGTCAGCGGCAAACCGGTTTTTGTATGGAACGGTTGCATGTGCCGGCACGTCGATTGCCGTATGCTGGAACATGGTTGTGATTTCCGCTTGAAAAGGAGCCTTACGGATGGGTTTTCATGAATTTTCATCGCCGTACGACTGGTCCCGCATCGCGTCGTACAAACGTACGGCGAAAGCCGCGTTCGGTGGCATGGTCGACCTGTCCGTCGGTTCTCCCGTCGACCCCGTTCCCGATTCGGTGCGTAAGGCGCTCGCGGTCTCGTCGAACGACCCGAACGCGTACGGATATCCCGTTACGGCAGGTACCGCCGATTTGCGTGACGCCATTCACGAGTGGTTCGCGGCCGCCCGCAATGTCGATTTGCGTGCGATCGGCGCCGATGCGGTGCCGACGGTCGGTTCCAAGGAAGGCGTCGCGTTGATGGCGTCGCTGCTGCATTTCGGCGAGGGCGATGTCGTCGTGCAGCCGAAGGTGTCGTATCCGACGTACGAGATCGGCACGCAGTTGGCCGGCGCGCAAACGCTGAAGGTCGACGACGTGGCGGATGCGGATTCCTGGAAGGATGTGCCGGGCGTCAAGGCCGTTTGGGTCAATTCGCCGTGCAATCCGACCGGTGAGGTGCTGTCCGCGGAACAGATGGCCGGTATTGTGCGTGCCGCGCGCGCGATTGGTGCCGTGGTGCTGTCCGATGAATGCTATGCGTTGATGCAATGGGAAGACGACGTTGCGGAAGCGGATGCGGATACGCTTGCCTCCACGCCGTGCGCCTTGCGCGCCGATGTGTGTGGCGGGTCCGCCGAAGGCGTATTGGTGCTGTATTCGCTGAGTAAGCAAAGCAACATGGCCGGGTATCGTACGGCGCTTATCGCTGGCGATCAATCGCTGATCGGGCCGATGGCGGCATACCGCAAACAGATCGGGCAGATCATTCCCGGACCGGTGCAGGCTGCGATGGCCGCCGGGCTGCGTGACTTCGACGCGGTCAAGACCCAGCATTCCCGTTACCAGGAGCGTCTGGGCATGCTGGTGAGTGCTCTGCGCGCATACGGATACTGCACCGACATGCCGCAAGGCGCGTTGTACGTGTGGGTGAAAGCCAAGTCCGGCGACTGCTGGGAGGATCTGCGCCAGCTTGCCGAAATCGGCATCGTCGCCAGCCCCGGCGAGTTCTACGGAGCGCCGGAATACTTGCGATTCTCGGCTACGGCCAGTGATGCGGCGATCGCCTCCGCCGCGGAACGATTGGCACGTTGACGGTTTGCTGACGATGGCCTTTTGACGAACGAAAGCGTTGAAAACAAAAAGGACCTCCGATTCACTCGGAGGTCCTTCATTATGGCGGAGTCAGAGGGAGTCCAACGCCCATGCGTCTTATGGCTATGTGCAGCTGTTGATGTCGCTGATCCAGGAGTGGCGTGCGCTACTCAAGCGTCCGGAACTACCATTCATATTCGCCCAATTGCCGAACTATACTTTGGAACCCGATTGCGATTGGCCAAGGCTGCGTGATGAACAACGGCGCGCTTTGACGTTGTGGAACACGGCGATGGTGGTGACGATCGGATATGGAGAGGATAATGACCTGCATCCTTTGGATAAGCGCCATGTCGCGCAGCGCTTGGCAACGGCTGCCGAGTCGTTGGTTTATGGACGTGATCGCGAGCCGATGGGGCCGCTTCCTGTCATGGCGATTCACAAGGATGACGGCATTGAGATCTCCTTCATCCATACGGGAGGGGGATTGGTCTGCACAGGCGACGTGCCTTTTGACATCTTGGAGCCGGGAGGCTCGATATATCGGGTGAAGGCTCGTCGGTACGATTGCTATGGCGGTAACGGAACCGGGCGTTCGAGTGGCGCAGTGAGAGAGCTCTCCCCAGTACAGTGTCAGTTTGTCGGCCAATGAAGCATCGATGATAACGCTATTGCCGGGGACAGCGTAAATAGTTTTTGCAGTTAATCGTGTTTGGGCGGAAGCCTGTAATTTCCTGCGTTTGGAATACTTAAATCTATTCGAAAGTTTCGTAAATAGTTGCATATAGAACTTTCGTAACAAAAAATTTAAGCATTTAGTTAAGCGATTTGACTTTCTTGAAAGTCAAATCATATAATCAAACAGTGCTTTGGCTGAAATGCTAAAGCATTTACGAAACATGAAGATGTGTGTTCGTGCATGTCGCTAAGGGAGAAAGACTTTGTATTCCCACATCCGATATTGGATAAGGAGATGCAGCAATGAAGTTTGAATACCATGTCAAACCAACCGGCAACGATGCTGCGTGCGGCGACACGGAGCATCCGTTCGCCACGATTTCCAAGGCCGCGCAGATGGCCTCTCCGGGTGATACGGTAATCGTGCATGAAGGCGTATACCGCGAACAAGTCAATCCGAGACGCGGCGGTCTGAGTGAACATGAGCGCATCACCTACTGCGGAGCCGAAGGCGAAGCACGGCCGGTTATCAAAGGCTCGGAATGCGTGCAGGGCTGGACGGAATTGGCCGATCATCCGCATGTGTGGACGGTGGTGCTTGATAATACGATGTTCGGGGATTTCAATCCATTCGCGACCCCGATTTTCGGTGACTGGCTGGAAATGCCCAAGTTCGGCAAGGATCCGGACAAACATCTTGGCGATGTGTATCTCAACGGTGTTTCCTTCTTCGAATCGACGACGTTGGAAGGCGTATACGATCCGCAGCCGCGTGATACGGATGAGGATTTCGCGTTGAAGATTCCCTGCCCCGTGCCGGATGTGGACCGTACACGTTATGTATGGCATGCCGAAGTGGACGAAAATGCCGGCACCACAACGATCTGGGCGAATTTCCAAGGTGCCGATCCGAATGAGGAACTGGTGGAGGTCAGTGTTCGTCGCACATGCTTCTTCCCTTCCCGCAACCATGTCAACTACATCACCGTGCGTGGCTTTGAAATGGCGCAGGCCACTGGAGATTGGGCGCCGCCTACCTCGCAGCAGTGGGGCATGATCGGCCCGAACTGGTCGTATGGCTGGATCATCGAAGACAACGTGCTGCATGACGCCAAATTCTCCGCGGTGTCATTGGGCAAGGAAATCTCATCCGGCGACAACGAGTGGGCGAAAACCGAGCGCAAGACCGGTTACCAGTACCAGTTGGAGGCCGTGTTCAAGGCCCGTCGCATCGGCTGGGAAAAGGGGCTGATCGGCGGTCATATCGTACGCAACAACGACATCTACGAGTGCGGACAGAATGCCATCGTCGGACATATGGGCAGCGCATTCTGCCGTATCGAGCATAACCATGTCCATCACATTGCGTTGAAGCGTGAATTCTTCGGATGGGAGGTCGCTGGCATCAAATTCCATGCCGCATTGGATACGGTCATTGCCAACAACAACATCCACGACTGCTCGCTGGGCATGTGGATGGATTGGCAGACGCAGGGCACGCGCATCACGCGCAATGTGTTCCACGATAACGTCCGTGACCTCATGATTGAAGTGAGTCATGGGCCGTATCTGGTGGACAATAACGTTTTTGCCTCGCCGGTGATGTTCCAGAACTGGTCGCAAGGTGGTGCCTTCGTCAACAATCTGATTTGCGGCGGCATTGAACCGCATACCGTCCCCGACCGTTCCACGCCGTATCACTATCCGCACACCACCGAGGTGGCCGGGTGCGCTGTGGTATCCGGCGGCGATGAGCGTTGGCTGAACAACATGTTCGCGCCGCAACCGGTGAAACCGACCGTCGGTGAATATGGTTTGTCCGCCTACAGCGATTGCCCGATGTCGATGCATGAATACTTGGAACGCCAGCGGGCCATGTGGGCAGATCCTTCGCAGGGTGGTGGCGAGCGCAATCCTCTGCAGTCTCTATACGCGGGCGGCAACATCTATCTGTCCGGCGCACAGGGGCTGAACAAGCAGGAAGGTGCGGCCGACGATTCGGAGCGCATGCAGGAGGACGCCCCGTTCTTCGGCGGCACCGCCTCCACGAGCGTTGCATGTGATGAGCCCATGCCGGTGACATTGGTCGAAGAACCCGATGGACTGTACCTGCAGTGCACTGTGCCACAGGCCGTCACCGATACCAGAATGCAGGTCGTCACCAGCGATATGCTCGGCGTGCCTCGCATCGTGGAGGAACGCTATGAACAGCCCGATGGCAGTGACTATGTGCTGGACACCGACTTGCTGGGACAAGCCTTGACGGCAACGGAACGCAAGGCCGGGGCGTTGAATGGTCTTGTCTCCGGAGAGAATCACATCCGAATTTGGGAATGGAACAACTGATATGACAAATGCAACCGATACCAACAAGACATTGGGCGAGTCCATGTTCGCACAGTGCGGATATGCCCAGGACGCCATCGATAAGCGCGTGTCACAGGTCTGGCATGAAATTTTCGAAGGTCCGAACAAATTCTATTGGGAGAACGACGAAGGTCTTGCCTATGTGATGGACACCGGCAACAACGATGTACGTACCGAGGGTATGAGCTATGCGATGATGATCGCCTTGCAATACGACCGTAAGGACGTATTCGACAAGCTGTGGGGCTGGGTAATGCGTCACATGTACATGAAGGACGGTCATCATGCGCATTATTTCGCATGGTCGGTCGCGCCGGACGGTACGCCGAACTCGAATGGTCCTGCACCTGACGGCGAGGAATATTTCGCGATGGACCTGTTCCTCGCCTCCCGTCGCTGGGGTGATGGCGAGGATATCTACGAATATTCCGCATGGGGACGCGAGATCTTGAGATATTGCGTTCATAAGGGCGAACGCTACGACGGCGAGCCCATGTGGAATCCCGACAACAAGCTCATCAAGTTCATTCCGGAAACCGAGTGGAGCGATCCGTCCTACCATCTGCCGCACTTCTATGAAGTATTCGCCGAAGAGGCCGACGAAGAAGACCGTCCATTTTGGCATGAGGCAGCCGCCGCAAGCCGTCGCTATCTGCAGGCGGCCTGCGACGAGCGGACCGGCATGAACGCTGAATACGCGGATTATGACGGAAAGCCGCATGTCGACGAGTCCAATCATTGGCATTTCTATTCCGACGCCTACCGTACTGCGGCGAATATCGGACTGGATGCAGCCTGGAACGGTCCGCAGGAAGTGCTGTGCGACCGCGTCGCCGCGCTGCAGCGATTCTTCCTGACCCACGACCGTACTAGCGTCTACGCCATCGACGGCACCGCCGTGGACGAGGTCGTGCTTCATCCGGTCGGATTCCTGGCCGCGACCGCGCAAGGCGCACTTGCGGCGGTGCATTCGGCCCAGCCCGACGCGGAGCATAATGCCCGTGAATGGGTGCGCATGCTGTGGAATACGCCGATGCGAACCGGCACGCGTCGTTACTATGACAACTTCCTCTATGCTTTCGCCATGCTGGCGTTGAGCGGAAAGTATCGGTATGAATGATGATTACCTCAACTAATCCTATGGTCTACACGGATTTTCCTGATCCAGACATCATCCGGGTCGGGGACGTGTATTACATGGCCACTACGACTATGCATTTCACACCCGGGTGCGATATTCTGCGCAGCTATGACCTAGTGCATTGGGAATTCATTGCGCACGCATTGAATATCGTGGCGGATACCCCTGAAGAACGTTTGGAATGTGAAGGTGCCAACGCCTACGGTCGAGGCATGTGGGCGCCGTCACTGCGTTACCATCGGGGCACCTGGTATGTGTTGTTCGCCGCCAACGATACGCATACCAGCTATCTGCTGACGGCGGACGATCCATGCGGCCCATGGCGAAAGCGTGAGCTTGACGGCTTCTATTACGACAGCGGACTGTTCTTTGACGACGATGATCGAGCCTATGTCGTACATGGGCAGTCGACATTGCGCATCACGGAGTTGAATCCTGAATTAAGCGGGCCGATGCCGGGTGGGCTCGACCGGGTCATCGTGCAGGACGATCCGCAGGCTGACCTTGGTTATGAGGGCAGTCACCTGTACAAGCATGATGGACGCTATTACGTCTTCACCTGTCACTTCCCGCAAGGCAAGGGCAAAACAGAAGCCTGCTTGATGGCCGAATCCTTGGATGGAGCTTTCGAAGTGCGTGAAATTATCGAAGACGACCTGTCCTTCCACGGTTACGGAGTCGCGCAAGGCGGTATGGTGGACACTCCGGACGGCGACTGGTATGCATTCATGATGCAGGACCGCGGCGGTGTGGGACGCGTGCCGATACTGATGCCGATGCGGTTCGGCGAGGACGGATTCCCCGTCGTCGGCGAGAACGGCAAAGTGCCGCAGTCGGTCAGCGTGCCGGCTGCAAGCTGTGCCGAACCTGTCACGCCCATCAACGGCAGCGAATTCATAGCCCGGTATAACGCCGAAGGCGGAGTCGATGCCAACTGTCTGCAGCCATACTGGCAGTTCAATCACATCTCACATAACGAATACTGGTCACTGACGGAACGTCCGGGAGCATTCCGCCTGCATTCCGGACGCATCAGCTCGAATCTCAATCATGCATGGAACACGCTGACGCAGCGCACGATGGGGCCGGTGACGGTGGCCGAAGTCACCGTCGACGCGTCGACATTGCATGATGGCGACTTCGCCGGATTGGCGGCGTTCCAAGGATGCTATTCCTACATCGCGCTTACGCGAAGGAACGGCCGCACGATGCTGACCGTCCAATACAAGCCGGCGAATGACGATTCCATCTTCTCCGATAATGATTGGGACAGTCCAGCCGTAACGGATGCGGAAATCATGGCGGATGCGGATTGCATGCGTCTGCGCGCGGTATATGATTTCACCGATTGCAAGGATGAAGTGACGTTCTTCTACCGCGATGCGGATACGCCGGAATCCGAATGGTGTCCATTGGGGACAGCGCACCGGATGATCTTCAAAATGGATCATTTCACAGGTTGCCGTATCGGATTGTTCCTGTATTCGACAAAAGAGACCGGTGGAATCGCCGATTTTTACGACTTTGCGTATTCGACGCCGAATACGAAGGAAAGAGAGCAATGAAGCGACAGGTCATAGTGGCGCAAGGAACTGTCGAAGGCTTGGCGGCTGAGGATCAGGGCATCACCGTGTTCCGAGGAGTCCCGTTCGCCCAGCCTCCCGTCGGCGGTCTGCGCTGGCGTGCGCCGCAGCCGGCCTTGCCATGGGATGGTGTGCTGCAAGCCTTCGATTTCGGGCCTACCGCGATGCAGCCGACGCCGGGCGCCTCCGATGATTTCTATGATCGTGAATGGGGCACCGATCCGGCCGTGCCGATGAGCGAGGATTGCCTCTACCTGAATATTTGGACTCCGGCATTACGCGGATATGGCGCGGATAGCATGGTAACTTCCGAAAAGCTGCCGGTCATGGTCTGGATCTACGGCGGAGCCTATCAATGTGGCGGCACATTTGAAAAGGAATTCGACGGCACGCATCTCGCCGCGAACGGCGTCGTTGTGGTCAGTGTGGCCTATCGCCTGAATGCATTTGGGTTTATGACGCACCCTTTGCTTCATGAGGAGGCCGTAGAACGCGGCGACGGCGAACCATATGCGAATTTCGGATTCCTGGATCAGCGTGCCGGAATCCAATGGGTGAAGGAAAACATCGCGAAGTTCGGCGGAGATCCGGAAAACATCACGGTTTTCGGCCAATCGGCCGGTGCCGCCAGCGTCTTGGCCCAGATCTGCTCGCCGATGAATCATGGCCTGTTTCAGAAAGCCATCATGCAATCCGGCGCAGGCTTAGGGTATTTCAATGCGCGGCAGGACACGCTGGAGCATGCGCAGGCCAACGGAATCCGTCTGTTCGAAGCATTGGGTGTCTCCACGCTGGAGCAGGCCCGTGCAATCCCGGCCCGAACGGTATTGGAAGCCGCCGAGTCCCTGCCTGTTCCACCGGACAGCGGACGTGAAGATGACTGGTCGATGATCGTCAATTGGGTGCCATGCGTGGACGGCCTGTTCCTTCCCGATCAGGAGGAGCGTATCGTCGAGGGCTGCAAGGCCAACAACGTCGACATGCTGGTCGGCAACACGACCAATGAGTTCATCGCTTCGACTGAAGATGGGAAGCCTGTGCATGTCGGCCAGCTCGGCAATCTCACGCTGATTCGCAAATGGACCGCAAGCGGTGGGACCGCGCCATACTACTATCATTTCGATGTCGCCATGCTGGGGGATGATGCCGGAGCCTTCCACTCGTCCGATCTGTGGTTCTCCTTTGGAAGCCTTGCGAAATGCTGGCGTCCGTTCGTTGGATGGCATTACGATCTGGCAAGGCGAATGGGGCTGTACTGGACCAATTTCGCCGCCAATGGCGATCCCAACGGAACGGACCGTGACGGAACGCCGCTTCCTGTATGGGATCCTTGCATCGGTGAGGAATGCCCCGCCATGCATTTGTGCCAAGAACCGGGCATGCGGACGGATTGGCTTACCGAAACGGATCGAAAAGCATTCGGCCTGTGACGGCATGCCGTTGATGTATAAATGCTGATATGTAAACAGGGACGGTCTTTGTGGATCGTCCCTGTCGCATAATGGTTTGCCGTTGCACGTGCAGGAGGATTTCGAGACTGATTATCCGACTTTTCACCGTTTCCGTCGTCTGGTTCGTCGGTGGCATCTCGCGGAGGCTCGGGCCATTAAAGACCCTGTTCGGCGTTGTGCAGGCTAGGAGCTGTTTGAAGTGTTCTAGGCCGGACGTTTCGCCGTATAGGGGCGTGTCTGCGTGGATTCCGTCGGATGTGGCGTCTCAATTGTTGGACGTTGCGGTGAGCGTGAACGGGGGTGATTATGAGGAAGACTGAACCCCCGCTCATGACCATTGCCGACACGATGGCCTATTTGCAGTGCAGTCGTCGGCTGTCTTGTTGGGTACCCAACTCGGGTACCTTGCTGGGTACCGGAAATGTTGGCATTGGCGTACATTTCCGTACATTCTCTGTTTGCGCCGTATGTCTTGAAATCGTTGGTATTCCGCCGTTTTGGCATGAAAAAAAGGGCTTCCGGATTTCTCCGAAAACCCTCAAGGCGGAGTCAGAGGGATTCGAACCCTCGAGCCGCTAAACACGACTAACACCTTAGCAGGGTGCCCCTATCGGCCACTCAGGCATGACTCCACTGTTGCGTTACGACGCAACAGCATGTAACTATAGCATCTATCCGCGTGCGAAACACCATATTGTGAAAAAATGAGAGAAAAACGTGTGGTGATGTCAGTGGGACTCGAACTCGTGAGCCGTGTCGAGCGGTCTCATTGATATGCGACACGCCGGTATGCCCGCAGGTTTCGCCATATTCGAACATTTGTTCCAAAACTGCCGAATCGTTGTCTATCATGGAATCATGAGCACGGCACCAAGAATCGCAGCGGCCAAACGTGACTGGGGTCACGATGAGGTCGGATGCACGGTGCTGCATATCGACATGGACGCTTTTTTCGCATCCCTCGAAGTGGCGCGGCATCCGGAATACGCCGACAAACCGGTAATCATCGGCATCGGCAACCGTTCCGTGGTGTCCGCGGCGAACTATGAGGCACGCAAATACGGCATCAATTCGGCGATGGCAAGCTCCCGGGCAAGAAAACTATGCCCGAACGGCGTCTTTCTGCCGGTGGACATCCACTACTACCGTGAGATGTCCCGACGTATCTTCACAGAGGTGTTCTCCCGCGTCACCGATCGCATCGAACAGGTTTCCGTGGATGAATGCTATATGGACGTCTCCGGCGCGCTGCTGCGGTGGAAAAGTCCCCGCGCCATCGGAGCTTGGATACGCGATCAGGTCGCCAGACGGTACCACATCACCTGTTCCGTCGGCATCGCGGCGAACAAGCTTGTCGCCAAAATGGCTTCGACCAATGCCAAACCGGATGGCATGCTCATGATCCCCGTGGCCAGACATGCCGAATTCGTGCAGATGATGCCGTTGCGTGGCATACCTGGCATCGGTCCGTCCTTGGAGAAACGACTGAACGCATGGGGCGTTGATTCCGTGGCTGACTTGGCGAAGATGAGCATGGAATCGCTTGAGCAGGCGACGGGGTCAGCCATCAGCGCGCGCGGGTTGTACATGGCGGCACGCGGATTGGATGACCGCCCTGTCGCACCGCGTGCGCAGGGGAAATCCGTCGGCGCGGAACGCACGTTCGACAAGGACACCCAAGACATGCGGCAGGTGACATCCATGCTCCGCTGGTGTTGCGATGATGTGGCCGGCACGCTGCGCAGACGAGGGTTGATGGCGCGTAAGGTCATGGTGAAGCTGCGATTCCCGGATTTGAGCTATGCGACGAAAGGACATACGCTGGACTGTCCGACGGATGCGGCAAGCATGCTGTATCCGCAATGTGTCGCATTATTGCTGGCCATGATGGGCATGCCGGAAAGCTCTATCGACGCCATTTCCTTGACCAGACCGGTGCGACTTGCCGGCATGAGCGCGGGCGGTTTGGTCGAAGCGGCGGATGCGGCGGTTCAGCTTTCGCTTGATGACATGCTTGAAGAGCAGAACGAGGCGCAGCGGGGTCGTGGAACGGATACCGAACCGTCGACCCAATCGGAACGGCTACGCGGTGCGGAAGCGGCATTAGACGCGGTACGGCTCAAATACGGTAAAGGAAGCGTGCGTCTTGGCATATGGCGTACGGGGCCATCAGGTAATCTTGAACATTGAGAGTGATGTGGAGCATGAGAAGAAACAGGGGGAGTGCCATGAGATACAGGGACAAGGCGGTGCATGCCCGCAACCCGGAAGTGCTGGTTGCAGGGCGTCGCAGGCTGGCCATCGTCGCAGCCGTCGTGCTTGTTGTATTGCTGGCGGTAGGTGGGTGGTTCCTGACGCGGTGCTTGCATTCATCACAGTCCCAAGCCGGGCAGGGGGCCGCAACGCAGATGGACGTGGCCAAGCAGAAAAAGCATGTGGTGAAAAAGGCCGAGCCGAAGGAACATCACGGCAATTCGCCGGACTGTCCGGATACCGATTGCATCGCCATGATGGTCAATGGCGATCTGCTGTTCCACCCTGGTCTGTGGGACAACTTCGCCGGTCCCAATACCGCGGCGACGGACGGTACGGCCTATGACTTCACCAGTCTGTTCGAACCGATGCGCAAGTACATCGATGCCTCCGATATCGCGGTGTGCGAATTCGAAACGCCGATTGCGCCTCGCGGTGGCCCCTACACCGGGTATCCGGTGTTCAACATTCCCTCGGAGGTCGCCGACGCGGCCGCCAAGGTGGGGTATCGCGCATGCACGCATGCGTCGAACCATTCGTGGGATCAAGGCGCGGATGGCATCACACGCCTGTGGGATACCCTCGACCAGGACGGCATCGCACAGACGGGCTCCTACAAGACCGAGGAAGACTCTACCAAACCGCTGGTCATCGATTCCCCGACCGGTGGCGGCAAACTGGGCCTGATCGCCGGTACCGTGTCCCTGAACGCGCAAACCCCCGATTATGATTGGCGCGTCGACCGTCTGCGCGAGAGCGGCGATCCGAACCATCAGGCCGACATCGACAAAGCCGTGGCCAAAGCCAAAGAGGCCCGTAAACAAGGCGCCGACGTGGTGGCCATCGCCATGCATTCCGTGCAGGAATATCTTGACTACGCCGACTCGTGGCAGCAGTCCGAAGCGCATGAGCTGGCCGACACCGGTGCATTCGACGTCATCTACGGTGCCGGATGCCACTGCGCGCAGCCCGTTGAGAACTACAACGGCACATGGATCATCTACGGTCTGGGCAACGCGGTGACGGTCACGTCCTACATTCCAGGCAACGAGGTCAACAACCAAGGCGTGACGGCCCGCGTCCAATTCGCCGGCAAGAAAGGCGTGGCCGGCTCATGGCGGGTCAATCGCATCGATTGGGTGCCGACGGCCAATGTGCGTCAAGGCCAATACCAGTGGTGTCCGATTTCGGACGACCATCCGGATGGAGCCTGTTGGAACGAAACAGAAGATGCCAATCAGAGACAACGTATCTGGAACGTGATCTATTCCATGGGCGCGGACCAGAACGTGGTTCGAGAGTGGAACATCACCGCAGAACAAGCTGGTTCATCTGGAAAGTAGTTTCCCGTGGCAGAATATGCCTCGTATTCGTTAATCGACCTGTATGGAGCGTTTCCGCTCGTGATGTGAGGTAAAGATATGGATGGAGTTTTCGAGACCCAGCCGGACCGTACCGACTTGCCGCTGGTGGTCATGCCGGTGGTCATCGAATCGATGATCGGACCGTTCAAACAGAACTTCACGATGCTCGAAAACGTGGCCCGCGTGCGCATGTACGAGGATTTCACACTGGACGAGGACACCATCGTGGAACGCTGCAAGGATGCCGACGCCGTCATGGTCATCGGATTCCACTGCGCCGATGCCATCCTCGACAGGCTCGACGCCAAGTGCTATGCGTTCGGAGGCACCGGCGTCGCCAGCTACATCAATCTTGAGAAAACCAAGGAACGCGGCATCCGCGTCTGCAACGTGCTGCATTACGGCGATCACGCCGTCGCCGAGCACGCCATGGCGTTGCTCATGGAACTGACCAGGCACGCCGGAGCGCTTGATATGCAGGTCAAGCAAGGCGATTGGGACGGTGCCGACGGTTTCGAACTGTTCGGCAAGAAGCTCGGCATCATCGGACTCGGCGGCATCGGGCAGACCGTGGCCGGCATCGCCAACGCTTTCGGCATGAAAGTATCCGCGTGGAACTCCCACGTGCCGGCACAGGTGTTCGAGAACCTGAATGTCACTCCGGTGGAAGACATGAACGAGTTGATCTCGAATTCAGACGTGGTCAGCGTGCATATGCCGTTGCTTGACTCCACCCGTGGCATCATCACGGCGAAGAACCTCGACGCGTTGCGTCCGGGAACCCTGTTCGTCAACACCGCCCGCGCCGAAGTCATCGAACCCGGCGCACTGCTCGCAAGACTTCAACGCGGAGACATTCCGGCGGCCTTGGACGTGTTCGATCATGAGCCGCTTGCCGCCGACGATCCTTTGTGCAAGATTCCCGGCATCGTGCTCACCCCGCACATCGCATGGCGCACCGACGGCGCGTATATCGGCATGACCAAGCAGGTGGTCCAATCCATCGCCGCCTTCTTCAAGGGGGAGGAATTCAACGTCGTCGTCTGAAAAAATAACCGGGAAGCAGCATATGCGCGCGGTCGGTGAGGTTAGGTAGGTTGAACAGCATGCAGACCATACTCGATTCCGCCGATCGGCCGGCGCACGACGCCTTCGTCGAAAAGAAATCGGAATTCATCGGAGACGCCTGTCATATCAGCTCGTTGGATGAGGCGCTCGCTTTCGTTCAGACGATCCGTGACCAGCATCCGAAAGCCCGGCATGTCGCCTATGCCGCGGTGTGTGGTGGATCCGATGGACGTCTTGCGGAACGCATGAGCGATGATGGCGAGCCGTCCGGAACCGCCGGCAAGCCCATTCTCGACGTGCTGCGGGCAAACGAAATGACTGATTGCGTGGTCGCGGTCACACGGTATTTCGGCGGTATCCTGCTTGGTTCCGGCGGCCTGATTCGTGCGTATTCCACAGGTGCGTCAATTGCGGTCAAGGCTGCTTCCAAGGCGAAAATCGTACCGTGCGGCGAATATCAGGTAACTCTTGATTATCCGCAGTTGGGCAGCTTCCAGAATCTGTTGTCAACGGTGGAAGGCGAGCAGACCGACGCGCAGTACACTGACCGCATCGCCTTGACTGTGGTGGTTCCGCAGGAACAGGCGAATGTCTTCGAATCCCGAGTTGTGGAAACTTTCAACGCCACGGTCGTTCCGCAACTGGTGGGCACGTCCAACCGTCCGGTCAAAGTATGAGTTCACGTTGTGAGCCGCATGCATATAGTGTCGTAAGGTGAAAATATGAGTGATGAGAACGAGCAGCATGAGAATGATTCGCAGGCCGACGCCTCGAACGCCGATGAGACCGTGGATTTCGAGCCGTTGACCGCCACATACGAGCGGCTCCGGCATTCCACTGATTCCGCCGCATTAAGCGAGTTCGCCAGACGTCCGCTGCCGGACCGGAGCGACCAGGCGGCGTTCTCCCGTGCCACCGCATTGCTTGAGGCTGTGGCCGGCAACGCGCATACGCCGGTGGAGGACCGCGTCTTCCTTGCCGAAACCATGCCGTTCCCGAACATTCTGGTCAAGCTTTCCACCGACGAGTCTCCTGAAGTACGCAAAGCCGTTGCGGGAAACGCCGATGACAAGAACTGGCTGGTGGGCCGACTGACCAAGGATGAGTCGCCCGAAGTGCGTGCCACCGCGCTGCGCAACAAACGTACGTCTTGGAAAATGCGTCTTGAAGGCGCCGAAGATTCCACCATGGATTCCGACACGCTTGATTTCCTGGGCTCGTTGGGAACGCAGGTCGAACCGGACGCTCCGGTGGTGCTTGCGACCATGGTGCGCAGGGCCGTCGCCTTGAATCCGAATGTTTCCGATCGGATGCTCCAGCAGTTGGCGCAGGACGCTTCAAGCGACGTGCAGAAGGCCGCTCAACGGCAGCTTGCGGAAAAATAATTGCATACGTTGTCATTTTTATGAGATTCCTGCGCGTGGTGCGCATGTTTTGGTCCTAGACTGGGAACCATGACAGAACAGACCGAAAACGCAACGCGTCTCGCCCGTCCGCTCATTCGTCTGGCAAAGCTGGTGGGTGTCGCCACCAGCTACGTCGGTATGAGCCATGATTACCACGAAATCGAAGACGATGTTCTGGTGGCGGTGCTCAAGGCGCTTGGTATTGACGCTTCCAACGATGAGGCGATCAACCAGTCCATCACATCCATCAAGTCCGAACGCGAAACGCGCGTGGTGGCTCCCACCGTGCTGCATATCGTGGGCAAGGAAAGCAAGGTGGAGGTGCACGGCGGCATGTTCGATGTGCCGGAAGCCTCCATCACGCTGGAAAACGGCAAGCAATTCACGGGCAAAATCTCCCATGAGGGCGGTGAGAAAATCGCCCATGAGATTGATAGCAGCTTCTTCTTCACGTCGTATCTCGTCCTGCCCGCCGATCTGCCCGAAGGCTATCACACCCTCGAGGTCACTGTCGGCAACGAGGCGGAGACTGCAACCGTTATCAGCGCTCCTGAGAAAATCGAACTGCTCGATGATATGAAGAACGGCTCCCTGTGGGGGTGGATGAGCCAGCTGTACTCCATCCGTTCCAAGGGATCCTGGGGCGTGGGAGACTTCGAAGATCTGAAGACCATGCTGGTCGAGGCCAAAAAGAAGACCGGCTCCGACTTCATGCTTATCAACCCGATGCACGCCGCGGAGCCGGTGCCTCCGCTGACGCCATCGCCGTATCTGCCGATTTCCCGCCGTTTCATCAATTTCAGCTACATCCGTCCGGAGTCCATGCCGGAATATCTCACGCTGTCCCACGAGGACAGGGCTGAAGTCGATGCGCTGCACGAGCAGGTCGAATCGCTGAATGACGACGCGCGGCTGATCGATCGCGACGCCATGTGGCGCGTCAAGAAGCATGCGCTGTGGGTCATCTACAAGGCCGGCCGAACCAAGGCTCGCCAGGCCGAATTCGACCGTTACCTCGCCGAATGCGGAGACGAGATCGAATCCTACGCCACCTGGTGCCTGTGCTACGACAAGTGGGGAGCTCCCTCCGACGACGCCGATAATTGGGTGCGCAAATACAACCGTGATTCCGAAGAAGTCGCGCAGTTGCGTGAGAAGTTCCCGGACACCCTTGAGTTCTACCGCTGGCTTGAGTGGGTCGCCACCGATCAGTTGCACGCGGCGCAGCAGGCCGCCCGCAAGGCCGGTATGAAGATCGGCATCGTCGCGGATATGGCCGTCGGCGTGCATCCGGCAGGATCCGATGTGTGGTGGAATCCGGAACGCTTCGCCAAGGGCGCCACGGTCGGTGCCCCGCCGGACATGTTCAACCAGCAGGGCCAGGATTGGAGCCAGCCGCCGCTTAACCCGATCGCCCTCGAACAGACCGGATTCAAGGTGTACCGGGATATGGTGCATGACATGTTCGCCAATGCCGGTGCGGTGCGTATCGATCATATCCTTGGTCTGTTCCGCCTATGGTGGATTCCGGAAGGCAAGCCCGCCACTGATGGCACATATGTGCATTACGATTCCGATGTCATGCTCGGCATTCTCGCGCTTGAGGCTTCCCGCGCTGGTGGCGTGGTTGTCGGCGAGGATCTGGGTGTCGTGCCGGCCTATGTGTCCAAGTCGCTGTCCGAACATGGCATTCTCGGTTGTGCCGTGGAATGGTTCGAACAGATGGACGGTGTGTTCCGCACTCCGAAGGATTGGCGTCCGTACGCACTGGCGTCCGTCAATACGCATGACATGCCTCCGGCGGCCGGTTACCTCGAATATGGCCACGTCAAGTTGCGTGAGCAGCTCGGCCTGCTGTCCGGTCCGGTGGAGGAATTCCAGAAGTCCGCAACCGCCGAGCACAATGCCATGCTGAACATGCTGGTCGAGGAGGGCTATCTCGACAAGGCTGCTCTGGATGACGAAGCCGCCAACGAAAACGAGATTGTCGACGCGCTGTACCGTGGTCTGAAAGGTTCGCCCTGCAAGCTCATGGCCGCCTCCATCGTCGACGCGGTCGGTGAGAAGCGCACGCAGAACCAGCCGGGCACCAATAACGAGTATCCGAATTGGCGTATTCCGCTGGCCGATGGCGAAGGCAACGTGGTGCCGCTCGAAAAGCTCTTCGACGAACCGCGTCTGCAAGAGATCACCGCCATCATGCGTGGCTGATCTTCTATAGGCGATTCCATGGGGTGTCCACAGGTCCGACGGTCTGCGGACACCCTTGTTTTTCGTGTTGCCGAATGTCAAGGCAGGCGATATACTAGTAGACTGTTGTGTTTCCCTACGGGGTCCTTCAAAGCGCTTTTCCCACTCGCCATCGAGGACTTTCAGGGAGCCCACGGATAATGAGACCTGAAAAACGGCATTATTCCGCGCCCAACCAACGCGTGTAATGCTGATGGATGGTCCGGAACACAATATATAGAAAAGGTACATCGTGAAAACTTTCACTCCGAAGCCAGCTGATCTGACTCACGACTGGTACGTCATCGACGCCACCGACGTGGTGCTCGGTCGTCTCGCCACTCAGGCGGCAACCCTGCTGCGTGGCAAGAACAAGCCGACCTACGCTCCGCACGCCGATTCCGGCAACCACGTGATCATCCTCAACGCCGACAAGATCGCTCTGACCGGCAACAAGTTGGGCAAGGAACTGTACATGCACTCCGGTCGTCCGGGTGGCCTGCGTCGCGATAGCTACGCCCAGCTGCTCAAGACCAACCCCGAGCGCATCATCAAGTCTGCCATCAAGGGCATGCTGCCGAAGAACCGTCTGGCCAAGGTTCAGCTGGATCGTCTCCACATCGTTCGCGGTGCCGAGCATCCGTACGCTGGCATGAAGCCGCAGGTTTTCGAGATCGCTCAGGTCTCGCAGCAGGCTAAGTGAACCGAAGGGAGATAAGAAACATGGCTGAAAACACCAACGACTCCGCGGTTCTCGAGACCGAAGAGGAGCTCACCTCGTACACCACCGAGACCAACGCTGGCGCTGGCACCGGTACTTCCACCATCGCTCCGGGCTACGGCACCGGTCGTCGTAAGGAAGCCGTCGCCCGTGTTCGCCTGGTTCCGGGCACCGGCAAGTGGACCATCAATGGTCGCACCCTGGAAGAGTACTTCCCGGCCAAGCTGCTGCAGCGTGAGGTCAACTCCCCGATCGTTCTGCTCAAGCTCGAAGGCAAGTTCGACGCTATCGTCCTCGTTGACGGTGGCGGCACCACCGGCCAGGCTGGCGCAATCCGCCTGGGCGTTGCCCGCGCTCTGAACGCTATCGATCGTGATGCGAACCGCGCCGCCCTGAAGAAGGCTGGCTTCCTGACCCGCGACGCCCGCGTCGTGGAACGCAAGAAGGCTGGTCTGCACAAGGCACGTCGCGCTCCGCAGTTCTCGAAGCGCTAAAGCTTACAGCAAGCTTTATTCGAAACCCCTCGGAAATTCGTTTTCCGAGGGGTTTCTTGGTATTCGAACGATTCAGGCAGAGCTTGATGGAATCAGGCGGTCGGCATCTGCCTCATCGCACTGATGCTCAACGCCGGGAGCGTCCACAATGTCGGATCGTCTTCCGACAATCCATCGTCGGCAGATTGCAGATTTGCTTCATTGTCTTGCATCTGCCAGTACATCATATTGATGCGGTGCAGATGATTGCGCAGTCTACCTGCCGGCTTGTTTTCCGACTCTGCGTCGAATTCTGATACCCGTTCGATGGACGTTCCCAAACCGGGATATTCGCCGACGATCTCTGATGAAGACCAGACCATCTCCCATTCAATGCCTTTCGGAAGATGGAAACGTGTGACTTCGTCGGAACCGTTGATCAGAATTAGCAGGCTAGGCTCGTCGGGGGAGAGCAGCTGCATGGCGAACGAGCGTACGGCAGGATTCGTCCAATCCGAATCGTCCGGCATCTGCCCGTTCGGAAGATACCAATGCACGCGATCGGATTTCTTCAGCAAACCGATTTTGCTCAGGCGCGTGAAGAAATCCTCATGACTGTACAAATCGTGGGATTTCCGCAACGTGATTAAACGTGACGTTAGATTGAATTGCTTCAATTCCGGCGTTTGCTCGGTGCTGTATAGCCAATCCCAATCAAGCCATGTAATGTCATTGTCTTGCGTGTAGGCGTTGTTGTTGCCGTTTTGCGAATTGCCGAATTCGTCGCCGGCGAGCAGCATTGGCGTACCCAACGACAGTAAGAGCGTGCCCAGCAGGTTCATGGTGGCACGCTGGCGCTGCTGCACGATGATTTGGTCGCTGCTGGGGCCCTCATGCCCGAAATTGATGGAATGGTTGTCGTTTGTTCCGTCGTGGTTGTTTTCGCCGTTAGCTTCGTTGTGTTTGCTCTTGTACATGGTCAGGTCGGCGGTGGTGAAGCCGTCGTGGCAGGCCACATAGTTCACGGAGGCGGTCGAACCGCGGCCGGGGTCGGTGGCGAACAGGTCGGAAGATCCGCATAGGCGTGTGGCCATGTCTTGCATGGTCATTTCGCCGTATTCGCCGCTGCGTGTGCGATCCACGTCGGTCAGCCAGAATTTGCGCGTGCAATCGCGGAAACGGTCGTTCCATTCCGCGAAAGGAATGCCGAATTCGCCGGTGCGCCAGCCGTTCGGGCCGCAATCCCATGGTTCCATGATCATTTTGAGATTGCCGAGCAGTATGTCGGAGCGCAAAGCGTACAGGAATGGATGGTAGCGGGTGAATTCACCGTCGAGACGTGCCAGCGTCGCCGCAAGATCGAATCGGAATCCGTCGATACCAATGCGTTTGGCCCAATAGCGCAACGAATCCACGGCGAACGTGGTGACGTGCGTGTTGGTGAAATCAAGCGTGTTGCCGCAACCGGTGGTGTCGTACAGGCGGCTGATCTTGTCTTTGGTGCGTCGGTAGTACGAGAGATTGTCAAGGCCTCGCCAGCAAATGGTCGGGCCTTCGGGACCTGATTCGCAGGTGTGGTTGTAAACCACATCCATAATCACTTCAAAGCCGGCCTCGTGCAATGCGCGCACCATGTTGATGACTTCTTGCCGTACTGCGGCCGCTCCTGCCTCTTGCGAGCGTTTGGTGGCATATGAGGATTCGGGGGCGAAATATCCGAGCGTGGAGTATCCCCAGTAGTTGGTGCGTCCTCGTTCCTGCAGGAAGAGTTCCGATTGTTTGGCTTGGATCGGCAGCAGTTCGATGGAGGTGACGCCCAGATCCTGCAGGTATGAGAGCGTGGCCGGGTGTGCGAGGCCCGCGTAGGTGCCGCGAAGTTCTTTGGGCAGCCATGGCGCGTTGGCGGTGAAGCCTTTGACATGCAGCTCGTAGATAACCGTTTTGCTCCACGGAACGTGTGGATGCGAGGGTTCTCCTGCGTGTTTGTCGATGGCGCGGTCGTCTATGGCTACGGAAACGGGCATGCGCCCTACCGAGTCGATGGTGCTCATCGGTCCGAAGGGGGAGCCCTTGACCTTGCCGTTGACGATTTCGCATTCGTAGGCGAATGCGCCTGGATCGAGTTTCATCGATCCTTCGATGCCTTTGGCGTATGGGTCAAGCAGCAGCTTGTAGGGGTTGAAACTCACGCCATGATCGGGATCCTATGGGCCGTTGACGCGGTATCCGTATTGCATGCCGTCCCATGCTTGCGGCACGTGCACGTACCACAGTCCGTAGTTGGGACCGTCCATGCGGAACAGTGTTTCGCGAAGATTGAGCGAGGGAATGCGTCTGGTGCAGATGCGCTGTTTTTTGGCCTGATCGATGAACGTGAGTCCGGGTTCGTTGAACAGCCGTGCGGCGTCGGCATAGAAGGCGCTCGGTTGGTCAAGTGGTTCAAGTACGCAAAACCACACTTGGTCTGCTGTTTCTGAGCGGACAACGGCGTCCGCGCCACCATCGTCGGTGAAATAGAGACCTGGGCGGGTTGCGTAGCGGTGCAAAGGTGGGTTCTTCATAACCTCATTCTAAACACTTTGAAATTATCTGTTGACTTGCTATGTCGGGACCATCTCTGCCAATGTCAGATCGATGGTTGCTGCGCTGCCGGTGAGATGCCGTTCTGGCTGTTTTCGATGATGATGTGCATGTTGTGATGATGATTTTTTAAAAAACAAAACGTTGATTTTCTGCGGCACACGCTTTGCAAACAACTTTATGAAAAGAGATTTGCAAAAGAATTTAAGAAAGTGTATAGTTTTCAATCATCAGGCAGAACGATCTGCCGGAACTTCTTTTATAGTGGAAAGGACATATCATGAAAGCTCTTGTACTGACCGGTGTCAAGGAATTTGAAATCCAGAACATGCCAACACCGCAGATCGAACCCAATGAAGTGCTGATCAACACCGCATATGCAGGCGTGTGCGGCACGGATCATGACCTGTATGACGGTCGCCCCGGATCGGCCGCTGCGGTGCCGCCGATCGTGCTTGGCCACGAGAATTCTGGCATCGTTGCTGCAGTCGGCGCTGACGTCACCAATGTCAATCCGGGAGACCGTGTCGCCGTCGACCCGAACATCTACTGCGGCCAGTGCGAATTCTGCCTGACGCAACGTCCTGAACTCTGCGACCATCTTAGTGCGGTCGGAGTGACCCGCAACGGCGGTCTGGCGGAACAATTCACCGCCCCCGCAAGTGTGGTCTATAAGCTACCAGATAACGTTTCCCTGCGTGACGCCGCTGCCGTCGAGCCGGTCTCATGCGCGGTGCATGGTCTCGATCTGCTGGAACTTCGCCCGTATCAGAAGGCGTTGGTTATCGGCGACGGTTTCATGGGGCAGGTCTTCGCCCAGCTTCTGCAGGCGTATGGCGTGCATCAGGTGGATCTTGCCGGCATTTTCGATGAAAAGTTGCAGCGCAACAAGGAGCAGTTCGGCGTCACCGAAACGTACAACACCACCCGCGAACAGATTCCGGAAGATTCCTACGATGTAATCATCGAAGCCGTCGGTCTTCCTGCGACCCAAGCTCAGGCCGTAGCCGCCGCCAAGAAGGGCGCGCAGGTGCTGATGTTCGGCGTCGGCCCGCAGGAGGCGCATTTCGAAATGAATACGTACGACATTTACAAGAAGCAGCTGACCATCCAAGGCTCCTTCATCAACCCGCTCACCTTCCGCGATGCCATCTCGCTGGTCTCCTCCGGCAAAATGAACATCGGAGGCCTGATCAGCCACGAGCTTGAACTCGAGCAGGTGCAAGACTTCCTCGACGGCAAGATCACTGGCGTTTCCAAGGCTGTCGTCAAGATTGGTGCCTGACATGATCCGCGTGCTTGAGCGTTTGGGTGTTCCGCGAACGCTGATGCTGGGGTTCCTTGCCGTCGTCATTTTCATGACCGGCGATGGCTTCGAGCTTACCTTCCTCTCCAAATTCATGGTGGATTAAGGATTCAGCTCCTCCCAAGCGTCGCTGCTAATCACGGTGTATGGCTTGTTCGCGGCGTTTGGCGGCTGGTCCGCAGGCGTGCTTGCTTTTGTGCTGACGTTGTTTATTCGTCCCGAACAGCTTGGAATTAGCGAAAAAGTATCACGACATGACGGCAAATGCACAGCCGACATCGCCGCATAGCGCATATCCTAATCACAAAAGGGGAAAATCAATCGTATTCATCGTTATCAGGAGGTAATTTTATGGCGAAAGCAATGTCTGAATTCACTACCGATCTGCAGCATTCCGGCATGCCGGCGAAGGATCTCGACGAAACCATCGAATTCTATACGAAGAAGCTTGGTTTCGAACTGGCCGGACTGTTTCATAACGGCGAAAATCGTTGTGCATTCCTGCGTTACGGCCATCTGACCATCGAAACGTGGGAGGGCGATCCGGCTCCGCTGACCACTGGTGCCATCAACCATTGGGCATTCGACACTCCCGACATCGAAGCTGCATTCGAAAACGCGAAGGAACTCGGGCTGAATTTCAAAGATAACGAAATCCAGCATATCGACAGCTTCTGGGAGCATGGCATCCGCTACTTCAACGTATACGGACCGAACGGCGAAACCATTGAATTCTGTCAGATTGTCAAATAACTATCGTTAGATGATTGCCGTCAAATAATCGTTGAAAACAAATACAACAGGCGAAACAGACGGAAGCAAACAAAGAAGCGTGCGCTGAACCTTATATACGGGTTCGGAACACGCTTCTTTTTGTTATGCAATCGATGCGATTAATATGTGCGCAAAAGCGGTCACATATCGCATAGTTCGCGTACGTACGGCTCCACAAAACGCAGGGCCGCGCCGATAATGTCTTGATGGTCGAGCGCCATTCCCTTGCGCAGGGTGAAATCCGTGGTGCCGAATGGCGTATGTTCCACCACGCGTTCGCGTAGTCCGGCCATATCGTCATCATCGAGATATTGTGCTGCCTCACCGCTGATGATCACGTCACCGGCCAGTACCGAGCGAATATTCGTTACCGCCAGCGCCACATAATCCAGCCATTGCGAGAATCGTTTGCGATGCTCCTGCTCGCCTTGTTCCAACACCGAGAAGAAGCCGGGCAGGCTTTCGCCGTCTTCCATCAGCGTTTCCGGCGAGCAATACGTATCCATGCAGCCCTGTTGTCCGCAGTAGCAGGTGTTGCCTCCTGGAATCAGCGTCATATGTTCGATTGAGCCATTGCATTGGTTTGGCCCTTGGTAAAGCGATCCGTCTACGATGACCGCGCCTCCGGGGCGTCGCTCGAGGTAGATGCAGACGGCATCCTTCAGATTGTGGTCGAACCAGAGTTCCGCCATGGCAGAAGCGTCGGAATCGTGAATCATCAGCGACGGATAGTTGAGGCCGTGGCTGAGTTCGCTGAGTTTCAGGCCGGTGTTGTTCATGATTTTGCCGAAGGTGATCGACTGCCCGTCTGCCGATACGATGCCTTGCATGCAGAAGGCCACGCCTAGCACCGTGCTGCCTTGTTTCGCCAGTTCCTGCGCGAAACCGTTGATGATGTCGTTCATGCGCTGGTAGTAGGCGTCGTTGTTGCGATAGGGGAGTGTGCGCTGTCTGGTGGCCACGGATTTGCCGTTCAGATCAATGGCGATGGCCGTGATTCGTGTGGTTTGGATTCGCACGCCGATAGCCACGCTGGAGTGTGCCGCGAATTCGTAGATTTGCGCTTTGCGTCCACCGGTGGATTTCTGCATCTCGCCTTTGACGATGAGCCCGTCGGCCTCCATGGCGCGCAGATTCTGCGTGATGGTTGGCAGGCTGAGCCCTAATTCGTGTTCGAACATCTGCTTGGTGGCTGAACCTTGGGTGTAGATGAACGTGGTCATGGCCTTGAAATTGGCTTCTTTGACTGATAGGGCGGATTGGGCTTTCACTGGTTGATCCTTCCTGCGCAACTTCTTTTCCAAGACTACTTCATAAAAGTCCTTTCCTTATGTCTCGTGTTGGTCTGAGATATCAGGTATTGCAAAAAAGTATCAAAAACAGCTGTGCATAAAGGATTTTCTGCCACTTTTCTGCGTCGAAAATATATTTATCAACAAAAAAAGTTGAGACGGTGACAACGACGTTCTACCAAGAAAAGAGACATGTTATGAAGATAGGTCTGCCGCGCACGCTATTGGCCGGCTTGGTCGCCATAGCGGTGTTCATGACCGGCGATGGCTTTGAATTGACTTTTTTGTCCAAATACATCGTGGACCAGGGATTCAGCTCTTCGCAATCGTCGCTGATGTTCACCATGTACGGGCTGGTGGCTGCGCTTGCCGGCTGGGCGTCCGGTGTGCTAGCTGAAATGTTCGGTGCCAAACGCATCATGCTTATCGGCGCGAGCGCCTGGGTCGTTTTGCACCTGCTGTTCGTTGGTGTGGCGTTGCCGAGCGGCGTCTATCCGCTGATGTTAGGCGTGTATGCGTTGCGGGGTGTTGGCTACCCGCTGTTCATCTACTCGTTCGTGGTGTTGATGGCGCAAACCATCGATCCTGCCAAGCTCGCGTCGGCCATGGGGTGGTTTTGGGCCGCCTACTCGTTCGGCATCGGCGTGTTTGGCGCATATTTGCCGAGTTTCACCATTCCGATGGTGGGCGAGTACTATTCGCTGTGGCTTTCGTTGCCGTTTTCTATAGCTGGACTGCTGATTTGCCTGCTGATGGTGCCGAAAAGCAAGGGTTCTGGCAACTCTTCCATGAGCAATGCAGACAAGCTGCGCGAGCTTAGTCGAGGAGTCACCATTCTGGTGCATAATCGCCAAATCGCTTTGGCTGCGGTGGTGCGTGTGATCTGCAATCTGACGTTGTATGGCTTTCCCGTCATCATGCCACTCTACTTGGCCACTACCAACAATGGCGGCGGTGCTTGGTTTAAGGTTTCGCAATGGAGCCAGATTTGGGGATTCCAGTTTGTGGTCACCATTTTCGGCAATGTGTTCTGGGGTCGTATGGGCGATTCGCATGGTTGGATGCGGCAAATGCGCTGGTTTGGCTGCTGGTTCTGTGTGATCGGCACGCTGGGCATGTATTACATTCCGCAGTTTTTCGGGGCGAATATGGTGCTTATGTGTGCTGATGCGGTTGTTCTTGGATTGGGAATTTCCGCTTTCGTTCCTATGGGAGCCGTGTTTCCCGCGTTGGCGTTGGAACATAAGGGTGCTGCGATTTCCGCGCATAATTTCGCTTCCGGCCTGGCTACGTTTTTCGGTCCGCTGATTGCGACGGTGCTGGTTTCCACTATCGGATTCGGCGGCGTGTGCTGGACGTATGCGATCTGCTATGCGATCGGATCGTTGGTCACGTTCGGCATTCATCCTCATCAACCCGGATTTGACGATCGCGGCCATCGCATTGCCGCGATCGAGCGTAACTAATCGCAATTGAATATCAATTGCTCGATCATCATTTTTCTCAAAAAACATCATTATCCACAAAGGAGAATAATCATGAAGGCAGTCGTTCTCGAAGAGCAGGGCGTCATCAATGTGCGTGAGGTGCCTGACGTCCCCGCACCTGGTCTAGGCGAGCTGAAGATCGCGCCGCATACCGTTGGTGTGTGCGGTTCCGACCTGCACTATTACACTCATGGTCGCGTGGGCAAATATGTGGTGGAGCAGCCGATGATTCTCGGTCATGAGGCTTCCGGCACGGTGGTTGAGGTCGGTCCTGGCGTCGAAGGCTTCAAAGTGGGCGATCGTGTGGCCATGGAGCCCGGCATTCCGGATATGAGTTCGCGTGCCAGCAAACTGGGCATGTATAACGTCGATCCTGCGGTGCGTTTCTTTGCCACTCCGCCGATTGATGGCTGCCTGTGCGAAACGGTGAACCATCCTGCGGCGTTCACCTACAAGCTGCCCGACAATGTGAGCTTCGGTGAGGGTGCGCTGCTTGAACCGTTGGCTGTGGGCATGTGGTCCGCCACCAAGGCTCGTATCAAGCCGGGCGATGTCTGCGTGGTCACCGGATCGGGTACGGTCGGCATGCTGACCGCGTCGTGCGCGTTGGCAGGTGGCGCTTCCAAGGTGCTGATTTCTGATGTGTCGGCAATCAAATTGGCGATTGCGGCTCAGATTCCAGGTATTATTCCGGTGGATCTCACCAAAGAGGATCTGGTGGAGCGCGTCCGTGAGGAAACGGGGGGTTGGGGTGCTGATGTGGCTTTCGAGTGCTCGGGCTCGCCGAAGTCATACGAGACATTCTGGAAGCTGATTGCTCCCGGTGGCGCTGCCGTTATCGTTGGCATTCCGGTCAGTCCGGTGGCTATCGACATTACGGAACTGCAGGCTACCGAGGTGCGCATCGAAAATATCTTCCGTTATGCCAATGTGTATCAGAAGGCCATCGACCTCGTGGCTAACGGTAAACTGAATCTGAAGCCATTCATCACCGACACCTATGCGATGGAGGATGCCAAGGCGGCGTTTGATCGCATGGCCGAGGGGCGTCCTGGAGATATTAAGCTGCAGATTACCGTGAATAACGACTGACGTTACGCACGTTACGGAACGACGAAAGGGGTCTAGGCCATGGGTGCTGTTGTACAAGTCAACGATAATCGGCATGGGAAGACGGCTTTGGCTCAGACCTCTTTTGGTGGATTCGTGCCGAAAGGTGGAAGTTCGAACGATTCCGGCGTATTGGAGATCATTGTGCCGGACGCGCAGGCTTCGGTGCGTTGGGTGAAGCATGGCTACCCAAGCTCGTTGGCGAAATGGCATCATCATCCTCATATTGAAATTCATCTGATTCGGGAAGGTACCGGATTGATGATGGCGGGCAATGCCGTTGTTCCGTATGAGGCCGGGCAGGTTGCGCTGATTGGTTCGAATCTTCCGCATAATTGGGTGTCCGACATCGCTCCGGGGGAGCGGCTTCGTCAGCGTGATGTGGTGTGCCATGTGCGTCCGGAAACCATACGTCTGCTGATGTCTGGATTTCCGGAAACGTCTGGTTTTGCAATGGTGTTGAGGCGTGCGGGGCAGGCGTTGGTGCTGAGCGGTGAATCCGCTCGTCAGGCCGGTTCGATTCTGGAAAGCATGGAGGAACATAGTCTTGCTTGCCGTGTTAGTGATCTGATTCGTGTGTTGGATGTGTTCGCGCATGCCTCAGCAGATGAATCCTATACAGTGGTTGCGTCCGGATACGATCCGGCTGTATGCAGTGGTGCGGAAAGTGTGGTCAACGATGCCATTGAGTACATTTCCTCGCATCTGAGCGGTGAAATTAGCCTGGATTTGGCCGCTCGTCAGGCTGGAATGAGTGTGTCGGCTTTCTCTCGTCTGTTCAAAAGGGCCGCAGGAATAAGGTTTTCGGATTTTGTTCGACGATTGCGTATCGGGCATGCGTGCAGATTGCTGACGACCACGAATCAAAGCGTCGCGTCGATTCGTCGTGCTTGCGGATATGGAAACGCTTCGAATTTCAATCGTCGTTTCTTTGAAGAAACAGGCGAAACTCCTACTGGCTGGCGGAAAAAATACATTGGACGGACAAGATAAGTAAATAAACTTTGTAAAAGTTTGATATGATTGATATCATATAGAAAATACTTTTATAAAAGATGAGGAGGTGAGACTTGAGAAAGTGTGTGTGATTTATGATAAAAAGCAACAAAAACGCTCAAAATGATGTTTTTAAAGCTTTTTCTCTTCACAAAAGAACGCAATCTAAACATTAAATGAACAGAATATAATATTTCTCTTGCGACACGACGCAGTGGAAAATCATATTGCATACTCACTAAAGTGTGTCCTAGGTCACAAAAGACCAGCAACGCGTCCATCCGCTTCGAGGCGGGTGGAATAACGGGAAACTACTTTGCAAACCCCCAAAGAATCGAGGAGGACTTCAAGTGGCAGACGCAAAGAAGAAGGAAGAGCCGACCAAGCCGACTCCGGAAGAGAAGCTCGCCGCAGCCGAGGCTGAGGTCGACGCTCTGGTCAAGAAGGGCCTGAAGGCTCTTGATGAATTCGAGAAGCTCGATCAGAAGCAGGTTGACCACATCGTGGCCAAGGCTTCCGTCGCAGCCCTGAACAAGCACTTGGTGCTCGCCAAGATGGCCGTCGAGGAGACCCACCGTGGTCTGGTCGAAGACAAGGCCACCAAGAACATCTTCGCCTGCGAGCATGTCACCAACTACCTGGCTGGTCAGAAGACCGTCGGCATCATCCGCGAGGACGACGTGCTGGGCATCGACGAAATCGCCGAGCCGGTTGGCGTCGTCGCTGGCGTGACCCCGGTCACCAACCCGACCTCCACCGCCATCTTCAAGTCGCTGATCGCACTGAAGACCCGCTGCCCGATCATCTTCGGCTTCCACCCGGGCGCACAGAACTGCTCCGTCGCGGCCGCCAAGATCGTTCGCGATGCCGCTATCGCAGCAGGCGCTCCTGAGAACTGTATTCAGTGGATCGAGCATCCGTCCATCGAGGCCACTGGCGCCCTGATGAAGCATGATGGTGTCGCCACCATCCTCGCCACCGGTGGTCCGGGCATGGTCAAGGCCGCATACTCCTCCGGCAAGCCGGCCCTGGGCGTCGGCGCGGGCAATGCTCCGGCATACGTTGACAAGAACGTCGACGTCGTGCGTGCAGCCAACGATCTGATTCTTTCCAAGCACTTCGATTACGGCATGATCTGCGCTACCGAGCAGGCCATCATCGCCGACAAGGACATCTACGCTCCGCTCGTTAAGGAACTCAAGCGTCGCAAGGCCTATTTCGTGAACGCTGACGAGAAGGCCAAGCTCGAGCAGTACATGTTCGGCTGCACCGCTTACTCCGGACAGACCCCGAAGCTCAACTCCGTGGTGCCGGGCAAGTCCCCGCAGTACATCGCCAAGGCCGCCGGCTTCGAGATTCCGGAAGACGCCACCATCCTTGCCGCTGAGTGCAAGGAAGTCGGCGAGAACGAGCCGCTGACCATGGAGAAGCTTGCTCCGGTCCAGGCCGTGCTGAAGTCCGACAACAAGGAACA
Organism: Bifidobacterium adolescentis ATCC 15703; assembly: GCF_000010425.1. Taxonomy (NCBI): domain Bacteria; kingdom Bacillati; phylum Actinomycetota; class Actinomycetes; order Bifidobacteriales; family Bifidobacteriaceae; genus Bifidobacterium; species Bifidobacterium adolescentis. Next base: position 420,730 of record NC_008618.1, read on the forward strand.
GGCCTTCGAGATGTGCGAAGCCATGCTGAAGCATGGCGCCGGCCACACCGCCGCCATCCACACCAACGACCGTGACCTGGTCCGCGAGTACGGCCAGCGCATGCACGCCTGCCGTATCATCTGGAACTCCCCGAGCTCCCTCGGCGGCGTGGGCGACATCTACAACGCCATCGCTCCGTCCCTGACCCTGGGCTGCGGCTCCTACGGCGGCAACTCCGTGTCCGGCAACGTCCAGGCAGTCAACCTCATCAACATCAAGCGCATCGCTCGGAGGAACAACAACATGCAGTGGTTCAAGATTCCGGCCAAGACCTACTTCGAGCCGAACGCCATCAAGTACCTGCGCGACATGTACGGCATCGAAAAGGCCGTCATCGTGTGCGATAAGGTCATGGAGCAGCTCGGCATCGTTGACAAGATCATCGATCAGCTGCGTGCACGTTCCAACCGCGTGACCTTCCGTATCATCGATTATGTCGAGCCGGAGCCGAGCGTGGAGACCGTCGAACGTGGCGCCGCCATGATGCGCGAGGAGTTCGAGCCGGATACCATCATCGCCGTCGGCGGTGGTTCCCCGATGGATGCGTCCAAGATTATGTGGCTGCTGTACGAGCACCCGGAAATCTCCTTCTCCGATGTGCGTGAGAAGTTCTTCGATATCCGTAAGCGCGCGTTCAAGATTCCGCCGCTGGGCAAGAAGGCCAAGCTGGTCTGCATTCCGACTTCTTCCGGCACCGGTTCCGAAGTCACGCCGTTCGCTGTGATTACCGACCACAAGACCGGCTATAAGTACCCGATCACCGATTACGCGCTGACCCCGTCCGTCGCTATCGTCGATCCGGTGCTGGCACGTACTCAGCCGCGCAAGCTGGCTTCCGATGCTGGTTTCGATGCTCTGACCCACGCTTTTGAGGCTTATGTGTCCGTGTATGCCAACGACTTCACCGATGGTATGGCATTGCACGCTGCCAAGCTGGTTTGGGACAACCTCGCTGAGTCCGTCAATGGCGAGCCGGGTGAGGAGAAGACCCGTGCCCAGGAGAAGATGCATAATGCCGCCACCATGGCCGGCATGGCTTTCGGCTCCGCCTTCCTCGGCATGTGCCACGGCATGGCCCACACCATTGGTGCACTGTGCCACGTTGCCCACGGTCGTACCAACTCCATCCTCCTGCCGTACGTGATCCGTTACAACGGTTCCGTCCCGGAGGAGCCGACCAGCTGGCCGAAGTACAACAAGTACATCGCTCCGGAACGCTACCAGGAGATCGCCAAGAACCTTGGCGTGAACCCGGGCAAGACTCCGGAAGAGGGCGTCGAGAACCTGGCCAAGGCTGTTGAGGATTACCGTGACAACAAGCTCGGTATGAACAAGAGCTTCCAGGAGTGCGGTGTGGATGAGGACTACTATTGGTCCATCATCGACCAGATCGGCATGCGCGCCTACGAAGACCAGTGCGCACCGGCGAACCCGCGTATCCCGCAGATCGAGGATATGAAGGATATCGCCATTGCCGCCTACTACGGCGTCAGCCAGGCGGAAGGCCACAAGCTGCGCGTCCAGCGTCAGGGCGAAGCCGCTACGGAGGAAGCTTCCGAGCGCGCCTGATCGCAATATCGCAACGTAACTCCTTATATAAAAGATGTGAAGTGAAGCGTATATAAGAAGTCGTGCAAAAGGAGCCTGATGGGAAACCATCAGGCTCCTTTTTTATAGTGAGGGGGAAGTGGACCGTCGCCGTTACCTTCCGCGTTCTTCATCGAAAGAAGACGCGTGATTGTGTTGGCGCGACACCGCGAAAAACGTTGGAAAAACCGCGACACGCGCGAATTCCATATGTTCACCCCTGATGCTTAGATAAAGAAGTTGCCTGATTTTAGGGCTCGCAAATTGTAATTCAAAAAGCGAGCGTGGCACAGCGGCTCACTCCGGTGAGAAGCTGCATGGCTGCGCACTGATGTGGTATGGCCACGGAACTTCCACGGTTCCGGGGGTCTTCTGCGCCGGTGCCCTTGGAAGCAGGCTGGTAAACAGTAAATAACGAATCGCTAGAAAGGGCGGAAGGCAATGGCGGGACAGAAAATCCGCATCAGGCTTAAGTCCTATGACCATGAGGTCATCGACCAATCGGCGAAGAAGATCGTCGAAACGGTGACGAACGCGGGCGCAACTGTGGTTGGCCCGGTTCCGCTCCCGACCGAGAAGAACGTGTTGGTCGTTATCCGTTCTCCTCACAAGTACAAGGATTCTCGCGAGCATTTCGAGATGCGCACTCATAAGCGTCTCATCGACATTGTGGACCCGACCCCGAAGGCCGTGGACTCCCTCATGCATATTGATCTGCCCGCAGACGTGAACATCGAGATCAAGCTGTAAGGGAGGAGGGAACCATTATGTCTAATCGCACTGCACTGCTGGGCAAGAAGCTCGGTATGTCTCAGGTCTGGGACGAGAACGGTTTCTTCGTTCCTGTGACCCTCGTTGACGTGTCCACCAACGTGGTGACCGCTGTCAAGTCCGAAGAGTCCGACGGCTACAAGGCTGTTCAGCTTGGCTACGGCCAGGTTGACCCGACCAAGGTGACCAAGCCGCTCGCCGGCCACTTCGCCAAGGCTGGCGTCACCCCGCGTCGTCACCTCGCTGAGGTCCGCACCGATAACGCCGAAGAGTTCGAGCCGGGTCAGGAGCTGACCGCTGAGCTGTTCCCGGAAGGCACCCTGGTCGACGTGACCGGTACCACCAAGGGCAAGGGCTTCGCAGGCACCATCAAGCGTTGGGGCTTCAAGTCCTATCGTCGTACCCACGGCTCTCACAAGAACGAGCGTCGTCCTGGCTCTGTTGGCGCATGCGCCACCCCGAGCCGCATCCTCAAGGGCAAGCGCATGGCTGGCCGCATGGGTCATGTGACCAACACCGCGCTGAACCTCACCATCGTTTCGTCGGATGTTGAGAACGGCGTGCTGGCTATCAAGGGCGCCATTCCGGGCCCGAAGGGCAGCATCGTTCTCGTCCGTTCGGCAGTGAAGGGAGCCTGATAAATCATGGCAAACGTTACTCTGAACGTCACCGATAACCAGGGCAAGGCCACCGGCACCGTCGATGCCCCGGCTGAGATCTTCGGCTTCTCCGCTGAAGAAGTTCAGTCCCGCATCCCGCTGATCCACCAGGTCGTCATCGCCCAGCTCGCCGCTGCTCGCCAGGGCACCCACGCCACCAAGACTCGTGGCATGGTTTCCGGCGGTGGCCGCAAGCCGTGGAAGCAGAAGGGCACCGGTCGTGCTCGTCAGGGCTCCATCCGTGCACCGCAGTGGTACCACGGCGGCACCGTGTTCGGTCCGCAGCCGCGTGACTACTCCCAGCGCACCCCGAAGAAGATGAAGGCCGCTGCTCTGAAGTACGTGCTTTCCGATCGTGCCAATGCCGGTCATGTGGCCGTTGTCGACTTCGGTGTTTCCGAAGCCCCGTCCACCAAGGCCGCCGTTGCCGCTCTTACCCCGGTGACCGAGAACAAGTTCACCACCGTGGTGCTCTCTCGCGAGAATGTGAACGAATGGCTTTCCGTTCGTAACATCCCGACCGTTCACCCGATCTTCGCCGATCAGCTCAACACGTACGATGTGGTCACCGCTCAGTACGTGGTCTTCTCCAAGGAAGGCTTTGATGCTTTCCTCGCTGCGAAGGCTGAGCCGGCTGCAAAGGAGGCCTGATTTTCATGGTCGCTATTCACAAGCCCGCACACGACATCATCCTCAAGCCTGTCGTTTCTGAGAAGAGCTACGCTCTGTCCGATCGCGGTCAGTACACCTTCGTGGTGGCCCCGAACGCGAACAAGGTTCAGATCAAGCAGGCAATCGAAGAGATCTTCAATGTCAAGGTGACGAACGTCAACACCCTCAACCGCGCCGGCAAGCGCCAGCGCACCCGCAACGGTTTCGGCCAGCGCGTCAATCAGAAGCGCGCCATCGTGACCGTCGCCGAGGGCCAGACGATCGACATCTTCGGTAACTGAAGGCTAGCCGAGAAAAGTTAAAGGAAGAACTAGATTATGGCTATCCGCGTTTATAAGCCGACGACTGCAGGCCGCCGTAACGCGTCCGTCTCGGACTTCTCCGAGCTTACGCGCTCCACGCCTGAGAAGTCGCTGGTTCGCAAGCTCAGCAAGACTGGCGGTCGTAACTCCTACGGCCGTATGACCTCCCGTCATCGCGGCGGCGGTCACAAGCGCCAGTACCGTCTCATCGACTTCAAGCGTTGGGACAAGGACGGCGTGCCGGCCAAGGTCGCTCACATCGAGTACGACCCGAACCGTTCCGCCCGCATCGCACTGCTGCACTACGCAGACGGTGAGAAGCGTTACATCATCGCTCCGGAAGGCATCAAGCAGGGCGACGTCATCGAGACCGGCGCTCAGGCTGATATCAAGCCGGGCAACAACCTGCCGCTGCGCAACATCCCGACCGGTACCGTGGTGCACGCGATTGAGCTCCGCCCGCTGGGTGGCGCCAAGATCGCCCGCTCCGCCGGTGCTGCCGTGCAGCTCGTCGCCAAGGATGGCGCCTACGCTCAGCTGCGTATGCCGTCCGGCGAAATCCGCAACGTGGACGCTCGCTGCCGCGCGACCGTTGGTGAGGTCGGTAATTCCGATCACGCCAACATCCAGCTTGGCAAGGCAGGCCGCGCTCGTTGGATGGGCAAGCGCCCGATCACCCGTGGTGAGTCCATGAACCCTGTCGATCACCCGCACGGCGGTCGTACCCGCGGTGGCAAGCCGCCGGTTTCTCCGTGGGGCAAGGGCGAGGTTCGTACCCGCCGTCCGAAGAAGGCTTCGAACAAGATGATTGTTCGTCGTCGCCCGAATGGTAAGAACCGTAAGTAAGGGAGTGTCGAGTAGATGACTCGTAGCATCAAGAAGGGCCCCTTCGTCGACGCCCACCTGCAGAAGAAAGTCGACGAGCAGAACGAGAAGGGTACGCACAACGTCATCAAGACGTGGTCCCGTCGTTCGATGATTACCCCTGATTTCATCGGACACACCTTCGCCGTTCATGATGGCCGCAAGCATGTTCCGGTGTTCGTCACCGAATCCATGGTTGGCCACAAGCTCGGTGAGTTCGCCCCGACCAAGACCTTCAAGGGTCATGTGAAGGACGACAAGAAGGCACGCCGCTAAAGGAGAGTAAGGACACATGGAAGCTAAAGCAATCGCTCGTCACGTCCGCGTGACGCCGCGCAAGGCTCGCCGTATGGTCGACCTCATCCGAGGCAAGAAGGCGACCGAAGCCATCACCATTCTGAAGTTCGCTCCGCAGGACGCATCCCTCCCGGTGCGTAAGGTCCTGGAGAGCGCCATCGCGAACGCTCGTGTGAAGGCCGACAAGGCCGGCGAGCCGTTCCGCGAGAACGACCTGGTCGTGAAGGAGACCTATGTGGACGAAGGCGTGACGCTCAAGCGTTTCCGCGCCCGTGCACAGGGCCGTGCCGCTCGTATCAACAAGCGCACCAGCCACATCACGGTCGTCGTCGCTAACAAGGAAGGAAACCGCTAAAGATGGGTCAGAAGATCAATCCGTTTGGCTACCGCCTGGGAATCACTGAGAACCATCGTTCCAAGTGGTTCTCCGATTCCAACAAGGTTGGCGAACGCTACCGCGACTTCGTTCTCGAAGATGACGCCATCCGCAAGGCCATGAGCAAGGACCTCGAGCGTGCGGGCGTGTCCCGTATCGTCATCGAGCGTACCCGCGACCGCGTGCGTGTGGACATCCACACCGCTCGTCCGGGTATCGTCATCGGCCGTCGTGGCGCTGAGGCTGAGCGCGTTCGCGCCAAGCTCGAGAAGCTCACCGGCAAGCAGGTCCAGCTCAACATCTTCGAAGTGAAGAACGCCGCACTGGACGCCCAGCTCGTCGCACAGGGCATCGCTGAGCAGCTCACCAACCGCGTGACCTTCCGTCGCGCGATGCGTAAGGCCCAGCAGGATGCCATGCGTGCAGGCGCCAAGGGTATCCGTATCAAGCTCTCCGGCCGCCTTGGTGGCGCCGAAATGAGCCGTTCCGAGTTCTATCGCGAGGGTTGCGTTCCGCTGCAGACCCTGCGTGCCCTCATTGATTACGGCTTCTTCGAGGCCAAGACCACTTACGGCCGTATCGGCGTGAAGGTCTGGATCTACAAGGGTGATATGACCGAGCGTGAGTTCGAAGAGCAGCAGGCACAGCAGAGCAACAACCGCCAGGGTCGTCGCGGCGATCGTCGTCCGCGTCGCGGCCAGCGCAACGCTGCTCCGCAGCAGAACGCAGCAGCAGAGGCTCCGGCCGCTGCTGAGGCACCTGCCGCAACGGAAACGAAGGAGTGAGCTGAGAATGCTTATCCCAAAGAGAACCAAGTATCGTAAGCAGCACCGTCCGGTCCGCCGTGGCATGTCCAAGGGCGGCAACGAGATCGCTTTCGGCGATTTCGGTATCCAGGCTCTGGCTCCGGCTTATGTGACCAACCGCCAGATCGAGGCCGCTCGTATCGCCATGACCCGCTACATCAAGCGTGGTGGCCGCGTGTGGATCACGATCTTCCCGGATCGTCCGCTGACCAAGAAGCCGCTCGGCACCCGAATGGGTTCCGGTAAGGGTACTCCGGAATTCTGGATCGCCAACGTCCACCCGGGTCGCGTTATGTTCGAGATCGGTGGCGTGTCCGAGGATGTCGCTCGTGAGGCTCTGCGCCGCGCAATCGACAAACTCCCCATGAAGTGCCGTGTTATTGCTCGTGAAGGCGGTGACATCTGATGGCAGTCGGAACTGCAGACTACACCATGAAGAATCTCAACGAGAAGACCAACGAGGAGATCGAGGGCTTCCTCAAGAAGTCCAAGGAAGAGCTGTTCAACCTGCGCTTCCAGTCCGCGACCGGTCAGCTCGAAAACACCGCCCGCCTCAAGGCGGTCAAGCACGACATCGCCAGGATGTACACCATCCTGCGCGAGCGTGAGCTCGGCATCAGCCAGGCCCCCGAGGCGACCGAAACGAAAGCTGAGGAGAAGTAATGGCTGAAGAGCGTAACTTCCGCAAGGTTCGTCGCGGTTACGTCGTGTCCGATAAGATGGACAAGACGATTTCCGTCGAGCTCGAGCAGCGTTCGACCCACCCGCTTTACGGCAAGGTTGTGCGCTCCACTCGTACGGTCAAGGTCCATGATGAACACAACGAGGCTCACATTGGCGACCTCGTGAGTATTATGGAGACTCGGCCCCTGAGCAAGACCAAGCGTTGGCGTCTCGATAGCATTATCGAGCGCGCTAAGTAAATAAGTTCGGCAAGGCTCCGTGAGTCACCCCGCCTGCTTCTAGCAGGCAGGCGGGGTGCTTGGGGAGAACCAGCTCGGCTAAGGAGAATCAATGATTCAGCAGGAAACGCGGCTTCATGTCGCCGACAACACGGGTGCGAAGGAACTCCTCGCCATCCGAGTGCTCGGCGGATCGAAGCGACGCTATGCCGGCATCGGTGACGTGATCGTCGCCTCCGTCAAGGACGCCATCCCTGGCGGGTCGGTCAAGAAGGGCGACGTCGTCAAGGCTGTCGTCGTCCGCACTGTCAAGGAACACCGTCGTGTCGACGGCTCCTACATCAAGTTCGACGAGAACGCCGCCGTCATTCTCGGCTCTGGCCGTGAACCGAAGGGCACTCGTATCTTCGGACCGGTCGGTCGTGAACTGCGCGACAAGCGCTTCATGAAGATCGTGTCCCTCGCCCCGGAGGTGATCTGACATGGCAGCCAAGATTAAGAGCGGCGACCTGGTCAAGGTCATCCGCGGCAAGGATCGCGGCAAGGAAGGCACCGTCAAGCAGGTGCTCAAGGACGATCGTCTGATCGTCGAGGGCGTGCAGATCGTCAAGAAGCACGTCCGCGCCACGCAGCAGGGCCAGCAGGCTGGCATCGTGGCTGTCGAGGCTCCGATTCATCGCTCCAACGTGATGGTCATCGATCCGGAGACCAAGCAGCCCACCCGCGTGCGCATCGTCGAAAAGGAAGAGGCTCGTGACGGCAAGGTGAAGACCGTGCGCGTACGTGTCGCCAAGAAGTCCGGAAAGGAGCTGGCATGACCGATACCACTGTCGAAGCGCCGGCAACTCCGCGCTTGAAGCAGAAGTACAACGAGCAGATCGTGCCGGAGCTGGAGAAGGAATTCCACTACTCCAACCCGATGCAGGTCGCTCGCGTCCAGAAGGTCGTCGTCTCCATGGGCGTTGGTGCCGCGGCTCGCGACTCCAAGCTCATCGAAGGCGCTGTCAAGGACCTCACTCTGATCACCGGCCAGAAGCCGAAGATCACCAAGGCTAAGAAGTCTGTCGCGCAGTTCCACCTGCGTGAGGGCCAGGCCATCGGCGCCTACGTCACCCTGCGTGGCGAGCGCATGTGGGAGTTCCTGGATCGCCTTCTGACCATGGCTCTGCCGCGTATCCGCGATTTCCGCGGCATCAACGGCGACCAGTTCGATGGTCAGGGCAACTACAACTTTGGCCTCACCGAGCAGTCCATGTTCCACGAGATCGATCCGGATTCGATCGATCACCAGCGTGGTATGGACATCACCGTGGTGACCAGCACCAAGGACGACAAGGAAGCTCGCGTGCTCCTGAAGCACCTCGGCTTCCCCTTCAAGGAGAACTGATATGGCAAAAACCGCTCTTAAGAACAAGGCGGCCGCTAAGCCGAAGTTCAAGGTGCGCGCCTATACGCGTTGCCAGGTCTGCGGTCGTCCTCACTCCGTCTACCGCAAGTTCGGCCTCTGCCGCATCTGCCTTCGTGAGAAGGCCCACCGCGGCGAGCTGCCCGGCGTTACGAAGTCCAGTTGGTAAATATCGACGCTGAAGGTCCGCGGCCCGATCGCCTCTAAGGCGTGAGGGCGGCGGAAACCATGGCGAGAAAGGGCGTTAGCCCAAATGACAATGACAGATCCGATCGCAGACATGCTTACGCGTCTGCGTAATGCGAGCGCGGCAAAGCACGAGACCGTGGATATGCCGTACTCCAAGTTCAAGGCGAACATCGCTGAGATTCTGAAGCGTGAAGGCTACATCAAGGACTTCACCGCCAAGGAAGCCAAGGTTGGCCAGACTCTTGAGGTCACCCTCAAGTACGGTCCGAACGGCGAGCGTTCCATCCAGGGCATCAAGCGCATCTCCAAGCCGGGCCTGCGTCGTTACGCAAAGTCCGATGCTCTGCCGATGCCGCTCGGTGGCCTTGGCATCGCAATCATCTCGACTAGCTCGGGACTGCTGACCCAGAAGGAATGCCTCGACCGAGGCATCGGCGGCGAGATCGTCGCTTTCGTTTGGTGAGAAAGGAGAGCTGAAACATGGCATCGCATATTGGTAAGCTCCCCGTCACCATTCCGGCTGGCGTGGAAGTCAAGATCGACGGTCAGTCCTTTACCGCCAAGGGCGCTAAGGGCACTGACTCCTACGAGATTCCTGAAGGCATCACCGCAGTGGTCGAAGGCAACGAAGTTGTCCTCACCCCGGCTGATGACCTGCGTCCGACCCGTGCAAAGCACGGCCTGGCTCGCTCCATCGTGGCGGGCATGGTCAAGGGCGTGCACGAGGGTTATGCCAAGACTCTGGAGATCGTCGGTACCGGTTACCGCGCCCAGATGAAGGGTAAGGGCATTGAGTTCTCCCTCGGCTATTCCCACACCATCACCGTCGAGCCGCCGGCAGGTATCGAATTCGAACTGCCGAACCCGAACCAGGTGATCGTCAAGGGCATCGACAAGCAGGCTGTTGGCCAGTGCGCCGCTAACATTCGTAAGCTTCGTGCTCCGGAACCCTACAAGGGCAAGGGCATCAAGTACGCGGATGAGCACATTCTGCGCAAGGCTGGAAAGGCTGGTAAGTAATGAGCGTCCAGATTCTCGGTAAGGGCAAGAAGGTCGCGCTTAAGCGCCGTCACGCTCGTCTGCGCAAGCACATCAGCGGTACCCCGGAGCTTCCGCGTCTGGTGGTTACCCGTTCCAACCGTCACATGGTTGCCCAGATCATCGATGACACCAAGGGTGTCACCCTGGTGAGCGAATCCACTCTGACCAGCGATTTCGCCGGTTTCGAGGGCACCAAGACCGAAGCCGCCAAGAAGGTCGGCGAACTGATCGCCAAGAAGGCTCAGGACGCTGGCATTACCGCGGTCGTGTTCGATCGTGGCGGCAACAAGTATCATGGCCGCGTCGCAGCTGTCGCTGAAGGCGCCCGCGAGGGAGGTCTGGCACTGTGAGCGACAACGAAAAGGAAACCCAAGTGGCTGAAGAAACTCAGAACACTCAGGCTGCCGCTGAGTCCAACAACGAGGACCGCAAGTCCCGTCGTGGCCAGCGCGGTGAGGGTCGTCGTGGCGAGCGTCGCAACCGTCGTGAGGAATCTCACGAGAACGAGATGCTCGATCGCGTGGTGACCATCAACCGTGTGTCCAAGACCCACAAGGGTGGTCGTACGTTCAGCTTCGCCGCCCTCGTGGTGGTTGGCGACGGCAAGGGCACCGTTGGTGTTGGCTACGGCAAGTCCCGTGAGGTCCCGGCTGCAATCGCCAAGGGCCAGCTGGATGCCAAGAAGCACATGTTCACCGTGCCGCGCATCAAGGGCACCGTCACCCACCCGGTGATCGGCCACGATGCCGCTGGCACCGTGCTGCTGCGCCCGGCTGCTCCGGGTACCGGCGTTATCGCCGGCGGTGCAGTCCGCGCCGTCATGGAATGCGCTGGCATCACCGACGTCCTGACCAAGTCGATGGGCTCCGCCACCGCCGTCAACGTGGTGCGCGCAACCGTCGACGCCCTCAAGAAGCTCGAAGAGCCGGAAGAGATTGCCGCACGTCGTGGCATGTCTCTCGAAGAGGTGGCTCCGGACGCGCTGCTGCGTGCTCGCGCCGAAGGCATCGCCGAGGCCCGCAAGGCTCGTGAAGAGGCTCAGGCCAAGGCTGCTCAGAAGGACGGTGAGTGATGACTAACCTGAACATCAAGCTGCACCACGGTCTGGTGAACTCCACTCCGAAGCAGCGTGCTGCGGCTCAGACTCTGGGCCTGAACAAGATCGGCAAGACCGTGACTCGTGAGGATACTCCGGCCCTTCGTGGCCAGCTGCAGGTCCTCCGTCACCTGATCACCGTCGAGGAGGCTGACTGATTATGGCAGACATTCTGCAGATGCATGACCTGAAGCCGGCTCCGGGTGCCAACAAGGATCGTATCCGCGTTGGCCGTGGTGAAGGCTCCAAGGGTAAGACCTCGGGCCGTGGCGACAAGGGCACCAAGAAGCGCTATCAGGTTCGTCCGGGCTTCGAAGGTGGCCAGCTGCCGCTGTACATGCGCCTTCCGAAGCTGCGTGGCTTCAAGAACCCGTTCAAGAAGGAATACCAGGTCGTCAACGTGGCTGTTCTTGCGGAACTGTTCCCGCAGGGCGGCGAGATCACCGTGGCTGATTTGGTTGCCAAGGGTGCCGTCCGCAACGGCTTCCCGGTCAAGGTCCTGGGCGACGGCGAGGTTTCGGCTGCCTACACTCTCAAGGGTGTCAAGGCTTCCGCTTCCGCCAAGTCCAAGATCGAGGCTGCTGGCGGCTCCATTTCCGAGGATTGATTCCAACGGAATGTAGCTGACTGAAGCTCAGACATGAGGCTTCCCCCGCTTTAGAGCGGGGGAAGCCTCATTCGTTTGCAGTCAAAATGCAATCATGCATGGAAAAACAAAAAACAGACGAATAATGACGAAAACGCCATATCGGTAGACGCCGTACGCTAGACTCGAGCGTTAGAGTCTGTTTTTGCACGTGTGCGCAGGTGCGCACGACGATGGAAGGAACCCCAGGTGAGGACGTTAATCCAGGCCTTGAAGACCAAGGAATTGAGGAATAAAATCCTCTTCACCCTTGGTATCATCATCATTTATCGTATCGGTTCATTCATCCCGACCCCTGGCGTCGATTACACCGTCGTCCAGCAGTGCGTCGGCAAGATGAACAACGCTTCTGAGAACTTTATCGGTCTGGTGAACCTCTTCTCCGGCGGCGCCATGCTGCAGCTGTCGATTTTCGCATTGGGCGTCATGCCGTACATCACCGCATCGATCGTCATCCAGCTGCTGCGTGTGGTCATCCCTCGTTTCGAGGCACTGCACAAGGAAGGCCAGTCCGGCGAAGCCAAGCTGACCCAGTACACCCGTTATCTGACCATCGGCCTTGCCGTGCTGCAGTCCACCACCATTCTGGTGACCGCACGTTCCGGCGCGCTGTTCAACTACCAGTGCTCTCAGGTTGTTCCGGACGGTTCCGTGTGGAACCTTGTGGTCATGGTGCTCATCATGACCGGCGGCACCGGCCTCATCATGTGGATGGCCGAATTGGTTACCGATAAGGGCCTCGGCCAGGGTATGTCCATCCTTATCTTCATGTCCATCTGCTCCGGCTTCCTGCCGCAGCTGTGGGAGATCGGCTGGGGCACCAACGGCACCGATGGCAATTGGGGCAAGTTCGCCGCGGTCGTCGGCACCCTGCTGGTCATCATGATCCTTGTCATCTACGTCGAGCTTGCCCAGCGTCGTATTCCGGTGCAGTACACCCGCCGTATGATCGGCCGCAAGATGTACGGTGGCTCCTCCACCTACCTGCCGCTGAAGATCAACATGAGCGGCGTCATCCCGCCGATCTTCGCATCCTCCATCCTGGCCGTGCCGACGCTGATCGCGCAGTTCGGCAATTCCGACCAGTCCTGGGTCAAGTGGATCAACTCCAACCTGGCCAACACCACATCCGTGTGGTACATCGCACTGTACGCGCTGATGATCGTGTTCTTCTGCTTCTTCTACACGGAGATCACCTTCAACCCGGACGAGACCGCCGACAACATGAAGCAGTACGGCGGCTTCATTCCGGGCATCCGCGCGGGAAGCGCCACCAGCAACTACCTGAGCTACGTGATGAACCGTCTGAACACGGTCGGCGCCGTCTACCTGCTGTTCGTGGCGCTTATCCCGACGGTGCTCATCATGGCGCTGAACCTGAACACCAAGCTGCCGTTCGGCGGAACCACCATCCTGATCATCGCAGGCGTCGGCCTCGACACCCTGCGCCAGGCCAAGGCCCAGACCGAACAGTTCCAGTACGCTGGCTTCCTGTTCGAGGACACCGACCACAAGGAAGGTAAGTAACCACTTGAATCGTGATGTCGTTTCCGTTGATCGGGAGCGGTATCACGATTTTTATGTTAAGTAATCCATCATCCGAAAATCCCCGTTGAGGGGAATGAACGAAACGGAGAACAACACATGCGACTGCTGATCATGGGCCCGCAGGGCGTAGGCAAGGGCACCCAGGCCGCTCTGCTGAGCGAGCACTACGGAATCCCGGCGATCTCCACCGGCGATATCTTCCGCTACAACATCAAGAACAAGACCGAGCTTGGCGTCGAAGCGCTCAAGTACATCGACAAGGGCGAGCTTGTGCCGGACGAGCTGACCAACAAGATCGTCAAGGACCGTCTGGCCATGGACGACGCCAAGAACGGCTGGATTCTCGATGGCTATCCGCGCAACGCCTCCCAGGTCGAGGCTCTCGACGCCATCCTGGGCGAACTGGACACCCCGCTTGACGCGGTCGTCGCACTGGATGCAGATCACGACGTGCTCATGGAGCGTATGAAGAAGCGCGCCGAAATCGAAGGCCGCTCCGACGACACCCCTGAAGCCATCGCCAAGCGTCTTGACGTGTACGCCAAGGAGACCGCGCCGCTGCTGGACATCTACCAGAAGCGCGGCCTGCTCAAGACGTTCAATGGCGTCGGCGCCGTCGACGAGATCCAGGCCACCATCGTGGCGGAGCTTGGCTGAAGGAAAAACCAAGCAGAATAACATATTTCCAACGAAAGCGGGAATCGCGACACGCCGAACGTGTCTTGATTCCCGCTTTCGTGTATTCTTGCAAGTTGGTGTGTCTTCGGGCACGCATAGTAATCGCCAAGGAACGGAACGAGGCTCATGGCTAAAGACGGTGTGATTGAAGTCGAAGGACAGGTAGTGGAAGCACTGCCGAACGCGATGTTTCGTGTTGAACTCGAAAACAAGCATATCGTGCTCGCAACCATTTCGGGCAAGATGAGGAAGAACTACATCCGCATCCTGCCGCAGGATCGTGTTGTGCTGGAGATGAGCCCCTACGACCTGAACCGCGGCCGTATTACGTACCGTTACAAGTAAAGGTACACAAGCAAAGGAAAACCATGAAGGTCAGCCCTAGTGTGAAGAGGATCTGCGAGAACTGCCGCGTGATCCGTCGTCACGGCCGCGTCATGGTGATCTGCGTCAACCCGCGCCATAAGCAGCGTCAGGGCTGAGAGCAGATCCAGCGGCATAAACAGTACAGGCGCTGAGTCACAGCCCGTGAAAGCGGGATGAACCCCGGGTACGCAGGCCCGGGCCGGGAAACCGGACGACTCGGTGCAAGACCTGCGGAAAACAGAAGGAATCGCAATGGCACGTCTTGCCGGAGTCGACATCCCCAATGAGAAGCGCATCGAGATCGCCCTCACCTACATCTTTGGTGTTGGTCGTACTCGTGCCAAGGAAACGCTTGCCGCGACCGGTATCAATCCGGACATTCGCGTCAAGGATCTGACGGATGAGCAGCTGATTACGCTGCGTGATTACCTTGAGGGTAACTACAAGATCGAGGGTGATCTGCGTCGTGAAATCGATGCGGACATCCGCCGTAAGATCCAGATCAACTGCTACCAAGGCCAGCGTCACCGTAAGGGACTTCCTGTGCGCGGTCAGCGCACCAAGACCAATGCTCGTACCCGCAAGGGCCCGAAGCGCACGGTCGCCGGAAAGAAGAAGGCCACCAAGTAATCGGTGGCTGACAGTTCAAGCCACGAGGCGTAAGCCTCATCGTTTGAACATCAAAGCAAATTCGTTATTAGGAAACGAGGGTCAATGGCAGCTCAAAAGCAAGCCGCGCGCAAGCCGCGTCGCCGCGACCGCAAGTCGGTCCCGGTTGGGCAGGCGCACATCAAGTCCACTTTCAACAACACCATCATTTCGATCACCGACCCGTCCGGCGCAGTTGTGTCCTGGGCGTCCGGTGGCGATGTCGGCTTCAAGGGCTCCCGTAAGTCCACGCCGTACGCCGCTGGCATGGCCGCCGAATCCGCAGCCCGCAAGGCTATGGAGCACGGTCTCAAGAAGGTCGACGTGTTCGTGAAGGGCCCGGGTTCCGGTCGTGAAACCGCCATCCGTTCCCTGCAGTCCGCCGGACTCGAAGTCGGTTCCATCACCGACGTCACCCCGCAGGCACACAACGGCGTTCGTCCTCCGAAGCGCCGTCGCGTCTGAGCACTAGAAGAAATCATCAATCCAACGCCGCTTATGGCCGGTGAGTGCACCACCGGCCTGAAGCTGAAAGGATAACCACAGTGCTTATCGCACAGCGTCCGACACTTACCGAGGAATCTCTCAACCCTCAGCGTTCCCGCTTCACCATCGAGCCTCTTGAGCCTGGTTTCGGCTACACGCTTGGCAACTCGCTGCGCCGTACCCTCCTGAGCTCCATTCCGGGAGCGGCTGTGACTTCGGTGCGTATCTCCGGCGTCCCGCACGAGTTCACCACTCTGCCGGGTGTTGAAGAGGACGTTACCGAAATCCTGCTGAACATCAAGGGCATCGTGCTCACCAGCGAATACGATGAGCCGGTTGTCATGTATCTGCGCAAGAGCGGCAAGGGCGAGGCCACCGCGGGCGACATCACCCCGCCGGCCGGCGTCACCATCGCCAACCCGGACATGCATATCGCTACCCTCGCCGAGGATGGCGAACTCGAGATCGAGTTCACCGTCGAGCGTGGCCGCGGCTATGTGCCCGCCCAGATGAACAAGCAGGATAACGCCGAGATCGGCCGCATTCCGGTCGACTCGATCTACTCCCCGGTGCTCAAGGTGAGCTATCGTGTGGAAGCCACCCGCGTTGAACAGCGCACTGACTTCGACAAGCTCATCCTGGACGTGGAGACCAAGCCGGCTATCTCCCCGCGCGATGCAGTCGCATCCGCAGGCTCCACCCTGGTGGAACTCTTCGGTCTGTGCCGTGAGCTCAACACCCAGGCTGAGGGCGTCGAGGTTGGCCCTGCTCCTGTGGCAGAGGAAACCAACCCGGAGATGAACATCCCGATCGAGGACCTGAACCTCACCCAGCGCAGCTACAACTGCCTGAAGCGCGAGGGCATCCACACGATCGGCGAGCTGGTCGCCCACACCGAGCAGGATCTGCTCGATATCCGCAATTTCGGTATGAAGTCCATCGATGAAGTCAAGGAGAAGCTCCAGTCTCTGGGACTCGCCCTCAAGGCTTCCCCGCTGGGTAACTTCGATGCCAATAATCTCGAAGGTGGCACCTTCTTCTCGCCGGAAGACGAGTGATCCGCCACTTTTGACCTAACCGCTTCGTTGGATTCGGACGTTCGGGCAACTGCCCACCTGAATCCAACGGGGCTTTCAAGGAGAAACAATGCCTACACCAAAGAAGGGTCCGCGTCTGGCCTCCAGCCCGGCTCATGAGCGTCTTATGCTCGCGAACATGGCCACCAGCCTGTTCCAGAACGGCCGCATCACCACCACCCTGCCGAAGGCCAAGCGTCTTCGTCCGCTGGCCGAGCGCCTGATCACGCTCGCCAAGCGTGGTGATCTGCACAACCGTCGTCGCGTGATGCGCGTCATCCGCAACAAGTCCGTCGTACACAAGCTGTTCACCGAGATCGCCGAGCAGATGGAGCAGCGCGAAGGCGGCTACACCCGCATCGTCAAGATTGCTCCGCGTCGCGGCGATGCCGCTCCGGCAGCCATCATCGAGCTCGTCACCGAGCCGGTGAGCCCGAAGCAGGCCGTGGTGAAGGAAGCCGAAGCCGCAACCAAGGTTGCCGCTGCCGAGGCTCCGGAAGCCGCCGCTGAAGAGGCTACTGCTGAGAACGCCGAGTGAATCGCTCTTAGCTGATTGAAGGCCGGGAATCGCAAGGTTCCCGGCCTTTGCCATATCTGCTGCCAAGACTGTCGCGCCACATGCCTCACTATGCCAGCCATTTGCTATGCTCAATGCCGTGAGACTACGCATCGATTTGGCATATGACGGTACCGGCTTCTACGGATGGGCGAAACAGCCCGAAATACGTACGGTACAGGGCGAAATCGAACGCGTGCTGCATACCATTCTTCGCGTACCGGAAGGAGACCCGACCGAACCGCTGCGCCTTACCGTGGCCGGACGAACCGACACCGGCGTGCACGCCTCGCATCAGGTATGCCATCTGGACGTCAACGAGGACGTGCTCAAACGCTGCGTCGGCCACATGGACGTGCCGCCCGTCATCGCGCTTACCCGCAGACTTCAGCGCATGCTGCCGGCCGATATCGCAATCCGCGGCATCGCACCCGCTCCGGACGGTTTCGACGCGCGTTTCTCCGCGTTGGAACGTACCTACGTGTACCGAATCGCCGATAGGTCAAGCGAGGTGGACCCCCGTACCAGAAACTTCGTATTGCATATCGACGATGAACTTGACCTCAAATCCATGAACGAAGCCGCTGCGATGACGATCGGCCTGCACGATTTCGGCTCGTTCGCCACCCCAAATCCGGGCGGCACCACCATACGCGAGGTGAAGACCGCGTATTGGCGTCGCGTGCCGCAGCGGACGCTTATCGACGACGGCATGACGATGGGGGAGCGGTACCGTACGCCGACCGTGGAATCGGGCCTCGTCTGCTTCGTGATCGTCGCCGACGCGTTTGCACGCAATATGGTGCGCTCCCTCGTCAACGGCTGCGTGCAGGTCGGTATCGGCAAACGTTCCCTCGACTGGTTTGCAGGAAAAATGGCGGCTCCGCTGCGCGAAGGCTCCACAGGACCGATCGCGCCGCAAGGACTGACGCTGGAGCATATCGAATATCCGGCCGACGACCAGCTGGCGGTCCGCGCCGAAGCCATTCGCGCCAAGCGCACACTGTAGCTTTATTGCGATTGTCACAGCCAGGTTACGGGCGCTTGTCATGTCCATTGCCGAGACATTGTCGTAACAGACCGTTTCGTTTTCCGGAAACGCTGGTTCGTTAGGTTTTTCTTCCATCAAGGCACGATGCCTCAGATTGGCATGCGTTCGCATGGGGTGGAAGGGAGCGCGGAACGATGATTGAATCCGCCGCACGAAGGTTGGCTTCGGAACTGGTCGATCGTCGGGAGTCGATCAACCGGGAGCTGAGCCGTAATGGCGTACGGTTCGGCATCTACAAGAACGGCGAGTACCATGACCGGCTGTTTCCGTACGATCCGATTCCGCGCATCATCGAATCGGACGAATTCGACAGAATGGAAGCCGGACTGAAACAGCGCGTCAACGCGTTGAACGCCTACCTGCGCGACATCTACTCCGACAAGCAGGCCATCAAAGACGGCATCGTGCCGGAAGAATACGTGTACACGTCCGCGGGATACTTTCCGCAAGTCAACGGCGTGACACCTCCGGGCGGCGTGTTCGCGCACATCGCCGGCGAGGACCTGGTGCAGGGGCAGGACGGGCAATGGTGGGTGCTGGAAGACAATCTGCGCATTCCATCCGGTGCCAGCTATCTGCTGTTCGCCCGCGATATCGAACGCAGAATCACGCCCAGCCTGTTCCGCAACGTACGTGTGCGCGACAATCGCGATTATCCACGACTGCTGCGCCAATCCATGGATTTCGTCTCCACCGACGGCATAGCAGTGGTGCTCACCCCCGGCAGGTACAATTCCGCGTTCTTCGAACATGCATACCTGGCCGAGAAAACCGGCGCGGCGCTCGCGTTCCCCGAAGACCTCGAAGTCGTGGACAACAAAGTGTACTTCCTCGACTATGCCGGCAGGAAACACCGCGTCGGCGTGGTCTACCGCCGTCTGTCCGACGAATATCTCGACCCGTTCGCGTTCAACCCGGATTCCGTGATCGGCGTGCCGGGAATCCTGTCCGCCTACAGGTCGGGCAATGTGGCGATCGTCAACGCTCCGGGCAACGGCGCGGCCGACGACAAGGCCATCTACTATTTCGTGCCGAACATGATCCGCTATTATCTCGGCGAAGAGCCGATTCTGCACAATGCGCCGACCTACATGCCGATGTTCGACAAGGACCGCAAGGAGGTACTCGACCGGCTCGGCGAACTGGTCATCAAGGATGTGGCGGAAGCGGGCGGCTACGGCGTCGTGTTCGGCTCATCGCTCGACCGGTCGCAACGAGAGGAACTGGCCGAACGCATCAAGGCCGAACCGCGCCGGTTCATCGCGCAGGAGGTCATCCAATTCAAGGACATCGACGTGGTGGACCCCGAAACCGGACAGATGAGCTCACGTAAATGCGACCTGCGCGCCTTCGTGGTGACCGGCAAGAACACGCACGCATGGTATTCGGGACTGACACGCTACTCGTCCATACCGGGCCAGATGATCGTCAACTCATCACAGGGCGGCGGTTTCAAGGACACCTGGGTACTGGCCAAAGAGACCGGCGTGGAGCATGATTACGCACCCGGCTCGGAGGTCGTGCGCGTGCTGGAACAGTCCCGCAAGCACTCGCTGGCACTCGTCACCGCGTCGAAGGCCGACAACCTGTTCTGGCTCGGCCGCTACACGGAACGCGTATTCACCACGCTGAGCCAATTCTTCCCCTTCTACGACCGTGTGATGGACACGGATGTGGACGCGTTCCGACCGTTCGCCCGCGCGCTCGACCTGCCGGAGGATTTCGAGGATTTCGACGCGTTCATCCACAGCTTCCTGTACGACGAGAAGAATCCGGATTCCGTACGCAGCGCCATCGTCTACGCGTTCAACAACGCGGTGATTCTGCGCCCCGAACTTGGTTCTCGCTCGTTGCAGCAGGTGGAGTTGGCCATGAGCTCCATAGTGGAGGCATCCGAATACGGCGGCACGGACGCGGATATCTTCAAACACCGCGACATCGCGGACAACATGCTCGCCTTCTGGGGAGGTGTGGAGAATTCCCCCGTCGAACCGACTCTGAAATCGTTCATTTTCGTGGGCAAATATCTGGAACGTCTGGATCTGTACACACGATTCGGATATTCCGTGGAAGAGCTCAAGGCGCCGCTCGCCAAACTGGGCAGCTACATCCTGCCGTTGAACGGTCTGCCGGTACCGCAATGCTTCGCCGAAGGATTGCGCTGGCTGGTCGGCCAGCTGCCGCAGCGGGGATATGCGGAGCTTGCGGAAAAACTGGGGATGCTGCTGAAAGATTTCGATGGGCGCATCTCCACGAAGGATCTGAAGGATCTGGGCATGCTCAACACGATGGACATGGACGCCGCGCGACTGTGAAGAATACGTGCCACAGCCATCGCACGGTGCGTGTATAACGGCTAGAACAAGGCCCACGGCGTGGAAAACGCCGAAGGAACGACAATAATCGCTGAGGAGACGATGTGAAGAAACTGGTGTTTGACTATGAGATGAAGCTCTCATTCAGCTCGCCCGTGACCGACCATCGCTTCCAACTGCGCTGCATTCCAGCCACCGGCCCACGCCAGCAGGTGATCGACGTGGCAGTCAAAATCGAACCGGATGTGGAACTCGAAACCACCATCGATTCCTTCGATTCCGTGGTGATGACCGGATTCATTCCCGAACCGCACACCATGTTCAACTACTCGGTGACCGGCATCGCCTTCGTGGACAACGCGCATATCAAATCCGAAATCTACAAGCCGCTGTACCGCTTCAATTCGGCGTTGACAGTGCCGGGGCCGGCCATCGAAGCGTTGATCGGCATCTGCCATGAACGCATCGTGTCCCTGCCTGCCGACTGCACGCCGATCGACCAAGCCCGTGAGGTGATGGACGAGGTGTTCAAAACGTTCGTCTACACGCCGGCCTCCACCACCATCCGCACCACCGCCGAGGAAGCGTTCGCTCAACGCAAGGGCGTATGCCAGGATTACGCGCACGTCATGCTGTCCGTGTGCCGGCACGTCGGACTCACTGCCCGATACATCGCGGGATTGCTCGGCGGCGAGGGCGCCACGCACGCATGGGTCGAAATCTACCATGATGGACGTTGGGTCGGTTTGGACCCCACACACAACCGTATGGTCGACGACAACTACATCACCATCGCCCATGGCCGCGATTACCGCGACTGCATGCTCGACATCGGCATCTTCTCCGGCTGCGACGTCAAGCAGGACCAGTGGGTCAACGCTTCCGTGCACGAGCAGGGATACTGATTCCCCGACGTTTTCTCGATGCCGGATTCCGTATTTCGGCAGATGCAAAGCAGATAAACAAAAAGGCCGAAACGCCATTGTTTCAACCTTCATTGCATGCGGATAAGGCGAGATTCGAACTCGCGGAGGGGTTCGCCCTCACACGCTTTCGAGGCGTGCTCCTTAGACCGCTCGGACACTTATCCATTCGTCACCTGAAAACAAGCAACTTGATAATTGTGCCACAGTGGTGGCGATTGTCAAATCGGACTGGCTGCAACGGTGTGATTTCCGGCGTGTCTTGATTTGCGCCCGACTGTGCGTCCTTAGGCGAACAGCGCTTCGTCGAAGGAAGGATAGCCCCAATCAAGCGCCAATTCGACACGGTCCGCAATCAGACCGGCAAGCACGCCCAGGGATTGCGCTCGCGAATCCGTCGACTGTTTTGCATTGGTGACGCGTGACTGGGAATGATCGTTCGCGGCATTGGAGCTTCCGGCGATTGCCGTTATCTCGCTTCGCGCGCAGTTCATTTCGATGGTGGCGTCGGTCGGTGCCGTAAGGCCGGTGGCGGAATCGAGCATCGTGTCGGGGTGGGCGAGCAAGGCGGTGGCCTCGTACGTTTTCCTACGATCGTCAATGGCGCCCGAGAAGGATGCGAACCGTTGCGATGTGGTCTTATGACGATCGCTGATATCCAGCGTCGCATGGCCGCTGTTGCGGGCCGCCAGCACTTCCATGGCGAATCCGGCACGGTCTTCGTCCTGCGCGGCGGTGGCAAGGGACTTGGAATCGACGTCAAGCGATTCGACATCGTCAAAACGCGACAGCGTGATCGGCGCGACGGCCACCGACAGTTGATCGCCCAGTGCGCGAGCCATATGACGTGCCTGCGCGCTGCGCAACGTGCCTTCGGCAAAACGCGCCGGACATTGCGCCGCGGTGTTCGTCCATGCGGAGACCGCCTGCTGCGCCGAGAAATAGCGGCGGATGATGTGCTGATGCTGGTCGTGTGCGATCTTGTTATCGGCGGTGGCATCGAAATAGGCCTTCTCGCACGGGCTTTGCCGTTGTTCGGCTTCAGCCCTGCCTGCGATCCTGGGCATGGAGCATGCCGTCAGCGCCGGCATGAGGATAGCGGTGCAAAGCAATGCGCAGACGCGTTTCGCGATAAAAGAAACCGAGCGGAAAGAAGGGGTACGTGTCTGCATGAATCATTAGACTAATATCTGACTGTGACCATTGGGCCATGCGCTCGGAATAACTTCATATAGGAGGTCTTGGAAATATGGAACTGGACCTGGCAGGAATGCACCAGCTCGCCGCTGGGCAGGGAATTGATCCCGAGACGCTGGATGCCGCACTCTCGGAAGCATTGCGACTGGCATATCTGAAAACCCCTCACGCTGCGAAGCACGCTCGCGTCGAGCTTGATCCGCGTGCGGGAAGCTTCACCGTATGGGCCCAGGACGAGATTCCTGGCGAGCCGACTGAAGACGATCCCCATCCCGCGCCGACTCTGGGCGAGGAATACGACGACACTCCGCACGATTTCGGCCGACTGGCCGCTGCGACCGCTCGTCAGGTGATCAGCCAGCTGTTCCGCAAGGCCGAGGATGACAAGGTGTTCGGCGCGTTCTCCGGTCAGAAGGGCAAGCTCATCACCGGCATCGTGCAGCAGGACGTCAAGGACACATCCAACGTGCACGTGGCCGTCGGCGACGTCGAAGCCCTGCTGCCGCGCCGCGAGCAGGTGCCCGGCGAACGCTACCGTCACGGCGAACGTATCCGCGTGTACGTGGTGAACGTGGCCCGTGGTCTGAAGGGCCCGGAAATCGTGGTGTCCCGTTCCCATCCGGAGCTGGTCCGCCGCCTGTTCGAACGTGAGGTTCCGGAACTGGTTTCGGGAGCCGTGTCGATTATGGCCATCGCCCGCGAGGCGGGCGCCCGCACCAAGATCGCCGTCCGTGCCAACACCGAAGGCGTCAACCCGAAGGGCGCGCTGATCGGCCCCGGCGGAGCCCGAGTGCGCGCCGTCATGGAGAACCTCGGTCCTGAGAAAATCGATATCGTCGACTGGTCCGCGGATCCGGCGAAATTCGTCGCCGCGGCGCTGTCTCCGGCCGTCGCCACCGGTGTGCAGGTGATCAGCGAGAAGAACAAGACGGCCATCGCCTTCATCCACGATGACCAGCTGTCCCTGGCTATCGGCAAGGAAGGCCAGAACGCACGTCTTGCGGCCAAGCTGACCGGCTGGAAGATCGGCATCGAATCCGCTGAGGCGCATGCCAAGAAGATGGCCGAATCGGCGGACCATTCCGATGGGGAAACCGAGGAATAAACAACACTTCCGGTAGACAACAAGCCCGTGGACGTACAATCCACGGGCTTGAGTATGCTGGACTCGACAATCCAAAGCGTGACGGCCATGCTGTCATGCCCAGGGAAAAGACGAGGTATCACGAACATGGTTGCACGATGAGAAGGAACAAGCTCGCCGTGAATCAGTAGCGGTCGCGCCCGTATGCGCGCGGCCCAAGATAGGAGAATTGAGTGCCGAAAGCACGCGTATATGAACTTGCCAAGGAACTTGGCGTTGACAGCAAAACCGTTTTAAGCAAACTTGAGGCGATGGGCGAATTCGTGAAGTCCGCATCGTCTACCGTTGAACCTCCCGTTGCACGCAAGCTGAGGAACGCATTCGCGTCCAGCGGACAGGGCAACGCATCTGATTCCAAGAAGCCGGGCCATACGGCCAAGAAGCCTGCCGAACCGGCATCTCATTCCATGCCAAAGCCGGCCGCTCCGTCAGCACCGAAGCCGGCTGCCCCCGCAGCGCCGAAGCCGCGTCATGCCGCTTCCAAGTCCGATGCCCCGAAGCCGGGTCATCGCGCGCCGCGTCCAGGCGAATCCCGCCAGCATGGCAATCGTCCTAACGGCAACGCCCCGCGTCCGCAGGGTGGAGACCGCCGCCAGTCCGGTCGCCCGACGGCCGTTCCGGGAGCTCGCCCCCAGCATGGCAACGCCCCGCAGGGCGGCAACAACGCCAACGGCGCGAAGCCGCACACCCCGGGACCGCGCCCGGGCAACAATCCGTTCAGCCGCAAGCAGGGCATGCACACCCCGACTCCGGGTGATATTCCGCGTCCGCATCCGATGAACCGTCCGAGCGTCAACAATGGCGAAGGACGTCGTGGCGGCCGTCCGGGTCAGGGCGGCGGCCAGCGTGGCGGCTTCCGTGGTCGTCCGGGTCAGGGCGGCGCGAAGCCGGGCCAGTGGGGCCAGCATCGTCCGGGTCAGGGCGGCGGCCAGCGTCCCGCCGGCGGCGGCAATCGTTTCGGCGGCAATGGCGGCGGTTTCCAGGGCGGCAACAGCGCTCCGAGCAATGGTCCGGCACGTGGTGGCCGCGGCCGCGGCGGCGCTGCAGGCGCGTTCGGACGTCAGGGAGGCAAGTCCTCGAAGGCGCGTAAGAACCGTCTGGCGAAGCGTCAGGAATTCCAGGAGATGAAGGCTCCGGTCATCGGCGGCGTGCGCATTCCGACCGGCAACGGGCAGGAAGTCCGTCTGCGTCAGGGCGCGTCCCTCGCCGATCTGGCCGAGAAGATCAACGTCAATCCGGCGGCGCTGGTCACCGTGCTGTTCCACCTTGGTGAAATGGCCACGGCCACCCAGTCCCTGGATGAGGCCACGTTCCAGATCCTCGGCGAGGAAATCGGCTGGAACATCAAGATCGTGTCCGCCGAAGAGGAAGACAAGGAGCTGCTGCAGCAGTTCGACATCAACCTGGACGAAGAGGAACTGCAGGAGGACGGGGATCTGAAGCCGCGTCCGCCGGTCGTCACCGTCATGGGCCATGTCGACCACGGTAAGACCCGACTGCTCGACACCATCCGCCGCACCAACGTCATCGAAGGCGAAGCCGGCGGCATCACCCAGCGCATCGGCGCATACCAGGTGACCGTCAACCTTGAGGGCGAGCCGCGCAAGATCACGTTCCTCGATACCCCGGGCCACGAAGCCTTCACCGCAATGCGTGCCCGTGGCGCCGAACTCACCGACGTCGCGATCCTCGTGGTCGCCGCCGACGACGGCGTCATGCCGCAGACCGTGGAAGCCATCAACCACGCCCAGGCCGCGCATGTGCCGATCGTGGTGGCCGTCAACAAGATCGATAAGCCGGGCGCCAACCCGGACAAGGTCCGCGGCCAGCTCACCGAATACGGTCTGGTTCCGGAAGAATACGGCGGCAACACCATGTTCGTCGACATCTCCGCGAAGCAGGGCACCAACGTCGACAAGCTGCTCGAAGCGGTGCTGCTCACCGCCGACGCCGAGCTCGACCTGCGCGCCAACCCGGATATGGACGCCCGTGGCGCCACCGTCGAAGCCCGACTTGACAAGGGCCGTGGCGCCGTGGCTACCGTGCTGGTGCAGTCCGGTACCCTCCACATCGGCGATGCCATCGTTGCCGGCACCTCCTACGGTCGTGTCCGCGCCATGCTCGACGAGAACGGCAACCACATGCAGGAAGCCGGTCCGTCCACCCCGGTGCAGGTGCTGGGTCTGACCTCCGTGCCGACCGCAGGCGACCTGTTCCTGGTGGCCTCCGACGACCGTACCGCACGTCAGATCGCCGAGAAGCGTCAGGCCACCGAGCGTGCGGCCCAGCTGGCCAAGCGCCGCAAGGTCGTTTCCCTCGAAAGCCTCAAGGAGCAGTTCGCCAAGTCCGAGGTGGATATGCTCAACATCGTCATCAAGGGCGATTCCTCCGGTTCCGTCGAGGCTCTGGAAGATTCCTTGATGAAGATCGAGGTGTCCGACGAGGTCGGCATCCAGGTGATCCACCGCGGCGTCGGCGCCATCACCCAGAACGACGTCAACCTGGCCACCGTCGACAAGGCCGTCATCATCGGCTTCAACGTCCGTCCGAACCGCCAGGTGGCGGATCTGGCCGAACGCGAAGGTGTGGAGATCAAGTACTACTCGATCATCTACAAGGCCATCGAGGACATCGAAGCATCCCTCAAGGGCATGCTCAAGCCGGAATACGAAGAGGTCGTCACCTCCCACTCCGAGATCCGCGAGATCTTCCGCTCCTCCAAGTTCGGCAACATCGCCGGCGTCATGGTTCAGGACGGCGAGGTCAAGCGTGGTACGAAGTGCCGTATCCTGCGCAACGGCATCGCCACCGTCAACGACCTCGAGATCTCCTCGCTGCGTCGTTTCAAGGACGACGTCACCTCCGTCAAGGAAGGCTACGAGGCTGGCATCAACCTCGGCACCTTCAACGACATCGAGATCGGCGATATCATCGAGACCTTCGAAATGCAGGAAATCGAGCGTAAGTAGCCGAGTGCTTCGAGCTTCGCATCGATAACTAGGTAAGGAACGCCCACAGCCGGTTCACGACTGCGGGCGTTCCGTGATACAACAAGAACTTTTCACCAAAAGGACAGCAATGGCAGGAACCAATCCCCGCGCCGCGCGCATCGCGGCGTTGATTCAGCGTGTGATCGCATCGTCCATGGAGGCGCAGCTGCACGACAAGCGACTGGCCAACGTGACCATCACCGAAGTGCGCGTCACCAACGATCTGCAGATCGCGAAAGTCTACTGGACCCAGCTCGGCCACGAAGGACACGAGCAGGGCGAACGCCGCCGCGCGCAGCAGGCCCTGAACCAGGCCAAAGGACGCCTGCGTTCCCTGGTAGGCACCAAGGCCGGACTGCGACTCACCCCGCAACTGGAATTCATCTTCGACGAAGTGCCGGGCGAGGCCCATGAGATCGAGGACATCCTCGCGCTCGCACACAAGCGCGACGAAGAACTCGCCAAGTCCCGCGCCAACGCGCAATACGCCGGCGACGCCGATCCGTACAAGCACGACGAGCCCGATGATGACGACTTCGACGATGATGACGATGTCGAGGTCGAGGATTGGGACGATGACGACGAAGCCTGACAACTCCGGTCTGCTGGTCATCGACAAGCCGCAGGGCGTCACCAGCCACGATGTGGTCGCGGCGGTGCGTGGCGCCCTGCACATGAAACGCGTCGGCCATGCCGGCACGCTCGACCCGATGGCCACCGGCGTGCTGGTGGTCGGCTTCGGCAACGCCACACGTCTGCTCAACTACATCGTCGACCACGACAAAACCTACCTGGCCACCATCAGACTCGGCCAGCGCACCACCACGGACGACGCCGACGGCGAACTGCTGCCGGGGGAGGGAACTATCGCCGAATTCCCTTCACGACAGACCGTTGAAGACGTCATCGCCCATCATTTCACCGGGCGCATCGAGCAGGTGCCGAACTCCTATTCAGCCATCAAAATCAACGGCCAGCGCGCCTATGATCTGGCCCGAGAAGGCAAGGATGTGGACCTCAAGGCTCGTCCGGTGACCATCTCGGAATTCAGCGTTTCGGCAGTGCGATACGGCTATGCTTCGACCACATGCGCGGGATCACCGCTTGCCGATGCCATCGAAATCGCCCCGGAGGAATCCTGGCATGCCGAAACCGACGGGCAAAACGAACCGAACATGCAGCCAGTCATGGAACTCGACGTGACCGTGACCTGCTCGGCCGGCACCTACATCCGCGCACTCGGCCGCGATCTGGGCGCCGAACTCGGCCTCGGCGGCCATCTGACCATGCTGCGCCGCATCCGCGTCGGGCGTTTCTCGGTGAACATGCCAAACGTCATGACCGCCCATACGGAAGCCAAAACCTTCACCAACCGCGAAGGCATCGAAGTGACACGCAACCGTGCGGTGCTTGACGATGCCGAGCATGCCGTTGACCACGCACTCGACCTGGTCGCCAGCGCGGCCGCTTCCATGGACATGCTTCCCGTCACCGAACAGGAGGCGACGGACCTGCGGTTCGGCCGTAGAATCGCCCACGACATCCATACGACCATGGCCGCGTACGTTCCCGAAACCAACGATCTGGTGGCGATCGTGGAACGCGCCAAACGTGGCGAGACCAAGCCGGTCGCGGTCTTCAACTGAAACAATCAAGACCGGCCGGCACGCAATACGAACACGACAAACACACGGACAATACGCAAAGAAGGACACATGAAGACGATCACGCTTACCCCCGATGCCAGCGGCATGGTGGATTGGCCGACCCTGAGCAACGACAAGAAGTCCGTGGTGACCATCGGCTCATTCGACGGCATGCATCAGGGACATCAGGCGGTCGTCCGCCGTGTGGCCGAACTCGCCGAACAGGAGCAGGCGTTCTCCGTGGTGGTGCTGTTCGACCCGCGTCCCGCGCTGGTGCACGCTTACGCCGCCAAACATGACGGTCAGGAACCGCCCGCAGGCACGCCTGACACGCAGGCGCTGACCAGTGTGAACGAACGGCTGCGCGCCATCGACGCCATCGGCGTGGACTACACGCTCATCGTGCGCTACACCATGGCATTCGCCGCGAAATCATATCGCTTCTTCCTTGGCCAGATGGTCGGCAAACTCGGCATGCGCACGCTGGTGCTCGGCTCCGACGCCGCCATGGGCGCGAACCGCGCCGGAAACGTGAAGGCCATTGAGAATCTGGCGCTCGCCACCGGCGTGTTCCAGCTGGAGGTCGTGGACGATTTCGGTCCGGGGCTGACCCGAGTGCCGGTCAATGCGAAGCCGGTGATGCCGTCCGAACCCGGCGAGCCTTCCGACCCTCTGGAGGGGGCTTCCAAGGCCGAACGACGCGCATGGAGCAAGAAGCATCAGGCCAAGGAGGTGCGCACGTGGAGCTCCACCAATGTGCGCTATCTGCTGAGCCAAGGCCGTATCAAGGACGCAGACGCGATACTCGGCCACGCGCATGCCGTGGAAGGCACCGTGGTGCATGGCGAGGAACGCGGCCGCACCATCGGATTCCCGACCGCCAATCTGAGCGAGAACGTCGCCGGATACCTGCCGGTGGACGGCGTGTACGCCGGCTGGCTGGTCGATTTGGGGGAGAAGTCCGCTGACGGTGGCGAAGAAGCCGGGGAGAAGCCGGCCGACGGCGTATCGCAGCAGTATGATGCTTCGTCCGTCAACGCGCGCGTGGACATGCAGTCGCCACACCGCTGGCCGGCGGCCATCTCCATCGGCACCAAGCCGACGTTCAACGAGGACGGTGACGCCGAACGCGTGGTGGAAGCCTACGCCATCACCGATGACTGGTTGGACCTGTACGGCCATCAGGCGCGCGTGGAATTCGCTGGATTCCTGCGCCCGCAGATCAAATTCGATTCGGCCGACGATCTGGTGGTCGAGCTGAAACGCAACGTCGAGGAGACGAAGCGCCTCACCGCTTGAGACGGATCGGTTCGATTGATTTGATTGGTTCGATTGACGCGAATCATTGACGCCATCCGTGTTTTGTTACCCAAACGGGCTTTCCCGGGTTGCAAAAAGCGGATGGCGATGCCGTTTGGGCATCGGCGACCTATCGCAGAATCGCGGCCAACGCGTCCTGCAACGTATCCGCCTGCACCACGCCCATTCCCGGCACGGCGACGTTCTTGCGCAGCGTCGGCACAACGGCGGTGGTGAAACCAAGACGCGCCGCCTCACGAAGCCGATATTCCAGTCTCGGCACCGGGCGCACCTGCCCGGTCAACGAAATCTCGCCGATCGCGCACGTCGTGCGGGGAATCGGTTTCGATTTCGCAGCGCTCGCCAACGCGGCCACAATCGCCAGATCGCAACCCGGCTCACGCGCCTGACCGCCGGCGATTGTGGAAATGTACAGGTCGTTGGCCAGCAGATTGATGCCACCGTGACGATATAACACCGCCACCAGCATGGCGATACGGTTGGAGTCCACACCGTTCGCCGCACGACGTGGCGTCGGCAGCACCGACTTGGTGACCAGCGCCTGCACTTCAATCGGCAGACTGCGATGCCCATCCAACGTGAACGTCACGCACGTGCCATCCACCTGCGTCGCCGCAGAACCATTGCCGGTTGATAGGAACAGGCCGGACGGATCGGTCACCTCCTCAATGCCCTCGCCGCTCATATCGAAACAGCCGACCTCATCGGTCGGTCCGAAACGGTTCTTCACTGCACGCAGCATACGCAACGCGGTTTCGGCATCGCCTTCGAACTGACAGACCACATCCACCAGATGCTCCAACGTACGTGGACCTGCGATCGAACCATCCTTGGTGACATGACCCACCAAAAGCACTGGAATATCAAGGGTTTTGGCGGTGTCAATCAGCGCGCTCGCCACTTCGCGCACCTGCGTGGATCCGCCGGAGATGCCATCGACGTCCTGCGAGACGATGGTCTGCGCCGAATCGACGATGGCCAACGCCGGCTTGAACTGTTCGATAAGCCCCAACACCGTGGACAGATCCGTGGTGGAGGCGAGCAGTAGATTCGGCTCCATGGCGCCGATGCGCGACGCGCGCATGCGGACCTGCGCCTGCGATTCCTCGCCGGAAATATACAGTACGGTATTGCGCTCGGTGGCGAACGCCGTCAGCCTCGCCACATTGCCGGCGGTTTCCAGCAGCAATGTCGATTTGCCGATGCCCGGCTCTCCTGCGATCAGCGTGACCGATCCCGGCACGATGCCACCGCCGAGCACGCGGTCGAATTCCGAAAATCCTGTGGCGATTCTGGAGATGTTCTCCGTGCCTATGTCGGTGATCGGCCTCGCCGCGGACGATGCGACCGGATGCGATTGCGTGCGCGAGGTCCGTCCCGGAGCCGCGGTACGCGAGCCTGCCGCGGGACGGGCTTCATGGAATTCCTCAATGGTGCCCCATTGACCGCATTCGGGGCAGCGGCCGAGCCACTTCGGGCCGCTCCAGCCGCATTCGGAACAGAGGAATTGCGAGGACGTCTTTGCCATATCGCCGACAATACGGAGGTTTTGGGACAAGACGTTCGCGGGTGGCGTACTCGTTGCACAGACATTGCGCTGAAAACCGTTTCGGGAACTGGATTCCATGACTTCGAGGGGATGGTTGCGCGTCTTATGGCTGTGAAAGAATGACAAGCATGTCTGATACGCAGAATTCCTCTTCGCATGGCAAATTGATTGCCGCCGTCGTAGCAGCCGCGCTTGTGGTTGTGCTTGCTTTGATTTCCGCATTTGTGTGGCCTGGTTGGGCCTTGAACAAGAACGGACAGGCCGGTCAGGCCGGTCAGACGAGCCAGCAGGCTTCCACTTCGAACGGTACGGACGGCGACAAGACGGAGCCCGCCAAACCGTCGATCGATGCCGTGGCATTGCCCGACGGGGCCAGCGAGCTGCTCAAGGCCATGCCGGATTCCGTATTGAATTACGCGCGTACCAAGGCTGACGCCAGCACGACGTGGTCCAGCACCTCTCCCGTCGAGGAATACGCGTTGACGTATTCCACCGGCAAGAAAGGACAGGACGTCACGCTGGAAGTGGGCCAGTGGAACGACGGCGACAAGGCGAAATCCCAGTACGACACGCTGGCTGAAGCCATGACCGGCAAGGAGCTGGGAAGCGGCAACGTGAAGGTTTCCGGCAAGACGACCGGCGCCTACAGCGCCAAAGCCGATCCGGACGACGATACCAAGGCCGTTGCCGTGTGGCGCAACGATACGGTGGTTTTCTATGCCACCGGCGCGAAGAACGACATCCAGCGTTTCTACCAGCAGTTCCCCCTGTAACGTCGACGGAATCGTCTCGATGGCGAATCGCGGCCGGCTGATGGAATATCACGCGGAAAACGAAACGTGATTTTCCACCATATGAATGTCTGCGCGCGTATTCGTCCCCGAAGCAGTGTAGTATTGGGCAAGTTGCAAACTTTTACCCTTTGAGTTTAAGGAACGGAGGCTGAGATGGGCTCGGTCATCAAGAAGCGCCGCAAGCGCATGAGCAAGAAGAAGCATCGTAAACTGCTTCGTAAGACTCGCCACCAGCGCAAGTAGTCTTCAGGCGCGTGTGAAGCGTCCGCTCAAACAAAATCCCGCGATTCCTTTCGGAGTCGCGGGATTTTTGCTATCTGCGCGGCGGTGTCGGCCGGTATATTCCACACCAGCCGACACGCCTGCCTGTCAGGATCTCACTTGTTGGGGTTGTCCATCACGCGCGGGCCGTTCGGATCGCCGACGATGACCTGGTCCACCATGTTCAGGAACAGGCCGTGCTCGACCACGCCGACCGTGGTGATGAGGTCCTGCGCGAGCTCCTGCGGGTGGTCGATGCGCTCGAGGTGCAGATCCACCACATAGTTGTTCTCATCGGTGCGCACCGGCTCGCCGTTCGCGTCGAGACGCAGCACCGGCTTGTAGCCCTTGGCCTCGAACTTCTTGACGACCTGGCCTGCGCCGAACGGAATCACCTCGACCGGCAGCGGGAACTTGCCGATGGTGTCCACGACCTTGGACTCGTCCACGATCCACACGATCTTGTTGGAGTTGGTGGCCACGATCTTCTCCCACAGGAGAGCCGCACCGCCGCCCTTGATGCCGTTGAAGTTCTTGTCCACCTCGTCGGCGCCGTCGATGGTCACGTCGATATGGTCGACGTCATCGATGTTGACGATCTTGATGCCGTAGCCTTCGGCCTGCTCCTGGGTGCGGCGGGAGGTGGTGACGCCCGTGAACTCGAGGCCTTCCTCCTTGACGCGACGACCGAGCTCGTCGACCAGGAAACGCACGGTCGAGCCGGTGCCCAGACCTGCGATCATGCCGTTCTGAATCAGCTTTGCAGCCTCGATGCCGGCCGCCTTCTTCAGCGCGTCCTGCTGTGCCTTGTCCATGATCCTCCTTCGATATGGGGTTAAGACCGTCTCCATACTATCGGATGCGTTGATTTTCAAGGCGCGAATGGTTGGTTGCGGGAGCAGGTGTCTGTTTTGGACTGCGGAAAAGTTTTCACGGAATGTTTCACGGTCCTGCGTGAGGTGGCGTGCAAAAAAAGACGCGCATGAAATGACATGTGGGGAGCGGCTTGCGTAAAGCCGCTCCCCACATGTCTCGCTCAGCTATGTTTGACCGCGAACGGCGCCTCGTCCAATACCAGCGTGCCGTCACCCATCACATAGCCTTCCACGGCGATATACCCACGGATGAGACGTGGATTGCCGTCGAAGGTCGGGCTGGATTCCGGTGGGGGAGTGAACCGCACCGTACCCGACACCGACAGGCCCGATGGGCTTGGACGATGCGGCAGTTTCGGCAGATCCTGCGATTGCGATGAAGCTGCCTGTTCCGGTGCCGATTCTTCGTCGTCTTGCGATTCGCTGCGCGATTCGTTCGCATTCTGCGGTACGGCCGTGCTGTCCGTGTCCGTGCCGTCCGCGTTGCCAGTCACCGGCTTGTCGTTCTCGTCGCCTTCACGGGGAAAATAGTCGGGTTTGACCAGCATCTGCGCATAGGATTGATGCGGTTCACCGGATTCGTCCGTTTTCCCGGATTCGTCCGGTTCGGCTGGACCGCCCGCGTCCGGGAAGCTGGATTCGGGTATGACCTTCGTCGCTTCGGTCTCAAGCATTGTGGTGGTTTCCGCCGGTTCGGTCTCGAGCACGGTCGTTTCCACCGCATCATCTGCGTCGTCATCGGTTGTCTGTCCGAAATCCGCAAGGTCGTGGGAAACGCCTTCCGGCTCCGCCAGCATGCTGGCGATCGAACGCGGCTTCGTGCTGTTGCTGGAATTGGCGGTATCGGCACCGGAATCGCCGGTGCCGGTCGTGGCGGAATCGCCTTGTCCGCGTCCCATGTGGTATTCGGCGGCGCTGATCGCACCATCCATCAGCATCCTCGCATCCTCGGGAACATCGGTGCCACGCGAATACTCGGAAGCCAGCAGCGACTGCCATCCTTCCAACGGCAGATAGCCTTCGCGCACATGCGAACGGCAATCGCCCGCATACGTGCGTGCCAGCTCGTCCACTTTCTCGTTGCCCGCGTTGCCGGCATGACCCTTGACCCACACGAATCGCACCGACCCCGCCCTATGCGCGATCTCATTGTCGATGGCGCGGATCAAATCGGCGTTCTTCACCGGTTTCTTCTGCGAATTCTTCCAGCCGTTGCGCTTCCAACCCTGCACCCACTTGGTGGAGCAGTTGATCGCATACTGCGAGTCGGTCTCGATCACCAGGTCTTCGGAACCGGGATGCGCTCGCAACGCCTCCAGCACGGCGCATAATTCGCCGATCTGGTTGGTGCCGTTCGTCGCGCCGCCGGCATCGCAATCGCCGGCATGCTCGTGCCCCGGCTTGCCGCCTGCCGCGGGCTCGTGGTCGGCCCAGGCCCAACCCATCGGACCATTCGGATTGCCAAGCGCGGAACCGTCTGTTGAAACCGTAATCGTCATGCTTCTACCCTACGAAAGCCGCGCGACTCGCCGTTTGCCCGTCATACCGCATCGTCCGCCATGCGGTATCGCCTATCGATACCGCATGGCAACGGCATATGCGATTAGTCGCCGAGACACAGCATGACGGAGGCGCGGAACATGCCGTCGCTGTGCTCGAAGGAGGCCGTGCCATGGTGCCGTTCGGCCGTCTCTCGTACGGTGGCGGTGCCCAGCCCCGTGCCACCATGTTTGGTCGAGACGAGATCGCCGTCGATCTGTTCGATGCTGGTATCGGCTTCGCCGTACGTGTTGTCCACCGTGATGAACAGGGCCGCCGGAGGGCCGGAACGATACCGGATGCGCACTTTGAGCCGCCTCTCGCCCTGCGTTTGCTGGGTGATGGCCTCCGTGGCGTTCTCCAGCAGATTGCCGACCATGGAGCATAATTCCGCGTTGTTGATGTTGATGTATTGCGGCACCGCCGCTTTGACGTCCACATCCGCACCCAAATGCCGGACCCAATCGCAATAGTAGACAAGCACCGCGTTCAGCGACGCATGCTCGCAATACTGCATTGGTGCCGGTTGCAGCAGCCGGTGTTTGGACATCTCATCCAGATATGAGCGGATGCCATCCATGTCTTCAGCCGCGGCCAACGCCTGCAGTGAGTGGATGTGGTGACGCACGTTGTGCTTGATCTGACGCGCCTCACGGATCCGCTCGTTCATGTGTTGCAGCTGCAACGTCTGCAAAGCCTCATAATGCTGTCGCCTGCGGGCCGCGAGCAGACGGTCCGACTGCTGAATCATGTACCAGATGAGGAAATACGCCAACACCATGAAACAGGAATAGACCACCGCCACGGTGAACGCGATTTCCAGCATATGCGAGTCCAGCAGCGTGGAATTGTCCGCCGGCATGCACCACACCACAATCGCGGACGAAACGAACGGAAACAGCCAGATAAGCTGCCAGAAGCCTTTGCTGATGGATGGGGAATCGAATGTGGCTGGAATCGAATCATGCAGCGGATGCCAAAGCGAGACCAGTGCGATGACGTCAAGCAGCAGCAGATTGACCAGTCCCGGCCAGCCGACGCGGAGATTGGTTGAATCCGCGCCAAGAACGGCCACATCGATGACGAGCGACAGATAGTAGACGATCGCCACCATGTAGGAAGCCGTGGCCACAATCAGCAACAGTTGCCGCCATGGCAGTTCGGTCAGCCATCGCAGGACCAGCAGCACAAGCGGCGCGGTCGGAATGACCGTCCACAGTGATGGGATGCCCAGAGTGCCGCACAGCACGCCGCATAGCAGGAACCAGACCAGTCCGATGGACATGAACAGTGTGCCGTTACGGCGTGGATTGTCCATGTGACTCCATGCCATGATGAGGCACAATGCCAGGCCGGACAACGCGTTGAGCTGCTCTCCGATGGCGAAGAACAGACCTGACGGGGTGGTTTGGGCGATGCCGTTCCGGATGATTTCGCCGAGTGGTGCGAACATGTCAGTCCTCCGTACGCATGCGGGTGAACGTGTATTCCGCGTATGCGCGGCAGGTGGTGGTCACCGCCGTTTTCGTGATGGGAATGCGTTTGCCGCCTTTCATGACGAACTGCGCGTTGGTGATGCCGGACACGTAGTCGAAGTTGACGAGCACGCCTCGCGCGGTGCGGTAGAAGTTGTCGAACACGGTGAGCCGTCGGTCCACATCGGAGAAATTGGTGCGGATTTTGGTCTGGGTGCCGTCCGCGAACGTAAATTCCACGTAGTGCGCGTTGGACAGGGCGTATGCGATGAGCCGCCGGTCCATGGTCACGGCCGGATTGCCGAACGCCACATGCCAGCTGGAATCCACCGTGCCGGGCGACTGCGCCTTTGCCAGATGGGTGACCGGCGGTTTTGCCTTCAGCTGCTCCTCGACGCGTTCCATGGTGGCTTCGAAGGTTTTGCGATTGACGGGCTTGAGCAGATAACCGCTCGCCTGCACCTCGTAGCCGAGCACCGCGAAATCGGTGCTGGACGTGATGAAGACGATCGCGCAGTCGTCGTTCTGATTGCGCAGCAGCCGCGCTATGTCCAATCCGGTGGTGGCATGCGGCAGATTCTCGTCGCTGAGATAACAGTCGAGCAGCAGCAGGTCGTAACGGCTGTTCTTCCAGCTTTCGATGAACGATTTCGCGTCGGGGAAAACGTCACAGACCGTTTGCATGGCATTCCTGCCGGCGGTTGCGCCGACGTTCCGGCCGTTGAAGTATTCCGCGCACATGGTGGCGATCAGTTCGCGTTCGGCAGGGTGATCCTCGACGATGGCGATGCGCACGTTCCCTCCTTGCTGTGCCGTGATTGCGCGGATGACGTTCCGGCTCTGCTTCCAAGCGTACCGGGAGAGGGAAATACGGGGTGCCGCGGAGCTTGCGTTTCATGCCAGAAAAGCACGTTTCGTGCCATACGGCGGATATCGACAACGAAAAAGACCCGCTCCATACGGAACGGGTCTTTTCGCGCTACGCCTTGATTACTTGGCGGAACGCCGTATCACTCGGCCAGAGCCTTGTCCACGACCTCGGTGGCCTCGGCGAGCACCTTGTCCAGAGCCTCAGGGGATTCGAAGCTCTCGGCGTACACCTTGTAGATGTTCTCGGTGCCGGACGGACGGGCGGCGAACCAGTTGTCCTTGGTGGTGACCTTCAGACCGCCGATCTTGGCGTGGTTGCCCGGAGCCTCGGTGAGCTTGGCGGTGATGTCCTCGCCGGCCAGCTGGGTGGCCTCGACGTCGTCGCCGGTGAGCTTGGCGAACTTCTGCTTCTGCTCGAGGGTGGTCGGGGTATCGACGCGCTTGTACCAGCTTTCGCCGAAACGCTCCACCTGCTCCTGGTGCAGCTGGGCCGGGTTCTTGCCGGTCTTCGCGGTGATCTCAGCGGCCAGCAGGTCCGGAATCAGGCCGTCCTTGTCGGTGGTCCACACGCGGCCGTCCTTACGCAGGAAGGACATGCCGGAGCTTTCCTCGCCGCCGAACGCGACCTCGCCCTTGAACAGCGGGTCCACGAACCACTTGAAGCCGACCGGAACCTCAACGAGCTTGGCGTCGATGGAAGCGGCCACGCGGTCGATCAGGGAGGAGGAGACCAGCGTCTTGCCGATGCCGGCGCCTTCCGGCCAGCCCGGACGATTGCCGCCGAACAGATACTCCACGCACACGGCGATGTAGTGGTTCGGGTTCATGACGCCCCAGTTCGGGCAGACGATGCCATGGCGGTCGGCATCCGGATCGGTGCCGCCGACCAGATCGTACTTGTCCCAAGCGCCGTTGTTGAGGGAATCGACCAGACCCTTCATCGCGTACGGGGAGCTCGGATCCATGCGGATCTTGCCATCATGGTCGATGGTCATGAAGCTCCAGGTCGGGTCGACCTGCGGACGCACCACGTCGATGGTCAGGTTGAACTTCTCGTTCATCAGCGGCCAGTAGTTGACCGAAGCGCCGCCGAGCGGGTCGATGCCCAGGCGTACGCCGGAGGAGCGGATCACGTCGAAGTCGATGACGTTCTCCAGATCGGCCACATAGTGCTCACGGAAGTCGAAACGCTCGACCAGATCGGACTTGACGGCCTGCTCGAACGGCACGCGCTTGACGTTCCTGAAATCGCCGAGCAGCTCGTTGGCGCGGTCGGCGATGGCGTTGGTGACGTCCGCCGGAGCCGGGCCGCCGGTGACCGGATCGTACTTGAAGCCGCCATCGGTCGGCGGGTTGTGGGACGGGGTCACGACGATGCCGTCGGCCAGGCCTTCGCCGGTGAAGCGCTGGGTGCCGTCGGCGGCGCGGTTGTGGGTCAGGATGGCCTGGGATACGACCGGGGTCGGGGTGAAGTCGTCACGGGAGTCGATGCGCACGGTCACGCCGTTGGCGACGAGCACTTCGATGGCGGTCTTCCAAGCCGGTTCGGACAGGGCGTGGGTGTCGCGGCCGATGTACAGCGGGCCGGTGACGCCGGCCTTCTTGCGGTATTCGGCGATGGCCTGCGTGATGGCCACGATGTGGGCCTCGTTGAATGAGGTCTTCAGGGACGAACCACGGTGTCCGGAAGTGCCGAAGGAGACGCGCTGCTCCGGAACGTTCGGGTCGGGGACGACGTCATAGTACTTTCCAATGACCTCGTCGACATTGATCAGATCTGCTGGGGTGGCGGGCATTCCCGCATTTTTTGCAACCATACCTTCATTGTGCCACGAGTTTGCGCGGAACGCGGAAAGCCATCCCACAATGTGCGATGAATACGTTTTCTTTTTGACGTCTCGGCGTGTCTCCAGTATGGAATTGGGGTTTCAGTGTCCCGATGCCCGACGATTTGCGCATCGCACGCCGATAGTGTATCGTTTCTAACGAATTCGACTCATGCAGGGTTGCAAGTCAACATTTTTAGACGCAAGACCTGGAATGTGGCATTGGTTTGCCATGTTCCGGGTCTTTTTTTGTTGCAAAAAAGCCGCGCTGCGTCATCGAATCCCATCGGAAGGAAATAGAAAGGAATCAGGATGGCTGACTCTCTCGCATCGCAGATCATCACTGCGATCGGCGGACCTGAAAACGTTCGCAGTCTGACGCATTGCGCCACCCGACTGCGCTTCGAGCTGGCGGACGCGTCCAAGGTGGACCAGAACGCCCTCGAACATATGAAGGGCGTGCTTGGCGCGGTCCCGCAAAGCGGTGACCGTTTCCAGGTCGTCATCGGCGGCGGCGTGGCCACCGTATACGAAAACATCATGCATCTGCCCGAAATGGCGAACGCCGGTGCCGCCTCCGCATCCGGCGAAGGCCAGAAGAGCAACGCCGACGTCAAGGCCGAGGCCCGTTCCAAGGCACGCGGCAAGGTGGCATGGCTGGACTCCTTCTTCGAGTATCTCGCCGACTCCTTCCGCCCGATCCTGGGCGTGCTGCTCGGCGCCTCCATCATCATCGCCCTGGTCAACCTGCTCATCTCACTGAACGTCATTCCGAATGACGAGGCCTCCGCCGGCTGGGTGTTCGTCAAGGCCATCTGGAAGGGCGTGTTCTACTTCCTGCCGATCATGGTCGCCTACAACGCCTCCAAGAAGCTCAAGGTCGATCCGTGGCTGGGCGGCGCCATCATGGCCATCCTCATGACCCCGCAGTTCACCAGCCTGATAGACGCCAAGACCACCACGTGCGTGGAGAACGCGGCTCTGGGCACCAAGTCCTGCACCGCCAACATCTTCGGCATTCCGATGGCGTTGAGCGACTACAGCGGCAACGTGTTCGTGCCGCTGCTCATGGCTGCCGTGCTCGCCCTCGTCTACCACGGATTGAAGAAGATCATTCCCGAAAGCGTCCAGCTGGTGTTCGTGCCGTTCTTCTGCATGATCATCGTCGGCGCGCTGACCGCCTTCATCATCGGCCCGATCGGCGTGTGGGTCGGCAACGGCCTCGGCGTCGGCCTGGCTTGGATGAACACCCATGCACCGTTCATCTTCGCCATCATCATCCCGCTGCTGTACCCGTTCCTCGTGCCGCTCGGCCTGCACTGGCCGCTCAACGCCCTGATGCTCATGAACATCCAGACGCTCGGCTACGACTTCATCCAGGGCCCGATGGGCGTGTGGAACTTCGCCTGCTTCGGTGCCACCGCCGGCGTGCTCTTCATCGCCGTGCGTGACAAGGACAAGGACATGCGCCAGACCGCTCTCGGCGCGCTCGCAGCCGGCCTGCTTGGTGGTGTTTCCGAACCGTCCCTGTACGGCATCCACCTGCGGTACAAGCTGGTCTACAAGCGCATGCTCGTGGGCTGCGGCCTTGGTGGCGTCGTCATTGCCGTCCTCGGCTGGCTCTTCCCGTCCGTCACCGCCGCCGGCCAGACCGTGCATGGTGTGACCACCACCGCCTTCGCCTTCACCTCGCTGCTGACCATTCCGGTCTTCGACCAGATGTGGGTGTACGCGGTGTCCATCGCGGTCTCCTTCCTGACCTCCTTCTTCCTGATCATCACCTTCGACTACCGCACCCCGGAACAGAAGGCTGAAGTGCTGGCCCGCGCCGCCGCCGATCAGAAGGCCGCCGCTCCGGCGGTCGAAGCCAAGGAAGCCGCTCCGGCTGCCACCACCGCCACCGCGACTGCTACCGCCACCAAGACCGAAGCTCCGGCCGCTGCCGCCGCCGCGACCACCGTGGTGAACGCTCCGGTCGCCGGCCACGTGATCGCCCTGGACGAAACCGGCGATCCGGTGTTCGCCTCCCGCGCGCTCGGCGAAGGCGTCGGCATCCAGCCGACCGACAGCGAGGTCGTGGCCCCGGTCTCCGGCGTGCTGCAGACCGTCGCCGAAACCGGCCACGCCTTCGGCATCAAAACCGATGACGGTGTGGAAGTGCTCGTGCACGTCGGCATCGACACCGTGAAGATGAACGGCGAGGGCTTTGTCGTCAAGGTCAAGGCCGATGAGCGCGTGAATGCCGGCGATCCGCTGGTTTCCGTCGACTTTGCTAAAGTGAAGGACGCTGGATACAGCACCACCACGCTGATGACGGTGCTCAACACCGCCGCCCTCACCTCCGTCACGCCGAAGACCGGCATCGACGTCAAGGCAGGGGACGAGGTGATCGACATCCAGCGCTAACCTGTCACACAGAGGCGAAAAAGGGGTCGACGTGGACGTTCTTCGCGTATTCAACAACAATGTCGTATTGGCTAGAGACGGTGATCGTGAGGTGATTCTCACAGGCCGTGGAATAGGCTTCCAAGCCAAGCCGGGACAACATGTGGATGACGCGAAGATCGTCCGTCGGTTCATCCCCGTCGATGGCAAGGATCCCGACCACATGGCGCAACAAGTGGCCGGGATCCCGCCCGAAATCATCAGACTCGTCACGGACGCCATGAACCGTACGGGGCTGAAAGAACAGGCAGACAAGCAGCCAACCCTGGTCATGGCGCTCGCCGACCACATCTGCGGCGCGATACAACGCGCGCAAAGAAAACAGAACATCGAATATCCGCTCGAAGCGGAAGTACGTTCCCTATACGCCGACGAATACGCCAAAGGCGTGGCGATGGTCGACGCGATGAACACGTATTTGGGTGGCGCGTTGCCCCGCAGTGAGGCGGTGGCGCTCGCCTTGCATTTGGTGAATGCCGGATTCTCCGGCGGCGACCTGTCCGCCACCTACACCATGACCGGCATCATCCAGCAGATGATCGCCGTCATCGAAGGCGCGTACGGCATCACGCTTGCGCAGGACAGCGTCAATGTGGCGCGATTCATCACGCATCTGCGTTACCTGTTCGTACGCATCCACCAGCATGAGCAGCTCGACGATGAGCCGCAACCAATCATCGAATCAATCAAAACCTCATATCCGAAGGCTTGCCAGTGCGCAAGGCAGCTTGCCGTGGTGGTGAAGATGCGTCTTGGTTCCGACCTTACGGAAGCCGAAATCGCCTATCTTGCCCTGCATGTGGCGCGCGTGACCAACGGAGTGAATCGGCAGGTCGACTGAGTTTCCGGTATCTTCCGATATTCAGCAGCCCGTTCCGCGCATTCCTGACGGTTCCTAATCGTTCGACTGTTCGGCCGGCTGCCCGCTTGCCTGTTCGGTCGGCTGCGGTTTCGTTGGCGTAGCCGACATATTCGCGTTCAACGCCAGTATGCCGGTATCTTCGGAAGCGGCCTCCGGCACGCGCACGCATAGGGCCTGACGTTCCACGCTGAAACGGATGTGCTTCGTTTCAGGCAGCATATCGCCATCCACCTGCGCCAAAACAGGCCTCTCCAAAGTGATTTCCGCGCTGACGCCCTGTACCTGGTCGACGGTGGAGTTCGTGGACAGCGGACTCTGCTGAGCTTTGCCGGTGATGGTCTGGTGCAGCACGTCGCCGAACAGATTCGCCCAACCGATCAGGCCGCCGGACGTGTCGATGATCTCGTAGTCGAGGATGCCATCGTCATAGGAAGCTTCGGGCATCAGCGAAAACATGGGGATCTGGCCGCAATTGCCCGCCATGAACGTGCGGAACGTGAGACCACGCGTGGAATGCGTGCTGCCGTCGGCGCTGGTGATGGTCACATTGCCCTTGTACTTCGGGGCGAACAGATTCTTCACGCCCGACACGAAATAAGCCAGCCAGCTGATGTTCTTCTTCAATTCCGGATCGGTGTCGTCGATCATCAGTGCGTCGAAACCGATGCCGGCGATGATGAGGAACGCATGCCCGTGGTCGGTGGTCTCATCATCCAGAAGGGTCAGACGGCCCACATCCACCAGACGGGAGCCGTGCGACGTGGCCACGGTGAGCGCCGCATCGATATCGTCCACGGGAATGCCCATATTGCGGGCGAACAGATTGCCGGTGCCGATCGGCACGATGCCCAGCGCATGCCCGGTACCCGACAGCGCGCTCGCGACGGTACGCACCGTGCCATCGCCGCCGACAGCCACCACCACATCGGCACCATGGTCCAACGCTTCGAACGCGCAGGCGCGACCGTCCTTGTCGAGCTGCGTTTCGATGAATTCGATCTGGGTGAGATGCTTCGCCTCGCAGAACTCCTTGATATGCTGCTTGCGCTGTTCCGCCTGGGGCTTTGAAGGATTGACTATGAACGCGTAATGCACTTGGTCATCGTCACGCTTGTCAAGCTTCTCCGCGAGCGTACGGTGCTTGTACGCGCGGTATCCGAAGAAGGCGGCCGCGCATACGGCGACCACGGCGATGATGACGAGCAGGACGATAACTGGCATAGGCATGCCTCTATTGTCTATGCGATTGCGCAAAAAGACGAATTCGACATGAAAAATTCGGCGTTCCCTCACGTTATATCCAAAAATGAGAACGATGGCGTCAGTGTCTGCTTTCGGCACTAGGCTGGGAAGCATGCTTGATATTCAATTCATTCGTGAACATGCTGACGTTGTCAAGGAATCCCAGCGTAAGCGTGGCGAATCGGTCGAACTGGTCGACGAGGTGCTGCGCTCCGACGAGGTTCGCCGTTCCTCTCTGAAGGAATTCGAAGCTGCCCGCGCGCAGCAGAAGGAGATCGGCAAGAAGGTCGCCGCCGCCCCCGCCGACGAAAAGGCCAAGCTGATCGCCGCAACCAAGGAACTCTCCCAGAAGGTCTCCGAATACAAGGCCGCAGCCGACGCCGCAGCCGAGGAATACACCACCGCCATGTGGAAGCTGTCCAACATCGTCGAGCCGGAAGCTCCGGAAGGTGGCGAGGACGACTACGTCGTGGTCAAG
Organism: Bifidobacterium adolescentis ATCC 15703; assembly: GCF_000010425.1. Lineage (NCBI taxonomy): Bacteria > Bacillati > Actinomycetota > Actinomycetes > Bifidobacteriales > Bifidobacteriaceae > Bifidobacterium > Bifidobacterium adolescentis. The sequence continues at coordinate 464,543 of NC_008618.1, forward strand.
AAGGTCGGCCAGATCCGTGATTTCGCAGCCGAAGGCTTCGAGCCGAAGGACCACCTGACGCTCGGCCGCGGCGTGGCCGGTATCGATATGGAGCGCGGCGTGAAGGTCGGCGGCTCCCGCTTCTACTTCCTGCGCGGCCAGGTGGCCCGCATGCAGATCGCCATGCTCACCATGGCCGTCGACCAGGCCGAGGAACACGGCTTCACCCTGGCCATCACCCCGACGCTGGTGCGTCCGGAAGTAATGCGCGGCACCGGCTTCCTCAACTCCCACGCCGACGAAATCTACCGCCTGCGCGAGCCGGACGACCAGTATTTGGTCGGCACCTCCGAAGTGGCGCTCGCCGGCATGCACGAGAACGAGATCCTGAACCTTGAGAACGGCCCGCTGCGCTACTGCGGCTGGAGCTCCTGCTACCGCCGTGAAGCCGGCGCAGCAGGCAAGGACACCTCCGGCATCATCCGCGTGCACCAGTTCGACAAGGTGGAGATGTTCGTCTACGCCAAGCAGGAGGACTCCTACAAGGAGCATGAGCACCTGTTGGCCATGGAGCAGGAAATGCTCGGCAAGGTCGAGGTGCCGTACCGCATCATCGATACCGCCGCCGGCGATCTGGGCTCCTCCGCGGCACGTAAGTTCGACTGCGAGGCTTGGGTGCCGACCCAGGGCCGTTACCGTGAGCTGACCTCCACCTCCAACTGCACCGAGTATCAGGCCCGTCGTCTGAACATCCGCGAACGTATGGAGGATGGCAACACCCGCGCCGTCTCCACGCTGAACGGCACGCTGGCCACCACCCGTTGGCTGGTCGCCATTCTCGAGAACCACCAGCAGAAGGACGGCTCCATCGAAATTCCGAAGGCCATGCGTCCGTACATGGGCGGCAAGGAAGTCATCGAGCCGACCAAGTGGGAAGCCTGATTTTCCAAGACGTTCGCGTCTGATATGAATCCGTGAAAGCGGCGTTGGCATTTGTGCCGGCGCCGCTTTTCGTATGTTGGACGGTCCCAGTGCCGTTTGTGTCGTTCTGGGCAGATGCGTGTGCGGTTTTCTGTTGGAAGCGACGGGGATGGAGGCTGTGCCAGGTGTCGCACTTCCGCGCACTGTGGTATATTGGCGTTTCGTGCGTAGCAGCGATGTTAGGCGCAAAGGGTAGATGTCTGAGCGGTCTAAAGAGACGGTCTTGAAAACCGTTGAGGTGCAAGCCTCCGCGAGTTCGAATCTCGCTCTGCCCGCACCAATCAAGGGCTTACCGAAGGATTTTTCGGTAAGCCCTTTTCCATGCCGTTTATGGCGATTGTCGTTGTCGTGGCGGCAACGTCACACAATCCGTCGATCCGCGGCCCAACGGGTGAGCTCGGAACGGTTCGACAGCTGCAGTTTGCGCAGCACCGAGCTCATATGGGTCTCCACGGTCTTGATGGAGATGAACAGTTCCGAAGCCACCTCCTTGTACGTGTAGCCGCGCGCGATCAGCCGCATGACCTCCTGCTCGCGGTTGGACAGCCGGTCCAGCTCGTCATCGTGGATCGGGCCGCCGAACGCGCCGTTCGCGCTCGGGCCGTTCTGGAAGGCGGACAGCACGAATCCCGCCAATTTCGGCGAGAACACGGCGTAGCCCTCATGCACCTGCTTGATGGAGGACACCAGGTCGTCGCCGGAAATAGTCTTCGTCACATATCCCTGCGCACCGGCGCGAATCACCGAACCGACGTCCTGCGGCGAATCGGAAACAGACAGCGCAAGAAACACGGTATTGGGGGAGTAAGGCCGTGATTTCGTAAGGATTTCGGTGCCGCCGCCGCCCTCGCCGCCCGGCACATGCACGTCCAGCAGCACCACGTCCGGTTTGGTCTGCGCGATCATCGCCACCGATCCTTCCACATCCGCGGCCTGTCCGACCACGTCGAAATGCGGCTGCAACGTGGCGATCACGCCCGCACGGAACATTTCGTGGTCGTCCACGACGGCGATTCTGATGCGCTGTTCCCACTCGCTCATTCCTGCTCCTTGGTTCGATTGATTCATTGCCGCACCTGCTGCATGTGCCGTGTTCATTGCGCCGATTGCACGCCCGTATCGCCGTCCGCTGTGGTGGTCGTAGCGCTGTCCGCATCCTCCGCCGCTCCTGAAATCGGCATGTGCATGCGCACCTCCGTGCCCCAGCCGGGCCTCGACACAATCTCCACTGTACCGCCGCGGCGCTTGATACGTCCGATGATGGACTCGCGGATGCCCAGGCGATTCGCTGGAATGGCGTCGACGTCGAAGCCGTCGCCATGGTCGCGTACGAACACCTCCACCAGCTTGTCGCCGGCCTCGCAGTAGACGGACACCGGTTCGCCGCCATGCGTCACGGCGTTGACGAGCGCCTGCTGCGTGGCATCCAACAACGCGTCGGTCTGCGCGCTCGGCCGCGCGTCGCCCACCGTCACCACCTCGATCGGCTTGCCATGCGTGTCCTCCACATGCGCCGCGATCTGCTTCAAACCGGCGTTGACGGAACGATCCGACGTGGTGCGCTCCTGATATAGCCATTCGCGCAACTCGCGTTCCTGCTGCCTCGCCAGTGAAAACACGGTCTGCTGGTCATCGGCATGCAACTGGATCAGCGCCAGCGTCTGCAGCACGCCGTCGTGCAGGTGGGCGGTCATGTCGGCGCGCTCCTCCTCGCGCTCCTTCAGCGCGCGCTCCGTGCCCAAATCACGCACCAGCGTCATAATCCACGGCACAATCGCCAGCAACACGCCGACAAGCAGCGCCAAACCGGCGACGAGCATGGTGAACGTGGCGTGCCGTGCGGACTGCATAATGCGCACGTGGGTGGCGATGTAGATCGCGTACGCGACGAAAATGACCGCGATGCCGCCGAGCATCGTCCATAATTGGCCGTCCTTCGCGTTGAACCGCAGCCAGGAGACGCCGACGCCGACCACGCCGAGCAGCAACGGCACAATCAGCGTGCCTTCAATGCCTTTCGCCGCCATCGCCACGCATAGGCCCAGCATAAGCAGTCCCGCCATGGCCAGCAGCGCGGGTCTCGGCGCGTTGGCGAACATCTGTTCCAGGCTTTCGGACGATTGTGCTCCGCTGCCGGATTGCATGCCGTCCGCGTTGCCGTCGCTGTCTTGCGATTGCGCGCCGCCGTTTCCGACGTTCCTTAGGTTTCTTACGTTCCTCACGTTGCCGTGGGACAGCGGCGCGTTCTCGACGGGCTGGCTGCCGGCGATGACGTACGCCTGCTGGACCGGGTCTCCGACGGGTACGGTGATCCACAGAAAAATATAGGCGATCGCGCCCGCACCGAAGAAAAACGTGGTGACCACGAAAATGAAACGGATGAGATGAACGGACACGCCCAGATGTATGCTGATGGCCTTGGCCACGCCAGCGACCTCGCGGCCGTACGTCGGGCGCAGCAATGGCAGTCGCGCCGGCTTGGACGGCACGGGACGGCCTTCGCGCAGGGCCTGTTCGTAGCACCAGCGCATGTAGACCGCGCTGGCCTGGTCGTACTGTTCCTGCGTGTACCGCGGTTTGGCTAAGGACTTCATGCTTCCATTGTGCCCTGTCGGGGATGCCGATTCAGGGCTTTCAGCTGGTGTTCAGGGCAGATTCAGGGTGTTCCCCGATACGTATGACGGCTGCGGATTGCTGTAATGGAGATATGAGCAACGCAAACAACAATCCGCAAGGCGGCAGTGCCGCTGGTTCTGCCGAACCGCAATCGCAGCCACGGCCGCCGATGTATCAGCCGCAGCCGAATCGCGGCAATCGATTCTTCGCATGGATCCGCTCCAGCCGGATCACGCGCGGCCGCAACCGGTGGATCGCAGGCGTGTGCGACGGCGTGGCGCGCCGCTTGGGATGGAACGCCACCCTGGTCCGCGCGCTGGTGATTCTCACCTCGCTACTGTTCGGCGCCGGAGCGGCGTTCTACGCATTGGCTTGGTTCCTGCTACCGGACGAGACGGATGGCCGGATCCTGTGCGAGGAGCTGGTCAACGGCCATTGGGATTGGAACTGCGCGGGCGCGCTGGTATGCGCCGCGGTGGCGCTGTGCCTGCCCGGCGCCGGATGGCTGGCGTTCGGCGTGGCCGTGCTGGTGTTCTGGCTGCTGGTGAACCGCCAGTCGTATGCGGCGAGCTGGCAGCCGCCGCAGCAGGGCGGATCGTGGCCTGGGCAGCCTGCTCAGCCCGTTCAGCCGGGACGGCCGGTGCGGCCTGCGCAATCGCAATATATGCCGCAGCCGATGTCCACGAACACGGCCACCACTGCAAACATGCCCGGCACGCCAGGCCAGCCGATGCCGCAGCCGACGTGTCCCGCGCCTTCCGGCTACCAGCAGTACGCGCGTCCCGTCCAATCGCTATACCAGACGTTTCAGCAGCCGGTGAACCCGCCTGCAGCGTTTGCCACGGCCAATGTGCCGCCGACCTTCACCGTTCCGCCGACGGTGGCGGCGCCGCAGTCGAAACGCGCCCGCCGCAAGCCAGCCGGACCGCTGCTGGTACTGGTGACGCTTGGCTTGGCATTGCTGGCGATCGCCGGATCTGGCTGGTACGCCATTACGATGCCGGTTGATTGGGATTACGCCTTGCGCGTGCTGCGTCTCGCCACACTGTGCTGCGGCGGCATCTGCCTGGGAATCGGCGTGGTGATCGTCGTGCTTGGTTGCATGGGCCGTCGCACCGGCGGCCTGCATCCGCTGGCATGGTGCGCGGCGTTCATGGCCGTGGTGATGACGTTCTGCACGAGTGCGGTGGCATGGGAAAGCCGCGATTGGATGATGTCGAATGACTACCACCGCACGACGGTCTCCGGCATCGTGACATGGAGCGACACCAGCGACGCCCAGATGAAACGATACGAACAGGGACTGGTGGTGGTCGGCAAGAACTACGCCAACGATGTGCTCGACATCGATTTGAGCGGATATCCGGCAGCGCATGGCAAGCACAAGGTCAAGCTCAACGACGGCACGTACGGCGAAAGCTCATGTCCGACAGGGAAGCTGAATCTGGTGGTGGTGAACGCCCAGGTGGTGGTCACGCTGCCGGACGGATGCCAGTGGTCGGTCAGCGATCCGGACGACGGCTACACCAACGTCACGGATTACATAGGAGGGCCGGACGGGATTACGTTCTTCAACGGCACGGGCTTCATGGGCCTGTCCCTCGACGAGAACGATGATTCGGGACTCGGCCATCATGGCGTAAACAAGGGCGTTCCGGCGCTCAACGGCACCACCGATTTCGACGATTCCGGCGATGATGATGCGGGCGATGCCGGTTCGGATACGGAGAACGATTCGCAGGATTCGGTATACGCCGGCACGGATCTCGACAAGGCATTCAAAACGATCTACGAGAACAAGTGGTATTGGCCGTCGATCGATTCGGACAAGGCTCCGGAGGAACCGGATCTGTATGTCAACGTCGATGGAACGGTCGGCGGCAGTGTCACCATGCAGTACACGTCCGACAGCAAGCTGCCAGTGGGAACGACGGGCGGCCAATCGCATGGCAGCGTCGATGGAAAGAACGTCGGGAAAAGCGCCAGCGGAAAGGAAACGAAATGAGTGACGAGAAAACCCGTGAAGTGCCGTTGACCGACGTCATGGGAATCGCGGAGGTCTCGGACGAGCCCACGGAAACCCTGCCGGCCGTCGACGATCCGGGCGAGGCGAAGACCGAATCGTTCCAGAAGCCGTTCGACGGCGGTCCGGAAGCGCAGAGGAAGTTCGAATCGCAGGACGAGGCCGAATCGCTGGAAACCTCCGGACAAGACATGCGCGGAAGCTTTGCGGGCCGTTCGGCACGTCCGACCGGTTCCGTCAAATCGGCTGATCCAGCCAAATCAGCCGAGCCGGTCGACCCCTCCAAGCAAGTGCGCATCGGCAAAACGGACGGCGAGCTGGTAATCCGCCCGTCCGGACCAAGCACCGGAACCATCGTGCTGGGCGTGTTCTTCTGCCTGATCGGCCTGATGTCCATGCTGTGCCTGCTGCCCATCGGCGCATGGCGGTGGATGCCGAATCCCTCGACGCTGTTCTTCTACGTGGTCGGCGGTCTCGGCGCGCTGCTGCTCATCATTTCCGTGGTCTGGGCCGTCGTCGCCGCGGTGCGTCTGCGCCGACGGGAACGCCAGTCAGCAGAACAGTCCCCAGAAAGCCAGCAGCGCCAACGATAGCGCCGCCGACACCACCACACACGTGGCCACGATGACATGGCCGGATCCGATGCATGCTTTTCCATCTTTTCCTATATCGCATCGGCTTCCGGCTGCGGCATCGTGGCCATTATTCATATCCGCATCGTCATCTATGCTTGCAATCGCGCGATTCCTAGCATGACGACGGCACGCGTCCACGATGATTTCCGCCAACAGCCAGGCGAACGCGACAAGGCTCAGCCATGTGAGCATGACGATGGCATGCCAGTTCTTGGCAAGCGCCGCCGAATTGTCGGTCAACGAGATCGCATCAATGATGACGGTGACCAGATACGCCAGGAACACGCCGGTCGTGCCGACGGCAAGGAGGGTGTTGAGCGCCAGTGCGACGCGCATGCCGACCGGGAATCGATGGTCGGTTATTGCGATTGGACGTGCCGCATTCGGTTGTGTGGATGGACCTGTCGGTGTGGTCGCATCCGTTGAAAACATTGAAGTCGAATCCGTTGGCTCCGCCGGTTCCGTCGAAGCCGAATCGTGCGATACCCGCCGTGACGCACGGCGCTCGCGCACCCAGCCGGCGATGAGCAGAATTGGCGCGCCGCACATCGCCAGCAGCGCGCAGAGCAGGCAAACCGCGATTGCGCCGACAATCACACCCATCGACTTCACCAGCGCGGGCGGGGTCTTCAGCGGTGCCGCGACCGTCTGATTCGGCTGCGTTCCGGCGATCATCGGCGTTGCCCAGCCGTTCGCACCCGTGCCGCTCGTCACCGCGTTGATCCAATCCTCCAGATCGTGCGTGTAATGCGGTTCCAACGGCAGTCCCGGAACCGTCTGATTCGAACCGGTTCGAAGCTGATGGTTCGCGTCATAATACCGCAGCGTCACATTCGTATTGCCAGCCTGGTTTGCGGCTTTGATCAGCAGCCGCGCGCCCTGTTCGACCGGCATGGCTGTGTCCTTGACGCCATAGTTGATAAGCAGCGGCATGGTAAGCGATGTGCGGTATTTGGCCGCGTCGAAATCCGCATAGGCGAGTCCCATGCGTTGTGTGCCAAGGCTGGTGATGCGCGGAATAAGCTGCTTGACGGCATCGGGTGCGCCCGCGGCGGTCAGATAATTGGTGGCTGCGAGCGTCATCTGCTGACGGCCCGAAACGACCGGGGGAGAGGTGAGGATGGCGAAGGCAAGATCCGGATGCTGTTGCGTCAGCACGGTGGCGATCCATGTGCCTTCCGATTCGGCGTAGATGCCGGTTTCCGATCTGCTCACGCCCGGCCATTTTCTCAGGATTTCCAGCGATTTCGCATAGTCGTGCGCGCTGGACACGTAGTCGCGGTGCAGCATGGTGTAGTTGTCGAGCCGCTTGTCCGGCACGAGAGTGGTGATGCCGGCCGACGCCATCGCGTTCGCCACGTCGCCGAACGCCTCCGACGATTTGCCGGTGCCCGAACCGTGCAGGAACAGGCATGCGGGATGATCTGCCGGCGCGTCGAGCGGCTCGCGAACGATGGCATTCACGGTTTTGCTGCCGTCCAACGCGACCGTGATATGCGTTTCCTTGGTGCGGTACGCGCCCTCCTGCGGGGTTTTGAGCACGGCACCTGTGGCCTGGTCAACGGCTTGGATAGCGGTATTGGTCGTGGTGAGCGTGATATGGTCCGTGAACGGCTCGACCTGCCATTTCGGCGCCATCGCATTGCCGAGCGCGCATAGGACCATGGTCAGAAGAAGCGCCAGCGCGGTAGTCGCCGCGCAGGTGACGAGAATTCGTTTCACAATGCTTCGCACGGTACGCCACTCTAGTCGTATTCGGCGTACGTGGCGCGGAAAACACGGAATCATGGGGAATCCGCGGAACGATCGCAATTCCTGCGCCGCGAGTCAATGCTCCCGTGCCGTAAAACAATACGAAATCAGGGGAAAATCGCAATAATCCCCTCCACAATCCACCTGTGGATATGTGGAAACCCGTCGGTTTCGCCGCACCTTTCCGCCAAACCGACGCTGAGCGTCCTCCAGCCGTCGGTTTGATATTGCGATTTCCGCCAAACCGACGCTTAGGCCCTCCTCAGCGTCGGTCTCGCGGATTGGGGGCGATGGGATCGACGCTGAGATGGGATTTGGGGGAGAAGGATGGGAAGGTTGGGATGGGGCTAGGCGCGGGCTTCGTAGCGACGGGTGTAGAGCACCAGCAGGATGACGGCGAGCAGGCTGATCGGCGCGCCTGCGATGCCGGTGAAATGGTAATTCATCGCCGTCGCGGTCAGTGCCGCTCCGCCGACGATGGAACCGATCGCATTGCCGAAATTGAAGGCGATTTGTACGGCGGCACCGGCAATCAGCTCGCCGCCGCCTTCGCCCGCCTGCACCATCAGCAGTTGCTGTGGCGATGAATTGAAGAACAGCGCGAAACCGATGATGAACGTCAGCAACGCGGTGGTCGCATGATTACCAGGCAACAGGAAGACCAGCAACAGTCCGCACAAGGCGATGCCGTGCGATAGCGCCGCGGTCGCGCCCGCCTTCCACAGGTCGGTCAGCCTGCCGCCCACGATGCCGCCGACCACCATGCCGAGGCCGGCGAGCACCATCAGCATCGGCACCATCGTCGCCGACCATCCGCCGGTTTTCTGCAACCACGGCGACACGTAGCTCCACCAGCAGAAGATGCCCGAATTGCCGAAGAACACGGCCAGCAGAATCAGCCACGGGCCGGGATGGGTGAGGAAGCGGAACTGCCCCTTGATGCCGGCGTCCTTGATCGGATCGATGGACGGCACCCACGAAATCACCACGACGATCGTCATAAGCGCCCAGGCGGCCAGAATCGCAAACGCCAGCCGCCAGGACATCGCCTCGGCGAGCAACGTTCCCGCGGGCACGCCCAGCATGTTGGCCACCGTCTGGCCCATCACCATCATGGACACGGATTGCGCCTCCTTGCCCTTGTCGGCAAGCGTTTTGGCGATCAGCGTGGCCGTGCCGAAGAACGCGCCATGCGGCAGGCCGGAAATGAAACGCGCCACCAGCAGCATCGGCGAGCAGAAGGAGACGGCGCTGAGCGTGTTGCCGACCAACGCGATGGCCATGAACAGGATGATGAGATGCTTCGGCGGCACCTTGCGGCCGAACACCAGGATCAGTGTGCCGACACACACGCCGATGGCGTATGCGGAGATGTAATGGCCGGCCGCGGGAATGCTGACATGCATGGCGGTGGCCGTCTGGGGCAGGATGCCCATCATCACGAATTCGGCGGCGCCGAGGATGAAGGCGCCGGAGGCCAGCGCCAGAATGCTTCTCTTCATGGGGATTCCTTATTTTGGATTGTCCGCCGAACCAGCACTTGGATGGTGCCAAGCGTCGGTTCGATATTGCGATTCCCGCGAAACCGACGGTGAGACGGTGCCAAGCGTCGGTTTGATGGAAAGGCAAAGAAAAAGGCGGAACCGAAGTTCCGCCTTAGTTGTCGGGCTGGCGGGATTTGAACCCGCGGCCTCTTCGTCCCGAACGAAGCGCGCTACCAAGCTGCGCTACAGCCCGTTTGGCAACAGTTGGATATATTACACGATTGGGCGCTGTATGCAAGGTCGGCGTGTCGCGTGTTGTGTAGTGGCTTCTCGGTACACTTGGGGCTTATGACTGAGACCAACGAATCCCAAGAGAATCAGAACGAAGAAGAGGCCGCAGTTCCCACCATGACCACGGTGGAACGCGCCGAAATGCTGCTGCAGCAGGATGCTGCGATTCGCGCCAAGATCAACGGCGGCGCCGCGCTGGACGAGGCCGTGGACCCGTCCAATAAGGAATTCGGCCCGCTGGCCCACCCGGAACAGGTGCAGATGCGTGTGGCCAAGCGCGCCATGATGCTTAAGGAAGGCATCCAGCCGTACCCGGTGACCCTTGACGTCACCGCCACCATCGAAGAGGTCCGCGCCAAGTATGACGGCAAGCTCGAAGCGGGCGACGAGACCGGGGACGTGGTCGGCATCGCCGGCCGTGTGCTGTTCCTGCGCAACGCGGGCGGCCTATGCTTCGTGCAGCTGTCCGCCGGCGATGGCACCAAAATCCAGGGCATGATCTCCAAGAAGGAGATCGGTGCCGACTCCCTGAAGCAGTTCAAGCAGCTGGTCGATTTGGGCGACCACCTGTTCATCAAGGGCCGCGTGATCGCCTCCAAGACCGGCGAACTGTCCGTATTCGCCACCGAATGGGCCATCGCCGCCAAGGCATTGCAGCCGCTGCCGGCCCTGCACAAGGAGCTCAACGAGGACACCCGCACCCGCAAGCCGTACATCGGCATGATCGCGGACGAGAAGATCCGCAACATGGTGCGCAACCGTTCCAAGGCCGTCGCCTCCCTGCGCAAGACCTTCGCCGACCATGACTTCCTCGAGGTCGAAACCCCGATGCTGCAGACCGTGCACGGCGGTGCCGCGGCTCGTCCGTTCACCACGCACATGAACGCCTTCGACCTTGACCTCTACCTGCGCATCGCGCCGGAACTGTTCCTCAAGCGTTGCCTCGTCGGCGGCATCGACCGCGTGTTCGAAATCAACCGCGACTTCCGCAACGAGGGCGTCGACGCCACCCACGCGCCGGAATTCACCATGGTCGAGGCCTACCAGGCCTACGGCAACTACGACACCATCGGCGCGCTCGTCAAGCAGCTCGTGCAGGACACCGCCATGGACGTGTTCGGCAGCCACAAGGTGACCCTGCTGGACGGCACCGAATACGACTTCGGCGGCGAATGGAAGACCATCAGCATGTACGACTCCCTCTCCGAGGCCCTGGGCGAGGAAATCGTGCCGAACGGCGGCCCGGACAACCCCGGCACCTCCGTGGAGCACCTGGGCGAGATCGCCGACAAACTCGGCGTGGAACGCGACGACGTGGAGAACCACGGCAAGCTCGTCGAACACCTGTGGGAGCACTTCTACGAGGACAAGCTGTACGAGCCGACCTTCGTGCGCGACTTCCCAGTCGAGACCTCCCCGCTGGTCAAGGGCCACCGCTCCAAGGCCGGCGTGGTCGAGAAGTGGGATCTGTACGTGCGCGGCTTCGAGCTGGCCACCGGCTACTCCGAGCTCAACGACCCGGTCGTGCAGCGTGAACGTTTCGTGGCCCAGGCCAAGGATGCGCTCGCCGGCGATGAGGAAGCCTGCGACATCGACGAGGACTTCCTGGAGGCCCTCGGCGTGGGCATGCCTCCGGCAGGCGGCATGGGTATGGGCATCGACCGACTGCTCATCGCACTGACCGGCGCCACCATCCGCGAGACCATCACCTTCCCGCTTGTGAAGCCGCTGAACTGAGGCGGAGCCTCAGTTCAATATTCGGCTTCACGCGAGGCGGTCGAAGAGGAAGCCCTGTGGGCTTCCGTGCCGCCGGAGCCATCCTTAAAAAATAAAAGAGCAATTACTAAAGGGCGTTCCCAATACGGGAGCGCCCTTTTGCATACCCTCGCACACCCAACATCTAACATGAGATTCATGGAAATATCGACTTGGATTCGCGGCGCTCGCCTGAAAACCCTGCCGCTGGCGATCGCCCCAGTGGTTATCGGGGCCACGCTGTCGTGGCGGGGCGTGTTTCTTTACTCGCAGGGTGGCGATATATGGCATGAGCCGTGTCCGTTCTTCGGCGGGCAGCATGACTTGAGCGAATTGAAATTCGGCTCGCTGGTCGGCGAATGCCAGCGTTCCGCAGGCTGGTTCATCTTGGTGGCGGTACTGTGCGGTTGCGTGGCGTTGTTCCTGCAGGTCGCCGCGAATTTCGCGAACGACTATTCCGACGGCATACGTGGCACTGACGAGGGGCGTGCCGTCGATTCCGCACGGTCATTTGCAAAAACACCATCCGCGGAATCGACTTCGACTCCGGAAATGCTTCCGGCATCGCAGCCCCAGCATGGCCCCGCCCGTCTCGTCGCGTCCGGCGTGAGTCCAAAGAAAGTACTTGCCGTGGCCGGAATCAACGCGCTGATCGCCTGCCTGTGCGGTCTGGCTGTCGTTACATTGACCGGCTACTGGTGGTTCATCCTGGTCGGTATCGCCTGTCTCGTGGCCGGCTGGTGCTACGTCGGCGGCAAACACCCCTATGGCTACCACTATTTGGGTGAGATATTCGTTTTCATCTTTTTCGGGCTCGTCGCCGCCTGCGGCACGATGTTCGCCCTGGCCGGCACAATCTCGACCGAAGGCATGCTCGGCGGCGCCAACGTCGGCCTCATCGCCGTCGCGGTCCTGTGCGTCAACAACCTACGCGACGTCGAAACCGACCGCACGCACGGCAAGCACACATGGATGACCGCTTTGGGCCGGCGCAACGGCACGGTTTTTGCGATTGCGCTGCTGTCCGTCGCCGTGCTGTTGCTCGCCGCTTATATACTGCTGCTGTCGACGCCTGCGATGCCGACAATCGCAATACTGGCGGTCACGTGCGCGATGTGCGCTGCCGCCGCCGTCGCGATCGCAAGAAAAAAATACGGCGAGGCGCTGCCGCTGTGCACGTTCTCCTCACTGGCGCTCGCCGTAACGTACGTGTGTTGCGTGGTGTTTGCCTAGCGCTGCAACGACAGTGCAACGAAATGAAAATTGTTGCAAAACGTGGGGCGTCAATCGTCGGAAACGGCTTGTTTTGGGTGTGCCAAGCGGTAGACTTGCAAGCATGACTTACAAACTAGTACTGCTCCGTCACGGACAGAGCGCATGGAATAAAACCAATCAGTTCACCGGCTGGGTCGACGTCCCGCTGACCGAGCAGGGTGTCGAGGAAGCCAAGAACGGCGGCCGCCTGCTCAAGGAGAAGAACGTCCTGCCTGACATCGTCTTCACCTCGATGCTGCGTCGCGCCATCAACACCGCCAACGTCGCGCTGGACGAGGCCGATCGCCTGTGGATTCCGGTCAAGCGCAGCTGGCGTCTGAACGAGCGTCACTACGGCGCCCTGCAGGGCAAGAACAAGACCGAGATCCGTCAGGAGTACGGTGACGAGAAGTTCATGCTGTGGCGTCGTTCCTACGCCACACCGCCGCCGGAGATCGATCCGAACGACGAGTACGCGCAGAACAACGATCCGCGCTACACCGGCGATCCGGTTCCGGAAGCCGAGTGCCTGGCCGACGTGGTCAAGCGCGTTGAGCCGTACTTCAAGTCCGACATCGAGCCGGAGCTGAAGGCTGGCAAGACCGTTCTGATCGCCGCTCACGGCAACTCCCTGCGCGCCATCGTGAAGATGCTGGACAACCTCTCCGAAGAGGAGATCGCCAAGGTCAACATCCCGACCGCAATGCCGCTGCTGTACGAGCTGGACGAGAACTTCAAGCCGATCAAGCCGCGTGGCGAGTACCTGGATCCGGAAGCCGCCGCTGCCGGTGCTGCCGCCGTCGCCGCTCAGGGCCAGAAGTGAGTTTGTTGCGATTGGGCGCGTGAATAGTCGCGGCTGATCGCATGAAACACATACGAAAAGGTGGGAACCTGTATACCGTAGGTTCCCATCTTTCGTTATTGCCGGCGCCTTTGTCGGTAAGTCTTTTTCACGTTGTATCTGCGTTTTGCTGATGTCGCCTTGCCTGCGCGGCTCGGCGGGTGCCGTGCGGCGCAGGCAAGGCGGACAAAACGGAATCGCAAGAACGTCAGATCACGCCGTATTCCTTGAGCAATGTCGGAATATCAGTGGAATCCAGCTTCTTCACGATCTGTTTCAACACGCCCCTTTCGATGGGGTTGAGCTTCATATCGGTGATCGGTTTGCCGTCTCGCAGCATCACCGTGGCGTTGAGCAGGTTGCGCACGTCGTAGACCGAACCCCACACCTCCGGCACGCCGCGGTCCACGTCGCACAGCGTGTACACGGCCTCCATGCCGGTGCGCATCGAATATTCGGTGGTGAAGATCGTGTCGCGCGGCGTCTCCGCGAATTGGCCGAGGAATGCGAAATTCACCGCGCCATCCGGCACCACATCGGGGCGGTCGCCGGCGGAACGCGGCATGAAGAAGGCATCGATGTACGGCATCATCACCGGAACCGTGTTGGCGTGGTTCTTCGCCAAGTCGGCGATTTTGTCGGTCGGCACGCCCATGTGGTACAGCCATTCCTCGCAGATCTCCTCGCCGGTGCAATCCTGCATCGGCTTCTTCACATAGTTGCCGGGCTTGTCGGGGAACAGACCATACACCCATACGCACAGCTGGTCCTTCGGCTGGTCTCGGAACTGCTGCTGGCGATTCAGCGTCCAGCTCATCAGCCAATTGGAATCCTCAACGGTGACGATGCCGCCGGTCACCACACGTCCGGAGAACGGATCGCGCTTGCAGATCTTCTGGATGTATGGCGGAATCTCGCCGTCCAACGTGGTGACGGTGGCGCTCATCCACTTCGAATGCTCCGGGTCGGAGCAGAACACGTCCGGATGTCCGAAGCTCGGATCCTGCGCCGCGATGCGACGCCACATATCCCAACCGCCGCCGGGCTTGATCTCCGGAGCCCACGCGGCCGGCTCGGTCTGCGAACCCATCGAGGAGTTCTCCACGCAGCCGCCATTGGTGATGAACACCAGATCGTTCTCGCCCAAATCGATGCTGCGGGTCGTGCCATCCGCCTTGGTCAGGTCGATGCGCGTGGCCATCTTCTTGGTCGGCGAGCTGAACGGATTGCGCGGATACGCGCCGTATTCGGCCTGCTTCCTCAAAATCGTGTCCTGCCCGGTGCCGGTGCGCTGGCGTACGGGACCCATGCCGCCGCCAATCGCGAAATCGACGTTCTCCACCTTCACGTTGTAGTGGAACTGCACGCCGAAGCCTTCCAGATACTTGATCATCGGCAGAATCATCGACTCGTACTGGTTGTAGCGGGTGAACCGCAACGCGCTGAAGTCCGGCAGTCCGCCGATATGGTGGATGTAGCGGCGGATGTACAGCTTCATCTCCAACGCGCTATGCCAGTTCTCGAAGGCGAACATGGTGCGCCAGTACATCCAGAAGTTCGTATCGAACACCTCATCGTCGAAGAAGTCGGAGATCTTCTTGCCGTATAGTTCCTCGTTCGGTGTGAAGAACAGCTCCATGATCTCCATCGACGCCTTGTCGGACAGCGCGAACTTGCCGTTCGTGCCGCCGTCCACGCCGCGCGCCTTGGTGGAACGGCACAGCGAATAGTTCGGATCGTCCTTGTTGAGCCAGTAGTATTCGTCCAACACGGACACGCCATCCGTTTCGATGGACGGGATGGAACGGAACAGGTCCCACATCACCTCGAAATGGTTGTCCATCTCGCGGCCGCCACGCATCACATAGCCGACGCCAGGAATGTTCGCGCCATCGCAGGCACCGCCCGGAACCGGGTCCTTCTCGAATACGTGGATGTGGTCGCCGGGCATCTGCGCGTCACGCACCAGATAGCAGGCGGCGGACAGCGCTGCAAGACCCGTGCCGATGATGTAGGCGTTCTTATCGTCGATTCCCTCGGGCTTCCTTGGCCGGGCGAACGCTTCGTAATTGCCGTTGGAATAGTACATGACTTCCTCCTTTGGATGCCGCTGGGCACTATTGTGCCGCGTCGTGGGACACAAGTATACGGGCATGAACTGGACGCGATGTCTAGTTTTTACGACTATCGGAGGAATTTCGCTTATAGGTGGCGGATTGCGCCTGCATGCGAAAGTGATTTTGCCTATATGTGGCAGATTTCTTTTGGAAAAGGATGTTCGGTGGCGGGATTTTTACCCCCTTATGATGTTTTTGGCCGAGGTCATCTGCCACATATAAGCGAGATGGGTGGCTTCCAAACGGAAACCACCCATCTCGTCAAGGAAAATGCAAGAAGAGGTGAGGAACCCTCAGTCGATGTCGGTGCCTTCGTCGCGGGTCGGCTCCTTGGACGGGTCGAAACCGGAGACGATGAACATCACGCGGCGGGCCGCGGAAACGGCGTGATCGCCGAGACGCTCCATGAAGCGGCCGATCAGGACCACGTCGATGAGCTGCTGGTTGGTGCCCTTCCAATCCTCGGACTGGGCCAGTTCGAAGGTCTTCTTGTGCAGAGCGTCGAGCTTGTCGTCGTTGAGAATGATCTGCTCGGCGGTCTTGGTGTCGCGGTCGGTAAGCATGGAAACCACCTGGTCGGCCACATTGTCAAGGAACGCCTGCATTTCGGCGAACAGCGGCTGGGCATCGGCCGGCAGCGGGGAAGCAGGATAGGTGCGGCGGGCCGCTTCGGCGATGTGACGGGCCAGATCGCCCATGCGCTCGAACGTTGCGGCCAGACGCAGGGTGGAGACGACCACGCGCAGATCGGTGGCCACCGGGTTCTGCTTGGCCAGCAGCTTCACGCACTGGTCGATGACGCTGGATTCGAGGGCATCGATTTCGATGTCGCCGTCGATGACGGCCTGGGCGGCTTCAAGATTCTGGTTCAGCAACGCGTCGCCGGCACCATTGATTGCCTTGCGAACGTCTTGCGCCATGCGGTCGAGGTCATCGGCGACTGCCTTGAGCTCTTCATTGAAGATAACGCGCATATGCTTGCCTTTCAAATGCTTCACGTATGTCAATATCGGGTTCGGATATAACCTCTCTCAAGTGTATTAGGGAAGTGGCGGATTCGCACGTGACGGACGTGTTGTTCCGCCAATGTTCACCGGCACGTTCACCCTGCGTTCACGAAAATCGCGCCACGACCATTCATCGGGGAACGTCAGGGTGTGCGAGAATGAAGACATGTTTGAATCCGTAGGCACGTGGTGGCGCAATCTGACACATCGCCATGGTGACGATCGCAACAATGATGATACTTTGGACGACGCGACGAACACGTTGCTGTCCATACTGCCGCTGGCCTCCATCGTGGTCGACGAGCATGACGAGGTGATACGCGCGCATCCGGACGCCTACGCCCTTGGCGTGGTGCGGGACGACGCCATCGCCGATGACACCGTGGCAAGCGCGGTGCACGAGGTCCGTGCCCACGGCGGCAAGAAGCAGTTCAGCCTGACCACGACCACGTTGCATGAGCCGAAGAAGGCTCCGAAAGCAGGGAAGCCAACCATGCGGGAGGTTGCCAAACAGGCGTTGATCGGCCAATCGCCGGACAAGCCGGTGACCACGGTGTCCCGCCCGAACTGGCTGAAGGTGATCGTAGGCAGGCTCAACGAACGCTTTGTGGTGGTGCTGGTTTCCGACGTGAGCGAAACCGTCCGTTTCTCCCAGATCCGTGATTCCTTCATCACCAACGTTTCGGAGCAGCTCCTCAAGCCGACGCAGTCGCTGGAGGAGCTTGCGGACGCGTTGGAACATGACTCGGACAATAAGGCCGCGATTGAGGGGAACACCGTAAAACTGCGCCAATCCTGCGCTCGCATGGAACATATGGTGTCCGACCTGCTGCTGCTTATCAAGGCGCAGGAACCGATTCTGCCGACGGCGAGCAACCGTATCAACGTCATGGAACAGGTGAAAACCGTCGTCGACGCGCATCGCGACATGGCGCAACGGCGCGGCATCGACATTGAAATCGATGGCGACGAATCACTGGACATCAACGGGGAAGGCGAGCAGATTCAGGCCGCGGTCGCAAAGCTGCTCGAAAACGCCATCGCCTATTCACCGGACGGCAAGGGCATAACCGTATCCGTCAAGCCGAACGAGGACGGCACCAAAGTGCTGCTCAGCGTGCTTGACCGTGGTTGCGGCATTGCGCAGAAGGAGCAAAGCCGTATTTTCGAACGGTTCTACCGTGGCGGCAACCAGAATGGGCATTCCGAGGAAGGCATCGGTTTGGGTCTTGCCATCGTCAAGCATGTGGCGTTGACCCACCATGGCTCCGCTTCGGTGTGGAGCGCTCCGGGACAGGGCAGCACGTTTACGTTGGGGCTGCCGGTCGCCAGAAATTAGCGGCGATTGCAGAGCGTTGGGACACGCCATATACGGCAAAGGGCCGCTTCCGCAGGTTGGTGCGGAAGCGACCCAATGTTGTTACCGGTTATTTCGCGATTGGCTGAACCGCCGGTCGGGTTATTCGCCAAGACGGCGGTAGTCCCACCGGTCGAAATGCTCCCAAACCAGCATGAGCACGCCGATCACCGTGCCGGCGGCGCACATGGTCTGCAATCGTTCGACATTGATGCCGAAGGCCAGCAGAATCATGCAGATCACCAAGGCGATGGCCCATAATGCGGTGCCGAACGTGAACACCTTCCGCAGGTCGACGCGCACCGGTTTGGGGGAGGGTTTGCGCACGCTTGGGTCGATAATCGGAGCAAATTTCATACCGTTACCTTACCTCGGTGCGCGCGTCACAGGTGCTCGGCCACGTAATCGACGCACTTCGTAAGCGCCTCGACGTCGCTCGGCTCCACGGACGGAAACACGCCGATGCGCAGCTGGTTGCGGCCGAGCTTGCGGTAGCCGTTGGTGTCCACAATGCCGTTCTCGCGCAACGCGGCGACCACTTGGGAAGCGTTGATGCTCTCGTCAAGGTCGATGGTGACCACGGCGTTGGAACGTGCGTTTTCGTCGGAAACGAACGGCTGCGCGTAATCGGACTTCTCCGCCCACTGGTACAGCAGCGACGCGGAACGTGCGCAACGCGCCGTGGCCCAGGCGAGGCCGCCATTGTCGTTAAGCCAGCGCACCTGGTTCTCCAGCATGACCAGCGTGGCCACGGCGGGCGTGTTCAGCGTCTGGTCCTTACGGGAGTTCTCGATGGCGGAGGTCAGGGACAGGAACGGAGGAATCCAGCGTCGCGCGCCCGGCAGGCTGACGCTTTTAGCGATGCCGTAGGCGCGGTCGATCGCAGCCGGGGAAAGCACGGCGATCCACAGGCCGCCGTCAGAGCCGAACGCCTTCTGCGGGGAGAAGTAGTAGGCGTCGGTCTGGCTGATATCCACGTTCAGCGCGCCGGCGCCGCTCGTGGCATCGATCAGAGTCAGCGCGCCCTGCTCCTTGGAACCTTCGACACGCTTGACCGGGGCCGCCACGCCAGTGGACGTTTCGTTGTGCGCCCAGCAGTAAGCGTCCACATATTCGGTGAGCTCCGGCAGGCGATACGTGCCCGGTTTGCCCGCGAAGATCTCCGGATCCTCAAGGAACGGCGCGGATTGCGCGGACTTGGCGAATTTCGCGCTGAAGGAGCCGTACGTGCCGAACGCCGCCTTGCGGGTGATAAGTGACGCGCAGGCGATGTCCCAGAACGCGCTGGCGCCGCCGTTGCCCAGCACGACCTCATAGCCGTCGGGAATCTGGAAGAAATTCGACAGGCCTTCGCGGATGGAGCCGACCACCTGCTTGACCGGGGTCTGGCGGTGCGAGGTGCCCAGAAGATTGCGCGCGCCCGCGTCGAGCGCCTGGACTTGCTCCGGACGGATTTTGCTCGGCCCCGAGCCGAAACGTCCATCCTCCGGAAGCATGTTGGTAGGAATGTTCACAGTGTTCGTCATGTCATCCAAGGGTAGTCAGAAGGTCGGATTGCGCGTTGATATGGCCGTTTTCCGGACGTTCCTCCACCCGTGGCGAATTATTTGCGCAAGGACGGGGTCTTGATGATAATCCCTATGTCGGTGTACCCTTACCCTTGTGACGGTTCTGTAACCGTGCGCGGTCATAAGCTGCGACGGTTTCGCAATCCGCAAGGAGTGATTAATATATGAGGCATGCGGCGCATAAAGCTGCCAAGGTTTCGCACGCGCAATTCAGCCTATCCAAGGCGTTGTTCACGGCGAACCGGGGCTCCCATACCGCTAAGGCCGTGCGAATGGCACAGCTGGCGGAAGGCGGCGCCGTAGTCGGACTCGCTCCGGAAGTCGTGGATAAGCTGAATGAAGTGGCTCCAATGAGCCGCCGTACCATGCGTGAGGCCGCCAAAGCCGCTTCCCGCAAATCCGCGTTGGTGACCTCCGCTTCGTTGGCGGCGCTTGTCGGCACCGCGGCGACCGCGTTGGCGTTCAGCCAGCAGAACGCATCCCGACTGGTGCTTGCGGACGACGGTACCGAAACGTCCCAGATCAAACGTGTGTCCGATGGAGCGGCATCCCGTTCCGAAGGACGTACCGCCCTTAAGGAACTGGCTTCCACCAGCAACAACGGCGGTTGGCAGCTGGGAGACACCAGCGCCTCCATGGACGCCAGCCTGATGTCCAAGTCCATCGCCGACAATCCGAACGTCGCCGTCCTGATGGACCAAGACAGCAGCGCCTTACCGGCTAACTTCAATCCGAACCATGCCACCGGAGACGTCGGCAACGCCTACGAGTTCAGCCAGTGCACGTGGTGGGTGTATGTGCGCCGCCATCAGCTCGGTCTGCCTGCAGGCTCCCACATGGGCAACGGCTGCCAGTGGGCCGATTCGGCCCGCGCCTTGGGCTATTGGGTTGATAACACGCCGCGCCATGTCGGCGACATCATCGTGTTCGCCGCAGGCCAGGAAGGTTCCGACTCGTATTACGGCCACGTCGCCATCGTTGAGAAAATCAACGACGACGGCTCGATCGTGACCTCTGAATCCGGCGCCTCCCTCAATGGCGGCACGTATTCCCGCACGCTCACGAACGTGGGCGATTTCCAGTATATTCACTACTGAGTTTCCCTACCGACGACCGTGCCCCTTTTCTTGTAAGAGGGATGCTGTAAGCTAAGGATTCGATGAAGCATATTAAGCATTGTTCCGTGATTGCTGCGCTCGCCGCGGCCGCTCTTACTTTCGCCGGGGTGGCACCTGCCGCGCTGGCAGCCAATGATGGCGCCACGCAAGATGCTGTCGTTGCTACCCGTTCGTTCCCGAAGACCAACGCCGTGAAGAAGAACATCCTCGCGGAGGCATCGTCCACCCAGGTCGAATCCGATTCCGACTGGGGCGGTGTGGAAAGCCTGAACGTTCCCCAAACCAAATCTCAAGCCGAAAAAGACGCCGAAGCCGCCGCAGCGGCAGCGGAACAGCAGCGTCAGCAGCAGGCCCAGGCTCAAGCACAGGCCCAAGCCGCTTCTCGTTCCGCCGCTCGAAGCGACCTCAGCAGCAGCGGTTCCTTCACCGTGACGCCGCCTGATGGGGCCAGCGTGTCCAGCCTGCTGACGTTCGCGAACCAGTTCGTCGGCAAGGTTCCGTATGTGTCCGGCGGCAATACCCCGTCCGGTTGGGATTGCTCCGGTTTCGTGCAGTATGTCTACGGCCAGATGGGCGTTTCCCTGCCGCATTACTCCGGTGCTCAGGCGACTGTGGGTCGCGCGGTTGGCAGCCTCGCCGACGCGCAGCCGGGAGACATCATCGCCAATGCGCAGCATGCCGCGATCTATGTCGGCAACGGCATGGTCATCAACTCCCAGCTGAACGGCACCCGCTACGATCCCATCGCATGGGTGTTCCCCAGCAGCTACAGCATTCGTCGAATCTTCTGAAGCTTTGACATTGAGCTAAGGGCGTATTTCCGTGAGGAATACGCCCTTTTGCTTTGTTATTTTCCGCGTCGTTACTTGAAAACCGCATGTCGCGCGGTATGGTGGAAGTCAGGTGCAACGCATAGTCGCGTTGCCGCAACCTGATTCAAGGGAGGTCGCTCATGATCAATGACAAGGCAATCCTCGTAGGTGTCGATGGATCCCACGCCAGCTACAAGGCGACATGGTGGGCAGCGAATTACGCGAAGCATGCGGGACTGACCCTGCAGATCGTCTGCGCATATTCGCTGCCAAGCTATGCGGCAGTGTCGTTCGATGCCACGTATACGGCCATGGGCGATGACAATGCCGCGCACAACGATGCGCAGGAGATTCTGTCGAAGGCCAAGGCCATCGCCGACGAGCAGGGCGTCGAGGCATCGACGTTGATCGTCACCGGAGATCCCGCATCCGTGTTCGTCGAACTGTCGCGCAACTACAACCTCATCGTCATTGGCAACCGCGGCAAGGGTGGTCTGGCCGAACGACTGCTCGGCACCACCAGCTCCAGCCTGCCGGCATACGCGTACTGCCCGATCGTCGTGGTGCCGTACACCGACGACGAAGGCAACCTGATGCACTTGAACAACACCATCACCAAGGTGGCAGTCGGCTCCGACGAATCCAAGTGGGGTCTGAAGGCGTTGGAGATCGCGGCCGCGTTCGCCGATTCGTGGGGCGCCGAACTGGACGTCATCTCCGCCGTGCCGAACATGAAGGGCTCTGAGGACGAAGGCGTCATGGCGTCCTTCCAGGAGGATCTGGATGTGCGCATCAAGCCGCTTGAAGCGGCATACCCGAGCCTCAAGATCAACAAGCAGATCGTGCCCGGCCCCGCAGCCGGCGCGCTGACCAAGGCCAGCTACGACCATGACGTCGTCGTGGTCGGCTCCCGCGGACGTGGCGGTTTCACCGGCCTGCTGCTCGGCTCCACCAGCCAGGGGCTGCTGCAGCATGCGGTCGGACCGGTCTACGTGGTGCCGCGCAAGTATGTGGAAGCCGCGGAGACCCGTCTCGACACCGTGCCGAGCTCGCCTGCCGACGTCACGCCGAAGGCGATCGACGACATCAAGGGCGTCGAGGAAGTGCCGGTCGACAAGGCCAAGCCGGAAGTGGTCGAAGCCATCGAAACGAAGATCGATCCGGACCGTCAGTGACGGTACGGCAAATCGACTGAAATCGATATAAAAACCGCATAGAAGAGGGTGGCTGCGATTCCAACGAATCGCAGCCACCCTCTAACTATGTGCGGTACGTGCCTCAGTGCTTGACGGTGACGTTCATACGCACCGGCGTCGGCTCGACGTACGTATGCTTGACCGTGCAGCCCTTCTCGATATGACGGCTGACGCGATCGGCGAGCTTTTCGGCGTCCTCGTCGCTCAAACCGGCGTCGGTGGCGTCGATGACCACCTGCTCGTCGAAACCGATGTAGGCGTCGGTATCGGCATCATACGTACCGTCCACCACGATCTTCGCGCCCTTGCCATCGCCCAGCGTATGCTCGACGGCGAACTGGCTGGACAGCGCGGCGCAACCGGCCAGCGCGACCTTCATCAGATCGCCCGGCGTGAACTGGCCACGGCCCTTGCCGAACTTGATGTGCGCGCCATCCTCGCTGAACGCGTCCCAGGAACCGTCCTTGTTGCGCTCTACCCACAGCCTCTTGCCCATGGAAACTCCTCATGTCCTGTGGCGCGCCGTTCGCGCCAATCCGTGATACCAATCTAGCGCATCGAAACGGACGTGGGGGAGTGCGTTCCGCAAGATGAAGCGATACGGTTTTGTGATTCGTTGCGATTGCGCTGGAGGCCGGCGGACGGCCGGGATGCGCGTTGGCGGCACACTCAAGGCCGTTCGGCCAAGCTTACGGCCTTACAACGCGCATCCCGGCCGTCCGCCTCCACGCCACCGGCTAAACTTGCCTATTATGGCTTTGACTTCCGAACAACTCGCAGACATTCGTACTCATATTCCCGCACGTCCGGAAACGGACATTCCCATGCCTTACGAGGATCTGGTACGCAAAATCCTTACGGAAGGCACACTGAAATCCGACCGCACGGGCACGGGCACTATTTCCCTGTTCGGCCAGCAGATGCGTTTCAATCTCAAAGACAGCTTCCCACTGCTCACCACGAAGACGGTGTTCTTCAAAGGCCTGGCCTACGAGCTGCTGTGGTTCCTCAAAGGCTCCACGAACGTACGTTGGCTGCAGGAGCACAACGTGCACATTTGGGACGAATGGGCCGACGAGAACGGCGATTTGGGGCCGGTCTACGGCGCGCAGTGGCGTAGCTGGCCGGCGCCGACGCCGGACGATCCGAACCGCACGATCGACCAGATCTCCAATGTGCTCGACCTGATCCGTAACCACCCCGATTCGCGCCGCATGGTGGTTTCCGCATGGAATCCGGCGGAAGTGGAGAATATGGCATTGCCGCCATGCCACGCCCTATTCCAGTTCTACGTGGCCGACGGCCGCCTGAGCTGCCAGCTGTACCAGCGTTCCTGCGACATATTCCTCGGCGTGCCGTTCAACATCGCCTCCTATTCGCTGCTCACCCTCATGATGGCCCAGCAGACGGGACTCGAGCCCGGCGAATTCGTTTGGACCGGCGGCGACTGCCACGTCTACGACAACCACATCGACCAGGTGTTGGAACAGCTGAGCCGTACGCCGTACCCGTATCCGCAGATCCGCATCAGGAAGGCCGATTCGCTGTTCGACTACGATTACAGCGATTTCGAAATCGTGAATTACCAGCATCATCCGACCATCAAGGCACCGGTGGCGGTCTGAGGTTGTTGCCGCCGTCTGGCGCGTCTGCGCCAGACGGTAGACTACTGACCCTAGTTCCGACTTCAAGGAGTGAGTGAAATGGAGCACGATAGTAGCCGCAGTGGCTATCACGAACCCGAGCCCGGACTTGCCGGGCGTGAAGACGAGGAGGATTGGGGCGACGATTTCCCCAAAACCTTCTCTGTGAATCTGATTTGGGCGCAGGCCTGTGACAAGGAAGGTCACGACGGTGCCATTGGATTCGAAGGCGGCATGCCATGGCATCTGCCTGAGGATATGAGGCATTTCACGGAGCTGACCGTCTCCCATCCGGTCATCATGGGCCGCAAGACGTGGGAGTCGCTAAGCCCGAAGTTCCGTCCGCTGCCCAACCGCGACAACATCGTCATCTCGCATGACCCGTCCTATTTCGCGCCGGGCGCCACCGTGGTGGATTCGCTGGATGACGCGTTGGATCTGGCCCGTCAGGAGGCCATTCCGGATGACGGCTTGGACCGCAGTGAAATCTGGGTCATCGGCGGAGCCAAAGTATTCGAGGAAGCGATGCCATTCGCCGACAAGGCGTATGTGACGCAGATCAGCATGCACGTGAACGCCGACACCTACGCGCCCGATATCCACGCATTGGTGGAATCCGGAGCATGGCGCGTGGCCGAGGAAGGCACGTGGCAGAAGGCGCGGAAAGGAAACGACCAAGTCGAAGGCTTCCGTTTCGTGACGTACGAAAGAAACCACGAGGAGTAACTTTTCATGTATACCGTGATGACCGTGTGCACGGGCAACATCTGCCGTTCACCCATGGCTGAAATCATTCTGCGCGCCGAATTCGAGCGCCGCGGCTTGGCTGACAAGGTCAACGTCGAATCCAGCGGCGTCAGCGACGAGGAATACGGCAATCCGATCGACCGCCGTGCCGTCAAGGTACTTAAGGAACGCGGCTACGAGCTGCCATCGCACCATTTCGCGCATCGCATCACGCGCGACGAAATCGAACGCACCGACCTGTTCCTGCCGATGACCGCCTCGCACATGCGCGCGCTGCTCCGTCAGCTGCCGCAAGCCAAGCGCAGCGAAGTGCACATGTACCGCAGCTTCGACCCGAATCTGCCGAAGCCGGCCGCGGGACGTGAGGACAGCATCGATCTGGTGGATCCGTGGTACGGTGGTCCGCGCGAATTCGAAGTGGCGATCGACCAAATCGAAGAGGTGGCGCCATATATCGTCGATTGGGTCGAACAGCAGTTGCAGAACTGATTTTTTATTGCGATTGCGGCATGCTTGATGGTTTCAAGCGTGCCGCTTTTGTTTTTTGCGATTTATTGCGATTTTTTTTTGGGGGGGGGGCTGGCTGTGTTGTGAAGTTGCGATTTTTCTGATGTTGCGGTGTTTGGTGGGATTGAATATACGGCGTTTTTGCGATGTTGCGATTGCGGGGTGTCCGGTGGAGGCCGGCATATGCGTTGCAAGGCACACTCAAGGCCGTTCGGCCGAGCTTACGGCCTTGCAACGCATATGCCGGCCTCCACCTCGTTTTTATTGGCAGGTTGCGATGTTGCTTCGTTCTGTGGGTAAGTTGCGTTTTTTGATTTTTGTGGGGCGCCTCGTTTTTGTGGGCAAGTTATGTCTTGACGGTTGGGAAGCGTGGATTGGCGTGGGAGGGGAGAGTGAGGGTAAAAGAAAAACCCCGGCGGATTGGGCTGGGGTTTGGTGGCGACCACGGCCGGACTTGAACCGGTGACCTCCGCCGTGACAGGGCGGCGCTCTAACCAACTGAGCTACGCGGCCGTTGTTTCAGTCTTGCGACTGACAACAGATAGAAATACTACGACAAAATCGCAATTATGCAAAACTGCGGCGTGTCACGGTGTGTTGGGCGTGGCGCGCCGCGGTTTCGCGGGAAAGGAGACGAATCTCAGTCGGTCTGCTTCCAGGTGTCGACGTCGATGTGGTGCTCCGGGTTGGCCTGCCATGCGTCCCAAGCGGACTTCACAATGTCCTCGACATTGTACTTGGCGTGCCAGCCCATCTCCTCGTTGATGCGCTTCGGGGAGCCGATCAGGTGCGGCGGATCACCGGCGCGGCGGCCCATGACGGTCTCCTTGAACGGCAGACCGGTGACCTTCTTGACCTCATCGACGATCTGGCGCACGGAGGTGCCCTCGCCGGTGCCGACGTTGAACGCGTCATACTTTCGCTCGTCGCGGTCCAGATACTTCAGCGCGGCGATATGCGCGTCGGCCAGATCGGACACGTGGATGTAGTCGCGCACGCAGGTGCCGTCCGGAGTCGGGTAGTCGTCGCCGAAGATCGCCGGGGCCTTGCCCTTCTTCAGACGGTCGAACAGCATCGGGATGAGGTTCAGGATAGCCGGATCCTCAAGTTCCACCGGGCCGCAGCCGGCCACGTTGAAGTAACGCAGGCCGCAGAAGCGGATGCCATACGGTTCCTCGCAGGCGCGGGCCATCCACTCGCCGAACAGCTTGGTCTGGCCGTACGGGTTGATCGGCAGCATCGGCACGACGTCTTCCGGCACCACATCGACCGGCGGCACGCCGTAGGTGGCGGCGGAGGAGGAGAAGACGAGCTTCTTGGCGCCGGAATCGCGCATGCCGATCAGCACGTTGAGCATGCCGTTGAGGTTCTGCTGGTAGTACCACAGCGGCTTCTCGACGGATTCGCCGACCTGCTTGCGGGCCGCGAAATGAATCACGGAATCGACGCCTTCGGCCTTCATGATCTCCGCGAGGCGCTCGCCGGCGCCCGGAGCGGCGATGTCCATGCCGTACAGGCGGGAGCCTTCGATGCGGGTGGGCTTGCCGTAGCTCAGATCGTCGACGACGACAACCTTTTCGCCGGCCTGATGAAGTGCGTGAACGACGTGGGCGCCGATGTATCCGCACCCACCAGTGACGAGAACTGTCATGTTCTGGCCTTTCCTTCGAATGAGCAGTGAAATGCAACAGTTGGTGAAAATGTCAACCATTGTTCACTTTTGCTCAGGTTTGTTACCTTTTGAACAATTTGAGTATAACACGTGAACACGAACGCACACTAACGGCTCGTTCCTGCGTTTCCTCTATAAATTAGGGTATGCAACATGACGAAAACACGCCGACCGATGGTCGCAAAACAGAAGAAAACGCACAGAATATACAACATGTGCAGTCGGCCGCTGCTGACGGCAGGCCGGCCCTCTACGGTCGCAAGGTGCTGTCCTTCGTGCGGCGGTCCGCCCGGCTCGACGCGCGACTGCAGCGGGCCTGGGACACCTACGCCGATACGTATCTGCTGAACATCAACGCGGGCGAAGGGTCCCTCGGCGTGCGTGAGGGTTTCGTGTTCGACCAAGCCTATATCCGCGAAACGTGGGGCAATACCAATCCTCTGATCGTGGAAATCGGCTCCGGACAAGGCGAGAACGTCGTTGCCGCCGCAGCCGCCCGGCCGGACGTCAACTTCCTTGCGTTGGAAGTCTACGATCCGGGCGTGGCGCACACGCTGCTGCTCGCCGGCAAGCAGAACCTGAAGAACCTGCGGATCGCCCAGATCAACGCGCCAGAACTGTTCAAGGCGGCCGTCGACGGCTCGATCGCCGAAGTGTGGACGTTCTTCCCCGACCCGTGGCCGAAGATGCGCCATCACAAGCGCCGCATCGTACAGCCCGAGCTCGCTGCGGACATCCACCGCGCGTTGACGGACGAAGGCGTGTGGCGCATCGCCACCGACATCGAGGATTACGCGCTGCACGTTCACGAGGTGATGGACGAGCTGGACGGCTTCCATAACGACGGCGCATTGACCGTGAGCCTGCCCGTCGAGCACGTCGGCAAAGGCAACGCGGATGAGGCGGCCGCATTGCGACACGCCGATTTCGCTGAATCCGAGCGATTCGATGGCCGTGTTTTGACCAATTTCGAGAAGAAGGGACTTGCCGCCGGGCGCGTGATTCACGATTTCACCTATCGTCGCGTGTAATGCGATAAGGCTTGGAATTTCAGTGTTTTACGAGGATTCCTGTCTTATTGTGGCGGTGTGTGACACCGGCGCGACACGCCGAGGTTTGCATGTCGGCCAGATTCGCGTATAGTAGGGCAAGTTGTCAAGCGGAAACGCTGAAAGCGCCCCCTTCGTCTAACGGTTAGGACACCAGACTTTCAATCTGACAACGAGAGTTCGACTCTCTCAGGGGGTACGTACCTTGGAAACAAGGTGGCAATGGCCGCGTAGCTCAGTTGGTTAGAGCGCCGCCCTGTCACGGCGGAGGTCACCGGTTCAAGTCCGGCCGTGGTCGCTGGAACAGCGCAAGTTGTTCATGGCTCTGTAGCTCAGTTGGTAGAGCGAACGACTGAAAATCGTTAGGTCAGCGGATCGATGCCGCTCGGAGCCACCAGATACACCCCGGAGCAATCTGGGGTTTTGTTTTTCTCGCATATCTTTTCCGATTTACCTGCGCGATTTCCGCTCGTTTCCCAGCACAAGCGCCATCCGAACCATATCGGCGAAAGACATACGCCCATTACCCCCAACGAAGAGGGATGTTCTGTCCCCTCTGTCGCTAAACTATGGTGCAGGTAGACAAGGGGTTGACGGCTGTACTGTTCCATGATGTTGACCTCTAAACGGGTGTATCCCTGGGGTGAGGCGAGTGGAGATACTGTTAATCGGCAACACCGACTTCGTGACGAAGCAGTGGATCGAGCACGCGTTCCCCCACGACAAGGTGGTGGTGGCCCTCCGCAAAGGGACCGAATCCAGCGGCGAGGATCTCAAAATCATCGACATGCCCGACCGTGACGCCATGTCGGAAGTGTTCTCCAACTACGAATTCGATCGAATCGTCTACTTCTCCGAAGATCTGACGCCTCGCAGCGAACGTGACGGCGACCTGGGCTACCTGCGCCGACTGCTGCACACCGTCCGCAATCGCAAGGTCCAGATGCTGATGGTGAGCGGGCCGGAATCGGAATTCACCTATCCGCAGGAAACGGACGTGCACGAGACCAGCAAAAGCCTGATGTCGCGTGCCGGCGAAGAGCTCGGCCTGTACTATGCGCGCACCTACGATCTGGAAGTGAAGATCGTGCGCTGCCCCTATCTGTACGCGCCGCAACGCAATGGCGTCACCGCATATTTCAACGGCTTGTTCGAACAGGCACAAGCGGGAGAACTGCGCTTCCATGAACGCGCCGAACAACGCACCTGCTTCCTATGCGCCGACGATCTGGCCGAACTTATCTACCGCATATTCGACGACTGGACCGCCGACAGCGAGCTGTTCCACGTTCCGAACGTGTTCGACTTCACTTACGGCGATTTGGGAACGCTGATCGCGGGATATTTTCCGGGAACGAAGGTCGTATACGGCGAGGACCGTCCGCAGGCATACCCCGCCGACGACCACGAATTGCGATTGCGGTACGGCTTTTCGCCACGATACTCGCTTCGCGAGGATTTTCCGCACGTCATCGAAGGCTGGTTGAAGCTCCGCGAGAACAAAACCGACAAGCATCCGGTATGGGATTTCCTACGCAGCCACAACAAATGGTGGACCGTGCTGGAAATCATCGGCGCGTTCCTGCTGACGGAATGGCTCCGCACTTTTACACAAGGCAACAGCCAGCTGGAAACCGTGGACCTGCGATTGCTGTTCGTGGTGATCGTCGGCACCATCTACGGGCTGCATGCCGGCGTGTTCGCAGCCGTACTGGCCTGCGCCGGCGTGGCCATGTCCTACGCGTCGCAGGGCGCGTCCTTCGCCCCGTTGTTCTACGACACATCGAACTGGCTTGCCTTCGTCATTTATTTCGTGGCCGGATCGGTATGCGGCTATGTGCAGTCGCGCAACCAGGAGAGCGTGAGGTTCGTGCGCGACGAGAACGGGTTGTTGCGCAATCGTCTGGACTTCCTGCGCGGGCTGTATCAGGATATGCTCGACGACCGCAGACAGTTGCGCGACCAGATCATCGGCAGACGCGACAGTTTCGGCAAACTGTACGCCGTGACCCGAGAATTGGACGAAGTGCAACCGCAGAAGCTGTACCATACGGCGATCCGCATCATGCAGGAAAGCCTCGATAGCGACAGCCTCGCCATCTTCCGAGTGGACAACGGCGGACAGTTCGCCCGTCTTGTGGCGGCGAGCCCACGGTTCGACGTCGGCAGCTTCCGCTCCGTACGCGTCTCGGATTACGGTGAAATCATCACCGCGCTGGAACACAACGGCATATGGGTGAACCGAACGTTAAAGGACAAATTCCCGATGTACGCCGTCGGCGTGCGTGACCGTGGCGAACTGGCCGTGATCATCACCATGGGAGAGGCCAAACCGGACCAGATGAACCTGTACTTCCAGAATCTGTTCAGCATCATGTGCGGTCTGGTCGAATCGGCCATGATCAGGGCCTTCGAATACGAGGACGTGGCGCGCCGGTCCATGCTGGTGCCGGGAACGAACCTGCTGAAGCCAGAAGCGTTCCTGCCGAAGGTGCTGGCTGCCAACGACCTCAAACACGACCATATGGGCGACCATCTGCTGCTCAAAGTCGAATGCGAGGGAAACCTTGAGGACGTGGACTCCCTGCTGATGCAAAGCATCCGCCAGACCGATGAGGCCGGCATGCTGACGGATGACGGCGTGTATCTGCTGATGAACCAGGCGGGGGAGAAGGAACTGCCGATCATCCTCAAACGTCTGACCCGTTCCGGCTTGCACTGCTCCTACGTTCCGCAGACCCAAGAGGATGCCCTGCTTTCCGAAGCCCGATCGCATATCGCGCAAGCCGACGATGGGGGTGAAAGCTGATGGGGTCGACGACTATCGCCGCGTTGATCATCATCGCCGTGCATCTGCTGGTCTGCATGACGCTGTGTCTGCTGCACCACGTCGGAGTGCTGAAAGTCGATGGACTGCTGCTCCCGTTCATGGCGTTGATTCCCCTATGGGGGCCGTTGAGCGTGGCGCTCATGCATTCGCGTGCCGTGCTTCGTGGGGGACGACGGATTCCCGCCGGTCTGCAGGAACTGAAGGTCGAGGATCAGGAACAACGCAACATTCTTGTGGACGACCGTACGGATTACGCCAACACCGTGCCGTTGGAAGAGGCGCTGATCGTGGACAATCCACGGCAGCGTCGTAATCTGATGCTGTCCATTCTTAACGAGAATCCCGGCCAATACGCCAATCTGCTCTCCCAAGCCCGTCTGAACGAGGACGTGGAAGTCGTGCATTACGCGGCCACGGCCATGGCGCAGATCAGCGCGAAGGAAGACATCGCGTTGCAGCAACGCATGGAGGAATACGAGCGGAACCGCGATTCGGACGAGGCGCTCGACCGGTACCGTGAGGCGCTCGAACACTACTTGGAATCCTCCATGGAACAGGGGTATGCCAGAACGTTGCAGATGCGCCGATACACCGACCTGCTCGCCGAACGGCTCAAACGGCATAACGACTACCGCACCGTATGCTCGTTGGCGAAGACGCAGATGGATCTCGGTTCGTTCGATGCCGCGTCTCGCACCATCGAAGCGGCGCTGTCCGCATGGCCGCGTCAAGGTGACGTCTGGCTGATGAAACTGCGATTGGAAGCCGCACGTCACGATGGCGAGGCGGTGCAACGCACCGTCCGGCACATCAAGGACGACCACATCTACCTTGGCGGCCGAGGCCACGACATCCTGCGATTCTGGCTCGGCGACAAGGAGGCTGGGCGCGCATGATACGTTCCGCATGGCGCATATGGAAGCGCTTCCGTTGGAAAAACCTGGTCCGCGTGTGGGCCGTATTCATGGCCATCGCCTTGGTGCTGTTGGCGCAAACCTTGGGCATCCACTACGGCGCGACGAAATTCACTTTGAAATACATGGCTCGTAACGAGGCCATTCCGGCCCAGAACGCCATCATGGGGCAGCGCGCCACGAACCTGATGCTCGTGGATAGTTCCCAGGATGGTGTGGACGAGGCCGAAACCATGATGAAACAGGTGCTGCTCGACATGAAAGTGCCGACCGCCACCGTGGATCTGGCCAAAACCGATCCCGACGACATCCCCTCATTGAATCGGTACCGCACCGTGCTGATCGTCATGCCGGAACTTGATTCGCTGGGGGATGAGCTGGTGTCCATCATGAGATGGGTTGAAGGCGGCGGCAACATGATGCTTGCCATGACGCCTGAAAAAACAGGCTATCTGGACGCGATCGGGCCTCAAATCGGCATCGAATCCTCCGCATACGACTACGTGATGACCAAAGGCATCAAGCCTGCCAGGGACTTTATGCTGGGTGGCGGGCACACCTACATGTTCAGTGGCCCGTTCAAATCGTCGTTGAGTCTGAACCTCAATGAGAAGGCCGCCGTCGAAGCGGTCAGTGCCAACGGCCATACGCCACTGATCTGGAGTGCCGATGTGCGTTCCGGACGAACCGTGACCTGCAATATCGGCATCTATGGCAAGGTGGTGCGCGGCTTCTATGCCTCCGCGTTCAGCCTGCTGGGTTCCGCCACGGCATACCCGGTCATCAACAGCGCCGCGTTCTATCTGGACGATTTTCCATCCCCGGTCCCCAGCGGAGACGCCACCTACATCAAACGCGACTA
Source organism: Bifidobacterium adolescentis ATCC 15703 (assembly GCF_000010425.1). NCBI lineage: Bacteria > Bacillati > Actinomycetota > Actinomycetes > Bifidobacteriales > Bifidobacteriaceae > Bifidobacterium > Bifidobacterium adolescentis. The sequence goes on from NC_008618.1 coordinate 497,553, forward strand.
CGGCATGAGCATCACCAACTTCTATTCGAAGGTCTGGTGGCCGGACCTGACCAAACTTGCGGAACGCTACGGTATTCGGTTCACCGGCGTGATGATCGAGAATTACGGGGACGATACGAAAGACGCTCCCGTACGGCAGAAGGACGAATCGCATTTCATCTATTTCGGCGGACTGCTGCTCAAACAGAACGGCGAAATCGGCTACCATGGCTACAACCATCAGCCGCTCGTACTGCCGAACACCGATTATGGCGACGAATACGCGTACCATCAGTGGCCGAATCGCAAAGCTGTCGTCGCCTCGCTGCGCGAGCTGATCGCATTCCAAAAGTCCGTGCTGCCGGCGGCCACAGCGTCGGTATATGTGCCGCCGTCCAACATCCTGTCCAAGGAAGGACGGCAGACAATCGGACGAGACGTGCCCGAAATCCGCACCATCGCCAGCACCTACCTGCCAAGCGACAGCAAACTTCCTTACGTGCAGGAATTCGGTGTGGCCGATGACGGCATCGTCGAGGCGCCGCGCATCGTCTCCGGCGGCATGGTGGGAAACGATTACATGCGGCTCGCCGCAGAATCCGAACTGAACATGCATTTCGTCAGCACCCACTTCATGCATCCGGACGACATGCTCGACCCTGACCGTGGCGCGAAAGAAGGCTGGGCGGTCTACAGAAAAGGCCTTGAGAACTATCTCGACTGGCTTGAAGTGTCCGCACCGTCCATCCGCATGCAGACAGGCACGGAATGCGCGTCCGCGGTGCAACGCTTTTCTGGACTGACTGTCAAGATGAGGGAATCCGCCAATGAGTGGGAATTCGACTTGGGCAATTTCAAGGACCAGGCTTGGCTGCTGCTCCGCGCGAACCATGGCACGCCCGGCAGAATCCAAGGCGGAAGCATGATCCGGATGACGGGGAATCTGTACCTCATCAAGGCCACGGACTCCACAGTGCACGTCGAACGCAAGGCTGGAGGCGCGGCATGAGAATCTGCCTGGTATTGGAAGGTTGCTACCCGTACGTGCATGGAGGCGTGTCCACATGGATGCACAGCTACATCACCGCCATGAAGGAACACGAGTTCGTGCTGTGGGTGATCGGCGCGAAAGCCAAGGACCGTGGCAAATTCGTGTACGACCTTCCATCCAACGTGGTGGAAGTGCATGAGGTGTTCCTCGACGACGCGTTGCGTCTGAGCGGTGAACATGCGAAAGTGATCTTCACCGACGAGGAAGTCAAGGCACTGCGTGAGCTGGTGAATCTGAGCGATCCCGACTGGGACGTACTGTTCAACCTGTTCCACAACAAAGGCGTGCATCCGCTGTCGTTCCTGCAAAGCAACGAATTCATCGACCTGTTTACGAAGATCTGCATGGAGGAATACCCGTACGTTGCCTACGCGGATGCGTTCCACACCGTGCGATCCATGCTGCTGCCGGTGCTGTACCTGATGACGGGAGAAGTGCCGAAAGCGCAGATCTACCATGCCATCTCCACCGGTTACGGCGGCCTGCTGGCATGCTTGGGCGGCAGTATCAACCACGCACCCGTATTACTAACCGAACATGGCATCTACACGCGCGAACGCGAGGAGGAGATTCTTTCCGCCGAATGGGTTGCGCCCGCGTTCCGGCAACGGTGGATCCGTTTCTTCGCCATGCTGTCGCAGGAGATCTACCGTAGGGCATGGCGTGTGACCAGCCTGTTCGGCCGCGCTCGCCAGACCCAGATCGACATGGGCGCTCCGGCAAGCAAATGCCTGGTCATTCCCAACGGCATCCAATACGAACGGTTCTGCGACATTCCACTCAAGCCTGAGGACGGTTGGGTGGATATCGGCGCCGTGGTACGTCTGGCTCCCATCAAGGACGTGAAAACCCTCATCCACGCGTTCAGCGAACTGTCGAACCGCGTGGACAATGTCAGGCTGCACATCCTCGGTGGTGTGGACGACCAGGACTATGCCGACGAATGCTATGAGCTGGTGAAACAGCTTGAAGTGAAGAACCTTGAATTCACCGGACGCGTGAATGTGGTCGAATACATGCGCAAACTGGATTTCACGGTGCTGACCAGCATCTCCGAAGGCCAGCCTCTGTCGGTGTTGGAATCGTTCGCGGCGGCCCGCCCTTGCGTGACCACCGACGTGGGCTGCTGCCGTGAACTGCTGGAAGGCGAGGAAGGCGACGACCTCGGCGTGGCCGGCTTCTATGTGCCTCCGATGTACCGCGAGGGCCTTGCCCGCGCCATGGAACGCATGTGCGCGAGCCGCAAGCTGCGCGAAGCCATGGGCCAAGTGGGACGCGAACGCGTGAAAACCTACTATCGGCATGAGCGCATGCTTGACGAATACCGTGCGCTGTATCTCGATACCGCCGACCATTACGGGTTGGAGCACTGATATGGCGGGAATCGGATTCGAACTCAAGAAACTGTTCCACCGCAAGGGCCTGGTCGCCATGGTGCGCGCCTACGGTTATGCCGGTGTGATCTGCACCGGACCGATGCTGCTGGGCATCCTGCTGCAGTTCGGCGTGCTGGCGGTCAGCGGTTGGTGGCACGTGCCCCGCGCGGACCAGAATCTGCTGGTCTGCATGATCACGTACACGCTGCTCGCCTCATTGGTGTTGACCAGCTTCCTGTCCATGCCGGTGACGCGTTTCCTTGCGGACATGCTGTTCGAACATCATGAGGAGACCATTCTTCCATCGTTCTGGGGATCCACGACCCTCATGCTGGCGGTGGGTGCGGTGCTGTACGCGGTGTTCCTGCTGTTTTCCGGCGCGACCCTCATGCAGGGGTTACTCTGCCTATGGCTGTTCCTGGAAATGATCGTCAATTGGAATGCGATGAGCTATCTGACGGCCATCAAGGATTACCAAGGCATCATGTGGTCGTTCGTCGCGGCGGTGGTCGTGGCGTTCCTGTCCGCATGCGCGATGATGGCGCTGGGCCTGCCGCAGGTGGAAAGCCTGCTGGCCGCAGTGGCGTTCGGCTACGGCGTGATGATGGTCTGGGACGTGGTGCTGCTGCACCGGTATTTCCCGCAAAGCTCGGAAAGCCCGTGGACGTTCCTCGCATGGCTGGACCGGTTCCTGCCGCTCGCCCTGACGGGACTGCTGACCACCCTCGGCTTGTTCTCCCACTTGGTGATCACCTGGTGTGGTCCGCTTGGCGTGCATGTGAAGGGACTGTTCTACGGTGCCCCCTACTATGATGTGCCCGCGTTACTGGCGTTCCTGACGATTCTGATCACCACCGTGAATTTCGTGGTGTCGGTGGAAGTCAATTTCTATCCGAAATACCGTGCCTACTACGCGCTGCTCAACGACGGCGGCACCGTGAAGGACATCGTGGTGGCCGAACGCGAGATGCTCGCCGTGCTCAACCGTGAGCTGTACTACACCGCGTTGAAGCAGCTGTTCGTCACCGCGGCGGTCATCTCGTTGGAAAAGATGGTGTTGGGCGTGCTGCCGCTCGGTTTCAACGATGGCATGCATGGTTATTTCCGTGTGCTGTGCGTCGGATACGCCCTGTACGCGGTCGGCAACACCATGCTGATGATTCTGCTGTATTTCACTGATTACTTCGGCGCGGTGTGCTGCGCCGCGATATTCGCCGGGTCGGCCACGGTCTTGACTGTTATTTCGCAGTTCGTTCCGGTCACGCTGATGGGATTCGGCTTCCTGCTGGGCGCGTCGGCGTTCCTGCTGGCCGCGGTCGTGCGATTGGCGGTGTTCACCGACAATCTGCCGTATCGTGTGCTCGGCGCGCAGCCGATTGTGGCGACCGAAAAGCGCGGATGGTTTACGAAACTGGGCGAAGCGTTGGACGAATTCGGCGAACGGCTGCATGGAACTTTCGGACGGAAGGAATCATGAGGGAAAGCGTGGAAAGCATGGAAAGGAACGGACGAATGACGATGGGTAATCGGCCGTGCGGCCGCAATGCCATATTCAAATGCGTGGCGATCATCGCCACGGTCGTGACGACGTTCTCCTGCGTCGCCTGCGGAAACGCTGCGGACAGTGGTTCCACGGCAGACAAATCGGCGGCGCAATCGCAAGGAAAGCATGAGAAAGTCAAGAAAAGCGCCACGCAGGGGCTTGACGGCGCGCATCTGCGTGACAACGACTCGCTGTACAAGGTGTATGACGACAGCGGTGTGGAAACCATGTATCTGACGGTCTCGCGCGGCAACAAGTCGGAAGGCACCGACCACAGTTGGAGCGAAATCAACCAGTATTCCGTGGATGATTACGCGGCCATGCGCACCAACCGGTACCAAGTCAACGGTCTGCTGCAGGTCGGCGACGAACAGGGGCCTGTATCCGGCGAACTCGGCTACGGTGAAAAAGCGCCGAACGCCACCGTGCAGGTGCGCGGCCAGTCGTCCAGTCTCAATAAGCAGAAGAACTACAAAATCGAGCTGAAAAGCGGCAAAGGCAAATGGCGCGGGCAGCGCACCATCGCATTGAACAAGCATATGGGCGAAGGGCTGCGATTCCGCAACAAGATGGCATACGACCTGATCCGCGGCATCGACCAGATGATGGGACTGCGCACGCAATTCGTGCACCTGTACGTCAAGGACGAAACCTCCGGTTCCAACTCCTTCGACGACTATGGCCTGTACACGCAGGTGGAGCAGCTCAACAAAAGCGCGCTCCAAGCGCACGGCCTCGACAAGAACGGCCAGCTGTACAAGGTCAACTACTTCGAATTCCAACGCGACGCGGACGTGATCAGACTCGCCGACGATCCCAAATACAATCTGTCGAAATTCGAGGAGAAGCTGGAGGTCAAAGGCAACAGCGACCATACCAAACTCATCGCCATGCTCAACCAGCTCAACGATTATTCGGTGCCGATGAGCAGCATCCTCGGCAAATATTTCGATACGGAAAATCTCGCATACTGGATGGCGTTCCAGCTGCTGACCGGCAACACCGACACGCAGAGCCGCAACATGTACCTGTACAGCCCTACGAATTCCGACACCTTCTATGTGCTGGACTGGGACAATGACGGCATGCTCATGCGCAAGGAGAACCAGCTGCGTAACACGTCCGAAGGTTCCAGCTGGGAACAGGGCGTCAGCAACTACTGGGGCAACGTGCTGTTCCGCCGCTGCCTGCAAACCAAGTCGTTCCGCGACGAACTCGACACGGCGGTGAAACGGGAATACAACTACATGAACGCCAATCGAATCAACGGCATGGTGAGCCACTACGAATCCATCACCAACCAGTACCTGTGGAAAACGCCGGATTCCACATACGAGCCGTTGACCCGCGCGCAGTATGACGTGGTGGCCGGGCAACTGCACGATGAGATCGAGCAGAACTACAAAACCTACCGGGAAAGCTACGACAAGCCCATGCCGTTCTTCATCGGCGCGCCGCAAGCCGACAATGGCAAGCTCAAAATCAACTGGGACACCTCGTTCGACTTCCGAGGCGAGGATCTGAGCTACGACATCACCGTGGCCAAGGACTATCTATGCAAGGACGTCGTCTTTAGCAAGACCAATCTGGCATTGCCCCAAATCGTGATGGACCTGCCGTCCGATGGACAGTATTTCGTTCGGGTGCGTGCGCGCAACACCTCCGGCAAGATGCAGGACGCCTTCAACTATTACGTCACGGAACATGGCAAGACGTACGGCACGAAATGCTTCTACATCAAGTCCGGCCAGGTCGTGGAGGACGACAATGGGCAGTGATGAGACCTCGACGTCGCTGCTGCGGCGAATCGGGCGGCGCGTCGGGCGGCGTATCGGCGAGGAGCTTGCCATGCCGCCACGCCGCTGCGAGGAACGTTACCGTCACGAGCTCAAATATCTGATTTCGTACGGTCAGAAGGCCGACCTGAACGTGCGCATGGCACCATTGCTCGACCATGACAGCCATGCCCGTGACGGCAGCTATACAATCCGCAGCCTGTATTTCGACGATTACTGGAACACCGCCTACCAAGAAAAAGTGGACGGCGTGCTGACACGTAAAAAATACCGCATCCGCATCTACGACTACAGCGACCGGGTGATCAAGCTGGAACGCAAGCGCAAAAGCGACAGTTGGATTTACAAGGAGGACGCGCCGCTCACGCACGAGCAGTTCGACCGGATACTGGCCGGCGACGTCGGATTCATGGAACACAGCGAACATCAGCTGTGCCGGGAATTCTACGTGGAATACGTGAGCAATGTGCTGCGGCCTCGGGTGATCGTCGACTACGAACGCGAACCATGGATCCTCGACGCCGGCACGGTGCGCGTCACGTTCGACATGGACGTGCGCGCCGCGGTCGACGGATTCGACATCTTCGACCGCACCCTGCCCACCCTGCCCGTGCTTGAGCCGGGCAAGCTGGTGATGGAGGTCAAATTCACCGAATTCCTGCCGCAGATCGTGCGTGACATTCTGCCAGGCAAGGCGCAGGAGATAACGGCCGCCTCGAAATACGTGCTGTGCTATGACAAAGCCTCGTATCTGCGGGGTTTCGACTACTGGCAGGAAGGCTGGAACGTGCCGAGCGTGTGACTTGAGCGCACCGGTCGGACGTATCGCGGAAGACCGAAAACAGACGGACGAAAACGCGCAGCCGAAAACATCGGCAATCGTAGAAAACGTAATAACCGAACAATCGCAAAAGAGAAAACGAAACCATGAGCGTAAACGACATGATCAAGAAATCGGTGCTGAACTCCTTCAGCCAATACAACGTGCCCAAAATGGCGCTGGCCCTGCTGGTGGCGCTGCTGGTGGGCATCGTCATCTACTGCGTATACCGGCGGTTCTACACGGGCGTCGTGTATTCGCGCAGCTTCGCGGTGACGCTGGTGGGCATGTGCGTGCTCACCTGCATGGTCACATTGGCCATCAGCACGAACATCGTGATCTCGCTTGGTATGGTGGGCGCGTTGTCCATCGTGCGTTACCGTACCGCCGTGAAGGATCCGATGGACCTGCTGTACCTGTTCTGGGCCATCACGTCCGGCATCGCGGCCGGCGCGGGCATGTATCTGCTGGTGGTGGTCGCCGGCGCGGTGATGATCGGCATGCTCGCCCTGTTCTATTCGCATCAGGACAAGGGCCGCGTGTACATCGCGGTGATCCATTACGCTTCCGACGCGGTCGGGGACGACATCACGCGCGCGTTCGGCCGCACGAAGTTCTTCGTCAAATCCAAAACCATGCGTGGCGACCATGTGGAGATGGCCGTGGAAGTGTTCTGCGACGACAAGGACATGACGTTCGCCGAGCGGATTCGTGCCATCGAGGGTGTTGAGGACGTCACCCTGATACAGTACAACGGTGAATATCACGGATAGGACGTGGTGACAGGAAGGAATCTGTTTGGCTGACACACCGGAAATGGGCAGGACGCCGTCCACCGACGAGCTTGTGCCGGAGCTGACGTTCGACGAGATCGACCGTGCGTTCGACAACAACGAGTTCTGCTTCTACCTGCAGCCCAAATGCAATGCGGCTACGGGTGCCATCGTCGGTGCCGAGGCGCTGGTGCGTTGGAACCACCCCAAATATGGTGTGGTATCTCCGGGCAGGTTCGTTCCCATGCTGGAACAGGCCGGACAAATCTCCCGACTGGACGTGTTCGTATGGCGTTCCGTGGTCCGGATGCTGGCACGTTGGGAACGTGAGGGCCGCAATCTGGTGCCGATTTCCGTGAACGTCTCCATGGTGGACATCGACCAGATGGATGTGGCGGACACGCTCACCGGACTGCTGAACGAATACGATGTCGACGCTCGGCTGCTCCAAGCGGAAATCACCGAAAGCGCCGTGGCCAGGAACCTGTCCAAAGTGGAAAGCACCATCCGCAAGCTGCATGCGGACAACATCGCGGTGCTGATGGATGATTTCGGATCGGCGTATTCGTCGCTGAACATGCTCAAGGACATCAACGTCGATGTGATCAAACTTGACATGAAATTCATCGACCTCGATGAGGACAATGCCAGCAAAGGGCTGAAAATCGTCGAATCGGTGGTCAACATGGCCAGAAAGCTGCGACTGCTGGTCATCGCCGAAGGCGCACAGACCAAACAGCAGGTCGACCAGCTGCTGTCCGTGGGATGCCGGTACATCCAAGGGTATTACTTCCACGAACCGCTTCCGGTGGGACGGATGGAGAAGCTGTTGGCCGAACGTCCCGACGACCGGCATTTCTGGGATATGTCAAACGATTTCATGCATGGCAGCTATGTGCCCGTCAACGGCCGTACCATGCTTGAGACGTCCGCGCTCGCCGCCAGCACCTTCGAGATTCTGGCCAATGGCGTGGCGGAACTCTCCCGACTGAATGTGAAGACGGGCGAGTACCGCGCGGTCAAACGCGATGGCATACTGCCGACGCCGGAAACCGATGATTTCGAAACCTACGTGCAGACGCTGATCGCCGAACGCGTGGTGCATCCGGACGATGCCGACAGGTTCCGTGCTGATATGGATCTGGCTTCGCTCCGTTCGCTGCTGTTCTCGCAGAAATCCGCGTTCGGAGTGTACCGCAGTGAGGTGCTGGCCAGAACCGGCATAATCTCCTTCGCGGTGATTCCCTCACGTGAATGCTCCGAAAGCGATCCATGGGCCGTGGTGATGGTTGGCCGGAACCTGCCGATAGAGTCCTTTGTCCGGTTGAACGGCGAGGAGTACCGACGGGATTCATTGACGGGGCTGCTCAACCGCAACGCTTTCGACGATGATGTGGAATTCATCCAAGCCACCCATGACAAGCCGTTGACGGTGATGTACATAGATCTGATTGGCCTGCATGAGATCAATAATCATTTGGGTCATGCCAGAGGCGACGTGGTGCTGTGCGAGCTTGCGGATGCGGCGCGCGCCTATTTCGGCGACGATAATATCTACCGCATCGGCGGCGACGAGTTCGTGATCATCAGTTTCGCCCATTCGATGGCGCAGAGCGCCCGACAGATGGAATATATGCGTCAGGAGCTGCTTGATCACGGTTGCGAGCTGTCCGTGGGCATGGCCGAATCCGATGACGGCGAGGATATTCCGGATCTGGTCAACCAGGCGGAAAACGAGATGCGCAAAGACAAGAAGCGCTACTACGCCAGCGGCAGCGGCAAAAGGCAGTTGCGCACGTTGAACAAGCAGCTTGAGGACATCCTGGTACGCAACAAAGACATGGAATCGTTGCTGCAGCATTTGAATACACGGTATTCGATCGCTTATGTGGTCAATCTGCGTGCCGATACGCAACGGCCGGTCGTGGTTCCCGGCTATGTGCAAAAAATGCTTGACAAACATGGCGGTTCCTTCCACGAGATGCTGCTCGACTATTGCGACAAATTGGTGGCGCCGGCCTACCGGGACGGCTTCCGCATGCTGTTCGACTATGATTACGTCCGCGACCGGATATGCAGGGAAGGCGCTATACGGTACGCCTATGTCAGAAACGACGGCGAACGGTTCCTGATTACGATTTTCCCCGACACCCATTCCGTGGACGAGGTCATGTGGGTGTTCGCCAAAGAAGACACGTCGTCCGAAGAATAGGATTTCGGGCATCGGACGGCATGCTGTCCGGTTTTGCCGGTGTTGTGGGATATTGACGAAAAAATTGTGTGTCGTGGGTGCTTCCTCGCATGGAAAAGGGCTTATGATGAAACCGTTGGCCGCGGCAATGGATGCCGTGGTCTTCGCTTGAACACACAGTCGCTTAAAGGAGAGCACTATGGTCTATCGCATGATTTTCAACCAGACCGCGTATTTCGGCCGCGGAGCCATCAAGGAGATTCCGGGCGTCGCCAGGTCCCATGGCTTCACCAAGGCGTTCATCGTCACCGATCCGGTGCTGCTGGAGACCGGCACCGTCAAGAAGGTCACCGACGTTCTTGACGAGGCGGGCATGCCGTATGAGGTGTTCGACAACGTCAAGCCGAATCCGCCGGTCGAATGCATCCAGGATGGCGTCGCCAAGTTCGCAGCCTCCGGAGCCGACTTCCTGATCGGCCTGGGAGGTGGTTCCCCGCAGGACACCTGCAAGGGCATCGGCATCGTGACTGCCAATCCGGAATTCGCCGACGTGCTGTCCCTTGAAGGCGTGGCCGACACCAAGAACCCGTCCGTGCCGATTTTCGGTGTGCCGACCACCGCTGGCACCGCATCCGAAACGACCATCAACTATGTGATCACCGACACGGCCAACAAGCGTAAGTTCGTGGCCGTCGACCCGCACGACATCCCAATCGTCGCCTTCGTGGATCCGGACCTGACCGACTCCATGCCGCGCGGCCTCAAGGTGGCCACCGGACTCGACGCCCTGACCCACGCCATCGAAGGCTATATCACACCGGGCGCGTGGAGCCTGTCCGACTGCCTGTCCATGCAGACCATCCGCATGATCGCCAAGAACCTCGCCAAGAGCGCCGATGGAGACATTCCGGCCGGCGAACAGATGGCCTACGCCTCCTACATCACCGGCATGGCCTACTCCAACGTCGGCCTCGGTCTGGTGCACGGCATGGCCCACCCGCTGGGCGGCCGCCTCGGCGTGGCGCACGGTGTGGCCAACGGCATCCTGCTGGCCCCGGTCATGGAATACAACAAGGACTACACCGGCGAGAAGTACCGTGACATCGCCGACGCCTTCGGTATCGCCGACGCCTACACCGGCGACATCGAAACCGTGCGTGAAGAGGCCGTCCAGGCGGTGCACAAGCTCACCGTGGATCTGAAGAACCCGACCAAGATCTCCGAAGTTGGCGCCACCGAAGCCGACCTGGAGCCGCTGGCCCATGACGCCTTCCACGACGTGTGCACGCCGGGCAACCCGCGCCAGGCCACCCAGGAAGACATCCTCGCCATCTACAAGAGCCTGATGTAGGTCCGACTGCGGTAGGCGCAATCGCAAAACCGCAATCGTAAAAACAAAACGGACGGCATCGATCGCATGGTCGGTGCCGTCCGTTCGCTATCCGCGGAAAATACGCCGCGAATAATCGCTATACCTAATCGCTATTCCTCGTGCTTCTCGCTCCACTCCTCATCAGTGGGAGTGTCGTCATACAGCTCATGGCCTTCCTGTTCGGCCAATTCCATCTGCTCGTTGATCCACGCGGCCTCGGCCGGATTGATATCAGCGGTGTTCAACACCTTCTGCCACACCGGATACAGCAGATGCATCACAGGATATAACGCGGTGATGAGGATTTCCGGCTTGTGCTTGCGGTAATGCTGCGGATGCGCGTTGAACGTGTTCTTGAAACGGCGCATATAGTTGAGGAACGATGCCGGAGACGTGTCCATACGACGTGCGCTGATGCCCGCGATCATCCGCGGACAATACACGGTCTTGAGATCCTTGCCCAACAGATGCAGCGAGATGTCGATGTCCTCATGCATCACATCCGCCTTGTCTTGGCAGACCTCGTCGGCGATTTCGCGCCAGGCGGTGGCGCGCAGGGCCATGTTGGAACCGAACAGCAGAGGTTGCCCATCATCGGCCCTATAAATACGTTTGCGGGTGGAATTGTCCCCGCGAAGCCCGAAATGACGGCTCGGCAAATCGTAATACATCACCGGACCGGTGGCGCCCATCGCATCCGGATCCTCGGTGAAAATGCCGGACACCACCTCCACCCAGTCCGGGCGGATCATGCAGTCGGCATCGAAACGGCCAAGAATATCGCCGGTGGCATGATTCAAACCATAATCACGCGTTGGAATCAGACCCTGCTCATCATCCTGATGCAGCAGCTTCACCGGCGCTTCCGGATGGTCCTTCATGAACTGCTCCACCACGGCAACGGTCGAATCAGTGGAACGGTTATCGACGACAATCACCTCATGAGGCATCACGGTCTGCCGGGTGGCGTTGAGCAGGCAATCGTTGATACGCTCCTGTTCATTCCAGGCGGGGATGACAATTGAAACGTTCAGCATGGTTTCAAGAATAGGTTCCAGCCCGTACACGGTGCCTGTCTACAATAAGGAGCCATGAGCGAACGCGAACAGCATATGGATACGGACAAGAGGACGGGAACGTCCGGACAGTGCGGCAATACCGACGAAATGCGTTGGGATCTCGGCACGCTGTTCCCTGCGAAAGGCGATCCACGCAGACCTCCGGAATGGCTGGGTCGCGCGCTGCTGTACATCGCCATCGCCATCGTGCTGCTCTCCTTCTGCTGGCGCAGTTGGGGCAAAATCGAATACCTCATCATCGACGTCGTCATCTCGCTGTTCCTGGCGCTCGCCGTGGAGCCGGTGGTGATTCCGCTGGTCAAGCATGGCTGGAAGCGTTCGTTCGCTTCGATTTTCGCGTTGCTGATGTTGGGTGTCCTGCTTTGCGTGATGTTCGGTCTGTTCGGCAATCTGTTCGTGCAGCAGGTCATCGCTTTGTGCAACGGTCTGCCGGCCCTCTACCAGCAGATCTGCGATTTCGTGGCGCAATACACGGATTTCAAGCTTCCTGAGATCAACAGTCTCGGCGGTGAGATTCTGAAGAACATCCAGACCTCGTGGGTCACGGATTTCGCGGGCACCGCCATCAGCACGGTGTCCGGATTCTTCAGCTTCCTGCTGAACCTCATGACGGTGATCATGACCACGTTCTACATTTCGGCGGCCGGCCCGAAGCTGCGCCGCGCGGCCTGCCAGTGGATGGCTCCCTCCGCGCAGCGCCGGTTCCTGTTCGTCTGGACCGTCAGCCAGACGCAGATCTCATCGTTCCTGTTCTCACGTGCCATCCTCGCCGTGCTCAACGCGTTCTTCACCTCGATCTGCCTGATGGCGTTGCACGTGCCGTATTGGATGCCGTTGGCGTTGTTCTGCGGCGTCGTATCGCAGTTCATCCCGATGCTCGGCACGTACATCGGCGGCGCGTTGCCGGTGCTGTTCGCCTGGGGCAGCTGTGGTTTGTGGCAGGCGATCGCCGTGGTGGCGTTCATCTGCGTCTACCAGCAGATCGAAAACCTGATCTTCGCGTCGAAGATCTCCCGCCGCACCATGGACGTCAACGATGCGGTCGCCTTCCTTGCCGTCCTGGCCTTCGGCTCGCTGTTCGGCGCGATCGGCGCGTTCCTGGCGCTGCCTATCGTCGCCTCGATCCAGACGATCGCCCGCACCTACACCAAGCGGTACGATCTGGTCGATTCGCCGCTGATGGACGATCCGGTTCCGGACAAGAAGTCGAAGCTGGTGGAAGGCGCCGAAGTCATCAGCGAGCACCTGCACGCCGTGCCGCGCGCCGTGCAGGGGTCGAGCGCGCATGTGCCGATTCCCGACGACGTGCGCTTCCTGCAGGAGCAGGCGTACAATATCACTCGGTCCGACGAGACCGGGGATGCCGACGAATCGCAGACCGTCGCCATTCCGAAGCGCGTGTTGGACGGGGTCGATCGCAAGCCGCTGCGGGGAACCGCGGAAGCGGACGGAGCGCAGACGGAAGCCGGACCGCAGGTAGCGGACGGGTCGCAATCGCAGGGAACGGATGACAATCCGAGAAGTAGGTGGCGTTAATGGTATTGCTGAGCGTACTTGATGTCGTGCTGGTGGTTTTGGGCGGCGCCGGCATGCTCTACCAAGCGGTCTGCATCGTCATCTCGCTGTTCGCCAAGCCGATCAAGTTCCCCGAAGCGCCGATGAACAAACGGTACGCGGTGCTGATTTCCGCGCGAAACGAAGCGAACGTCATCGGCAACCTCATCGACTGTCTGCATTCGCAAACCTATCCGAGCGAGCTCATCGACATCTGGCTGGTGGCCGACAACTGCACCGACAACACCGCCGAAGTGGCCCGAAACATGGGATGCCACGTCATCGAACGATTCAACAAGGAGCAGGTCGGCAAAGGCTACGCGCTGACCTATCTGCTCGACCAGATGAACGAGTCGGGCGCATCCGACCCGTATGACGCCTTTTTCGTGTTCGATGCCGACAACAAACTCGACAAGCACTACATCGAGGAAATGAACAAGGGCTTCCAAGCCGGTTTCAAAATCCTCACCAGCTACCGCAATTCCGTGAACCTGTCCGACAATTGGGTGTCGTCCGGTTCCGCGTTGTGGTTCATCCGCGAATCGCGCTTCGTTTCCGCCTCCCGCATGTGGCTCGGCAACAGCTGCCACGTGGGCGGCACCGGCTTCATGTTCTCCCAGGAGATCATGCGTCGCAACAACGGCTGGAAATTCCACCTACTCACCGAGGATCTGGAATTCACCATGGACAGCGTGCTGCACGGCGACCGCATCGGCTACTGCGGCACCGCCATCCTGTACGACGAGCAGCCGGTCACCTTCGCGCAAAGCTGGCGTCAACGCCTGCGTTGGAGCAAGGGCTTCCTGCAGGTGTTCCGCTATTACGGACCGGCGTTGATCAAGCGCGCGGTCAGGGAACGTGATTTCTCCGCCGTCGATTTCACGCTGCTGCTGTGCCCGTTCACCGTGCTCGGCATCGCACGCGTGCTGTTGGGCATGCTGTTCGCCGCCTGCGGTTTCGTGACATGGCAAAGCCAGCTGAATTCGCTGACCGGCTGGACATCCGGCATTGTGATATCGGTGATCGGCATGATGGGACTCGCCGCATTGACCATCGTGGCGGAACGCGATCACGTGGGCGCCACCAACAAGGAGCTGCTCGCCTACGTGCTGGCCTTCCCGATCTACATGCTGAGCTATGTGCCGATTTCGTTCCAGGCGGTGTTCGCCAAGTCCGAATGGAAGCCGATCGAGCATAAGGGCTGAGGCTTGCCCGCGGCGGTGTGAACGGTCATGAGATGTTTCGTGGCGATCCATACGGTGCGGATGGTGAAAAGATGACGAAGAGAGGGTGTGGTTTGGCTATGGATGACGCTGGCGATTACCGCTATACGCGACGACGCCGAGCAATCACGGTGGCGGTTTCCGTCGTGGCCACCGTCGCACTGTGCGTCGGCTATGCAGTGGCCGACATGTGCGATGTCGTACCGGGCGTCCTCACATTGCGCCATGTCGAACATTCGACGGCCGCCGCTGCCGGCCGTTCGATCGAGGCGGCCGACGTGATCGCCGACATCGACGCTTCCAAGACCATCGATCCGGCCGCTGCGCGCGCGCTGACCGACGCGTTCCGAGCCTCAGCCGCCGGCTTCGGCGGCGAATTCTCCATCGCCATCGCCGACGCGTCGGGCAACGTGGTCGCGGAAAACAACATCGACGTGCCCCGCACGCCAGCATCCACCATGAAAACGTTGACGGCGTATGCGGCCGCCGTCGAACTCGACATGGGCAAGACCCTGGACACGCAGACCTATCTGGAACAGTCCCAGGACGGCACCGCGCGGCTGGCGCTCAAAGGCAACGGCGACATGCTGTTGGGAGCCGGAGCGTCCGACGCGAACCACATCAACGGACGTGCCGGATTGGGCACGCTTGCCGGGCGGACCGCACAGGCGTTGCGGCAGCGTGGCATCACCTCCGTGACATTGGCTTATGACGACACACTGTTCGGCAACGACCGCTGGCCGCAAGGCATCGCCGAACTCGACACGGACCACCTGTACTACGCCCCGACAGCTTCCATGGCCGTGGACGGCGGCAGGAATTGGAACGGGACAGGTCCGGCCAATCCTGATGTGTTCTCGGCGTATCCGGCATTGAGCATGCAGCCGGCGCGTGACGCGGCGCTGGTGTTCCAGCAGCGGCTGGCCGAACAGGGCATCACGGTTCAGGGATTTGTATCGCAAGGCACGGTTGCGGGGGCATCCCATCCGCTTGCCTCCGTGCGTTCGGCGTCGTTGAACGAGATTATGGCGTTCACCATGCGGCATTCCGACAATTCGCTCGCCGAGGAATTCGGCAGGCTGCTGGCGTTGCAGGTCGGCGCGGACAATTCGCCGGCTGGCGCGGTGCAGGCTGTAAAAAGCGTGCTGGAGCGCAAAGGCATCACTACGACCGGGCTCGACATGCGCAATTGTTCGGGACTTACGGAGGATTCGAAACTGACGGCGCGCACCCTGCTCGAAGTGCAACTGCGCAATCTGGCTGCGGGATCGGGGGCGGCCGCAGCCGAAGGAATGTCCGTCATGGGCTTCGTCGGCACCGCTGAGAGCCGTCTGAACGATGCTGACGAAGCGGGGCTGATCCGTGTGAAAACCGGCAGTCTGGGCGACGTGACCTCCATGACCGGCAATGTGTCGCGGTTGAACGGCGGAGCGTTGACCTTCGCGGTGATCGTCAACAATCCCACCGATTTCGCGGCGGCGAAGGCGGCCATCGACACATTCGTGGCCGGTCTGCCGAAGCTGTGAACGGCCACGTGTGAATCTTCCCAGCGGATATTCAGCATATAGCCAGAAACACGTCATTCGCATGTGCCAAGATGGTGGGCATGCGAATCGCTGACGTACAAGAAGACATTGATCACGAGCTGATCAGCAAAGAAGAGATCTCCGACATCATCAACCGTGCCGCGGCACAAGCCAGTGAAGACTATCGTGGCAAGAACCCGCTGCTGGTCTGCGTGCTCAAGGGAGCCGTGAACACGCTTGCGGCGTTCTCCCAGGCCATGAGCATTCCGGTCCAAATGGATTTCATGAGCCTGTCGAGCTACGGTTCCGGCACGGAGTCGAGCGGCAAGATCACGGTTCGTCAGGATCTGTCCACGGATGTGCGAGGACGCCATGTGCTGATCGTTGAGGACATCATCGATTCGGGCATCACCCTGGCTTGGCTGGTCGACGAGCTCAAGCGCCGTAGAGCGGCTTCCGTGGAAATTTTTGCGCTTCTGGAGAAGCCGGCACGTCGCAAGGTCAATGTTGATGTGAAATACAAGGGACGTGAGATTCCCGATGAATTCGTGGTCGGTTTCGGCTTGGATTACGACGAGTACTACCGCAACCTCGATTCGATCGCGGTGCTGAAGCCGTCAGTCTATGAAGGAGGTCAGGCATGAGTTTCCCTGGTCCGAACCAGCCGCCAAGCAATGGCGGCGGCAACAAGCCCAACGGGGGTAGTAACCCGTTCACCAATCCGTTTAGCCGCAACGATGACGGCAAGAACGGTGGCAGCGGGGCGAACGGCAACAAGTCCAACGGCCCCCGTCCGTTCTGGCAGTCGCCGTGGCTGTGGGTTGTGGTCGTGGCATTGCTTGCCGTGACCATGTTCCAGCTTTTCGCCGGTGCGGGCTCGCAGACCATCGACACCAAGGATGGCATGCAGATCCTCAACGGCAACACCGTCGAGTATGCGACGATCGTGGACAACACCCAGCAGGTCAAGCTCAAGCTGTCGAGCGATTACTCCGCCACCGACCCGGACACCGGACGTACGAAGAACTACGGCAAGAACGTGCAGTTCTACTACACGTATGCGCAGTCCGCGGCCGTGGTCAAGGCCGTGCAGAAGGCCGATCCGGCCAAGGGCTGGACCGCGTCCATGCAGCAGACCAGCATTTGGACCTACCTGCTCACCTCGCTGTTGCCGTTCCTGATCATCTTCGGCCTGTTCTGGTTCCTGATGAGCCGTATGGGCGGTGCCGCCGGCGGCATGTTCGGCATGGGCGGCAAGAAGAACAGCGGCAAACTGCTCGACGGCCAGACCCCGACCACCAAGTTCTCCGACGTGGCCGGCGAAGACGCTGCCGTGCAGGAGGTCGAGGAAATCAAGGACTTCCTCAAGGACCCGTCCCGTTACAAGGCTTTGGGCGCCCGCATTCCGCGCGGCGTGCTGCTGTACGGCCCTCCAGGCACCGGTAAGACGCTGCTGGCGCGCGCCATCGCAGGCGAGGCCGGCGTGCCGTTCTACTCCATGGCCGGCTCCGACTTCGTGGAGATGTTCGTGGGCCTTGGCGCCTCCCGTGTGCGTGACCTGTTCGATGAGGCCAAGAAGAACGCTCCGGCCATCATCTTCATCGATGAGATTGACGCTGTCGGCCGCAAGCGTGGCGGTTCCGGCATGAGCGGTGGCCACGACGAACGCGAGCAGACGCTGAACCAGCTGCTCGTCGAGATGGACGGCTTCGGCAACGATACGAACCTCATCATCATCGCTGCGACCAACCGTCCGGATGTGCTCGATCCGGCATTGCTGCGCCCGGGTCGTTTCGACCGTCAGGTGGCCGTCGAAGCACCTGATTTGGAAGGCCGCGAGGCGATTCTGAAGGTACACGCCAAGGGCAAGCCGTTCGTGCCGGACGTCGACCTGCATATGATCGCCGTGCGCACGCCGGGCTTCACCGGCGCCGACCTTGCCAACGTGTTGAACGAAGCCGCGTTGCTGTGCGCCCGTGCCGGCGCCCAGCTCATCGACAACCGCGCCATCGACGAGGCCATCGACCGTGTTCAGGCCGGTCCGAAGCGTCGTTCCAAGGGCATGGCTCTCGACGAGCTACGCAACACCGCATATCACGAGGGTGGCCATGCGCTGGTCGCGGCCGCCATGAACGACACCGATCCGGTGACCAAGGTGACGATTCTGCCGCGCGGCCGTGCACTGGGCTACACCGCGGTCATGCCAACCGAGGACCGTTACTCCATGTCCCGCAACCAGCTGCTCGATCAGATGGCGTACGCCATGGGCGGCCGTACCGCCGAAGAGGTCGTGTTCCACGACCCGACCACCGGCGCGTCCAACGATATCGAGAAGGCCACGAACATCGCGCGTCAGATGGTGCTCGACTACGGCTTCTCCGAGAAGCTGGGCGCCATCAAGTGGTCCGACGACGAGCAAAGCGATCTCGGCGCGCTCACCCACAAGTACTCCGCGCACACCGCCGAAATCATCGACGAGGAAGTGCTCAAGCTTGTGGAGACCGCGCATACCGAAGCATGGAACGTCATTAACGAGAACCGCGACATCCTCGACGAGCTGGTACGTCAGCTGCTCGTCAAGGAAACGCTCAACGAGAAGGAGCTTGCCGCCATCTTCGCCAACATCAAGAAGGCGCCGAAGCGCGAGGTCTGGTTGAGCGACGAGAAGCGTCCCGATTCCGACATTCCGCCGGTCCCGATTCCCGACAAGCTGAAGAAAAGCGCAGGATTGACCAACTGATGAGCGATACCGATTTCGATACCCTCCTCGACGACAAGGCCCGTGCCGCTCATGCGGCCGGGCCTGTCGGCTATGACGAGGAAGGCGTGCGCCAGGCCGTGCGCCTGTTCTTGAAGTCCATCGGCGAGGATCCGGACCGTGAAGGTCTGCTGGACACGCCGGACCGTATCGGGCGCGCGTGCAAGGAGCTGTTCGCCGGCCTCGGACACGGGCCGGAGGAAGTGCTGAAAACCCGTTTCAAGGTGGACACCGACGAAATGGTGCTGGTGCGCGACATTGAGCTGTTCTCCGTCTGCGAGCATCATCTGCTGCCGTTCCATGGCGTGGCCCACGTCGGCTACATCCCGCAGAACGGCCAAGTGGCGGGCTTAAGCAAACTGGCACGGTTGGTGGAACTGTACGCACGCCGTCCGCAGGTGCAGGAGCGGCTTACCCAGCAGGTGGCCGACGCGTTGATGGAAGGCATCGACGCGCGTGGCGTGATCGTGGTCACCGAATGCGACCACATGTGCATGGCCATGCGTGGCGTCAAGAAGGCGCAGTCCCGTACCGTCACCTCGGCGGTGCGAGGATGCATGCGCGACGCGGCCACGCGGACCGAGGCGATGAGCCTGATTCTGTCGAACCATTCGTAAGTGCGCTTTACCGGGCGGAATCGGACAGAACCGAACGGAAGAACGGAATGAATGAAGGAAGAAAACCGATGGCGATTGATATGAAGGCGATTCATGATAGCCAGCGCACGTTGGTGATGGGCGTGCTCAACATCACGGAGGATTCCTTCTCCGACGGCGGCCTCTGGCTTGCTCCGGAGGCGGCCAAAGCCCATGGCGAGGCGATGATGAAAGCCGGTGCCGACATCATCGACATCGGAGCGGAATCCACCCGTCCGGGAGCCAAACGCGTCAGCGAAGCCGACGAGAAGGCCCGTGTGCTGGGCGCTGTGGACGCGCTGATTCCCGAAGGGGCGGTGCTGTCCATCGACACCACGCGCGCTTCGGTGGCGTTGGCCGCGCTCGAACATGGCGCGCAGATCATCAACGACGTGTCCGGCGGCCAGTTGGACCGCGAACTGCCGCATGTGGTGGCCGACCATTCCGACTGCCTGTACATCGTGCAGCATTGGCGTGGCTGGCTTGCCGGCGCCGCAGGCAATGTGCCGGACGCCGACACCTCCCGCTACGAGCATGGCGTGGTGAATGACGTGTATGACGAGCTGATGCGTCAGGTGGATGCGGTGCTTGAAGCCGGGGTGCAGGCCGAACAGGTCATCATCGACCCGGGCCTGGGCTTCTCCAAGCCGGGCGTGGAGCATAACCTGCCGATTCTGGCGGCGCTTGACCGGTTCAACGCGACTGGCTATCCGGTGCTGATCGGCGCGTCCCGCAAACGTTTCGTCGGCTCGCTGCTTGCCGGCGCCGGTGTGACCGAGCCGGACATGGCCTCAAAAGACAACGCCACCGCGGCCATCAGCGCCCTGTGCGCGGAACATGGCGTGTGGGCCGTGCGCGTGCATGACGTGGCGAAAAGCCGCGACGCGGTCGCCGTCGGCAACGCATGGCGCGAGTATGCGAACGCGTGACCGTGCGAATCGCAGATAGTCACAACATCGCAATCGCGGAAATAATAGGAATACGGAACGTAGGAACGGCAAAGGAAGGCTGGTATGGATCAGATTCGACTGACGGGAATCCGCGCGACGGGCAAACATGGCGTGCTCGACTTCGAGCATGAGCGGGCCCAGACCTTCGTGGTGGACGCCACGCTGTTCCTCGACCTCGCTGCCGCCGGCCGTTCCGACGATCTGAACGACACCGTCGACTATGGTGCGATCGCCAAAGGCATCGTGGCCATCATCGAAGGCGAACACGTCGATTTGATTGAAAAGCTGGCCAATCGTATCGTCGGCATGATTCTCGGCTTTCCGGCCGTGTGCCGCACGCAGGTCACCGTGCATAAGCCGAATGCGCCGATCACCGTGCCGTTCGACGATGTCAGCGTGACCGTGGAACGTTCCCGTGAAACAGTTGACAGTCCATCGCGTGAGCGGTCGTCGGAACATGGGCAGGTGCATCATGCCATCATCGCCATGGGAGGCAATCAGGGCGATGTGACCGCCACCTTGCGTGACGCCGTTCGGTGCATTGATGGGCTTCCCTCCACGCAGGTGACGGGGGTGTCGCCGCTCTATCGGACCGACGCATGGGGCATGCCGGAAGGTACTGCGGAATTCCGCAATGCGGTCGTGTCCGTGGATACCAGGCTTTCGGCCGCCGAACTGCTGGCCGGTTTGCAGCGCATCGAAGCCTCACATGGTCGCGTGCGCACCGACCATTGGACGTCGCGCACGCTCGATTTGGACATCATCGACTTTGACGGGCAGGAAAGCGCCGACCCCGACCTGACGTTGCCGCATCCGCGCGCATGGCAGCGGGCTTTCGTATTGGGGCCGTGGCTTGCGCTTGAACCGGACGCAGAACTCGGGGGAGCGCACGCCGGTTCCGTGGCGCAACTGCTGCACGAAACGTCCGACCGCGACCATATCGATGAGATCGCGGACGATTGGATGGTTGCCGGAGCTCAGGATCCCATAGTTCGCGATTCCGACATTGGGACGTCTGCAGATGACGTTGATGCGATTGACGATGCCGATTCTGTTGAATCCATTGATTCCATTGAACTTCCGGAAGGTACGGCGGCCTCCAAAGCAGCCGCTGCGGCCGCGGCGAAACCGGGACCGGCATCCCGTCGAGCGGTCATTTCCCTGGATAGCGTTTCAACTGATGCGGAACACCAGTTCCGTCAGGCAATCGTGGCCATCGACGCGCTTCCCGGCAACCAGGTGGAAGGTATTTCGCCGCTGTACCATGTCAGCCAGGTCGACGACTATCCGGACAAAATGGCCGCCGTCATGCAGATTTCCACGCGCATGGACGCGCGTGAGCTTATCGGTGCGTTGGAATCGGTGTCATCCTCCATTTCGGATGACCTCGACCTCGACCTTGTGGACATGGAAGGCGTGGTCCGCAACGAACCTGATTGCATGGTGCCGTGGCCGTCCGCACGTGAGCATGCGGCCGTGCTCGCCCCATGGTTCGACATGGATCCGGACGCGAAACTCGGCAGGGATCCGGTCGCGTTCCTGCTGGCGATGGCTCCGGACGCCGCGCAAGTGGGCATGCTGACCGACAATTGGATTATCGGAGACACGCTATGAGGGCACGCAGAACCCCTTGGTGGTCATTCGTCCTTGCGGCCGCACTTGGCGTGCTGGCCGGCATGGGATTGGCGAAATACGGCGAGATTTCAGGCCTGCCGTTGGTTGGCGCACCCTGGATCGTGCCGGTGGTGCTGGCCGTGTTGGGTGGTGTGGTGCTGTACATGGCTCTGCAGATTCATAAATACACGACCAAAGATCCCGTCAAACGCGCGCAGCTCAAGCCATTGGACCCGCAGAAGGCGTTCGGCACGCTGGTGGCCTGCAAAGCGCTCGGACTTGCGGGCGCGGCGTTGCCCGGCTGGTACGGTGGGCAGATCATCATGAGTCTGCCGCATGGTGAGGCGGAATTCTATAGCCAAGCCATCATCGAATGCGTGGTGGCCTGCGTGGTATGCGTCGCCGACATGATCGTCGGCATCGTGGGGGAGTGGCTGTGCCGCATCCCGCCTATCGACGGGCCGGAAAGTCCGGCCGTGAAAAAGGCCGCACAGCGCAATCGCTATGCGGCCGCCGCCACGAAGGCGTCTACAAAATCGGCTACGAATCCTGCCACGAAATCGAAAGTCTGAACGTCAGACCTTCTTTAACTCCGTCTCAGTCCTTCTTCGGCACGCGGAACATCGCTTCCTGCGCCATGCAGGCCACCAGCTCGCCATCCTGTGTGTAGACCTTCGCTTGGCCCAAGCCGCGTCCGTGCGCCGCGGTCGGCGTGTCTTGCACGTACAGATGCCACTGGTTGATGTCGATGTCGCGGTACCACCACATCGAATGGTCGATGGACGCATACGAAATGCCCGGCGTGGCGATGCTTAAGCCAGCACGGCGCAGAATCGGCTCCAGCATGATCTGGTCGCAGCCCATCGCCAGCATCGCACGATGCATGACCTGCGGCACGTCCACCTTGCCGTCGGCCTTCATCCACACCATCTGCTTGCCGGAATCCTCGCTGGCGCTCTTCTTGTCGGCGCCAAGCATGATGGTGCGCGTCACATGGCGAATATCGAACGGCGACTTCTCCGCATAATACTTGGCGAACGGCGACTGTTCCGCATACGGCTCCATCAGTTGCTTCGCACTGGTCAGGCTGTCGGGATCGGGAATGTTCTCAGGCATCGGGTCGGCGAATTCGATGCCTTCCTGGTCATGTTCCTGGAAGCTGGCGATTGCCGTCAAAATCGAGCCCTGCGCCTGCGTGACATTCACGCGACGGGCGGAGAAGGAACGTCCGTCACGCAGATTTTCCACGTCGAACAGCAGATCCTGACGGATATCGCCGGCCGAAATGAAATAGCCGTGGATGGAATTCGGCAGACGGGATGGAGCGACGGTTCTCGACGCGGCCATCAGCGACTGCGCGATGACCTGTCCGCCGTAGACTCGGCCAGTGGGGAAGTACAGGCTTTCGCCGTTGATATACGTATGGTTGCGATAGTTTGAGGGCGTGCCCAGCTGGAGCACCTTTGCCAGTCGCTGCAGCGGCGTCATGTCTGTCTGCGTCATGATGGCCTCGATTCCTTCCGCGTGTGGATAGCTCTTTATGCTGGCATCGAGTCTATCCATACGTAGTAAATTTCGTCGGATTGTTTTGTAACGAGTACGTGAGAAGAATGAACGGTTGGTTAGCGGCAAACGGTTGACGTATGGCAAAGCGCCACCGCTCGTAATGAAGGGTGGCGCTTTGCTGAAATCTGCGCTTAACGCGACTCGATTGGATCTGTCTGCCTTTAGCGGGTCAGCTTGCGGTGCAGGCGGTGCGGGCGGGCCGCATCCTCGCCGAGACGGGCGATGCGGTTCTCCTGATAGGCCTGGAAGTTGCCTTCGAACCAGTACCAGTTGGCCGGATTCTCGTCGGTGCCCTCCCATGCGAGGATGTGCGTGGCCACACGGTCGAGGAACCAACGGTCGTGGGAGATCACCACGGCGCAGCCCGGGAAGGCGAGCAGCGCGTTTTCGAGGGATTCCAGGGTTTCGACGTCAAGGTCGTTGGTCGGTTCGTCGAGCAGCAGCAGGTTGCCGCCCTGCTTCAGGGTCAGTGCCAGGTTCAGACGGTTGCGTTCGCCGCCGGACAGCACGCCCACCAGCTTCTGCTGGTCGGAACCCTTGAAGCCGAAGGACGCCACGTAGGCGCGGGTCGGCACTTCCACTCCGGCCACCTCGATGAAGTCGAGTCCGTCGGACACGGCCTCCCACAGGTTCTTGTTCGGGTCAAGGCCGGCACGGTTCTGGTCGACGTAGCTGATCTTCACGGTGTCGCCGATCTTGAGCGAACCGGAGGTCAACGGCTCCAAGCCGACGATGGTCTTGAACAGGGTGGACTTGCCTACGCCGTTCGGGCCGATCACGCCGACGATGCCGTTACGCGGCAGGGTGAAGCTCAAGTCGTCGATGAGCACGCGGTCGCCGAACGCCTTGTGGATATGCTCGGCTTCCAGCACGGTGGAACCCAGACGC
This sequence comes from Bifidobacterium adolescentis ATCC 15703, assembly GCF_000010425.1. NCBI lineage: Bacteria > Bacillati > Actinomycetota > Actinomycetes > Bifidobacteriales > Bifidobacteriaceae > Bifidobacterium > Bifidobacterium adolescentis. The sequence goes on from NC_008618.1 coordinate 522,247, forward strand.
GGGCCGGCCGGAATCTGGATTTCGGAGAAGTCGAGCTTCTTGTTGTTGCGTGCCTCCTGCTCCATCTGGTCGTAACGTTCCAGACGGGCCTTGTTCTTGGCCTGACGGGCCTTCGGCGAGGAACGCACCCAGTCGAGCTCGCTCTTCAGGCGCTTGGCGAGCTTGGCGTCCTTGGCGCCCTGGATCTCCATACGCTTGGCCTTGGTCTCCAGGTAGGTGGAGTAGTTGCCCTTGTATGGATACAGGTGGCCGCGATCCACTTCGCAGATCCATTCGGCCACATTGTCCATGAAGTAACGATCGTGGGTGACGGCGATGACGGCGCCTTTGTACTGGTGCAGGAACTGCTCCAGCCACAGGATCGATTCGGCGTCCAAATGGTTGGTGGGCTCGTCGAGCAGCAGCAGGTCCGGAGCCTCAAGCAGCAGCTTGCACAGTGCCACACGACGGCGCTCGCCACCGGAGCACACGCTCACCGGCGTATCCGGATCCGGGCACTGCAGAGCGTCCATGGCCTGCTCGAGCTGGGAGTCGAGATCCCAACCGTTGGCCGCGTCGATATCGTTCTGCAGTTTGCCCATTTCTTCCATCAGCGCGTCGAAATCGGCGTCCGGATTGGCCATTTCCTCGCCAATCTGGTTGAAACGCGTCACTTTTTCGGCGATCGGGCCGAATGCCATCTTGATGTTCTCGCCGACGGTCTTGGTGTCATCCAGCGGCGGTTCCTGCTGTAGAATGCCGACGGTGAAACCAGGGGTCAGGTAGGCTTCGCCGTTGGAAACGGTGTCGAGGCCGGCCATAATCTTCAGCAGCGTGGACTTACCCATGCCGTTCGGGCCGACGACGCCGATCTTCGCGCCCGGCAGGAAGCTCAGGGTCACATCGTCAAGAATCACTCGGTCGCCGTAAGCCTTGCGGGCCTTGATCATCTGGTAAATAAACTCAGCCAATGTTGTGTTCCATCCTTAAGAAACGTTGGAATTCCAGCGTTTTGCGTATGTCGGTCGACGGAAAATCGCACTTGTTCGCCGTGCTGTGGCGCGTTGCCGGCGCGACTGGTTGCGGACGAATCGCAAGTCTGCTGCGAACTCATCGAAGCCAAGTGTTTTCGGACCGTGTCCATACGCAAAGTACCATCGCCGATTATCCCATATCCCGTCTACACAGCGGTCGTGGGTCGGTTGTGTGGGAATGGAAGCGTGCCTCCGTACGTGGTTGGTGGTGATGGTGGCCTGCTGCGGCGGTCTCCGAGCCTGGGTGTCTCCGTGTGCCTCTGTGCGCGCGATGGCACCGAGTTGAGATGTCGCCGGAGAGAGGGGAGTCCCGGTGTTGTCCCCGTAGGTGCGGTGGCGGTGATTTTGCGCGGTGAAATCGGGTTTTCGCGTACGGGGTATGTTTCGACCGTTTGAGGGCGAAATCGTACCTCCGTACGTGACTTTGTTGATGATTCTTCCTGTTTTCCCGTGCTTTTCGAGTACGGGGTGGTGGGTTGGCTGTTTTCGGCGGGCGGCTATTGATTGGTGGGCGGCAGGCCGGCGATCAAATGATCACGCCATCGCAGTGGTCGATCTCGTGTTGGATGATCTGCGCGGTGAAACCGGTGAACGCTGCGTGGCGCTCGCGGAATTTCCGATCCATATAATCCACTTCGATGCGCTGGTATCGGACGGTGCGGCGCTCGCCCTGGAGCGAGAGGCAACCTTCCGCCGTATCGAACGCGCCGTCTTCGGCGGTGATGTGTGGATTGAACATCACGAAAATGCGGCCGCCGAAATCCTCATCCACAAAAGCGATGATGCGCTTGGGAACGCCGATCATATTGGCCGCCATGCCCACGCAACCATTGCGATGCGCGTCCAACGTGTCTTTCAGGTCCTGTGCCACGGCCAGATCCTCTTCGGTGTTCTCGGCTGCGGCGGACGGCTGGCTCAAAAATGGGATGGACGTCATAATCTCACGTTGCATGTGATTCCTCTCGTTGGATGTTGCCGGTCTGCCAATATTGTAGCGTCGCATGGCTGCGAGACGGACGGCTGGGCGAACCTGTCCATTCCCTGACCGTTCGCGTCGGCTTCGGGATGTGAGGTGCAACGTGTGCGGCTTGGACTGGTGCAATATGCTTGGGGTCATGGAAGACATGTTGCAATACCGCGAATCTATGGCGCAGGCTCTTGAACTGGCCCGCAAGGGTGCGGGATGGGTGGACCCGAATCCGCTGGTAGGCGCGGTGGTGGTACGTGATGGCGAGGTTCTCGCCACCGGATACCATGACCGGTATCGTGGCCCGCATGCGGAGCGTATGGCGTTCGACTATGCCGACGCGCACGGCATCGATCTGACTGGCGCCACGGTCATCGACACGCTTGAACCCTGCTGCCATGTCGGATCGCAGCCGGCGTGCACTGCCTTGATTCTGGCGCACGGCATCGCACGCGTGGTGGTCGGATCGGTTGACCCGAACCCGATTGTAGCGGGCAAAGGCCTTCGCATCCTTGAGGAAGCGGGCGTCGAAGTGGTTCGCGACGTGATGCGGGAGGAATGCGACGCCATCAATCGCCATTTCTTCCACTACATCACCACGGGAAAGCCGTACATTGTGGACGGCAGAAGGCGTGCGGGTGAATCGGACTCTGAGTATGCGGTCCGTCGGCGCGAACTATATGCCACATATGCGGCGGTGCTTGCCGGAACTGAATCGGACGTTCCTGACGAGTCTTTCGCGCATTTCAACGGACCGGTCCAAGCCGTCGGCGCAGACGAAGTGGTGATTGGCGGCCACAGGCCGTTACTCCTGGAGGCCGGCGCGCTCGCCTGCACGGATCCAGACGAATGGCTGAGTGAGCTGGGCAAGCGCAAAATCGACAGCCTCATCGTGGAAAGCGACGAAGCATTCGAGCGGTTGTCCATGGCTTTGCCAAAAAGACTGAAGCGCCATTCGTGCGTTGTTGGCCGTGTATCTCGCTTATAGATGGCGGATTCGTCTGCTTGTCCAGTGCTATCTCGCTTATAGGTGGCGGATGAATTTTGCGAAGAGGTCTTAAAGGGTGTAAATCATACCCTCTAAGACCTTAATGACGTAGAGGCGCCGCCATCTATAAGCGAAATAGCATCGGGCGGCTTTCCGATTCCGCCATCTATAAGCGAGATACGTGAGACTGATATGTCCAGCACCCAGCAAGCATAGTGGCGAGCACATGGTCGGGCATGGCGCGCATGGCCTCAGGGGACTCAAGCTCACTCGGATCGCAATCCAGCAGCACTAGGTCTGCCGCATCTCCAGCTTGCAACGTCGTACGCCCCAGGGCGGTGGACGAAGCGAGAGCGGTTTCGAAATCCAGACATTGCTCAGACTGGAAAGGCTCTCGATCGGAACTCTCCGTGCCGAACACCGCTGCGGAAATGGCCAGCCACGGATCCAACGGCGCGACCGGCGCGTCCGAGCCCATAAGCAGTTTGGTTCCAGACTTGTGCAAACTGTTGAACGCGTAGGGAATTCCGGCGGGATTGCCCCAGAATCGTGTGATGACGTCACGGTCGTCCATGGCGTGCTGTGGCTGGATGCTCGCGGCAAGTCCCAATTGCGCAAGACGTGGAATGTCGCGTTCCTTGAGCATTTGGGCATGCTCGATGGAGCCGTGCGCGTGGGTACGTTCCGCGCAGTCGAGCACGATGGTGTTCGCTTCGTCGCCGATGGCATGACAGGCGATGTCGAAGCCATGTTCGGTGGCGAGCCGCATATACGATTCGATTTGCTCGGGGGTGTAGCTCAGCGTGCCGTAGGTTTCCGGCGTAATGCCCGAATACGGTGTGGAGCAGTAGGCGGATCGGGTGTTGAGCGAGCCGTCGGAAATCATCTTCATCGCACCGACATGGCCCAAGCCATGGCTTCCGGGAAGTTCGTCGCCGGTATGCCAGCCGTCGTCGATGGCTTGCTGAAGTCGTTCGGGGTAAACGCCGGCTTCGATGCGCAATCCGTCAAGCCCCTGCTTGAAGCGGTCAATCCACGTGTCGATGTTCTCGGCCATCTCATAGTCGCGCACGCCGACCACGCCTTTGCCGGCGGCGTCCTGTTCCGCGTTGCGCAGCAATCGCATCAGCTCGTCAGCCGCACCGGGGCCTTTGTCCAGCTTGCAGTAAGCGTCGAACCATTCAAGCTCGCCGACGAGTCCCGACTCGCCTACATGCACGCCGAGCTTACGAGCCGCGGCTGAATTCACCCAGCCGCAATGCATGTCTGCGCTTGACAGCGCCACGGGCTGGTCGCCCGACACCGCGTCGATCGCAGCCAATGTCGGTTGGGCATCATCGGCCCACAGGGAGTGTCTGAACCGCATGCCGACCACGTACTGGTCCGGGTCGAGCGTGCCGGATTCGCGGCGTTCCTCCAAGTGCTCGCGTAGCAGACTCATTGCCTCATCGGCGCTGCGGGCATCAATCAGATCAAGCCGCCCCAGCGTGTACGACCACTGCGTGAAGTGCGTGTGACAATCCCACAAGCCGGGAATGATCCACGTTTTTGAAGCCTTGGCTACCGACTTTTCCGAAGACCGTACATCCGCGATCCGCCCTTGCTCAATCGTGATGTCGACAGACTCATCGGACCCCACGAAACACACATTCTCAATCACATACGGTTCGCCCATACATCCTCGATTCAACAAAATGACCTCATTGCCAGCCATAGTATCTTTGCAATGCTTGCGATTGCCGCGCTCGTCTCAATCGGCTATGCGCACTTTGAATTCCTCCGCTGGGATACGGTTATCCGCATCAGAAAAGGAAGGGCGCAGTTATCCACTTATCCACTGTTTGCCGGAAGCCGGTAGGCAGCGCGGCGACATTTCCTCTACTTTGGCGCTATGGACAATGGAGCACAATATTCGGAAAGCCTCGCACGGCTGAGGACAAGAACCATCGAACAATGTCTCGAAGCGCAGAGGCGCACCGGAAGGCGGCTGGTGTTCGCGCTTGATACCGCACTGAGTTTACAAGGCATCGAACTGCCTCGCTACCGGCGCGGAGGGCTTTTGGCTGATACGCTGCACGCGGTGATTGAAAGTAACGGCGTGCGAACGATACTGCAGGGAATTTGTTTTGTGCTTTGGTCTGGACCTCAGACGCATATGCCGATTCATCATGGTCGATTGCGATGCACGGATTCCGTGACCACATGGGCCATGCATGCCAATCGGCTTGAAGATGAAGAATTGGTGGTTTTGGGTGATTCGATGATGCGGCGTGATGGACATATGAAAAAGGCCACACTGGAGGAGTTTCGGATATATGTCGATAGCTTGTCCGATTTGTCCAACTATTCAGGCTCCGACAGATTACGTGCGGTGAGAGGAGTGTCGAAAATGCGTAGGGCTCTCAGGCTGATGCGGGAGAATACAGATTCTTCCCAGGAAACGAGAAGTCGAATTGTTCTGTTGTGTTATGGTTTGCCTTGTCCGGAAGTGAACTATGCCATTCGGCTCAAAGGCTATTCTCATGTATTTTTCGCGGACATGGCTTATCCGGATTTGAAAATCATCATTGAATACGACGGCAGGCATCATGCCTCGCGATGGTTGGCTGACAGTAAACGTCGGGAAGCGTTGGAGGATGAAGGATGGCTGTATATCCAGGTGACGGCGGAAAATCTCAGGGATGAGGATTCTCAAAGGGAATTGGCGGAACGTGTGGCGCAGAGGATGTCATTGCGTTTGGGGGAGCCTGTGCGGCTATGTGGGCGAATGACGATTGCTCAGATAGCCGATGGTCGGAGGAAGGGCAACCGTCTGTAAGGCTTGGGCAAGCCCATATCTCGCTTATGAATGGCGGAATCGGGCTGCGGCATGATGCTATTTCGCTTATAGATGGCGGATGAAATCCACAAAAAGGCCTTAAGAGGTATGAATATTACCCCCTAGGGCCTTAGCGATTCAAGAAGACTGCCATCTATAAGCGAAATAGCATCGGTCGGGTGAAGAAATCCGCCATCCATAAGCGAGATGGCGGATTTCTGCGGCTCACTGCACGGCGGCGAGGGCTTGGTCGAGGTCGGCGATGATGTCGGCCGTGTTTTCGATGCCGCAGCTCAGGCGCACCAGGTCGATGCCGACGCCGGCTTCCTCAAGCTGCTCCTCGGTGAGCTGGCGATGCGTGGTGCCGGCCGGATACAGCGTGCAGCTGCGCGCATCGGCCACATGCGTGGCGATGGACACCATCTTCAGATGGTCGAGGAACGCGGAGACCTTCTCGCGGCCGCCCGGCACGCCGAAGGAGATCACACCGCAGGTGCCGTTCGGCATGTACTTCTCCGCCAGCGCATGGTACTTGTCCGTTTCGAGGCCCGGGAAGCTCACCCAGCTGACGCGCGGATCGGCGTCGAGCCACTTGGCCACGGCCAGTGCGTTCGCGCAGTGGCGCTCCATGCGCACGCCGAGGGATTCCAGATGCATGCCCATGATCCACGAATTGATTGGCGCCGGAGTGGAGCCGAAGTCGCGCATGAGCTGCGCGGTGGCCTTGGTGATGTATGCGGCCTTGCCGAATTCCTTCGCGTAGGTGACGCCATGGTAGGAGTCGTCCGGAGTGGTGAGGCCCGGGAATTTCTCCGCATGGGCCATCCAGTCGAAATTGCCGGAATCGACGATCGCGCCGCCCACGCAGGATCCGTGGCCGTCCATGTACTTGGTGGTGGCGTGCGTGACGATGTCCACGCCGTACTGGAACGGACGGCAGTTGATCGGCGTCGGGAAGGTGTTGTCGACGATCAGTGGCACGCCGTGACGATGCGCTGCGTTCGCGAACTTCTCGAAGTCGAGCACGATAAGCGCCGGATTGGAGATGGACTCGCCGAACACGGCCTTGGTGTTCGGCTGGAACGCGGCCTCAAGTTCCTCTTCGGTGCAGTCCGGGCTGACGAAGGTACATTCGACGCCCATCTTGCGCATGGTCACGTTGATGAGGTTGAACGTGCCGCCGTAGATGGCGGAGGAGGCGACGATGTGGTCGCCGTTGTTGCAGATGTTGAACAGCGCGAAGAAGTTCGCCGCCTGGCCGGACGAGGTGAGCATCGCGGCCGCGCCGCCTTCCAGCTCGCAGATCTTCGCGGCGACGGTGTCGTTGGTCGGATTCTGCAGGCGGGTGTAGAAGTAGCCGGATTCGGACAGGTCGAACAGTCGGCTCATCTGTTCGCTCGACTGGTATTTGAAGGTCGTGGCCTGGATGATTGGGGGAGTGCGGGATTCTCCATTGCCCGGCTGATAGCCTCCCTGCACGCAGATGGTGTCGACGTTTTCGCTCATATGTTCCTTCTTTCGATTCCGCGCTTCCGTGTGCCGCGCAGGTGTTGCGCCGCGATGCGAACAAACAAACACACTGTATCACTGCATTGATAAATGGCTTGATTCCAATGGAAACGCCGTATAGTTTAACGAATTGACAAACTTAGGTAATTCAATTTATTATGTAGACCAAGACGGGCGGAAAGCCCGCTGCGAAATAAAGCTTTACGTAAGTAAACCAAGCAAAGGAGCATTCCATGGGTCTGTGGGATATCGATAAGATTCCGTACGTCGGTCGCGAAAAGGGGCCGCAGGAGGGTCTTGCTTTCCATTACTACGATGCCGACAAGGTCGTTGCCGGCAAGAAGATGAAGGACTGGCTGCGTTTCGGCGTCGCATGGTGGCACACCTTCGACCAGCAGCTCGTCGATCCGTTCGGCACCGGCACCGCCCAGCGTCCGTGGTACGGCAAGTATTCCGATCCGGAGGACGAGGCCCTGGCCAAGGTCGACTACGCCTTCGAGTTCTTCCAGAAGCTCGGCGTCGAGTACTTCTGCTTCCATGATCGCGACATCGCTCCGGAAGGCGACACCCTGCGCGAGACCGACAAGAACCTGGACAAGGTCGTCGACAAGATCGAAGAGAACATGAAGTCCACCGGCATCAAGCTGCTGTGGAACACCTCCTCCCTGTTCACCAACCCGCGCTTCGTCTCCGGCGCCTCCACCTCCCCGTTCGCCGACATCTACGCGTACGCCGGCGGCCAGCTGAAGCACTCCCTGGAGATCGCCAAGCGCCTTGGTGCCGAGAACTACGTGTTCTGGGGCGGCCGTGAAGGCTACGAGAACCTGTGGAACACCCAGATGAAGCGCGAGCAGGAGCACATGGCCAAGTTCTTCCACATGTGCCATGACTACGCGAAGGAAATCGGCCTGGACGCCCAGTTCCTGATCGAGCCGAAGGCCAAGGAACCGACGATGTTCCAGTACGACTTCGATGCCGCCACCGCCATCAACTTCCTGCGCACCTATGATCTGATGGACGTCTTCAAGCTGAACCTGGAAGGCAACCACGCCAACCTGGCCGGCCACACCTACCAGCACGAGATCCGCACCGCCCGCGAGGCCGGCGTGCTCGGCTCCTTGGACGCCAACCAGGGCGACAAGCTCATCGGCTGGGATATGGATGAGTTCCCGACCGACCTGTACGAGACCTCCACCGTTATGTGGGAAGTCCTCGCCGAAGGCCAGATCGGCCCTCACGGTGGTCTGAACTTCGACGCCAAGCCGCGTCGTACCTCCTTCACCGCCGAGGATCTGTTCCGTTCCCACATCGCAGGCATGGATTCCTTCGCAGCAGGCCTCCTGGTCGCCGCCAAGATGCACGAGGACAAGGTCATCGAGAACCTGCAGGCCGAGCGCTACAGCTCCTTCGATTCCGGCATCGGCGCAACCGTCGAGAACGGCACCGCCTCCCTGGCTTCCCTCGAGGAGTACGCTCTGGATATCCCGCAGTCCAAGCTCATCGAAGCCACCAAGTCCGATCACCTCGAGTCCGTCAAGGCCACGATCAACAACTACATGATCGACGCCCTGGCCGAGGCGTGAGCCGAAAACTCACTAGGGTTTTAGGTAGCCTCGGGCGAAGTCCGAGACGGTAGTCGAGGGCGAGCAATGACTGGGCGCGCGTAGCGTTCCGGAATTGCAGGACCGAGGCATGGGCGCAGTAAGGAGTTTCCGTTAGGACTCCTGATTCATCGCTGGATCAAACAGTGGGGCTCGACTGTGACAGAGCCGGATGTGGTGTGCCGAACGTCGGTGTTCCGGCACACCACTCACTTTTCTTTCCTTCCTCCTTCCTCAAATTTCCTTCGCACGCAAGTCGTTTGCCGGCTAGATCGCCGGTGAGCGGCTTGCGTGCGTTGTTAGACCAAGCGAAAATTTCGATTATTCGCAATGATGTGATGTATCCAAACGTTCCCGAATGAGGCGTACTTATGACCACAACGATTACCATCGCCAATCCCATTCTTCACGGAATGCATCCTGATCCGAGTTGGATTTGGGATGATGATCTTCGGCAAATCGTGCTTGTGACCTCCACCTTCGAACTGGTTCCAGGCTTGCCTATTTACGTTTCCAGGGATATGGCCCACTGGAAACACGTGTCGGATGCCATAGATGAGGAGTTGGCAAGACGTTTGCTCATTCCTTTCGTGGATGACTCGGGTGGCGTCTATGCGCCGACGCTGCGTAGGATTCGTGGCAAATACGTGATTGCCTGCACCATCGCTCGCATCAATGGACGCAAAGCCATCGCGGAAGGATGCTCCCAGGCCGAATTGGATGCGGCCCAGGCGGCGGAAGGCAACTTCGTTCTTGAGTCGGACTCGATCGACGGACCTTGGCGTGGGCCGTTCTGGATCGAGGGCGCCGAAGGCATCGATCCAGACATATTCGAGGACGGGGACGGCAATGTGTACTGGACCCAGACCCGTCCTGCGGTCAATCCGCAATGGGAAGGCCAGACCGAGGTCTGGACCCAACGCATTAATCCGGAGACTTGGACTTTTGTCGATGACGGTCTTCCTGCGGGATCGGGCAAGACGGTAATATGGCGCGGATACGGTATGGAATCGGTGTGGGCTGAGGCGCCGCATCTCTATCGCGTGGGTGATTATGTGTATCTGATGACCGCTGAGGGGGGCACCAGTTTCGAACATAGCGAAATGGCCATGCGCATCTATGCACCGCATGGACTGCTTCGGGCGTTCGAAGCTTACGAACGGGAAGCATCCGAATCGGGTGAGTGCATTCCGCAGGTTCGTGACGGGGAACGCTGCTATCTTGGCACCGCAATCCGTGCCTTCCACGCGGATAAGAAGAATCCGATTCTCACCCACCGACATCTGGGTTTGTCGGAACCGCTGCAATGCGTGGGACATGCGGACCTGTTGCTTCATCCGGAACTGGGATGGTGGCTGGTGTGTCTCGGCGTGAGGGAGACGCGGGGAAAGCATGACGGCGAATTATTGAGCTACTTGGGAAGGGAGAGCTTTGTCGCTCCGGTATCCTGGGAACATAATCCGGCCGATTGGAAGCTGGACGGCAACGGTGCATTAGATACGCATGAGGGTGACCCCGGATGGCCAGTGACGTGCGCTGGTCTTGGCCGCTTGGCCGACGAGATCACGGTTACTACTGAAGACGATGGCATCACCATCGAGCCTAGGGTGAAATCCTCGCTCGCCGGTGACGTGGAACCTGCGCTGGTGGATGTGGCTGATGGCTCGACGAACGATGTGGTGGTGCGCGACGAGCGTGATGTCAGCTACCGCAGAATAGCGAAACTGCCGACGCTCATGCCGATTCCCATGTCCGGTTCTTTAGTGATTCGGCAGAATTCCACGCATTACGCGGTGTTTTCGATGCATGGCACGGATGTGCGCTACGAGATGGTGAATGGAGACGATTCGCAAGCTGGGTCTGTTGCCGTACAGGCTGACGGAGTGCGTCCGGCGGTACTTTTCGACGACAACCGCTTGTCGGTCATCGTAACTGGCATGCATGGTCCGGTTGATTCTGCGACGTTCGTGCGTCAGGGGCAGGTCCTGCTGAGTGTCGATGCCCGTTTCCTCAGCACCGAATGGGCTGGTGGGTTCGTCGGTTGCATGGCCGGCTTCATGGCATAGATTCTACGGAATTTCAGGATGGTTCACTGCTGGTGTTCCGACGGGCCGTCTTAGAACGAGGTGAAAACGGGTCGAAAGGCTAGGAGCGCTGTGTTCTCCCTTACGGTTGTGCCTGTGAGGTTTGCCCCGCTGATTAACCCTCGAGTTGCTGTGTGCTGTTGCGTACCACTAGCGATGTCGGCATGATGATGTGCGGTTGGATCACGTCGTCGGTGGACAGCGCCTCGACCAGCATGCGTACGGCGGCCCTTGCCATGTCTTGGAGCGGCTGCCGTACGGTGGTCAGCGCCGGGCCAAGGAATGCGGCAGTCTGCACATCGTCGAATCCGACCACGGATAAATCCTCCGGAATACGTAATCCCAGCTGTCTTGCCGCCTCGTAGACGCCCATGGCCTGCAGATCGCTGCCGGCGAAGATTGCGGTCGGACGATTTGGTCGTTTCAACAGGGAGATGGACTGTGCGTAACCGCCGGAAGTGGTGAAATCGCCTTCGGTGATAAGTTCGGGATCGGTTTCGATTCCATGTTCCGCAAGCGCTGATGTATATCCGTCCAGACGTGCTTTGGAACACATCATTTCCTCCGGTCCGGTGATGATGCCTATGCGGGTATGTCCGAGTGCGAGCAGATGCCTGGTGGCGATTACGCCTCCGGTCCAGTTGTCCGCTTGCACCGACAGCGTGTCTGGATCTGGATTACCGAATGGATCGAACAAGACGAAGGGAATACCTCTGGAATGCAGTTTGTTCCGTTCGATACGTGTCAGACTGGAGAAGACAAGAATGGCGCCATCTGTCTGCCGACGCAGCATGTTGTCAATCCAGGATGAGTCCGGGTGCTGGCGATTGCCGCCTTCGGTGGTGATGACGTTCAAATCATGCAACTTGGCTTCGCGAATGGCGCCACGGAGTACTTCAAGGGCCCAAACATTATCGAAATCTTGGAACACGATTTCGATAATTCGTTGGCTTTTCGCGCCTGTCGCTTTACGGGAATACCCATACCGTTTCAACACCGCGTTGATGGTTTGCCGCGTCTCTTCGGAAACGTCGGCTCTGCCGTTGAGCGCCTTGGATACGGTGGAAAGGGAATAACCGGTCTCTTTAGCTATGTCAGAGAGTCGTACCGTAGCTTTCTTTGTCGTATTGCGCATGAGTCACTCCTTCTTCATGCTCATCATATCCGAAAACGCGAACGAAAGTTTCGGTTTGCGTTTTTCGAAACTTTCGATATGTTGGCAATACTTAAAAACGTTGTAAAATCAACGAAAAATAATTAGTTTTCTGATTTTACAAAAAACTTGACTTTGTGTGATTTGTTTCGGTAGTCTATAGGTACAACGAAAACGAAATGGAAATTTTCGAAGGGAGTCAAAGGCTGATTCTCTGTCTGCCAGGGGAGCTGCAGCAGCATTCGTTGCGGTCATGCTTCCCGATTCGACCCATTCGAGAGAAATTCCTGTCGTTGCCATCATTTTGTCGATGATGATTTGGTCAATAAGGAGAAGACAATGAAGTTCAGAACCATTGCAGCTGCCACTCTTGCGGTGGCGACCATGTTGGGCATGGGTGCCTGCGGCTCCAGCACTGGTGCTAAAGACGATAAGACCATTACGTTCTGGCATAACGCAACAGCTGGTGACGGCAAGCAGTATTGGGAGGATATGGCCAAAGCGTTCGAGAAGAAGACTGGTGTCAAGGTTCAGATTCAGGCCATCCAAAACGAGGATTTCGAAGGCAAGCTGACCACCGCTATGCAGGATCCCGCCTCCGGCCCGGATGTGTACATGACCCTTGGTGGAGCCAAGACCAAGGACATGATTGACGCCGGACAGACCATGGACCTCACTGATAAGATCAGTGACACCGTCAAGAAGCAGATGTCTTCTGCGCTGGAGTCCATGTCCTATGACGGCAAGGTCTATGGTGTTCCAGTCACTGTGCAGCCTGGTGGCATCTGGTATTCCAAGGATCTGTTCAAGCAGGCTGGCATCGATGCCGCGCCGACCACCTTCAGCGAGCTGAAGACCGATGTGCAGAAGCTTCGCAGCGCTGGCATCGATCCGATCGCACTCGGCGGCAAGGATGCTTGGCCGGTCGGTCACTGGTACTACTGGTTGTCCATGCGCGAATGCTCTCCGAAGGCCTACGCCAAGGGCGTCAATGACAAGGACTTCTCCGACTCCTGCTGGACCAAGGCCGGAGATGATCTGAAGGATTTGTTGGATGCGAATGCTTTTAACGAAGGATTCCTCACCACGACGGCCCAGCAGGGCGCCAGCTCGTCCGCAGGTCTGCTGGCCAATCATAAGGCTGCGATGGAGCTCATGGGCACATGGGAGCCTGGAGTTCTCAAGGACCTGACTCCGGACAAGAAGCCAATGGCTGACCTTGGCTTCTTCGCCTTCCCGACCGTGGACGGAGGAAAAGGCGAGGAAGGTGCTTTGATGGGCGCTGTGACCGGTTTCGCTGTCAATCCCGAGGCTCCGGACGCTGCTGTTGATTTCGTCAATTTCATGGCTGAGAAATCAAATCAGGAGAAATACGCCACTGCGTTCAGCACCATTCCGGCTTCCGCCGAAGCTTACGATGCGGTTACCGATGAAAATCTTAAAGCCATCATCGAAGCTATGAAAAAGTCCGATGGCATGCAGCTGTGGATGGATACCGCTCTCGGCGGAAATATTGGCAACGCTCTTAATTCCGGAGTGGTGAATCTGCTTTCCGGACAGGGGACTTCGGCTGACATCGTCAAGGCGATGAAGGACGCAGCGGCCAAGGGCTGACAGTGAACATGGCTGGTTGAAGGCCAAAGGAGGGTGGATAGACAGATTTTCATCTGCCCTCCTTCCTATTCGAGAAACGTATCTGGTAGTGGAGAAAACCATGTCAAGTACAAGCAAAGACGCGGTGACGCTGCGCGCTAAGCGGTCCAAGAAACCGTCCGATGGCAAAATGCGTCGTAATGTTGAGATTTTCGTACTGTCCGCACCTGCGATTCTTCTGTTCGTCTGCTTTGTGATTCTGCCTATCGTCTTGGGTGCTTATTACGGCTTCTATCAGTGGAAGGGTTACGGACTTCCCTCCAAGACAGGTAAATTCGTTGGTCTCCAGAACTACATCACAGCGCTTAAGGATCCCGCGTTCCAGGCGGCAATTCTGCATACCTTCGAGGTCGTGATCGGCTCGTTGGTCATCCAGGCTCCGCTCGCCATCCTGTTCGCATTGCTGCTGAACCAGAAGTTCAAGGGGCGTGGTCTCATCCGCACCCTCATCTTCGTGCCGTATGTCGTTTCCGAGGTCATCGTCGGCACAGGATGGAGCCTGTTGCTGCAGAAGAAGGGCGCCATCAATGAGATTCTGGCCAACTTCGGCATCAATGGTCCCGATTGGCTGGCCGACCCGAAGATCGCTATTTGGACGCTGCTGTTGCTGATCAGCTGGAAATACGTCGGTTTCGCCGTAATTCTGATGCTCGCCGGCATGCAATCCATTCCCGAGGAACTGTATGAAGCAGCCAAGGTGGATGGGGCGAGTTTCTGGCAGATGCAGAAAAGCATCACGTTGCCGTTGCTTGCTCCGACGTTGCGGATCTGGGTGTTCCTTTCCATGATTGGCTCTCTGCAGCTTTTCGATCTGGTCTATATCGTGTGGGGCAAGTATGTGTCGACCACCGCTGGTGTGTCCACCATGGCCACCTACATGGTGCGTGAAGGTCGTGGAGCCGGCAACTATGGCTATGGTTCCGCCGTTGCTCTGATCATCTTCGTGATCTCTTTGATCATCGCACTCGTCTATCAGAAGTTCGTGCTGAACCGTGACTTGGACGGTGCTGTTACTGAACAGAAAGAAGCCGAGAAGCGTGCCAGGAAGCGCGCAAAAGAAGTGCAGCATCGTGAGGTTGCTGCCCTGGCAAGTGAGGTGAAGTGATGACTGCCGCAACAATCGCAGGACATTCCAACAAAAGCGAGTACAGCAAGAAGAATGGTTACCGTAAGTCATCCAAGACGCCATGGGGCAACCCAATCGTCTACTTCTTCTCCCTGGTGCTTGTGGCCATCTGCATCACTCCGGTGTTGTACATTATCTTCGGCGGTTTCCGTACCAATTCGCAGATCACCAACCATCCGTCCGGGATGCCGAACCCATGGGTCCCCGACAACTACAAGACGGTCTTCGAAAGTGATATTTTCTGGACGGAACTGAAGAATTCTACCATCGTGGGTATCGCCACCATGGTAGGTGTCGTGGTGCTTAGCATCATGGTGAGCTTTGTCATCGCCCGATACAAATTCCGCTATGCGCCGCTTATGTACGCGTTGTTCTCTGCTGGTCTCATGTTCCCGATGACCGTTGGCATTACACCTTTGTATCTGCTGATTCGCAATCTGGGTCTGGCCAACTCCCTGTGGGGTCTGATCCTTCCGCAAATTGCCTTCGGACTTCCTCAGACCATCATCATCTTGGTGCCGTTCCTACAGTCGATTCCTAATGAGCTTGAGGAGGCCTGTCTTCTCGATGGATGCTCCCGCCTTGGCTTCTTCTGGCGCATGGTCATTCCGCTGTCCATGCCTGGCGTGGCCACCACTGGAATCCTCACCTTCGTGGGAAGCTGGAATGCCTACATGCTGCCGCTGTTCGTGCTCAGTGATGCCAACAAGTACACATTGCCACTTGGCGTACAGATGTTCAGCTCCGAACACTCCGTTGACACCGCACAGGTGTTGGCCTTCACCTCTCTGGCTATGATTCCGGCCCTGATCTGTTTCACCATCTTCCAGAAGAAGATCGTCGGCGGCCTGACAGGTGCGGTCAAGGGCTGACGAAATGTGACAATCCACGCCCGGAAGATGTTCCTTTCCGTCTTCCGGGCTTCATCTCTTATGCAAGAGGTACATTATGAAGATTTCCAACCCGGTGCTCACCGGTTTTCATGCCGATCCTTCAATGATTCGCGTCGGTGACACTTATTACATTGCCAATTCCACTTTCGAATGGTTCCCAGGCGTTCGCCTGCATGAGTCCAAGGACCTGGTGCATTGGAACATTCTTCCAAGCCCGTTGAGCCGGTCCAGCCAGCTTGATATGAGAGGAAACCCCTCTTCGGGAGGCATCTGGGCTCCTGACCTAAGCTATGCGGATAACAAATTCTGGTTGATCTACACTGATGTCAAGGTGGTCAATGGTGCATTCAAGGATTGCACTAATTATTTGGTCACCGCCGAGGACATCCACGGGCCATGGAGCGAGCCGGTTCGCATCAACGGGGTCGGTTTTGACGCCAGCCTGTTCCATGACGACGACGGCCGCAAATACTTGGTGCAGCAGACATGGGATTTCCGTGAATACCACCACCAGTTCGACGGCATCACGTTGACGGAATTCGACGTCGACACCATGAAGCTCAAGCCAGAAACGGCCCGCACCATCTGGGATGGCACTTCGGTGAAGATCACCGAAGGTCCCCACCTATACAAGAAGGATGGTTGGTACTACCTGTTTGCCGCAGAAGGCGGCACGGTGTATGAACATCAGGAATCTGTGGCGCGTTCCCGTACCCTTGACGAATACTCCTTCGAAGTTATGCCGAATGGCCCGTTCATCGGTAACTTCGACACTCCTGACACCTATTTGCAGAAGCAGGGCCATGGAGCGTTGGTGGACACCCCGTCCGGCGAGTGGTATTACGCCTCCCTATGCGGTCGTCCGTGGCGTCATGATACCGAACCGGCCCATGGCACCCGCGGATGGTGCACACTCGGACGCGAGACCTCCATCCAGAAAGTCGAATGGGATGAGGACGGTTGGCCGCGCGTGGTCGGAGGTCACGGCGGACAGCGTTACGTTGATGCTCCGAAAGATGCCATCGAGACTTTGGCCCCAACAACGCGTGACGAACATGATGAGTTCGATTCCGGCGAGCTCGGTCCGAATTGGAACACTCTACGCGTCCCGTTCACCGACGCCATGGGCACGGTGGGCGGTGGCAAACTGGCATTGCGTGGTCAGGGCTCGCTGTGCAACCTGTTTGACTTGTCTCTTGTGGCTCGTCGCTGGCAGGCATTTGATTTCGACGCCGAAACCAAGGTGCGTTTCGATCCGAAGAATTACATGCAGATGGCAGGCCTGACCAACTATTACGATGACCTGTGCTGGTCATGGGCGTTTGTCACTTGGGATGAGAAACGACATGCAAGGGTCATCGAAGTGGCTCAGAACGATTTCAACCAATATACGTCGTTCCTCAAGGATGACGCCATCGTAGTGCCCGAAGACGCCGAAGCGGTATGGCTGCGCACCAAGGTCCGCACGGAATACTATTCCTACGAATATTCCTTCGACGGAGAACATTTCACCGAGATTCCGGTCAAGCTCGATGCGAAGATCCTGTCCGACGATTACGTGAACCAACGTTACGGCGGCTTCTTCACAGGCGCGTTCGTGGGACTTGCCTGCGTCGATCTGTCCGGCTACGGCGCGCAGGCCGAATTCGACTACTTCGACTATCGGGAGCTTTCCGATAACCAGTAGACAGTGCCGGCTGGCGACAGAGCGTCCGTCGTCAGCCGGCATACTCGACGGCATTGAAATCTATGGGCAATGAGGAGCGGACGAGCATGGTCTTGCGATTGCCGAAACTGCTTGACGACGGTTGCGTGCTGCAGGCCGGTGCGACCATACATATCTGGGGCACCGGCGACCCTGGACGCGGCGTGCTGGTACGCCTCGATGGCAAGGACCGGACTACACGGGTGGGGGACGACGGCTCATGGAGCGTGTCGTACGGTCCGATCACAGCAGGCGGACCGTACGATTTGACGGTGCGTTATGAGGACGGAACCGAATGCATCTCGCGCCAATGCTATGCGGGAGAAGTGTTCCTGTGTTCGGGACAGTCGAACATGGAACTGCCCATGGCTTGGGTGCGTGCGGACTATCCGTTGGAGTGGGATCGTGAGCCTGACCCATTGCTGCGGCAATACAAAGCGATTCCCGATTGCGACTTCAACGGTCCCCGCAGCGATCATGACCATGCATTCTGGCAGGGGTGCGATGCGGAAACCCTTGGGGATTTCTCCGCGCTCGCCTATTTCTTCGGACGCAGGATCCGTCGGTGGCTGAATGTGCCCGTCGGCCTGTTGAACGTTTCATTGGGCGGATCGCCGATTGAATCCTGGATGGATGCCGACGCATTGCGGGCGTTCCCCGAAGCGCTCGCTGACCTTGAGCCGTATCTTGGCGATGGCGTGGCGTCGAAGAAAAGCCGCGATTCCGTTGCCGAACGGGACCGGTGGTATCAGGCGCTTGGATACGAGGCTGTGGCCGATGCCCACCATGAATGGCTGCCATTGATCGCGTGGGACTGTCCGGAATCCAAGAACATCGAGCCGCGCGACGTGGCATGGCATGACATACGCCTGCCTGGATGGTACAAGGATCGCGGACTTGCCGGTTTCCGCGGCGAGATTACCATGAGAAAAACCGTGTTCCTGCCTCCGTCGGATGCGGGGAAGCCCGCCCTACTGCGTCTGGGCACCATGAATGATGCCGACCATACGTGGGTCAATGGTGTGTTGGTCGGTGGGCGAAGCAATGTGTATGAGCCGCGGGACTATCCGGTCGCAGCCGGCGTGTTGCGCGCCGGCGCGAACGAAATCCGCATGCGTCTGGTCGTTGAACGGCCCGGCGGCCGTGTGACGCCCGGCAAACGGATGACACTGACCATCGGAGACGATATCTTCGACCTGTCCGGCATTTGGCAGTATGCCGTGACCGCCGAAGCTGACCGCGATTGCCCATTCGAGGATTTCGTCAGATGGAAGCCGACCGGCCTGTACAACGCCATGCTCGCCCCGTGTTTTCCATATGCGGTGCGGGCCGTGCTGTGGTATCAGGGCGAATCGAATACCGGCGATCGCGCCATGCAATATGGTGACGAGCTGAAGGCCATGATTCAATTGTGGCGCGTCAAATGGCATCAGCCGGATATGCCGTTTCTGATCGTCCAGCTTCCAAAATTCGACATCGACGCCATCGAGGATGGTGGTTGGCCGCTTATTCGAGAACAGGAATGGAGAGTGGCGGACGAACTTGAACACGTGGCTGCGGTGGTGACGCTTGATGCCGGTGAAAGCAATGATTTGCATCCTCATGATAAGAAAACCATCGCGGATCGTGCATTCAATGTCGCGATGGATTTTGTGTATGGCCAGCAGGCTCAGCCTCAGCCGGTTGTTGAAACCGCAGAGGCGGACGATGGATTGTTGAGGATGCACTGCGTGTGGCGGAATTCCATGGGCGAACAGATGCAATCGCAGAATCGCCATCTGATGACGTTGGATGGTGACGTTCCGCGAGAAATTGATTTCCTGTGGCACGACTGCGCCACTTCGGTGCGGGCTGAGGCATGGCTGGATGGTTGCGATATTGTGGCGCGCATACCGTCGCGCATGCCGGACGAGGTGCGGTATGCGTGGAGCAACAGCCCGGAATCCGGTCTCATCTGCGACGGGGACGGTGTTCTGCTTCCGCCGTTTCATCTGCCGTTGCCCATGGTTGATTAGGAGCAGTCATGCGCAGACAAGTCATGATTCGTCAAGGATGTGTCCGGATTCTCCGACGCGGATCCTGTGATCACCGTGTTTCGGGGCATTCCATATGCCAAGCCGCCTGTTGATGAGTTACGCTGGCGTGAGCCACAACCTGCTGAAGCGTGGGATGGCGTGCTCGAAGCCGGTGATTTCGCGCCGATGCCGATGCAGCCGCTGCCCGGCTCGGATGAGTTCTACGGCAGGGAATGGCAGATTGACGCTGACACTCCGATGGCTGAGGATTGTCTGTATCTGAATATCTGGACGCCGGCCTTGCGTGGATGCGGCAGTGGTTCCGAGATTCGTACGGATTCCCGTTGCGATGGTCATGGGCTGCCTGTGATGGTATGGCTTTACGGTGGAGCGTTTCAGACTGGATCTACCTGTGAGAAGGAGTTCAATGGAGAGCAGCTGGCCCGTCAGGGCGTGGTGGTGGTCTCCATTGCTTATCGGTTGAATGTGTTTGGTTTTTTCGCGCATGCCATGTTGGAAAAGGAAGCGGTTGATGGACGGCCTTGTGCGAATTTCGGATTTCTTGACCAGCGGATGGGCATTCAGTGGGTAAAGGACAATATTGCCTTGTTTGGTGGTGATCCTGCGAACATTACCGTGTTCGGCCAGTCCGCAGGGGCCGCAAGCGCGTTGGCGCAAAGTGTCTCGCCGATGAACGATGGTCTGTTCCAACGCGTCATCATGCAGTCTGGAGGTGGAACTGGTCTGTTCAATCGCCATCTGTGGTCTCTTGAGGATGCGCAGCGAAATGGAGCGCGTTTTTTGAAGTATCTGGAAGTTGAATCGATTGCCGAGGCGCGTTCTGTTCCTGCGACTGATCTGCTGGAGGCGGCGGTGACTTTTCCTGCTTGCGATTGGTCTGGGCAGGGTGATGATGTCGTATGGGCTCCGATGACTAATTGGATTCCCTGCGTCGATGGGACATTCCTTGTCGAGCAATACCGTGATGCGCTTATTGCGGGACATCGCGTTCCGTGTGATTTGTTGGTGGGGAACACGACCGGCGAGTTCATGGTTCCGGGCCCTGATGGCACTCCGTATCCGGAGGGTGAGTGCGGCAATCTGGATATGATCGATGCATGGGTGTCAGGCGGCGGCTCGGAACCATACAGGTATCGATTCGATGTGGATATGCCGGGGGATGATGCCGGTGCGTTTCATTCGTCCGATTTATGGTTTTCGTTCGGAACGCTCCCTGCGAGCTGGCGGCCGTTTCGAGGCTGGCATTACGATTTGTCCCATGCGATGAATCGATATTGGGTGAATTTCGCGGCGACAGGTGATCCGAACGGTTCCGGATTGCCTGAGTGGACGGCATGCGGACCTGATGGTCAACGATATATGCTGTTCGGTGGATGCCACGATACGCCGGGTAACGTTTCATGCGTCATGGTCAAGTAAGTGAATATAGTATGGTGTGAGCGTTCACTATAGTGCGGTGGAATGTGATGAAGGAGACGGATATGACGCAGGAGACGGAAGCGCTGATCGCGTCCGACGAGGATCTGACCAAACTGTTCGCCGGCAAGCCGACGCAATATCGCAAATCGAAGTCGCTGCCGAAATTCACAGGCGAGGCCATGCGCGCCTGCGCGAAGATCAACCGCATCTTCTTCGATGATCCGGACGAGGCGTACCGTTTGTTTCACGAGCTGGTCCCGGACGCGGGGGAGGGCGTGCAGTTCACGCCGCCGTTCAATGTCGATTATGGTATCGGATTGACCATTGGCCGCGGCACGTTCCTCAACAAGGATTTCATGGTGTGCGGCGGCGGATATGTGACGCTCGGTGAGGATTGTCTGATCGGTCCGCGCTGCACCATCGCCACACCCAACCATGCCAAGGACGCTGCCACCCGCCTGGCGGGCTGGGAGCATGCCAGTGCCGTGACCATCGGTGATAACGTGTGGTTCGGCGCCAATGTGACGGTCACGCCGGGGGTGACCATCGGGTCGAATTCCATCATCGGCGCCGGGTCCGTGGTGACACGTGACATTCCGGAGAATGTCATAGCCGTGGGCAATCCAGCGCATGTGATTCGTGAGATTCCCGAACATGACCCTGCCTTCGCCGATGTGGAAGGTTTGCTGTAGTTTTGCAAACGTTTCATAGGGGGTGTTGACGGCAAATCGATTTCTCCAGCCATGCGATGCAGGTGAGCGCGTAAAGCCTTATACGGAAGCTGTCGTTCATATTGTCGTTTCTATGAGTATGGTTCATGAATCAGCATAGGGCCGGGAAGCCCCATTGTTGGGAAGCTTCCCGGCCCTATGCCTGAATTCCTGCGGTGATGGATCAGCCGCGGGCCTTGGCGTAGGCTTCGTATACGGCTTCGGTCGGTTCGCCGGTCTCCACGCCGTCGATGGTGAGTTGCCATGCCGGAGGCTCGGTTTCGCCGGACAGCACCCAGGCGGCCTGGCGGGCCGCGCCGATGGCCACGTATTCGTCGGTGGCGGGTCGGGTCACGTCCATGCCCAGAATGCTTGGTGCCAGCGTGCGGATAGCTTCGGACTTCGCGCCGCCGCCGATGAGCAGAATGCGCGTGATGCTTGCGCCCAGGGATCGGATGAGCTCCAGGCAGTCGCGCTGGGAGCACAGCAGTCCTTCGACGAAGGCGCGGGCCAGGTTCTCGCGTGTGGTGTTGGCCAGAGTCATGCCGGAGAAGGTGGCGGTGGCATTCGGGCGGTTCGGCGTGCGTTCGCCGTCGAAGTACGGCACCAGGGTGATGCCGTTGGCGCCGGGCTTGGAGGCGAAGGCCAGCTTGGCCAGTTCGTCGTAATCCACGCCGAGGGCGGCGCGGCCGGCGTCGAGGATGCGCGAACCGTTGATGGTGCAGGCCAGCGGCAGGTAGTGCCCGGTGCAGTCGGCGAAGCCGGATACGGCGCCGGTCAGGTCGTAGGTTGGGTTCTCGGAGATGGCTGCGGCCACGCCGGAGGTGCCCAGGGAAATGGACACGTCGCCGACGGCCATGCCCAGTCCCAGCGATGCCATGGCGTTGTCGCCGCCGCCGGGGGCGAGCAGGCAGCCGCCTTCGACGTTCTTGCCGGCGATGGCCGGATCGGCCTTGACGGGGGCGGCGTCGCGCGGCCCCAGCACGGTGGGCAGCACGATGGCCTCGGCGTGCGATTGCGCGGCTTTGGCGCCTTCCGCGGCCTCGAGCACCATGGCGATCAGGTCGCGGCGGTATTCGTTCGACGCGGCATCGTAGTAGATGGTGCCGGAGGCGTCGGAGCGGTCGGTGAACAGGGCTTCAAGATGGGCGTCCTCGCCTTCGGCGACCGGGCCGTAACCGGCGATGCGCCAGCTCAGCCAGTCATGAGGTAGGCAGATGGCGGCGATTTTCTTGACGTTTTCGGGCTCGTTCTCGGCCACCCATGCCACCTTGGTCAGCGTGTAGGATGCGACGGGGGAGGAGCCTACGGCCTTGACCCAACGCTGCTTGCCTCGGGCGATTGGGTCTTCCGGCTCGCCGTCTTGTGCGGGCGCTGCGCCGAGCTTTTCGATCAGAGCCGCAGCCTGGGGCGCCGAACTGGTGTCGTTCCACAGCATCGCATCGCGGATCACATTGCCTTGGTTGTCGAGGATCACCATGCCGTGCTGCTGGCCGCCGACGGCCAGCGCGGATACGTCGTCCAGGCCGCCGGCCTGCTCGGCGGCCTCTTGGAATGCGCTCCACCAGTATGAGGGGTCGACGGATGTGCCGTTCGGGTGTTTGGCCTGCCCGAATCGTACAAGCTCGCCGGTTTCGGCGTCCGTCACGCGTACCTTGCAGGACTGCGTCGATGTGTCGACGCCTGCAACCAGAGTCCTTGCCATAGTTTGTGTTGCCTCCTTGCATGTGCCGTTCGCCGGTGGCGCACGGTTAATAGTTAGATGAATAAACTATACTATAGTAGTGTAGCATCAGGAAAGGCTCCGGAACATCGGTTCGGGAAATTCATGCTGATGCGGCAACACGGCAAACAGGGCAGGGACGGGAACGGCTATGGTATCTCTTCGCAGGATCAATCAGGACGATCTGCGCAATCACAATCTTTCGGTGGTGATTGACACGCTACTGCGTGCCTCCGGGCCGATGAGCCGAGCGGATCTTGCCAAGGAGACCGGGCTGACCAAGGCGACGATGTCGTTGCTGGTGTCGCTGCTGATCGATGCGGGCGTCGTCAAGGAGGGTGAGCCGCAGAACTCGGCCAGCTATGGGCGCCCGTCCACGCCGTTGATGCTGGGAGGCGGCAAGGTGTGCGGCATCGGCATGCAGGTCAACACCGACGGCTATGGATGCATGGCTTTGGACATCAACCACGACATACTCAGGCACGAATGGGTGGATGCCGACATGAGCGGCGTCGAGCCGGACGTCGTATTCGGCAAGCTTGACGCCATGGCCAAGGCGATGGCTGAGGATCTGGAATCGAAACGATGCATCATCGCGGGCGTCTCGTGTGCGCTGCCGGGCTTGGTCACCTCCGACAAGAGGCTGCTCATGGCCCGCAATCTCGGTTGGGAGAATGTCGATCTGACCACGTTCGACGTTATGCGAGGGTATGACGTTACCCCGTGCAATGAGGCGAAGCTGGCCGCCATCGCGCAGATTCCGGGATATGCCTGTGCGCGTGCGGACGTGTTCGATGGCGTGGATTGCGCCGACTCCTTCCTGTATCTGTCGTGCGATATCGGCATCGGCGGCGCGATCGTCCGTGACGGTGAGATCGTGTCGGGAAGCCACGGTTTCGCCGGTGAGATC
This sequence comes from Bifidobacterium adolescentis ATCC 15703, assembly GCF_000010425.1. Taxonomy (NCBI): domain Bacteria; kingdom Bacillati; phylum Actinomycetota; class Actinomycetes; order Bifidobacteriales; family Bifidobacteriaceae; genus Bifidobacterium; species Bifidobacterium adolescentis. Next base: position 546,555 of record NC_008618.1, read on the forward strand.
GGTCACGTGTCGGTGTCTTTGGACGGTCCGCTGTGCGGATGCGGACGACGCGGATGTTTGGAAACGTATGCTGGCCGTCGCGCGCTGGTCGAGGCTTCCGGAGTGGCCGAAAAGAATGCGGCTTCGAGCGGTGAGGCACTGGAGCGTCTGTTGGACGCATGGCATTCCCATGATGTGCGGACCGTGGAAGCCGTCGGACGGGCCATCGACGCGCTGGCCTCGGCCATCGGCTCCGCACTGAATCTGGTCGATGTCGATACCGTGCTGCTGGGCGGTTGGTGGACCGATTTCGGGCCGTTCTTCTACGAAACGCTCGAAAACCGTTTGGAATCGCAGGTCTTGGGGGCGTCGGACATGCAGGTGAGCGTGTCCATCCCGTTGGTGGCCGACCATCCGGCGTTGTACGGTGCCGCGGAAGTCGGCTTGCGCAAATTCATCGACAATCCGCTGACGTTCATCACCGACAAAGCATGATTCCTGAGCGCCGCCGCAACGTCACTCGTGCGCATTGACATATTGCGGATTCTCCACTTTGCCCGTTCCGCCATACCGTTTGAAGCCCCACAGCAGAATGAGGGATTTCGCATACGCCACCCAGGCGATGCCGAAGAGGATGGCGAGAACGCGTATGAACGGTACGAAATATGACAGGCCGGCCGCGAGTACGTCGATGACGACGAGGACGAGCGAGCAGGGGAAGGCTCGCCAGGGGAACATCGCCGATAGCGAGAAGAGCCTGCCGGTGGTGTTGGCGAAGCGTGCCTGCAACGGTGCGACGTATTCGGCGAACAGCGCCACGACCACGGCGGCGATGACCAGAAGGATCAGCGGTATGTAGGAGGCGTTGGTATCCCACGCCTTCCAGAACGACAGGCCGAAGAGGATGGCGGTGGCGAGGATGGCGACGAGCACCCAGGCCGCAAGTCCCTGTTTGAACTCGCGTTTGAACCGTTTGAGATACTCGCGTACCAGATTGACGTCGTCATGCTCGTCATAGGCGAACATCGTGCTGTACAGGGCGGCGCGGGCCGGGCCGATGGTGATGCTCGGAATCAGGGTGACCAGGTAGACGAGATTCAGCGCGGTGAAGCGCGCCAACGTGTTCATGAACTGCCAGAACGGGGCGTTGGTGTTGAATTTCATGATCCTCCTTGAACAGCTATTTATAAGTATATAAATAGAGATGATATTTGTCCAGTGCTCCGTGTTGCGCCAATTTCTGGAGCCACACCATCTACGATTGGGGCGACGTGGTGCCGCCCGTCAGCTACGGCGACGGCATCAGCGACGCCAAATGCGTGGTCTCCGGCCTGCAGATGGACTACCGTCGTTTCCAAAACCAGGCGCAGCTGGCCTGCTATACGAACGAGCGCGACGCGATCCGTGCTTACGACGCGGCCACGCCGATCACCACCAACCTCATGGGCACGTTCAAAGACCTCGACTATTTCGAATGGGCCAAGGAAATGGACGTGGTCAGCTGGGACAACTATCCGGACATGGACACTCCGCCGAGCTTCACCGCCATGTGCCACGACCTGATGCGCGGCATCGGCGGCAACAAGCCGTTCATGCTGATGGAACAGACCCCGAACCAGCAGAACTGGTTCCCGTTCTGCAAAGTCAAGCGTCCCGGCGAAGTGCGCAAGCTGAGCTGGCAGGCCGTGGCGCATGGCGCGGACACCGTGCAGTTCTTCTAGATGAAGCAGTCGATCGGCGGCTGCGAACGATTCCATGGCGCGGTCATCGCGCACGATGGCACCGAACAGTCACGTGTCTTCAAGGAGACCGCGGCGCTCGGCGGGGAACTGGACCGCATCGGCAAGCGGATCATGGGATCGGAAATCCGTGCGAAAGTCGCCATCATGTTCGACTGGCAAAGCTACTGGTCTCTCGAAGGCTGCGTCGGACCAACCGCCGGATTCTCCTATCCGAACGAAGTGCACCGCTTCTATCGCGCGTTCTGGCGACGCAACGTGCCTGTCGACATCATCGAAAGCACCACGCCTCTCGACAAGCTCAAACAATACGATCTGGTGGTCGCGCCCGCCCTCATCACCGTGCTGCCGGGCGTCGCCGAAACGCTGGAATCCTACGTATCCGAAGGCGGCAGCTTCATAACCGGCTACATGGCCGGCATCCACGACGAACACGACCTCGTGGTGCCGGGCGGCTATCCCGGCAAATTGCGCGACCTGATGGGCGTATGGGTGGAGGAAATCGACGCGCTCGCGCCGGACGAGACCATCGAAGTGCATGGCGACGCGGTTGATGCCAAGGGCGAGATCGTGGCCAGCATCATCCACCGCGAAGGCGCCAGACGGCTCGCCGCCTATGGTGGCGGCGAATTCTACGCGGGCCATTCCGCGCTCACCGTCAACACGTACGGCAAAGGCAAGGCGTACTTCGTGGGCACGCTGTTGGACGAGACCGGTATGAGCGCCTTCATGGCCCCGATCATCAAGGAGCTGGGGCTGAAACCGCTCGACACCCCGGAGGATGTGAGTCTGTCCGTACGCTATGGCGATGACGGCGTCCGCTACGCATTCCTCATCAACAACAGCGAATCCGACAAGAGGCTGTGCCTGGACGAGCTCGACGGCGGTGTGGAACTGCTCACCGGCCATGTGGTCGACGGGCCGGTCGGGCTCAAACCGTACGGCGTGAACGTGATCGAACTCGGATAATCGGCATCGGCGTCGTCACGTGGCAGGATGCGTCAGACGCGACCGAATACGCCCGCGCAAGTCGCCGGACGCTATACTGGTCACAGGTTTTGAACTCTATTGAAGACAGGTTAGATAGCGATATGACTGCGAAGAGGCGCATTCTTGCGTTCGAGATCGGCACATTCTTCACGCGTTACGTGGTGTTCGAGGATGGCCGGATGGGCATCCCCGGCACCGTCGCCACGCCGGTCGACAGCGTGGAATCTTTCTACCAGGCGCTCGCGCACATCGTCAACGGCCAACGCGCGCCGCTTGACGGCATCGCCATGAGCGTGCCGGGATTCATCGACGTCAGCAAACAGGTTGCCGTCACCGCCGGCGCGTTGGGCATGCTGTACAAGCATGAGATCGGCAAGGAACTGCAGGAATATCTTGACAAGCCGGTGCCGACCTGGATGGAGAACGACGCGAACTGCGCGGCCATGGCGGAAAAACTCTCCGGCAACGCCGTCAAACTCGACGATTTCGCGCTGATCACCATCGACACCGGCATCGGCGGCGCGCTGTTTTTGGGTGGCGGGATTCGCCGTGGCAAGGATTGGCGTGCGGGCGAGCTCGGCATGATGATTCCGAACTATGAAACCGGCGGGTTCAACACCATGCAGAACTATTTGTCCACCATCGTGCTGGCCGAGGACTACGCCAAGGAATTCGACGTGCCGACCGGTTCCATCGTGCCCGCCACCCTGTTCCGCAGGCTTGACGAGCCGCGCGTGCGCAAGATCGTTGACAAATGGATTGATTACCTGGCGATCGCCATTTTCAACACCGCCGCAGCCACCGATCCGGAATGCATACTGCTCGGCGGCGGTATCTGCCGTGAACAGCAGCTCTTGCCGATGGTGAACGCGGCGCTCGACAGGATTCCGCAGTGGGGCGATTTCCGCACATCCGTCAAACGTTGCCGCCACACGAACAACGCGGGCCTTATCGGCGCATACTACGCCTTCGAAACGGAAGTCGGCGGCCTTACTGACGTGCCGATAAGGTGAACGGCAGCAGGCAGCGGTCTGGGGCGGGGTCGTATTCGCTTGGATCGGTGAAGCCGGCCCATTCGCTTGGCGGGAAGATGATGTCGGAAATCGACATCCATTCCTCAAGCAGATTCATCGAATCGTCGCCCAGCCAACGGTATTGCAGACCGTCCATCGCGCTCATCGCCAGCGTATACAGGTCGTAGAAACGTTCCTCGTCCACGCCGGTCGGCAGGATCCAGTTCATCGAACAGATCATCTCCCAATTGCGCATATGGCGGCCGATGAAGAAATTATGCGCCGGATGCGTCGGACTGAGCGCTTCGCCGTTGAGCACCGAATACAACTGCACCAATTCCGGACGCTGCAGATTGTACAGTGCGATGTTCAGACAGTAACGGGGGTAGAAATACACGCGATGACCGTCGTTGTCGGTCACGGCGGCGGTCACCGCATTGTACTCGTCGGCGTCGGGGGTGTCGTAGCATTCCGACAGCACCATGTTGAGCAGGTCATCCTTCGACGAAATGTAATGGTAGAGCGCCGCCTCGGTGATGCCGATCTCGTCGGCTATGTCCTGCAGGCTCATGCCCCAGAATCCTTTGGTGGCGATGATTTTGACGGCCGCCTGGAGGATCTGCAGGTGCCTCTCCTCCTGACTCATGCGCTTTTTCTTCTCGAAGGTCTTGCCCGCCAATGCGTTGCGCGCCTGAGTGCCATAGGGGGTTGAAGTGTTGGCGCGTGACGCGGCGGGCCAGCTGTCCTGTTCCTGCAGAAAACGGTCCCATGCCGCAACGCTCATGTCAATCTCCTATGGTCTTGGTTAATGGTGGTTGTTGCACCGTTGTGCAACTGTACTTGATGGTGGCCACTTGATGGTGGCCGCCACGTGATGGATTCACTGAGCAAGCGTGCGGCGCATCCATGCGACGGCCAGCTTCGGCCAAGCTTGCACGCATTCCTCGATGCCGTTGACGCCTTGCCACGCCGTCTCCGCGGTGCCCAGCGCCAGACCGTGCCCGCCGCTGGGGAACAGGTGCGCCTCGATGCTCACGCCGGCTTTCTTGCAGGCATCGATGAGCATAAGTGTGTTCTCGTAGGGCACGCAGTCGTCCGGAACGGTGTGCCATACGAACACCGGTGGGGTCTTGGCGTCGATATGCTTCTCGATGGATACGGGTTCGAGCGCTTCGGCATCAGCCTTGCGGTCGCCGAGCAGCGCGTCGAAGCTGCCGCGGTGCGCAAGCGGTCCGGATGTGATTACCGGGTAGGCGAGCATCAGTGCGTTCGGACGTACCGCGTCCGGATCATAGCCGTGTGCCGCGAGCACGTCGTCACTGGCGGAAGTCGCAAGATTGGCGGCGAGGTGGCCACCGGCGGAAAAGCCGATGACGGCGATTCGATCGCCGTCGACATGCCATTCGGCGGCGTGCGCACGCATGCGTCGCACCGCTTCTGCGGCTTCCAGCAACGCGACGGGGAATACGGACGGTTTGACGGAATACCGTAGCACGAAGGCGTTGAAACCGGCTGCAAGGAACTGCATGGCGATTGGCTCGGCCTCACGATCAGACGTCATTTCATAGCCGCCGCCGGGTATCACCAGCACGGATGGACGTCTGCGGTCCGGGTCGATCTCCTTGCTGTTGTCAAGGCAATAGCCGACGAATGTGGCCGTGCTGTCATCGATGCCGGGAATCTTGTGTTCGAAATATGAAATATTGCATGGCATCCATCCTATTCGTATGAAGTTCGTGTGGTTATGCCGTGTTACCGTACACGGTTTGCGTGTTTCCCCGCTCTTGGGGGGTATTGGAAACGGGCGGCCGCGAAAATGCTTCCACGGCCGCCCGTTTCCAATACTCGGATAGTCAATCCGTCAGAAGGTGACGGTGACTTCGACTGGTTTGGTGGTATCGGTCGGGATCGGGACGGTGTCGCCGTCGAGGGTGGGGCGCACGCCGAGCAGGTATTGGGACGCGTCCACGAAGGTCCACGCGGCGGTGCCGGTGAGCCAGGAGTTCTTGCCCTCGCCCGGGGTTGGGGACTCGTCCTCTAAGAAACCGTCCAACACACCGTCGCCAATCCAATCTCCACCTCGCCGGTGGACAGGTTGCGCTGGAAGTTGGACGAGTCGTCCACGGCATTCCACAGGCACCATTCCACGGAGCCGGTCACGTCGATGACGGCCGGCTCGTCGGTGGTGTTCGTCACGTCGAGCCGATTGATTTCCGCATTGGTGTGCAGCGGCACGAAGGCGGTGAGCTTGGATTCGATGCCTCGCTTGGAAGCTTCGAACACGGTGTAGCCGATGCCTTGACGGCACTTGCAGGAATCAAGCGGGGTCTTGCACGGAAGGAAGGTCGGCGACCAGGTTTCGACCGGCTTGGCATCGGCGGAATCGGAGTCCATCAGGCTCAGGTAATAGCAGCGGGAGCCGTTGTCTGCCGGCACGTTGTTATACCGGTAGCGGGTGATGCGGCGTAGTTTGGCGTCCTTGTAGAAGCTGTAGCCGCCGCCGGTGTTGGAAATCAGCGAGAAGAAGTCCTCGTTGCCAAGGTAGTTGATCCACGGCAGGGGAGTCGCCGGGGTTTCAATCACGTATTCCTTTGCGGCATCATCGAAATGACCGTAGCGCATGGGTGCCCTTTCGTCGGTGAAATGGCTGTGACGAGGTGTACTGTATGGGTATATCGTCCATTGATTTAATTAATAGGTTAGCACGTTGTTTATAAACTTATAAATAACGATTTGCTGGCGTGTTGCCGTCGGTCTTCCAATGGTCATCTGTCGACGCTGCCGCAATCGGGCAGAGGTTGGGGTATACTTCCTCCCGTTGCCCTCGTAGCTCAGTTGGTTAGAGCAGCACCCTTATAAGGTGTTTGTCCTGGGTTCAAGTCCCAGCGAGGGCACATGCGGACCTGCCGGAAGCGGCGGGTCCTTTGCATATCCGCGGATTGCAGTCCGTACGCCCTGCGTGTGACGGCGCATACCGTGTCCCGGCCATCGCCTACACTCCATAAGGTTATCCGGTTCACGCCTTGCCATCGGGGCAATGCGACCCGGGTCCCCCGAATCTCTAGGAGACAAACTATGAAGCAGGGTATCCATCCTGATTACCACGCAGTGCAGGTCACCTGCTCTTGCGGCAACACCTTCGTCACCCGTTCCACCTACAACGGCGATCACATGACCGTCGACGTGTGCTCCAACTGCCACCCGTTCTACACCGGCAAGCAGAAGATCCTCGACACCGGTGGCCGCGTGGCTCGCTTCGAGAAGCGTTACGGCAAGAAGGCCAAGTGAGTCTTATTGCTTAGGCAATGAAAACGCCAGTCCATTCGTGGGCTGGCGTTTTTCGTTACCGACGTGCCGTCGCTCACCTCCGACGACCGCACTTCCGCGCCACCTTATATGATGGACAGGTTGAGTAAGGTTCAGCGACGAGTGATTCCGCTGAAGCGCAGATACGAAGAAAAGGCGTACATTGGCAGACGAACAATTCCCCGCGGCCGTCACCGCGCTTGAGGAATACCACAATATCGAACAGCAGATGGCCGAGCCGGAGGTCGCATCCAATCCCGACAAGATGCGCAAGCTGGGTCGGCGCCACGCCGAACTGGGTGCCATCGTCTCCGCCTACACCGCATACAAGCAGGTGAAGGACGATCTGGAGGCGGCCCGCGAGATGGCGTCCGAAGATCCCGATTTCGCCGAAGAGGCCAAGCGGTTGGAAGGCGAGCTGCCCGCAGCCGAAGAGAAGCTGCGCACCGCGCTGATTCCGCGTGACCCCGATGACGCGCGTGACACGATCATGGAGATCAAGGCCGGCACCGGTGGTGAGGAAGCGGCGCTGTTCGCCGGCGACCTGCTGCGTATGTACATGCGATACGCGGAAAAGCGCGGCTGGTCGGTCACCGTGCAAAGCGAGAACACCACCGAGCTGGGTGGCGTCAAGGACGTGCAGCTGGCCATCCGCGCCAAAGGCACTCCGGCGCCGGAGGACGGCGTGTGGGCTTCCCTCAAGTACGAAGGCGGCGTGCACCGCGTGCAGCGCATCCCCGTCACCGAATCGCAGGGACGTATCCAGACTTCCGCCGCCGGCGTGATCGTCTTCCCGGAAGCCGACGAGGACGACGATGAAATCGAAATCGATCCGAAAGACCTCAAAATCGACATCTTCATGAGCTCCGGCCCCGGCGGACAGTCCGTGAACACCACGTATTCCGCGGTCCGCATGACGCACATCCCCACCGGCATCACCGTGAACATGCAGGACGAGAAGAGCCAGATCCAGAACCGCGCGGCGGCACTGCGCGTTCTGAAGAGCCGCCTGCTGGCCATGAAACACGAGCAGGAGGCCGCCGAGGCCGCCGATATGCGCCATTCCCAGGTGCGCTCGCTGGACCGTTCGGAACGTATCCGCACGTACAACTTCCCGGAAAACCGCATCGTCGACCATCGCACGAACTACAAGGCGTACAACCTCGACGCCGTGCTTGACGGCGATCTGCAGGCCGTGATCGACAGCGACATCCAGGCGGACGAAGCCGATCGTCTCGCCAACCAGAAGTAAGGCGATTGGGTGGCGACGGTATTCGAAACGGTGCGTTCCGCCGCGGACGAACTACGTGCGGCGGGAGTCGACACTCCGCAGCACGACGCCAAACTGCTGCTCGCCGAAGCGTTCCATACGGACCTGCAGCACGTGGACAAAGCCATGCTCATGGGCGATGGCGTCGAACGTCTGGCCGAAAAAGAAGACGCGGAACCGGCGATGGAACGTTTCCAGACCATGCTGGCCCGTCGTGTCAAACGCGAGCCGTTGCAGCACATCACCGGCCATGCGCCGTTTCGCTACCTTGATTTGAAAGTCGGTCCAGGCGTGTTCATTCCACGTCCGGAAACCGAACTGGTCGTGCAGGAAGGCGTCGACTGGGCCACCAGAAACGGCATGTACCGCGCCAAAGTGGTCGATCTGTGCGCCGGCAGCGGTGCGATCGGCCTCGCCTTCGCTTCGGAAGTGCCGGGCAGCGAGGTGTGGGCCGTCGAGAAAAGCGCTACGACCGCCGAGTGGACGTGGCGCAACCTCGACGAGACCGCGAAACGGTATCCCGCAATCGCCGGCAATTATCATCTGGACATCGCCGACGCCACGCAAATGCCGACGCTAAGCCAACTTGACGGCACCATCGACATCGTGCTCACCAATCCGCCGTACGTGCCGCTTGCCGACATTCCCGAACAGTCGGAAGTGCGCGATTATGATCCCGATCTGGCGCTATACGGCGGTTCGGCGGATGGCACGCTCATTCCGGAACGCATCATCGCACGCGCGGCGAAACTGCTTCGTGCGGGTGGACTTATGGTGATGGAGCACGACATCACGCAGGGGGAGCGGCTTGCCGCCTTCGCACGAACCTGCGGCTTCGTCGACGTTACCGTGCATAACGACTACACCGGACGGCCACGTTATCTGACGGCGGAAAAACAGCCGGCACAGTAACTTATATTCTTTTGCGCCATGCTGACGGGGATATAACCAGAAGTTGAGTCTCACTATAAGAACATTTTATGCAGGCCGCCGTCCGTCAGGCTATAAAGAACAATCGGAATGCACAGAGAGAGAACGGGCGTCCGTCATGAGTGGTCGCCGTGGTTCCGCGCACGGGGGTTGAGATGAACATGATTTTTTCCAAGGTGCGCGTTGAAAGGAATGTGCAGCGTTTTCAAGAAAAGAGGAAGAACGGAATGAACGCGAAGTTCTCCGCCAAGTGCGTCGCCCTGATCGCGGCAGGCGCAATGTCGATGTCCCTCGCTGCCTGCTCCGGCGGCAGCATGGACGATTCCAGCAGCTCCAACGGTAGCGCGGCCAACAGCGATACCATCACGCTGGGCTCCGTCACCACCAACTCCGGCACCGCCGCCGCATATGGCGAGGCCGAGGTCGCCGGCTTCAAGCTGGCTGTGGATGAGATCAACGCCAAGGGCGGCATCAACGGCAAGAAGGTCAAGCTCGAGTCCATGGACGACAAGGGCGACGCCACCGAAGCCTCCAACGCCTTCAACAAGCTCGCCGGCGACAACAGCGTGCTCGGCGTGGTCGGCCCGACCATCTCCTCCACCACCGCGGCAGTGGCTCCGCTGGCCGACCAGTCCAAGCTGCCGGCCATCGCACCGGCCGCCACCTCCGACTCCATCGAGACCGGTGGCTACATGTTCCGCACCTGCTTCAAGGACTCCTACCAGGGTGAGATCGCTGCCAAGTTCGCAGCCGAGACCCTGAAGGTCAAGAAGGTCGCCGTGCTGTACGGCACCGGCGATCCGTACTCCTCCGGCGTGGGCAAGGCCTTCGCCGCTGCCGCCAAGAAGGCCGGCCTTGACGTCGTGGCCGAAGAGAACTCCTCCAGCGCCGACGACACCGAGTACTCCTCCCAGCTGCAGAAGATCCAGGCCGCTGGCGCCGAGTTCCTGTACGCTCCGTACTACTACTCCGTCGCTGGCCCGTACATCATCCCGCAGGCCCGCTCCGTCGGCTACAAGGGCTATGTGATGGGTCCTGACGGCTACGACGGCCTGAAGATGACCGACGACAAGTCGCTGTACAACAAGGTGCTCTACACCACCCACTACTCTCCGGACGACACCTCCAACGCCAAGGTGCAGGACTTCATCAAGTCCTACAAGAAGGCCAACAAGAACGCCGATCCGAACACCTTCACCGCACTGGGCTACGACTCCGTGTACATGATGAAGCAGGCCATCGAGAAAGCCGGCAAGAACGCCACCCGCGAAGGCGTGCGCAACGCCATCGCCGGCATGAGCTTCGAAGGCGTGACCGGCAACTTCACGCTCGACAAGAAGGGCTCCCCGAAGAAGTCCGTCGTCGTGCTTGAGCTCAAGGACGGCAAGCCGCAGTACAAGACCACCATTCAGCCTGCCAAGTGAGCGTCGCTTGCCTGAAGGCCTGAATCTGTGAAGAGGAGGGGGCCGGGAAACCGGTTCTCTCCCTTTCGCGTATCAAGACGAAAATAACCATATTCAGCCGCTGGGCTTCTTCAGCGGCCAAGCCGGACGGTTATGTCAAAAGTCCGGCATCATCAACTTTTGAAAGGAGGAATGATGGGCGATCAGATCATCATGTTCATCAGTCAGATCTTCAACGGTCTGAAGATCGGCAGCGTGTACTCGCTCGTGGCACTCGGCTACACCATGGTGTACGGCATCATTCGTTTGATCAACTTCGCACACGGCGATTTCATCATGGTCGGCTCCTACGTGCTGATGCTTACCATTCCGGCGATCGTCGCATTCGGCCTGCCCGCATGGGTGGCCGTCATCCCCGCGATCCTCATGTGCGTGGCGGTGGGCGTCATCGTGGAGAGGGCCGCATACAAGCCGGTTCGTGAAAAGGGCAACAGCATGACGGCCCTCATCACCGCAATCGCAATGAGCCTTCTGCTGGAGAACGGCTCCCAGGCCATCTTCGGCGCCGACTACCAGACCGTGCCCACCATCATCCAGATTCCGACGCTGGCGATCGGCAAACTGAAGATCGACGGCGCGACCATCATCACCATCGTGCTCGGCGTGATCATCATGGTCGCGCTGCAGCTGTTCGTCACCTACACCAAGCAGGGCAAGGCCATGCGCGCGGTCTCCGAAGACAAGGAGGCCTCGATCCTGATGGGCATCAACGTGAACTCCACCATCACGCTCACGTTCGCCATCGGTTCGGGCCTCGCCGCCGTCGCATCGCTGATGTACTGCGTTTCCTATCCGCAGGTGTCCCCGATGATGGGTGCGATGCTGGGCCTGAAGGCCTTCGTCGCGGCCGTGCTCGGCGGCATCGGCTCCATCCCGGGTGCCATGGTCGGCGGTCTGGTGATCGGCGTGGTCGAAAGCCTGACCAAGGCGTACATCGGCACCATCACCAGCGGCGTGATCACGTCCGCGTTCTCCGACGCCATTGTGTTCGGCATCCTCATCATCGTGCTCCTGGTCAAGCCGTCCGGCCTGATGGGCGAACCGGAAACCGAGAAGGTGTGACCTCATGAAGAAATCAATGCTTTCCACCAAACAGTCCTATCTGATGTGCGCGGTCGGCATCGTCGTGCTGTTCGGCATTCTGATGGGTGTATGCGAATCCGGCATGGCCAGCACCTACATCAAGGGCATCATGATGACAAGCTGCATCGCCATCATCATGACCACGTCGCTGAACCTCACCATCGGCGTGCTCGGCCAGCTGACGCTGGGCTGCTGCGGCTTCGAAGCGATCGGCGCGTACAGCGCGGCCCTGCTGAGCAAGCTGCTCGTCGCCAACGGCGTTGCGATGGATCCGACGCTGCGATTCCTGCTGACGACGCTCGCCGGCGGCGTGGTCGCCTGCATCTTCGGCATCCTGGTCGGCATTCCGGCACTGCGTCTGCATGGCGATTACCTCGCCATCATCACGCTGGGCTTCGGCGAAATCATCCGCGTGATCATCCAGAACCTGAAGGTCGCCGGCGGCATGGGCCTTGACAAGGGCGCGGCCGGCCAGGCGCTGATCGGCATCGACCGACTCGCCAACCTGTACGTCGTGTTCTGGATCACCGTCGTCACCGTCGTGCTGCTGTTCATGTTCGCCCGCTCCCGTTACGGCCGTGCCGTCAAGGCCATCCGCGACGACGAGATCGCGGCAAGCGCGTCCGGCATCAACATCACCTACATGAAGGTGCTCGTGTTCGCTATCTCCGCGTTCTTCGCGGGCATCGCCGGCGGCATCTTCGCCCAGTACATCGGCTCGCTGAACCCCGCGATGGCCGGATGGCTGCAATCGATCAACTACGTGATCATGGTCGTGTTCGGCGGCATGGGCTCGCTGACAGGTTCCATCGTCTCCGCCATCGCGCTGACGATCCTGCCGGAGCTGTTGCGCGCCTTCTCCACCTACCGCATGCTCGTGTACTCGGTGGCGCTGGTGCTCATCATGATCTTCCGCCCGCAGGGCATCTTCGGCAACTGGGAATTCTCCCTGACCAAGACCATCAACAAGCTGTTCTACCCGATGAAGGTCAAGGCGCACGGCAAGTCGAAGCAGGCTGAATCCACCGCCAAGGCAGCCAAGGACACCGCCAAGACGGACGAAACCGTCGAGACGGCCGCCGACACCAAGGAGGCGCAGGCATGAGCGAGCCCATCCTGAAAGCCGAACATCTCGGCATCACCTTCGGAGGCCTCAAAGCCGTATCCGACTTCAACATGACCATCAACTCCGGCGAGCTCGTCGGTCTGATCGGCCCGAACGGCGCCGGCAAAACCACCGTGTTCAACCTGCTGACCGGCGTGTACCAGCCCACGGAAGGCGAGTTCTTCCTGGACGGCGAACGCATGAACGGCAAGAAGACGTACCAGGTGGTGCGCGCCGGCATCGCCAGAACCTTCCAGAACATCCGCCTGTTCGGCCAGATGACCGTGGAGGAGAACGTGCTGGTCGCATTCAACGAATCGTTCAGCTACCACATGGGCGGCGCGATTTTCCGCACGCCGAAATTCTGGAAGCAGGAACGCGAGATGCACGCCAAAGCCATCGACCTGCTCAAGATCTTCGGACTAGAGGGCCTGGCCGAAACCGAAGCGGCGAACCTGCCGTACGGCGCCCAGCGCAAGCTGGAAATCGCCCGCGCCCTCGCCACCGGCATGAAACTGCTGTTGCTCGACGAGCCGGCGGCAGGCATGAACCCGACGGAGACCGAGGACCTGCTCAACTGCATCAACACCATCCGCGACCGCTTCGGCATCGCCATCCTGCTGATCGAGCATGACATGAGCCTGGTGATGAACGTCTGCCAGCGCATCCAGGTGCTCGACTACGGACGCACCATCGCCGCCGGCACGCCGGACGAGATCGCCAACAACCCGCAGGTCATCTCCGCATACCTGGGTTCCGACGACGATACCGACAGCGACGATGCCAAGCACGAAAGCGAGGAAGCCTGATGCTGGAAGTCAAGAACCTTTCCGTTTCGTACGGTGCCATCGAAGCCGTCAAGGACATCAGCTTCACTGTCAACGACGGCGAGATCGTGTCTCTGATCGGCGCGAACGGCGCAGGCAAGACCACCACGCTGCACACCATCACCGGTCTGGTACCGGCGAAATCCGGTTCCGTGATGTACAACGGAGTGGATCTGCTGAAAACCCACAACAACAAGATCGTGACCCTCGGTATGGCGCACATTCCGGAAGGGCGCCACGTCTTCACACGCATGAGCGTCGAAGAGAACCTGGAGATGGGCGCGTTCAGCCTGAAGGACCAGTCGGACCTCAAGAAGGACCTCGACATGGTCTACGGCCTGTTCCCCCGTCTGAAGGAACGCCGTAACCAGAAGGCCGGCACGTTGTCCGGCGGCGAGCAGCAGATGCTGGCGATGGGCCGCGCGCTGATGAGCCATCCGAAGACGATCCTCATGGACGAGCCGTCCATGGGCCTGTCCCCGAAGCTCGTCAAGGAGATCTTCTCCATCATCCGCAAGCTGCACGAGCAGGGCATCACGATTCTGCTGGTCGAGCAGAACGCCAAGATGGCGCTGTCGATCGCCGACCGCGCATACGTGCTGGAAACCGGCCGTATCACGATGGAAGGCGACGCCAAGGAACTGCTCAACAACGAGCAGGTGCGCAAGGCGTATCTGGGCGCCTGATTCATGCCGTATCCGCCTTGTCGGCTTGGACGCATCCAAACCGACAGGGCTTTTTCTATATCCGATGGAATATTCGCCGGTCGTGTTCCCTCCATTCGGGCGCGCCATCGAGCCATGCCTTACAATAGGTAAGTTGACTGGCTGAAAGGGAGGTGTCATGAGCGAAATTTGCACAGTAAACGACGAATCCCTTGCCCGGGCCGTTGAAATCATCCATGATGGCGGATTGGTGGTCATCCCCACTGACACGGTGTACGGCGTCGCCTGCGATCCGCGTAACATCGAGGCGATCCGCAAGGTGTTCGCAGCCAAACAACGACCGAAATACAAGTCGTTGCAGGTGTTGCTGCCGTCAATCGAAAGCATGGAGAAGCTGCATCTGACCTTGCCGGTGCCGCTCAACCGTCTGGCCGCCATGTTCATGCCGGGCGCTTTTTCGCCGATAGCGGAAGCGGAAGACGACTGTTCGCTTGCCACGTTGCGTCATGATCCGACAACCGGCAAAGCCACACAGGGCGTGCGCATCCCCAATTCCGCGGTCGCGCTGCGTATTCTGCGAGCCACCGGGCCGTTGGCCGCCACCAGCGCCAACCGTTCCGGCGAGGAAAGCGCACAAACGGTGCAGGAAGCCGCGGACGCGCTGGGAGATGCGGTGGATCTGTATTTGGACGGGGGGGCGACTCCGGGACATGTGTCGTCCACGGTGGTTGCAGCCGACCCGCACGAGCGCGACGGCATCGCGATTCTTCGGGAGGGAGTGATTCGCGAGCTGGTCATCCGTAAGGCTTTAACACTGAATGGCGGTGCTTTGGGCGCATGAGAATCTACCTGTTCATTGCCGCGGTCGCAGGTGGCGTCACCTATCTGCTCACGCCGCTGATCCGGCACATCGCCATCGAAATCGGCGCAGTCGGCGAAGTGCGTGCACGCGACGTGCATACCGTGCCGACGCCACGCATGGGTGGACTGGGCATGCTTATCGGCTTCACCGTGGCCATGCTGTTCGCCTCGCGCATCCCTTTCATCGAAGGCCTGTTCGCCCAATCGCATCAGGCATGGGTGATTCTAGCCGGCGCCATTATGATCAGCCTGCTGGGCATGGCCGACGATTTGTGGGACCTTGACTGGATGCTCAAACTCGCCGGTCAGCTGCTCATCTCTGTGTTTGTGGCCTGGGGCGGCCTGCAGATCATCTCGTTGCCTCTCGGCTCGCTCGTCACCGCGTCGCCGAGCCTGTCGATGGCCATCACCGCGTTCCTTATCGTCGCGTCCATCAACGCGGTCAACTTCGTGGACGGTCTTGACGGCCTCGCTTCGGGCATCGTCGCGATCGGCGGCATCGCCTTCGCCATCTATTCGTACATCATCGCAAGAAGCTCGCCGTCGTACGCATCCATGGCGACGCTGATCGACATCGCCATGGTCGGCATGTGCGTCGGCTTCATCCTGCATAACTGGCATCCTGCGAAACTGTTCATGGGAGATTCCGGCTCCATGCTGCTCGGCTATCTGATCACCTGCGCGTCGATCGTCATGACGGGCCGTCTCGATCCGGCGTCCATCCATACCAGCATCTATCTGCCGGTGTTCATGCCGATTCTGCTGCCGATGCTGGTGCTGTTCCTGCCGATCCTCGACATGTGTCTTGCGATTGTGCGGCGGTTGAGCAAAGGCCAGTCGCCGATGCATCCCGATCGCATGCACCTGCACCACCGCATGCTGCGCATCGGACACACCGTGCAGGGCGCGGTGCTGATTCTCTGGGGGTGGGCGTCGCTGATCGCATTCGGCTCGATCATGATTCTGTTCTTCAAAGCGCAGTATGTGCTGATTGGCTTCCTCATTGCGTCGGCGCTGCTGACGGTCGCCACGATGTACCCGTATCTGAAACACCGCATTCCCGAAATCCGTGAGGAAAACGCAATCTCCGGAACCGATGCGCAACACGCGTCGGTCGGACGCGCGCGCGGCGACAAAACGCGCGGTGGACGCTGATCGTCCGTCCGGCGCAATCGCAAGAAAAACTGATGAAACGCTTTGCCAAACGATATAAGCAGCTTTTATTACGATTGATAATTTCGGCTTTTCGCGCCGTGTCGCAGTAAGTCAGCCCACGTTCATATAGTGGGTCTATGGCTACAATTCCTGATATGAATGCAGATTCCACGTTCGCCCCACTTCCTCCGATTTTCGCCCAGCTTGGCCTCGCCTATGACGATGTGCTGCTGCTGCCGAACGAGACGGACGTCATTCCGTCCGAAGTGGACACCACCACCCATCTCACACGCAACATCACGATGAAGGTCCCGGCGATCTCCGCCGCGATGGACACCGTCACCGAATCCGACATGGCCATCGCCATGGCTCGCAACGGCGGCATCGGCGTGCTGCACCGCAACCTTTCCATCGACGACCAGGCCGCCCAGGTCGACATCGTCAAGCGTTCCGAATCCGGCATGATCAACGATCCGCTCACCGTGAGCCCGGACGTGACCCTCGCCGACCTCGACAAGCTGTGCGGCCGTTTCCACATCTCCGGCCTGCCGGTCGTGGACAAGGACAGCAAGCTCGTCGGTATCATCACCAACCGTGACATGCGTTTCATCGCTTCCGAGGATTACGACCGTTTGAAGGTCTCCGAGGTCATGACCCGCGAGAACCTCATCACCGGTCCGTCCGACATCTCCAAGGAAGACGCGCACGACCTGCTGGCCAAGCACAAGGTCGAGAAGCTGCCTCTGGTCGATTCCGAAGGTCACCTGACCGGTCTGATCACCGTCAAGGACTTCGTCAAGACCGAACAGTATCCGGACGCCACCAAGGATGAGCAGGGCCGTCTGCGCGTCGCCGCCGGCATCGGCTTCCTGGGCGACGCCTACAACCGTGCTTCCGCTCTGATGGAAGCCGGCGTGGACGTGCTCGTGGTCGACACCGCCAACGGTGAGGCCAAGCTGGCTCTCGACATGATTCGCCGCCTGAAGTCCGATTCCGCGTTCAATGGCGTGGACATCATCGGCGGCAACGTCGCCACCCGCCAGGGTGCGCAGGCCATGATCGACGCCGGCGTCGACGCCGTCAAGGTCGGCGTCGGCCCGGGCTCCATCTGCACCACCCGCGTGGTCGCCGGTGTCGGCGTCCCGCAGCTCACCGCCGTGTACGAGGCCGCCCAGGCCTGCCGCGCCGCTGGCGTGCCGTGCATCGCCGACGGTGGCATCCACTACTCCGGCGACATCGCCAAGGCCCTCGTGGCCGGCGCATCCTCCGTGATGCTCGGCGGCACCCTCGCGGGCTGCGAGGAAGCTCCGGGCGAGAAGGTGCTCCTGCACGGCAAGCAGTACAAACTGTACCGTGGCATGGGCTCCCTGGGCGCCATGGCTCCGCGTGGCAAGAAGTCCTACTCCAAGGACCGTTACTTCCAGGCCGACGTCACCTCCAACGACAAGGTCGTTCCGGAAGGTGTCGAAGGCGAAGTGCCGTACCGCGGACCGCTCAACGCCGTGCTGTACCAGATGATCGGCGGCCTGCACCAGTCCATGTTCTACATTGGCGCGCACAACATCTCCGAAATGCCGGAACGTGGCCGCTTCATCCGCATCACCGACGCTGGCCTGCGCGAATCCCATCCGCACGACATCGTCATGACCGCCGAGGCGCCGAACTACTCCGGCCGTCAGTGATTGGCGAATACCGCGCGAAACGCATACGACGCGACTAAACGCTAGATAATACGAAACCCGTCCGGTGGCAGGAATGCCGCTGGACGGGTTTCGTGCGTTTTCGGCAGCTATTGGTCTAGTGACGTTTAGTTAATTGAGCCATGTCGATGGCACCGTATGAACGTCAACTTACGCGTTCCGTGGTGCCACGCAGCACCAGCGACGTCGGCATGACGGTGAACGGCTCGTCAAGCGTCTCGCCATTGAGCAGCGCAAGCGTCTTACGTGCAGCGATACGGCCGATTTCCGCCGGATCCTGATGCATGGTGGTCAGATCCAATGCGGTGGCGGTGTCGTCATCATCGAATCCGACCAGCGACACGTCCTGTGGCACGCGCCATCCCATGCGCCGCAGCTCCTTCAGCAGGGGAGCGGCCACGGCGTCGACGGAGACGCAGATGGCGGTCGGCTGCTTTGGAGCGCTGAGCAGCTGCGCGACGATGCCGGAATAGATGTCCTGCTCGCTGCGAGCATCGATATGGGATAGTGACGGCATGACGATGATGTCTTCATCCGCGTAACCGCAAGCTTGTGAGGCTTCGCTGAATCCCTTCTTGCGCAGCCTGTCGGAGCAGACGAACGGCGTGGTGTTGATGGGCTGTTCGATGTAGGCGAGCGTCTTATGCCCTAACGATTTGAGGAACCGTACAATCGTCGCCATGGAAGCCTCGTCGTCGATGGCGACGCCGGCGTCGAGACCGTGCGTGCTCGGCGCGTTCATGCCGACCACCGGAATGGTCAGATTGCCAAGCACCTGCTTCTTCGCCTCGTCGAAGTCAAATGACGCCTCGATGACCGCGTCGACGTTGCGGTTGCCCGGAAGATTTTGGAAAAACGCATCCAAATCGTCCTGCGTCCACACGATGTAAGGAACGATGTCGTATCCGGCCTTCGACATCACCTCGTAAATGCCTTCGAAGGCGTGGGCGTTGAACCAGCTGCTGATTTCGTTCGGCAGCAGCACGGCGACTCGCATGGTTTTGCCGGACGCCAGGGACGACGCGCTTTTCGAAAAGGAGAAATGCAGGCGCTTCGCCTCCTGCTCGATGCGTTCCCTGGTTTCGGGACTGACCCTGTCGAGCCCGCGAAGCGCGCGGGACACGGTGGAGACGGACACTCCGGCTGCCTGGGCTACGTCTGCGATGGTGGTTCGTGGCATGGTCGGATGGCTCCTTAGGGTGGACTATGCGGGCGGTCGGTTGCCCGCGACTGCTTCACTCTATCACGACACGCTGCTTTTGTAAAAACGCTTGCATGGCTTCAGGTGTTGTTATTGCTTGCTTTTTGAAGTGCTGCCACCTTGTTCTGCCTCCTGTGGTTTGCGCTTTTTTGCACAAGCGTTATTATTGATTATGTCAAGCAATGCGATAACAGCAACGAAGCTACACAACACAACATAACCATCGTAGGAAAATCAACGAAAATCGTTCTACGTACGGAGTTGTGATACGTGCGCACGGTGCACAAGCGTTTGTATGAAAGGGGACAACATGACCGAAGTCAACGATCCGTCGCTGTGGTGGAAGCAGGCCGTGGTCTACCAGGTGTATCCACGTTCCTTCAAGGATTCCCGCGGCGAGGGCCTCGGCCAGATTGCCGGCGTCACCGAGAAAATCGGATATCTGAAGGAACTGGGCGTCGACGCCATCTGGCTGAGCCCGTTCTACCCGTCCCAGCTGGCCGACGGCGGCTATGACGTGGACGACTACCGCAACGTCGATCCGAAACTCGGCACCATGGACGATTTCGACGCGCTCGCCAAAGCCGCGCATGCCGACGGCATCAAAATCGTCGTGGACATCGTGCCGAACCACAGCTCCAACCTGCACGAATGGTTCAAGGCCGCGTTGGCCGCGAAACCCGGCTCGCCGGAACGCGACCGCTACATCTTCCGCGATGGCAAGGGACCGAACGGCGACGAGCCGCCGACCAACTGGCAGAACCACTTCGGCGGCCCTGCATGGACGCGCGTGCCCGACGGCCAATGGTATCTGCACATGTTCACCAAGGAACAGCCGGACTGGAACTGGAAAAACGAGGACGTGCGCGCCGATTTCATCAAAACCCTGCGTTTCTGGCTTGACCACGGTGCCGACGGCTTCCGCGTGGACGTGGCGCACGGCCTGGCCAAGGATCTCGACCGCGATGATCTGGACGATTATGTGGTCTGGTGCACCAACGATCAGCCCGAAGACGGCTCCCATCCGGTGATCGACCGCGACGAAGTGCACGACATCTACCACGAGTGGCGCAAGGTGTTCAACGAGTACGATCCGCCGGCGTTCGCCGTGGCTGAGGCGTGGGTCCGACCAAGCCGCCAGCATCTGTACGCCTCCCCGGACGATCTCGGCCAGATCTTCAACTTCGAGTTCGCCAAGAAGGATTGGATCCGCGACGACATGCACCTCGCCATCGAGGAAGGTCTGGAAAGCGCCGAACGGTCCGGTTCCACCGCCACTTGGGTGATGAGCAACCATGACGTGGTCCGCCATGCCACCCGCTACGCGCTGCCCCAGGTGCCGACCGGCGAATACCATCGACTGCCGCTCGACTGGCTGCTGCGCGACGGCACCACATACCGGGAGGACCGCGCGCTCGGCACCAAGCGCGCCCGCGCCGCGATCATGATGGAGATGGCGCTGCCCGGCTCCGCCTACGTGTATCAAGGCGAGGAACTCGGCCTGTTCGAAGTGGCCGACATTCCGTGGGATGAGCTGGAGGATCCGTCCGCATGGCGCACCTCCCGTTCCGCCAGCACCAAAGGCCGTGACGGCTGCCGTGTGCCGCTGCCGTGGGTTGCGGCCGACGCTCCGCAGCTGGACGATCCGAACGATGAGTTCGGCCATGGCGGCTCCTTCGGATTCTCGCCGGCAGACGCGAAGGCCGAGCCGCATCTGCCGCAACCCAAGTGGTACAAGGATTTCGCGGTCGATGTCGAATCGGCCGACCCGGATTCCATGCTGAACCTGTACCGCCGCGTGCTGGCATTGCGACATGAGTTGCAGACCACCGACCTGAGTCTCGAATGGCTTCCGGAAGACCAGCCCGGCAAGGCGCATGACGGCGCCAACGGTTTCCCGGGTGGCACCATCGCGTACCGCCGTGCCAACGGCTGGGCCTCGATCACCAACTTCGGCGAAGAACCGATCACGTTGCCGCAAGGCGAAGTGCTGCTGACATCAGGACCGCTTACCGACGACGGCAAGCTGCCGCAAGATACCAGCGCTTGGCTCAAACTGGCCGATTGACCGCACGCAGGATGCCCCGATCTGAGGGTGTCCGTGCCGGATACCGCACTCGTGCGCTGAACCATCGAACCGGCAGCGCGCTCCAGCCGTCCGCGTCCCTCCATTTGGGCGCGGACGGCTTTCCTGTTTCCAACGACCGTTTTCCAACGATGACGGTCCGACGTACCTACCCTGCGGTATCTTCATATGTTCGGCCTGCGCAGAGGGCGCGACCGCGGACCAATCGAAAGAGGCAACGATGGTAGATGCACACGATGGCGAAACATACACGTCCGAAGGCTCACGTCTGATCTGGATCGACTGCGAGATGACCGGCCTAGATATCTTCGGCGGCGACGAGCTCGTCGAGGTTTCCGTGGTGCCGACCGACTTCGACCTGAACGTGCTCGACGAAGGTGTCGACTATGTGATCAAGCCCAGTCAGAAGGCTGTCGACCACATGAATGACTTCGTGCGCGCCATGCACACCCGTTCCGGCCTGATCAACGAATGGGAACACGGTCTGAGCCTCGACGAAGCGCAAGCCAAGGTCATCGAATACGTCAGGAAATTCACTCCGGCCGGCGTCAAGCCGCTGCTCGCCGGCAACACCATCGGCTCCGACAAGAAGTTCCTTGACCACTACATGCCGGAACTCATGGAGAACCTGCACTACCGCACCATCGACGTGAGCACCTTCAAGGAACTCGCCCGCCGCTGGTATCCGGCCGTCTACCTCAACCGTCCGCCGAAGAACGGCGGCCACCGCGCGCTCGCCGACATCATCGAATCGCTCGACGAACTGCGTTACTACCGCAAGGCGTTCATGGCCCCGGTGCCCGGTCCGAGCGAAGCGGAGGCGAAGGCCATCGCCTCTGAAATCCAGGAAACCAGCCTGCTCAACAAGGACTGACAGCACGACTCCAGCGAGAGGAACCGCATGACCGCAGCTGATTGGACCACCATCGGCCAACCGCAGGATATCCGCCTTGTGGTCGCCGACATGGACGGCACGTTACTTGACGAACGAAGCCGAATCCCCGACGGATTCTGGCCCATGCTCGCCCGGCTCAAACGCCGTGGCGTCGAATTCGTGCCCGCGTCCGGACGCCAATACGCCACGCTGCGCAACATGTTCGCCGACAAAGCCGCGGAGATTCTCGACGGGGGAGAACTGTCCTATATCGCGGAAAACGGCAATGTGGTGGCGCTCGACGGCAAAGTCGTGGAAGTGCATGGCGTCGATTTGGACGTCACGAGTCACGTCATCGACCTGGTCGACGACGCCGCTGCCTCCGGCGAGCATAACGTGGGACTGGTGGTGTGTGGCCTTAAATCGGCATACGTGCAGCGTTCCGACAAGCCGTTCCTCGATGAAGTCGGCAAATACTACGCGGCGCTGAGCATCGTGGACGATCTGCACGAAGTGCTCGACTTCGCGCAGGAACCGTCCGCCTACACCCCTGACGGCGACGCCGAAATCGTTCTGAAACTCGCGATCCTCGACCTTGACGGCTCCGAACGATTCACCAACGAAAAGCTCACACATCTGCGCGCGGACTACCAGGTGGTCGTCTCCGGCAAACTGTGGGTGGACATCATGAACATCGAAACCGACAAAAAGCAGGGCGTCGAGGCGTTGCAGCGCGTGCTCGGCGTCACACCCGCGCAGACGGCGGTGTTCGGCGACTACCTCAACGATCTGCTCATGCTTGAGGCGGGCGACTGGTCGTTCGCCATGGGCAACGCACACCCCGATTTGAAGGCCGCCGCGCGCTACATCGCACCGTCGAACGTCGAGCACGGTGTGCTCAAGGTTGTGGACAGGCTGGTTGCCTGACGATTTCGTTGCATGGGGCGCGGTGACGTAAAGAAGGTGGCGTAATGAGGCAATCCGAGGCGCTTGCGATTCTGGGTTCCGGCGCAAGCGTGTTCCTGACGGGCGCGCCCGGTGCCGGCAAAACCTACGTGCTCAACGAATTCATACGGCAGGCGCGTGCCGACGGCGCATCCGTGGCCGTCACCGCATCCACGGGCATCGCTGCCACGCATATCAACGGCACCACCATCCATTCCTGGAGCGGCATCGGCTTGGCCACGGCATTGACCGACAATCTGGTCAAAACCGTTCGCACACGCCGCAAACGCAAGCTGCAGGAAGCCGACATCCTCATCATCGACGAGGTCTCCATGCTGCACGCGTGGCTGTTCGACATGGTTGACCGGATCTGCCGCATCATCCGCCGCGACGAACGTCCGTTCGGCGGGCTGCAGGTGGTGTTGTCCGGCGATTTTTTCCAGCTGCCGCCGGTTTCGGTATCGGGACGCAACAACGACCTGATCGCGCCGTCCGCCGAATATCTGGCCAGTCGCGAACGGTACATGCGCGCCGGACTCAATCCCGAAGGTTTCGTCACCGAATCGTTGGTATGGCGCGAATTGAACCCCGTTGTCTGCTATCTGACCGAACAGCATCGTCAGGATGACGGCCAGCTGTTGAACGTGCTGACCGACATTCGCGAAGGCGCGGTGGACGATGGCGACCGCAATGTGCTGCTGACCCGGTTGGGGGCCATTCCGGAACCCGGGCAGCAGGCGGTGAACCTGTTCCCCGTCAACAGGCAGGCCGACGCGCTTAATGACCTGCGCCTGTTCGAAATCAAGGAGGAGCCGCACGAATACCTCGCCGAATCCGAGGGCGCGGCGAATCTGGTGGAACGGCTCAAAAAGAACATGCTCGCTCCCGAACGCTTGTACCTCAAAACGGGCGCGGCCGTGATGGCGGTGCGCAACGACACCGACCACCAGTACGTCAACGGGTCGCTCGGCACCGTGCGTGGATTCACCACGCAATCGCAGGGCGGCTGGCCGATCGTCGAATTCGAAAACGGCAACATCGTCACCATGAAGCCGAATTCCTGGCAGATGCAGGACGGCGATACCGTGCTCGCCACGGTCAAACAGGTGCCGTTGCGCTGCGCGTGGGCGATCACCATCCACAAATCGCAAGGCATGACGCTCGATCGTGCCGTCATGGATTTGCGGCGCACATTCGCGCCGGGCATGGGATACGTGGCGCTGTCGCGAGTGGAAGGGCTCGACGGCCTGTATCTGCAAGGCGTCAACGAGCGCATGTTCCTGGTCTCACCGGACGCGGTCCGTCTTGATGGACAATTGCGATTGGAGTCGGCGCAGGCCGTCGATACGCTTGCCTCCGACGGTGTCGGAGCATTCCGCGCCCGCATGCCGCAACCGGCCGGTGAGGATGACGAATTCGCGCAGGACGTGCTGTTCTGACCCGCTGCTAAATATCAGCCCATCGCCTGCAGGGAACGCGCAAGATCCGGGTCGAGCTCAACTTCGTCCTCGACGCTTTCCGAATCGGGGTCCCAACAGCTGGCGATCACGCAGGCCAGTCCGACGAGCAACCAAAGCGGGTTGCGCTGCAGGAACTCAAGACCTGGAATCGCCCGCGTGACGATGATCCATATCACCATGCCGGCCAGCGCAATCGCATTGAACGGCTTCTTCCATGGCAGGGAAATCAACGTGACGCACAATACGGCCAGGCACAGGCCGATCCATTGGTTGCCTTCGGTCAGCACTTCCGGCGCTGCCGCCGCGAAGACGAAATAGCAGATGATGCCGATCCGGCCGAGTTTGTTCCAAATCGAAATGTGCGCGGTGACGTGACGCATGCTGCGTCCTTTCCTTATGAAGCGATATGGTGCTGATTCCAGTATCATAGAAACGGCTTTAGACTTATTTATAACTCTATAAATAACGTTTTTCGCGTATTGGTGTGCGATTCGAGGACGTGTGGCGCATCCAAGTCGGCTTACCTGAGTAATTTGGAACGTATGACCAAAGCACTTCGTATGTCTACCATGTTCCTGCGCACCCTGCGCGAGGACCCCGCCGATGCCGACGTCGTGTCGGACAAGCTGCTGCAGCGCGCCTGCTACCTGCGCAAGGCCGCTCCGGGCATCTGGACCTGGCTGCCGCTGGGCCTCAATGTCCTGAACAAGATCGAGAACATCATCCGCGAGGAGATGGCGTCCATCGACGCCCAGGAAGTCCACTTCTCCGGACTGCTGCCGCGCGAGCCGTATGAGGCCACCCACCGCTGGGAGGAATACGGCGACAACATCTTCCGTCTGAAGGACCGCCACGAGGCCGACTACCTGCTGGCCCCGACCCATGAGGAAATGTTCACCCTGCTGGTCAAGGACCTGTACTCCTCCTACAAGGACCTGCCGGTGACCCTCTACCAGATCCAGACCAAGTACCGCGACGAGTTCCGTCCGCGCGCCGGCCTGATCCGCGGCCGCGAGTTCATCATGAAGGACGCCTACTCCTTCACCCTCGACAAGGAAGGCCTCGTCAAGGCATACATGGACGAGCGCGGCGCATACGAGCGCATCTTCAACCGTCTCGACCTGAAGTACGTGCCGGTGCACGCCATGGCCGGCCCGATGGGCGGCTTCGAATCCGAGGAGTTCCTGGCTCCGATGGAGATCGGCGAGGACACCTTCGCCCAGTCGCCGTCCGGCAAGGCCTGGAACGTCGAGGCGCTGACCACTCCGGAACCGGAAGCCATCGACTTTACCGCAACGCCGGCAGCCGAAAAGCGCCCGACCCCGGACGCGGCCACCATCGACAAGATGGTCGAATTCGCCAACGCCAACCATCCTCGTTCCGACGGCCGCGATTGGCAGGCCTCCGACATTCTGAAGAACGTCGTCATCGCCGTCATGCATCCGCAGGACGAAGACCACGACGAGCCGTGGCGCGAGCTCGTGGTCGTAGGCGTTCCGGGCGACCGTACCGTCGACATGAAGCGTCTTGAGGCGCAGTTCACCCCGGCCGAGATCGAGGAAGCCACCGACGAGGATCTGAAGAAGCATCCGGAACTCGTCAAGGGCTACATCGGACCGATGGCGCTTGGCCCGCAGGCGCGCGACGGAAAGAAGGCCGAGAACGCGTCCGAGACCGGTGACGCGCTGCGCTACCTGATCGACGCGCACGTGGCACGCGGTTCCGCATGGTTCACCGGCGCCGACGAGCAGGACGTGGATTACTACGATTTGGTGTACGGCCGCGATTTCGAGGCTGACGGCACCGTCGAAGCCGTGCAGGTACGTCATGGCGACATGAGCCCGGACGGTTCCGGCCCGCTGAGCTTCGAGCGCGGCGTGGAAATCGGCCAGGTGTTCCAGCTGGGCCTCAAGTATTCCAACGCGCTCGGCCTGAAGGTGCTCGACCAGAACGGCAAGACCGTTCCGGTGTGGATGGGCTCCTACGGCATCGGCGTCTCCCGTGTGATGGCCTGCATCGCCGAAACCCATCACGACGAGAAGGGTCTGGCGTGGCCGGCAGTCATCGCGCCGGCACAGGTGCACGTCGTGGCCACCGGCAAGGATGCGGCCGCGTTCGAAGCCGCAGAACAGCTGATCGGTGAGCTTGAGGCCAAGGGCATCGAAGTCATCTTCGACGACCGCAAGAAGGTGTCTCCGGGCGTCAAGTTCAAGGACGCCGAACTCATCGGCGTGCCGATCATCGCCGTCGCCGGCCGCGACACCGTCAACAACGGCACCATCGAAGTGCGCGACCGCAACGGTGAGAACGCCGAAGCGGTGCCGGTCGCGGACGCCGCGCAGGCGATCGCGGACCGCGTCGCTGCACTGCTCAAGTGACATACGGCAATCCGTAGCGCGTCGGTTTGATCCGACGAACGACATACGGCAACGGAAGACCATCAAGCAGGTGGTCTTCCGTTTTTTGTTTTTCATGGGGAATACCGTGCGCATCTCACGCACATGAGGATTGTGGATGTCGGTGGATAAGTCGAAATTATCCACCGACAATCCACGACTCGCCCGACGATCTCAAGTTATCCACATTCTCCGGTTGGGCTTGCAGACGGATGGAACGTTCGGCGATAGTGGTCTTACCGCGGAAACGTGAAGATGCGGGAAGGGCATGCAGTTTACCCTCTCTCACCATAAATCCACCTCACTGCCTGTCGCTTCCGTGCCGTCAACGGCGCTTTCCGCGGTCCATCATTCGTCAAACAGAAAGGGCCGAACATGGCGCAGCAGCAGGGTCTCCTCACCATCACGGGATATGTGGGCGGCCAGCCCACGCAATTCAATCGGGAAGGCATGCCGCATGCCAGCTCATTCCGGCTGGCCAGCACCAGACATTATTTCGATGGCCGAACGCAACAGTGGAAGGACCTGCCCACCACATGGATCACGGTGAAGGCATATCGAGGCCTTTCCGAAAGCATCTGCCAATCGTTCAAAAAAGGCGAACCGGTCATCGTGACCGGCGTGCTGGCGGCGGAAAGCTGGGTGGACCAGAACGGCAAGCAACAGTCGAAACTCGTCATGGAAGCGAATGCGGCGGGGCATGATTTGAGCTACGGTGTCTCCACCTTCCGCAAACTCGCCAAGAAAAACGATTCCGGCCAGCAAGACGCGCAGCCTGGACAGGCTTTAGGACGTGATCCATATGTGCAAGCCGCCCAACAGCGGGGCGAAACTTCAGTCAATGCGATGGACGGGCAGAGTTCCGGCGTTGACGAGCAAGGCGGCTCGCAGGCCGGTACGGATAGCAACGCCGCCGAACCCCTACGTGAGGAATTCGGCGGCGATGGCTTCTGACGATTGCCTGACGCTTATGCGATCGCTGGCATGGCCTGTTACCAGATGCGCACGCGTTGCTCCGGTGCGAGCCACATGCCGTCGCCGGGCTGCACGCCAAACGCCTTGTGGAACAGGTCCACATTACGGGCGATGCCGTTCGTACGGCATTCGGCGGGGGAGTGCGGGTCGATCTGCAGATACTGCTCCGCCAACTCGTCGCGATTCTTAGTGCGCCAAATCGAAGCGTAGCTCAGGAAGAAACGCTGCAGGCCGGTGAAGCCGTCGATTTCAGGAGCATCGGCAAGCGCGGCTTCGATGGCTTCCGTGGAACCATCCTTGCCGCGGCCGGCCGCTTCATCGAGAGCGAACGCATAGGCCTTGAGAGCGATGTTCACACCGCTCAAATCGCCGATGTTCTCGCCGATGGTCAACGCGCCGTTCACATGAGGGGCCTTCGACGGGTCATCCGAATACTTTTCGGCGAGCTGCGTCGGCACGAACTCGTTGTACTGGTCGATGAGCTTCTGGGTGAGCGCCTTGAAATTGGCCTTGTCCTCTTCGGTCCACCAGTCGTTGAGTTTGCCGTCGCCGTCGTATTGCGAGCCCTGGTCGTCGAAACCGTGGCCGATCTCATGGCCGATCACCGCGCCGATGCCGCCGTAGTTCGCGGCATCCTCGGCATCCGGGTTGAAGAACGGCGGCTGCAAAATGGCGGCCGGGAACACGATCACGTTCATGGACGGCTCATAGTAGGCGTTCACCGTCTGCGGATTCATCAGCCATTCGTCCTTGTCGACGGCCTTGCCCACCTTGGCCAGCTGGTAGCCGGTCTCATACAGGTTCGCGGCACGCATGTTCTGGACGAAGCCGGCGTCCTCGCGCACATCCAGCGCGGAATAGTCACGCCAATGGTTCGTGTAGCCGATCTTCGGCACGAACTTGGACAGCTTCTCCAATGCCTTGGCCTTGGTCTCGTCGCCAAGCCAAGTGGAATTGGAGATGGACACACGGTAGGCGTCGATGAGATTGCCGACCAGCTGCTCCATACGCTGCTTGGAGGTTTCGGGGAAGTGACGCTTCACGTATTCGCGGCCGACATCCTCGCCGCAGATGCCGTTGACCAGCGAGACGCCACGCTTCCAACGCACACGCTGCTCCTTCTGCCCGGACAGCGTCTTGCCGTAGAAGTCGAAATTCGTTTCGTCGAATTCGTGGGGAAGCTCCAATGTGGAGCCGATCACCACATGCACGCGGGCCCACAGCTTGAGATCATCCAGCGACGCTTCCTTCCAGAACGCGTTGAGTCCGGTGAGGAAGCTTGGCTCATGCACGATCGTGTGGCTGAAACAGCCGCGGAAATCCAACGGCTGCACGGCAGCCGCGGTGGTCGCGTCGTAAGCGTTCTGCCAGGCGTCGATCCAAGCGTCCAGGTCAACATCGGCGAGCATGGCGCACAGGTCGGCGTAATCCGTCGGGTTATAGGTCTTCACCGAATCGCGCGTGGACACGTTGTCCCAATGGTTCGCCGCGATGCGCGTCTCCACGTCAAGGAAACGCTTGGCCTGCGCATGGGCATCCTCGTCATCGGCCGCAAGATGCGCGTTCTTCAGCTGCTTGGCGACCATCTCGACATACGCCTCACGGATTGGCGCGTAATGGTCTTCCCTGTAGTAGGCCTCGTCCGGCAGATCCAAACCGTCCTGTTCGATGTGCACGACATTGGTCTCCGGCGCTCCCGGATCTCCGTAAACGGCGATGCCGATCAGGTCTGGACCGCCGGTCGGGTTCATGGCGCCAAGCGCGCGGGTGAGCGCGGCCTTGTCTTCGGCCTCGTCGATGGAAGCCAACTGGTCTTCGATGGCGGCGAGTCCGGCCGCGTCGATGGCATCGACGTCAAGGAAACTATGGTACAAAGCGCGCGACTTGACGGCTGGGCAATCATCCTCTTCAAGGATGTCGCGGATCTGGTTTTCCGCATCCTCGGCGAGCTTGTCGAAGGAACCATACCGGGAACGGTCGTCGGGAAGACGGTACATGTCGACCCACGGGCCGTTGACGAAGCGGAACAAGTCCTGAGACGGGCCGGTCACGGCGGAGAACGATGCCGGATCGATACCCGAAACCAAAGAATTCGAAGTGTTGTTCATGGCTTCACACTATCCATCTTTGGTGACAACATCGTGTATTCGAATCGAATATTCGGGTGGAACGCAAGGTGGAATACAGAAAGGAGAACATCGTTCGCCGGTGTATGGCCCGCGAAGTAGGGTTGAAGGCATGATCGAACTGAAAACCCCTAAAGAGATTGAAGCGATGAAGCCCGCAGGCCGCTTCGTCGGCGGCATCCTGCGCGACCTGAAGGAATTCACCAAGGTCGGCACCAATCTGTTGGAAATCGACGAATTCGTCCACAAGCGCATCGTGGACCGCAAGGGCGCCTCGTCCTGCTACGTCGACTATGCGCCTGATTTCGGCACCGGTCCGTTCGCGCACTACATCTGCACGTCCGTGAACGACGCCGTGCTGCACGGCGTTCCGTACGACTACAACCTGAAGGACGGCGATCTGGTCAGCCTCGATCTGGCGATCAACGTCGACGGATGGGTCGCGGATTCCGCCATCAGCTTCTGCGTCGGCACGCAGCATCCCGACGACCTGTGCCTGATCAAGTGCACCGAAGAGGCTTTGGCGGCCGGCATCGAAGCCGCTCAGCCGGGCAATCGTCTGGGCGACGTCTCCTGCGCCGTCGGCGACGTGGCACGCGAATACGGCTACCCGATCAACCTGGAGTTCGGCGGACACGGCGTCGGCCATATCATGCACGGCGATCCGCACGTGCCGAACGACGGCAAGGCGCATCACGGCTACAAGCTGCGTCCGGGCCTGGTCATCGCCATCGAACCGTGGTTCCTCAAGACCACCGACGAGATCTACCAGGATCCGAAGGACGGCTGGACGCTGAAGAGCGAGGACGGCTCCCGTGGCGCACACAGCGAGCACACCATCGCCATCACCGAAAACGGTCCGGTGATCCTCACCGTCCGCGACTAGTCCAAAACCTTATGAAAACGGGCTTGTGCGATTACGCACAGCCCGTTTTTTCATGCCCGTTTTGAGACGGAACCCACATATCGAAACGCGCATGCCATATAGTGGGCGGTACTTTTTGAACTGGTAAGGAGCGAACGAGTATGGCCACAGCCAATCTGAGTGTGGAATCCAAGGACTTCACCCTGCCGGTGGTCGAAGCCACGGCGGGCGCGGACGGCATCGTGGTGTCCACGCTGCGCAATGATGGCTGGGTCACACTCGACCCCGGTTTCCTCACCACCGCGCAATGCGAATCGAAAATCACGTACATCGACGGCAAGAACTCGATTCTGCGCTATCGCGGCTATCCGATCGAGCAGCTGTGCGAGCAGTCCGACTTCCTTGAAGTCGCTTGGCTGCTGCGTCACGGCGAACTGCCGAACAAGGACCAGTACGACCGTTTCATCTCCGACATCAACCACCGCACGATGGTGGGGGAGGACTTCCGTACGTTCATGGGCTCCTTCCCGCGCACCGCGCATCCGATGAGTGTGATGGCGTCCGCGGTCAACGCGCTCGCCACGTTCTACCCGGACACCACGGACATCAACGATTCCGACCAGCTGGACGAAGCGGCGACCATCATCATGGCCAAGGCGCGCACCATCGTCAGCTACATCTTCCGCCGCCGTCGCGATGAGCCGATGCTGTACCCGGACTACTCGCGTGGCTATGTCGACGATTTCCTGCGCATGTGCTTCGCCGTGCCGTATGAGCCGTTCGAATCCGATCCTCTGTATGTGCACGCGCTTGGCCGTCTGCTCATCATCCATGCCGACCACGAGCAGAACTGCTCCACGTCCGTGGTGCGCATCGCCGGTTCGGCGCACGCCAACCTGTATTCCGCGGTCGCGGCCGGCATCAACGCGCTGTCCGGCCCGCTGCACGGCGGCGCCAACGAGGCGGTGCTCCGCCAGCTCAAGGCCATCCGCGACTCCGGCAAAACCGTCAAGGAATTCGTGGAGGACGCGAAGGCCAACGGGCGTCGCATCTCCGGCCTCGGCCACCGCGTGTACAAGTCGTACGATCCGCGCGCGGCGATCGCCAAGACCTATCTGCAGAAGATCATGGAACGCACCGACACGCTGAAGCTGCCGGCGGACGAGCGCGCGCTGTTCGACGTGGCCACCGAACTGGAGCAGATCGCATTGAGCGACGATTACTTCGTGTCTCGTCATCTGTATCCGAACGTCGACTTCTACACGGGACTGATCTACCGTGCGATCGGCTTCGATCCGTCCATGTTCACCACGCTGTTCGCGTTGGGCCGCATCCCCGGCTGGATCGCGCAGTACCGTGAGATGCTCGCCGACCCGAACACGAAGATCGGCCGTCCGCGCCAGGTGTACACCGGCTACACGGAACGCGATTACGTGCCGATGGACCAGCGCCACTGAACGATATTGACACGCGGCTCCGGTTTCGGACGTGCGCATGCGCCTGCCATGGCTTGCCGCTACAGTGTTTCAAGGAACGAAAGAACCTAACGAATCGCTG
This sequence comes from Bifidobacterium adolescentis ATCC 15703, assembly GCF_000010425.1. Lineage (NCBI taxonomy): Bacteria > Bacillati > Actinomycetota > Actinomycetes > Bifidobacteriales > Bifidobacteriaceae > Bifidobacterium > Bifidobacterium adolescentis. The sequence goes on from NC_008618.1 coordinate 579,126, forward strand.
GAACCGGTCTACGGCTCCGGCATGGTCAAAGGAGCGTACACATGACTGAACAGCGCACCGCATGGGGTTGGGGTCTGGCAAGCATCGATGCGGCCGGCAACACCCTTGACGTGTGGTATCCGGAACTCACGTTGGGCGAGGCTCCGGCTGAAACCTCGCGTCCGAATCACAACTTCGGCGCCATCGCGCATGACGAGGCCGACGCGCGTGGCGTGCGCCGCATGCCCGTGTTCACCGTGTCCAAGCTGGACGAGCCGATCGAGGACGCCGCCGACGCCTATCTGCGTCTGCACCTGCTGAGCATGCGTCTGGCCAAGCCGAACACGTTGAATCTCGACGGCATTTTCGCCAAGCTCAACAACGTGGTGTGGACCAACTACGGTCCGTTCGCCGTCGATGATTTCGCTTTGCGCAAGCTTGACGTGATGGCCGCCACCCGACAGTCCGGAGCCGTGTTGGCGCCGCACGTCGATGTGAACGTGCTGTCGATTGACAAGTTCCCCCGCATGGTCGACTACGTCGTGCCGACCGGCGTGCGCATCGGCGACGCCGACCGCGTGCGACTGGGCGCGCACCTGTCCGAAGGCACCACCGTCATGCACGCCGGCTTCGTGAACTTCAATGCGGGCACCCTCGGCGTCTCCATGGTCGAAGGCCGCGTCTCGCAAGGCGTCGTGGTCGGCAACGGCTCCGACATCGGCGGCGGCGCGTCCATCATGGGCACCCTGTCCGGCGGCGGCAAGCTCAAGAACTCCATCGGCGAGCACTCCCTGCTCGGCGCGAACGCCGGCATCGGCATCTCCCTGGGAGACAACTGCGTGGTCGAAGCGGGCCTGTACGTCACCGCCGGCACCAAGGTCACCATCTACGACAAGGCCAAGGTCGCCGCCGGCGAACCGCTCGAAACCGTCAAGGGCGCCGAACTGTCCGGCAAGGACAACATCCTGTTCATCCGCAACTCCGTGTCCGGCCGCATCGAGGCGCGCTACCGCAAGACCGGCATCGAGCTCAACGAGAAACTCCACAAGAACTGAAAACGGAATGGCGGAGAGCGTCATCCGCGCTCTCCGCAAGAGGAAACTCGTGAAAATCACACTGATCACCGTCGGCAAGGTCAAAGAGAAGTATCTGCGCGACGCCATCGCGGAATATTCGAAACGACTGGGCCGGTATTGCAAGCTCGGCATCGTCGAAGTGGCCGACGAGAAGACACCGGAGCATGCCAGCGACGGACTCGAACGGCAGATCAAGGCCAAAGAGGGCGAACGCATCGCCAAACATATTCGTGACGATGCGTTCGTCATCGCCCTCGCCATCGAAGGCAAGCAGCTCACCAGCGAACAGCTCGCCGCGAAAATCAACGACCTCGGACTCCACGGCACCAGCCATATCCAGCTCATCATCGGCGGCTCATTGGGACTCGACCCCGCGATCCTCAAACGAGCCGACTACCTGCTGAGCTTTTCCAAAATGACGTTCCCGCACCAGCTGATGCGGGTGATTCTGCTGGAGCAGATCTATCGCGCATACAAAATCAACGCCGGAGAACCTTACCACAAGTGATTTTCGAGGCGTTTCGCAAGAAACGCTAAGTAGGGGCGAGCCGGTATAGTGGCGCGTATGAGTGACTACAGGGACGAACGCGAGCAGCGAGAACGCCGTCGCCGCACCATGGTGCGCACGGTGTGCATCGTCATCGCCGCGGCGATGCTGCTGAGTCTGGTCATTCCTGCGATCTACGCGGGGCTTTGACGCCTTCGGGCCCGTATGATCCGAAACGGGCCCCGGTTTCCCGTATGCGTGCGGACAGGTTCGCGGTCCGTCCATGTGGGAAATGGATGTGGGCACGTGGAAAAACCTTATGGATTGTGCGGGAGCCGTGGACGGCTCCATGTCAGAATAGTCAGGAACGTAATAGAAATGTATGGTGTAAACGATGGCAGAATTTGATTACTCCGAGGCGATCAGCGAAGCGCGCGCCAAATACGAGTCCATTTCCAAGGCCCTCGACGTCGATCGACTGACCGCCGAGGCCAAGGACCTTGAAGTGAAAGCGGCCGAACCCGGATTGTGGGACGATCCGGAAAACGCACAGAAAGTGACCAGCAAGCTGTCCGCGGTGCAGTCGCAGCTCAAGCGTCTGGCATCCGCCGACCAGCGCATCGAGGACGTGGAGACCCTGGTCGAGCTTGGCCAGGAGGAAGAGGACGCCGACACGTTGGCCGAGGCGAAGGCCGAAGTCGAAAGCATCCAAAAGGATCTCGACGATATGGAGATCCAGACGCTGCTTGACGGCGAATACGACGAACGTTCCGCCGTGGTGACGATCCGTTCCGGCGCCGGCGGCGTGGATGCGGCCGATTTCGCGCAGATGCTGCTGCGCATGTACCTGCGTTGGGCGGAACGCAACGGATACAAGGCCAAGGTCATGGACACCTCCTACGCGGAAGAAGCCGGCATCAAGTCGGCCACGTTCCAGGTGGACGCCCCGTATGCATACGGGCGACTGAGCGTGGAGGGTGGCACCCACCGTCTGGTGCGTATCTCCCCGTTCGACAACCAGGGCCGCCGTCAGACCAGCTTCGCCGCCGTGGAAGTGGTTCCGCTGGTCGAAGCGACCGATCACATCGACGTGCCGGATTCCGAAATCCGCGTCGACACCTACTGCTCGTCCGGTCCTGGCGGACAGGGCGTGAACACCACGTATTCCGCGGTGCGCATCACCCACATCCCGACCGGCATCGTGGTGACCATGCAGGACGAACGCTCTCAGATTCAGAACCGCGCCGCCGCCATGGCCGTGCTGCAGTCCCGACTGCTGGTGCTGCGCCACGAGGAGGAAGCCAAGAAGAAGAAGGAGCTCGCCGGAGACATCAAGGCCAGCTGGGGCGACCAGATGCGCTCGTATGTGCTGCATCCGTACCAGATGGTCAAGGACCTGCGCACGGGGTATGAGACCTCGCAGACCCAGGCTGTCTTCGACGGCGACATCGACGAGTTCATCGAAGCCGGCATCCGCTGGCGTCACGAACAGCGTCGCGCGGCAGCCGAGGAACAAGAAGCCTAAGCGATAGGCGGAGGGAAAACACGATGGCGCTGATCTCGCTTGAACATGTGAGCAAAGTCTATCCAAAGGGCACGCGTCCCGCATTGGATGACATCAGTCTTGACATCGATCGAGGTGATTTCGTCTTTCTTGTGGGCGCGTCCGGTTCCGGCAAGACCACCTTGCTGAGCCTGCTGCTTCGCGAGGAGGAAGCCACGGATGGCGAGATCCGCGTCGCCGGCAACGATCTGCGACGCCTGTCCGCACGGCAGGTGCCGCATTATCGCCGGCAGATCGGCTTTATCTTCCAGGATTACAAGCTGCTCAACAACAAGACGGTATGGGAGAACGTCGCCTTCGCACTTGAAGTGATCGGCACAAGCCGTTCCACCATCAAATCGCTGGTGCCCAAAGTACTGCAGACGGTGGGGCTCACGGGCAAGGAAAACAACTACCCCCATGAGCTGTCCGGCGGCGAAGCGCAACGCGTCGCCATCGCAAGGGCGTATGTGAACCATCCTCAGATCCTGCTCGCCGACGAGCCTACGGGCAACCTCGACCCGACCACATCGCTGGGCATCATGGAAGTGTTGGACGCCATCAACCGTACCGGCACCACCATCGTCATGGCCACACACAACGAAGAGATCGTCAACTCCATGCGCAAACGCGTGGTCGAATTGCACACCGGCAAGATTGTGCGCGACGAGCAGCAGGGATCCTACGATTCCGCGCTGTATTTCCCGGATGCCGAAGTCGAGTCGAAATCGCACCAGGCATTGGGCACTTCCGACCCGAACGCGAAATACCGTCGACAGAACGCCATCGATTCAACGAACGCTCCTGACGACACCGTCGACGTGGAAGGCGCGACGCGCGCCGAAACCGTGGTGAACGCCGTGGATGTGGTCGCCGCTGCCGTCCATGACGGACAGGGGAACGACGGCATCGCCCGTCTTGCCAAATCCGTGCATTCCGGACGCACCGGCCGTTACGGCGAGGCCTTCGCGTCAGTGGAGACCACCTTGACCTGGGGCAAGGGACTGAGCCTCGAACAGATGGCCGACCAGGAACAGGCCGAGCAAACCGAACGGAACGAACAGGCCAAGACCTCCGCTGAAAATGATGCCTCCGAGACTGGTGCCGACGAAGCATCGGCGCTGTCCGCTCCGCCTGCACCGCCCGTTCCACCGACCCAAACCGAGCCTCCGACACCGCCCGAACCGCCCGTCCCGCCGGCACCGTCCGATGAAAACCCTGAGGACACCAAGGAGCACGACTGATGCGTTTTCGTTTCATCCTTTCCGAAACATGGAACAGCCTCAAGCGCAATGTTTCAATGATCATCTCCGTCATGCTGGTCACATTCATCTCCTTCCTGTTCATCGGCGTATCCGGCCTGATGCAGGCACAGATCACCGCCGCGAAGGGCGAATGGTACGACAAGGTCGAAGTGGTCGTATGGCTGTGCCCGGACGGTGCCAGCCAGGCGGCGTCCTGCTCGTCGGGCAAGGCGCCTTCCAACCAGGAGATCGTCGATCTGGAGAACGTGATCAACGAGGAAGCCGGCAACATCGTCTCCAAAATCACATATGTGAGCCGTGAGGACTTCTACAAGAACACCTTCCTCAAGCAGTATCCGAACGGCGAATACCAAGGACGCGTGCTCACCGCCGCCGACATGCAGGGGTCGCTGCGTCTGAAACTGAAGGACCCGACCAAATACCAAGTGGTATCCGAAGTGTTGAGCGGCCGCACCGGTGTCGAGGAAGTGCAGGATCAACGCAAGATCTTCGACCCGGTCTTCTCGGTGCTGAACCGTGCGACGGCGGTCACCGTGGCGCTCGCCGGCGTGATGATCCTGGTGGCCATCATGCTGACCGGCACGACGATTCGCATGAGTGCCGCCTCGCGTAAGAACGAGACCGAGATCATGCGACTGGTGGGAGCCTCGAACTGGACCATCCGCCTGCCGTTCGTGTTGGAAGGCGTGTTTGCGTCGCTGATTGGTTCGCTGCTCGCCTGCGGAACGTTGAGCGCCATGGTGAAGCTGTTCATCACGGATTGGCTGTCGAAGAGCGTGCAGTGGATGCCTCTGATCAACCAGAAGACGGTATGGCTGCTTGCACCGGCCCTTGTGGTGGGAGCCGTCGTGCTGTCGATCGTCGCGTCCAGCATCTCGCTGAGGAAGTACCTGAAGGCATAAACCGGCGGAGTGCTGAACGAGATGTTCAGCATATTTGAAGTTTGCTGGATACAATGTCGAAATAGGTGGATTTCGGGAAGGGAATACATGTCTAGGAAAATGACGAGACAGGTGCGGCCCATCGTTGGACTGATGCTTGCTTCGGCTATGTTCTGCGCCGGCGGCGTCGCGGTCGTCGTCGCGCCGGCTCCGCAGGCGCATGCCGTGAGCATGTCGGAATACCAGGCGAAGGTGTCGAACCACGCCAAGCTGAAGTCGCAGCTTGTCGGCGTGAGCAGCGATCTCGCCGACACGATTCTGCAGTTGGCCGATTTGAACGACAACCAGATTCCTGCGGCGGTCGAGGCCGCGGAATCTGCCCAGCAGGCGGCAGAACAGGCGCAGAGCCTGGCGGAAGCGACCACGCAGCGGTTGCAAGCGGCCCAGCAGGACAAGGCGAACCTTGAGGAGCAGATCAAACAGACCGGCTCCGACTATGATGACGCCAAGGCCGCCGTCGCGCAGCTCGCCCGCGAAAGCTTCCACGGCTCCAGTACGTCGGATGTGCTGGATTTTGTCACCGATTCGACGACCGCCGACGATTTCGTCAACAAGATGCAGTCGCAGGCCGCGGTCACGCGAAGCGAATCCAACGCGGCAACCGACGCGGCGAACGAGCTGAACACGTCGATGAACCGTAAGGACCGTCTGGGCGCCATCGAACAGAAGATCACTCAGCTCAAGGAGCAGGCCGACCAGCAGGCGGCAAGCGCCCAGCAGGCGGCAAGCGAGGCCAGCGCCAAGCAGACCGCCCTGCAGAAGCTGCGTGACGAGGGCACGGTGAAACGTGAGAAGCTCGAATCGCAGAAGAGCCAGCTGACAACGCAGAGCGCCAAGGAAGCGGCGGACATCGTCGCCATGAAATCGCAGATCGATTCATGGAACAACCAGTACAACAATTCCAACAACGCCGCTGTCAACCCCAATAACAACCAGCAGCAGTCGCGTCCGAACAACAACACGAACTACAATCCCGCTCCCGCGCCTGCACCTGCGCCGGCTCCGACGCCCAATAACAACAATTCCGGCGGCGCCGGCGGCATGAACTATGCGGTGCCCGGCAATTGCCCGGCCGGTTCCGGATACTGCTACGGACACAACACCGGCAACACGGTCGGCGGTGCCGCGTATCCGTCCCGCCAGTGCACGCTGTGGGCATACCTGAGGCGTTCCCAGCTGAGCCTTCCGGTCGGCTCCTACATGGGCAACGGCGCCGATTGGGCCAATACCGCTCGTGGACTCGGATACCTGGTGAACAACACCCCGCATGTCGGCGCGGCGATGGTGTTCGCGCGCGGCCAAAGCGTAGGCGGACATTGGACCGCCGACTGGCAGTACGGCCACGTGGCCGTCGTGGAACGCGTGAACGCCGACGGTTCGGTTCTGATCTCCGAAGGCGGCACTGGCTTCGCGACGTTCCCGGCTTGGGAAACGATCTCCAACGCCGGAGCCTACCAGTACGTCCACTACTGACGGTTCCGTTCCAGACATGAAACCACGGCAAGCGCGCCGTCCGCATCGTCGGGCGACGCGCTTTCGTGATATGGTCGACGGAGTCGCGTTGCATACACTGATCGAAAGAACCGGGAAGGAGGTCCGACATGGCCAAGGAACAGGGAACCAAACCGATCGCGCAGAACAAGAAGGCGCGTCACGACTACGCCATCGAAGACAAGTATGAGGCCGGTCTCGTGTTGACCGGCACCGAAGTGAAGTCGCTTCGTGAAGGACGGGCGTCGCTGGCCGAATCGTTCATCACCATCGACCGTCGTGGGGAGATGTGGCTTGAGGGAGCCAACATTCCCGAATATCTCAACGGCACGTGGAACAACCACGCACCCAAGCGCAAGCGCAAGCTGCTGCTGCATGCGGCGCAGATCGACAAGCTGGCCCGCCAAACCCAGGCCAAGGGATTCACCATCATTCCGCTGAGCCTGTATTTCAAAGACGGCCGCGTCAAGGTCGAGATCGCGCTCGCCCGAGGCAAGAAGGAATTCGACAAGCGCCAGTCGCTTCGCGAGGAGCAGGACAAGCGTGAGGCGCTGCGAGCCATGCGATACGCCAACAAGCAGGTGCGATAAATCGGAAAAATTCCGGTTTCACATAGTGAAAGAACGCCGATTCAGGAAAATTTTTGTAACACACCCTCTTTACGCTAGGATACGGTTCGGCTGAACAGGCCGATATGAATCCATAGGAGAGGGAACATGCAAGCAGGAAAAGCCCTGAAAACCGCCGCCGCGTTCATGTTGAGCGTGGCCATGCTCGCCACCGGCGCGGCATGCGGCACCAGCGACGACAGCGACGCCTCGGCGTCGAAATCCAGTTCGAAGTCCAGCGAACTGACCGGTTACGATGTTTCCGGCGTGAAGAAGGACGACGCGATCGCCAAAATGCTGCCGGATTATGTGAACAAGGACGGCAAGCTCACCATCGGCATGGATACGTCGTACGCGCCGGCCGAATTCCTGGCCGCGGACGGCAAGACGCCGGTCGGCTTCGACGTGGACATCGCCAAGGCGCTGGCCGGAGTGTTCGGTCTTGAGGCCGATCCGGAAACCGCGAACTTCGATTCGATTATTCCGGCCGTCGGCGCCAAGTACGACATCGGCATCTCGTCGTTCACCGTCACCAAGGAACGCCTCGAGGCGGTCGACTTCGTCAGCCACTTCAACGCCGGCTCCGCATGGGCCGTGAAGAAGGGCAACCCGAACAAGGTCGACACGTCCGATCTGTGCGGCAAGAAGGTGGCCGTGCAGACCGCCACCATGCAGGAGACCGCCGCCAACAAGATGGCCAAGCAATGCAAGGCCGATGGCAAGGCGGAGATGGACGTTATCTCCAGCAAGTTGCAGACCGATGTGACCACCAACGTCGTCACCGGCAAGGCCGACGTGTTCTACGCCGATTCGCCGGTCGCCGGCTACGCGATCGCGCAGACCGACGGCGAACTCGAAACGCTTGGCAAGACCGAAGGCATCGCCCCGGAAGGCATCGTCGTCAAGAAGGGCGACCAGCAGATGGACGAGGCCCTGCAGAAGGCCCTGCAGAAGCTCATCGACGACGGCACCTACATGAAGATCCTCAAGTACTGGGGTGTTCAGGACGGTGCCATCAGCAAGCCGGAGATCAACACCCCCGGCACCAACGAGTGAATGTTTCGGAACTTTTGCGTCCGTTAATACGCTCGTAGCAATCCGCTCTTAGGTTATGCCATAGCCACGTTTGGCTGGTTGATTTGGCTGGGTTGAAGAGAGGACTTGCCATGATGAGGAACCTGAAAGGTTGGGCGGCGCTCGCGTTGAGCGCGGCGATGGTCGTCTCGATGGGAGCCTGCGGAACCTCCGACAAAACGGATTCCCAAGCTTCCGTCGATTCGAATTCGTCGTCGACCACCGGTTACGACGTGTCCGGCGTGAAGAAGGACGAGAAGATCGCCAAGATGCTGCCGTCCTCCGTCACCAAGGACGGCAAGCTGACCGTCGGCATGGATACGTCGTACGCGCCGGCCGAGTTCCTGGCCGCGGACGGCAAGACGCCGGTCGGCTTCGACGTGGACATCGTCAAGGCGTTAGCGAAAACGTTCGGCCTCGAGGCGGATCCGCAGACGTCGAATTTCGATTCGATCATTCCATCAATCGGTTCGAAGTACGATATCGGCGTCTCGTCGTTCACCATTACCCCGGAACGCATGAAGGCCGTCGACTTCGTCAGCATGTTCAAGGCCGGTTCCACGTGGGTGGTCAAGAAGGGCAACCCAGGCAAGATCGACACGTCCGACCTGTGCGGATTGAAGATCGCGGTGCAGACCGGCACCACACAGGAGGAGGAAGTCAACAAGGGCGCCGAACAGTGCAAGGCGGACAACAAGCTTGACATCCAGATCCTGTCCAACAAGCTGCAGACCGATGTGACCACCAACGTCGTCACCGGCAAGGCCGACGTGTTCTACGCCGATTCGCCGGTCGCGGGTTATGCGATCTCCCAGACCGACGACCAGCTTGAGGCCCTCGGTGAGGACGTCGGCGTGACCAAGGAGGCCGTGGCCATCAAGAAGGGTGATTCCGACACGGCCAAGGCGGTGCAGGCGGCCATGCAGAAGCTGATGGATGACGGCACGTACATGAAGATCCTCAAGCATTGGGGCGTCGAATCCGGCGCCGTCGACAAGGCCGAGATCAACCCGACCGATTTGGGCTGATCGGCGCACTGACGCTGCGGGCGTAGGGGCATCGGACGTATATAGATCGATGCCCCTACGCTTTTTGCCGATTAACGTCGGCGTAGCATTGCGGTTTTATCGTGTGCCTTTGGAATACTGGACGTCTGATTGGCAAATGGACGATTACCGTTCAGTGGATGGGAAGAGAATAGAAGGAGAACCCACTATGTCGTTGAAATTCAAATCGTTTGCCGCTCTCGCGCTGAGCGCGGCCATGATGTTCTCCGTCGCCGCATGCGGCACCACGGATTCCGGTGACGCCAAAAGCGACTCGAAGGCGAAGAACACCACCGTTGGTTACGATGTGAGCACCATCAAGAAGGATGACGAGCTGGCCAAGCTGGCCGCCTCCGCGAAGACCGTCAAGGACGGCGAGCTGTCCGTCGGCATGGAACTGTCCTATGCTCCGGCCGAATTCTACGCCGAAGACGGCAAGACGCCGGTCGGCTACGATGTGGACATGTCCAAGGCCATCGCCCAGACGCTGGGCCTGAAGCCGAAGATCGTCTCCTCCATGTTCGACACCATCGTCCCGTCCATCGGCTCCAAGTACGATCTGGGCATCACCGCCATGACCATCACCGAAGAGCGTCTGCAGTCCGTCGACTTCGTGAGCTACTACCGCGCCGGCTCCACGTGGGCCGTGCAGAAGGGCAACCCGAAGAAGCTCGACACCTCCGACATGTGCGGCGCGAAGATCGCAGTGCAGACCGGCACCGTCCAGGAGGACGAGGCCAACAAGATCGCCAAGGGCTGCAAGGCCGACAAGAAGGCCGAAGTGATGTCCTACAAGCGTCAGGCCGAAGCCGCCACCGCAGTGGCCACCGGTAAGGCCGACGTGTTCTACGCCGATTCGCCGGTCGCCGGCTACGCGATCTCCCAGACCGACGGCCAGCTTGAGGCCCTCGGCGACGTTGAAGGCGTGGCCAAGCAGGGCATCGCCATCAAGAAGGGCGACCAGCAGCTCGACGAGGCCGTGCAGAAGGCCGTGCAGAAGCTGATGGATGACGGCACGTACATGAAGATCCTCAAGCATTGGGGCGTCGAGTCCGGCGCTCTCGACAAGGCTGAGATCAATCCGACCGACCTCAACTGATCTCATCAGATAGATAGAAAAAGGAAACAGCATCATGGCGAAGAAACAAGTCGACGGCGACGGCCTCGATATTCCCAATCGCATTAAAGCCTTGCCCGTCAAGCGTACGGGTCCGATCGTGGCGGCCATCATCGTCGCGCTCTTCGCCGCGATGCTGGTGCAGGCTTTGGTCACCAATCCGCGTTTCGAATGGAATGTGGTCTGGAAATACCTGTTCAACGAGAACGTACTGGAAGGCATCAAGTACACGCTGCTGCTGACCGTCATCTCGATGGTCATCGCCATCATTCTGGCGGTCATTCTGGCGGTCATGCGCAAATCCATCAACCCGGTGCTGCGCGGCGTGAGCTGGTTCTACATCTGGTTCTTCCGTGGAACCCCTGTGTACACGCAGCTGGTCTTCTGGGGTCTGTTCGCGGTGCTGGTGCCACGTATCGGCGTGGGCATCCCGTTCACCTCAATCGAATTCTGGAGCATTGACTCCCAGTCTGTCATCACCGCGTTCAACGCCGCATGGCTGGGCTTGGCCCTGAACGAAGCCGCCTACCTGGCCGAAATCGTGCGCGCCGGCCTCGAGGCCGTCGATCCGGGGCAGACGGAAGCCGCAAAGGCCCTCGGCATGAAGCGCACGCTCATCATGCGTCGCATCGTGCTGCCGCAGGCCATGCGCATCATCATCCCGCCGACCGGCAACGAGTTCATCGGCATGCTGAAGACCACGTCGCTTGTCAACGCCGTGCCGTTCACGCTGGAACTGCAGTTCGCCACCACGGCGATCGCGACCCGTCTGTACAAGCCGATTCCGCTGCTGATCGTGGCGTGCATCTGGTATCTGGTCATCACCTCCATCCTGATGGTCATCCAGTCGCGACTCGAAAAGCACTTCGGCAAGGGCTTCGACGCCCGTCCCGCCGGAGCCCGCGGCAAGCGCACGCCGCTACCGGGCAAGACCTTCGGCGAACCCAAGGATGACGTCGACAAGCAGAACGAAGCCACGTTCGCGGGAATGACCGCGTGAGGGGAATGACCATGAGCGAAATCACAACCAACGAAATCGTTCCCGCCGTCAAGGCGACCCAGGTGCACAAGGCCTTCGGCAACCTGCACGTGCTCAAAGGCATCGACATGACCGTCATGCCCGGCACCGTCACCGTGATTCTCGGACCGTCCGGTTCCGGCAAATCCACGTTCCTGCGTCTGATCAACCAGCTGGAAACCCTGACCGGCGGCGAAATCGACGTCGACGGCGAAATGATCGGCTACAAGTACGTCGACAAAGGCGGCGAACGTGTGCTGCAGACCCTGAACGACAAGGAAGTGGCCGAACAGCGTTCCAAACTCGGCATGGTGTTCCAGCGCTTCAACCTGTTCCCGCACATGACGGCTCTTGAAAACGTCATGGAGGCTCCGGTCCACGTCAAGCACATGGACAAGAAGGAAGCCCGCGAACTCGCCATTCAGGAGCTGAACCGCGTCGGCATGGGGGAGCGTCTCGACTACTATCCGGCACAGCTGTCCGGCGGCCAGCAGCAGCGCGTGGCCATCGCCCGCGCGCTTGCCATGAAGCCGGAGATCATGCTGTTCGACGAACCGACATCCGCGCTCGATCCGGAACTCGTCGGCGAAGTGCTCAACGTCATGCTCGACCTCGCCAAGGAAGGCATGACCATGGTGGTCGTCACCCATGAGATCGGCTTCGCGCGCGAGGTCGCCGACCAGATCGTCTTCATGGACGGTGGCGTGGTCGTCGAACAGGGCGGACCGGAGATCATCGACCATCCGAAGGAGTCGAGGTTTAAGGACTTCTTGCAGCACGTCCTGTAGCAAGTAAGGCTGTCGTACTGCCGTAAATTCCCAATCCACTGACGTCAAGCGTCCGCAGACGTCCGGTGGGTTGGGTTTTCTTTTTGCCGCCGACGATGGGCGCGTTGCGTGCGTCACTGGTTCGCACGATTTCCCTGGGGGAGTGGGATTTCGCATATATGGCAAAGATTTGTAAGGACGCGCGGCTTGGTTTCATGATTGACATCCTTACCCGATAGGCTAAGGAGCTATGTGTGGAATCGTAGGATATGCAGGAAATGTTCGGACCGCGTGCGGCAAACCCTTGGAGGTCTGCCTCCAGGGTCTTCAGCGATTGGAATACCGTGGATATGATTCGGCCGGCGTGGCGTTGACCGCGCCCGGCATGGACCATGTGGCGGTGCGTAAGAAGGCCGGCCGTCTCGCCAACCTGGTGCAGGACATCGAACGCGATCCGATGCCGGAAGCCACCGTGGGCATCGGCCACACCCGTTGGGCCACCAACGGCGTGCCGAACGACACCAACGCGCATCCGCACACCTCGCGTGACGGCAAAGTGGCCATCATCCACAACGGCATCATCGAAAACGCGTCCCAGCTGCGTCTTGACCTGCAGACGGAAGGCTACCATTTCGTTTCCGAAACCGATACGGAGGTCGCGGCGAAGCTGCTGGGTAAGATCAGCGACAAGATCATCGAAGAGACCGGCAAGCCTGACCTGTTCAAGGCCGTCCGCCGTCTCGCACGCATGCTGGAAGGCGCGTTCACCATCCTCGCCACCGATGTGCGCCAGCCGGACATCGTGGTCGGCGCCCGTCACGATTCGCCGCTGGTGGTCGGTCTTGGCGAAGGCGAGAACTTCCTCGGCTCCGACGTGGCCGCGTTCGTGGCCTACACCAAGCGCGCCATGGAAATCGACCAGGACCAGGCCGTGATGGTGTCCGCAGACAAGGTCGTCGTCTCCGACTTCATGGGCAACATCGTGCCCGATCCGAAGACCTACACCGTGGACTGGGATGCGTCCGCCGCCGAAAAGGGCGGTTGGGACTCCTTCATGGACAAGGAGATCCATGAGGATCCGGCCGCCGTGCAGCGCACTCTGCTGGGGCGTCTCGACGAGAACGGCAACATCAACCTCGATGAGGTGCGCATCGACGAGCATGATTTCAAAGCCATCGACAAGATCATCGTCATCGCCTGCGGCACGGCCGCGTATGCGGGCATGGTGGCCAAATACGCCATCGAGCATTGGGTGCGCATTCCGGTAGAAGTGGAACTCGCCCACGAATTCCGCTACCGTGACCCGATCCTCACCCCCCGAACGTTGGTGGTGGCCATTTCGCAGTCCGGCGAGACCATGGACACGCTGATGGCGTTGCGCCACGCGCGTGAACAGGGCTCCAAGGTATTGGCCATCTGCAACACGCAGGGCGCGTCCATCCCACGCGAATCCGACGCGGTGCTCTACACCCACGCCGGTCCGGAAGTGGCGGTCGCCTCCACCAAGGCGTTCGTGGCGCAGATCACCGCCGCATACGTGCTCGGCCTGTATCTGGCCCAAGTCAAGGGTGCCATGTATCGAGACGAAATCGCCCAGACTTTGGAATCTCTGAAGGACATGCCCCGCAAGATCCAGTGGATTCTCGACACCCAGACCAAGACCGTGCAGGAAGCCGCCGAACAGATGGTGGATGCGAAATCGTTCCTGTTCCTCGGCCGCCATGTGGGCTATCCGGTGGCCATGGAAGGCGCGTTGAAGCTCAAGGAAATCGCCTACACGTTCACCGAAGGCTTCGCCGCGGGCGAACTGAAACATGGTCCGATCGCTTTGGTGGACGAAGGCGAACCGGTCGTATTCATCGTGCCGCCGGCGCGCGGCCGCAACGTGCTGCACTCCAAAGTCATCTCCGGCATCGAAGAGGTCAAGGCCCGTGGCGCCTACATCATCGCCGTGGCCGAGGAACACGATCCGGACGTGGAACGTTACGCCGACGTGGTCTTCTGGCGTCCCGCATGCCCGACGCTGATGAGCCCGCTGGTGGACGTGGTGCCGCTGCAGCTGTTCGCCATGGACATGGCCAAGCTCAAGAACTACGACGTCGACAAGCCGCGCAATCTCGCCAAGTCCGTCACCGTTGAGTAACGAACGCAGGCACCGGTACGTGCTCGAGGAACCTCATATTCCCTTCGAATATGAGGTTCTGTACGAGGACGAGAACATCATCGTCATCGACAAGCCGCATTTCCTCGCCACCACGCCACGCGGCATGTGGTATCGCGAAACCGCGCTGGTCCGGTTGTGCGAGCGGTACGACGAGCCGAACATCACGCCGGCGCACCGTTTGGACCGACTGACCGCAGGCGTCGTCGTGTTCGTACGTAATCCGTCTGCGCGAGGCGCGTACCAGATGCTGTTCCAAAATCGCAAAACCGTCAAAACCTACGAATGCCTGGCACCGCTCGCCCCGACGCAGCGGCCGCGATATGGAACGGCGGTGCGCATCGACCGGCACCTGCCGTTTCCGCTGGTACGCAGGTCGCATATCAACAAGGATCGCGGACGATTGCAGGCGTACGAAAGCGCCGACGTGCCCAACGCGGAAACGCTGATCGAACGGGGAAGCGGCATCCGCTTCGTTGCCGGCAGACCGTACGTGAATTACACGCTGCATCCGAAAACCGGCAAGACGCACCAGTTGCGCGTGCATATGAATTCGCTCGGACTGGCGATATTGGGCGACGATTTCTACCCGGACATCGTGCAGCGCGCGTACGACGACTTCTCGCAACCCTTGGAATTGGTGGCGCGCGAACTGCGATTCGATGACCCGCTCAACGGCGAGCCACGTCGATTCGTATCGCACGTGCCGTTGGGCGCGGGCTTATAGAAACCCACGATTTTGGACATTCCCCTATCTCGCCCGACACGCCCGATTATCATGGCGTTCTGTTGACTTGCCGGAGCGTTTCCGGCATCACGAGAGTAAGAGAGAACCATGGGTAAAATCTCGAAAGCCGTCCGCGGCGTCGCCGACATCTACAACGGCGCATCGCTGATCGTCCGTATCATCGTCGGCCTGATCATCGGCACCGTGCTGGCATTGACCATGCCCCACGTGACCTGGATCGGCGAATTCGGCACCCTGTTCGTGGCCGCGTTGAAGGCCGCGGCACCGATTCTGGTGTTCGTACTGGTGGCCAGCGCCCTTGCGCAGGGCACGTCGAAACTCGACCGCCGTTTCGGCACCGTGCTGTTCCTGTACCTGTTCACCACGTTCCTGGCAGCGGTCGTGGCCGTGCTGACCTCCCGTCTATTCCCGCAGACCCTGTCCTTGGGCAAGGCCGCCAAAGCCGACGTGGTGCCGCAAGGCCTTTCCGAAGTCATCCAGACGCTGCTGACCAACATCGTGGCCAATCCGATCCAGGCCATCATCGATGGCAACTACATCTGCATCCTGATGTGGGCCTGCCTGTTCGGACTCGCCATGAAGTCCATCGCCAACGAAAGCTCCAAAGCGTTCATGGCCAACGTGGCCGACGCCGTGTCCCAGGTGATCCGCTGGGTCATCAACCTCGCCCCGTTCGGCATCATGGGCCTCGTGTTCACCAACGTGGCCGACAACGGCCTGTCCGCATTCACCAAGTACGGCAGCCTGCTGCTCCTGCTCGTCGGCACCATGCTGCTCATGGTGCTCGTGTTCGGCCCGCTCGTCATCTTCATCTTCCTGCGCCGCAACCCGTACCCGCTGGTCTACCGCTGCTTCAAGGAATCCGGCCTGACCGCGTTCTTCACCCGCTCCTCCGCTGCGAACATCCCCGTCAACATGCAGCTGTGCGAGAAGCTCGGGCTTGACAAGGACATGTACTCCGTGTCCATTCCGCTGGGCGCCACCATCAACATGAACGGCGCGGCCATCACCATCACCATCATGGCCATGGCTGCCGCCAACACGCTCGGCATCCAGATCTCCCTGCCGGCGGCCATCCTGCTGTCCGTGGTCTCAGCGCTCGGCGCATGCGGCGCGTCCGGCGTGGCAGGCGGCTCGCTGCTGCTCATCCCGATGGCCTGCTCGCTGTTCGGCATCAGCAACGACATCGCCATGCAGGTGGTGGGCGTCGGCTTCATCATCGGCGTCATCCAGGATTCCGTGGAAACCTGCCTGAACTCCGCGTCCGATGTGGAGTTCGCGGCCACCGCCGAATACCATGCCTGGCTCAAGCAGGGCCGTCAGCTGCCGGCCTTCATGTATTCCAAGAAGGAACGCGCCAAGCTCGGCATCGAAGCTTGATTGCGTACCGGCTTAGCCGCCGATGCGATATCGCAGGGAACCGCTTTGGAAGTTCGCTTCCGGAGCGGTTCTTCCGCATTCGGCGTATTTGGGTGGATATGGGGAGCCTTTCCAGGCTTGTGCGTGGCTTCCGCATGACCCGTATAATCTTATGGTGGTAATCGCAGGCGAAATACAAAACGGAGGTCCGTGGGCGTGGTGCTGAAATCGGCGAAACTGGTGAAGCAGCTCATCGCCATCTGCTGCGCGGGCGTCATGGCGTCCAGCGCCGCCGCATGCGGGGCCAATACGGACACACGCACACAGATCACCGTATGGTCGTGGGAGCCGAGCATGAAACAGGTCATCGCCGGCTTCGAAAAAGACAATCCCGACATCCGCGTGGTTTGGAAGAACACCAGCGGTTACGACAAACTCAACAACGCCATCCAAGACGGTTACGGCATTCCCGACGTGGTGCAGCTGGAATATTACGCATTGCGCCAGTACGCGGTCAGCAGCCAGCTCGTGCCCATCACCGGCAGAACCGAAGGCTATGCCGATTTCTACACGCCCGGCACCTGGGCGTCGGTGCAGCTCAACGGACGGGTGTACGGGCTTCCCATGGACTCCGGCCCGATGGCCTTCTTCTATAACAACAGCGTGTTCGAACAGGTTGGCGTGGACGCGTCCAAGATCCGCACATGGGACGACTACTACGAGGCCGCCAAAAAACTCAAGAAAATCGGCGTGTACATCACCGCCGATTCCGGCGACGCCAGCTTCTACGACACGATGATCTGGCTCGCCGGCGGACGCCCGTTCTCCACGTCCAACGATGGCAAGAACGTGACCATCAGACTCACCGAAGATAAAGGCACCCGCGAATTCACCGAATTCTGGCAGAAGATGATCGATGAGGGTTTGGTGGCAACAAACCTCACGTCATGGTCGGATCGATGGAAATCGGCCGTGGGACAAGGCAAAGTCGCCTCGCTGTTCTCCGGCGCATGGCTGCCTTCGCTGCTCATGTCCGACATTCCCGGCGCGGCCGGCCTGTGGCGCGTGGCCCAGATGCCGACGCCCGACGGCAAGGCCACCACATCGGAAAACGGCGGTTCGGCCCTTGCCGTGCTGCAACGTTCCCGCAAACCCGAAGCCTCATACCGTTTCATCGAATACGCCTGCCACAATGCCAAAGGCATCACAACCCGCGTGGATGGCGGCGCGTTCCCAGCCGACAAAAACACCCTATCCGACTCGAAATTCCTCAGCAAGACCACGGTGACCGACGACCGTGGCATCGAAGTGCCCTATTTCGGCGGGCAGGAATACAACCGCGTGCTGTCCCAGGCCGCGGAGAACGTGTCGACCGGATACCAGTATCTGCCGTTCGAAGTGTATGCGCGCAGCGACTTCCGGTCCACGGTGGGCAAGGCCTACAAATGGTCGAGCCTGCTGCGCAAAGAGCAGAACAGGCTCAACATCATCGCCGCAGGCGGTCAGGTCTCCGACACCTCCAACATCGGCGATGCGTTGAAGAACACCGAATCGTCCGACCGCATCAAACTTAAGGGCGGCATAGCCCTATGGCAGAAGGACCTGAAAGAATACGGAGCCAACCAGGGCTTCACCATCCAATAGCGTCTGTGTAATTGGTTTAATCGATTGCGGCCTGCGGATAGCGCATTATCCGCAGGCCGTCGGTTTTCAGATTGCCGGGCTATGATCGCCGGTTCCCGTCGCTGGCTCTTGAATCAGCGGACGTTGCGGTCGTAGATGTGCCACATGCCCTTGAAAATCAGGTCCGGATCGTAAATGTCGATCATGTTCGTGCCGTCGGCGAACACGCGGCTCAATCCTCCCGTCGCCACCACACGGAAATCCTCGTCGATCTCCTTATGGAACTGCGCGATCGTGCGTTCGATGCCGCCGAGGAAGTTGTAGTACAGGCCCGCCTGCATGGCCGGTTTCGTGGACTTCGCCAGAATCGACTTCGGACGGGTGATCTCCACTTCCGGCAGCTGCGCCGTCCCTTCCCACAGTGCGGCCGCGGCGGTGCGGATACCGGTGGTGATCAGTCCGGAAATCACCGACGCGTCCGCGGTGACGTAGTTGAACGTGGTGGCCGTGCCGAAATCAGCCACCAGAATCGGCCCGCCATACTCGTAATACGCGCCCGCGCAGTCGGCGATGCAGTCCGCGCCCATGTTCTGCGGATTGTCCATGCGGATGTTGAGTCCCGTTTTGATGCCCGGTCCCACGATCATCGGATCGATGTCGAGGAACTTCACGATGCTCGCACGGAACGAATGCATGACCTTCGGCACCACGGACGAAATGATCACATCATCGACATCCGCCGGCTTGTAGCCGCTCAAAGCCAGGAACTGCGTGATCATCAGCCCGTATTCGTCGGACGTGTGGTTCGCCTTCGTGGTGATGCGGTACGTGCCCGCGATGCGCCCATCGTCGATGAAACCGATCACGACGTTCGTGTTGCCGATATCCACAGCCATCAGAAGCATGTTGCGTTCTCCTTCGCGTTTTGCGGAAGTTCCGTTGAAATATTGCGATTATTGCGATTGATACGGTTATTGCGATTCGAAAATGCTGCGGTTAGCGCCGTTCGCCGTCCGCACGCATGGCTGCGAGCTTGACAAGAATACGTTTCGCAAGTGCGTCCTTGCCCATCTTGCTCCATCGTTCGATGCTTGGCCTGTCTGCGGTTTCGCCCGGCGTCAGCACCGTCACCACGTTCGTGTCCGCTGCGAAACCGGCGCCGGGGGTGCGCAGATTGTTGGCCACCAGCATGTCGCAATGCTTGCCGTTAAGCTTCTTCGCCGCGTTGGCCTCAAGGTCGCGCGTCTCCATGGCGAATCCGCACAATGTCTGGTCCGGCCGCTTATGCTCGCCGGCCCAAGCCAGAATATCCGGATTCGACGTGAGCTCGAGCTCGATGCCGCTGCGCCCGTTCTTCTTGATCTTGTCCCGGGCCTGCTCGACCGGACGGAAATCGCCGACGGCCGCGGCCATGACGGTGATGTCCGTGTCCGAGAAACGGCTCGTCACCACATCGAACATATCCCGTGCGGTCGTGACATCGACCACATCCACGCCATACGGGGCGTCCAACGCCACCGGACCGGACACAAGCGTCACCTGCGCGCCCAGATTGCGTGCCTGTTCGGCCAAGGCATACCCCATCTTGCCGGTGGAATGGTTGGTGAGGAACCGCACCGGATCAAGCGGCTCCTGCGTCGGGCCGGCGGTGACGAGCACGGCAAGTCCCTTAAGCGGCAGCTCGCCGTCCGGACGATTCGCAAGCAGCAGCGCTTTCACCGCCGTTTCGATGCGTGCCGGCTCCTCCATACGTCCCTTGCCGGCGTCGCCGCAGGCCAGCATGCCGCTTTCCGGCTCCACAATCGTCCAACCGAGCTCACGGCAGGTATTGAGATTGCGTTGCGTCACGGCGTTTTCATACATATGCACGTTCATGGCGGGGCACAGGATCTTCGGTCCCTTGTCGTACGCGAGTATGGTGCTGGTCAGCTGGTCATCGGCGATGCCGCAGGCGATTTTCGCGATGATATCGGCGCTCGCCGGAGCGACTGCCAGCAGATCCGCCCACTTCGCGTCGGCCACGTGGCTGATCTGCAGCGGACCGTCCGGTCCGGGTGCCACGTCGGCCGTAGCGCCGGGACGATGTCCGGCGGCGAACATGGACATGCGTGTCGGCGTGTGGGTGAGGGAACTGAACGTCAGGGGAGTGACGAACTCCTGTGCGGCGGCGGTCATCACCACACGCACCTCATGCCCCTGCTTGCTCCAATCGGAGGCGAGATGGCAGGCCTTGAACGCGGCGATGCTGCCGGTGACCCCCAAAAGAATATGCGCCATGGATCAACCGTCCTTCTCGTTGTGACCTGCCGCGACTGCGTCAAGTATATAACCGGGCCGAAGCCTCCGCGCGCTTTGCGGGCGAATCCGAACGGGCCGCGGGTATGGCGGACGGTAGAATCAGGCCGTGGTGATCGACCTCACGCAGGCGGTCAACCGCAATCACAACACATAATCGAAAATACGAAGAGGAGAAATCCCATGTCGTCACCTACCGGTGCGCACGGCGAAGCCGACGCAACCAAACAGGAGAACGAACAGCAGCCGCAGTCCACGGCAAGCACCGACGCCACGCTGAACGCGCGTGCGAAATCGTCGAACGGCGCGAAATCGCAAGGCCCGAAGAAGTGGCTTATCGCGTTGATCGCCGTCATCGCCGCCGTCGCGGTGATCGTCGCCATTGCAGTGACGCGCGGCAAAAACGATGACGCGAACACTTCCGGCGTAACTAAAGCCGACACCGTCACCATCGGGCTCAAACTCGCCCCGGTCAGCCTCGACATCCGCCACCAGTCCGGATCGGCCATCGAACAGGTGCTGATCGGCAACGTCTACGAAGCGCTGCTGTCGCGCGACTCCGACAACAAAGTGCAGCCGGGCCTCGCGAAATCCTGGGACATTTCCAAGGACGGCAAGACCTACACCTTCCATCTCAACCAGAACATGACCTTCTCCAACGGCGACAAGCTCGACGCTGACGACGTGGCCTGGTCCATCAACCAGCTCAAGGAGAAGCAGTACTACAACGCCAACCAGGTGGCCAGCCTCGACAAGGCCGAAGCGGTGGACGCCAACACGGTCAAGCTCACCCTTTCCACCCCCGACTCCAACCTGCTGTGGTATCTGACCGGACGTCCTGGCCTCGTGTTCGACAAAAACGCCAAATACAACGCGAAAACCGAAGCGGTCGGCTCCGGCCCGTATACCGTCGAATCTTTCGACTCGGCCAGCAAAATGGTGCTCAAAGCCAATGCGAAATATTGGGGAACCGCGCACAAGCCCGCCACCCAGAACGTGGTGATCCGCTTCCTCACCGACGACAACGCAGCGGTCAACGCGCTGAAAAGCGGTGACGTCGACGTGCTTTCCCCGGTGAACGCCACGCTCGCCAAATCATTGGATGCCAGCACATACACGGTGTCCGCGGCCGACGGCAGCGACAAGTTCGTCCTCGCCTTCAACTGCACGAACGCCAAACTCAAGGACAAGCGCGTCCGCCAGGCCATCCGCTACGCCATCAACCACAAGGAGATCATCGCCTCCCGAGGCAACGTCGACTACGCGCTCGGCGGTCCGATCCCGTCCGTCGACCCCGGTTACGAGGACCTGACCGGCCTGTACCCGTACAACGTGGACAAGGCCAAGGAACTTATGAAGGAAGCCGGTTATACCACCGACAAGCCGTTGCGGCTCACCCTCACCTACGCCAACACGTACGGCACCGAACTGGGCGACCAGCTCAAGAGCCAGCTCGCCAAAATCGGCATCGATTTGAAGATCGACTATGTGGAATTCTCCACATGGCTGCAGAACGTGCACGCCAACGGCGACTACGAGCTGTCATTGGTGGACCACGCCGAAAGCCACGACTTCTACAAGTGGACCACGCCGGACTACTACTACCATTACGACGGCAAGCAGGCGCAGAAACTGTACGCCAAGGCTTTGGAAGCCACCGACGAGGCCGACAGCGCGAAATACCTGAAGCAGGCGGCGAAGGCCGTAAGCGAGGACGCGCCGGCGGACTGGCTGTTCGGCTACCGCGTGACGGTGGCCGTCAACAAGCACGTGCAGGGCTTCCCCAGCAAGCTCAGTCAGACGGTGCTGCCATTGTGGCGGATCTCCAGGAATAAGTAAGGGAACGGTATTTCCATGCGATTCGTGGGAAAGCGGCTGGCGCTGTTCGTAGCGGCTTTGGTGGGCCTGTCCGCGCTGGTGTTCGTGATGCTGCGCGTATTGCCGGGAGACGTCGCCGCGGTCATCGCCGGCACGAACGCCACCCCCGAACGCATTGCGTCGCTGCGCGCCGAATTCGGCTTGGACAAGCCGCTCGTCGCACAATATGGCGATTGGATGGCGGGCATGCTGCATGGCGACCTCGGCGTGTCCGCAGTCGGCGGACGGCCGGTCGCGCGGCAGGTCGCCATGCGCGCCGCCGTAACGTTCCCTCTGATTGTGCTGAGCCTGCTGATCGCGCTGGCGATCGGCCTGCCGCTTGGCTGCGAGGCCGTCCTGACACGCAATCCGCGGCTGCGCGGCCTGTTCCACGGCATTGCGATCGTGGGCGGCGCGGTGCCCGCATTGTGGGGCGGCCTACTGCTGATCCTGCTGTTCTCCCGTGGCAGGGGACTGTTGGGATTGCTGCCCGCGCAAGGCTTCCCCGACACCGGCTGGGCCACGCCGGGAAAGGCCCTGTCCTGTCTGCTGCTGCCGGCGCTCACCACCGGCATCACAGCCGGCGCGTCCATCATGCGCTACACGCGTGCCGCAGTGGGGGATATGGCCTCATCGCAGGCGGTGGACATGGCCATGGCCTGCGGCATGACCCGCAAACAGGCGGTATTGCGCGTGGCGTTGCGTCTGGCCACTGCGCAACTGGTGTCGGTGGTCGGCCTGACCTTCGCGCAAATGATCACCGGCGTGATGGTGGTGGAAAACCTGTTCGCCCTGCCGGGTCTTGGCGCCATGCTGGTCACCGACGTCGGCAACCGCGACTTGGTCGCGGTGCAAAGCGAACTGTTTCTATTGGCCGCATTCTTCCTGCTGTTGGGACTCGTGGTCGATATGACGCATCGCGCGCTGGATCCACGGCTGAAGGCCTCCGGCGTCGTTTCGGGGAAGGTGAACGCATGAGCAGATCGAATCCTACGCAAACTCCGAACGCTACGGATGGTGAAGAATCAGCGTCCACAACGCCAGCGGAAGCTACTATGAGCACGACGGGTGCGGTCGTCTCGTCCATCTGGGCCAAGGCGAGCGGCAGATACGCGACGATCGTCATCGGACTATGGCTGCTGACCGCTGCGGTGTCCTTGGTCTGGACGCCGTATTCGCTGCTCGACACCGACGGTTTCAACGCGTGGGCCTCGCCATCCGCCGCGCATCCGTTGGGCACCGATGGTACCGGAGCGGATGTGCTGAGCTGGCTGATGGCCGGCTCCCGCACGAATCTCATGATCGCCGTGCTCACCGTCGTCGTCGCGGCCGCGATCGGACTGCTGTTGGTGGCAGCCATGGTATCGCGTTCCGGTGCGCTCGCGTCCACATCGGTGGTGGTGGCCGACGCGCTGATCTCCATTCCGACGGTGCTTATCGCATTGATTCTTTCCGTGCCGTTCGGCGCGTCCGCCGCGGTGGTCATCGCCGCCTGCGGTTGCGCGTACGGGCTGAACCTGGCACGCATCCTACGGCCCTCCGCACTGCTCGCCGCACGTTCGGCATACGTCGAATCGGCATTATGGTCGGGGGCAAGCTCCGTCCGCGTGTTCTTCACGCATATCGTGCCGAACACGCTGCCGGTATTGTGCGTGCAGTTGTCCATGAGCGCCGGCACCTCGCTGCTGGCGGAGGCGGGACTCACGTATCTGGGCGTCGGCGTCGGAGCCGGCGTGCCCAGTTGGGGGCATTCGCTGTCCACGTCCGTGAAATTCATCAGCATCTATCCCATGGCCGTCCTATGGCCCGGCTTGGTCGTCACGATGGTGGTGGTCGCGTTGAACCTGTTCGGCGACGCGTTGCGCGACGCGCTCGATCCGCTAACCAATCCCGCGTTGAGGGAGGCCGCATGAGCGCCGTCATACGTCATCTGAACATCGCCATCAACGGCAAGCCGATCGTCGATGATGTCGATTTGGACATCGCCGACGGCGAACGTGTCGGCTTGGTCGGCTCGTCCGGTTCCGGCAAATCGATGATCGCCCGCGCCATGATGGGCCTGCTGCCGGCTACCGCACAGGTGACGGGCAGCGTCGAATTGGGTGGTACGCAGATTGTCGGCGCGTCGGACGCAGCGGTCGCCGACCTGCGCGGACGGTACGTGGGCATGGTGTTCCAGAATCCGTCCGCCGCGTTGAATCCGGTGATGACCGTGGCGCAGCAGGTCGGTCTTCCGCTGTACCTGCATTACGATCTGTCGCTCGCCGAACGGTCGGAACGCGTCACAGCGGTGCTTGCCAAGGTCGGCCTCGGCGAGGACGTGCTGGTGAAATACCCGCATGAACTGTCGGGCGGCCAACGGCAGCGTGTCGGCATCGCCACGGCGCTTGTCACTTCGCCGCGGCTGATCATCGCCGACGAGCCGACCACCGCGTTGGATTCGATCACGCAACGGCAGATCGTGGACCTGCTCACGTCGCTGGTGGACGAGTCGGGCGCGTCGATGCTGTTCATCACGCACGATTTCGCGGTGCTGAACAGGGCCACCACACGCTGTTATGTGCTTGAATGCGGGCGGATCGCGGAATCCGGCGATACGGACGCGCTTCTGGACCAACCGCGCACCGACGCGGGACACAGGCTGGTCCGGTCGGCCCGCGCGTTGTCGTTGCACGCAGGGCAGGATGCCGGGCGGGAATCCGTGCGGAATCCCGCGCAAAAGGAGGTGGACCATGACTGACGTGAACGAAGGAATGGTGCTGCGCGGCCGCGGCCTCGACAAATGGTATGGCGCGAAACATGACCGCCGTCAGGTGCTGTTCGGTGTGGATGCGGATGTACGGGCGGGGGAGTGCCTCGCCGTGATCGGCGGCTCCGGGTCGGGCAAGACCACGCTGACCCGCGTGCTGCTGGGGCTCGAATCCGCGGACGGCGGCAGCGTCGAATACTGCGGCGAGCCGGTCCGTGGCGACGTGGCGCACAGTCTGCGCCTGCAGTCCGGATTGGTGTTCCAAAGCCCGTTCGATTCGTTGGATCCGCGATGGCGCATCGGCCGATCCATAGGCGAGCCATTGCGAATGCATCATCCGGATTGGCCACGGGAACGCGTCGCGGAACGTGTGACCGAAGTGCTGGAAATGGTGAGCCTCGATCCGGGAACGTTCGTCAACCGTTTCCCTGTCGACCTGTCCGGAGGGCAGGCGCAGCGCGCCGCGATCGCCCGCGCCATCGTGGACAAGCCGAAGATGTTGCTCGCCGACGAGCCGATGAGCGCCATCGACGTGGCTGCAAGGGTCCGGATCCTCGACGCGTTCGTCGCGATTCGCGAATCGCAGCCCGATATGGCGATCATCATGGTGTCCCACGATCTGGGCGTGGTGCAGCACATCGCGGACCGCATTCTGGTCCTGCACGACGGGCGCGCGGTCGAAGTCGGCCCGACGGACCAGGTGCTGGGCCATCCGCAGGACGAGTACACCAAGCGATTGGTGCAGGCCGCCTCGCTGTAGGTGTCGCTCCGCATGCCTCATTCGTGCGCGCCATACCGTCTCGCATATTCGTGGTGCGTCTCTTTTCTATAACGATTTGACCGATTGCGTGTCGGTCGATATTGTTGGTTACATGGTTAGTTAGTTATGTAACTAACCATGTAACCAACAGGATGGATGGTCCGGCATGACCGGATGTTCATGATCGGGGGACTGCGATGACGCATGGAACATATCAAAGCCACGGGATGCAACGGCCACGGCGAATCGTGACAATACTGACGGTTCTTGCTTTGAGCATATCGTTGGGCGCGTGCGGCACGGCAGGAGATCGGAAGCAAGAGCAGTCGTCACGGGGCCAGGCGTCCGCCATCAGCGGCGATGCGGACGCCAACGCCGCGGACGCGTCGTATCGGGACGAAATCGCAAAAATCAAGAACTCCGGTAGCACTGAAGCCGCCCAGATTCTCGAGGACGGCAAAATCACGGAAGAGGAGTTGGTCCAGCTCGGTTCCAGCTACGCGCAATGCCTGACCTCGAAAGGCATCACAGTGGACGCCGGCGAGGCGCGATACCCCGGTGGGTCGATCGGCCCGTCCTACGGAGACGACGCGCTTGACAAGCGCAACTTGAGCGAAGATGAGATTGCCGCCACCAATGCCGCTGACGAAGCCTGCCAGAATGAGACCCAATACAAGAACATCGTCGACCTGTATCTGAGCCTCAAGGAGAATCCCGAGAACGTCGATAACGACCAACTCGCGCGCCAGCAGAACGACAAGACACTGGCCTGCCTGAAAAAACACGGCATCGTGGACGACTCCGTGACCGCCGACGCCTACGACGAGCTGGCGACGATGGGCGAATCCGGCGGAACGAGCTTCGATGACCTGATCGGCAAATACGCCCTCAAGGACAATCCCGCCTACGACAAACGCAAAGCGGCCATCATCGAACAATGTGGGGCATTGTGATGGCGGGCGGCAAAACACCCGTCAGAGCATGGTCGCATGTTCGGAACCGACGGACGGATGCGGATGGAAAGCGGTGGCCGGCGACGCGACGACGTCAGCCATTGGCCATGTCGGTCGTCGCGCTGTTGGTGGTCATCGCATTGGCGGCAGGCGTCGGATGCGGATTCCTGCTGGTCCGACCGGCCATACCCCAATCGTTGCGATCCTCAACGGCCTCCGGCTCGATCACTGCGGCGAAAAGCCGGTTCGATGATGCCCGAGACGTCACCGTCACGGTCCATACCGGAACGGGGCGCACCGTGGCCTCGCCCAAATCGGGCACCATCACCGCCTATGGTTGCGCGCCCGGACAAACCATCGATTCCGGAACAAGCTTCATCGCAGTGGATGAAGTGCCGCTGCTGTCGTTGCATACCGCCGTTCCGCCGTTCCGCGACCTGCAGTCCGGTATGCGAGGCCGCGACGTGGCGGCGCTGAACGCCGAGCTGCGACGGCTTGGATATGCGGCCCCCGACGGCGATGCGATGACCTGGGACACGATTCTCGCATACAATGCGCTCGCCGATACCGTCGGCGCGGCACGGCTGGTCAAGGACAACGGGTGGACGCTAGCCAAAGACGCTTACGTGTGGTTGGATGGGCAATCCGTGACGATCCGTTCCTGCGTTGCCGGCATCGGCGCATCAATCGACGTGAAATCCGAACTGTTGACCACCGATTCGCAATCGCAATCGGTATCCGTGACCATGCCGCAGGACGAGGTGGTCGCAGGAGATCGGGTGCTTGACGTGGACGGTCGAATGGTCGACATGCCGCAACAAACGACGGCAATCACCGACTCGTCGACGCTGGCTGCATTGCTGGGCAGCGACGCCTATCGGCAGGCGTCCGGCACAGCTGAGTCCTCCGAGAGCGCGTCGGATGGCGCGTCGGATGTGACCTTCACCCTGCAATGGCGTCTAAAAACTCCAATCGATGTATGGTCGCTGCCACCCACCGCTTTCTACGCGCAACATGATGAACAGGCCTGCGTGGTGTCCGATGGCAAGCCCGTCGCGGTCACCGTGATCGGCTCCCGTTTGGGGCGCTCAATGGCCACGGTCGATTCCGGCGCGGCATTGGGCAAAGTGCGCACGAATCCGCAAGGAGGCAAACCATGCCGATGAGTGATCCCGTTGATTCCACGGGTCCTCTGATGAAGGGGGATGATGAGCGGACGCCGGGAAAACTGGTGACGTTGCGCGATGTCGGTCACACATTCACTGGAGACACTTGGCTGTTCCGTTCGTTAAATGCTGACCTGCGGCCCGATCGCGTGTACGCGCTGGTGGGGCCTTCCGGTTCGGGCAAAAGCACATTGTTGTCCATATTGGCGGGATGGGTGAAGCCGTCGGAAGGATCCATTCAGCGGCTGAACATCGGGAAAACCAGCTGGGTGTTCCAAAATCCCATCGGAGTGGCGCGCCGAAACGTGATCGACCATGTGACTCTGCCTTATCTTGCGCGGGGGTTGGATGTGCCGCAGGCGGAGGCATGCGCGCGCGAGCTGCTTGCCCAGTTCGGTCTGGCGGAGCGCGCGTCCAGCGAATACCGGGAGCTGTCCGGAGGAGAGGCTCAACGGCTCATGCTGGCGCGTGGCGTGGCGTCGGGCGCCGATCTGCTGCTGGTCGATGAGCCGACCGCGCAACTCGATGTACATACGGCGGATACGGTGAATGCGCGACTGGGCGCGTTGTCAAGACAGGGCATGATCGTGGTGGTCGCCACGCATGATCATCGCACGCGCGACGCCGCCACCGATGTCATCGATTTGGAGGATTACCAATGAAATCGATGCGGTTGAAAGCGGTGCTGCGTGAGACTTGGCGCAACGTCGCCACTGGTACGAGCCGATGCGCGCTTATCTCGCTGCTGCTGTCGATATGCGCGGTCGCATGCATGTGCGCAGACCTGACGCAGATGACGGGGTTGATCGGCGACGCCTGGAAATGGAAGGAATCAGGTGCCTCCACCTATGCGATCACTTTGCAGGGAGGAATCGACGGCGCGGCCTGCGAAGGGCTGCGTTCCGCGAACGGAGTGTTGGGCGCCGCCGCCCTCCGGCAGTCGTCCGACCGCGTGCGCATCGCGTCATTGCCCGCGACCGAGATTCCGACATACGAGGCAAGCGCACATGTCGCGCAGGTATTCGCGGCGACAGGGATACGGAAGGACAATTCCGGTGTGATCATGTCGACGGCTGTGGCGCGCACGTATGGCGCGCATGCCGGCACGGTGCTGCCGCTCGTCGGTGGCGCACGCATGCGTGTTTCCGCGACGTTCGATTGGCCAAGCGACGGAAGGCAACCAACATACGGCTATGCGATTATCTCGCCCGGCAACGATACCAAGGCCTATGACACCTGTCTGGTCCGTGCGTGGCCGGTTCCCGACGGTATCGAAAGCCTGCTGCGTGTCTCCATTCGCGCCGATGCCGAATCCGGTGTCGGCGCCGCTGCGAGCTCCACCTCTGCCGGGACGAGTGGAAGCAACGAAACGCCGCATGCGAAAATCAGCCGGATCAATACTATGCTGGGGTCGCATATGCCTGGCCCGGCGGATTTCGATGCCCGCATCACCCGGTATGCGCCACTGTTGATGTTCGTCATCGCAATGGCGTTGGGGTTCGCATCGGTTTGCATGCGCAGAATCGAGATAGCGAGCGCGTTGCATGCGGGGTATCCGAAAACCGCGATGCTGCTGCAGCTGTCTTTGGAGACGCTGGCCACGGTGGCGGCGTCTTGCGTGGCATGTCTGCCGGTTGTCGCGATTGTGCCGCTCATATTGACCGGATCCGGTGACGCGATGCCGGTTGTCGCGATGCTATGCCGTGTTCCGGGCGCCATGTCGGTCGGGATGCTTGCCGGGACTGCGGTTGGGGGTATGACGATCCGTGAACGGCAGTTGTTCGCCTATTTCAAGGCACGCGCATGACGTGTGCCGTGTCCTTGAGAGATGCTTCGCCGGCTGTTCGTTGCCGCATCGCGGCAGACCAACGGTTAGAGTGGATGACGTTGATATTGAACCGACTAGGCGGCTGGAGGCGTCGGATGCGATTCGATTTTTCGGGAACGACGCCATTGTTCCGGCAGGTGGCCGAACAAATCAGCGAAGCTATCGTCTCCGGTGCCTTCGCGGAAGGCGAACAGGTGCCCAGCACCACCGAGATCTCGTCCACGTATGCGATTAATCCCGCCACGGTGCTCAAAGGCATGAATCTCCTGGTCGATCAGGGTCTGCTGGAGAAAAGACGCGGCCTTGGCATGTTCGTCACCACGGGAGCACGGGAGAAGGCTCGTGACGCCAAACGCGAGGAACTGCTCACCACGCGGGTCGTCGAACTCGTCGCGCAGGCAAAGGCGCTTGGCATCAGCTGCGAACAACTACAGCGCATCATCGGAAGGACCTATCGATGAGTCTGGTCATCAGCGATCTGAGCAAGAGCCGTCATGGAACGTCCCTGCTCAACGGAGTGAATCTGGAATTACGGAGCGGTGCGATACATGGTCTGTTCGGGCGCAATGGTGCCGGCAAAAGCACATTGCTGAACATCATCGCGAACCGACTCGTGGCCGATGCCGGCAGTGTGTCGTTCGACGGCAACCGTATGACGGATGGCGGCGGCATGTGGGAACGTCTCATGCTGATGGACGAGACTTGGCCATATCCTGTCGAATGGCGTCTGCGATCGGTGTTCCGTCTGATCTCGCGGCGATACGGCGGATTCGATGATGTGTTGGCGGGGCGTATGATGCAGGCTTTCGGGCTGCGGCCTGATGCTCGTTTCATGAGACTGTCCACCGGTCAGCGTGGCGCGGCGAAGCTGGTTGCCGCGCTTTGCGCGCCGACCGATATCGTGTTGCTTGATGAAGCGACTGATGGTCTTGACGCTGCGGCCCGTGACCTGTGTTACCGCTTCGTGATTGAGTCGTATGGCGACAGACCTCGCACCATGATCATATCCACCCATCTCATAACGGAGGTGGAGGGACTGGTCGAACATGCCGTGGTCCTCGACCATGGGCGGGTGCTGGAATCCTTCGACATGAACGAGTTGGCACAACGTGGGCGGATGCTGTCGGGGCCGGTCGGATCGGTGCGGCGGTACTTGGCCGACAATGGTTTGCGTACGCTGTCGGAAACCGTTCTCGGTGGTCTGCTGACTGTCGGCGTGCGTGGCGTGCCATCTGCACCGATGCCGGAGGACGTTGTCATGAGGTCTTTCGATCTCAATGAGTATGTCATCCAGATTACCGGCATGGACAAGGGGTATGCGTCATGATGGATGAAGTGAAAGGCTTGTCGGCCGGGATGCGGTTCGCGCTGACAAGGCAGCTTGCCGCGCGTTGCGTCGTGTTGATGGCGTACGTGTTGGCCGGTTATTGCGTGCCGTGGCTGTGGGGTCTGATTTTGGCCTTGGTATCCGGAGGTCATTATGTGGTGGAATACCATGTGCTTGGCCCGACGTTGGTGATGTGCGCGGTTCTGACGGCGGTTCCGGCTGTCAGTGGCTTTCGTTCCCTGATATCCATGGGCGTGGGCCGGGCCGTGTATTTCTGGACCGAGATGTTCGCCAATCTTTGCTTCTCCCTTGCCTGCTCGGTGGTCATGACGTTGGGGTTCGTGCTGACGCCGAACCATGATGCCGATATCCTCATCACGTTCCGTGTCGGCAGTGACCTGCAGTGGCTGGCTTGTGTGCCACCATCCGATTCATTCGGACGATTGCGATTCCTGAACCGTGATCTGGGCGGTTCATACGCGGCCATGAGAACAGGCGTGCGAGGCGATACGGCCAATCCGATGCTGCTGTTCCTGGCGCTGTTCCTGTTGACCGCCTCGGTGGCGATTCTGGGTCAATGCGTCGGGGAACTGCTGGCGCAGGTCAATCGGTACGGGGCAATCGCCCTGGCGGTGTCGGCATGCATAGCATGGGTCGCGCGTCCATGGCTGTTGAACAGAACCGCCACCGATGTCAATCCGATGATATGGAAACTGCTCGAGGCACTGCGGGGACGCTGGTGTCTGATGTGGCGTGAGGGGCAAGCGGCGTCCGCGGCGATGTACGGAACGTCCAACGAGCGTCTCGTATACGATCAGGCCTACACGTTCTGGCCGATGATGGTGCTTTTCGTAGGTGTGATGATCTTCGGCAACTTGTTGTGCTGGCTGTTGATCCGGCGTCGTGAGGTGCGTGTTCCGCAGTTGCTGCCGGTATGGTGGTGACGATGCTCGGCATGGGCAACACGCCGATGTCCACGTCCGTGCTATCGTATGAGCCATGTTCAATTTCTCATGTTGTTGCTGTCGCTGACCAACCGCCCGAGGGGCGCGTGGTTCATCGACGCATAACTTGAGATAGGACATTCCAACAAGCGGTCGCGCATATCGCAGGCCGTATGCGAATCGCCAAACGATCATTCGAAATAGCGCATCAGCCGAGGTTGGCGCACGCGACGCACGCGAATGAGCAAGGCAGCATCGCAACAGGTCCCGTTTCAACAACTGCACGCGACGGACGCGAGCTTCTCGAACATACGAAACCAAAACCATTCGAAAAGCCCACGAACCGCACCGTGCAAAGGAAACGTCATGACCATCCACAATTCCCTGTCCGAACTCATCGGCAACACCCCGCTCGTCAAACTCAACCACGTGACTGACGGCATCAAAGCCACCATCGCGGTGAAGGTCGAATACCTGAACCCGGGTGGCTCGTCCAAGGACCGCATCGCCGAACGCATCATCGACGCGGCCGAACGCAGCGGCGAACTGAAGCCCGGCGGCGTGATCGTGGAACCGACCTCCGGCAACACCGGTGTCGGACTCGCGCTCGTGGCTTTGCAGCGCGGATACCGTGCGATCTTCACCCTGCCGGACAAGGTTTCCGAAGCCAAGCGTGCGGTGCTGCGCGCATACGGCGCCGAAGTGGTCGTAACCCCCACCGACGCCGGTCCGGACGATCCGCGCTCCTACTACCAGGTGGCAGACCGCCTCGCCAAGGCGATTCCCGGCGGCTACCGTCCCAACCAGTACGACAATCCGAACGGTCCCGAAAGCCACTATCACACCACTGGTCCGGAAATCTGGGAGGCCACCGACCACAAGGTCACGCATTTCGTGGCGGGCATCGGCACCGGCGGCACCATCTCCGGCACCGGACACTATCTGAAGGACGTGTCCAACGGCGCGGTGCAGGTCATCGGCGCCGATCCGGAAGGCTCCATCTACTCCGACCCGAACGACGTGCACCAATACCAGATCGAAGGCGTCGGCGAGGACTTCTACCCGAAGGCCTTCGACCGGAGCCTTCCCGACGAGATAGTGCAGGTCACCGACGCGGAAGCCTTCGAAATGACCCGACGCCTCGCCAACGAGGAAGGACTGCTCGTCGGCGGCTCATCCGGCATGGCCGTGTTCTCCGCGCTGAAATACGCCCGCGAGCACGACCTCGACGAAAACCAGCTCGTCGTGGTGCTGATGCCCGATTCCGGCCGCAGCTATATGGAGAAGATCTTCAACGACGACTGGATGCGAGCCAACGGATTCGCCGACGTCGTGGAACGCACCACCAAGCCCAGCCTCGCCGAACAGTACCTGTAAAAGACCGTCAAACGACTGTCCGGCAGCCCGATCGCACCTTTGAAACCAATGCCCATCATCCGAACGACCCAAACCATCCGCTACTTCCAAGGAGTTCCCATCATGACCATCTCGACCAACACCGAAGCCCTCAACGCCACCGCTCTCGCCACCCGCGCCATCCACGCAGGCCAGGAACCCGACCCGACCACCGGAGCCGTGGTCACCCCCATCTACATGACCTCCACCTTCAAGCAGGACGGCGTCGGCGGCCTGCGCAACGGCTACGACTACAGCCGTTCCATCAACCCGACCCGCAACAGCTTCGACGAGCAGCTCGCCGCCGTGGAAGGCGCGAAATACGCGTTAAGCTTCTCCTCCGGACTTGCCGCCATCGACGTGCTGCTGCGCTCCACCCTGAAGCCCGGCGACAACATCCTGCTCGGCAACGACGTGTACGGCGGCACCTACCGTCTGCTGTCCAAGGTGTTCGTGCCGTGGGGCATCGGCCTCGACGTGGTGGACATCACCGACACGGCCGCCGTCTCAGCCGCGCTCGCCAAGAAGCAGTACGCGTACATCTGGGTGGAAACCCCGTCCAACCCGCTGCTCAACATCACCGACATCGCCGCCACCGCGGCCGTGGCGCACGCGCACGGCACCAAAGTGGTCGTGGACAACACCTTCGCATCCCCGGTATTGCAGCATCCGCTCGCAGACGGCGCCGACGTGGTCGTCTACTCCACCACCAAGTACATCGGCGGCCACTCTGACGTGGTCGGCGGCGCGGTGGTCCTGAACGACAAGGAAACACGCGACGCGGTGGCCTTCCTGCAGAACGCGGCCGGCGCGGTGCCCTCCCCGTTCGACTCCTGGCTTGACATCCGAGGCCTCAAAACCCTCGACCTGCGCGTCAAGCAGCACAGCCGCAACGCCATGAAAGTGGCCCAGTGGCTCGAAACCCGCCCCGAAGTGGAACGCGTATGGTATCCGGGGCTCGAATCCCACCCGGGCCACGACATCGCGGCACGCCAGATGCACGGCGGTTTCGGCGGCATGATCTCCATCCAGATCGCCGCCGGTTTCGAAGCGGCCAAGAAGTTCGCCGGAGCCACCGAAGTGTTCACCCTGGCCGAATCCCTGGGCGGCGTGGAATCCCTGATCGAGCATCCGGGCGCCATGACCCACGCCTCCGTGGCCGGCACCACGCTCGAAGTGCCCGCCAACCTGATCCGCCTGTCCGTCGGCCTTGAGGACGCGGACGATCTGATCGCTGACCTGGAGCAGGCGTTCCGCCAGATCTGAATTCCCTATTTCCGATAGAAGCATGAAACGGCCGGCATGGGCAAGACCCGCGCCGGCCGTTTCGCTCTCCGCGGTCAACGCACGGCATTGCTACACTTGGAAACCATGACGCAAGCTGTTGATTCCGCCGATTCCGTAGACCCCCGCGCATTGGAGGCGCTGAACCGCTATTTCGGCTACGATTCGTTCCGTCCTGGACAATCCGGCATCGTCTCGGCCATCCTCACCGGACACGACGTGCTTGGCGTCATGCCCACCGGCGCCGGCAAATCCATCTGCTATCAGATTCCCGCAGCGATCCTGCCGGGCGTCGCCATCGTCATCTCGCCGCTGATCTCACTCATGCGCGACCAGGTCGACGCCCTGAACGACGTGGGCCTTCCGGCCGCGTTCATCAACACCACTCAGACGCCGGACGAACAGGATCTCGTCTTCGCGCAGGCGCTCTCCGGCCAGATCAAACTGCTGTACGTGGCGCCGGAACGTTTGGAAACCGAACGATTCCGCAACTTCGCCGTCCGTGTGCCGATCTCGCTCGTCGCCGTCGACGAAGCGCACTGCGTCTCCCAATGGGGGCAGGACTTCCGTTCCTCATATCTTGGCATCGGCGAATTCATCGCCGGACTGCCCACACGTCCAACGGTCGCCGCGTTCACCGCCACCGCCACCGAACGCGTGCGCCGCGACATCGTTTCGATTCTGGGCCTGCACACACCGTCCATCACCGTCACCGGTTTCGACCGGCCGAACCTGTATTTCGACGTCATCAGCATGCCACGCAAAGACAAAGCATCCTGGGTGGCGTCCTACATCGCCAGCCATCCGGACGAATCCGGCATCGTCTACTGCGCCACGCGCAAGGAAACGGAAGCGCTCGCCGAATCGCTTAACAGCGCCGTCGCCGAATTGCGTGCCGCAGGGGGTGCGGATGTGTCGGATATCGGCACCATCGCCGTCGCCTACCATGGCGGTATGAGCGCCGACGCACGAGAGAAGGCGCAACGCGATTTCGTCACCGACCGTGTGCCCGTGGTCGTGGCCACCAACGCGTTCGGCATGGGCATCGACAAATCCAACGTGCGGTTCGTCATCCACCACAACATGCCCGAATCCATCGAAGCGTACTACCAGGAGGCGGGTCGCGCCGGACGAGACGGCGAACCAAGCCGCTGCACGCTGTTGTGGAACGAATCGGACATCGTCACCCGCCGCCGGCTGCTCGATTCGGATTACGAAAACGAACGATTGACTCCCGAAGAGCAGGAGGCCGTACGCGCGTCGAAACGCCGGCTGCTCGACGCGATGGTCGGCTACTGCCGTACCACGGACTGCCTGCACGCGTACATGACCCGGTATTTCGGCGAAACCGCGGGCGCGGCGGCGAAAACGGACGGCAAATGCGTGGGCGGTTGCGCCAACTGCGAGCACACATTCGAAACCATCGACGTCACCGACATCGCCCGAGCCATCAGCCGTTGCGTGCACGATGTGAACCAGCATGTCGGCAGCGGCAAAATCGTCAAGGTGCTGCGCGGCTCGAAGGCACAGGATCTAAGCTATCTCAACCCCGAAAGCCTGCCGTCGTTCGGCATGCTCGACGAAGTGCCGGAAGCGCGCATCCGCGACGTGCTGAGCCAGATGGCCACCGACGGCTTCCTGACGATCGCGGAAGGACGCCTGCCGATCGTCGGCTTCGGACCCCGTGCGGCGGAAACGGTCGCACCCGAATTCCATTACGACATCAAGAAGATCAAACGTGCTGACGCCCGTGCGCGTCGAACGCCCGACGTGTCCACTCCCGCTGTCGGATCGTACGTGCCGGATGACGGCGACGAGGCGCTATTCCAGAAGCTGCGTGCGCTGCGACTGGACATCGCGCGCGAACTTGGCAAACCGCCGTACATCGTGTTCTCCGACAAGACGTTGCGTGACATGGTACGGGTCAAGCCGATTACTGACGACCAGTTCCTTGCCGTCAACGGTGTGGGGGAAAGCAAGCTCAAACAGTACGGCGAACGGTTCCTGGCCGCGATTCGGGAGGATTCCGGCGACGAGGCTTGAACCGGCCATAACCGACACGCATGGCACGACGGTTGACGTTGAGCCCGCGAACCGTGAATAGTGGAATGTGAACACAACAACGAAAGGACAGAACATGGCGGAAGACAAGCCGGTGGTGGAAAGCTTCCAATTGGACCACACCAAAGTAAAGGCGCCGTATGTGCGCTACATCGATACGGAAACCGGCCTCCACGGCGACGTGATCTCGAACTACGACCTGCGATTGGTGCAGCCGAACGAGAACGCCATTCCGACCGGCGGGCTGCACACCATCGAACACACCATCGCGGTGCTGCTGCGCGAACGCATCCCCGGTTACATCGACTGCTCGCCGTTCGGGTGCCGCACAGGCTTCCACCTGCTGACGTGGGGCGAGCATTCCACCGAGGATGTGGCTCGCGCATTGAAGGAATCGTTGGAATTCATCGCCTACGAGGCCACATGGGACGACGTGCCGGCAACCACCATCGAAAGTTGCGGCAACTACCGCGACCACAGCCTGTTCACCGCCAAGGAATGGTGCAAGGACATCCTCGCCAAGGGCATCAGCTCCGACCCGTTCGAACGCCGCCTTGTGTGAGCGTTACCATGCCTGTGCGGTGGGCGTGGTAGTTTGGACGGCTGGAATGCTTGAGAGAGGTACACAGTCGAATTGAGGTGAAAGGGTTGAGCGAAACCACTTCCGAACGTCGGTTCCGTCGTGCCACCATGGATGATCTGCCTGTCATGCTGAAAATCTACCAGCATGCGCGTGAGCTTATGGCGGCCAACGGGAATCCCACGCAATGGGGAAACACGTTCCCACGTGAGGAAGTGATCCTTGACGACATTCGCCAGCAGCGCACCATGCTGCTGGTGGACGAGGCTGACGGCAAGGAGCGTGTGCTCGCCCAGTTCGCCCTGTGCACGGGCGAGGATCCCACCTACGCGCATATCGACGGCGCCTGGCTGGACGACGACTCGTATGTGACCATCCACCGCATCGCCTCGTCGGGAATCGTCAAAGGCGCGGCCAAGGACTGCATCAACTGGTGCATCGAACATTACGGCAACGTGCGCGCCGACACGCATCCGAACAACAAGGCCATGCAGCACGTGCTCGAATCGAACGGATTCGCCCGCTGCGGCCTGATCCAACTGCTTGACCGCCCCACCGATACCACGCGTATCGCCTACCAGCGTCACGAATGGTGATTGCGCATACATAGAAACGTAGAAAAAAGGACGTCTCCCGTAAAACTGCGGGAGACGTCCTTTTCCATATGAAGGGATGATTAGAACAGTCCCGGCTCGTTAAGCTGAGAATGCTTGCGGCTGTACGTGAAATACACGACCAGTCCAAGCGCGAACCACACGGCGAAACGCACCCACGTCTCCCAATTCAAACCGAAGATCAGAATCAGGCAGAAGATGATGGCGCAGATTGGCGTGAACGGCACGCCCGGCGCACGGAAGCCACGATGCGCGTCCGGCTGGGTCTTGCGCATCCACAGGATGCCGGCCGACACGATGATGAACGCGGACAGCGTACCGATGTTCACCAGCTCGAACAGCACGTTGATGTTGATGAAACCGCCGGCGATGGCCGTCAGAATGCCGAAGAACCACGTGCCCTTGAACGGTGTGCGGTACTTCGGATGCACTTCGCCGAAGAACTTCGGGAACAGTCCGTCGCGGCTCATCGCATAGCAGATGCGGGACTGGCCGTACAGCTGCACCAGCATGACGGTGGTCATGCCGATCAACGCGCCGAGGTTCACGATGAACGCCAGCCAGTTGAGGCCGGTCTCGAGAATCACGCCCGCCACCGGAGCGTCGATGAACTTCGCGAACTCCTTGTACGGCACCACGCCGGTCATGATGAGCGTCATGATGATGTACAGCACGGTGGACACGGCCAGCGAGATCAGGATGCCGCGCGGCAGCGTCTTGTTCGGATTGATGGTCTCCTCGGCGGAGGAGGAGACGGCGTCGAAGCCGATGAAGCTGAAGAACACAATCGACGCGGCCGGCACGATGCCGTACGGCTGCGTCGAACCCGGCTGGAACGTGTAGATGCCATACGGGGAGAACGGTTTCCAGTTGGCGGGATTGATGTACCAGACGGTGCACACGATGAACAGCACGATGATGGCCAGCTTGATCATCACCATGATGTCGTTGGTCTTCTTCGTCTGGTTGATGCCGATGGACAGCACCCACGTGATGATAAGCACGATCACGAAGCCCGGCAGATTGAAATACGTGGTGACTCCCGGCGTGGTGCCGTACGCGGCGGTCAGTTCGACCGGCAGATGCAGGCCGAAGCCTTCCAACAGCTTGTTGAAATAGCCCGACCAGCCGGCGGACACGGTCGCCGCCTGCAACGCGTATTCCAAAATCAAATCCCAACCGATCACGAAGGCGATCAACTCGCCGAACGCCAGATACGCGTACGAATAGGCGGAGCCGGAAACCGGTGCCATCGCGGCGAACTCCGCATAGCACAGGCCCGCAAAACCGCAGCAGACGGCGGCGAGCAGGAAGGACACGCACAATGCCGGTCCCGCGGTGAGCGCGCCCTTGCCGGTGAGCACGAAGATGCCGGTGCCGATGATGGCGCCGATGCCCAGCATGGTCAGGTCGAAGGTTTTCAGTGTTCGCTTCAGCGGAGTCGATTCGGAGACAAGTTGGTCCACCGACTTCTTGCGAAATAGATCCATGGTCGTCAGATTCCCTGTGATTGTTTCAAAAATGGGCTGGACCGGACGGATTTCCGGGACTCTGGCACGCCTTAACGCCAGAAATCAGAAAGGCCGCGGCGATATGCGCAACAGCCTTGTGTATGGAAAGTGTAAAAAACACTGCCGGACAAAATCGTGAAAACATCGTGAATCGTCTCACCATATGTCCCTGATGTTCCATACCTGTCACATAGCGGCGCGACAATGGGAGCCATGACTTTGAGCGCAACACGTGAATGGGATTTCTCCTCCGAACAAGGCAAAGCGAACTACAAGGCCGCCCAGCGGCGGTATCCGGCGCAGGCCATCGTCGACCTCGCCGCACTGCGCGACAACATGCGCCATCTGGTGAGTGTCGTCGGCGGTCCGCATTCCGGCACCGCCGTCATGGGCATCGTCAAAGCCGACGCGTACGGCCACGGTCTGGTTCCGGCCGCGCTCGCCGCGCTCGCGGGAGGCGCCACATGGCTCGGCACCGCGCAATCGCATGAGGCGCTGCTGCTGCGCAAAGCCGGCATCGGCCCCGATCGCTGCCATATTCTGACGTGGGTCTACAGCGGCGCCGAAGTGCCGTTCGACGAGCTGGTCGACAACGACATCGACATTTCCGTCGGCTCGCTCGCCGGCATCGACGGCGTCGCCGCGGCCGCACGCAGGCTCGGCAAGACGGCGCGCGTGCATGTGAAGGTCGATTCCGGCTTCGGCCGTAACGGCTTCACGCCCGCCGGTTTCGACGCGGCGCTCGCCAAACTGGTGCCGCTCGCCAAGGAAGGCGTGCTGCACATCGTCGGCCAGTGGAGCCATCTGGCGGTCGCCGACGCGCCGGACGTCCCGGAATTCGTGGCATCCACCGACATGCAGGTCGAAACGTTCAAGGACTTCACCCGTCGTATGGAGGCGGCCGGCATTCCGCCGGAAATCCGCCACCTCGCCAACACCGCGGCGACGCTGTCCCGTCCGGAAATCCACTTCGAACTGACCCGTCCGGGCATCGGCCTGTACGGTTACGAAGCCGATCCGGCCATGGGCACGCCGTCCACGTATAGCCTGAAGCCCGCCATGACCCTGCAGGCGCAGCTCGGCACCGTCAAGGATGTGGAGGCCGGACATGGCATTTCCTACGGCCGCACGTATCTGACCCCGTCCGACACCTCCACCGCGATCGTGCCGCTCGGCTATGCGGACGGCATCCACCGCTCCGCCTCCGGATTCGACATGGAAGGCGCCAAGCATGTGACCAAGCCCGGCGGCCCGGTGCGCGTGATGACCTCGGAAGGCCCGCGCCTGTACCGTGTGTCCGGCCGCGTGTGCATGGACCAGTTCATCCTCGACCTGCACGGTTCCGCCGCCGAACTCGGCATCCACGAAGGCGACAATGTGGAACTGTTCGGTCCAGGCCGCGGCGAGGATTACGCCGAACCGACCGCGGACGATTGGGGTCATGCCGCCGACACCATCAGCTACGAGATCTTCACCTGCCTGCGCAACCGCATTCCGCGCCTGTACGAGCATGCCACGGACGTATTGTCCGCCGAGGACCTCGCCAAGCTCGACCCGGCAAGCATCCTGTAATCCCGTAAAAAGCGGCGGCAGCCGCCGCACCCATAGGAAGGCGGTGCATCATGACGAGCGAAGGATACAGCGCGTTCGACGAGGAGCGTTGGGCTCCGGAACCACCCAAATCCAGCTCCCGCACCGCCTTCCAACGCGACCGCGCCCGACTCATCCACTCGTCCGCATTGCGCAGGCTCGGCGCGAAAACGCAGATTCTGGTAGCCGGCACGGACGATTTCGCACGTACACGGCTTACACACACGTTGGAGGTCGCGCAAATCGGTCGACAGATCGGCACTTCGCTCGGTTGCGATCCCGACGTGGTCGACTGCGCCTGCCTTGCGCACGACCTCGGCCACCCGCCGTTCGGCCATAATGGGGAACGTGCGCTTGCCGAAATCGCCGGCAATATCGGTGGTTTCGAAGGCAATGCGCAAACCTTGCGATTATTGACGCGCCTCGAACCGAAAATACTGTTTCCCGACGGACGTTCCGCAGGCGTGAATCTGACGCGTGCCGCGCTCGATGCGGCCGTCAAATACCCGTGGACGCTTGCCGAAGCCGCCGCGCATCCGAAAGGGGAGCGCAGCGCGAAATTCTGCGTCTATCCGGATGATACGGACGTGTTCGCCTGGCTCAAACAACACGCGCCCGACACCACCCGCCGTCCCGTCGAATGCCAGGTGATGGACCTGTCCGATGACATCGCCTACAGCGTGCATGATGTGGAGGACGCCATCGCCACCGGCGCGTTCAATCCGGGCGTGCTGCATGAAAGCGGCGTGATCGACGCGGTCGTCGAGGACGCGCGCGCCTGGTACGGACCGCAATGGGACACAGACAAGCTGGTGGCCGCGTTCGCACGCATGCACCGGCGCGACACGTTCCCCGGCTATTTCGACGGTTCGCGACGCGCGCTCGCCGCATTGAAGAACATGACCAGCAATCTGATCGGCCGATTCGCCGGTTCCGTGGAACAAGCCACGCGGGACACGTACGGCAACGAGCCGCTGACCCGATACAACGGCGATCTGGTGATTCCCGAGGAAACCAGTTACGAAATCGTGGTGCTGAAAGGCATCGCCGTGCATTTCGTCATGGCGCCCGGCGAACGCGAGCCGATGCACGGCGAGGAACAGCGGATCGTCGGCGATCTGGTGGACGTGTTCATGGCGGACAATCCCAAACCGTCCAGCGCGTTGGAGAACGTGTTCCTCGACGATTGGCGCGAGGCCGGCAGCGACGGCGAACGCCTGCGCGTGGCCATAGACCAGGTGGCGAGCCTGACCGACACGTCCGCCCTGACCCTCCACTCCCTTCTCTGCTGAACGGGGCTGGTAGGCTGGACCGTATGCCGGGAATGATCAAGAAGGAAGACATAGAAAAGGTCCGCGCCACCGCCGACCTGTATGACATCGTATCCGCGACCGTCACGCTCAAACCCTCGGGAACCGGCACATACGTAGGCCTGTGCCCCTTCCATGACGAGAAAACGCCAAGTTTTTCCGTACGTCCCGCGCTTGGCGTGTGGCATTGCTTCGGCTGCGGTCTCGGCGGTGACGTGTTCGGCTACGTCGAACATCAGGAGAACATCGATTTCCGCGACGCGGTGGAGCTGCTCGCCGACAAATACCATATCGAACTGCATTACGACAAGGCCGACAACGTGCCCGCGCACACCGGTTCGAAACGCGCACGCCTACTCGAAGCCAACGAGGCGGCGCAGGAATACTTCGTCTCCCAGCTGATGACCAAGGAGGCGCTCGCCGCGCGCAAGCTGTTGGACGGTCGCAACTTCAGCCAGGCCGACTGCCAGCGGTTCGGCTGCGGATATGCCCCCCAAGGATGGGATAACCTGGTGCGGCACCTTGCCGGCAAAGGCTTCACCCAGCAGGAGATGCTCGACGCGGGACTCGCCCGTCAGGGCCAGCGTGGCGTATACGACTATTTCCGTGGCCGCGTGACATGGCCGATTCGTGATTCGACCGGTCGTACGCTTGGCTTCGGCGCGCGCAAGCTGTACGAGGATGACACGATCAATGCGAAATACATCAACACGCCCGACACGCAGCTGTACCGCAAAACACAGGTGCTGTACGGCATCGACCTTGCCAAATCGGCGATTGTGAAGAAACGCCAGGCGGTGATCGTCGAAGGCTATACCGATGTGATGGCCATGCATCTGGCCGGCATCGACACGGCGGTCGCCACGTGCGGCACCGCATTCGGCGCCGAGCATGCGAAGATCATCCGCCGATTGATCGCGGACGATTCGTTGGGCGCCGTGCAGCTGGTTGGCCCCCTGAAGGTGGAGGGGCAGGCGTTGAGCTCGCGTGTCGTGTTCACATTCGACGGCGATGCGGCTGGGCAGAAGGCCGCGATCCACGCGTTCGGTTTGGACGCCGCGTTCTCGACGCAGGCGTTCGTCGCGGTCGCCGAAGACAACCTCGACCCGTGCGATCTGCGCATCAAACGCGGCAACGAGGCGGTGCGCGCGCTGATCGCCAATGCGCGGCCGCTGTACGATTTCGTGATCGATTCGGCAATCGACCGTTTCGACACCACGTACGCGACAGGTCAGATGGGCGCGGTCAAGGCGGTCGCCCCGCTGATCGCGCAAATCCGAGACCGTTCGCTGCTCGACCTGTACTCACGCAAGGCGGTACGTCGCATCGGCGTCGATCTGGACATCATGCAACGCGAAGTGGCGTACCAGCGTCGCAAACTGAACATGCGTGACGAGGACGCGTACGCGCCGAAACGTCGATTCCAAAACAATGCGGGGCCGTCGGCTGAACCAGCATATGCGGAACGTGGCGCGAATCCGTATGCGAATCCCGCCGCACGCAAGGCGTTGGAGCATCGCGACGCGGCCGAGCAAAGCTACTATCGCATCGACGACGCCGTGTTCATCTGCGAACAGCAGTTCATGGCCACGCTGATCCAGGTGCCGTTGGCCGTCGATCCGACGATGTTCGCCAGCCTGACCTTGTCGAGTTTCATGACGCCGGTGTTCCGCACGCTGTTCCAAGCGGTCGCCGCGGCGGGCGGGCTTCCAGGGGAAGACGTGCCGCAGGGACTGTGGATGCACAATCTGACGAAGGCGGGCGGTCCGATGCTTGAATCGGTCATCAACGAGCTGGCCGTCATGCCGCTGCCATTGCCGCCGAGCGAAGCGGACGCGAACCGCAATACAGGCGAGTCGCAGGAACAATCGGCGCAATTGCGCAAGCCGACGCAGGAGGAGCGGCGGTACGCGTCCGAACTGATTGTCAGACTGCTTGATACCGGCATCATGCGCAAAATCGGCGCGGCCCAGCGCCGCATGGCGCAACTGCCGGACGGTGCAGAGAAAATCGAACTGCTCGGACAGATCACCAAACTGGAAACGCTGCGCAAGGACCTGCAGTCGCGTGTTTTCGGCAACAACGTTGCGTGACACGCCCATATGGTGAATCGAAGGCGAACGGAAGATGATTTTTAGACAAAATCTTGGCGCACGCGGGGTTAATTTGTGAAGATTTGCGGGCCTTGTTTTCGGTTTCGCCGGTTTGCAAAAGCATGCG
The DNA here is from genome assembly GCF_000010425.1 of Bifidobacterium adolescentis ATCC 15703. Classification (NCBI taxonomy): domain Bacteria; kingdom Bacillati; phylum Actinomycetota; class Actinomycetes; order Bifidobacteriales; family Bifidobacteriaceae; genus Bifidobacterium; species Bifidobacterium adolescentis. Next base: position 623,873 of record NC_008618.1, read on the forward strand.
GCAGTAAGCAATAGTGGATGAAAATCGTTGGAATGGTCGGAAAAGCAGCACGCCGAGGGTTCGTGCTAGTCGCATTTTTGGGTAAAGTGGTCTAGGCGTTTGCATGAAAATCGCTTGGGTTTTGCAAGGTGTGCAAGGCGGTTGCAAACGGGATTGACGGAGGAATGCATGCGGCGATTGGTCGTCAAGGTCCTGAAGAACGAGACCATTCTCGTAGTCGCTTCCATACTCGCACTCATATCGTGCTTCATCGTGCCGCCAGACAAGGAATACGCCGGCTACATCCACGCCAGCACCATCTCGCAGCTGATCTGTCTGATGCTTGTGGTGTGCGGCTTCCAGCGCATCGGCGTGTTCCGCATCATCGGCTCGCGCCTGCTGCATCACGTCAAAACCGCGCGTGGCCTGGTGCTCACGTTGATCGCATTGCCGTTTTTCTCCGGCATGCTCATCACCAATGATGTGGCGTTGGTCACCTTCGTGCCGTTCGCAATCGCGGTGTTGACGATGGCGCACATGGAAGAGCATGCGGTGCTTGTCGGCACGCTGATGACCATCGGCGCGAACGTGGGCAGCATGCTCACCCCGATCGGCAACGCGCACAACCTGTATCTGAAAGCGTTGACGGGCATGCCGACGTCCGAGATGATCGGCATCATGGCCCCGTATTCCGCTACCGCAGCCGTTCTGCTGATAATCATCACCTGCGTGATTTTCGGCAGCAAACCGGTTTCCGAATTTTCCGCGATCGATAGTTCCGGCATCGAACAGAACGTACTCGCCCCGCATTCCGACCGGCCGCAGCCTGACGAGATTCGCGTGACCGGCTACGGTGCCGGTTATGGCGGCTGGCGTACGATTGTGTATTCGGTGCTGTTCGTGGTCTGCTTGCTGGCGGTGAGCGATTTCATTCCGCTGTGGTTGATGTGCGTCATCGTGTTCGTGGCGTTCCTGCTATGCGACCGCCGCGTGTTCCGCAACGTCGATTGGGGACTGCCGCTCACGTTCTGCATGTTCTTCATCTTCATCGGCAACATGAAACGCGTGCCGGAATTCTACGAGCTGGCCGCCTCGCTGGTGGGCGCGCATCCGCTGGAAGTGGCCGTGGTGTCCAGCCAGTTCATCTCCAACGTGCCGACCACGCTGCTGCTGTCCGGCTTCTGCGACCAGTGGCGTGAACTGATCATCGGCACCAACCTGGGCGGCTTGGGCACGCTGATCGCGTCCATGGCGTCGCTGATCGGCTACAAGAACGTGACGCGCGCCTACCCGGACAAGAAAGGCCGTTATCTGGCCGTCTACACCGCGGTGAACGTGCTGTTCGTCATCGTGCTCGTCGGCCTGAGCTGGATTATCGAGTAGCGTTTGGCCGTCGACCGGTTTCCCTGACCGCTAATCTCAAGGTCGCCGGTTCGCACCTTTTGCTGGGATTGCATGAAAACCCTTGGAATCATTGGATTTCAAGGGTTTATTGTTACGTCGGCTGATGGTCTGGTGCTGTGATAATCTGTGCCGGGAAGCGTGTGCCGAGAAACGTAGGAAGGCTGAACATGCTGCAAGGATTGCTGGGAATTTTCTCCGGACTGATCACGCCGGTGCAGACCGCGGTGAACACGCGGCTCGGCCGTTCCATCGGCTCGCCGTTGCGCGCCTCGCTGGTGTCGTTCAGCATCGGCCTCATTGCGATGCTGACTTTGACGCTGCTGCTTGGCCCGTATCCGCTGATTCCCGCCACCGCGGCGAACGGCCCATGGTGGATGTGGTTCGCGGGCGTGTTCGGTGTCACTTTCCTGACCGGCAATGTGCTGCTGCTGCCGAAACTGGGCAGTCTCAAAACCGTGATCATGCCAGTCACCGGGCAGATCGTCATGGGCCTGCTGATCGACACTTTCGGCTGGTTCGGCACCACCGCGCAGCCGATTTCCCCGCTGCGCATCGCAGGCGCGGCGATCACGCTGGTCGGCTTCCTGCTTGCCGTCGCCGGACCGAATCTGCGATTGAGGCCTGCCATCGATCGTCCGGCTGGCGGTTCGGAAAATTCCGGCGATTCCGAAAAATCCGAAACTGACGGAAAAGCCGTACATGTGCCAGGTTCCGCGACCGTGCTGTGGAGTTGCGCAGGCATCGCGTTCGGCATGTGTTCGGCCGTGCAGACGGCGTTGTTGGGCAAGCTGGGCGTCGCGTTGGGATCGCCGGTGAAGGCATCACTCGCCTCGTTCGTGGTCGGTCTGATCTCGCTTGCGATCGTCGTCGCATTCGTCGACCGCACCTACAGCCTCGGCGACGCGCTGAAGAAAGGCAATCCGTGGTGGATGTGGGTAGGCGGATTGCTGGGTGCGACGCTGGTGATGTGCAACGCGTACCTGTCCGCGCATATCGGCACCGGCATGACGGTGATGCTGGTATTGCTCGGTCAGGTCGGCGGAGGATTGCTGGTCGACCGTTTCGGCCTGCTTGGCGTGCCACGCAAGCCCGTGGCCGGCATCCAATACGTCGGCGTGCTCGTAGCCATTGTCGGCATTGTGCTCAAGGCGATGTGATTGCCGTGTCGAGTTGGCAACCGTGTGCGAACTGACTATACTGTGTTTAGTTTGGCCCTGTAGCTCAGCTGGATAGAGCATGTGACTTCTAATCTCAAGGTCGCCGGTTCGAGCCCGGCCGGGGTCACCATCAAGCCCTCGCGTCGTTTCATGCGGTGCGGGGGCTTTCCTGTCCATTGAACGGCAAGCCATTGGCTTGCGAAGATAGGGGAGACCATGAAGCGAATCGTCGCGGGCATTCTGGCGCATGTGGACGCGGGCAAGACCACGTTGTCGGAGGCGCTGCTGTACGCTACCGGCCAAGTACGCAAACTCGGCCGCGTCGACCACGGCGACGCCTTCCTCGACACGGACGCCATGGAACGGCAGCGCGGCATCACCATCTTCACCGAGCCGGCCGTCATCGCCACGCCCGACCTCACCATCACCCTGCTCGATACTCCTGGCCACGTCGACTTCTCCGCCGAAACGGAACGTACGCTCGCCGTGCTCGACTACGCCATCCTCGTCATCTCCGGCGCGGACGGCATCCAAGGCCATACCGAAACGTTGTGGCGACTGCTCAATCGCTATCAGGTGCCCACATTCGTCTTCGTCAACAAAATGGACGCGCCTGGCGCCGACAAAACGCAACTGCTCGCCCAACTCAAGAAACGCTTCTCGGACGGCTGCGTCGACTTCACCGAGCCGATTGACGGCGAACGCATGGAGGAGATCGCCATGCAAAACGAAACGGCCATGGACGCGTATCTCGACACCGAAACCGTGCCGGACGAAACCATTCGCGCCATGATCGCCCGCCGTGAGCTGTTCCCCTGCTATTTCGGATCAGCGCTGAAAATGGACGGTATAGAACAGTTCGTCGCAGGTTTCGAACGGTTCGCGCAAGAGCCGCAATACAATGGCGAATTCGGCGCACGCATATATAAGGTGTCTCATGACGCGCAAGGCAACCGTCTGACCTGGCTCAAGGTGACCGGCGGCGAACTGAAGGCCAAGATGATGCTAAGCGGCACCGCGCACGCCGGCGACGCGGATGCGGTTGCCGAAGACGGCCAATGGCATGAGAAAGCCGACCAGGTGCGCGTCTATTCCGGCGCGAAATCCACCACCGTCGACACGGTCCCCGCAGGCACCATCTGCGCCGTCACGGGTCTGACGCAGACATTCCCCGGCGAAGGCCTCGGCATGGAGCGGGACGCCGGCAGTCCGGTCCTCCAGCCGGTGCTCACGTACACGCTGGAACCGGGGGAGTGCGACATTCACAAATGTCTCGTCGCCCTACGCGAACTGGAGGACGAGGATCCGCTGCTGCACGTCGTCTGGCAGTCTCGCCTAGAGGAAGTGCACCTGCAGTTGATGGGCGCGGTGCAGCTGGAGATCATCCAGCAGATCATGCACGACCGTTTCGGCCTGGACGTCACGTTCGGACCGGGCAGCATCCTGTACAAGGAGACGATCGCCGCTCCGATCGAAGGCATCGGCCATTTCGAGCCGTTGCGACACTACGCCGAAACGCATGTGCTGCTCGAACCGCTGCCGCAGGGCTCGGGCATGGCATACGCCACCGTGTGCAGCGAGGACGTGCTCGACCGCAACTGGCAGCGCCTCATCATGCAGCATTTCCAGGAACGCGAGCATCTGGGCGTGCTCACCGGCTCGCCGATCACCGATATGAGAATCACGCTGCTGACGGGCCGTGCGCATCTGAAGCACACGGAAGGCGGCGATTTCCGCCAAGCCACCTACCGTGCGATACGCCAGGGCCTGATGGAAGCGAAGAAGAAGGGCGATTGCCGTCTGCTTGAACCTTGGTACGGCTTCCGTCTGGAAGTGCCGCAGGACATGGTCGGACATGCGATGGCCGACATCCAGCGCATGTCGGGCACGTTCGACACGCCTACCGGCGACGGCGAATATATGGTGTTGAACGGCACGGCGCCGGTATCCGAAATGCGTGACTATGCGATGGACGTGAACGCGTACACGCACGGCCGTGGCCATTTAAGCTGCGTGTTCGCCGGCTACCAGCCGTGCCACAATGCCGACGAGGTGATCGAGAACATGGCTTACGATCCGGAATCCGACCTGGAGAACACGCCGGATTCGGTGTTCTGCGCGCATGGCGCCGGCTATCCGGTCAAATGGTACAAGGTGCCCGAATTCATGCATCTCGACTACGCGTGGGATGGCATGCGCGAATAGAACCGAAAGACAGACGGGTGGGAAGCGCCGATTGCTTCCCACCCGAGGCCTGTTGTCGGATACCGACAAACGGATAAACGAAAAGCCCCACCGAATCGGTGAGGCTTCATGCTGGAGCGGACAACGGGACTCGGACCCGCGGTCTCAACCTTGGCAAGGTTGCGCTTTACCAACTAAGCTATGTCCGCAAAGGATTCCTGCCGTGAGAAGCAGGCATCCAGTGGGTGATATAGGAATCGAACCTATGACCCCTTCCGTGTGAAGGAAGTGCGCTAGCCGCTGCGCCAATCACCCGTGGGATGTCTCCACCGGTTTCCCGGCTTCGTCATCCGCTTCGCGTGGGCGATACAAGATTCGAACTTGTGACCCCTTCCGTGTCAGGGAAGTGCGCTACCTCTGCGCCAACCGCCCGAAGCGAGTGCTAACTTACGTGGATTCTCGGCGGAATGCAAATCGTCGGCGTGTCGCGATGTTCACGTGAAGTTCGCCGGCCGTTCTTCACGCGGTGGGTTCAACCTGCGGAAACTCCAAGGTTTCCGTGTCGTGGTCCACGCCGCTCATGGCGGTCGTATCCGCATCATTGGTTCGCTCCGCGGTCTTGGCGGAGCCGTTCGCAGTAGGGTTTCCCGTGCCGACGGCGTGCGTCAGCGCGAGCCTCATCTGATGCCAGACCACGTTGCCATGCGTCGACTCGGACAGTCCTTCGTCCACGAATCCCAGCCGTGCGTAAAAATCGACCAGCCGTTCCTTGCAGGTGAGCACGAGGCCCTTGCGTCCGGCCTGTGCCGTGTCGAGAATCACCTGGCGCAGCAGATAGCTGGCGCAGCCGCGATGCTGGTAGACGGGTGCCACATCCACGCCGAAAATCATCTGCCAATCGCCATGCTCGTCATGCATATCGGCGTCGTCATACATGGCATCGGCAAGATTCGGCTCGTTTGTGGCCATGCCATCGACGAAACCAACCAACGTGCCGTCCTCTACACGCGAGGGGAACGGGGTATCGTCGTCATCGGTGTTGACCAACAGCCAGAAATGGTCCGGATAAGCGGCCACGCGTGCGGTAAGGCTTTCGTTGCTTGCGGCCTCCGCAGGTGGGAAGCAGGCGGCCTCCACAGCCTCGATCGCGTCCAGATCCTCCATCGTTGCATGTCGAATGAGCATGTGCATACTCTCTCGCAAGGCATACCCAATCTTCACATTTCGATATGCGCCGACGGCGCAATCCGCCAACATGCCATACTGTAGAAGAACCTTGGAGGGATCGCAGGACGACTGTTTCGCGATACCTGATAAGTCCTTATACGAAAAACCGATAACGAAACTGGCTCGTAGTGGCGAATAAAGCGATAGTATGAGCCGCGTTCGCCGGAACAAATACGAAAAATCCGTTGAGAAGAGAAGGAGGCGCGCGTGTTCGACTGGACGTTCATCTCGCACTACGCGCCGTTCTTCGTCAGCGGTGCCGAAATGACGCTGTTCATTTCCGTCTTCGGCATCATCCTGGCGATCGTGGTCGGCTTGGTCTGCGCCGGCATCGAGATCGCGCGCATCCCCGTCCTGCGGCAGGTCGTGCGCGTCTACATCGAGCTGAGCCGTAACACGCCGTTGCTGGTGCAGCTATACTTCCTGTATTTTGGCCTGCCGAAACTCGGACTCGTCTGGTCCGCGGAACTGTGCGCCATCGTCGGACTCGGCTTCCTCGGCGGCTCCTATATGGCCGAAGCGATGCGCGGCGGCCTGGAGACCATTCCGGAAGTGCAGCGCGAATCCGCATACGTGCTGGGCTTGAGCAAATGGCAGACATTAAGCCGCGTGGTCATTCCACAGGCCATCAGCACCTCCATTCCAGGCGTCGTGGCCAATGTGATCTTCCTCATCAAGGAATCGTCCGTGGTGTCCGCCATCGCGCTCGCCGACGTGATGTACATGGCCAAGGACCTGATCGGCATGTACTACGACACCTATGAGTCGCTGTTCCTGCTGATTGTGGCGTATCTGGTGATTCTGCTGCCGATCTCGCTGTTCGGCACTTGGCTGGAACGGAGGTTCGACTATGAGCGGCGCTGAGATTCTGCTCGAGCCGGGCGTGATTCCGCGCCTGCTACAGGGCCTGTGGGTCACGGTGTGGATCGCCGGTGTGTCCGTGGCGTTGTCCGTGCCCGTCGGCCTGATTGTCGGCTGGCTGATGACGATGAAAAATCCCGTTGTGCGAGTGCTGACCAGGATTTATCTGGATTTCATCCGCATCATGCCACAGCTGGCGCTGCTGTTCATCGCCTTCTACGGTTTCGCGCAGGCATGGAATTGGAATTTGGATGCGACCGGCGCATGCGTGTTCGTCTTCGTTTTGTGGGGCGGCGCTGAACTGGGCGATCTGGTGCGTGGTGCGCTCGAATCGATTCCGAAGGCGCAGTACGAGTCGTCGTACGTTTTGGGATTGAGCGGCTGGCAGACGTTCACGAAAGTGATTCTGCCGCAGGCGTTGCGCCGGCTGCTGCCGGCTTCCGTGAACCTTGCCACGCGCATCGTGAAGACCACGTCATTGGCCGTGCTGCTCGGCGTGGTGGAAGTCATCAAGGTGGGCCAGCAGATCATCGACGCGAACCGTTTCCAGTATCCGACGGGCACTTTGTGGATTTACGGAACGATTTTCTTCATGTACTTCATCGTGTGCTGGCCGCTGTCCATCGTGGCCCGCAGGTTGGAAAAGAGGTGGAAGCATGACTGAGCAGGCTGAACAGGTTACGCAGACCGCGCAAAACAGCGGGAAATCGCAGACAAGCCTTGAAATCAGGCATCTGGTCAAGCGGTACGCCAATGCCGACAAGCCAGTGCTGGACGACATCTCCTTCGACGTGCCCCATGGCAAGGTGTTCGTCATCGTCGGCCCGTCCGGATCGGGCAAGTCGACGTTGCTGCGCACCATCGCAGGTCTTGAGCCGATTCAGGGCGGCACCATCGCGCTGAACGGCGAGATTATCGAAACCGGCAAGCCGGGCACCGAATCGGCCGGCCGCAGCAAGCGCGGCAGCGAGCTGCGCACGCGTGTCGGCATGGTGTTCCAAAGCTACGACCTGTTCCCCAACAAAACTGTGCTCGGCAACATCACGCTCGCTCCGACGCTCGTGCAGAAGCGCGACAAGGCGGAGGTCGAGAAGGAAGCCATCGCTCTGCTGGAACGCGTCGGACTCGCCGACCGCAAGGATGCCTGGCCGCATGAGCTGTCCGGAGGCCAACGCCAGCGCGTGGCCATCTGCCGTGCGCTGATCCTGCATCCGGAAGTGCTGCTGTTCGACGAGGTCACCGCCGCGCTTGATCCGGAAATGGTGCGCGAGGTGCTTGACGTGATGCTGGAACTCGCCGATTCCGGCCAGACCATGCTCATCGTGACGCACGAGATGCAATTCGCACGAGCCATCGCCGACCAGGTGATCATGCTGGAGGACGGCGGCATCGTTGAACAATCCGACGACGCCGAAGCGTTCTTCACCAATCCGAAAACCGAGCGTGCCAAGCGTTTCTTGCACACGTTCGAATTCGACAGGCATCGCAGGCCGGCGGAAACGCCGACGGAACCGACGGGAACTTCCGCCGAGTAATCGCAAGTTTTGATAGCAGTCATCCGTACAAGAGAGGAGTAACCATGACCGCATCAATCATCAACAAGACAATCAAGAGCATCGTGGCCGCATCGGCCGCGTTGATCATGGCCGCCTCCGTGGCTGCCTGCGGTCCCAACGCCGCCACCCCGAGCGAGGAGAACAACGCCTCCAACGGCGGCGTCACCACGTCCAAGGTGACCGCCCGCTCCCTGGACGAGATCAAGAAGTCCGGCGTGCTCAAAGTGGCCGTCTTCTCCGACAAGGCCCCGTTCGGCTACATCGACAAGGACGGCAAGAACGCCGGCTACGACATCGTCTTCGCCGAGCGTCTCGCCAAAGATCTGGGCGTGAAGGTCAAGTACACGTCCGTCGATCCGGCCGCCCGTGTGGATGTGCTCACGTCCAACAAGGTGGACATCACGCTGGCCAACTTCACCGTCACCGACGAGCGCAAGGAGAAGGTCGACTTCGCCAAGCCGTACATGAAGGTCGCGCTCGGCGTGGTCTCCCCGGAGAACGCCGAAATCACCGACGTGAGCCAGCTCAAGGGCAAGACGCTGATCATCGCCAAGGGCACCACCGCCGAAAGCTATTTCGAGAAGAACGAACCCGACGTCAAGCTGCAGAAGTACGACCAGTACGCCGACGCCTACAACGCGCTGCTCGACGGCCGTGGCGACGCCTTCTCCACCGACAACACCGAGGTGCTGGCCTGGGCCAAGACCAACAAGGGCTTCAAGGTGGGCATCACCAAGCTCGGTGACGAAGACACCATCGCGCCGGCCGTGCAGAAGGGCAACAAGGAGCTGCTCAACTGGATCAACGACGAGATCGTGAAGCTCGGCAAGGAGAACTTCTTCCACAAGGATTACGAGGAGACTTTGAAGCCGGTGTACGGCTCCGACGTCAACCCGGATGACATTGTGGTCGAAGGCGGCCAGCTTTGATTCTTACCTGACCTGACGGCGGCCTGCCGTCCGTCAATCCTGTTTCCAAGCCTTCCGTGGCACACGCCGCGGAAGGTTTTTTCATGCCGATTCCGGGCCGGTTATGTCACATCCTTCGAAACCGTTTACAGTCCACGCGGGTGTATGTTTCCGGAGGTTTCGTACCATCCGATAACCCCTCATAAATAAACGCTATGGCGATTCGCACGTTGTATAAGCAACGTCGATAATCTCCGGCGCGTGGCGCTTTCCAAGACACGGTTAAGTAGGAACCAGCGATCGCGTGAACGGCACGCGGCAGGGAAACCACACCGAGGGGGTGCGCACCATGACCAGATTCAACACTCAGCTCGTCCACGGACTGCCGGTCAACGACAACAACACCGGAGCCGTGAACCCGCCGATCTACAACTCGTCCACCTATGCTTTCGAATCGGTCGGGACCATGCCCCGCTGGGATTATGCCCGCAGTGGCAATCCGACGCGCGAGTTCCTGGAGAAGCAGATCGCGCAGCTGGAGCATGGCACGCGCGGTTTCGCGTTCGGTTCCGGCCTGGCCGCCATCCACGCGGTGCTGTCGATCTTCCAACCCGGCGACCGTATCATCGTCGGCAAGAACATCTACGGCGGCACCTACTCGCTGTTCCACGAGTATTTCGAACGCTGGGGCGTCATCGTAGAGGAAGTGGGCACCACCGATTACAAGGCGCTCGATGCGGCGGTGTCCGGCGAATCCGCCAAGGGCAATGCGCATGGATGTCCGGCCAAGGCCGTGTACTTCGAAGTGCTCACCAACCCGCTTCTGCAAGTCAACAACGTGACGGCCATTGCCGGAATCGCCCACCGTCATGGCGCGATCGCCATCGTCGACAACACATTCGTCACCCCGTATCTGCAGCAGCCGCTCGACCAAGGCGCCGACATCGTCATCCATTCCGCCACCAAGTATCTGGCCGGCCATTCCGAAGTCAACGCCGGCCTCGTGGTGGTCAAGGACGATGAGCTGGGCAAGCGCGTCTACTTCGCGCAGAACCGTTTGGGTGGCGTGCTCGCGCCGAACGAATGCGATTCGGTGCGTCGCGGCATCCAGACGCTTGCCTTGCGCATGGACCGTCAGCAGGAGAACGCGCGTGCGATTTCCAGCTATCTGCTGCTGCACCCGTTGGTCAAGTCCGTGCATTATCCGGGACTGCCCGGTCACGAATACGAGCTGGCCTCCAACGGTCTCAAGGGCGGTGGTGCCGTACTGAGCTTCGAAGTGGTGCCGGGCGTCGACCCTGCGGACGTGCTCGACAACCTGCATATCTTCCGTCTGGCGGTTTCGCTCGGCGCGGTGGAATCGCTTGCCGAACTGCCGTGCCGCATGACGCATTTCGAACTGCCGCGCGAGGAGCGTCTGAAGGTCGGCATCACCGACGAACTGGTGCGTCTCGCAGTCGGCATCGAAGACAAGCAGGACCTCATTGAGGATCTCGGCCAAGCCTTCGACATCGCGTACGAGAACTATCTCAAGCGTCACGCCGGCGAGAGTCTGTTCACCTTCGCGCAACACGTATATGCCTGAAAGTTTTGCTATCGGTAGGGATTTGAATATTAACTGGCACGCTATCTCACGAACCGGACAGGGGAAAGCGCCCCTCTGTCCGGCTCGTGGGCGTATGTGGGTCAGCTCCTGGACAGGCGATGGTTGGTTCGTGGACGGCCCTTGCCCAGCTCGCGGACATTGTCTGCATACGATTGCATTCTTTGGTAAATTTTTACTCGGGTTCGGCAATGGTTGCAGAACCTACGAAAGGTCATGCGACAAGACCTTTAAAGAGAAACCAAAGAAGGGAGTAATGCCATGCCGTTCCTTGTAGCGCTCCTTGTCATTGCGCTGATCATCGCGTTCCTGTTCCTGTCCACGTTGTTCATCGTGCCGCAGCAGCAGGCATACATCATCGAACGTTTCGGCAAGTTCAACAAGGTCCAGTTCGCGGGCATCCACATCCGTATCCCGTTCGTGGACCGTATCGCCATGAAAACCAACATGCGCGTCAACCAGCTCAACGTGCAGCTGGAAACCAAAACCCTCGACAACGTGTTCGTCACGGTCGTCGCCTCCACCCAGTTCCGTGTGAACCCGGAAAACGTGGCCACCGCCTACTACGAGCTGCGCGACCCGGCCGGGCAGCTGCGCTCCTACATGGAGGATGCCCTGCGTTCCGCCATTCCGGCGTTGAGCCTCGATGACGCCTTCGCCCGCAAGGACGACGTGGCCTTCGACGTGCAGAAGACCGTCGGCAACGAAATGTCCCGTTTCGGTTTCACCGTTGTCAAAACGCTGATCACCGCCATCGACCCGAGCCCGCAGGTCAAGAACGCCATGGACTCCATCAACGCCGCCCAGCGTGAGAAGGAAGCCACCCGCAACCGCGCCGAAGCCCAGCGCATCCAGATCGAGACCCAGGCCGCTGCCGAGGCGGAGAAGACCCGTCTTCAAGGCGAGGGCCAGGCCAACTACCGTCGCGAGATCGCCAACGGTATCGTCGACCAGATCAAGAGCTTGCAGGCTGTCGGCATGAACATCGGCGATGTGAACAATGTGGTGCTGTTTAACCAGTACCTCGACGTGCTGCGCTCCTTGAGCGAATCCAACAACGCCAAGACCGTCGTGCTGCCCGCATCCACCCCTGGCGGCTACCAGGACATGTACAGCCAGATCACGCAGGCCATGGTGACAGCCAACGAAACCGTCGGCCAGCACTCGACTGTGCCGACACCGCCGCACGTCGCTCCGACGACGCCGCGTATCTGACACATGTTTGGTGATGCCTGCAGTCGTCGGGCATACGTTGATTGGCCGCAGGCATGTGAATCGCAGGAAAGCGAAAACGAAAAAAAGAATCCCTTCTTTCGTCGGGGAGCCACGTAGATGTGACGGAGAGTGCGGAAACGATGAAAGAAGGGATTCGTGTTGCAAGTGCGCCGTCGTACCACGACACACGTCTGTTATACGGAAGGCTTCGCTCGGACGTCAGGCCAGAGTGACAAGCTTCCCGGGAGAAGGTGCGTTGAGACATTCAGCAGCATGCGCTTCCATGGAACGGAGCTGGTCTTGCAGATCCATGACTTTCTTTTCCAACCATGCGATGGTCATGGATTGGGAGATGACGAGCAGGTCGCGCTGGTCAGCTGCGGCTTCGTTGGCAAACGATTGTGCTTCGGTCATGATTTGCGGATCTGCTTTCCACCGTGCGATGGCGCGTTCGATACGTTTACTGCCAACGATTTTCGGGTTAAGACCTGCGCTGGCGAAGATGCTGGTCGGCCCGTTGCCCCGTAAGTATTGCGCCATGCAACGCACTTGGAATTCCCTTGAATAGGTGATACGGTCCATTGATGCCCTTTCTACCGCGGGCAAGGTGTTGAGATAGTAGACTTCCGCCTGGGTGAAATGACGTTTCATATTGTTCCCCTTTGGTGTGAAACCGTTTGACATTCCACAATCTGAAGATTATTGCTGATGGTTTCATTTTATTTTTGACATTTTGGTCGAAAAGGTCATTTGGCACGAAACAAGGGTTTCTGGCACGAAACAACATGTTCCATATCGTTCAGGCGGGGTTTCTTGAACGGTTTTCGAGTTTCAGGCACGCGCGGACCGTGGCTTCAGGGTGTTCCCTTAAGGGTGGCGAAGCGCGGTGAAACACTTTAGACTTAGGAGCAATTATCAACATATTCCCAGAAAACGAGGAGGTGAATGTGCCGGTAGGTATCACATCCAACGTTGGGAAAACCGGTCGCGGTCCCATTATCGAGGTTAAAAACCTACGCAAGGAATATCCAGTGCTCGATGAGACCGTCGTAGCGCTGGAACGTGTCAATCTCGCCATTCCGCAAGGGCAGATTTGCTGTATCTATGGTGAGTCCGGATCCGGTAAATCCACCCTGCTCAATCAGCTTGCCGGCATGGAAAAACCAACTAAAGGTGGTGTACGTATTGCAGGTGTGCCCATCAGCAGGCTTGACGAACGGCAGCTGGCCGAATTCAGGCAGAAGCACCTTGGCTTCGTGTTCCAGTCGTACAATCTGCTGCCCAATCTCAATGCCATCGAGAATGTGGCCATGCCACTGATGTTCCGAGGCGTGCCGAAGCGTAAACGCGAGATGATCGCGCGTGCCATGCTCAAGCGGGTCGGCCTTGGCAAACGCATGAACCATTATCCGGCCCAGATGTCTGGCGGTCAGCAGCAGCGCGTCGGCATCGCCCGCGCTTTCGCGGCACGTCCGCAAGTGGTATTCGCCGACGAGCCGACCGGCAATCTCGATTCCAAAACCAAAACCGAAGTGATGGATATGATTTGCTCGTTCGCACGCGATTTCAACCAGACCATCGTGCTCGTCACACATGACGACAATATGGCGCAATACGCCGATCGCATCGTCACACTTCTTGACGGCCGCATCATCGGCGACCGGCTTACGTAACATTCACGACAACGCATATCGACAACTATGACGACAACAGAAGGGCCTTCCATGGGCAACAACACAAGAATCGCAACACTGCTCAACGGGGCAATCTCACTATTGGCGGTGGTCGCCATCACGTTGGTATGCATCGTGCCGACGGCGTTCGCCGAAGATGGCGCCAATACTTCCGATGCTCCGGGTGCGGGAGCGGACAACAGTGTTGAGCAGATTGCTGGGCCGGTGCCGAACATCATTATCACCAATTTCACCTATGGCGACGGGTCGGTGGCGGTCGGCAGCACCTTCAACCTCGGTTTCACCTTCCAAAACATGGGCAAAGTGGCGGTGAGCAACATGGTGGTCACCGTGGACGGCGGTGAGAATTTTGCCATCTCCGGCGGTACGAACACGTTCTACTACGATGCGCTGAATGCGGGAGCTGCGTTGACGCAGACCGTGCCGATGCAGACACTGGCCAGTGCGAAAAACGGCGCGCAGGGCATCGACATCAGCTTCAAATACGAGTACGTGGACGGTGCCGCACGCAGCTCCAACACTTCCGACATCAAAATTTCCGTACCCGTTTCGCAGCCTGATCGTTTTGAATTGAACGATCCAGTGGTGCCCAATATCGTCAACGCAGGTGAGGAAACTACTATCACCATGGATTACGTGAACAAGGGCAAGGGCGACGTTTCCAATGTCGAGGCGAGCGTTGAAGGCGACGGTATCACCGCCACGCAGGCCAAGCAGTACGTCGGCAATGTGGCGTCCGGCGCGTCCGGCTCCATTGGATTCGCATTCACTGCGGACAAGCCCGGCGAAACCGAGGCGAAACTGACGGTGACGTATGAGAATTCCGATGGACAGCCGCAGACCAAGGAATTTCCGGTGAAAATCAATGCCGTTGAAGCTCCTGTTCCGGATGATTCCGATACGGATGTTGACGTCCAGGATCAGAGCATGCCGGTCTGGGTGTGGATAGTGGCGGCGGCCGTTGCACTCGTCGTGATTGTATTGACGGTCGTATTGGTGGTCCGTCGCCGCCGTAAGAAGGCAAAGCAGGTGGCCGATGATGACGATTGGGATTGGGAGACTGCCGATCTTGGAGCCGATAAGCAGGGTAAATCTACTGCCATGGCTGCCGATGCGCCGACGCAGGTAATCGCCACGGCAGGTGGCACATCGGCCGCCTCCGTATCCGCAACGTCATCTTCCACTCCATCCGTCAAGGAGTAGGCATGCGATTTTCGGATATCGCACATACTTGCGCGCAGAATTTGCTGCGGCGCAAATCGCGTACGATTTTGACGGTGCTCGGCGTGATCGTCGGCTGCTGCTCCATCGTCCTGATGATTTCGATTGGACAAGGCATCAGCGAGCAGAATGAGCAGATGCTCAAGAGCATGGGCAATCTCAACGACATTACCGTCACAGCTGCCGGCGGCTCGGGCGCGTACGACAGCTCTGGCGTCGGTATGTCGAGTTTGTCTTCGTCGGACATGACATCATCGGATCAGCAGGCCAAGCTTGACGATGCTGCGGTACAGACGTTCCGTGGCATTTCAGGCGTCGCAGCCGTGATGCCACAGCGGTCGGCGCAGAGCACCGTGGATCTCACTGCGGGAGCCGGATCCCGATACGTGGCTCAATATGCTTCTGTGATGGGTACGGATATGACCCAGCTTGAAGCATCGGGATACAAGCTCGTTCAAGGGCGTATGCCGAGGCGTGCCGGAGAAGTATTGCTCGGCAAATACGCGGCATACCAGTTTATGGATAAGTATCGTTCCGATGATGACTCCAGGCGTATCGCTCCCGGTGATTATGAGTGCGATGAGAACGGTTGCAAGGAGAGCGAGGGGGAGAAGCCGTTCTTCGACGTACTGACCACGAAACTCAATTTGATTACCGGAGCCGATTATCAAAGCCCTGACGATTACCGCAAAATAGGCAGCACTTCGATGAGTTCCACCGATTCAGGCGACGGCGATGGTATTGCCAGTTCGCAGAATCCTGTGGTTTCCATGCCTCTCACCGTGGTCGGTGTGTTGGACGCTGCAACCAATAATTACGATGCATTCAGCTCCGGTGTAGTCATGTCGCTGGAGGATATGGACACATTGCAGGCCAAAATCGACGGCAAAACCAATACCACCAGCCGGACCAAAACAAACTACGACCAAGTGGTGGTGCACGCTCAAAATATCAAGGATGTGCCGGGTATCGAAGCGCAGATCAAAATGTCTGGCTACCAAACCACGTCCTTCGAACAGACCCGCAAGGAGATTGAAAAGCAGAGTCGTGGCATCCAGCTCGCATTGGGAGGCATTGGCGCGGTGTCATTCCTGGTGGCGGCCATCGGCATCGCCAACACCATGATTATGTCCGTGTCGGAACGCACTCGGGAAATCGGCATTATGAAGGCGCTCGGCTGCTATGTGAATGATATTCGCACGATGTTCCTATGTGAAGCAGGTGCCATCGGTCTGGTCGGTGGACTTATCGCCTGTCTGATTTCCGCCTTGGGGTCGCTGAGCATCAATCTGCTGTCGTTTGGTGGATTCAGTATGGAAAACGTAGGCAAAGCGATTATGGGCGGTGACGACGTGAACCGAATCTCCGTGATTCCATGGTGGCTGTTTGTCGTGGCCGTGTTGTTTTCGATTCTGGTGGGCATACTCGCCGGTTTTGGGCCAGCTAATAAGGCTGTGAAGATTCCTGCGTTGGACGCCATCAAGAACGAGCAATAGCGATTGCGATTGACAATAATGCTTATGGTCGGCCATGTGCTGTTCAGCGTGGGCCGGCATTTCGCGATTGTTCAACGTTCCCTGTCGATTTTTGACGGTGCCGGCTAGTTGCGTGATTAACGGGCCAAGACGCGGCGAATGCGATCAGCCACCGCTTCCACAGTCAGCCCGTAACGTTCGTCAAGCTCGGCAAGGGGCACACGATCGGTGAATTCTTTCGATGCGCCGAAATTGAGCGCATGCACAGTGGCTGCTTTCGGATTAGTGGAATTCGCGTAGAACGCGGTCACTTTCTCACCCCAGCCGCCTTCCAGCTGGCCATCCTCCAAGGTGACGACCACACGATGGCCGTCGGCAAGCACGTCCAGCAGCTCGCCATCCATCGCGGAATACTGCTGCGCGTCGATAAGCGTCGCATTGATATCGTCGTCGTTTTCGAGCGTTGCCGCCACCTCGGCCGCCAACGGCAGTGTATTGCCCAAGCCGAGAATCGCCACTTCACGTCCCGGACGCACAATCTGGTACCGCGTGAAAGGGCAATCGCCGGTAATATCGATCGTCGTCTCGTGCGTGTCGGCACGTTCGGCCGGGTCGAACGCCATATCGGCGGAACGCTCCATGGCAAGAATCTGCTCGCCGGGCATGCGGATAGCCGTCACACCATGATCAGACGGCCCCGTGGCCCATGCAAGCATGTCCAGCATCTGCTCTCCGCTGGTCGGTGCCAGACAGGTCACATCAGGCGTGTTGGCGAACATCGTCATATCGAACGTGCCGGAATGTGTATTGTCCGCGCCGGAAATGCCCGCTCCGAAAATCAGCAGCGTCGCCGGAACATGATTCAACGCCAGCTCCTGCTGCAACTGGTCGTAAATACGCTGGAAGAACGTGGCGGAAGTCGCCAGAACCGGCCGGCCTCCAGCCTTCGCGATGCCTGCGGCGAACGCGGCCGCATGCTCCTCGGTAATGCCGGTGTCCACATAATGCGATCCGGCACGTTCACGGAAATCACGGGTGATGCCATTCGAACCAGGGGTGGCGGGGGAGATGACCACCAGTCCCGGCTCGTTTTCGAAACGGGACTCCAACGAAGCCATGGCCATCTGACCGTAGTATTTGCGCGCGTCAAGCGGCTTGCCGAGCGCGCTGTCCGGATCCTGCCAATGATTCGCCTCGCATTGGCCGGCATGCGGCTGCGGATTGGTCTGGTTGCATCCGTCGGAACCATCCTGCGCCTCGGTCTCATCGCTGAAACCCAAGCCCTTGGTGGTGTGGATATGCAGCACGACGGGATGGTCGATATCCTTCAAGTCTTCAAGCGCCGCGACCAGCGTGTCCACATCGTTGCCCTGCTCCACATAACGGTAGTCAAGTCCGAACGCCTTGAACAGATTCAGCTCCGCGGTTCCGTTCGACGCGCGCAGACGGGCAAGATTGCCGTACATGCCACCGAAATCCTCGGCGATCGACATCTCATTGTCGTTGACGACGATGATGAGATTACCGCCCTGTTCGGCAGCGTTGTTCAGTCCTTCGAAAGCGATCGCCGAGCTCAACGAACCGTCGCCGATGATGGCGATGACGTTGCCGATTTCGCTTGCTCCCGCAGCGGTATGTTGCATATCACGTGTTTTGGCAAGACCGCAGGCAAGGGAGATGGACGTGCCGGTATGGCCCAGCACGAAGGAATCATGCTCGCTTTCCAACGGATTGGTGAAACCCGTCACCTCGCCGAACCGCGACTCGTCCAGATACGCCTCGGCGCGCCCGGTAAGCATCTTGTGCACGTAGCTCTGGTGGGAGACATCGAAAACGAAACGGTCACGTGGAGAACCGAACACGCGGTGCAACGCCACGGTAAGCTCCACCACGCCAAGATTCGAACCGATGTGGCCACCATGCTTCCGGCCGTAATCCAACAGCGTGGAACGAATCTCCAGACACAGATCACGCAACTGTTGCGAAGAAAGGGCATGCACATCCGCCGGAGAATGAATCGAACCCAGTATGCCAGCGGTCATTATGCGCAACTGTCCTTCCCTGAACCTGTCTTCTTTACCGCGGAAAATCCTATCCCACTGTATGCCTCTGCCGGGGTGTCGGTTGTGAAATACCTGCAAAGTCTTCTCAACTGCGGCACAATGGAAACGATGAAATGAATCGAACCACCGAAAAACCGCGAAGGAGCGCTGACCATGAAAGCCGTATACGTAGCAGGAACCGATTATGACAATCCGCTGTCGCAACTCAAGGTGGGGGAGCTGGACACGCCCGAAACCAAGCCGTTCTGGAGTACCATCCACGTGGCCGCAGCCAGCGTGAACCACCACGACATCTGGAGCCTGCAGGGCGTGGGACTCTCCGCCGAACAGACGCCGATGATTCTCGGCACCGACGCGTCAGGCGTGCTCGACGAGGACATTCCTGTTCGCAAAGGGCTGAAAGCCGGAGCCGAAGTGGTGCTCTACACCTTCGTCGGCACCGACGGCGCCGGCGTCATGCCGGGGGAGCGGCGCACCATCCTATCCGAAAAATACGCGGGCACCATGGCCGAAACCACCCAAGTGCCCAGCGCCAACGTGTTCGCCAAACCCGCCAACCTGACCCTCGATGAGGCTGCTGCGCTCGGCACCAGCTGGCTGACCGCCTACTCACTGCTGTTCACATCGGCCAACGTGAAACCGGGAGACACCGTGCTCGTCCAAGGCGCGGGCGGCGGCGTGTCCACAGCGGCCATCCAACTCGCCCATGCGGCAGGACTGGAAGTGTTCGTCACGTCACGCAGCGAAGAGAAACGAGACCGCGCGATCGCCATCGGAGCCGACGCCGCCTTCGAAACCGGCGCGCGACTGCCGCATAAGGTCGACGCCGTCATCGAATCGGTCGGCGCGGCCACCTGGAGCCATTCCGTCAAATCCGTACGCCCCGGCGGCACCATCGCCATCTGCGGAGCCACCACAGGAGACCAGCCTGGAGCCGAACTGACCCGCATCTTCTTCCAGGACATTCGCGTGCAAGGCAACACCATGGGTTCGCGTGACGACTTCGCACGACTGCTCAAATTCGTGGAACACGCCGACCTGCACCCCGTCATCGACTCCACCTACGCGCTTGCCGACGCGCCCGCGGCGTTCCGCAAAGTGGTCGACGGCGACGTTTTCGGAAAGGTCGTGCTGCACATCGAGCCGAGTAAGTAAAGTAGGCGGTGTTCTGGAACACATAAGTCTACGTAAATCCTTCGGAGGTTTTGATGGCAGACAACAAGCCTGAAGTCGCGGTGATCATGGGATCGGCAAGCGATTGGGAGACCATGAAGCACGCATGCGAGATGCTCGACCAGTTCGAGGTGCCGTACATGAAGCAGGTGATTTCCGCGCACCGCACCCCGGAACTGATGGGTGAGTTCGCGCACAACGCCCGTGCCAACGGGCTGAAGGTCATCATCGCCGGCGCGGGCGGCGCGGCCCACCTGCCGGGCATGGTCGCGGCGCAGACCACACTGCCGGTCATCGGCGTACCGGTACGCTCCCACGCGCTGTCCGGCTGGGATTCGCTGCTGTCCATCGTGCAGATGCCGGGCGGCATTCCGGTGGCCACCACCGCCGTCGGCAACTCCGGCGCAACCAACGCCGGCCTGCTCGCGGTGAGCATTCTGAGCGCCACCGACGAGCGACTGGCCAAGGCGCTGCAGGACTATCGTGACTCCCTGAAGGAAAAGGTGGCTGAATCCAATGCCCAGCTTGTCTGAGGAAACCAACGGCCGTATCGAACGACTGATGCCCGGCGCGACCATCGGCATCATCGGTGGCGGCCAGCTCGGCCGCATGATGGCGCTGTCCGCACGCTACATGGGCTTCCGCATCGGCGTGCTCGACCCGACATCCGACTGTCCGGCCGCTCAGGTCGCGGATTTCCAAGTGACCGCCGAATACGACGACATCGCCGCCATCCGCGAACTGGCTGAAAAGTCCGACGTGCTCACCTACGAGTTTGAGAACGTGGACGCCGACGCCATCGACCAAGTGCGTTCCCTCGCGGCGGCCCCGCAAGGCACCGATCTGCTGCGCGTCACGCAGGACCGTGTCAACGAGAAGCGGTTCATCAACGACCATGGCACGCCCACCGCGCCGTGGAAGGCCGTCAACAGCGTCGAGGAACTTGAAGCGGCACTTGATGAGATCCACTATCCGGCTGTGCTCAAAACCCGTTCCGGCGGTTACGACGGCCACGGCCAGACCGTGCTCAAGTCCGAAGCCGACTTGGAGCAGGTGCGCGCCCGCGCCGACCATGACGGCAGCTTCCCGCCAAGCATTCTGGAAGGCTTCGTCGATTTCGCGTTCGAAGCGAGCATCCTCGTCGCCGGCAACGGCAAGAATTACGTGACCTTCCCGATCGTGCGCAACGAGCATCGCAACAACATCCTGCACATGACCATCGCGCCGGCCGAAGTGGACGAAACCGTGGCCAAGGAGGCGCACGAGCTGGCGTTGCGACTGGCCAAAGGCTTCGAACTCGCCGGTATTCTGGCCATCGAACTGTTCATCACCAAAGACAACAAGGTCATCGTCAACGAACTGGCCCCACGTCCGCACAATTCCGGCCACTACACCATCGAGGCCTGCTCGTTCGATCAGTTCGACGCGCACATTCGCGGCATCGCCGGCTGGCCGCTCGAACAGCCGCAGCTGCTCAAGCCCGCCGTCATGGTCAACGTGCTCGGCCAGCATGTGGCGCCGACCCGTGCGCTCATCGCCGACCATCCCGAATGGAACGTGCACGACTACTGCAAGGCGGAAGTGCGCCACGACCGTAAGATGGGGCACATCACCGTGCTGACCGACGACACCGCCAAAACCGTGGCCGACCTTGAGGCCACCGGCTGCTGGGACGACTTGAAGAAAGCCTGACATCATAGGTAATGAGTGAACATATCGTGCGGCAGACCCGCCAGAAAGACGCCATCCGCGACGCGCTGAACGGCTGCGACGAATTCATCTCCGCGCAGGAGCTGCACCGCAAGCTGGAAGACCGTGGCGAACATATCGGACTCGCCACGGTCTACCGGCAGCTCAACGCCCTGGCTGAAGCCGGCCGCGCCGACACGGTCCGTCTCGACGGGCAGCAGCTGTTCCGCCTGTGCGGCGATGACGGGCACCATCATCACCTCGTCTGTACGAACTGCGGCAAAACCGTGGAAATTGAATCGCCTTCCGAAAGCTGGCTGAAAGGCATCTCCGACAAGTACGGCTTCACCATCGAACGGCACACGCTGGAGGTGTTCGGCCTGTGCGAGGACTGCCGGAAGGCGGACAAGTAGCGGCTGTCTGCCGTATTTCCGTTGGAATCGTATCGCCATCGGCGCAATCCAATCGTAAAAATCGTAAAGAAAAAACGTTGGACGTTGTCTTTTTCAGACGCATATATGACAATAGGGCATTGCAAACGAACTAAGTGGGGTTATGCGTGACCAAAGCAACATCGAAAAACGAGCCGATTGAGGAGCTCGACATCGCTACCGTGGACCCGATGGCCAAGAAAGCGGGCAAGGAGTTCCCCGGCTGGCTCTACGGCGTGCTATTCGTGCTGTTCGATGCGGTGGGCGTTGCCGCCCTGCAGATCGGTGTCAGCGAATCCGCCACTCGAGTCCAACTATCGAACAACATGTGGCTCACCGGTTGGGGATTCGTCGGCAAGATGTTCACCAGCGCCAATTTCGTGGCGGTGCTGAACCTCATCCTATGGGGCGTCCTGTATGTCATTCTGCTGATGCTCACCAATCGTTTCTGGGTGGCCACGCCGGTTTTTCTGGCAGTCACGTTCATCATCGCCGTGATTGAGCATTTCAAGGTTTCAATACGATACGAGGCGATTCTGCCAAGTGATTTGAACTTTCTGAAGGCCGACGCCGGCAATCTGATGAGTTTCATGCCGTCCGGCGCGCAATGGACCATTCTGATCGCGGTGGCGGCGTTTGCCGCGTTCGTGGCGCTGTTCGTCTTCCTGAACCGCCTCGACGCGCGTCACGGCAGACTGTTTCGCGGCTCCGATAAGCGATCCCGCTCCGTGAACGCGATCGCAAGACTGCTGCTGATCCTGCTTCCAGGCCTGTTCTTCACGCTGTATTCGATGCAGGTGAGCACCGTCGGCTCGTGGGCCAAAGGCTTCGCCACCGTCATGGGGGACAAGCCCTCCATGTGGGACTCCGTATACGACGCCCAGCGCAACGGGCCGCTGGTGGCGTTCACCCGTCAGCTCAACCCGAAAGTCATGGTCAAGCCGGACGACTATTCCGAAGAGACCATGAAGCAGGTCGCGGCCCGCTATGAGAAGGCCGCGAAGAAGATCAACGCGAAACGTTCCGCGAACATGACCGACAGCACCGTCATCTACGTGCTGTCCGAATCCTTCTCCGACCCGTCCCGCGTGCCGGGACTCAAAGTCAACAAGGATTCCATACCGAACATCCGCAAGATTAAGCAGAATACCACGTCCGGCCTGATGCTGTCCTCCGGATACGGCGGCGGCACCGCCAATCTGGAATACATGGGACTGTCCGGCCTGAGCATGGCGAATTTCGATTCCTCCCTGACCAGCCCATACCAGCAGCTGGTGCCGAGCGAGCATTGGACGCCGACCATCAACCAGATGTGGGGCGCGTCCAAGAACTCCATCGGACTGCACCCGTACGAGTCGTCCATGTATTCGCGCGCCACCAACTACAAGAAGTTCGGCTTCTCGCATTTCTACACGCTGACCGGGCCGGACGTCATCTCGCATCAGGACAAGATCGACGATTCGCCGTACGTCTCCGACGAGGCCACCTACCAAAGCACGCTGGAGGAAGTCAGGAAAACCAAGTCGAACCAGTTCCTGCAGGTCATCACCATGCAGAACCACATGCCCTACCATGACTGGTACAAGCACAACGACTTCAAAGCCTCCTCCACCACGGGAAAGCCGTTGAAGGACGACGAGAAGGAATCCATCGAAACCTACCAAAAGGGCGCGTCCCTGACGGATGGGGCGACCGCCGGATTCCTCAGCGAACTCGACAAGCTCGACAAGCCGGTCACCGTGGTCTTCTACGGCGACCATCTGCCGGGCATCTACTCGTCGGCTTCCGCTGATGACGGCAACTCGCTGGCGTTACATCAGACGGACTACTTCATCTGGTCCAACAAAGCCTCCGGCACGCAAGGCAACAAGATCGACAACGCCGAATACTCGTCGCCGAACTTCTTCGTGGCCCAGGCGGCCGAGCACATGGATGCCAAAGTTTCCCCATACCTGGCGTTCCTCACCGAAATGCATTCCAAGATCTCCGCCATGGAACCGCCGGTCGTGAACAACATCCAAGGCTGGGACCGCATCCCCGAAGGACAGAACATCTATCTGGACTCCAAGGGCGAGCCCATGGCCGAAGACGATTTCGACGCCGAAACCAGACAGCTGCTGGCCGATTACCGGCTCATCCAATACGACATCACCACGGGGAAGAATTATCTGAAAAACACCTCGTTCATGACCCTGCCGTAACGAGGACGGCGCGCCTTCCGCACGGCACTACACTCGACGTACCTTTGTACGCCTTCGTGTCGTGCCGCGTGGAATTCGCGCGCGTCTGAGAATACGCTAAGGGGCTTGTTCCAATTATGGAACAAGCCCCTTAAAACGTTTCACGGCGTCAGCATGACGTCACATCATGCGTTCAACGCCTTGAAACCGATGTCGTGACGGTAGAACATTCCCGTCGTGTCAAGCTTGTCGATGATGCCGTAGACCTTGTCCTGCGCGGTTTTGATATCGGCCGCGGAGGTCTCCACGAAAAGCACGCGGCCGGAATTCGCCACCAGGCCATGCTCGCCACGCGTCACGCCGGCATAGTAGACGTGGGAATCGTCGTCGACCTTGATCTCAGGAATCGCGGCACCCTTGACCACATTGGTCGGATAGCCGTCGGAAGCGAGCACCACGCCGAGAGTGGCATTGTCCTCATCCCAAGTGAATTCCGGGGTCTCATCGTTCAGAATGGCGTTGATGCCGGCACCGAGATCGGACGTGAGCTTCGGCAGCACCACTTCGGTCTCTGGATCGCCGAAACGCGCGTTGAATTCAATGACCTTCGGTCCGTCGGCGGTGGCGATGAGGCCGGCGTACAGAATGCCGGTGAACGGCGTGCCCTCGTCGGCCATGGCCTGAACGGTCGGCTTGACGATGGTTTCGATGGCGGTGTCGATCACATCCTGACCGATCTGCGGAACCGGGCTGTAAGCGCCCATGCCGCCGGTGTTCGGCCCCTTGTCGCCATCGTAGGCACGCTTATGATCCTGCGAAATCGGCATCGGCCAGAAATCGGTGCCGTTCACAAAGCTCATCAGAGAGAATTCCTGACCCTCAAGGAAATCCTCGATAACCACCTTCGCGCCGGCGTTGCCGAAGCGGTGGTCCACGAAAATGTCCTCCAAAGCGGCGATGGCGGTCTCCTCATCCATCGCCACGGTCACGCCCTTGCCTGCGGCCAGGCCATCGGCCTTGATGACGATCGGCGCGCCATGCTCGCGCACATAAGCGGTGGAACGCTCCAAATCGTCGAACGTCTGGTACTTCGCGGTCGGAATGTCGTGACGTTCCATAAGCTGCTTGGCGAAGTCCTTGGAACCCTCGATCTGCGCGGCGGCCTTGTTCGGGCCGAACGCCTTGATGCCGGCGGCCGCGAAATCGTCGACGATGCCTTCGATAAGCGGCACTTCCGGTCCGACGAACACCCAATCGTAACCATTGTTCTTCACGAAATCGATGAGCGCCGCATGATTGGACGGGTTGAGCTGCGTGGTGCGGATGCCGTCAAGTTCCATGCCCGGATTGCCTGGAGCCACAGTGACCTCGCTGACGCTGTCGCCACGCATGAGCGCGTGGGCGATGGCGTGTTCACGCGCACCGGAACCAATGACCAGAACCTTCATATTTCCTCCTGTTGTATCCCTTATGGGGAAGAGTGCCAATCTCAAGAAATAATATCGGGGGTGCCTGTTCGGCTACCCCCGTATGTTCGTTTACTGCAGTTCGACGTCCTCGCCGGTCTTCTTGACGATATTGCCCAGCACATAGCCGGCCTCGCCATTGGACTTCAGCAGTTCCATGGTCTTATCGGCATCTTCGGCGCTGACCGCCAGCACCATGCCGATACCCATGTTGAAGATGTTGAACATTTCCATATGGTCGATTTCGCCGGCCTTCTCCAGCACGTCGAAGATCGGCAGAACCGGCCAAGAGCCGAGGTTGATATGCGCCGCGAGACCATCGGGGATCATACGCGGGATGTTCTCGATGAAGCCACCGCCGGTGATGTGCGCGACGCCCTTGACCACGCCGGCCTTGAACAGCGGGGACAGCGTCTTGACATAGATCTTGGTGGGGGTGAGCAGCACGTCGCCGAGCTTCTCACCGCCGAGCTCATCCAGCTGGGTGTCGACGGTGTATCCGGCCTGTTCGAACAGGGCCTTGCGCACCAGGGAGAAGCCATTGGAATGCACGCCGGTGGAGGGAAGGCCGATCAGCACGTCGCCTTCGACAATCGAGGAACCATCGACTATGGCGGACTTCTCGGCCACGCCCACGGCGAAACCGGCCAAATCGTACTCGTCCTCGTCGTACATGCCCGGCATCTCGGCGGTCTCGCCGCCGATCAGGCCGCAATCGGCCTGCACGCAGCCGTCGGCCACACCGGATACGACCTGCTCAAGCAGGGCAGGATCGTTCTTGCCGCAGGCGATGTAATCCAGGAAGAACAGCGGTTCCGCGCCCTGGGCCGCGATATCGTTGACGCACATGGCCACGCAGTCGATGCCGATGGTGCTGTGTTTGCCCGCCATCTTGGCGACGACCAGCTTGGTGCCCACGCCGTCGGTGCCGGAAATCAGCACCGGCTCCTTGTAACCCAGGGAGGCGAGATCGAACAGGCCGCCGAATCCGCCGATGCCGCCGACCACGCCCGGACGATTGGTGCGCGCCACATGCGACTTGATGCGCTTGACGACTTCGTAACCGGCTTCGACGCTTACGCCGGCTTCTTCATATGCTTTTGGCATATCAAACCTTTCTTGGGTCTCAGTGTTCTTCTTGGGGTGAAGTGGTGGTGTACTCGTTGCCTTCGTACTTGCTCTTGTACAGGGCGAATTCGGGTAGTCGGACACGATCCTCCGGAGTGAGCGACTTCAGGAAGTCGGCTTCGTAATCGTCCAACGCGGTCGGGTAATCGCCATTGAAGTAGGCCACGCACAGGCCGCCATACGGTGCGTCCGCACCCAGACCGATGGATTCGACCAAACCGTCGAGGGAAAGGAACGCCAGGGAATCGGCGCCGATGTATTCGCGGATCTCCTCAACGGACTTCTTCGCGGCGATGAGCTCTTTGGTGGTGGAGATATCGATGCCGTAGAAGCACGGGTATTTCAGCGGCGGCGAGCTGATACGCATATGCACTTCGGCCGCGCCGGCCTCCTTGAGCAGCTGCACGATGCGCTTGGACGTGGTGCCACGCACGATGGAATCGTCGATGACGATCACACGCTTGCCCTTGACCACGCCACGAACGGCGGACAGCTTCATGCGCACGCCCTGCTCGCGCAGTTCCTGCGTCGGCTGGATGAAGGTTCGCGCCACATACTGGTTCTTGATCAGACCCATTTCGTTGGGCAGGCCGGCCTCTTCCGCATAGCCGGAGGCTGCGGACAATGAGGAATTCGGCACGCCGATCACCATATCGGCGTCGACCGGCGACTCCTGCGCCAGACGTGCGCCCATACGCTTGCGGGCGGAATGCACGTTCACGCCGTAGATATCGGAATCCGGGCGGGCGAAGTAGATGAATTCCATCGAGCAGATGGCCAGCTGCGTCTGATTCGTGTACTGCACGATCTTATAGCCGTGGTCGTCCACCACCACGATCTCACCCGGACGGATGTTACGTACCAATTCAGCGCCGACGACGTCGAGCGCGCAGGTTTCGGAAGCGAGCACATACGCGCCGTTCTTCATCTTGCCAAGGGAGAGCGGACGGAAACCGTTCGGATCGAGTGCGCCGATCATGGCGTTCTCGGTCATAATCAGATAGGCGAAACCGCCATGCACGATGTTCAGCGCTTCCTTGAGCTTGTCCATAAACGTGCGTTGCGTGGAGCGGCGGATGAGGTGCATCAGCACTTCAGTGTCGGAATTGGAATGGAAGATCGCACCCTCATCTTCCAGCTTGCGGCGCAGGGACAGGCAATTCGTGAGATTGCCGTTATGACACAGCGCCATATCGCCGTCATGGAAACGGAAGATGAACGGCTGGATGTTGTCGGTGCCGCCGGAGCCGGCAGTGGCATAGCGCACATGGCCGATCGCCCTGTCGCCTTTGAGTCGTTTGATTTCACGCTCGTCGCTGAATACCTGGGTCAGCAGACCCGTTCCGCGATGACCGATGAGATGACCGTTATCGTTGGAGACAATGCCGGCACCCTCCTGACCACGATGCTGCAGCGCGTGCAGACCGAAGTAAGTGAGTCGGGCGGCGTCCGAGTGGCCCCAAACGCCGAAAATACCGCATTCCTCGTGGATGTCTTCGAGTTCAGCTGACAAGCCAAAGCTCCTTCCAAAACCATGGAGACAAGGGGTTCGCTACCGTCCAACAGTATCAATGGGCGGCTACAAGAGTCGGGTTTTGTCCAGTTCTCAGACGGTATATGGAACCGGACATGCAATCGAACAGCCGTTCGAAAAAGCTGTTATGATGGAAGACGTTGAAAACGCGAATCACGGTCGTCGGGGTGCGGGAAGTCCCCCGTATGAGCCATTGCATGGAAGGAGCATCATGGCCGGACGGATATACGTGGCAATCGACCTCAAATCCTTCTATGCGTCCTCGGAATGCGTGGAACATGGATTCCCTCCGCTATCCACACACTTGGTGGTGGCGGACCAGGAGAGGACCGACAAAACCATCTGCCTTGCGATCTCGCCGTCGTTGAAGGCATACGGTCTGCCCGGACGCGCCCGCCTATTCGAAGTCAAAGCGAAACTGAAGGAAATCAACGCGGTCCGTCGCGCCGCGGCTCCAGGCGGTGTGCTGACGGGGAAATCGTATGATGCGAAGGCGCTCGCGGCCAATCCGAATCTGGCCGCTGACGTGTTCATCGCCAAACCGCGCATGTCTCATTACTTGGCGATGAGTGCGAAAATCTACGGTATTTATCTGAAATACGTTTCGGCTGAGGATATCCACGTCTATTCGGTGGACGAGGTGTTCATGGACGTCACCGGCTATCTGCGCGCCTATGGCAAAGGGGTGGAGGAGATGACCCGTGACATCATCCGTGATATCCACACCCAGACCGGCATCACCGCCACCGCGGGCATCGGCACGAACATGTATCTGGCCAAAGTGGCTATGGATATCGTGGCCAAACACATCCAGGCGGGGGAGGACGGCATTCGCATCGCCCGGCTTGACGAGATGTCGTACCGGAAATTGTTGTGGAATCACCGGCCGCTTACCGATTTCTGGCGTGTGGGGCGTGGGTATGCAAGGAAGCTCGAAGCGCACGGACTGGCGACCATGGGGGATATCGCGCGCTGCTCCATCGGGCGTGCCGACGAATACTACAACGAAGATCTACTGTACAAGATGTTCGGTGTGAACGCCGAACTGCTCATCGACCATGCGTGGGGTTGGGAACCGTGCACCATCGCGGACATCAAAGCGTACAAGCCGGCGGGGCACAGCTTGAGTTCCGGACAAGTGCTGACGGGACCGGTGGGTTTTGATGCCGCCCGGCTTATCGTGCGTGAAATGGCGGATACGCTGTCTCTGGATTTGGTGGCGAAGGGCGTGAAAGCCGGCAGAGTGGGATTGATGGTCGGCTACGACACGGCAAGTCTTGATCCGAAACGGCTTGGCAAGGATGTTTCCGCTGATTTGAAGGCGATTGCCGAACATGCCGCGGCAACATACGACGGCCCTGTTTCGATCGACAGGTATGGCCGCCGCGTACCCAAGCCGGCCACCGGGTCGATCGCATTGCCGGAGCCGACGTCGGCTACGTCGCGTATTTGCGACGCGGTCGATAAGCTTTTCCTTTCGATTGTCGACAGGCGTTTGCTGGTCCGTCGGGTGAATGTGGTCGCCGCCGATGTACTGACCGACGAGCAACTTGAGGAACGGCGGCAGGCGGCCGCGTCCGAATATACGCAGCCTGATTTGTTCGCCACGATGGAAGCGCCGGTGGATTCCGCTTCCGCTGATGCGGCCGAATGCGAGGCTATGCGTTCCGCCGCCGATGGTGGTTCCAAGGATTCGCCGCAAGGGGACGCCGAACTGCATATGCAGCAAACGCTTCTGGACATCAAACGCAAATTCGGCAGAAATTCCATCATCAAGGCCATGGATATGTTCGATGACGCCACAGGCCAGCAGCGCAACAAGCAGATAGGAGGTCATGCGGCATGAGCCTTACGGAAACCCATCGCTACGACGACATCATCGATCTGCCGCATCACCAATCGCAGACGCATGCCCATATGAGCATGCATAACCGTGCCGCCCAATTCATGCCTTTCGCCGCCCTGACCGGTTACGACGACATCATCAGACAAACCGCGCAATCCAGCGATGATGCGGTGGAACGCGCCAACAGGCCCGTCGATCTCGCCGAGGGTTACCTTTCCGCCTGAAGCGGCTGCTATGACGAATGTCGCGGATTGCTGTATATGAAAGGGTGGGTTCGGAATCATGAGATTTCGAACCCACCCTTGATTATGTGAGCGTGAAAAGAGTCTTGATGCTCAGGCGGTGAAGTACTCCACGCCGGCTGCGAACAGCGGCTGATCCTTCTCGCCGGGCACGTTCACGAACGTGCCGTTGCTGTAGCGCTCGGAGTGGCCCATCTTGCCGAACACGCGGCCGTCCGGGCTGGTGATGCCTTCGATGGCCAGCAGCGAACCGTTCGGGTTCACGTCCAGATCCATGCCCGGCACACCGTTCTCGTCCACGTACTGCGTGGCGATCTGGCCATTGGCCTTGAGCTGGGCGAGCACGTCGTCGGAAGCCACGAAACGGCCTTCGCCATGGGAGATGGCGATGGTGTGCATGTCGCCCACCTCGGTCTTCGCAAGCCACGGGGAGAGGTTCGATGCCACGCGGGTGCGCACCAGACGGCTCTGGTGGCGGCCGATGGTGTTGAACGTCAGCGTCGGGCATTCGGCGGTCATCGGCACGATGTCGCCGTACGGCACCAGGCCAAGCTTGATAAGCGCCTGGAAACCGTTGCAGATGCCGAGCATCAGGCCATCACGGTTGTTCAGCAGGTCGCGCACGGCCTCGGTCACGGCCGGAGCGCGGAAGAACGCGGTGATGAACTTGGCGGAGCCGTCCGGTTCGTCGCCGCCGGAGAAGCCGCCAGGAATCATGATGATCTGGCTCTTCTTGATCTCCTCGACCAAAGCGGCGGTGGACTCGGCCACGGCAGCCGGAGTGAGGTTGTTCACGATAAGCGTGCTCACGTCGGCGCCCGCGCGTTCGAAGGCGGCTGCGGAATCGTATTCACAATTGTTGCCTGGGAACACAGGGATGATCACGTGCGGCTTGGCCACACCGGTGCCGGTGTACACGGTCTTCTTCGGAGCGTCGAAGGACACGGTTTCAACGGTCTTGCCCTTCTCGTCGCCATTGGAACGGTACGGGAACACGGATTCGATGCCGCCCTCCCACGCGTCCTGCAGTTCGGCCAGATCCAGCGTCTCACCGGCTGCCGCGAACTGGTAGGCCTCGGTGGTCTCGCCGACCTCACTGACCTCAACCAGGTTGGATACGGCCGGAACCTTCGCGTTGTCGGCAAGTTCGATGATGAAGGAACCATAGGCCGGGGCGAACAGGTCGTCCACGCTGATGCCATCGGCCAGCTTCACGCCGATCTGGTTGCCGACCGTCATCTTGAAGATAGCCTCGGCGGTGGCACCGTAGCCAGGCGTGGACACGGCCAGCGCATCGCCGAAATCGGTGAGCTCCTCGACCGCGGAGAACACCTCCAGCAGCGCGTCCTTATCCGGCGTGAGACCATCGGCGTTATAGCGCGGGGCGATGCGGACCACACGGTGACCGGCACCCTTGAACTCCGGGGATGTGGCGCGCTTCATATTGCCCACGGCTACAGCGAAGGAGATCAGGGTCGGCGGAACGTCAAGCTGTTCGAAGGTGCCGGACATGGAATCCTTGCCGCCGATTGCGCCAGCGCCCAGATCCACCTGGGCCATCAAAGCACCCAGCACGGCGGCCATCGGCTTGCCCCAGCGTTCCGGCTCGTCGCGCAGCTTCTCGAAGTACTCCTGGAAGCTCAGGTATGCCTTCTCATGCTCAAAACCGGCAGCGACCAGCTTCGAGAGCGACTCGACCACGGACAGGTAGGCGCCCGTGAACTGGTTCTGCTCCATGATGTACGGGTTGAAGCCCCAAGCCATCGCGGAGGCGGTGGTGGTCTCGCCAAACACCGGCAGCTTGGCCACCATGGCCATGTTCGGGGTCAGCTGCTTACGCCCGCCGAACGGCATGAGCACGGTGCCTGCGCCGATGGTGGAGTCGAAGCGTTCGGAAAGTCCCTTGTTGGAGGCCACGTTCAGATCGGTGAGCATGGTGTGCATGCGTTCGGCGAGCGTGCCGGTCTTCCACGGGGTGGCGTAGCCGTGCTGCGCCTCGACATGCACCACCTGATGCTTCGGAGCGCCATTGGAGGCGAGGAACTCGCGGGACAGATCCACGATCGTGTCGCCGTTCCACACCATCGTCATGCGCGGCTCTTCGGTCACGGTCGCGATGACCTCGGCCTCGAGGTTCTCCTCCTTGGCGTAGCCCAGGAACTCGTCCACATCTTCGGCGGCCACGTCCACGGCCATGCGTTCCTGCGATTCGGAGATCGCCAGTTCGGTGCCGTCAAGACCCTCGTACTTCTTGGACACCTTGTTGAGGTCCACATACAGGCCGTCGGCAAGCTCGCCGACCGCCACGGACACGCCGCCCGCGCCGAAATCGTTGCAACGCTTGATCAGACGGCACGCGTCACCACGGCGGAACAGACGCTGCAGCTTGCGCTCGACCGGCGCGTTGCCTTTCTGCACTTCGGCACCGTCAAGCTCCAGCGATTCGACGTTATGCGCCTTGGAAGCGCCGGTGGCGCCACCGATGCCGTCACGACCGGTACGGCCGCCGAGCAGGATGACCTTGTCTCCCGGAGCCGGGGTCTCGCGGCGCACATGATCGGCCGGAGTCGCGGCCACGACCGCGCCGACCTCCATGCGCTTGGCCACATAGCCCGGATGGTAGATCTCATCCACCTGGCCGGTGGCCAGACCGATCTGGTTGCCGTAGGAGGAGTAGCCAGCCGCGGCGGTGGTGACGAGCTTACGCTGGGGGAGCTTGCCCTCAAGCGTTTCGGAAACCGGCACGGTCGGATCGGCGGCACCGGTCACACGCATCGCCTGATACACGTAGGAACGGCCCGACAGGGGGTCGCGGATGCAGCCACCGATGCAGGTGGCCGCGCCACCGAACGGTTCGATCTCGGTCGGGTGGTTGTGCGTCTCGTTCTTGAACAGGAACAGCCAATCCTCGTCGTGGCCGTTCACATCCACCTTCACCTTGACGGTGCAGGCGTTGATTTCCTCGGATTCGTCGAGGTTCTTCAGAATGCCGTTCTTCTTGAGCCACTTCGCGCCGATCGTGCCCATATCCATCAGGCATACCGGCTTGGCGTCGCGGCCCAGCTCGTGACGCATCTCAAGATACTTGTCGAACGCGGCCTTGACGGTGGCATCGTCGATCGAAACCTCGTCGAGCTGCGTGCCGAACGTGGTGTGACGGCAATGGTCGGACCAATACGTGTCGATCACCTTGATCTCGGTGATCGTCGGGTCGCGCTGCTCCTCGGTGAAATGCTCGCGGCAGAACTGCAGGTCGGCCAGATCCATGGCGAGACCACGGTCTTCGATGAACTGCTCAAGCTCGGCGTCGCTCATAGAACGGAAGCCGTTGATGACCTCCACCTTGCCTGGCACCGGCACCTGGGCCTTCAGCGTGGTCTTGACATCCAGAGAGGCTTCACGGGCTTCCACCGGATTGATCACGTAATGCTTGATGGCCTCGACGTCGGCTTCGGAAAGCTCGCCTTCCAGCGCATACACCTTGGCGGAACGAACCGTCGGACGCTCGCCTTGGGAGATCAGCTGGATGCACTCGCTGGCGGAATCCGCGCGCTGGTCGAACTGGCCGGGCAGATACTCCACCGCGAACACGGTGTCGGAACCGAAATCAGGCAGGTCGGCGTAGACGTTGTCCACCTGCGGCTCGCTGAACACGGTCGGCGTGGCCTGGGCGAACAGCTCCTCGCTGATGCCTTCCACGTCGTACCGGTTGACGAGACGGACGTTCTTCAAAGCTCCGATGCCGAGAATGGTGTGCAACTCGTTGGCGAGCTGCTGGGCCGCGACGTCAAAGCCCGGCTTCTTTTCCACGTACACGCGAAAAACCATGGTCAACTCCTTGAAAAAGAGGGGTTATTGGATTTGGATTGACAAAAGAATGAAGGATTGCGATATAACAAGGAAGCCCGCATCCGGCTTTCGCTTCAGATGCGGGCTTGCAAACGCATTACTCTGCGACTTCGATGCCCTCGGACTTGGCGAGCTCGGCCAAGCGGCTTTCGATCTCCTCGTATGCCGGGATGATGTCGCCCAGGTCGCGGCGGAACAGGTCCTTATCAAGATGCTCCACCTTGCCGGAGTGGTCGCGCTGATCCCACAGGCGGCAGGAATCCGGGGTGATCTCGTCGGCGAGCAGCAGCGTGCCGTCGGAGGTGCGGCCCATCTCGATCTTGAAATCGACCAGCTTGACGTCGATCTTGGCGAAGATTTCGATCAGGGCTTCGTTGATGCGACGGGCGAGCGGCGCGATTTCGGCCAGATCCTCGCGGGTGCACACATCGAGCGCCACCAGATCGTCGTCGTTCACGAACGGGTCGTGCAGTTCGTCGTTCTTCAGGAAGTACTCCAGCACCGGTTCCTTGAGCTCGATGCCCTCTTCGACGCCCAGGCGGGAGCAGAAGTGGCCGGCCGCGGTGTTACGCAGCACGATCTCGAGCGGGAACATCGTGACCTTCTTGACCAGCTGGGAGGTCTCGCCCACGCGTGCCACCAGGTGGCTGTCGATGCCGCGCTTCTTGAGCAGATCGAAGATCAGCGTGGTGATGAGGTTGTTCAGCCTGCCCTTGCCGGCGAAGTCTTCCTTCTTTTCGCCGTCACCTGCGGTAGCGGAGTTCTTGTATTCGACCCAGAGGACCTCCGGATCGTCAGTTGCGTACAGTTGCTTGGCCTTGCCCTCGTAGAGCTTTTCCAACTTCTCCATTACTCGCCTTTCCTGGTGTTTGGGAGGTAGATAGTTTGGTGAACTTGACAGTTAACAAGATACCAACGGGAGGCTACAATCGCGCGACTTTTGGGCGCGTTCCGGCAGCCTCGTCTCAGCATCCGGCGATAGCCGTCAAACGATTGCGATGTCGAGCGATTCGGCCACGTTCCCGGCTTTGGCGCGCGCGTCCGCCTCGTCGCCGCCGACGGCCAGCGCGACCGCCATGCGTCGGTGCCCATGCACTTCCGGCTTCGCGAAGACACGCAGGTCGGTACCCGGTTCGGCGAGCGCGGCGGCGACGTTGCGGAATTCCGCTTCGCCATCGCCTTGGACGACGATCGCATGGCTTGCCGCGACGGTGCCTTCCGGAATCGACAGGGCGACATGTTCCTGTGTGATCGGCAGGCCGAGGATCGCGCGCGCGTGCAATGCGAATTCGCTCAACCGCTGGGAAGCCATGGTGACCATGCCGGTATCGTGCGGACGAGGGGAGACCTCGTTGAACAGCACGTTTCCGTCGGTCAGCACGAACAGTTCGACGCCGAACACGCCCCAGCCTTTTTCGCCGGAAGCCTGGGCCTTCGCCACCAGACCTTCCACGGCGGTTCGTGCGATGTGCTGCGCCTGTTCGAGCACGTCCGGCGTGAAGGTGGCCGGCTGCCAGGATTCGCGGTAGTCGCCGCTTTCCTGACGCTGTCCGATCGGAGCGCAGGTCACGATGCCGGCGCTGGAGCTGACGGTCAGTACGGTCAGCTCGTAGTCGAGCGGGGCGAGCGCCTCCACGATCACGCGTGACACGTCGCCTTCGTCGTGTGCGCGGCGGCCTTCCTGCGCTTCCGTCCATGCGGCGTCGATCGCATCCGCGGAACGTACCACGGACTGTCCGTGGCCGGAGGAGCTCATGATCGGCTTGACCACGCATGGATAGCCGACGATTTGCGCGCCCTCACGTAGTTCTTCCAGAGAGCCGGCGAAACGGTACGGGGTGGTCGGCAGTCCCAGTTCCTCGTGTGCGAGCACGCGCAGGCGCTCGCGATCCATGCAGATCGCCGCGATTTCGGCGCTTGGCACCACCTGCGCGCCACGTGCTGCGGCGGCCGCGAGTTCGGAGGTGGCGATCGCCTCGACTTCCGGCACGATGATGTCCGGCTGGATTTCGTCGAACAGCGCGCGCAGCTGGTCCGCGTTGGCCATGTCGAGCACGCGGTATTCGTGCGCCACCTGTTGTGCCGGCGCGCCGGCGTAGGAATCGGCCGCGCACACCCATGCGCCGAGTCTCATCAGTTCGATGGTGACTTCCTTGCCCAGCTCGCCGGAGCCAAGGAACAGAACACGGGTCGGATGCTTGCCAAGCGGAGTGCCGAGGGCACGATTCTCTTCAGTCATGACTTCTATTGTGCCATCGGCGTAGGATGGAACGCATGTCCGAGAATGAAAAGAATGAAACGCAGCGCCCCCTGACCATTGCCATGGTGGTCGACACGTCGGGGAATCGGGGCAATGGCACCTCGAATTCGGCGTTGCAGTGGGCGCAGGAGCTGGAGCGCCAGGGGCATCATGTCCGTTTGGTGGGCATCGGCGCGCCCGAATATCCCGCGCGCGTCAATCATGTGCCGTTGGTCAGCTGGGTGGCGAAGAAGCAGCAGATGCAGTTCGCCGAGCCGAGCGACACGCTGTTTCGCAAGGCGTTCGATGGTGTGGACGTGGTGCATATCTACACGCCGTTCCGTTTCGGCCAGCATGCCTGCAAGGTCGCCAAACAGATGGGCATCGCCGTTACGGCCGGCTACCACGTGCAGCCGGAGAACGTCACGTATTCCGCGGGGCCTTTGAAATATGTGCCCGGCATCGACTCGTTCATCTACTGGCTGTTCGACATATGGCTGTACCGCAAGATCGACCATGTGCATGTGCCGACCGAATTGGGTGCGAGCCTGCTGCGCTCGCATGGATACAAGTCGAAGCTGCATGTCATCTCCAACGGCTACGAATCGCGGTTCACGCCGAAGCGGCAGCGCAAGGCGGACGAGCCGTCGCCGGTGCCGTTCCGTATCGTCGCGTCGGGACGACTGACCAATGAGAAGAACCATGTCGCGTTGATCCGGGCGATCGCCCGCTGCCGTCACGCGCAGGACATCGAATTGGTGATCGCCGGCACCGGGCCGCTTAAGAAGAGGTTGCAGCGTATGGCCGGACGGCTGTTGTCTCGTCCGGCTTCGATCGGATTCCACCGGAATGCCGACATGCCGGCGTTGCTGCGTTCCGGCGATCTGCTGGTGCATCCGTCGATCGCCGATCTCGAATCGGTGAGTGTCATCGAAGGCATGGCCGCCGGTCTGGTGCCGGTGATCGCCTCGTCGTCGCTGAGCGCGGCCGGCCAGTTCGCGCTGCTGGACGAATCGTTGTTCCCCGTGGACGATGTGGACGCGCTGGCCCGTCGTATCGACTGGTGGATCGACCATCCGGCGCAGCTCGCCAAGTGGGGCGGCACCTACGCCGAACATACGAAAACCAATTATTCGGTGGAATCGTCCGTACGTAAGTTCGTCGCGATGGAACGTGAGGCGATCGCCGATAACCGTCGCTGAATGGCGCCTGCCGCAATCGCAATACAATCGTTATACATAAGCGGAAAGCCGGGAGCGATTTCCCGGCTTTCCTTGTTTTGCGGACTGTCTTTTACAGCAGTGCGACCAGCTCGTCCACCTGCTCGTCGGTCGTGGCCCAGCTGGTGCAGATGCGCATCACGGTATGCGCGTCGTCCGCCTTTTCCGTGAAGCCGAGACGGACGTCGCGTTGCAGACGTTCGGAGGTCTCGTTGTCGAGCGTGACGAAGATCTGGTTGGTCGGCGCATCGAAAGTCAGCGTGTAGCCACGTTCCACCAGCACCTTGCGGATACGGTCCGCGGCATCGTTGGCGTGGCGGGCGATGCGCAGGTACAGGCCGTCGGTGAACAACGTGTCGAACTGCAGTCCCAGCAGCCATCCCTTGGCCAGTAGCGCGCCATGCTGCTTGACGATCGTCACGAAATGCTTTGGCATGTTGCCGTGCGTGAACACCACGGCCTCGCCGAACATCGCGCCCACCTTGGTGCCGCCGATATAGAACACGTCGGCGAGACGCGCGATGTCCTCGATCGTCACGTCGTTGCCGGTGGCGGTCAGCGCGTAGCCGAGACGCGCGCCGTCGATGAACAACGGCATGTCGTACTTCGTGCAGACCTTGCGGATCGCCTCGAGTTCGGCCAGCGTGTACAGCGTGCCGTATTCGGTGGCCTGCGAAATGTACACGCAGCCGGGGAACACCATATGCGTGTAGTTGCCGTCCGCGTAGAACGTGGCGCAGTATTCGTCGAGTTCATCCGCGTTGATTTTGCCGTCATGGTGGGGGAGCGTGAGCACCTTGTGGCCGGTGAATTCGATAGCGCCCGCCTCATGCACGTTCACATGTCCGGTGGTGGCCGCCACCACGCCCGCATACGGCGGGGTGATGGCGTCGATGACGACCTGGTTGGTCTGAGTGCCGCCGACGAGGAAGAAGATTTCGGCGTCCGGGCATGCGCAGGCCTCGCGGATTTTGGCTTTGGCGCTTTCGCAGACGTCGTCGGTGCCGTAGCCGGGATACTGGTTGGGCGCGGTTTCGGCGAGACGGGCGATGATTTCCGGCGTCGCGGCGCAGGAGTAGTCGTTTTCGAAAGACAGCATGGTCGTTCCTTTTGTTGTGGGTTGCTTGCGATCGGGAAAGTCTGGTTCCGCGCGTTCGGCCTCCGCGGATAGCAAAAAACCTCGGAATTTCTTCCGAGGTTTCACCGGGGTGGCTAACGCGGCTCGAACGCGCGACCTTCTGAACCACAATCAGATGCTCTACCAACTGAGCTATAGCCACCATGTTCTCACTTCCATGCGGAAGCGCAACGAATGGATACTATACACGATTTTTTGGATGCGCGCGCGTCGGCGTGTTGCGCTTTCGGCTGCCATGTGATGTGCATTATGTGAACGGAATGTTACGCACTTGATGGATGGGTGCCTAATTTGTAGGCAATTCCAACGGAAGATGTCACGACGGGGTCGGCAGAAAGCCGGTCCCGTTTTGTTTTCCTCGGAAATGACTTCCATGGAAACGTGATTGAGAAAAGAGGAAACGATAATGCAGAAGATCAAGGCGTTTGGTGATTGGCTCACCAAATGGTTCACCGTGATCGTGATCGTATGGGCCGTGTTCAACTACTTCGTGCCGCAAACCAGCCTGTGGGGCAAGTCCTACACCGGATACTTCCTGGGCATCGTGCTGTTCGGCATGGGCCTGACGCTGACGCTCGACGATTTCAAACGTATCCTCACCCAGCCGCTGATGGTCGTCGTCGGCACGGTGGCCCACTTCGTGATCATGCCGTTGGTGGCCGTGCTGCTGTGCTGGATCTTCCGTCTCGACGGCCCGCTTGCCGTGGGTGTGATTCTGGTCGGCTGCTGCCCGTCCGGCACCTCATCCAACGTGATGAGCTATCTGAGCCGTGGCGACGTGGCGCTCGACGTGTCCATCGGCATCCTGTCCACGCTGTGCGCGCCGTTCATGATTCCTCTGCTGATGCAGTGGCTCGCCTCCCAGTATGTGACCGTGCCGGTCGAGTCCCTGTTCCTCAACGCGGTCAAGGTGGTGCTGTTCCCGATCGCGCTCGGTGTGATCTGCCACGCCATCTTCAAGGAGAAGATCGAGAAGGTCACGGTGGCGCTGCCGATCGTGTCCCAGGTCGCCATCCTGCTCATCATCGGCGTCGTGGTCGCAGCCAATGGTCCGAAGCTGTTCGTGGCATCCTCGCTGCTTGCCATCCCGGTGGTCATCCTGCACAACCTGTGCGGTTACGCGCTGGGCTTCGGTTTCTCCAAGCTCATGTACAAGGTGTATCCGAAGGGCTTCCGCTACGCGCAGCAGAAGGCCATCACCTTCGAGGTCGGAATGCAGGATTCCGCTTTGGGCGCCACGTTGGCCTTGAGCTCCTTCGCGTCCAACCCGCTTGCCGCCGTGCCGTCCACCTTCTTCAGCGTATGGCACAACATCTCCGGTTCGGTGCTGTCCAGCTGGTGGCGCGAGCACGATGACAAGCATCAGATCCACCCGGATTCCGACAATGGCGAGAAGGGTTCCGCGGCCAAGGCTTCGGAAGCCGGGGACGCCGTCAAGGATGAGTCCGAGGAAACGGTCAACGCCTGAATGTGATTCGTGGCATCGGCCAGGCAGCCTCTGAACCGTACAGAACGGTTCAGAGGCTGTTCTGTTTTGACCTGTTTTTCCATGGCGATGTTAGATTGTGTTGCTTTGCGCTGAAGTTCGGTTAAGTATTGAAAATATTGGGATTTAGGGGTGTTTTGCCCCGTGTCATATGTTCGTTTGCGGTATACTAAAGGTGAAGGCCGGAGTTGCGGATCGGTCGAGAATTCGTCAGGTCGCAATGAAGCGCCGATGGCCGTGAGGCCCATGCGCAACGCCTTCAAGATATAACTGAAGAACAACCGAATATAGCGATTCGAGATGGCGGCATAGGCAGTACGGCGAGGACGCCGGGCCGCATGGGGTTATGAAAAGACTCAGAGGTTTGAAGCGATGCGCGCAAGGTGGCGCGTGGGAGAGTGGCTCCGATGCCAGGATGGCGTCGGAGCCACTCTTCGTATAACGGCCGTTGCTGTCGCGACACGATTATCCAGCATTGTCCGGCAGACCTGTATACTGGTAATTCGTGTGTGCCAACGGCATGCCTTATGTAACAGGCGTGCGGGTTGGGATATCCCGGAACTCGATTGCATCACGCGCAGCAATGCGGCGGTGAGAGAGGGACGGGCCATCGGGCCGGTGGACTGTGGCTATCTTTACGACTTCAGTGTCGTGGAGTGTGGGTGCAGTGCGGCGGTCACGCGAAACCAAGAGAAACCACTGAATCGGAGAATTCAAGTTGCCTACTATTGAACAGCTCGTCCGTAAGGGACGTCAGGCAAAGCCGAAGAAGTCCAAGACTTTGGCACTGAAGGGAAGCCCGCTGCGTCGTGGCGTGTGCACCCGTGTTTACACCACCACCCCGAAGAAGCCGAACTCGGCACTGCGTAAGGTCGCCCGTGTGCGCCTGAGCTCCGGTGTGGAAGTCACCGCATACATCCCGGGCGAAGGCCACAACCTGCAGGAGCACTCCATCGTGCTCGTTCGCGGCGGCCGTGTCAAGGATCTGCCGGGTGTTCGTTACCACATCGTTCGTGGCGCCCTCGATACCCAGGGTGTGAAGGATCGCAAGCAGGGTCGTTCCCTGTACGGAGCAAAGAAGGCGAAGTAAGAGATATGTCACGTAAAGGACCTTCCAAGAAGCATCAGCTGCTGCCGGATCCGATCTACGGTTCCACCGTTGTGGCACAGCTCATCAACAAGATTCTGCTTGACGGCAAGAAGTCGATCGCCGAGGACATCGTCTACAGCGCTCTCGACATGGTCAAGGAGAAGACCGACCAGGAGCCGGTCGCCGTTCTCAAGCGCGCTCTGGACAACATCCGTCCGTCCCTCGAGGTTCGCTCCCGCCGTGTCGGTGGCGCTACCTACCAGGTCCCGGTCGAAGTGAAGCCGGGCCGCGCCAACACGCTGTCCCTGCGCTGGCTCACCGACTTCTCCCGCGCCCGTCGCGAGAAGACCATGGCTGAGCGTCTGGCCAACGAAATCCTCGATGCCTCCAACGGCCTCGGTGCTTCTGTCAAGCGCCGCGAGGATACTCATAAGATGGCAGAGGCCAACAAGGCCTTCGCTCATTACCGCTGGTAATTAGTCGAGAACGAGAGTTAAGGAACAATCATGGCACTAGACGTGCTCAAT
This sequence comes from Bifidobacterium adolescentis ATCC 15703, assembly GCF_000010425.1. Taxonomy (NCBI): domain Bacteria; kingdom Bacillati; phylum Actinomycetota; class Actinomycetes; order Bifidobacteriales; family Bifidobacteriaceae; genus Bifidobacterium; species Bifidobacterium adolescentis. The sequence continues at coordinate 665,658 of NC_008618.1, forward strand.
GATCTCAACCAGATCCGTAACATCGGCATCATGGCTCACATCGATGCCGGTAAGACCACTACCACCGAGCGTATTCTGTTCTACACCGGTAAGAACTACAAGATCGGCGAGACCCACGATGGCGCCTCGACGATGGACTTCATGGCTCAGGAGCAGGAGCGCGGCATCACCATTCAGTCCGCTGCTACCACCTGCTTCTGGAACCGTCAGACCCATGACGAGAAGCAGAAGTTCCAGATCAACATCATCGATACCCCTGGCCACGTGGACTTCACGGCCGAGGTGGAGCGCTCCCTGCGTGTGCTCGATGGTGCTGTCGCCGTGTTCGATGGCAAGGAAGGCGTGGAGCCGCAGTCCGAGACCGTGTGGCGTCAGGCTGACAAGTACGGCGTTCCGCGTATCTGCTTCATCAACAAGATGGATAAGCTCGGCGCTGACTTCTACTACTCCGTCGACACCATCAAGACCAAGCTGGGCGCGACCCCGCTGGTCGTCCAGCTGCCGATCGGCGCTGAGAACGACTTCGCCGGCGTCGTCGACCTGATCCGCATGAAGGCCTACGTCTGGAACGACGTTTCCGGCGATCTGGGTGCCCACTACGACACCACCGACATCCCGGCCGACCTGCAGGACAAGGCTGAGCAGTATCGTTCCGAGCTGCTCGACCAGGTCGCCGAGTCCGACGAGGAGCTGCTCGAGAAGTACCTCGAGTCCGGCGAACTGACCGAGGACGAGATCCGCGCCGGCATCCGCAAGCTCACCATCAACCGTGAGGCCTACCCGGTGCTCTGCGGCTCCGCCTTCAAGGACAAGGGTGTGCAGCCGATGCTGGACGCCGTCGTCGACTACCTGCCGAGCCCGGAGGACGTTCCGTCCATCGTCGGCTTCGACCCGCAGGACGAGTCCATCGAGATCGACCGCAAGCCGACCACCGATGATCCGTTCTCCGCACTGGTCTTCAAGATCTCCACCCACCCGTTCTACGGCAAGCTCGTGTTCGTGCGCGTGTACTCCGGTTCCGTCAAGCCGGGCGACACCGTCCTCGACTCCACCAAGGAGAAGAAGGAACGCGTCGGCAAGATCTTCCAGATGCACGCCGACAAGGAGAACCCGGTGGATGCCGCCGAAGCCGGCAACATCTACACCTTCGTGGGTCTGAAGAACGTCACCACCGGTGATACCCTGTGCGACGAGAAGTCCCCGATTTCCCTCGAATCCATGACCTTCCCGGATCCTGTGATCGAGGTGGCCGTGGAGCCGAAGACCAAGGCCGACCAGGAGAAGATGAGCATCGCTCTGGCGAAGCTGTCCGACGAGGATCCGACCTTCCAGGTGAAGACCGACGAAGAGTCCGGCCAGACCCTGATCTCCGGCATGGGCGAGCTGCAGCTCGACATCATCGTCGACCGTATGCGTCGTGAATTCAAGGTGGAGTGCAACGTCGGTAACCCGCAGGTTGCATACCGCGAGACGATCCGCAAGGCCGTCATGAACCAGGAATACACGCACAAGAAGCAGACCGGTGGTTCCGGCCAGTTCGCAAAGGTCCTGATGAACTTCGAGCCGCTCGACACCGAGAACGGCGAGACCTACGAGTTCGTCAACGAAGTCACCGGCGGCCACATCACCAAGGAATTCATTCCTTCCATCGATGCTGGCGTGCAGGAAGCCATGGAATCCGGCATCCTCGCCGGCTTCCCGGTGGTTGGCGTCAAGGCTACCGTCACCGACGGCCAGGTCCACGACGTCGATTCCTCCGAAATGGCCTTCAAGATCGCAGGTTCCATGTGCTTCAAGGAAGCTGCCCCGAAGGCCAAGCCGGTCATCCTCGAGCCGATCATGGCCGTGGAAGTGCGTACTCCGGAAGAGTACATGGGCGATGTGATGGGCGACATCAACGCACGTCGTGGTTCCATCCAGTCCATGACCGACTCCACCGGTGTCAAGGTCATCGATGCCAAGGTCCCGCTGTCCGAGATGTTCGGCTACATCGGCGATCTTCGCTCCAAGACCCAGGGCCGCGCAATGTTCACCATGCAGATGGACTCCTACGCTGAGGTTCCGAAGAACGTCTCCGAGGAGATCATCAAGGCCCAGCGCGGCGAGTGACACGCGCTGCCACTGAAGTGGAAACTGTCTCCAGTCAGCGCTAGTATTTTGTAGCGCTGACTGGGTTCGGGCTCCAAAGTGGCACAAACCCGTCAAACCCAGTAAAATGTAGCGAGTGCCTTGAAGTGAGTTCAAGGCTTACTACGAGACGTCCAGGAGGACAAACACATGGCAAAGGAAAAGTACGAGCGTACTAAGCCGCACGTTAACATTGGTACCATCGGCCACGTCGATCACGGCAAGACCACCCTGACTGCAGCCATCTCCAAGGTGCTGCACGAGGAGTACCCGGATGTCAACCCGGAGTACGACTTCAACCAGATCGATTCCGCTCCGGAAGAGGCCGCCCGCGGTATCACCATCAACATCGCCCACATCGAGTACCAGACCGAGAAGCGTCACTACGCTCACGTCGACTGCCCGGGCCACGCCGACTTCGTGAAGAACATGATCACCGGCGCCGCTCAGATGGATGGCGCCATCCTTGTTGTGGCCGCCACCGACGGCCCGATGGCTCAGACCCGCGAGCACGTGCTGCTCGCTCGTCAGGTGGGCGTCCCGAAGATCCTCGTCGCTCTGAACAAGTGCGATATGGTCGACGACGACGAGCTCATCGAGCTCGTTGAGGAAGAGGTCCGTGACCTCCTCGACGAAAATGGCTTCGATCGCGATTGCCCGGTCATCCACGTGTCCGCTTACGGCGCACTGCACGATGACGCTCCGGACCACGAGAAGTGGGTTGAGCAGATCAAGAAGCTCATGGACGCCGTCGATGACTACATCCCGACCCCGGTCCACGATCTGGACAAGCCGTTCCTGATGCCGATCGAAGATGTCTTCACCATCTCCGGCCGTGGCACCGTGGTGACCGGCCGTGTCGAGCGTGGTAAGCTCCCGGTCAACTCCAACGTCGAGATCGTCGGCATCCGTCCGACCCAGACCACCACCGTCACCTCCATCGAGACCTTCCACAAGCAGATGGACGAGTGCGAGGCTGGCGACAACACCGGTCTGCTGCTCCGCGGCATCAACCGTGACCAGGTCGAGCGTGGCCAGGTTCTGGCTGCTCCGGGCTCCGTGACCCCGCACACCAAGTTCGAGGGCGAAGTCTACGTGCTGACCAAGGACGAAGGCGGCCGTCACTCGCCGTTCTTCTCCAACTACCGTCCGCAGTTCTACTTCCGTACCACCGACGTCACCGGCGTCATCACCCTGCCGGAAGGCGTTGAGATGGTGCAGCCGGGCGATCACGCTACCTTCGGCGTTGAGCTGATCCAGCCGATCGCTATGGAAGAGGGCCTGACCTTCGCAGTGCGTGAAGGCGGCCACACCGTCGGCTCGGGCCGTGTCACCAAGATCATCGAGTAGTTTCTACCCGACATCAAGACACGCTTGAATTAGCGTTTTAAAGAAACCTCCCAAGGATGCGAATCCGAGGGAGGTTTCTTTATATATGGAAGGGCAATGCTCCAAAGTATGCACGCCGTGGCATAATGAGCAAGGCTTTTTGTAAGCTTTTCCGTCAGATGAAGAAATAGGTGAGTTAATTTGGCACAGACTACCAATGACATCAAGAACGGTTCTGTTCTGAACCTCGATGGCCAGCTGTGGACCGTCATCAAGTTCCAGCACGTCAAGCCGGGCAAGGGCCCCGCCTTCGTGCGCACCACCATCAAGAACGTGCTTTCCGGCAAGATCGTCGACAAGACCTTCAACGCGGGCATGAAGATGGAATTCGAAACCGTCGACAACCGCAACCTCCAGTACTCCTATGAAGACGGCGACAACTTCGTCTTCATGGACATGACCACCTACGACCAGATCTTCATTCCGAAGACCCTGGTCGGCGACCAGGCCAAGTTCCTGCTCGAAGGCACCGACTGCGTCGTGTCCTTCCACGACGGCACCCCGCTGTCCGTCGAGCTGCCGGCTTCCGTCGTCCTGACCGTCACCCACACCGAGCCGGGCCTGCAGGGCAACCGTTCCAACGCCGGCACCAAGCCGGCCACCGTCGAAACCGGCGCCGAGATCCAGGTGCCGCTGTTCATCGGCGAAGGCGAGAAGGTCAAGGTGAACACCACCGACGGCTCCTACCTCGGCCGCGAGAACTGAGAGTAAGGACAGCGAAGTTTCATGGCACGTTCCACCGCTCGCAAGAGGGCTCTGAACACGTTGTATGAAGCGGATGAGAAGGGACAGGACATCCTGTCCCTTCTTGCTGAGCGCATCGAGCAGCCCGGCGCTCAGACCCCGCTGCCCGACTACGCCATCGAAATCGTCCGTGGCGTGGCGGAGCATATCGCCGCCATCGACGCCATGCTTGACGAACATTCCACCGGTTGGAAGGTCAAGCGCATGGGCGTCGTCGACCGCAATATCCTGCGCATCGCCGCATGGGAGATCATGTTCAACGATGATGTTCCCAACATGGTGGCCATCGATGAGGCGTTGAGCCTTGCCAAAACGCTGTGCGACGACGATTCGCCGGCGTTCATCCATGGTCTGCTCAGCGCGGTGAGCGCCGATGCGGAAGCCACTGAAGTGGCCGAACAACCGACCGAACCTTCGGCTGAATAAAGCCGAAAGTTAAGCGATTCGGCCGGGTCGCGAGTCCTAACCGGCCGCTATCCTTGGTACGAATACCTTGACTATAAGGGGGTTTTGGTGAACCAGTATGATTCCGAAGCCGTGATGTTTGACCCTCAGGATGCCGTTCTTGTTCTCGAAGACGGACAGGTGTATGTGGGCGAGCCATACGGCGCGATCGGCACGACCAGCGGGGAGATCGTTTTCGCGACCGGCATGACCGGCTACCAGGAAACGCTTACCGATCCCAGCTACGACCGTCAGATCGTGGTACAGACGTTCCCGCACATCGGGGACACGGGAATCAACGGGGAGGATCCGGAATCCTCCAGAATCTGGGTCGCAGGCTATGTGGTGCGCGATCCCAGCCCGAATGTGAGCAACTGGCGCGCCACCGGCAGCCTTGACGACGATCTCGAATCCAACCACATCGTCGGCATCAGCCATATCGACACGCGCAAGCTGGTACGCCACCTGCGTTCCGCCGGTGTGATGCGCGCGGCCATCTTCTCAGGCGACGCGCTGCTCGACGGTGACGGCAAACTGCGCACCATCGACTCCATGCTCGACGAGGTCAAGGCCACTCCGCAGATGAAGGGCATGAGCCTCTACGACGAGGTCAGCACCAAGGAAGCCTATACCATCGAACCCTGCGGCGAATTCGAAGGCAAGGAACCGCTGTTTACCGTGGCGGCCGTCGATCTGGGCATCAAGTCCATGACCCCGCATCGCATGGCCGAACGCGGCTGCCGCGTGCATGTGGTGCCGTCCACCATCACCTTCGACGAGCTCCAGTCCCTTAATCCCGACGGCGTCTTTTTCTCCAACGGTCCGGGCGACCCGGAACAGGCCGATTCTGAAGTGAATCTGCTGCGTCAGGTGCTCGACGCCGGATATCCGTTCTTCGGCATCTGCTTCGGCAACCAGCTGCTGGGCCGCGCGCTCGGCTTCGGCACGTACAAGCTCAAATTCGGCCACCGCGGCATCAACCAGCCGGTCAAGGATATGACCACCGGCAAAATCGAAATCACCGCGCACAACCATGGCTTCGCCGTGGATGCGCCAATCGGCGAAACCGTCGACGCGCCATTCGAGAACGGCAAATACGGCAAGGTGTTCGTCAGCCATATCGATTTGAACGATAACGTGGTCGAAGGCCTGCAGTGCGTCGATATCCCGGCGTTCTCCGTGCAATATCACCCGGAAGCCGCCGCCGGCCCGCACGATGCCGCATACCTGTTCGATCGTTTCGTTGATCTCATGCGTTCCGTCAAGGAGGGAACCCGCAATGCCTAAGCGCACAGACATCAAGTCCGTGATGGTCATCGGCTCCGGTCCGATCGTGATCGGCCAGGCCGCGGAATTCGATTATTCGGGCACCCAGGCCTGCCGCGTGCTGCGCGAAGAGGGCATTAGGGTCATTCTGGTCAATTCCAACCCGGCCACCATCATGACCGATCCGGAAATGGCCGACGCCACCTACATCGAGCCGATCTCCACCCCGATCCTCGAGCAGATCATCGCCAAGGAACGTCCTGACGCGTTGCTGCCGACGCTGGGCGGACAGACCGCGCTGAACGCGGCCATGGCGCTGGGCGAGGCGGGCGTGCTCAAGAAGTACAACGTCGAGCTGATCGGCGCGTCCCTTGACGCCATCGATCGTGGCGAGGACCGCGAACTCTTCAAGAAGGTCGTGGAGGAGGCTGGCGCCGAATCCGCCCGCTCCGACATCGCGCATTCCCTTGAGGAAGTCGACAAGATCGCCGAGAAGTTCGGCTACCCGCTGGTGGTCCGTCCGAGCTTCACCATGGGTGGTCTCGGCTCCGGCATCGCGCACGACGAAGACGAGCTGCACCGCATCGCCGGCGCCGGCATCCACTATTCCCCCACCGACCACGTGCTGATCGAAGAAAGCATCGAAGGCTGGAAGGAATACGAACTCGAGCTGATGCGCGACAAGAAGGACAATGTCCTGGTCGTCTGCCCGATCCAAAACGTCGACCCCGTCGGCGTGCACACCGGCGACTCCATCACCGTGGCACCGGTCTTCACCCTGACCGACCGCGAATACCAGAAGCTGCGTGACATTGGCATTGCCATCATCCGTGGCGTGGGCGTCGACACCGGCGGCTGCAACATCCAGTTCGCCGTCAACCCGGACACCGGCCGTATCATCGTCATCGAGATGAACCCGCGCGTGTCCCGTTCCTCCGCGTTGGCTTCCAAGGCCACCGGCTTCCCGATCGCCAAGATCGCCACCAAGCTGGCCCTCGGCTACACGCTGGACGAGATCCAGAACGACATCACCCAGTCCACGCCGGCCAGCTTCGAGCCGACCATCGACTACGTGGTCACCAAGGTGCCGCGTTTCGCGTTCGAGAAGTTCCCGGGCGCCGATCCGACGCTGACCACCTCCATGAAGTCCGTCGGCGAGGCCATGGCTCTCGCGGGCAACTTCCAGGAGTCGCTTGGTAAGGCTATGCGCTCCATCGACAAGCGTCACATGGGCTTCAACTGGGATGGTGACAAGCCGTCCGAGGACGAGGTTTCCCAGCTGCTCGACGCCATCAAGGTGCCGACCGAGCACCGTTATCTGCAGATTCAGCGTGCCCTGTGGGGAGGCGCCACCGAAGAGCAGATCTTCGCGGCCACCAAGATCGACCCGTGGTTCATCCGCCAGTTCGCGCTCATCAACGAGACTGCGCTGGAAGTCAAGAACGCGGAGAAGCTCACCAGGAAGCTGCTGAAGAAGGCGAAGCTCGCCGGCCTGTCCGACCTGCAGATCGCGCACCTACGCCGTCTGGGAGACGAGGGCGAGAACACCATCCGTGAGCTGCGTTGGTCGTACGACCTCCGCCCGGTGTTCAAGACCGTCGACACTTGCGCCGCCGAATTCGACGCGGCAACCCCGTACTACTACTCCTGCTACGCGGATGAGACCGAGCTGCGTCCTCGCGACCGCGAGGCCGTGATCATCCTCGGCTCCGGTCCGAACCGCATCGGCCAGGGCATCGAGTTCGACTACACCTGTGTGCACGCCGTGCAGGAACTGGGCAAGAACTATGACACGATCATGGTTAACTGCAACCCGGAGACCGTGTCGACCGATTACGACATGTCCGACCGCCTGTATTTCGAGCCGCTCACCTTCGAAGACGTGCTCGAGATCTACGAGGCCGAAAAGAAGATGGGTCCGATCAAGGGCGTCATCGTCCAGCTCGGCGGCCAGACCCCGCTGTCCCTGGCCGCCCGACTGAAGGCCGCAGGCGTTCCGATTCTCGGCACCACGCCTGAATCCATTGATCTGGCCGAAAACCGTGAGCTCTTCGGCGAGGTGCTGAAGAAGGCCGACATGAACGCGCCGCGCTACGGCACCGCGCTGAGCCTGGACGAGGCCCGCGAGGCCGCGCACGCCATCGGATACCCGGTGCTGGTCCGTCCGAGCTACGTGCTCGGCGGCCGTGGCATGGAAATCGTCTACGACGACGCCCAATTGCGCAAGTACGTCGATCGCGCATTGAAGGAAGCCCAGGCCGACACCGTCGTGTCCGGCCGTCTGCCTTCGCCGCTGCTCATCGACAAGTTCCTGCAGGATGCCGTGGAAATCGACGTCGACGCGCTGTTCGACGGCGAGGAGCTGTATATCGGCGGCATCATGGAGCACGTCGAGGAAGCTGGCGTCCATTCCGGTGACGCCGCCTGCACCCTGCCTCCGAGCACGCTGTCCGATGACCAGATCCGTCGTCTGCGTGAAGGCACCTACGCCATTGCCAAGGGCTGTGGCGTGCAGGGCCTGATCAACGTGCAGTATGCCTTCATGGCCAACACTCTGTACGTCATCGAGGCCAATCCGCGTGCCTCCCGTACCGTGCCGTTCGCTTCCAAGGCCACCGGTGTGGCACTGGCCAAGGCCGCCGCCCGCATCATGGTCGGCGAAACCATCCAGCAGCAGCGTGACAACGGCCTGCTCCTGCCCCACGGCGACGGTGGCGACATCCATCGCGGCCAGCAGGTGGCCGTCAAGGAATCCGTGCTTCCGTTCAAGCGATTCCGCACTCCGCTCGGCAAGACCGTCGACGTGCTGCTCGGACCGGAAATGCGTTCCACCGGCGAGGTCATGGGCTTCGACCGCGACTTCCCGCACGCGTTCGCCAAGAGCCAGCTCGCCGCATACGAAGGCGGCCTGCCGACCAGCGGCAACGTGTTCATCTCCGTGAACGACACCGACAAGCGCCAGCTGCCGCTGTTCGCCGCGCGACTGGTCGAGCTCGGCTTCAACATCTGGGCCACCGAAGGCACGGCATCCGTGCTGCGCCGCTACGGCATCGATTCCAAGATCGTCGACAAGATCAGCGTGCGTATGGACTCCGATCCAGACGACCCGATCACCACCTACCATGCGGAGGGCAGCGTCGGCAAGAACGTCGTCCAGCTGATCGAGGAAGGCGCGATCGACCTGATTCTCAACACGCCGAACTCCCGCGGTTCCCGTTCCGACGGCTACGCCATCCGTTCGGCGGCTATCGCAGCCGACCTGCCGCAGTTCACCACCATGACGGAATTCTCCGCCGTGTTGATGGCTATCGAGGCGGTGCGCAATAATGATTATCAGATCATGAGTATTCAGGATCATTCCACGCAGCTGTTCGAATTGGAAAGCCGTGACTAATGATGAGTAGCCCCAGCAGTGAGGAAGTGAATGCCCAGCGTTCGGATTTCGGTCTGCGACTGAGCAATTCAATGGCCAAATACGGCCCGTTGTGCGTCGGCATCGACCCGCATCGGCAGCTCCTCACTGACTGGGGCTATAACGTCGACGCGTTGGGGGCGGAGCTGTATTCCATGCGCATGCTGCAGGCGGCCAATGGCCGTGCCGCAGCTGTCAAATTCCAGTCCTCCATGTTCGAGCGGTACGGTTCCAAAGGCATCGCCGCGCTTGAACGCGTGCTCTATGCGGCACGGCAGATGGGTGTCATCACCATCGTCGACTGCCTGCATGGCGGCCTGCCGACCACGATTTCCGCGTTCGCGGACGCCTATTTCAAGCCGGGCGCGCCATTGCTGGCAGACGCCATCACCCTGCTGCCGTATTACGGCGCACGGTCATTGGGAGGCGTCATCAATGACGCGCTCAACAACGGCAGGGGCGTGTTCATCGCATCGTTGACGTCCAACCAGGAAGGCGCCAGCCTGCAGACGGCGATTCGTCAGGCAGGCGAATACAAGGGCAAAACAGTGGCGTACGGCATCGCCAGCACTGCTCAGAAATTCAATAAGGGCAATGATGGAATGGGTTCCGTCGGCCTTATCATCGGCGCCACCATCGGGCAGTGGATCAACGATTCGGGCGTCGACCCGGCCAAGTTCACCGGACCGATTCTTTCCCCAGGCTACGGATGGCAGGGAGCGGAGACACGCGATCTGAAGACCGTGTTCAAAGGCACCAAGGGCAATGTGCTGGTCACGGTATCTCGTTCCATCGCCACGCACGGTCCCGACATCGCAAAATTGACCGAAGCCACCGCGTCGGTCGCCAGGGATATTCGGCAGGCATTGACCGAGGCTCAAAACGAAAGCGCCGATGATGCGGCTGATGGAGACGTCGAATAAATTCTTTTTCTGAATAGCTTCCTTTTTGGAAAACAAGACATAACCAAGAGTGGGGATGGAATGGCTGATTCTCAACATGGACGTTTGATTGTGCTCTGCGGACCCGCCGGAGTGGGCAAAGGCACTGTTCTGGGGCGCGTACGCGAACAGCACCCCGAAATCTGGCTGTCGGTGTCCGCCACGACACGCCAGCCTCGTCCGGGCGAAGTGAACGGCGTGAACTATTTCTTCATGACCGAACCTGAATTCCTGGCCAAAGAAAAGGCGGGGGAGTTTCTCGAAACCGCCGACGTGTTCGGCCTCGCCCACTACGGCACACCCGTGAAACCAGTCGTGGAACATCTGGAACGCAATATCCCCGTGGTCTTGGAAATCGACCTACAGGGAGCCCGGACGGTCAAACGGCGCGCGAAGGAACTCGGCCTCGAAGTGCTTACCGTGTTCATTGAGCCGCCGTCCTTCGAAGAACTGAAACGTCGTCTGATCGGCCGTGGCACCGAAACCCCTCAGCAGCAGGCCAAAAGGCTTGAGACCGCCAAGGTCGAGTTGGCCGCTGCGCCGGAATTCGACAAACGCATCGTCAATAACGTGGTCGACGAGGCCGCAGACGAGCTTTGGCATATCATCGCCGAAGAGTTCGGCCTGTAATCCGTCAATCCGACTATCCAGCCAATAAAAACCGGCATACGAAAAGGGCCTGCACGATTTCGCGCAGGCCCTTTTCGTATGTTTGAATCAGGCGAGACCGGACAGCTTGTCAATCAGCTCCGGATCACGGGTCGCTCCCTTGTCAGCGGAGCGGGCGAAGGCGGCGTAAGCCTTCAGAGCCTGAGAAACCTTGCGATCACGATGGGCGACATAGCCATCGCCGGCCTCCAGCTCGGCGCGGCGCTGAGCCAGCTCCTCGTCGGAAAGCTCGACGTTCACCGTACGGTTCGGAATGTCGATGTTGATGATGTCGCCGTTCTTGATCAGAGCGATCGGGCCCTTGTTCGCGGCCTCAGGCGCGATGTGTCCGATCGCCAGACCGGAAGAACCTCCGGAATAGCGGCCGTCGGTGAGCATGGCCACCTGCTTGCCGATGCCCTTGCCCTTCACGAAGGAGGTCGGGTACAGCATCTCCTGCATGCCCGGACCGCCCTTCGGGCCTTCGTAACGGATGACCAGAGCCATGCCCGGCTTCAACGTGTCGTTGAGGATGACCTCGATGGCCTGCTCCTGGGATTCGACGACCAGCGCCGGTCCGCGGAACGTCCAGATCTCCTTCGGCACGCCTGCGGTCTTCACCACGCAGCCGTCAGGCGCGAGGTTGCCGCGCAGCACGGCCAGACCGCCTTCGGTGACCGCCGGATGGTCGATATCGTGGATGGCGCCGTTGACACGGTCACGATCGAGCGAATCGAACAGCGTGGTGTGCGTCCACGGTTCAGGGGAGACGATGTGGCCCGGAGCGGCCAGATACATCTGCTTGGCTTCCTCGGTGCAGGTGTCGCGCATGATGTCCCAGTCGTTAAGCTTGTCTTCCAACGACTTGTAATCAATGGAATGCACGTCGCGGTGCAGCTTGCCGGCACGGTCAAGCTCGCCGAGGATGCCGGTGATGCCGCCGGCGCGGTGCACGTCGGAAATCTCCCATTCGCCGGACGGCGACGCCTTGCAGATGCACGGCACGGTGTGGGAGATACGCTCGATGTCATCCAGTGTGAAGTCCACGTCGGCGGACTGCGCCATGGCGAGGATATGCAGCACGGTGTTGGTGGAACCGCCCATGGCCACATCCATGGTCATGGCGTTCTCGAAAGCCTTCTTGGTGGCAATGGAACGCGGCAGCACGGAATCGTCGTCATCGTCGTAATACTGCTTGGCGATCTTCACCACCTGCTCGGCGGCGCGCTTGAACAGGTCCTTGCGGTAGGAATGGGAGGCCAGAATGGTGCCGTTGCCCGGCAGAGCCAGACCGATGGCCTCGGTCAGGCAGTTCATGGAGTTGGCGGTGAACATGCCGGCGCAGGAACCGCAGGTCGGGCAGACGGTCTTCTCGTAGGCGAGCAGATCCTCTTCGTTCAGATTGTCATCGGCGGAGGCGTACATCACGTCGATCAGATCGGTGTTCTTCTTCACGGTGCCGTCGGGCAGCACGGTGGTGCCGGCCTCCATCGGACCGCCGGAAACGAACACGGTCGGAATGTTGAGTCGCAGCGCGGCCATCAGCATGCCCGGCACGACCTTGTCGCAGTTCGGGATGCAGATCAGCGCGTCGGCGCAGTGCGCGTTCACCTGATATTCCACGGTATCGGCGATGATGTCGCGGCTCGGCAGGGAGTACAGCATGCCGGTGTGGCCCATGGCGATGCCGTCATCAACGGCCATCGTGTTGAACTCGCGCGGAATGCCGCCGGCTTCCTTGATGGCATCGGAAATCAGACGGCCCACTTTGTTCAGGTGCACATGTCCCGGCAGGAACTCGTCGAAGGAATTGGCGATGGCGATGATCGGCTTGCCGAAATCCTTGCCATCCACACCGGCGGCGCGGTAGAGGGCGCGAGCGCCCGCGAATACTCGTCCATTCATTAGTTTTGCAGATCGCATTTCCATGCCTCCTATTGTGCTGGCTAAACGGGACACGTGTTTTGTCAAGAGTCACTATGTGGAAATTTTCGGAAAACCGTGTGATTCCCTTACAGGTTGGATAACTACGCTGGTGGAGAAGGCCTGTGGGAGAGGCAAGGTTGAGGTCCAGTGGATTGCCTATACTAATGATTTTGGAAAAGAAGCTTTTGGCTTATCTGATGATTTGGAGATAATCACTATGGCATTCGGCACTGAGCCAACCCCGACCGGTCTTGCGGATCCGCCGATCGACGATTTGATGGAGCATGCGGACTCCAAGTACGCTCTGGCCATTTTCGCGGCCAAGCGTGCCCGCCAGATCAATTCCTATTTCACCCAGCTCAATGAGGGTCTGCTGCAGAACGTCGGCCCGCTGGTGGAATACCAGAATCAGGAGAAGCCGCTGTCCATCGCGTTCCGCGAGATCAACAGTGGTCTGCTTGAGGAAACCCTTGGTGAGGACGATCTGACCGAAGGCAACTGATCTACACGGTTCCCATAGAGGGACTGGCATCATTTTTCATTCGCCCCGATACCTGAGCGGTGCGCTTTGAATAGTCAACAATTAACTATTGATTGCGTCTGTGAAGGACGGGGCGTTTTTCGTGGGCGATCACAGGATGCGAACGGTTGGGTGTTCGCGAAAGGAGCAGCCGTATGGCTGAATTGAAGTTGATTTCCGCCGAGTCGGTGACGGAGGGCCATCCGGATAAGGTCTGCGACCAGATTTCCGATGCGATTCTCGACGATATGCTCGCGCAGGATCCGCATTCCCATGTCGCCGTGGAGACCTGCGCCACGGTCGGACAGTTCTTCGTGTTCGGTGAGGTGACCAGCGAAGGCTATTCCGACATCCAGAACATCGTGCGCTCCGTGGTGCGCAATATCGGCTACACCAGCTCCCGCGTGGGACTTGACGCCGATTCCTGCGGTGTGACGGTGTCGCTTACCGAGCAAAGTCCGGAAATCAACCAGGGCGTTGCCCGGTTGAGTGGCGAGGAGGAGTCGAAGGCGTCCCGTGAACAGCGGTATGAGGCGCAAGGCGCGGGCGACCAAGGCGTGATGTTCGGCTATGCGTGCGACGAGACCGACGTGCTTATGCCGTTGCCGATTCATCTGGCGCACCGTCTGGCGTATCGTCTCGCCGAAGTGCGCAAGAGCGGTGAGGTGCCGCATCTTCGTCCGGATGGCAAGACGCAGGTGACCATCGAATACGACGACGATGACCATCCCGTGCGTCTCGACACCGTGCTGGTCTCCACCCAGCACGACCCGGAAGTGGACCAGGCATGGCTTAAGGAACAGCTCACCGAACATGTGATCCGTCCGGTGCTGGATGACGTGCTCGCCGACCGTGTGGCCCACGACGAATACCGCGTGCTGGTGAATCCGACCGGCTCGTTCATCCTTGGCGGTCCGGCAGCCGACGCCGGTCTGACCGGCCGCAAGATCATCGTCGACACCTACGGCGGCGCTGCCCACCATGGCGGCGGCGCGTTCTCCGGCAAGGATCCGAGCAAGGTGGATCGTTCCGCGGCCTATGCGGCACGCTGGGTGGCCAAGAACATCGTGGCCGCCGGCCTTGCCCACAAGGTCGAGGTGCAGGTCGCCTACGCCATCGGCGTGGCCGATCCGGTGTCCATCAACGTGGAGACCTACGGCACCGAGATCGGTGTGACCCGCGAGCAGATCCAGCAGGCGGTGCGCAAGGTGTTCGACCTGCGTCCCGCCGCCATCATCGACGAGCTTGACCTGAAGCGTCCGATCTACTCCAAGACCGCGGCCTACGGCCATTTCGGTCGCGAGGATGCCGACTTCACTTGGGAAGCCACCAACAAGGTCGACGAACTCAAGGAGGCCATCAAGGCTTGAAAACGCGGCCGACGTCCTACGATGAAACAGGCGTCGGCGCATGCGTTACCCTTGCATTATGACCAATGAGGATGCCGAGCAGCTGGCGCTTGACGGGCTTGCCCCGCGCAAGCGGCGCAAACGCGCGCCCGCCGTCAAAACGCCAGCCGCCGAACATCCCATAGCCCAAGTGGTGCTGGACATCCAGGCCACGCATCTGGGACAGACCTTCGACTATTTCGTCGAGGAAAAATACTCTGCGGCCGCCCAACCCGGCGTGATGGTGCGCGTCCGCTTCGGCGGGCAGCGGGTCAACGGCATCATATGGAAACGCGCCGATACCAGCGCCACACCCGAATCATCGATACGTTACATCGAACGTGTGGTCACCGACCGTGTGCTCGTTCCCGAATCCATGCGCGACGATATGACGCGCATCGCGGACGCGTTCGGCGGCACGCGCGCCAATATCCTCCGCCTGGCAGTGCCGCCGCGCGTGGCAAAAGTCGAAAGCCAGCTGCGCGTCGGCAATCGCGATGCCGCAGGAACCGCGGCGGGCAAACAACGGCTCACCGCCGTCGACCAGGAGATATACGGCCAGTTGCAACGTCAATACGGCAACATCAATCTGCTGCATGACGCGCTGCAAGGCAGACGTTTCCAATCGTTCGTCTTCGACCTGCTACCCGGTGCCGACCATTGGCGGCGCTGCGCGGCATGGATGGTGGCCGCGGCGCTCGCTCAGAACAAGCCGGCGGTGCTGGTGCTGCCGACCATGCGGGAGATCGCCGACATGACTGAGACCCTACGGTCGGTCGGCTTGAAACCGTTCGCTCCGACCGGAGCCGCGAACGGCGTCTATGACGGCGATTTCGCGGTGCTCAACGCGCAGATGGCGCCAGCCGACCGTTACCGGGCATATCTCGCGATCAGCTGCGGACAAGTGCGTTGCGTGCTGGGCACGCGCGCCGCCATGTACGCGCCGGTGGAAGGCAACGCGCTGTTCCTCATCCTTGATGACGTGTGCTACCAGGACGCCGACGGCATGATGCCGTACGCCAACGCGCGCGGTGTGCTTCGGCTCCGCGCGAAATCGCATAACGGCGTGTTCGTCGCGATGGCCAATGCGCGCAGCGCGCAAAGCCAATGGGAAACCGACGCGGCGCACGTCGGAGATACGCAGGTGAGCGGCTTCAGCACGCCCATACACGCGTTGCCGGCCGTGACCAAGGAAGCGTCTCCATGGATTCGCTGGCTCAATCGCGACGAGCTGGCACGACTCGCCGATCCGACCATCGGCGCACGCGTGCCACACACCGCGGTCCGGATACTGTCCAAAGCTTTGGAAACCGGTCCGGTGCTGCTGTCCATACCGCAGGACGGCATCACCGAAGCGTTAAGCTGCTCGAAATGCCACCGCCAAGTGCGATGCGCGCGTTGCACGGGACCATTGGAACGGTTGGCGGACGGAACGATTCGATGCCGCTGGTGCGGCGCCGCCACCGTGCAATGGTCATGCCCGACATGCCATAACGAGCGCATGCGCGTGGTCAGGGTCGGCGCCGCCGGAACCGCGATGGAACTGGCCAGACTGTTCCGTGGCGTGCCGATGGTGCTGTCCACGCCAAGCCAGCCAAGAGGCGTCGTGTCCGATATCGGATTCGCTCCGCAACTGGTCATCGCCACGCCCGGCGCGGAGCCGCGTGTGCGCGGGGAGAGTCCGGCACAATGCGAATACCGTGCCGTGGCCATCCTCGACGCGTGGACCAGTTTGTATGCGTCCGGCATCGACGCCGATGTGGACACGTTGACCGGATGGATGCGCGCGGTGTCGCTGTGCGCGCCGCGGACCCGTGGAGGACAGGCGCTGCTGATCGGGGAAACAGATCCCGTGCTCGCACGATCGTTGATGCTGTGGAATTCGCCGATGCTTGCCCAAGTCGAAGTGGAGGACCGCGCCCAGACCGCGCTGCCGCCGGTATTCGCCGCGGCCTGCGTGTGGGGCCGACGAGATGCGGTTGGGACGATGTTGAAACGAATCGGCGCGTTGGCCGGTGGCGACATGGCCACCATCGACACGATCGCCGGTACGATGCCGTCCGTCTTGGGTCCGGTGCCGATTCCGCAGCCACGCACCATCGATTCACGTGAATTGGAAGGCACCGCGGACAGGGTCAAAGCAGTCGTGCGCGTCCCACAGGGCAGACGTGCCGAATTGGCGTTGCGGCTGCGTTCGGCAAGCGCCCGCCACGTGGCTTCACGCGAACCTGGGGAACTGCGATTCCAGATGGATCCGAAGGAACGCATCTGACGGACGTCCCCTCAACGTGAAACACTGGAACGACTGATGACGTTGACGTTAGGAATGGAGAAACGCATGAAAGGCTGGCCGGGAGAGCCGCAAATGGAATATGACGTGCTTATGGCCGACGGCAACGCCGCTGCGAACGCCGGCCGGCAGATCACCGACGTGATCTTCGATTTCGGCAACGTGCTTATCTATTGGGATCCGGCGGCGGTGATGACCCCACGGTACTCGGACGGACTGGTGGAACAGTTCCTCGACAATGACGTCTCCGGCTTCTACGACATCAACAACGAACTGGACGCCGGCATGTCCAATGACGATGGCGTGGCTCTGATGCGTGAACGCCACGGAGACCAGTGGGCCGATATGATGCGGTACTATCTGGACAATTTCGTCGATTCGCTGACCGGCGTGGTGCCAGGCGCGCGCGTGCTCATCAACGATCTGAAAGCAGCCGGCGTCCACGTATGGGGCTTGAGCAACTGGCAGAAGGACCTGTTCCCGGTGGCGCTCGACCATTACGACATTCTGTGCAGTCTTGAGGACCGCGTGGTGTCCGGTTACGTGGGACTGCGCAAACCGCACCGCGATATTTACGATTACGCTCTAAAACAGTTCGGCATCGACGCTTCCGGCGCGCTGTTCGTGGATGACAAGGCGATGAACATCGTCGGCGCGAACGAAGCCGGCATTCGCGGCGTACGGTTCAAGGATGCCCGCGCGTTGCGCACCCTGCTGATCGACGCGGGCGTGGCGATTCCCGCGGTACATGAAAAATAACGACATACGCAGATTAGACAGACGGTTGTGCTTGCGGTCGCTATGCGGGATCGACGCATACGGTCGCATGCATTGATGGATATGAAAGGTGAGGAGATTCGTCTCATGTTGAAAGTGCTGTTCGCAGGTACGCCGGATGTGGCGGTGCCGTCGTTGAAACTATTGGCCCAGGATACCGAGCATTTCGAAGTGGTGGCCGTGCTCACCAGGCCGGACGCGCCAACCGGACGAGGTCGCAAACTGGTGGCGAATCCAGTCAAGCAGGCCGCGCTCGAACTCGGTCTGCCGGTCATCGAATCCGATCCGAGCGAGGAAACGTTCGTGTCCGAGCTTGCGGCCACCGGCGCACAGGCCGCCGCTGTGGTGGCGTACGGCAAGATCCTGAAGCAGGACGTGCTCGACGCGCTGCCGATGGGCTGGTACAACCTGCATTTCTCCCTGCTGCCCCAATGGCGTGGCGCCGCTCCGGTGCAACGTTCCATCTGGGCGGGGGAGAAGGTGACGGGCGCCACCGTGTTCCGTATCGTCCGTGCCATGGACGCCGGCCCGATTCTGGCGCAATCCACCGTGGAAATCGGCGCGCACGAGACCGCCGGAGAATTGCTGGGACGTTTGGCCGAAGACGGCTCGCATCTGCTCGCAGCCTCGTTGCAGGCGCTGGCCGATGATCAGATCGCACCGGTGGAACAGCCTGCCGGAGCGTATGAGGTCGCGCAGAAGATCACCGTGGAGGACGCGCATATCCGCTTCGACGTGCCGGTATTCGCCGCCGACCGCCAGATTCGCGCATGCACGCCGAATCCGGGAGCCTGGTGCGAACTGCATGCCCATGCGGACGCCGAACCGGCGACCCTGCACGTATTGCGCGCGCAGCCGGCCGACATGTCCAATCCGAACGCACCGGCATCGCTTGAACCCGGCCATATCGTGGCCGGCAAGAAGAACGTGTGGGTCGGCACCTCCACCGAGCCGCTCGAGCTGCTGGAAGTTAAAGCGCAAGGCAAGAAAGCCATGCGCGCCGCCGACTGGGCCCGTGGCGCCCACCTCGATAACGCCTTCTGTGAGTAAGATTTTTGTTTCTACTGTAAGTATGTGAGTGGCTGCGGCGTCCGCGACCGGCGGGCGGCATGCATTGACGACACGCTCCGGGCCGCTCAGGCCAAGTCTTTACGGTCTTACAACGCATGCCGCCCACCGGTCGCTCGTAGGTGCGGAAAAGTTATTTGAGATAATCGAGGATTTTCGCCAGATCACGTTCATTGAGCCGGTGCGGAGCATCCTCCTGCACTTTCGGTTTGGCGCAGAACGCCACGCCAAGACCGGCCGCATGAATCATCGGCAGATCGTTCGCGCCGTCGCCAACCGCAACGGTCTGCGCCATATCGATGCCCATCCGCGCGGCCCACGCGCGCAACGATTCCAGCTTCGTATCCTTCGTGACGATATCGCCCAGCACGTGTCCCGTCAGCCTGCCATCGGCAGCCTCCAAACGGTTCGCAATCCAATAATCGAGATGCGCATCGGCCGCGAGACGGTCCACAACCTCGTGAAAACCACCGGAGACCACGCCGACCTTCCAATCATGCGCGTGAAGCGTGTCAATCAGTTCAAGCGCGCCATGCGTGAAATGCACTCGATGGTAGACCTCATCGAAAATCGTGGTCGGCAGACCCTTCAATAACGCCACGCGTGCGCGCAGCGCCTCGCGGAAATCAAGCTCGCCGTTCATGGCTCGAGCGGTGACGGACGCTATCTGCTCGCCGACTCCCGCGGCCACGCCAAGCTCGTCGATGACCTCTTCGTCGATCAACGTGGAATCCACATCCATCACCAGCAGTCCGGGAGTGGACAGCGTGGGCAGGGATGCCATGGATGCGATGTTCGGCGTTTCTTGTTCAAGCATGGTTCCGATTGTCGGAAATCATTAGGACAATGGGTATTCTTGAGGGTTGAACGTGTTGGAAAGCGAGGTCGACATGAACGATCATGACGAAGAGACGCTCGCGTCGCTGCAGCAGGCCAACGACCAGCTCATGGCCAAGAACCATGCGCTGGTCAAGGCGTTGAGCCGCGCCACGCAGGAAATGACGAAAACCAAGGCCCAATTGAACCAGCTGGCGGGGCCTCCCATGACTTTCGCCACCATGGTCCGCGTGCATTCAGCCAAAACGGACGGGCAGGGCGTGCAGCATGCCAGCGCCGAAGTGGCTGCCGGCGCGAGACGCATGATCGTGCCGATCGCGGCGAATCTGCAAGCTTCCAGGCTCGAACCGGGACGTACCGTGCTGCTCAACGAGAACATGGTGGTGGTCTCACAGCTCGACACCGACACGCTGGGCGCGGTGCGCTCGGTACGGCAGGTGTGCGATGACGGCCGCCTGCTGGTCGCGGATGGCGGCGGCAACGTGACGTTGGTCCGATGCTCGGGAACGCTTGCCAAACAGGCCATCAGCGCGGGCGATCGCGTGAACGTCGACGCATCTCTGCGGTTCGCGCTTTCGTTGGTTCCCCCCGAAAACGACGACGATTTGGTTCTGGAAGAAGTGCCGGACGTCACCTTCGCCGACATCGGCGGACTGGACGAGCAGATAGAACGTATCCGTGACGCCGTGCAGATGCCGTTCCAGCATCGCGAACTGTTCGAACGCTACGACCTGAAACCGCCGAAAGGCGTGCTGCTGTACGGTCCTCCAGGCAACGGCAAGACACTGATCGCCAAAGCCGTGGCGAACGCGCTCGCCGAAGGCACCGACGCGGGAAGTGGCGTGTTCCTGTCGGTCAAAGGACCGGAGCTGCTTAACAAATTCGTGGGCGAATCGGAACGTCTGATTCGCATGATCTTCAAACGCGCCCGCGAACGAGCGGCCGACGGCAAACCGGTCATCGTGTTCATCGACGAGATGGATTCGCTGCTGCGCACCCGCGGCACGGGCGTTTCGTCCGACGTGGAGACCACCATCGTGCCGCAGTTCCTGACCGAGCTGGACGGTGTGGAATCGCTGGACAACGTCATGGTGATCGGAGCCTCCAACCGCATCGACATGATCGATCCGGCGGTGTTGCGTCCCGGACGCCTCGACGTGAAGATCCGCGTGGACCGTCCGGGCATCCAGCAGGCGACCCAGATCGTCCGCCACTATCTGACAGACAAGCTGCCGTTGTCTCCGAACGTGGATGCGAAGGCGTTGATCGGCGTGCTGGTCAACGACATCTACGCGCAGGACGAGCATCGGCACCTTTGCGACATCTGCGACGACCATGGCCAGTGGCGTCCGGTGTACCTCGCCGACGTGGTGTCCGGCGCGGTGCTCAAGAACATCGTGGACCGTGCCAAAACCTATGCGGTGAAACTGTCCATCACCACCGGACAGGCTGCGGCGATCGGCATCAATCTGCTGGCCAAAGCCGTGGACGAAGAATACGGTGAGACCCGGGACGCGCTGCTGGATGCGGATCCGGAACAGTGGAGCCGCATCAACGGGCTTGAACCCGGACGGGTGACCGGCATCAGACCGGTGGCATGAATGCCGGCCGGCGTATGAATGCTGGACGGTATGGTATGGAACGCAATCTAAATACGGAAAGGAACGGCGCGATGAGCGTTCGCAGGGTCATGGGCACGGAAACGGAATACGCGGTCTCCGCGCCAGGACAAGGCCGCTACAATCCGGTGCAGCTCTCATTCGACGTGGTCGGCGCCGCCTCGGATGCGTCACGCAGCCATATCCGCTGGGACTACCGGCAGGAAGACCCCGTCAACGACGCGCGCGGCACCAGACTGGAACGTGCGGCGGCCCACCCGGACCTGCTCACCGACGCCCCACAGCTCAACATCACCAACGTGATCGCCCCTAACGGGGGTCGTATCTACGTCGACCACGCGCATCCCGAATACTCCGCGCCGGAAACAACCGACCCCTTCGAAGCGGTGCGATACGACCGTGCCGGCGATCTCATCATGCGCGCCGCCGCAGCCAAGGCAAGCGAGACGACGGGACGGAAAATCGTGCTGCACCGCAACAACGTCGACGGCAAAGGAGCCAGCTGGGGCACGCACGAAAACTACATGATGCTGCGGTCGGTACCGTTCGACCTGGTGACACGCCTCATGACCACGCACTTCGTCTCCCGACAGATCTTCATCGGCTCCGGCCGCGTCGGCATCGGCGAACATAGCGAAAACGCCGGCTACCAGCTAAGCCAACGTGCCGACTACTTCCATATGAAAGTCGGTTTGCAGACCACATTCGACCGGCCGATCATCAACACCAGAGACGAATCGCACAGCACCGACGAATACCGCAGACTGCACGTGATCGTCGGCGACGCCAACCGCATGGACGTGCCACAGGCCTTGAAACTCGGCACCACCAGCATGCTGCTGTGGCTGCTCGAACACGCCGACATGGCCGAAATCGACTTGAACGAGGCGCTGGGACCGCTTACGCTCGCCGACCCGGTGGAAGCCATGCACACGGTATCGCACGACCTGACCCTGGCCGCCCCACTACCATTGGAAACAGGTGGAACCACCACCGCATGGCAGATGCAGGTCACTTTGCGTGGACTGGTATATGCGGCCGCGGCAACGGTATACGGCACCGACACATCCGGAGAGCCGGCATGGCCCGACCGCTCCACCCGCAACATCATGGCGATGTGGGGGCAGGCTCTCGCCGACGTCGCCACAGTACGCCATGCCGACGATGACGGACGACTGACGATGCGGGAACAGGCGTCACGTCTCGAATGGCTGCTCAAATGGCAGTTGCTGGAGAAGCTACGCCGCAAGACCGGTTCGGATTGGACCGATCGGCGCCTGGCCGCGGTCGATCTGAAATGGGCCGCGCTCGATCCGGCCGATTCGATTTTCACCCGGCTTGCCGGACAGACCGAACGACTGGTGACGGATAAGCAGCTTGCCGAGGCGGTCGGCCAAGCGCCGGCCGACACACGCGCATGGCTGCGCGCGGAGATCGTACGACGTTTCCCCGAACAGGTCATTGCGGCGTCGTGGTCCCACCTTACGGTGCGCGGCG
The DNA here is from genome assembly GCF_000010425.1 of Bifidobacterium adolescentis ATCC 15703. Classification (NCBI taxonomy): domain Bacteria; kingdom Bacillati; phylum Actinomycetota; class Actinomycetes; order Bifidobacteriales; family Bifidobacteriaceae; genus Bifidobacterium; species Bifidobacterium adolescentis. The sequence continues at coordinate 688,551 of NC_008618.1, forward strand.
AGTCGTCCGGTGATGAAAACGTGGAGAATTCGATGGTCTCGTTGGACATGTCCAATCCGTTGAAATTCACGGAATCCTTGTGTTCCGAAGCGTTCGAGCGTGTCCACACTGCGAGCGGAATCGTGGAATCCCTGCGTTGAATCTCATGTTGTGCGGGTACCATTGCCGTAGGTGATGGCAGAGGCCATACCCATATTCGATGAACCACACGGCAGGACGCTTGAGGGAGAGGGTGCGTCCAGGCCGGTTATGAGGAAACGAAAAGGCATACTACATGGAATTGAGGCAAGTGGCCCTCGAAGTGGCCCGTATCCTGCAAGATGCAGGCAAGCACGCGTTGAACGATCAAATGAATCCGCGTGATCTGAAAAGTTTTGAAATGACGGACAATCATCTGAGCTTCACCTCCGACATCGATAAGCGGTTGGCGCAATTCATCAGCAACCGCATCACGTATGTGGATGTGTTCGATGGTTTCTGGCAGTTCCGTCCGGAAGAATGCCATCCGGGGGAACGGTATTGGTGCGTTGGCGGCATCGACGGCGCGATCAATTTCGTGCGCAGCATGCCGGAATGGACCATCACCGTCTCACTGTTCGAGTTTAACGACCAATGTTCCGCGCAGCCGATCCTTTCGGTGGTGCATGCTCCGGCGCTTGGTCTGACCTACCTGGCGGTGCGCGGATCCGGAGCCATCCGCATCCGCAAGACGCCGCTTGGAGACAAACGCGAGAAGATTATGCCGTCCACCACCCCGTCCCTTGACTATGCGGTGGTGAGCTTCGGCATGTCCCATGTGCCGGAGGAATCCAAGCGTGCGCTTGAAGTGGTGTCGCGTATCGCCGGCCGTCCGGCCGACATCAAGCGCGTCGGCCCCGCCTCCTTGGATTTGTGCAAGGTGGCGGACGGTACATATGACGCGTATTTCGAAGCGCATCTGCACAAGTGGGACGTTCCCGCGGTTTCCGCCGGAGCCGTCGTGGTCTGGGAAGCGCAGGGGCATCTGAGCCGGTGGAACGGCGATCTTGTCCACTGGCGTCAGGAAAACGACGTACTCGCCACCAACGGTCTGATTGCCGATGATCTGCGCCAGTATTTGGCATAAGACTGATTGACTGCCCCACACCTGGGTAAGGTGTGGGGCAGTATGCTATTCGCAGGAGAACCCGCAAGGACGCTTTCGGAGAAAGGAAGGGCCATGCCCCAGAAATTTGAGCAGATGCAATCCGCCGAACAAAAACATGACGAGGATGAGACCATTGCGCAGGCTGGCACCCAGATCGATGACACGGTCGATGCGCTTGACGCGGTGCTGGACGACATCGAATCGGTCCTCGAATCCAACGCTGAGGAATATGTGGGCAGCTTCGTCCAAAAAGGCGGCGAGTGATGCCGCAGCTGCGTGACAGCGGCAACCATTCCACAGCGCCGCTTGACGCCCATACCAAGGACGAAATCCAATCCTTCGCCCGTATTTTCGGCATCGAAACCGAATACGGTGTGAGCGTGACCGGTTCGGACCGCCCATGCGACGCCGGACAGACGGCGATGATGATGTTCCAGCCGATTGTGGCCGAAGCGAGATCCACCAACACATATATTGAAAACGGTTCAAGACTCTACCTTGATGTCGGCTCGCACCCCGAGTACGCCACGGCGGAAGCCCGGGATCCGATGGACGCGCTGGCATTGGATGCGGCCGGCGAATTGGTGATGAGGGATCTTGCCCTGGACGCCCAACGTCGTCTGCGCTCCATCCAGGGAGCCGGCTCCACGGTCCATGTGTTCAAAAACAATGTGGATTCCGCCGGGCATTCCTTCGGCTGCCATGAGAATTACCTGGTGCGACGGTTCGTGCCGTTGAAGACGATCGAACAGGAGCTGCTGCCGTTCCTGATCACCCGGCAGCTGTTCACCGGCGCAGGACGTATGGGGGAGCAGGGCTTCCAGATCACGCAGCGTGCCGACTTCCTCGATGAGGCGGTCTCATCGGCCACCACGCGCTCGCGTCCGATGGTCAACACGCGCGACGAACCGCATGCCGATCCTGACGCGTTCAGACGGCTGCATGTGATCATCGGCGATTCGAACCGGTCCCAGTGGGCCACGATGATGAAGCTCGCCACCACGCATCTGGTGTTGTGCGTCATCGAACAGGCCGGGCGCGAAGGCAAGGATTCCGGGTTCGCCCGATTCTCCTTCGCTGACGCCAGTGCGGCCAACCATAAGGTAAGCCGTGACCTGACGGGCGTCGAAGCGTCCTTCGACATGGCAGACGGCACTGTCATGGAAGGCGGTGCCGTAGCGATTCAGGAACGTTATCTTGAAATCGTCGAACGATTCGTTGGACAACATCCCGAAGTGTGCTCCTCGTTGCCGCGCACGGACGTGCATGAGGTGATTCGCCGATGGAGGCGTGTCATAGAGGCGTTCCGCTCGGGGGTTAGCGAAACGTTCGCCGACAAGGTCGATTGGCTTGCCAAACGACGGCTGTTCGACATGCTCCGCAACCGTGCGGGGGGACGACTCTCCGTCAGCAAGTTGGAACAGTTGGACATGGACTACCATGACGTGGCCAACGGCGCGCTGTACGCCTCGCTGTGCCGTCGCGGAGCCATGCGCACGTTGGTCAACGAGTCACAAGCACATGAGGCCATCGATGTTCCTCCCCACGATACCCGCGCCGCACTGCGTGGACGGTTCATCCAGTCGGCACGATCGCACAACGCGCAATATTCCTGTGATTGGACGCGACTATCGCTGACCTCGCCGAACAGGATGGACGTGACGTTGCTTGATCCGTTCGACGCACAACCGTCCGACCGGTTCCTCACGATACTAGAGGCTTTGCAGTAGCCAAAAGCCTGCGATGGAAGACTCGTCTCCACCGCAGGCTTTTGATATTGGTTGGTCGGATTGTAACTGCCGCTCAGACTTCTCCACGGTATTTGGCCATCATCTGCGACTGCAGTTGTTGCGCGCTTGGCGGCGTCCATGTGATCGCGTCGGCGCCCGCATCAATGGTGGCGAGAATACGGTCTTCACGACCTCCGCCCGAAGCCAGAATCGGGATTTCCGGATGATGCGCGCGGATGCTTGCCACGACTTGCGCGGTTCTTGCACCGGCTGCCACATTGATGATGGCCGCACCGGCAAGAATCTTGCATTCGGTGATTTCATCATCCTCCGTGACCGTGGCGATGACAGGGATGTCCACCATCGACATGGTCGTTTCGATGGTTTCCGCCGGTGCCGGAGCGTTGATGACCACGCCGGCCGCGCCCTGCATCTCCGCCACCATGGCCAGCTCTGCCACACGCGGACCGGTGGTGGTGCCTCCACCCACGCCGACGAACAGCGGCATCTGCGCCACGGTGAGCAGCGCCTGCGTGATCACCGGTTCGCCGGTGAAAGGGTACACCGCGAGGATGGCGTTCGCGTTCGTGTTGCGGATAATCACCGCATCGGTGGTATAGGCGAACGATTTGAGCGTATGACCTTTGACGGTGATGCCGCCGCAACGCTGCGTGATGATTTCCGGAACCCTGGCATTGGGGGAGGTGAGTCTGCCTTCGACCTTCGCCGTACCGTAGGTGCTTCGCGACACGTGCGGCACGGCTGAATGCTGCTCCACAGCCACTGACGCGCTGGGGGTGAATAGCGAACGCTTGTTGAGACGGATGAGATCCGGATCGTCCGCACCGGAATCATGTTCCTGCCCGACGCTCATTCCCGCACCTCCTCATCCGTATGGTTCAGCATGAGGAATTCGTGGATCGCCTTGCGGCGTTCGGAAATCTCCTCATCCAGAAGTTTGGTATCGGTGTTGTCGATGATACGCTGCAGCAGTTCGCCGAGAGTGGAAAGTTCCTCGTCGTTCAGGCAGTCGAGCATATGAACGTCGGCTTCGATGGGTTTGGACGGCTTGGGCCGTGGAACCATTCCCCGTCTTGCCGCGTCGACGTTCCGCACGTGTGTGGTGGCGCGTGCCATGGTCTGGGCACGTGTCGTTTTGAGCTTGGTGTGGATGAGCAGGATGTTGAGTTTGTGGATTTCGTCGATGATCTGTCTGCGTTGGTCGACCATGACATCCCCCTTTATCTAGTCATATTGTCTAATATCATAGCGCATAGTGTGGGATGACATTGCCTTTGCCTGTTATAAAAAGAAAAAAAGAGAGGTTCCAACCATCCGTGGTTGAAACCTCTCATATAGGTCTGCGTGGTCGACTTACTTGGTGACGGCCTTCTTCAGCAGGGAGCCGGCAGAGATGCGAACGCCGTAGGTTGCCGGAATCTCGATGGTTTCGCCGGTGCGCGGGTTGCGGCCGGTGCGGGCTGCGCGCTTGACGCGCTCGGCGGAGAACAGGCCGGTCAGCTTCAGGCCTTCGCCGGACTGCATTGCCTCGACGAACACGTCCTGGAAAGCGTTCACCGCAGCCTCAGCCTGAGCCTTGGTCAGGTTGGACTTCTGGGCGATCTTCGAGACGAGATCAGACTTGTTGTATGCCATAAAGCATCCTTCTTGAGTCAGGGGATATTCCGCTTATGAACATCCACGTTCATTGCAATAATAGCGCACGCATGTGCCAAAAATGCCATTTTCCAAGGGTTTTGGCCCTTTTGATTCAGCATAGGGGGGAGAAAAACCCTAAAGGGGGGTTGGGCTAGATCAAATTATGCCTGTCCAGCCATTTCATAGCCACGGCTCCCATTGGAATTCTCAGCCAATAGAAGGCGATTCGGTAGACGAGAGTAGCGGAGACGGCGATGGTGGAGGGGATGCCCACGGCGGTGAAGGCCACGGACAACGCGGCTTCGACCGCGCCAAGGCCGCCTGGCGTCGGCACTGCGGAACCGAGCGTATTCGCCAGCAGGAAGATGAATGTGGTCTCCACCGGATTGGTGTGGCATCCGAAAGCCATCAATGCAATCCAGAATCCCAATCCGGTCGAGATGTTGAGTATCAGCGCACCGAGAATGCCGAAGGCCAGTTCTTTCGGATGGGACAGCACGTTGATGAGACTACGTGCGTAGGACTTGACGATGGGCAGGTACTTCTCCGTGACGATGTGCCGCACCGGGGGAATGGCCATGGCCGCGGAAATCACCAATGCGACGATGGTGATCACCAAAATCAGCGTGTTGGTGGGAATCATGCCGGACAGTGTGTTGCGTCCGGTGAAGATGCCGATCAGCAGCAGCAGAATGATGGTGGTGCCGCCCTGCACTGCCCATACGGCGCTCATGATGGCGGTGGCCGCGGTATTGCGGTAGCCGCTCTTGCGCAGGAACTGCAGGTTGACAAAGGCCGGGCCGACGCCGGCGGGCATGGAGACCGCGGTGAAGCCCGAAGCCATTTGGGAACAGTACAAGCCGATCGGATTGCGTTTATCGGCATCCATGAAACAGCCAAGGGTCATGGCCGATCCGAACCAAGCCAGCAGTCCGAACAGCACGCATACCAGAGCCATGGCGATGTTGGCCTCTTTGACCGCCTTGATCATTTCGGCCGGTTGAATCTGGGTGAACACCACATACACGGCGACGACCAGCAGCGCGATCGCGATGAAGGAACGGAAACTGAACCGCGACAGCGTGACCGTTTCCATGGAATCCGCGACCTCCTGCGGAGCCAAAGCCGCGATACGGGAACGCAGCGTGTTGAGCATGTGCTTGTCGCAGGTGGACAGGGCGCGTGTCGCCGCCGGAACCGCCGTCTTCTGGATGAATGGCGCCAGATCGATCAGTTGCTCGTCGCCCCACGTCCTGCGGGCGCATGCGATCGCACGGTCGATGCCGTTCAACGCTCCGAGCAGAACCAGCAGCTGTACTTTGTCCAGCGCATAGTTTGGCGGCGCGCTGCCATAGTCGCCATTCTGCCATCCTGCGATCACCGGCTGTCCGTTTTCCATGCGCGACAACGTTTCGGGAGTGATTCGACGATGGGTGAAGCCGTGCCGGTGCGCTTCGGACAGATAGGTCATGAACAATTCCATGTCATGGTCGGACATGGTGTTCGGATTGCATTCCAAGGGCATGTGGTCGCGGTGAAACACCAGAATGGACGATTCGCTGCTGTCTGCGACTCCGTAGACTCCCGGCACTGTCAATCCGGCGTTCTGCAGGCCGAGAATCATCGCGTAATGGTGGTGGATGGCGTCGAAGGAGGAACGGTCACGGCGCATGGAGACCCCGGTCAGCCTGACCCATTGCCATAGCTGGTTGAGATAGCCTGCCATATGCACTTGGTTATCGAGAACGGATACCGTGTATTGGTGGCCGTCGACGTCGATGGCGTCGTAGATGCGTGAGTTCTCGGTCAGATCATCGTCCAATGTGGTCTTCAGCATGCCGGAATCGGTGTAGGTCGCGAGCCTGCGGGAGAGCGACGCCACGTCGATGCCGATGGAACGGAGCGCCTGCGCCACCTGGTTGCCCCAAGCCCCGTTGGTCTGTGTGCCGAGCATGAAACGAATCAGCATACCCAAGGCACGTCCCGCGGCAAAGGAGACCAGCACGCCGGAAAGCGAATTCCATGACAGCACCACGAACAGCACTGCGACCGTGTAGAGGATGTTCCAGCCCCATTTGGTACCGGAACGGGTGCGACGCGGTCCGGCGACGGTAAGGAATGAGGCCATCGCCGCATAAAAATCGGGAAGCAGTCCGGTTCCCACGGAAGTGCCGTTGGACATCATGGACATGATGAGGGTGCCATTGCCCGAGCCGCTGATAAGAGCGGAAATACCCCATATCGCAGCGAAACCGAGAATAAGGGCGATGGCGGAAACCACACTTTGCAGCCATTCCTTGGCGATGAGCAGCTGGATAAGCACGCTGACGGTAATGAAAACTATGGCGATCTGCTGCAACAGCGATGTCGGCACATCCATGAGCCAACTGACCACGTGGCCCGCGGAACGCACGTCGGACTCCACTCCGGAGGTGGTGCCATGCAAGTAGATGGAGAACAGGATGACGGCCGCGCCGACAAGCACGGCGAACAGCGCATGGAGCAGATCCGCGAAATCGCGGTTCCGTTTCGGCGGAACATCCTCAATGCGCGTTTCGTGTTTGCTGGTTGGGAAGTCGTGAGACACTATTGACCTGCTTTATAGGTACGTGGGTGAATACGTCCGGGTGACATGCACCTATTATCGTCTCCGATGATACGCCTTGGGGCGGCTGTGTGAAAACACAGCCGCCCCAAGGCGTATCATCCGCAAGATGAGTGTGGCGATGCGTTATCAGCGGTCGAAGTCAACCAGCTTGCTGGCAACTCCGGTGTATGTCGCCGGAGCCAACGCCTTGAGACGCGCCGCAGTGGCTTCGTCGAAGGCCTGCTGGTCGATGAACCGTTCGACGTCATCCTTGGAGATCTCGTGACCGCGCATGAGCTCCTTGACCTTCTCGTACGGCTTATCCATACCCGGCAGTCCGGCAAGCTCGCAGGCGCGCATGGCGGTCTGAATCGGCTCGCCGAGCACCTCCCAATTGGAATCGAGCTCGGCCTGGATGACAACATCGTTCGGATGGATGGAGTTCAGACCACCCATCAGATTGTTCAACGCCAGCAGCGAATAACCCAGCGCGGAGCCGATGTTGCGCTGCGTGGTGGAGTCGGTCAGATCGCGCTGCCAACGTGATTCGACCAGCGTCGCCGACAAAGTGTCCAACAGCGAGCAGGAGATCTCCAGATTGGCTTCGGCGTTCTCGAAACGAATCGGATTGACCTTGTGCGGCATGGTGGAGGAACCGGTCGCGCCCTTGACCGGTACCTGCGCGAACACGCCACGGGAGATGTACATCCACACGTCCACACACAGGTTGTGCAGGATACGGTTGGTGTGGCTGATGGTACCGTACAGTTCGGCCTGCCAATCATGCGATTCGATCTGCGTGGTCAACGGATTCCACGTCAGACCCATACGGTTGGTGACGAACTCGCGGGAGACGGCCACCCAGTCAACATCAGGGCAGGCGGCCAGATGCGCACCGAACGTGCCGGTCGCGCCATTGATCTTACCGAGATATTCCTGGGCCTTGACCTTGTTGAGCTGACGGTTCAGACGATACACATAAACAGCCAGTTCCTTGCCCAGCGTGGTCGGCGTGGCAGGCTGGCCATGGGTCAGCGACAGCATGGCCTTGTCGCGGTAGGCGTCGGCCTTCTGTGCCAGATGGTCGACAATGGCCTGTGCTGCGGGCAGCCACACCTGCTCCACACCGTTCTTCACGCAACGGGCGATGGATAGGTTGTTGATATCCTCGGACGTGCAGGCAAAATGCACGAGAGTCTTCAATCCGGTCAGCTGGGTGTCATGACCCAACACATCGGCGGCCTTCTCCAGCTGGTCGTCGATGTAATACTCCACGGCCTTCACATCATGGTGGGTCTTAGCCTCATAAGCGGCATGCTGGGCAATGCCTTCGGCTCCGAAATTCTCCGGAATGGAACGCAGATACGCCTGCTCATCATCGGTGAGCGGCTTGACACCCGGAACGATGGTCTGATTGCCGTTGCCCTCGAAACCGTTGGCAAGCAGAATCATCCACTCGACTTCGACGCGCATGCGCTCGCGGTTCAACGCCGGTTCGCTCATGTATTCGACAAGGGGAGCGGTCTGCTTGTGGTAGCGGCCGTCAAGAGGGGTCAGTGCGATTGCGGGGGAGATGTCAGTAAGCTTCATAGACAACAGCATACGTTCAGCCGTGAACCATTGGTCCCGTCATTTGCTGATGCGTCCCTCATAATACTGGACCTCCTCCAGCTCGCCTTCCACGACCTCTTGGAAATGACGGTCATGGTCCAGCACGGATTTGCTTCCGGTGTCGTAGGCGTACCGGTATCCCGCCTCATGGTATTTCGGGTAGTGCGTGGAGTTCTTCTCCCCGGACGAATCACTGACTTCGGCTCCTGGAAAAGCCCTCTTCGGCGCATCTTCCTCATGGACGGAGCATCGTATGGTGAGCCAGTTCTCCGTATGGGGGTTGGCCTCCCCGTCAAGTGCCGCGATGCCTTCATCATCCATCTCGATGGCGGTGACCCGTGTTTTCTCGGGAATCTCGAAATTCGCTATCGGGGAGCCAAGCGTGGCGATATGTTGTATGTCGTATTTGTCTTGGAAATCCGTCGCCGCCGCTGCCGCGATGATGCCGCCCTGCGAATGGCCGACGATTTCCACGGGATCATCCGGCTGGATGCCAGCCTGTTTCATGGTCTCATCCAGGAAACGGAGGCTTTCCGCGGTTCCGCGCTGCCGCTCATCGGCACTCATCAGCTCGAAATTGGTGTACCAGTCCATAGGCGAATCGTGATTGCCGTCGGTCCCGGGAATGATGATCCTCCAAGCATATGTGCCATCGGCTTTGCGGTACTTGCAGCATGCGATGGTTCCGTATTCCAGACCGCTTTCACGTTCGCCGTTGAGAGGTCCTTCGGACAGCCGCCGTTGGTCGGCGATGGCGTCCTTCGTGCTTGTACCGCCTCTGACCACTTTGGTTTTCGGATACACACGGGTTACGGAGAGATTGTCTCCATGGTCTTTGTCGAAGTACGGTATGAGCAGTCTGTCGATTTTCTTAAGACCGCGATTGACCGAGCCTTTGCCGGAAAGCCCCTCTGCTATAACCGCTCCCGGTTTGGTGACCATGAATAAGGTTTTCGTGATGTATTCCAGGATGGACGTGTCTTTTGAAGGTCGTTCCTGTATGTTCAATCGGCTCGCATGCTCTCCGAGGACGCTCACGAAGCTTTCCTGCATCCATGCGGTGGATTCCACAAGATAGAATTTGTTGAATTTCCCCTCTTTGGCGTAACTGCGTCTTACCCCCATCAGTGCGCTGGCGGTCAAGGCGAGAATCGCGGATTCCCGTGATGACATGAAAAGCCCTCGCAACATGATATCCAGCCCTTTCCTACTGGCTTCCTCAGCTTGGGCGTATAAGGATTGGGCTTGTGCGATCAATGATGATAGCTCATTAAGCTGGGATGCCATGGATTGCAGGGCCTCGGCATGTGCTTCGCAACGTCCGAGCAGCTGCCGGTACGGCAATTCGATATGGTCCTGCGCCGTACACCGTGGACTTGCCCCGGTCAAAGCGGACAGGAGCGGTGTGGCGCGAGGGTGGATTTTGAGTTCATAGCCTGCGGCAATGAAGGATCTACGGGAAGTGCCAAGACGATTCGCTTGATCTCTGAGGATTCTTGAAGCATTGAAGTATTCCCGGTATTCGGCGGTGGTGAATCTCTTTCCGCCAACGATGCGGGCCGTCACTCGTTGGTTCATGCCGCACCTGCCGACCAGAGAAGACGTGACGTGGCGATCATATCGTCACGTAGCAGAGCGGATTGCCGTGCGATGCGATTGAGACGGGTGCGGTATTCCTCGGCCGCGGTGCCGGTCCAGTCGGCCAGTCTGTTGGAGGCTATTGCCGCATCAAGTTCATCGAGAAGCCGTGACGCGGCAACAAGTTTCGCATTGATCAATGTTTGGGTGGTCCGCACGCCAATTCGGCAACGACAGGACATTCCCGACAGGGATGCCAACGAATTGAAGGCTGCGACGCCTGGGGCGGCACCAAGAAAAGCATTTGAAACGTTCATGGCAGCCATTTGACCACATTCGGTGTTGACGCCAATCGGAAAACAGAGCTTGTGGTCAAAGAACGAGTCTATGAAAAACCGTCGGCGTGTCGTTATTGGGAAAACAACGAAAACCACGTCGACGGCATGTGGATAACTATATTCGAAAAAGCCCCCTACCAGGGTTTGGTCTGCGAGGATGACGTGCTTGGGTTCTTTTTCGCAGCCGAACCTGAATCGTCATTGGGATCCGATTGCGTGGATTGGGCGTTCTGAGCCAATAGCTCCTCTATTTTCCGACGTTGTTCGTCGGATAGGTTTTCGTCGTTCTTGTGACTTGATTTATCCGATTCCTGAGCGTCGGCGGTGTTTGAATCCGTGGAGGCGGACTGATCGCTCTGCTCGGCTTTGATCTTCTTGGACGCGTGATCCGTAAGCTGGCTGGAAACATGACTGTTATGCTCGATTGATTCGCGCACTTGGGGCAGCAGCAGCGGCTTCATGGCTGATGCCTCGTTGAATTGGGCGTCCGTCTGCTGTTGCCTGGTGTGCAGCTTGTCCCAATCGGCATCGTCTTTTCTGCTGGTCGAGATGTTCTCCTGCAGGCTTTGCGTGGCCTGGTTGTAGCTATTGACGGCTGCGAGATTCACTATGGCCCATAGGGCGGCCATGACCAGCAACGCCGCCATGACGGCCAAAACGATGCGAACCGTCAGCGAGGCACGCGGTTTCATGGTTGTTCTGGTCATAGCAAACTCCTCGACTGAATTATCCAAGCCCCCAATTCGCATGCGAGCAGCAGCAGCGTGACGATGGCCAGTGGCCATACGACGGGCATCGTCCTGGTGCGCTTCTTGGTGGTTTGGGTGACTCGCCACTTATCGGACGCTTCCTTGGACACGCCGTCACGCATGGTGTTGGAGGCGTTCAACACCAGCGCGGTACCGCTCAACTCGTCGGCGATGGACGCCATCTCATCCTTGTTCATGCGTGACACTCCGGGTTTGCCGGTATCAGGGTCGGTGACCCACTGGTCCGCATTTCCATCGACGCCGTCGGCGATTACGGGAATGTTGCCTCCCTGCTCGCTGCCGATGGCTACGGTGAAGGCATCGGATAGGTATCGTCGCAATGATGAGAACGTGCGCCGTGCCTTTGATGAGGTCTGTTCTCCATCGGAAAACAGGTACAGCACGATCGCATCATCGGGATGCTGATCATGAATGGACTTGCAGGTCAGCAGCAGCTGGTCGATAGGGGCATCCAACGTCGAACCGGCCGAAACGGAAGTCGCCTCGGGCGCGAGTGTATCCGCCCAATTGTCGATCGCGTTCGAATCCGGGGTCAACGGCACGTCCAACGTGCCGGAAGCTCCGAATCGCAAAGCGGCGAAACTGGAATTGGGATATAGCGCGGTGACGTCCTTCACGGCTTGTTTTGCCACGTCGAGACGGCTTGACTGTTCGGCTGAACCATATTGCGCGTCTTTGACGGCCATGGAACCGGTCACGTCAACGGCCACCACCACGTCGGTGGCGTTCACCGCACGGCTATTGGTCGGCGCCACGATACTGGGCGTCAATGCCATGACCGACACCGTCAGACAAAGCAATACGCGCCGAACGCATGCCCAAACGGTTTCGTCGCTGTCAGCGCGGCGACGGACATGCAATACGATCTGCGCAATGGCGCAGGCCAGCAGAACCACGGCGACGGCTCCGCCGACAGGCCAACCCAAAGCAGGGGAAAGCGTCAGATGGTTCATCTCCTCAACCTCCAAGCCAATGCCAGCCAGACCATCAAAACGATGGCCAAGGCCAGTGTCCACCATCCGGGAGCATCCACCATGGCGGCCTTGTTGCTCGACTCGTTTTCATGGTTCCGCCGAGATTCGATTTCCTCGACCAGCGAAGAGACGGATGCTCCATTCGATTGGGTGAGAAACACCCCATGATGAGCTTCGATGGCGGATTTGAATTTCTGGGTGGTCTCGTCGGCCTCGCTTTGCTTCGGTCCGGAGAACAATCCATCCACGGTGATTTGGGCCTGCTTGGTCAGGTTCAGCGCCTCGTCAAGCGTATAGGTTGGTTTTCCGGAAACGACGTTGTCCGTGGCAAGCACGATGGATGCGGCGCGTTGACGCTCGGCATTGTCGGCGCTTGCGTTCCCATAGGCGAATCCGGGAAGCATGGCCGCGCAGCTCACCACGCCATCGCCAATCAGCGAAGTGGACTCCTTACGGTTCTGCGTGCCTTCCAGCCAGTCGGAAATCGCCTGATAATCGCTGTCCTTCATCTTGTCGATATCGTCTTGGGACTCGACGCCTGCGAGGATGCTGCTGGCTTTGCCAAGCTGTTTGGACACCAGTTCGTAGTCGTCGGTCAACGGAAAAACGGTACGTGACGTCGAATTGAAGATGCTCAGGCCGATTCTCTCGCCCTTGAAGCTGTCGACGAGTTGACGGTAGGTGTCGATGACCTCGCGGTCGTAGGGGAGCGCCGAGCCGGAAACATCCAAGCACAGCACGATGTCTCGGCTGCTGGCCTTCTCCTCGCCTTCATCCACGGTGCTGGGACGTGCCACCAGAGCCGTGGCGAGTGCCAACGCGACCACTAGAAGAATCACCGCCAAACGTGAAAGAACCCTCCACTGGCGGAATAATCTCGATGCGGATTCCGTGTTGAGGTCATCATCCAGGCTGAAGGTGCGGGCACTCTCGATGCCATCGGTTTTGTGGCGCGCGGCCACCAGCAACGTGACGCCGGCAACGGCCAGCACCACGATGACGCCTGCCAGAAAGGCCCAAGGCCAATGCCATGACAGTTGCATCTATCGCCACCTTTCCACAAGATTGGCCACCCATTCGCCAGCCTGCTCGACCGTGGCCTGCCTGGCGATGTGATTGCGCTCGGCATCCGCGAATTCCGGCGGATACAATGCCTCGATGGTTTGCCTGAGCAAGGTGAGACCCTGCTGGTTCCCCGTGGTCCGAGGCGTCTCTTCGATGTCGGTGAGCGTCTGGTTGCGCACGTCCGTTCCGGTGGCAGTGGAAGCAAAATCCCTGGCGATTGCGGCCAGCTGTGCGAAAGCCTCCTCGCGCTCCAGCTCCCCCCGGGCATGGCGGGACACAACATCATCGATACGCTGATGCCAGACGGTTTTGCCGGCAAGCGCGTCATGTCGGCCGCGATTGACTATTTTTGCGGGCTTCCGGCTCGGCCGGGCAAGCCAGACCACAAGAGCCACCAAAACGACGGCAAGCAACAGACAGACCGCGATGACGACGGCCAAACCGTTCTCAAGATGAATCTGGTCCTTGATGACGAGGTCATCCTCGGCAAGGAAGAGCATCATGCCTTGTCTCCCAACGACAATACGGACGGGGCTCTCAATTGGTTACGTGTGGACTGGGCCAAAGCCGTGGAAACCATGCGCACGAACTCATGGAACATGCGTTCGCTGGAATCGGATCGAATTACCGTCGAGCCACAGCGATTCAGCTCATGGCGAATGGACGCAGCCAGGTATTCACGATGCGTTCGCACTTGCCCAGCTGTGTTTCCCCTACGCAGGAACGCAGGCACGCGTCGTTTTCCAGCCCCGTCAAGCACCACGCGCGCATGGCTGACATCAAACGGATTGATGGTGGCCACATCGATGAGCACCATCGGATGTGTCCTTGCAATCATGCGGATGGCGCTCAAATGACGTTCCTCCAACGCATGCTCCTCGGTGGCGATGACGACCAGCGCCTCTTTGTCCCGAATGCGGCGCGCGTATTCCAGCAACGCGTCGATATTGCGGGGCCTGGTCCACTCGCGCTGCAATGCCGTATCCAAGGTTCGTTCGAACTGCGCCAGGCCACCGTTGAACGGCACCCGGGTGATGGAAGCGCTGTCGCCGAACACCATGGACACTTCGTCGCCTCGGCGCAGGCTGAGCGCGGCGAACATGCATAAGGCGTTTGCCGCCACCTGGTACGCCTGTTCCGAGGAAGGGCATGCGGCGGTCATTTCCTGTCCGACGTCAAGCAGCAACCATGCCTTCGAAGTGGAGGGACGCTCACGCTGCACCACCATTGGACGTCCCGCTCGGGCACTGGTCTTCCAATCGATGCGTTTCGCCTCGTCTCCCGGCTCATAGGCGTGGATATCCACGACATCGTCGGCGCCGAAGCGTTTGTTCGATGCGTGCGCGCCTTCGAGTATGCCGAGCGCCTTGCGTACCGTCGGCAGACTCAGCGTGGTTCCAAGCGTCTCGATTTTTCTGCGGATCGGATCGTCGGAACGGATCTGGTCGATCATGGAACGGGGACCGCCTGCACGATCGAATCCACCACCTGGTCGCTGGTGACGCCATCGGCAAGTGCTTCGAACGTCATCAGAATACGATGACGCAACACTTCGTGGGCGAACGCCTTCACATCCTCAGGAATGACGTAATCTCGTCCCTGCAGGAGCGCGTTGGCCTGTCCTATGCGCACCAGCGCGATGGACGCGCGCGGCGAGGCGCCCAGCCTGACGAGCGAGGAAAGTCCTTGGACGGGCTTGGTTCCAGCGCCACGGGAGGTGGCCGCGATATCGACCGCATACTGCATGATCGCATCGGACACGTGCACACGACGTGCCGCGGAACGCAGGAATTCGACGTCGCTGATGGAAACGGTGTCACCGGTGAGCGCGTGCTGGTCTACGGTATCGGAGCCGCGGCGGGTCAGCATGGCGAGCATGCGTTGCTCTTCCTGCTCTGTCGGATAGGTCAGTACGGCCTTCATCATGAAACGGTCCATCTGCGCCTCGGGAAGATTGAAGGTGCCCTCTTCCTCGATTGGATTCTGCGTTGCGATGACCATGAATGGTTTCGGCAGCGCGATGCGTTGGCCTCCGATGGTGGTCGCGCCCTCCGCCATGGCTTCAAGCATGGCGGACTGGGTTTTCGCGTTGGAACGATTGATTTCGTCGAGCAGCACGAAATTGGCGTGGATCGGGCCGATCTGCGTGGAGAATTTCTGCGTGGCGAAATCGAAGACCTGAGTGCCGACCAGGTCCGAAGGCATCAGATCGGGAGTGCATTGCACACGTTTGAACGAGCCGGACACCGAAGTGGCCAAGGTCTGCGCGGCAGTGGTTTTTGCCAGACCCGGGACGGATTCGATGAGGATATGACCGCCGGCCACCAAAGTGGTGATCAGCGATTCACGAAGATTGTCCTGTCCGACCAGGGTCTGCGCGAAACGTCCGCGAATCTGCGAACCGATGTTCCTGGCGCGTGCGATGTCTTCGGCCGACAGCGTGGTTGGTCTTGCGGCTGCGGGCATGGGGATGGGTGCCGGTGCTGGCGCCGGATTCTTTGGAGGGAATAAAGCCATGGTTGCTACTCTAACGGGTCAAGCTGACGGGAGGGTCCAATCCACCGGCTGTTCTCCTGCTTCGATTAGCGCCTGATTGGCGCGGGAGAACGGTTTCGAGCCGAAAAATCCGTAGCGGGCGGACATCGGACTTGGATGGGGGGATTTGATGATGAAAGCGTTGGTGAGCAGGGGCTCCAACGTCTGCGCCTTTCGTCCCCACAGAATCGCGACCAGAGGCTTGACGCTGCCGTCAGGCCGACGGCGATTGTTCAATGCGCTGATGGCCGCGTCGGTGACCACTTCCCAGCCTCGCCCCTGATGGCTTCCCGGCTTTCCCGGTTCGACGGTCAGACATCTGTTGAGCAGCATGACGCCCTGTTTGGTCCAGGGTGTCAGGTCGCCGTTGGCCGGCATGGGCACGCCCAGATCGTCGGTCAGCTCGGTGTAGATGTTCGCCAGACTGCGCGGAATGGGCTTGACGTCCGGTGCCACGCAGAAGCTCAGTCCCACCGGATGGCCCGGCGTGGGGTAGGGATCCTGGCCGACGATAAGCACTTTGATGTCGTCGAATGGAATGGTAAACGCGCGCAGAATGTTCCTGCTGGCCGGAAGGTACTTACGTCCCGCCGCGATTTCCGACCTCAGAAAGTCTCCCATGAGATGTATCTGGGGTTCGACATCGGCGAGGGCCTGGGCCCATCCGGGCTCCACAAGATCCTTCAATGGTTTGATATGAGTCATACTTTCCCACTGTACGACGTGCCCTGTGGATGTCCATGCCGATTCCATGCGGAAACGTGTCGAATACGCGCAAAATCGACGATGCTGATTGTGGGCTGACTGCACGGGCCGGTACACTGGGGCGGTAAGTGTGAGAAATGAGGTTGCAGAAAATGGCTAAGCAGGACAAGGAGACCTACGAATCCTACGCCAAGGATATGTTCGACAATCCTCCGGCGGGACCGATGGGCGTGCACCGTGGCGCACGTTCCATGGCGTCCAGGGCTCTGCCGTATGTGATTGTCGTGATTGTGGCTCTGCTCGCCGGCCTGCTGTTCTGGGGAGTCTATTCTGGTGAGATCAGCAACCTGAGAATGCCTTGGTCGGCCAAGGAGGACTCTTCATCGTCCGTCTCCACGGCGGATAAGGCGGATAAGAAGACGGACGACACGTCCAAAGACGCCAAGACGGAGAACAAGAAGTCCGAGGACGGCAAGAAGACCAGTACTTCGGATGGCCAGTCGAAGGACGCTTCGGACGCCAACCAGAACGCGGAACAGAATAACGATCAGAACAATGGCCAGGATGCGGCTTCTGAGCAGAGCGTGAATCTGGCCACCGAGATCCGCGTGGTGAACGCCACCAGCATCACCGGTTACGCCAAGAGCAAGGCCGATGCCCTGACCCAGGCCGGATACACCAGCGTGACGCCCAGCAATCCGACCGGCAACGTTCCCAGCCAGACGGTTGTCTGGTATCAGAATGAGGCCGACAAGGCGACGGCGGAGAATGTCGCGCAGACGCTGGGAATCTCCAATGTCCAGCAGAGCAGCGGATTGGTCACGCCGATCGTTGTGGTGCTGTTGAACTGAAAAAACGCCGTCCGAACCGGTTTGGAACCTCGCCCGAACATAGGCGAGGTTCTTTTATTTTCTTGGAAATCCGGCGTTTTTCAAGTTGATTCGATGCGACTGGCATCTTGCTCACAGCGCAAAGAACGTCATCGGGTTTGGCACTCTCGACGTGAGAGTGCTAATCTGCGAATTAGCACTCGACGAGTGAGAGTGATAACTGGCGGCTGACGGCTGGTTCTGATTGTCGCTCCGAAGGTGGAAATAATACCGTGTAGCCATATGTGGAGGAACAATGGCAAAGATGATTGCATATGACGACGAAGCTCGTCAGGGAATGCTCGCGGGTCTCGACAAGCTCGCTGACACCGTCAAGGTCACCCTTGGTCCGAAGGGCCGCAATGTGGTGCTTGACAAGACCTACGGCGCTCCGACCATCACCAACGATGGCGTTTCCATCGCAAAGGAAATCGATCTGGACGATCCGTATGAGCGTATCGGCGCCGAACTGGTCAAGGAAGTCGCCAAGAAGACCGATGACGTCGCAGGCGACGGCACCACCACCGCAACCGTGCTGGCCCAGTCCCTGGTGCACGAGGGTCTGAAGAACGTCACCGCCGGTTCCAACCCGATCGCGCTGCGTCGTGGCATCGAGAAGGCCGCCGACGCCATCGTCAAGGAACTCGTCGCAGCGGCCAAGGACGTTGAGACCAAGGATCAGATCGCTGCCACCGCAACGATCTCCGCCGCTGATCCGGAAGTCGGCGAGAAGATCGCCGAAGCTCTGGACAAGGTCGGCCAGGATGGCGTCGTGACCGTCGAGGACAACAACCGCTTCGGTCTTGACCTTGACTTCACCGAGGGCATGCGCTTCGACAAGGGCTACATCGCTCCGTACTTCGTGACCAACGCCGAGGACCAGACCGCCGTTCTCGAGGATCCGTACATCCTCCTGACCTCCGGCAAGCTGAGCTCCCAGCAGGATGTCGTCCACATCGCCGAGTTGGTTATGAAGACCGGCAAGCCGCTGCTGATCATCGCTGAGGACGTTGACGGCGAGGCTCTGCCGACCCTGATTCTGAACAACATCCGCGGCACCTTCAAGTCCTGCGCCGTCAAGGCTCCGGGCTTCGGCGACCGCCGTAAGGCCATGCTGCAGGATATGGCCATCCTGACCGGTGCCCAGGTGGTGTCCGATGAGCTGGGCCTGAAGCTCGACTCCGTCGACATGTCCGTGCTTGGCACCGCCAAGAAGGTCATCGTCTCCAAGGATGAGACCACCATCGTGTCCGGTGGCGGCTCCAAGGAGGACGTGGCCGCTCGCGTCGCTCAGATCCGTGGCGAGATCGCCAACACCGATTCCGATTACGATCGCGAGAAGCTGCAGGAGCGCCTGGCCAAGCTGGCCGGCGGTGTCGCCGTCATCAAGGTCGGCGCTGCCACCGAGGTTGAGGCCAAGGAACGCAAGCACCGCATCGAGGATGCCGTGCGCAACGCCAAGGCCGCTATCGAGGAAGGTCTGCTGCCGGGCGGCGGTGTCGCCCTGATCCAGGCTGCCGCCAAGGCCAAGGACGACGTCAAGCTCGAAGGCGACGAGGCCACCGGTGCCGCGATCGTGTTCCGTGCCGTCGAAGCCCCGATCAAGCAGATCGCCGAAAACGCTGGCCTGTCCGGCGACGTGGTGATCGACAAGGTCCGCTCCCTGCCTGACGGCCAGGGCCTGAACGCGGCCACCAACGAGTACGAGGACCTGCTGGCCGCAGGCGTCACCGACCCGGTCAAGGTGACTCGTTCCGCTCTGCAGAACGCAGCTTCCATCGCTGGACTGTTCCTGACCACCGAAGCCGTGGTGGCCAACAAGCCGGAACCGCCGGCAGCCGCTCCGGCAGCTGGCGCCGACATGGGCTACTGATTGAAAGACCGGAAGCTTCCATAGGCTCAAATAGCTGATATGAGGCCCGCTTCCCGATGGGGAGCGGGCCTTTGCTTATCTGGAAGGCGCCTTACGCGCGCTTTCTACTGCGCGAACAAACGCGACGCCTGCATTTCGGTCTCCGAATACAACGTGGAGGCCTGCATCAATGCGCGCTGGATTGATTCAAGCGACTGCTCCATCTGCTGCTGCGCGGCACGCCACTGTTCGGCGACCGCTGTGAACTGCGTCGCAGCCCCGCCGCGCCAAACGCTCTGCAGATTGTTGAGATTGCCGTACATGCCCTGCACGGCCTGTCGGATGGATTGGATGGAGGCGTTGACGGCGGCGCTCGAGGACTGAATCTGCTCGCTGTCGACTTGATACTGTGGCATGTGCCGGTCCTTTCAATGATGATTGGTGTGTTTCTCCATGCGATCGCGGTTGGCGCAACCGGACGGTACAGTGGATGCTATGTCATCAGTGAGCGTGTGCAACGAAAAAAACGGAGCTGTGGTCGGAGAACATATGCATTTGGGTTCCGTCGGCGTGTCGCGAAACGGCGGCAGAACGGCAAAAGGTTGGAATATCGCGATTTGCATGTTGCTGGCGAGCGTGCTGGGTTTGTGTTTGATGCTGTGGATAACTCCGCCGGTCCATGCGGATGACAGTGCCGGATTGGGCATTACAGCCACGGACGACATCACCGACACGCAGAATCTGCTCGGTTCGAATGTCTCGGAGATCACGGACGCCATCAACCAGACGAAAAAGGAGACCGGCGTCACCGTCCGTTTGGTGTATCTGGACAGTTTCAACGCCAAAGGCAAGCCAGATAAATGGGTGAGCGCGCTGCTGGAATCGTTGAACCCGAAACCGAATACCGTGATGTTGGCGGTTGCCTCGAATGACGGCAATCTGGTGGTGGCCGTGTCTTCGAACTCGGAGGAATGGCTGAAGAAGAAGTCGACCGTCGACGCGCTGTCCGATGCCGCGCAAAAACCGTTGATGGAAAGCGATCCGGACTGGGCGAAGTCCGCGACCGACATGATGAATCAGATTTCGGTGCAGAAAAAGACCTCGACTTCGTCGCGGACCATATGGATTGGCGTGGGAGGATTCGCCGGCGCGCTGCTGCTTCTGGTGGTGATTCTGGTGGTGTTCCATATCCTGCGCAAGAAGGACGTGATCGGGCATCGGCGTAAGGGCCGCCATAGCGGCCGTCATGGTGCGGTCGCCGAACGTATCCAACCGGTCAAAGAGTGGGGCGCCGAATCGGAAAACGAGGATTATGTCAATCCGGATACCGCTTCAACGCAAGATTCAGAATCCGTTCAGGAAACATCCAGTGAAGGGAGCGATGCTTAAGCCATGAGCAAGCCTATTGAAGCATCCATTGTCGTTGTCGATGACGAGCCGTCCATCCGAGAGCTGCTGGTGGCATCCCTGCATTTCGCCGGTTTCGAAGTGAACACGGCCGCTTCGGGATCCGAAGCCATCGAGGTCATCGAAAGGCTGCAGCCGGATCTGATCGTGCTTGATGTGATGCTTCCGGACATCGATGGGTTCACGGTGACCCGACGCATCAGGCAGGAAGGCATCACCACGCCGGTGCTGTACCTGACCGCTCGCGATGACACCCAAGACAAGGTCATGGGGCTTACCGTGGGAGGCGACGACTATGTGACCAAGCCGTTCAGCCTCGAAGAGGTCGTGGCCCGAATCCGCGCCATCCTGCGTCGCACCCAGCAGCAGGTGGAGGACGATCCGATCATCCGTGTGGGCGATCTCGAAATCAACGAGGACTCGCACGACGTGTCCCGAGCCGGACAGCCAATCGACCTGAGCCCCACCGAATACAAGCTTCTTCGCTACCTCATGGACAATGAAGGCCGCGTGCTGTCCAAGGCGCAGATTCTCGATCACGTGTGGCAATACGATTGGGGCGGGGACGCGGCCATCGTCGAATCGTACATCTCCTATCTTCGCAAGAAGGTCGATGGCATCGTCATCGAGGATGAGAACGGCGACAAGCACAAGGTAACGCCGCTGATCGAAACCAAGCGCGGCATTGGCTATATGATTCGCGCTCCCAAGAACTAGATTCAGCCATGAGCAAGAATCCCAATTCGCCGTCCACGGGCCACGCCTCCAATCCTTCGGCCATTCCGGCCCCCATGCAGCCTCCCCGGTCGCTGCCGAAGCAGAACAAGGTATGGAGCCGTTTCACCCGCAGGATTCAAGCGATTCCGCTGAGCACGAAACTGGTCACCTGCATCATCGTGCTGCTGACCATCGGCACCATCGGCATCTCCTTTTCCATACGTACGTTGGTGGGCAATTATCTGCTGCAGAAGACCGATACGCAGCTGATCAACCAAGCCCAGCTGATTTTCAACAGCATGGACTCGCTCAGCAGCGACACCGGCGATGACGGGCGCAGCCTCATGAACACGTATTACGTGGAGGTGCGCGACAGCGAATACAAAAGCACGGGTGCCGGATCGGTGCCCATGCTCCGTGACGGAGTGGTTTCGGAACCAAGCCTGCCGGCCGACGGCAGCATCGACGGCGTCACTCTTGGACAGCCATTCACGACACGTGCGGTGGTGCACATCACCACAAGCCGCACCCCGGATCATTCCATCATGCAGGCTGCGCAGTCGCCATGGCGTGTTGTCGCGTTGCCTTGGAACGAGAAGACACGGACCGGGCAAGTCAAGGACAGTGGCGTCGTGTTCATCGGCCTGTCGCTGAGCGATCAGATCGACACGGCCAACACATTGACGCGATTCTGCGCGATGGTGGGCATCGCGGTGGTGCTGATCGGCGCGATACTCGGCACCATTCTGGTGCAAAGCACGCTCGCGCCCTTGAAGCGGATTGAAAAAACCGCCGCGAAAATCGCCGCGGGAGATCTCAGCCAACGTGTGCCAGACCTGCCGGAAAGCACGGAGGTCGGCTCTCTGTCCATGTCGCTGAACACCATGCTGACACGCATCGAGGAGAGCTTCCACGCGCAGGAAGAGACCACCGAAAAAATGAAGCGGTTCGTCTCGGACGCCAGTCACGAATTGCGTACGCCGCTCGCCGCCATTCACGGGTACGCCGAGCTGTACAAAATGCAGCGCGACATGCCTGGGGCTTTGGAGAGGGCTGACGAATCCATCGAACATATCGAGGCATCCAGCGCGCGTATGACGGTTCTGGTGGAGGACCTGCTGTCTTTGGCTCGTTTGGACGAAGGACGTGGCATCGACATCACGCAGCAGGTGAAGCTGACCTCCGTGGTGCGCGACGCAGCCGATGACCTGCATGCGCTCGACCCCGACCGCGGCATTTCCTGCGGACAGGTCGTGCTCCAACCAGGTACCGATATGGACCATCCCGCCCAATTCGCCTTCCAAAATGGCCAGATGCCCCAGATTGAGTTGAAGGGTGATGCTTCGAGACTGCGTCAAGTGGTCACCAACATCGTGGGCAATATCCACCGGTATACGCCGGCGGACTCGCCTGTGGAGATCTCTATGGGTGTGCTCCCCGCGTCGATCAGTCCCGAATCCCTATCCCGTATGCCGTCCAATGAGCAGTCGCTTCGCCATCTGGTCGAAGCCATCGAAGTGGGGCAGTCCATGCAAGTGGGTATGAACTACGCGATTGTGCGATTCAGCGACCACGGTCCCGGCGTGCCGCCGGAGGCACGGTCGAAGATCTTCGAACGTTTCTACACCGCCGACCCGTCGCGTGCGCGTCAGAAGGGCGGTACGGGACTCGGCATGGCAATCGCGCAATCCGTGGTCAAGGCGCATCATGGATTCATCTGCGCATCCGGCAGCGAAGGAACGGGACTGATCCTGACGGTGGTGCTGCCGATCGCCCCGGTCGAACCCAAGCCGCAGCCGATTACGGCGAGCGAGAATCGAAAAAACGAAAAAAAGAATCGCAAATCAAAGAAATAACGCTCTTTTCCGTCGGGAAAGCAGACGCTATCGGCGCGGAAGGATGGGTGCGGCCCACCTCTTGCGCTAAACTGTATCTTTGGTTTGAAAATGGGCGAATGGTTTTACCTATTCGCGTGAAGGTATCTGATCAGCAAAATGTGAGGTGACAATGCCGAGCGGACGTGTTCGTTGGTTTGATGCGAACAAAGGCTATGGTTTCATTCAGACGGGTGAGAGCACGGATGATGTGTTCCTGCCCGCTGCCGCCCTTCCCGAGGGCGTGAAGACGCTGCGTAAGGGCGCCAAGGTCGAGTATTCCGTCATTGATGGTCGTCGTGGGCCGCAGGCGATGGGAGTGACGCTGGTTGCCTCGGCCCCGTCGCTGGTTAAAGCCACCCGTCCGAAGCCGGACGATATGGCCGCCATCGTGGAGGATCTGATCAAGCTGCTTGACTCCGCGGGCAATCAGCTTCGTCGACATCGCTATCCTTCACCGGCTGAAAGCAAGAAGCTCGCCACGCTTCTGCGCGCGGTCGCCGACAATTTCGACGTACAGGAATAGAGTTTCATGTCCGATACCACAATGGATCCCAAGGCAATCGCCCAAGCGGTCGCTGTCACAGTGTCCGACGAGGACGGTCAGGTCGGCGACTTCGTGGAAGCCATCGACCTGGGAGACAACGTCACCGATTTCCGCTTCGAATCCCGAGTACGCGGCTACGAAGGCTGGCAATGGTCGGTCACGTTATACCATGATGTCGAACTGGACCATTGGACGGTCAACGAATCATCCCTGGTCCCGACCGACAAGGCCCTGCGTCCGCCAAAATGGATTCCTTGGAAGGACCGTCTCGAGCCGGGCGATTTGGCGGTGACCGATTCAATCGGCACCGATCCCGATGACCCCCGCATGGAAGAGGGCTTCCGCAAGACGCAGGATGCCGAGACATCGGACGATACGGACGACAAACCGTCAGTCGCGGATGAAACCGTACAGGAACCGGCGATGGATGGAAACGCTTCGGATGAGTCTGAGAAGACGGACGTTTCGGAGGATTCCGAACAGCCTGTGACGTCCGAAGAGGATGTCGAAGAGGCGGTCGAGGAATTCGACCTGTCCCGCAGGCACGTGTTGACTCCGCTTGGCCGGTCGCAGACCGCGAAACGTTGGTACGAAGGCCCACATGGGCCAAAATCGCTATCCACCAAGACGGCCGACGGCAATCCTTGCTCCACGTGCGGATTCTTCATTCCGCTGAAGGGTGAGTTGAACCTGCTGTTCGGCGTGTGCGCCAACAAGTGGAGCCCGGATGACGGCAGGGTCGTGTCCATCGATCATGGCTGCGGAGAGCATTCCGAAATCGATCCACCGGAGCCGTCGCATCTGTGGGTGCAGTCGAAGCCGGCGTTCGACGACATGCATATCGATATCATCGCCCAGGCGCCGCGTGACGAGCGGGGCTCCGTGGAGCTGATCGAACAGCTTTCGTCCGATGACGACCATAATCCGAATGAGGATGAGGAAGGTTCGGACGCGGACATCGAAGCCAACACCATCGACGACGACGCCAGCCAAGAGGATGTGCTTGAGCATGTGGCTTCCGACGATGCGCCTGAAGTAGAGACCACCGTCACCGTGGTCGACGAGAATAAGCCGGAAACGTCGGACGATACCGAATCGACTGATACGGCTGAGCCGACTGAATCGGACGAGCCAGTCGAACAGGCTGAACAGGTTGATTCCGCCGATTCCGTCAATTCCGCCGAGTCGTTCGAGCCGGTTGAACAGATGGATGAGACGGTAGTTGAGCCGACTGCTGAAACCACCGGGCAAACGGAAAACAAATCGATGGAAGACGAATCGGCGGAAGCTGAGTCAACAGAAGCCGAATCGGCGGCGGCTGAAACAACGGAAAGCGAAATGACGGAAGCTGATTCGTCGGCCCAAGCCGAATCCGACGAATAATCGTCATCGTATATGAGAGGGCCACGTACCTGAATGTGTACGTGGCCCTCTCATATCTTGTTTTCTTTTTTATGCGGTCAGTGCACGACGGTGACGGTGCAGTCTGCGAAGTTGATGATTTGCTTGGAAACCGATCCAAGGAAATGCGCGTCCAGACCGGACAAGCCGCGCGAACCGACCACTAGATGACGTGCGTAGCGGGAAGCCGCGATAAGCCCCTTCGAGGCGGGAATATGGAAAGCGTGCGATTCGATTTGGAAATCGTCGGGAATGTTCGCTGATGAAACCTGAACCGAATCGAGCAATTCATCAAGCATGCGTTCCGCCTGCGCCTGGCCGACGGAGATGGGGGCGACGGCGTTCTCATACCCTTTGACCACGCCCAAATCTTTCAGCTGCCAGCAGAACATGACCTGCAGGGGAGCGTGATGCAGGGCCGCGAAATCGATGGCGAAACGCAAAGCGTGTTTGGAGGTCTCCGAACCATCAACGCCTACAACCACCGGACGCTGGTTCCGAGGCAGGGGAGAACCCGGCATCGTGTAGGAGACCGTTTCCTCGGTCGGCGTAAGCGCATTGGCGATGGCGTCCTGCACGGATGCCTCTTCATCATCGAGGATACGCACCACGGTGACGGGCACCTTCGCCTCCTCTGCAAGAGAAGCGGAAAGCGATCCCAGAAACCATCGTGCCACGCGTCCAAGCGAACGACGTCCGACGACGATCTGTTGGGCGTCCTTGCCGATTTCCAGAAGCGCTGCCGTTCCGGTGGCTTTGACGGAGGTGAGTTTGACGCGGTTCTCGTCAATCGTCATGCCTTGCGAGGCCTGGGCCACCCATTCGCGCAGCCGACGGGCGATATCATGACGCATCTGCGCCCATTGCTCCTCATCTTCCGGCTGGGATCCCATATCCCATGAATGGGTCCATGCGTAGACCGCATTCACCTGCTGTCCGGTCAGCGATGCTTCGCCAAGAGCCCAACGCAGGGCTGCGAAGGATTCATCGGACCCGTCGACGCCGACGACGATGTCGCCTCGGCGGGAATCCATCACATCATTTGATTGCAGGATGGTGTCGCTCATTTGGTGACCTCCTTGGTCGTTGCCATAAGTCAAGCATATCCGTTTCTTTGCGTCCATAGCGCAATTTACGCGCCGGCGGAATAAACGTCACCGCGAATCGGTAGAGTGTTGAAGGACTAACAAGAGTGGAAGGACAAGCATGTTCGAACGGTTTACCGACCGTGCGCGACGCGTGATTGTGTTGGCGCAGGAAGAAGCTCGGACCCTCCAGCACAACTACATCGGCACCGAGCATCTGCTGCTGGGCCTGATTCGTGAGGGTGAAGGCGTTGCCGCCAAGGCATTGGCCTCGAAGGGCGTGACCTTGGACGACACCCGCAAGCAGGTCGAAGAGATGATCGGCAAGGGAAATGCGTCGCCGAACGGCCACATTCCCTTCACCCCGCATGCCAGGCAGGTGTTGGAGCTGTCGCTACGTGAGGCGTTGCAGCTGGGGCACAGCTATATCGGCACCGAGCATATCCTGCTCGGTCTGATTCATGAGGGCGAAGGCGTCGGCACACAGGTGCTGATCAAGATGGATGTCAACCTTGGCGAACTGCGTAGCGCCACCATCGATCTGATCCGAGGCAATTCCAGCGACGGCAAGAACGATAGCAAGGGCGAACTCGCCAATGCCGGTGGCGTGCAGGACCGTCGCAATCAGACCGGTTCCGCGATTCTCGACCAGTTCGGCCGCAACCTTACGGCTGAGGCTGCCGCTGGGAAGCTCGATCCGGTAATCGGACGATCCAACGAGATCGAGCGTGTGATGGTGGTGTTGAGCCGCCGCACCAAGAACAACCCGGTGCTGATCGGCGAGCCTGGCGTAGGCAAGACCGCGGTGGTCGAAGGACTCGCGCAGAAGATCAACGCCGGTGATGTGCCGGAAACGCTGAAAGGCAAGCAGGTCTACTCCTTGGACCTCGGTTCCATGGTTGCTGGTTCCCGCTACCGTGGCGATTTCGAGGAACGCCTGAAGAAGGTTTTGAAGGAGATCAAAACCCGCGGCGACATCGTGCTGTTCATCGATGAGATTCACACCATCGTGGGCGCAGGCTCCGCGGATGGCGCCTTGGGCGCTTCCGATATGTTGAAGCCGATGCTGGCCCGTGGCGAACTGCAGACCATCGGCGCGACCACCACCGACGAGTACCGCAAGTACATCGAGAAGGATGCCGCGCTGGAACGTCGTTTCCAGCCGATCCAGGTGCACGAGCCGACCATCGCCGAGACCATTGAGATTCTGAAGGGCTTGCGTGAGCGTTACGAGAACCACCATCATGTGACGATCACCGATGGCGCGCTGCAGGCCGCGGCGGAACTTTCCAGCCGCTACATTCAGGACCGCCACCTGCCCGACAAGGCCATCGATCTGATCGATGAGGCCGGCGCCCGACTGCGTATCCGCAGGCTCACCGCTCCGCCGGAGCTCAAGGAATTGGACGCCAAGGCTGCCAAGCTGGCCGAGGAGAAGGACCAGGCCATCAAGGACCAGGACTTTGAGAAGGCCGCCGAGCTGCGTGACAAGCAGGAGAAGATCGAGTCCGAGCGCAAGGAGAAGGAATCCGCTTGGCGTGAGGGCGAGTCCGATGTGAAGATGGTGGTGGATGAGGACGTCATCGCTGAGGTGATTTCCCAGACCACCGGCATTCCGGTGTTCAAGCTCACCCAGGCCGAGTCCAAGAAGCTCATGGGCATGGAGAGTGAACTGCACAAGCGCATCATCGGTCAGGATGAGGCTGTGTCCGCATTGAGCCGTTCCATCCGTCGCGCACGCGTCGGATTGAAGGATCCGAAGCGTCCGGCTGGCTCGTTCATCTTCGCTGGCCCGACCGGCGTTGGTAAGACCGAGCTGGCCAAGGCTCTCGCCGAATTCCTGTTCGACGATGAGGATGCGCTGATCCGCGTGGACATGTCGGAATTCTCCGAAAAGTACGCCGCGTCGCGCCTGTTCGGTGCGCCTCCGGGATACGTCGGCTACGAAGAAGGCGGCGAACTTACCGAAAAGGTGCGTCGCAAGCCGTTCTCCGTGGTGTTGTTCGACGAAATCGAAAAAGCCCATCCGGACATTTTCAACACGCTGTTGCAGGTGCTGGACGATGGCCATCTGACCGATGGCCAGGGACGCAAGGTGGACTTCAAGAACACCATCATCATCCTGACCACCAACCTCGGCACTCGTGACATCGCCAAGGCCGCCAACACCGGTTTCAACCTGGGCACGAACACCGAATCGAGCTACCAGCGCATGAAGGAACAGGTCTCCGCCGAACTCAAGCAGCAGTTCCGTCCGGAGTTCCTGAACCGTCTGGATGACATCATCGTGTTCAAGCAGCTCACCGAACCGCAGGTGCGTCAGATCGTCGACTTGGATGTCAAGCAGCTCAACGACCGTCTGTTCGACCGTCACATGTCGCTCGAACTGACCGACGCGGCCAAGGATCTGCTCGCACAGAAGGGCTTCGACCCGCTGCTGGGCGCCCGTCCGCTGCGTCGCGTGATTCAGCGCGACATCGAGGACGCCATTTCGGAGAAGATCCTGATGGGCGACCTCGAAGATGGCCAGCGCGTGAGGGTGGACGCCGAAGGCGAAGGCATTCTGGGTGAGTTCACGTTCACCGGCGAGGCCTTCGAAGAGCCGAACCAGAAGGATAATCCGGCGGAGGCGACCGAAACGGCCACTGAAACCGATGCCGCCACTGAACCGACGGCATCGACGGAACCGGCTGATTCCGCGCAGTCACAGAACTGATTTCCAACGTTGCCGGGGTAAGAACCCCGGCAACGCGTATGCAAAAAGACCGGTGGGTTTCATGATGGAATGTCATGAAACCCACCGGTCTTTTTTACATATGCCTATTCGTCCAGCTATTCGTTCAGCTGGACGGTTGTGGTTCCGCCCGCTTCCAAGCGGAACCACAACCGTATCGCTCTATGGGAGCGTCATTACTTGATGGCGTTCAGCCACTGTTCCTTGGTGGCCTTCTCCGCCTCAAGCTTGGCCTTCTTCTTCGGATCGGACTCAGCGGCGATCTGGGCGTTAAGTTCGGCGAGCTGTGCGTTGAGCTGCTCCTCGAAGGAGGACTTACGGGCGTCGGCTTCCGGATCAGACTGCTTCCAGGCGGCATCCTCAACAGCCTTGATCTGCTTGTCGACAGCATCAAGACGGCTTTCGATGCGGTGCATGTCATCGCGCGGAACGTAGCCGATCTGGTCCCATTCCTCCTGAATGGCGGCCAATGCCTGGCGAGCCTGCTTGGCGGCCTTCTCATCCTTGACCGGCACCAAAGCCTCAGCCTTGGTCAGCAGTTCTTCCTTCTTGGCGAGATTTTCCTTTTCGGACGAGCTAATCTGCTCGCGATCGGTCTGACGGGCGTTGAAGAACGTGTCCGCCGCAGCACGGAAACGTGCCCACAGCGCGTCATCATCACGACGGCCCGCACGACCGGCCTTCTTCCAACGATCCATCAGCTCGTTGAACTTGCGGGAGGTTTCCACCCAAGCGGTGGAATCCTTGATCTCCTCGGCTTCGGCGATGATGGCCTCCTTCGCGGCCTTGGCGTTGCTGCGCTCCTCATCGCGGCCCTGGGCCCACTTGCGGCGGGCGCTGTTGAACGTAGTGCGGGCGGAGGAGAAACGGGACCACAGGGCGTCGGCGTCGGCCTTGTCGAGACGGACGCTATTGTGCTGGTGATCCTGCCACTGCTGGAACAGCGAACGGAACTTGTCCGCGGTGGAACGCCAGTTGGTGTTGTCGCCCAGGGAATTGGCCAGAGCCTCGGCCTTCTCCACAATCGCGGTACGTTCGGCCAGCGCCTTGGCGACGGCGGCCTTGTGAGCCTCGCTCAGCTCGGCCTTCTTGGCCGCTCCGGCCTCCTTCAGTGCTTCGAACTGGGACTTGAGCGCCTCAATATCTCCGACGACGGCCGGCTGCTCGATTTCGGCGGAAAGCGTCTTGATGGACTCGTCGATCTCACGGTTCTTCACATTGCTGGACTTGAGCCTGTTGGCGAACAGGTCGAGCTTTGCCTTCAGATCGAGATAGCGACGGGCATACAGTGCCAGGGCCTCTTCCTTGGAAGCGTCCGGAAACTGTCCGACCTCGCGTTCTCCCTCGCCTTCCTTCACGAACACGGTGCCGTCATCGGCGACACGGCCGAACGCTTCGGTGGCCTTGATATCGGCTTCGGAGAATCCGGTGGAGGTTGCAGGACGCTGCGGAGCCTTCTTGGCGAAGGCCGCGGGGCTCGGCGCATGCGGCTTCATGGCCGCTGGGCTCGGGACGGCCGGTTTGCTGGCCTGGGTTGCGGGCGTCGCTGCCTGCTCGTTGGTTTCAGTGGTGTTCTCGGACGCGGTGACATTCTCGTCGGCCATGGCCAGCTCCTTACGTAAGCTTCATGTAGTGCAGAGGTGACGGTCCGTGACGTGCGCTTCCACACCTTGAAAAACGCGCGGCATTTTCCGTAACCTCATTTATTATAGAGAACCGTGGCTAAAGGTGCATCTATTTCAGGATTTCCAGAGTGGCTCCCCTCTGAACGTGTTGTGGAGCAGCGTGTCATCGACACGCTCCGTAATGTATTCGAGCTCAATGGCTTCATAGGCATTGAAACCCGTGCTGTTGAGCAGGGTTCCAGCCTGCTCAAGAAAGGCGAGACCAGCAAGGAGATTTACCTGCTGAGCCGTCTTCAGGAAGTCGGACACGAGTCCGACACTCCGATTGAGGATCGTCTTGGTCTGCACTTCGATCTGACCGTTCCGCTGAGCCGTTATGTCGTCGAACATTCCGGCGATCTGGCGTTCCCGTTCAAACGTTGGCAGATTCAGAAGGTCTGGCGTGGCGAACGCCCGCAGGAAGGACGTTTCCGCGAGTTCGTGCAGGCCGACATCGACGTGATCGGCAATGGCGATCTGCCCGACCATTACGAGGTCGAATTGCCGTTGGTCATGGTGTCCGCATTGGAACGTCTGCGCGAGTTCGGTCTGCCGAAGGCCACCGTGCATGCGAACAACCGCAAACTTTCCGAAGGCTTCTACCGTGGTTTGGGCCTTACGGATATCGAAGGCGTGCTGCGTGAGATCGACAAGCTCGACAAGATCGGCGCCGATGAGGTGGCCAAGCTGCTCGTCGAAGGCTGCGGCGCCGACGAAGCCCAGGCCCGTGCCTGCCTCGAACTGGCCGAGCTGACCGCCGCCGACGGCAAGGAACTGTCCGACAAGTTCGACGCATTGTGCGCCAAGCATGACATCGCGTCTGATTCCGACGCCTACGTGTTGGCACGCCAGGGACTCGACACGCTGGCGATGATCGTCGACGAGGCCGCGCGCATCCGTCCGGGCTCCGTGATCGCCGATCTGAAAATCGCCCGTGGTCTTGATTACTACACCGGTTCCGTGTATGAGACGTTCCTCGACGGCGCCGCCGCTTTGGGCTCCATCTGCTCCGGCGGCCGTTACGACAACCTCGCATCGCAGGGCAACAAGAAGTACCCGGGCGTGGGCCTGTCCATCGGCCTGTCCCGCCTGGTCTCCTACATGCTGCACACCGCGGGCGCGCACGCCAACCGTGTGTCTCCGGCATCCGTGCTCGTGGCGGTATGGAATGAAGCCGACCGCTCCGCGTCCAACCTGATCGCCAACCAGCTGCGCTCCCGTGGCATCGCGGCGGACGTGGCGCCGACCGCGGCCAAGCTCGGCAAGCAGATCAAATATGCAGACAAGCTCGGCATCCCGTACGTCTGGTTCCCGGCCGACGCTTCCGAAGAGGGCGCCCAGGACGAAGTCAAGAACATCATCACAGGAGACCAGCGGCCGGCTGACGCACAGTCGTGGGAGCCGGATACTGTGTATGCCCAGCAAACCGTTACCGTTGAAGCCTGAAATCGCAAGACTTCGCAACATACAAGAGGATAAGGAATAGGGGAAGCATGAGCCAGACGGCTTACAGAACACATCATGCAACCGAAGTGACCGAACAGCTCGTCGGTCAGAAGGTGACGCTCGCCGGTTGGGTCGATCGTCGCCGCGACCACGGTGGCGTGGCCTTCATCGATCTTCGCGACAACACCGGTCTGGTGCAGGTCGTCATCTATGACGAGGAGATGGCCCGTCCGCTGCGCTCCGAATTCGTGATCCAGGTCGTCGGCGAGGTTCGTCTGCGTCCGGACGGCAACGAGAACGAGCATCTGGCCACCGGCAAGATCGAAGTCGTGGCCGAAAGCATCGAAGTGCTGGCCAAGTCCGATGCTCTGCCGTTCCAGGTCTCCACCGCTCTTGAGAACGAGTCCGAGAACAAGCTGCCGGGCGAGGACGTGCGTTTGAAGTACCGTTACCTCGACCTGCGTCGTCCGTCCATGCAGCGCAATCTGAAGCTACGCGCCCAGATGTCGAAGGCCGCCCGCCATGCGCTGGAGGAAATGGGCTTCGAGGAGATCGAAACCCCGACCATGATCAAGTCCACGCCGGAAGGCGCCCGTGACTTCGTCGTGCCGGCCCGTCTGGTGCCGGGTTCCTGGTACGCTCTGCCGCAGTCCCCGCAGCTGCTCAAGCAGCTGCTCATGGTCTCCGGCGTCGAGCGTTACTACCAGCTGGCCCGCTGCTATCGTGACGAGGACTTCCGCGCCGACCGCCAGCCGGAATTCACCCAGCTCGACATGGAGATGGCCTTCGTGGACCAGGAGGACGTGATGGCCATGGCCGAAAAGGTCATCGCCGCCATCTGGAAGTCCGCCGGCTACGACATCAAGCTGCCGATCCAGCGCATCACCTGGCAGGACGCCATGGACAAGTACGGTTCCGACAAGCCGGATCTGCGTTTCGGCAATCCGCTGATCGAACTGACCGATTACTTCAAGAACACGCCGTTCCGCGTGTTCCAGGCCCCATACGTCGGCGCGGTGCTCTTCAAGGGTGGCGCGGCCACGCCTCGCCGTCAGTTCGACGCATGGCAGGATTGGGCCAAGCAGCGTGGCGCCAAGGGCCTCGCCTATGTGGTGTTCGCCGAGAACGGCGAACTCAAGGGCCCCGTCGCCAAGAACCTGTCCGAAGAGGAACGCAACGGTCTGAAGGAAGCCGTCGGCGCCGAAGACGGCGACGCCGTGTTCTTCGCAGCCGGTCGCCGCACCTCCTCCCAGGAACTGCTGGGCGCCGTGCGTGTCGAGCTTGCCCGCCGCGCGGGCCTGCTCAAGCCCGACGATTTCGCCTTCACTTGGGTTGTGGACTTCCCGCTGTTCAAGCCGACCGATGACCCGGACGACGACGATGTGGCAGTCGGCCACTCCAAGTGGACCTCCATGCATCACCCGTTCACCATGCCGTCCAAGGATTGGATCGACAAGTTCGACAAGGATCCGGAACACGCCATGTCCGATTCCTACGACATCGTATGCAACGGCAACGAAATGGGCGGCGGCTCCGTGCGTATCCACCGCGACGACATTCAGGACCGTGTGCTTGACGTGCTTGGCATCACGCCGGAAGAGGCCGCAGACAAGTTCGGCTTCCTGCTTGAGGCATTCAAGTACGGCGCTCCGCCTCACGCCGGCATCGCTCTCGGCTGGGATCGTACCGCCGCAATTCTGGCTGGCGCCGACTCCATCCGCGACGTCATCGCCTTCCCGAAGGCTGGCGGCGGCCGCGATCCGCTGACCGGCGCTCCGGCTCCGATCTCCGCTGAGCAGCGCGCCGAGACCGGTGTCGATTACGATCCGGATGAGGACGAGGACTGATACGGTTTCGCCCATAGATGAATGAAAAATGTCCGAACATCAATGATGCTCGGACATTTTTTATTATTCGCGTTGTCTATTTTCCGTCGCTGTCATTACAGTGGAGCGTGTTTGATTATCCGGCAACCAGAAAGGGTTGAAGCGCGGTATGAAATCGAAAACACAGGACAAGAAGCGACTGAACACGGTCGGCATGCGCATATGCGCGCTGTTCGCCGTGCTCGCCGTGGTCTTTGCGGCATTCATGACGACCGTTCCGCATGCGCTCGCCTCCGAAACTGGCAATCCGGCCTCGGTCAAGGGCAAGACATATAAAATCGGCACCGACACCACGTTCGCACCGTTCGAATACCGTGAGAACGGCAAGATGACCGGCATCGACATGGAGCTAATCCGAGGCATCGCCAAGGAAGAGGGCTTTAAGGTCGAGATACAGTCGCTGGGATTCAACGCCGCGTTGCAGGCCCTAAGCTCCAACCAGGTGGACGTCGTCATAGCCGGCATGTCCATCACTGACGAGCGTAAAGCCTCCTATGATTTCTCGAATCCGTATTTCCAATCCGGCATCCAGATGGCCGTCGCGGCCAACAACGACGACGTCACCGGCTATAAGGACCTCAAAGGCCGGACGGTTGTGGCGAAAACCGGCTCGGAGGGCGAATCGTACGCCAAACAGCATGCCGACAAGTACGGTTACAAGGTGACTTCCGTCGACCAATCCTCAACCATGTACGAGATGGTCAAATCCGGCAATGCCGTCGCGGTGTTCGACGATTATCCGGTACTGGCATATGGCGTATCGCAGAACAACGGTCTGAAAATCGTGACTCCGAAGGTGCCGCACGGCGAATACGGCATGGCCGTGAACAAAGGCATGAACGCAGATTTGCTGGCCGCCATCAACGATGGATTGAACAAGATGATCGCTTCGGGAGAATACGAGCGAATCGTCGCACAATATCTTGGCAAGCAAGGCGCGAAAGAGCAGGCCAAATCGATTTCCGGCATGATCACCGACAATGGCGACAACAGCGCTGAACAACAGAAGGTCGGTTTCCTCGGACTGGTCAAACAGTCGATGCCGGCATTGCTGACGGGCTTGAGGAACACGCTGCTGATCACGCTGCTTTCCTTCGCGATCGCATTGGTGCTCGGCGTCGCGTTCGGCCTGATGAAGGTTTCGGAAAGCAAAATCGCCGCAGGATTGGCCAATGTGTACATCGCGGTGTTCCGCGGCACCCCGATCCTGGTGTGGGCGTTCTTCTTCTACTTCGGCGTGCCCCAGCTCATCGGACATAGCGTGAACATCTGGGTCGCCGGCGCATTGACCTTGTCGCTCAACTCCGGCGCGTACCTGGCGGAAATCGTGCGTGGCGCAGTCCAATCGGTCGATTCCGGACAGATGGAGGGCGCGCGTTCGCTGGGACTCAACCACAGGCAGGCCATGCGCCGAGTGATTCTGCCGCAGGCCAGCAAAATCGCCATGCCTTCGATCATCAACCAGCTGGTCATCATGATCAAGGACTCCTCTCTGCTGCTCGCCATCGGCTTCGGTGAGCTGCTGTACCAGGCGCAGCAGCTGTACGCGGCGAACTTCCGCGTAACCGAAACGCTGCTGATCGTCGGCGTCATGTACTTCGTGGCCATCACCATCCTGACGTGGCTGGCCAACATCGTGGACAGGAAGGTGAACCGATGAACGAGAACGACGTGATCATCGACGTCAAGGATCTGCACAAAAGCTACGGGCAGACCGAGGTCATCAAAGGCGTCGACATGACCGTGCGCAAAGGCGAGGTGATCTGCATCATCGGACCGTCCGGCGCCGGCAAATCCACCATATTGCGTTGCCTGAACGGACTCGAACAGGCCACCGGCGGCAAGATCGTGGTCAACGGACACGATTTGACGGACAGCCATGTGAACATCGACCAGGTGCGCGAGCAGGTGGGCATGGTGTTCCAGCATTTCAACCTGTTCAACAACATGAGCGTGATCGACAACATCACCCTCGCACCGAAACTGGTGCATCATGAAACGGATGAGCAGGCCCGCGCGCACGCCATGGAACTGCTGAAAACCGTAGGATTGGCCGAAAAAGCCGACGCCATGCCGAAATCGCTGTCCGGCGGGCAGAAGCAGCGTGTGGCGATCGCGCGCTCGCTGGCGATGAATCCGAAGGTGATGCTGTTCGACGAGGCGACATCCGCGCTCGACCCGGAAATGGTGGGCGATGTGCTCGAAGTGATTCGCGACCTTGCCGCCAAAGGCATGACCATGGTGCTGGTGACCCATGAGATGGGCTTCGCACGCGAAGTGGCCACGAGGGTCATCTTCACCGATGCCGGCGTGATCGAGGAAGAGGGAACCCCTGACGAGATCTTCAACCATCCGAAGAGCGAACGATTGAAGACCTTCCTCTCCAAGGTGCTGTGACATTGCTCCGGCGGCGATCCGTTTGATGAATATGTTCGTCAAACGGTATGAAATGTCTCATATTCCGGACGAAATGATGTGAACGGGCAGTATAGGAAACATGAATTTCGCATTGCTTTCTTATACTACCCTTTATGTCTGAAATGAAAGAAACCGAAGCGAAGCGTCCCATCATGCCGGACGCGGGAGCGGATAACAGGCCGCTCGTCGAACTGACCCATGTCGAGAAGCATTATGGCGATCTGCATGTGCTCAAGGACATCAACCTCACCGTGCGCAAAGGCGAGGTGCTCGTCATCGTCGGACCGTCCGGCTCCGGCAAATCCACGATGTGCCGCACCATCAACCGTCTGGAAACCATCGATTCCGGCGATATCCGCATCGACGGCAAACCGCTGCCGCAGGAAGGCAAGGAACTCGCCAAACTGCGTGCGGAAGTGGGCATGGTGTTCCAATCGTTCAACCTGTTCGCCAACAAAACCATTCTGGAGAATGTGACGCTGGCTCCGATCAAGGTTCGTCATATGGACAAGAAGGCCGCCGAAGATCTTGCCATGGATCTGCTGGGCCGCGTCGGCGTGGCCTCGCAGGCTTCCAAAATGCCGTCTCAGCTTTCCGGCGGCCAGCAGCAGCGTGTCGCCATCGCCCGCGCCCTCGCCATGCAGCCGAAGGTCATGCTGTTCGACGAGCCAACGTCCGCGCTCGACCCGGAAATGGTCAACGAAGTGCTTGACGTCATGGTCGAACTCGCCCACGAAGGCATGACCATGCTGTGCGTGACCCACGAGATGGGTTTCGCGCGCAAGGTGGCCGACAAGGTCGTGTTCATGGCCGACGGACAGATTCTCGAACAGAGCACGCCGGACGACTTCTTCGAACATCCGAAGACCGATCGCGCCAAGGACTTCCTGTCGAAGATCCTCACCCACTGAAGTGACGGAACATAACGACAGAAGAAGGAACCTGATATGAAACCACTTTCGATCACGGCGAAACGCATGTTGCGCAGAGCCGTCGCGGCATTCTGCGCGTGCGCGTGCGTGTTCGCGGTATCCGCATGCGGCGCGGACGAAACCGGCAAGATCCGCATCGGCATCAAATTCGACCAGCCTGGCCTGGGCTTCAAGAAGAACGGCACCTACGTCGGCTTCGACGTGGACGTGGCCAAGTACGTGGCCAAGAAACTCGGCTATTCCGAAGACGAGATCGTATGGAAGGAATCGCCGTCCAAGCAGCGTGAGGCTATGCTGCAGAACGGCGATGTCGATTACATCGTCGCATCCTATTCCATCACCGACGAACGCAAGAAGGTCGTCGATTTCGCCGGCCCGTATTTCGTGGCCGGACAGGATCTGCTGGTACGCAAGGACGAAACCGGCATTGACGGACCTAAGGATCTGAACGGCAAGCGGCTGTGCTCCATGACCGGCACCACATCCGCCGTCAACGTCAAGGAGAAGTTCGCCAAGCAGACCCAGCTGATGGAACAGCCCGGCATGGCGGAATGCGCCACCGCGTTGCTTTCCGGCATTGTGGACGCCGCCACCACCGACGACATCATTCTCGCCGGCCTCGCATCCGCCTCACGTGGACGCCTGCGCGTGGTGGGCAAGCCGTTCACCCAGGAGTATTACGGCATCGGTGTCAAGAAGGGCAACACCGAGCTGAAGAACAAAATCAACAACGCCATCACCGATATGATTCAGGACGGTTCTTGGCAAAGGGCCATTTCCGACAACACCAGGGGAGTGGCCTACACGCCGAACGCCAAGTACAATCCGCCGGTGCCGAATGGAAAGGGGAATAAGTGATGGACGGATTCCTCGCGTTGTTCAGCCAATACAACATTCCCGGCGCGTTTCTGGTGAACATCGAGCTGACCCTGTGGTCGGCGTTGTTCTCCACGATTCTGGGCGTCATCCTCGTGATGATGCGCATTTCTCCGATCGCCTCGCTCCGTACCGTTTCCGGTGCCTACGTCGAACTGTTCAAGAACCTGCCGCTGACCATCATCATGGTGTTCATGGTGCTGGGTGCGTACGCGCAGCTGAAGTTCAGCTTCTCCGACACGTTCGCCACCAACTTCTTCTGGCTGGCCGTGACGGGCCTGAGCCTGTACACCGCGGCTTTCGTATGTGAATCGCTGCGCTCCGGCATCAACACCGTGCCGCTTGGTCAAGCCGAGGCCGCCCGCGCGTTGGGCCTGAACTTCATGCAGGCCGCCACTCAGATCATCCTGCCGCAGGCGTTCCGCGGTTCCGTGGCACCGTTGGGCAACACGCTGATCGCATTGCTGAAAAACTCCACCGTCGCGGCGGCGGCATCCGTGGCCACCGAAACCTCGACGATGATGAGCGAAATGATCGAATACCACGCCGACCAAATCGTACCGATCTTCCTGATCTTCGCCTTCGGCTATGTGGTTCTGATCATTCCGATCGGCATGCTGACCACGTATCTGTCCAACAAGCTCGCGGTGAGGAGGTGACGCGACATGGCAAGCAATGAAAGCGCGGTGCTGTTCGACCAGCCTGGTCCGAAGGGCCGCAAAACCATCCGTATCGTCAATTGGATCGCAGGCATCATCTTCGCGGTGGTGGTCGTGCTGATCCTCATGCGTCTGCACAATCCGCCGGACGGCGAGAACCAGCTGAGCTGGGAACTGTGGAAACCGGCGCTTGACGCCGAAGCATGGACCGACTTCTATCTGCCGGGACTGTGGGCCACGATCCGCGCGTCCGTACTGGCCGTGGTCGGAGCCGTGGTGTTCGGCCTGGTCTTTGGTGTGGGCCGACTGCTGCCGAGCCTGCTGATCCGTACCATTTCCGGCGCGATCGTGGAATTCGCACGAGCCGTCCCCGTTCTGCTGCTCATGATCTTCTTCTGGCGCTGGTTCGCCTTCGCAGGTCTGCCCAGCCCCGCGTATTGGGCGGTGGTGCTCGCGCTTGTGATCTACAACGGATCCGTGGTGGCCGAGCTGGTGCGTTCCGGCGTGGGCAACCTGCCGAACGGCCAGCGTGAGGCCTCGCTCGCCTTGGGATTGACCCGCACGCAGTCGCTGTTGCAGATCGAAGTGCCGCAGGCCATCTACGCCATGCTGCCGGCGGCCGTGACCCAGCTGGTCGTCGTGTTGAAGGACACCGCGCTCGGCTCGATCATCATGTACACTGACCTGCTGCAGGAATCACGTCGACTCGGCTCCATGTATTTCAACATCCTACAGACGCTGGTGGTGGCCGCGGTCGTCTATTTCATCGTCTGCTGGCTGCTAAGCAGACTGGCCGAATGGCTGCCGTCGCGCATGCAGCAGCATACGGCTGCACCGGCCGAACCGGAACCGGTCGCGCCGATCGCCATCATGGATCCGTCGAACGTGAACCAGATCGCCGTGGCCAAGGAAGGCGTGCCGCTGGGTGGCGCGCAGCGTGTCTACCATGTGCACCATCGCGGCACCAACGCGTCCATCCACCAGTGGCGTCAGACCAGGTACGCCCAAGGCTTCGATGAGACGCATCCGGAAAGCCAGGTCAAATTCGACAAGAATGGACATCCGATCAAGGACAATCCGTTCAAGACGAAGGGCGATGGCAAGGACAAGAACAAGTCCGAAGCCGACGAATAGCACCGGTATCGCATAACACGCGTAGGGGTCGTTTTTCCGCGAAATACGGGGAAGCGGCCCCTTTCGTGTCTACGATGGACTGCACGCATGTGGTCCGTACCAAGCAGGGAGGCTTGACATGGCGGATAAAACCAAGGATGCGAAAAAAGACGACGCCAGAATGTCGTCGATCGCGAAAACGCTGAACAAAGTGGAAGATCGGCTGGAAAAAAGCGAGAATTGCGATTCCGTCGCCGAAGGATTGGCGAACGCCGCCAAAGCGAGCGAACTACTGAGCTCGGTATGGACGTTGCCGCCGACCCAGCTATTGCGATTCCATCACGACACGAAGGTATCGGACATAGATGGCGATTCCACTCCTGGTTTTGACGGCAACAAGGATGATGCCGAACGATTCATATCCATCAGCTCGTCGGAGATCGCCCGTTACCAGCGGCTTATGTACGCCAATGGCGTGAAAGGCTCGCATCGGCGACTGCTGATCGTGCTGCAAGGCATGGACGCGTCAGGCAAAGGCGGCATCGTACGACATGTGTTCAGCCAAGGCGACCCGATGGGCATGCACTATCACGGGTTCGGCGCGCCGAAAGGCGAAGAACTGGACCATGACTATCTGTGGCGCATCAAACGCGAGCTGCCGAACAACGGATGGATCTCCATCTTCGACAGGTCCCATTACGAGGACATCGTCATGCCGCGCATCTACAAAACGCAGCCGGAAGAAATGTGGCAGGCACGGTACGACGAAATCAACCGATTCGAATCGCAATTGACGGCCGACGGATGCGCCATCATCAAAATCTTCCTCGTGGTCAGCAAAGACGAGCAGAAACGCCACTTCCTGAGCCGTCTCGATGATCCGACCAAATACTGGAAGTTCGATCCGAGCGACCTTGAGGCGCGCGCCCGCTGGGACGACTACATGGCCGCATGGCAGGATGTGTTCCTGCGCACCAGCACCGAGCAGGCGCCGTGGTATCTGGTGCCTGCCGACAACCGCTGGTATTCGAGGGCCGTCGTCTCCGAGCTGCTGCGCAACACGCTCAAGAACATGAACATGATCTGGCCGCCGCTCGAAGTCGACGCCGACGAAATGCGCCGTCAGTTGGACACGCTGTAGTCGAAGAAGACAACCTCGCCGCTGGATTGCGTGGCGTCCAGGTCGACGGTTCCGGTGATGGCCCAATCGTGGTCGCCATCGGAATCGTCGATGATCTGCCGCACCTTCCAGGCGTGCTCGCTGTTCTCTTTGCTTTCGTCGAGGATGAACAGTTCGCCGCTGCGTGCCTTCGCGTCGATGTTGACGTATTCGTGCTCGTCGTAGTAATCGTCGAGCGTGTCCTCCCACTCGTGCACGCCGTAGCCCCAGTCCTTATCGAGCGCGCCGAGCTCGTCCGGCTTGTCGAGGTCCATGAGCTGCACACGGCGGAACATGGCATTGCGCACCAATACGGTGAGTCCACGGCGATCCTCCACCACGGCCTGTTTTGCGCCGGGCGCGGCAAGATTGGCGGCCGCTTCGGACGCGTCGGTATCGGTTCCGGCATGCTCCCATTCGTCCACCAGCGAGGAGTCGATGGAACGGACCACCACGCGCAGCCAGGAGATGATGTCGTCAAGCTGCTCGTCGCGCTTTTCCTGCGGAACGGTACGCGCCAACGCACGGTAGGCGTCGGACAGGTACCGCAGCAGCGTGCCTTCGGAACGGGCGATGTTGTAGCGGGCGATGTAGCCGGTGAAATCGGAAGCGGTCTCCACCATGTCGCGCACCACGGATTTCGGGCTCAGCCAATAGTCGTTCGCCCACGGAACATCATGGCGGTATTCATCGAACGCGGCCTGCAGCATATCCTCCAACGGCTTCGGATAGGTGATCTCCTGAAGCCTGTCCATACGCTCGTCATAGTCGAGGCCATCCTCTTTCATGCGGATCATCGCCTCGTCGCGCGCCTGACGTTCCTGCGCGCGCAGCACCTGCTTCGGGTCCTCCAACGTGGCCTCAACCATGGATATCACATCCAACGCATACGTGTCCGACTCCGGGTCGAGCAGTTCCAACGCGGCCAGCAGGAACGGGCTTAGCGGCTGGTCGAGGGCGAAATCGTCCGGCATGTCCACGGTCATGAAATAATCCTTGCCGCCATCGTCACGGTCTTCGGTCTCGATGACGTTCGTGTCGAACAAGGTCTGGAAGATCTCGTCCGCGCGGGCGTGCAGGCGCTCCTTCTGCTCCGGAGTCTGCGCCGAATCGTCGATAAGCCGGTC
The DNA here is from genome assembly GCF_000010425.1 of Bifidobacterium adolescentis ATCC 15703. Lineage (NCBI taxonomy): Bacteria > Bacillati > Actinomycetota > Actinomycetes > Bifidobacteriales > Bifidobacteriaceae > Bifidobacterium > Bifidobacterium adolescentis. The sequence continues at coordinate 730,995 of NC_008618.1, forward strand.
GATGCGGTAGCGGGCGTCGCCGCCCTGCTCCACCTCGTTCAACACCATGGAATGGGTGATCTTCATATGCGGCACCAGTGTTTCCGGAGCCGCGTCGATAAGCTTGTCGAACGTGTTCTCGTTCCACGTTACGAAACCTTCAGGAGCCTTCTTGCGCTTGATCTTCTTCAGTTTCTTCGGATCGTTGCCTGCCTTGGCCAGAGCCTTGGCGTTCTCGATTTCGAATTCGGGGGCTTCGGCTATGACCAGACCCTCCGTGTCGAAGCCCATGCGTCCGGCGCGTCCTGCGATCTGATGGAACTCGCGGGCGCGCAGCTTGCGCATCTTCGTGCCGTCGAACTTGGTCAACGCGGTCAATACCACGGAATGAATCGGCACATTGATACCGACACCAAGCGTGTCGGTGCCGCAGATCACTGGCAGCAGTCCCTGCTGGGCGAGCTGCTCCACCAGACGACGATAGCGGGGGAGCATGCCGGCATGGTGGATGCCGATGCCGGTACGCAACAGACGCTGCAGGATCTTGCCGAACGCGGTGGTGAACTTCGTGCCCTTGATGGCTTCCGCGATCGCGGCGCGCTGCTCCTTGCTGGACACGCCCGTGCTGGCCAGCGCGTTGGCGGTCTCCAACGCGGCATCCTGAGAGAAATGCACCACGTAAATCGGCGTCTCGCCCTTGCCGAACGCCAATTCCACCGTCTTCTCCAACGGGTCGAGTGTGTATTCGTACGTCAACGGTACGGGACGTGGCGCATCGGCGATGATATCCACGTCGGTGTCCGTCATGTCCTCAAGCTTGTCGGCGATTGCGTCGACATTGCCCAGCGTCGCGCTCATCAATAGGAACTGCGTATCCGGCAGCGTAAGCAGCGGCACCTGCCAAGCCCAGCCGCGCTCGGGATCGCCGTAATAGTGGAACTCGTCCATCGCCACGCAGCCGACATCGGCGTGGCGGCCCTCGCGCAACGCCTGATTGGCGAGGATCTCCGCGGTGCAGCAGATGATCGGCGCATCCGCGTTGATATGCGTGTCGCCGGTGATCATGCCGACGTTCTCGCGGCCGAAAACTTCAACCAAGTCGAAGAACTTCTCAGACACCAGAGCCTTGATCGGAGCCGTGTAATAGGAACGGCGGCCCGTGCACAACGCGGCGAAATGCATGCCGAGTGCCACCAGCGACTTGCCCGAACCGGTCGGAGTGTTCAAAATGACATGGTCGCCGGCCAGCAGATCCATGATGGCCTCCTCCTGATGTGGCCACGGTTCCACGCCTTTGACGTCCTCCACCCAGGTGAAGAAACGCTCATAGATCTCATCCGTGTCGATGTTGCGCTCGCCCTCGTCCCAATTCGGCGCCAACGCGCCCAGCGAGCCATAATTCGTATCGTCTGCCATGCTTGCCAGTCTACCGGTTGGGGCGAACGCATGCATCGAACGTGTGTTCGAATTGTTGGGTGTGTTGCGGTACAGTGGAAAGCATGACTGACGATTTGTTTGCCGCGATGGACGCGCCGGATGATGTGACGCGCCCGCTTGCCGTACGCATGCGCCCAGCGAGCATCGACGATGTGGTGGGGCAATCACGGGTATTGGGGGAGGGGTCGCCATTGCGCAGACTCGCCAACCCCGCTTCGAAAGGCTCGCTCACCGCACCGAGCTCCATCATCCTGTTCGGACCTCCCGGAGTCGGCAAAACCACCCTCGCCTATATCGTCGCCAAACAGTCCGGCCGTGTCTTCGAGGAACTGTCCGCGGTCACCTCCGGCGTCAAGGACGTGCGTGACGTGCTCAAACGCGCGCACGAACGTCTCGTCTCCGAAGGCAAGGAAACGGTGTTGTTCATCGACGAGGTGCACCGCTTCTCCAAATCGCAGCAGGATGCGTTGCTGCCCAGTGTGGAAAACCGCGACGTCACCTTCATCGCGGCCACCACGGAAAACCCAAGCTTCTCCGTCATCAAGCCGCTGCTCAGCCGATCCGTGGTCGTCAAACTCGAATCGCTGGAACCGGACGATCTGAAAACGCTGATCAATCGCGCCATCGCAAGCGAACACGGCCTTGACAACGAAATCAGAATCACCGACGAGGCTGTGGATGAGATCATCCGCATGGCCGGCGGCGACGCACGTAAGACACTGACCATCCTCGAAGCCGCGGCCGGCGCGCTCACTGGTGACAAAGAGCGCAAAAAAGGCGCGAAACGGCCCATCATCACGCCTGATGTGGTGTCGAAGGTCATGGACGTGGCCACCGTGCGTTACGACAAGGACGGAGACGACCACTACGACGTCATCTCGGCGTTCATCAAATCCATGCGAGGCTCCGATCCGGACGCCACCATGCATTATCTGGCCCGCATGCTGCGCGCGGGGGAAGACCCGCGCTTCATCGCACGACGCATCATGATCGCCGCATCCGAGGAAGTCGGCATGGCCGCCCCGCAGGTCCTGCAAGTCACCGTAGCCGCGGCGCAGGCAGTGGCCATGATCGGCATGCCCGAAGCGCGCATCATTCTTGCCGAAGCGGCGCTCGCCGTCGCCACCGCGCCCAAATCCAACGCCAGCTACAACGCCATCAACGCGGCGCTCGCCGACGTGGACGCGGGGCTTATCGGCCAAGTGCCGCTGCATCTGCGCAATGCGCCGACCGCGCTGATGAAAAGCTGGGGCAACCACGAAGGCTACCGGTACGCGCACGATTGGCCGGGCGCGGTGGCGCCGCAGCAGTACATGCCTGACGAATTGCAGGGGCGCGAGTATTACCATCCGAACGACCGCGGTTACGAGCATGAGGTCAAGCCGAGATTGGAGCGGATTCGGAAGATTCTGCACGAAGAGGACGATAACGGTGACGGCCGTTCCGGCCAGCGCAATGCCTGATGTTCGTTTCCTGCAGGCATTGGGTCAGGGGTTCCGCTAAAATTCTTCGCTGGGGTTGACGCCTGCTTGCTTTGCAAGGCCCATGCGTCAATCGCGGCGTCGCACATGGCCGCAGGAAAAAGTGCGCGGAAAGTGATTATGAAAGAACGGAATACAACGCTCGAAACCACCGACCATAACAATCGGAACAATAGCGAAAACATCAAGGAAACGCCGGACGAACGCATTCCCGGCAAACTCATCGGCGCCATCGTGGCGGTCGGCTCGCTCGCCTTCATCGGCATCCTCACCGAAACCGTGATGACGGTGCTGTTCCCACAGCTCATGCGGGAATTCAACGTGAACACTGCTACTGTGCAGTGGATCACCACCATCTACCTGCTGACGGTCGCAGCCACCATGCCGCTGTCGTCGTATCTTAACCGCAAATTCAAGCATCGCGTCCTGTTCCTCGCCGCGGTGGCGCTTGCGATGCTTGGCTCGCTGACCATGATCTTCGGCCATGCGTTCCCGGTGATTCTAGTAGCCCGCATCATCCAGGGCATCGGCTCCGGCGTGGCCACACCGCTGATGATGAACATCATTCTCGAACAGTCCCCACGCAGCAAGGTCGGACGACTGATGGGCGTCGGTTCGCTCGTCATCACCGTGGCGCCCGCCATCGGCCCGACCGTGGGTGGCGCGGTGTCGAGCATTCTGCCATGGCGTGCGATTTTCGTCATCGTCATTCCCGTGATTCTGCTGATTTCGCTGCCTGTCGGCCTCAAATGCATCGAACAGCACCGTCCGACGGAAGAGGCGCATCTGAATCCGCTGCAGTTCGCGGCGATTGTGCTGGCGTTGTGCGGTCTAGTGATGTTCCTGAACCAGGCGGGCGTGGCTGTTGCCGCCGCCGTTTCGGGTGGTGTGGCTACAGCGCCGGCGATTTTCGCAGTGATCAGCCTGATCGTCGGCTTGGGATCGCTTTTCTTCTTCGGATGGTCGTCCCGTCGTTCCTTCTCGCCGCTGATTCGCTTGGGATGGCTGCGTGATCCGATGGTGCTGCTGCATCTGATCGCCTACATGCTGCTGCCAATCGTCGGCATCGGCTTCGGCTATGTGATCACCAATCTTGCCCAGCTTTCCCTGGGAACGAACGCGTTCCTGGCAGGCGCGCTGGTGCTGCCGGGCGCGTTGATCGGCGCTTTCTTCGCACCGATCGGCGGCACGCTGTACGACCGTTTCGGCCCTGTCCGCCCGATTCTGGGCGCGTTCTTCCTGGCGATCTGCGGCCCGATCCTGCTGCTGGTCTTCTCCATGCGGCTGACGCCGGCCACGCTTGCCGGTTTCTACTTCATCTTCGGACTTGGCTATGCGCTTGGCTTCTCCAACATCATGACCAATGCGTTGCGCAGCATTGCGCCGCAATTCATGCCGGATGGCAACGCCGTGTTCAACACCTGCCTGCAGTTCGGTGGCGCAGCCGGAACCGCGCTGTTCTCCACGGTGCTGTCCGTGGCCCAGGCCGGCGCTGGCAAGGAAGGAACCGAGGCATTCAGCCATGCCACGGCGGTTGGCGGCAGTTGGACGTTCACCGTCATGATCGTGATTGTCGCCGTTGCAATCTGCTGCCTGATTACCGCCTTCCGCATCGGCGCGAAACGCGAATAACCGTGTTTTCGCCGTCGACTTCTCCACTGTGGGCGCAATTTTGTTCCCCGTCGCTTCGAAGCGGTAGGCTGTGAAACTATAGAGAACACTGGAAAAGGAGACAAGGTGAGCAACCTTAGTGCACCCCTGCCCGTCATGGCTGGCGAAGACATGCCGGCAGGACCCACCGATCCGATTTTCAACCGCCTGCTCAAGGACCGCATCATCTGGATGGGTGAGGAAGTCAAGGACGAGATGGCCAACCGCATTTGCGCGCAGATGCTGATGCTGGCCGCCGAGGATCCGAAAAAGGATATCTGGCTGTACATCAATTCCCCGGGCGGCTCCATCACCGCGGGCATGGCCATTTACGATACCATGCAGCTCATCGAGCCGGACGTGGCCACCGTGGGCTTGGGCATGTGCGCATCCATGGGCCAGTTCCTGCTGAGCTCCGGTACCAAGGGCAAGCGCTTCCTGACCTCGCATGCGCGTGTGCTGATGCATCAGCCGTCCGGCGGCATCGGCGGCACCGCCACTGACGTGCGCATCAACGCCGAGCTGATCATGGACATGAAAAAGACCATGAGCGAGTTGACCGCCGAGCAGACTGGGCACACCGTCGAGGAAATCTACCGCGACAACGAGTACGACCACTGGTTCACCGCCCAAGAAGCGTTGGAGTACGGCTTTGTGGACAAGCTCGTTTCCACCCACGACACGATGAGCGCCACCAAGGGAGAGTGACCATGGCAAGCGAAGAAGCACAGTTTGTAGCCCGCGCCGAACGTCTGGCCGGACCGACCGGTGTGGTCGGCTTCCAGGGGGCTGCGGCGCGTGAGGCCGCGTTCGCACCGCAGAACCGTTACGTTCTGCCGCAGTTCGAGGAAAAGACCCCGTACGGATACAAGAGGCAGGATCCGTACACCCGCCTGTTCGAGGATCGCATCATCTTCATGGGCGTGCAGGTGGACGACACCTCCGCCGATGACATCATGGCCCAGCTGCTGGTTTTGGAAAGTCAGGATCCGAACCGTGACGTGATGATGTACATCAATTCGCCGGGCGGTTCCATGACGGCCATGACCGCCATCTACGACACCATGCAGTACATCAAGCCGGACGTGCAGACCGTATGCCTCGGCCAGGCCGCCTCGGCCGCGGCCATCCTGCTGGCCGCCGGCGCCAAAGGCAAACGTCTGATGCTGCCGAACGCCCGCGTGCTCATCCACCAGCCGGCCATCGACCAGGGCTTCGGCAAGGCCACGGAGATTGAAATCCAGGCCAAGGAGATGCTGCGTATGCGTGAATGGCTGGAGAACACGCTGGCCAAGCATACCGGTCGTGACATCGAGAAGATCCGCAAGGACATCGAAGTGGACACGTTCCTGACGGCCCAGGAGGCCAAGGAATACGGCATCGTTGACGAGGTGCTGGAACATCGCAGCTGAGCCTGCGGTGGAATGATATCTTCACAAATGCAATACCCCTGCCGGGTCGCGGCAGGGGTATTGTGTTTTCTAAACGGCAGATATGTGAAACGAAGAGGTTGCGAATGGGACGCGTGGTCAGCTACAACGATGCGGTGCCGAGATGCACGTTCTGCGGCAAGTCCGAGAGCCAGGTGCGCAAACTGGTCACCGGTTCGGGCGCGGCCATCTGCGACGAATGCATCGAATTGTGCGTGGACATCATTTCCGAGGAACGGGACAAGGACGCCCAGCTCAATATCCTGCAACTGCCCAAGCCGGCACAGATCAGCGCCTACCTCGACAATCACGTCATAGGCCAGGAGTCCGCCAAAAAGACACTTTCAGTGGCGGTGTACAACCATTACAAGCGCGTCAACATGGAAATGCGCGAGTCGTCGCGAATCGGCAAGGAACGGATGCATGGACATGACGATTCGTTCGAGGGCGTGCAAGTGGCGAAATCGAACATCCTGCTACTCGGGCCGACCGGCGTGGGTAAAACATATCTCGCGCAGACGCTGGCCCATGTGATGAACGTGCCGTTCGTCATAGCGGACGCCACCACGCTCACCGAGGCAGGATATGTGGGCGATGACGTCGAAACCGTGCTGCAGCGCCTCATCCAGGCTGCTGACGGGGATGTGGCGCGTGCGCAGCAGGGCATCGTATATATCGACGAAATCGACAAGATCGCCCGTAAAAGCGGCGAAAACACCTCCATCACGCGTGACGTGTCCGGCGAGGGCGTGCAGCAGGCGCTGCTCAAGATCCTTGAAGGCACCGTCGCCTCCGTGCCGGTGGAAGGGACCCGCAAGCATCGTGAAATGGAAACCGTGCAGATCGACACCCGCGACATACTGTTCATCTGCGGTGGCGCGTTCGTGGGACTCGCCGACATCGTGGCGCAACGGTTGGGCGCCAGGGAAAGCGGTTTCGGTGCGGTCTGGCATGACCATGAGGTTCCCAAGCGTGAGCTGCTTGCGCAGGTCTCCGCCGATGATCTGGCTGATTTCGGATTATTGCCGGAGTTCATCGGACGTCTGCCGGTAGTCAGCGTGCTTGAGGAACTTACCGAAGACGATTTGGCCCGAATCCTCGTCGAACCGGAAAACGCGCTGGTCAAGCAGTACCAGAAGCTATTCGCCGTCGATGGGGTGACATTGACCTTTACCGAAGGGGCGATACGGCAGATTGCGGCGACGTCGATTCGGCGGGGTACGGGCGCACGTGGATTGCGTTCGATTATTGAGAAGACGCTGGAGGACACCATGTTCCGTCTTCCCAGCATGGAAGGCGTCGAAGAGGTGGTCGTAGACGAAGCCGCAGTCACCGGATCGGGCACTCCGAAACTACTCAAGGTGTCGACGCAGAAAATTCCTCGTCTACGTGAGGCGTAAGGCCGAAAACTCCTGCGACACGCCGAGATTTTGCCTGGAGTTCATTTGGGTGTATCTTATTCGAGTTGCCGAAAACAAGACAACGTTGCGCGAGTAGCCCAGCGGATTAGAGCAGCTGACTACGGATCAGCAGGTCGCAGGTTCGAATCCTGTCTCGCGCACCAGCCACCAGTCATCAGGTGGCGCAAAGAAATAAGATGACGTTGCGCGAGTAGCCCAGCGGATTAGAGCAGCTGACTACGGATCAGCAGGTCGCAGGTTCGAATCCTGTCTCGCGCACATGAACCTCCTTCGCGAATGCGGAGGAGGCTTTCTTTATTTTCCATGGATTTTTGTGAAGCCTGCAATTGATTGCGCGCACAGCGGAGCGCAATATGCGGCATGGACGAACGCCAAGACCCTCCGATACACTTAATACTACGTTTTACGGATACTGCGGTCGAACGGGGACCGCAAGACAAGGAGCATGATGGCCACATCGAAGAGGGGAACCTGGGCAACAATCCGACGCATAGCCGCGTCCGACCGCATATCCGGTCTGATTATGCTCGGTTTCGCTCTTGCCGGCCTATTGCTCGCCAATCTGCCGTTCACCGCGCATGCGTTCGAACAGCTTGAGAACTTCCATATAGCCATTCCACACACCAATATCGACATGGGATTGGGCCATTGGGTGCAGGATGGCCTGCTGACGGTGTTCTTCCTGACCGTAGGGCTGGAATTGAAGCAGGAACTCACCACGGGATCACTGTCCAATCCCAAAGCCGCGGCCGTGCCGATGCTGTGCGCGGTTGGCGGTATGCTTGCGCCGCCGGTACTGTTCATCGGCGTGATCTCATTGTTCGCGGCGGCAGGATCAGGGCAACTCGTCATCGCTTCAGGAACGTCGTTCTCCTTCGCACAGATGTCCAATGGCTGGGCGGTGCCCACAGCCACGGATATCGCGTTCTCATTGGCCGTATTGGCCCTGTTCGCCAAAGCGTTGCCGGGATCCATCCGCGCTTTTCTGATGACATTGGCCACAGTGGACGACCTGCTGGCCATCATCCTGATCGCGGTGTTCTTCTCATCGGTGAACGCATGGTACTGGTTCCTTGGCATAGCCGTATGCGCGGTCGTCTGGTACTTCCTTGTCCGCATGCGCAAGGTACCGTGGCTGGCCGTGGCCATCGTGGGCGTGCTGGCATGGGTCATGATGTTCGAAGCCGGCGTGCACCCCACTTTGGCCGGCGTGCTCGTGGGACTGCTCACGCCGGCGCATGAGCGTTTCGGTGAGAAGACGCCGCGTGCGGAACGTTACGCCGACAAGCTGCAGCCGTTCTCCGCACTGCTGGCGTTGCCGATCTTCGCACTGTTCGCCACTGGTGTGCACTTCGAGTCGTTGACCTTGGCGCTGTTCGTCTCGCCGGTGGTCGTTGCCGTGATGGTGGCGCTCGTGGTCGGCAAACCTCTGGGCATCATGACCACCGCATGGCTGTCCACGCACGTGGGCGGTCTGAAGATGGCCAAGGGACTGCGCGTGCGCGACATGTTCCCCGCTGCCTGCGCCTGCGGCATTGGTTTCACGGTGTCGTTTCTCATCGCGTCGCTGGCGTATCAGGATGCCGAACTATCGGCTGAAGCCCGTTTCGGCGTCCTGGTGGGGTCCATGGTCGCAGCCGTGATCTCAGGTATTCTGCTGAGCCGTCAATCCAAACGATTCGAACTGGAGGACGGTACGAAGCATAAGCATCATACCGGCGACGAAGACGCCATGAACGAAGTTGAGACGGTGCTGGAAGACGGTACCGTGGTGGTCAGCCAGATAATCGGCACCCACCAGGAACAGTAAAAGGAATCTCCATATGTTGAAAGGGCCACGCATCCCCATGCATGGCCCTTTCAACATATGCGTGCCATTGCGGCACGGCTGATTAATCTGATTGGTCTATTTCTTGACGGCAACCAGCAGACCAGTGCCGGTCGGCGTCAACGCAGTGACGAACCGTTCATCCGACTCCACCGTTTCCAGCAATTCGCGCATCGCGATGGATTTGGCATCACGATTGGCGGGATTCAGCACGCCGCCGGCCGATGTGGCCGAATCAAAGGCAAGCACATCGGTGAAGACAATCGCGGCATGCGGTTTCAGCAGGCGTGGAGCCTGAGCGAAAGCCGCAGCATAATTCTCCGAATCGCCGGCCACGACGATCAAATCGTAATTCTCGGCGTTCAGGCGGGGCAGAAACACACCTGCGGACGCGTTCACGGCACGCAATGTGGTTTCGGTGTCATCGGACAGACGATTGAACAGTTTGCGAATCAGCGCGATGCCCTGCGTGGACGAATCGACGGCCGTAAGCTGGCCTGCATTGTCAAGACCGTTGATCAGCTGCATCGTCTCCACCACGGAACCGGTGCCGATGGCGATCACCGACGAGGCGTCCAACATCCGCACCAGCATGCGCAGCAATTCGGCCTGCGCCGCGGATCCTTGGGGAATGCCGGCTTCCTCGGCCGCGGTTCTGATCGCATTGAGTTCGGCAGACTGGCGTGAGAACGCATGATCCTCGACGTATTCCCACGATTTCGCGAGATTGGTATATGACGTCCTATCCATTTCAGCGCTCCTTGATTTGGGCGATCAGCTGCCAGATCTCCTCACCGACATCGATGCCACGCGGGCATTCACGCGTGCAGGCGCGCACCGACTGGCACGCGGCGATGCCATCGGCGGAATCGATGGCATCCATACGTGCATCCGTCTGACCGTCGCGTGAATCATTGATGAAACGGGAGGCGGCGATAAGAGCCGCAGGGCCGATGAACGCCTCGCCGCCTGCATATACCGGACAGCTTCCCTCACAGGTGCCGCAGGCTATGCAGTTGCTCAGCAGCTCATACTTGGAGAGCTGCTGGGGATTCTGCAGATATTCGAATGCGTTGATCTTGCCGTCCGCGGTGGTGGCGAGTTCGCCACTGGCCTGCAGATACGGCTTGAGCTTCCTGATTTGGCCAAGCATCTGGTCGATATCGGCGATCAAATCACGCTGCACGGGGAAACCGGGCAGCGGTGCGAGCTCGATGACACCCAAATCGTCGGCATCCTGCGTTTGCGCGGGTTGAACGTCTTCTCCCGTATGACGGAAGCCGTCCTCATCCACCTGTGCGTCGGATGGCTGCTTTGCCCAAGCCTTCACCGTGGCGGTGCACAGAAGCGTAGGCGTGCCGTTGATGGACACGGCATCGGAACCGCACATGCCATGACCGCACGAATAACGGAAGGCAAGCGTCGGATCGATGGTGCGCTTGACTTTGAGCAGGCAGTCAAGCACGGTGTCCTCCGGACGCGCCGGCACCACGTAATCCTGCACCCACTGCTTGCCTCGCGGACGCCTGCGCGCGGATCCGGAATCGCCGAAGGGAGAGCTCTTCCTAGCGAACGGCGAGCCGCCTCGTTCACGGCCGCGTTCGGGACGCGGCGTGAACCTGTTCACCCGCAACGTCACCGTTTCCATGCCGTTCTCCATGCCGCTCATATACCTGCCTTTCGATAAAAAACCGTCAACCAGTCTGCCATACGCCGTGCCCAGGGTGTCAGTATTCACGGGCCTTTGGCGGCATGTCCACGATGTGCACCGGCTGCCAGGAGACCTGGCAGGAAACATCCGTCATGGAATGGGCCAGGAAATGCTCGTCGTCACGCTCCGGGAAATCAAGACGCTTCAACGATCCACGGGATTCGTGACGCGCATCGGAGGCGGCGAGCACGGCCTTGCCGAGCTCCAACAGATGGCGCACCTCCCAGATGGCGGTGATTTCCTGATTGAACGTGGGGGAGTCGGAATGCGCATGCAGCGCCTCGGCACGCGGCGTGAGCGTATCGTCCAGCGTAGCCAACGCCTGTTCGATGCTGTTCCGGTCGCAACGCACCGCGACCGCCTGCTCCATGACGGATCCCAAATCGGCCATCAGCTGGTACGGATTGTCCGACGACGCATCGTCGTCATCGGACGGCCGCGTCAACAGTTCCTTGACCTGCGCGGAACGCTTGTCGGCAGCCTGCGACACCGCGTCGATAGATGCTTCGTCGGCAGGCTCGGCCATCGGATCGTTCACTGGATTATCGACGACACGTTCAGCCATCGCCTTGCCCGAACGGGTGCCGAAGAGACAGGCGTCCAACAGCGAGTTGCCGCCCAGACGATTCGCGCCATGCACCGACACGCAGGAGCATTCGCCAGCGGCGAACAGACCGTCCACGACGGCGCGTTCGCCATCGACCCAACGGTAGACTTCGCCGTCGGTGGTGATGGGGATGCCGCCCATGGTGTAATGCGCGGTGGGTTTGACCGGCACATAGTCGCGGGTCGGATCGAGATCGGCATACTGTTCGATGGTCTCCACCACCTGCGGCAGCACCTCATGCATATGATCCGCATCGATGCCGGTCATATCCAGCCAGACACAATCCTTCGGCCCATCCGGATCCTTCGGATCGGCGATTCCTCGTCCGGCGTCGATTTCAGCCATGATGGAACGGCTCACCACATCACGCGCGGCAAGGTCGGCATGACCCGGCGCGTAATGTTCCATGAACGCCTCGCCATCGGAGTTGCGCAGCATGCCGCCTTCCGCACGTGCCGCCTCAGACAGCAGAATGCCGGTATGGGCGAGACCGGTCGGATGGAACTGCACGAACTCGCTATCCTCAAGCTGAAGGCCGGCGGACAATGTCAACGCCATGCCGTCACCGGTCAGATCCCACGAATTCGACGTGGTATGGAACAGACGGCCGGCACCGCCAGTGGCCATCAGCACATTGCGTGCGTGGATGGCATGCGTCTCGCCCTTGTGCGTGTCGAACGCCACCACGCCCTCGACCTTGCCGTGGTCTTCGGAAACCACCAGATCGGTCACATACCATTCCTCGGCGAACTCAACGCCCTCGGCCACGCACTGCTGCCACAGCGAGAACAGAATCTGATGCCCGATGCGGTCGGCCGCATAAGCGGCGCGGCGGACCGGTTCCTTGCCGAAATCCTTGGTATGGCCTCCGAAACGGCGCTGCGCGATATGGCCGTCATCGGTACGCGAGAACGCGACGCCGGCATGCTCCAGCGCGATCACAGTGGCAGGAGCCTGTTCGGCAAGCAGCTTCGCCGCATCCTGGTCGACAAGCCAGTCGCCGCCTTTGACTGTGTCATAGTAATGCCAATGCCAATCGTCTTTCTCCACGTTGCCAAGGCTGGCCGCAATGCCGCCTTCCGCGGAGCCGGTGTGCGAACGCAGCGGCTGCAGTTTGGATATCACCAGGACGTTCGGTTCGATGCCGTCCGCCCTCATCTGGCGCATCCGCTCGCTACGGAGCATTCCCAACGCTGCGGACAGGCCGGCCGCGCCTGCGCCGACGATCACTGCATCATACATATCTTCAACATGCTTCGGACTCATACCACCGATTCTCGCACAAGGTGTGACCTCGCACGTTCGACGCGGCTGAGGTGGAGGTGCCGGGCCTGCTATCGCTGCTCGGCGATGATCCATCCGGACCGCATGCTGATGCGGCCTTCAAGCTCCAAGGAGCCCAGTTCGCGCATGATTCGCGAGACGGGATATTCTCCCGGATGCGTCTTGTCCATTAGATCGAGCAGATTGTCGGCGGAGACGTGGCCGTTTGCTTCGGCGCAAGTTTTAATGGCGGCGAGTATGGCATCGTCGGATTCATCTGTCGATTCCTGCGGATGTTCGGTGTCATCCGGCAGGTCGACATGTTGCGGGCGATGCGCGCTATGGCATAGTTCGTCGATCTCCGCCAGTGAGCAGACGATGGTGGCTCTGCCGTCTTGGATAAGGCGATTGCAGCCGGTGTTATGCGGCATGGTGATGTCTCCCGGCACGGCGAACAGATTGCGGTTGAGTTCGTTCGCCCAGCCTGCGGTGTTGAGCGCGCCGGAACGCGCACGTGCCTGCGCCACGATCAGAGTGGATGACAATGCCGCGATCAGACGGTTGCGCAGCAGGAACCGTCTTGCCTCCGGCACGGTTCCGGGGCACAGTTCGGAAATCAAAGCGCCCGAATGGCTTTCGATCTGCTCGAACAGGTTCTGGTTGCTTTTCGGACCGATATGGTTCAGTCCGCCAGCGAATACGGCGACGGTGCGTCCTGCCAGCGCGGCGCTCATTTCGTCCATGGCTTTGACCGCGCCCCAATGTGCCGCGGCGTCGGTGCCCAGCGCGCCGCCGGATACCACCAGATGTCCGGCACGCGCCATCCGAAGGGCCAACTCGTGGGCGCTTTGCCTACCGTAGTCGCTTACGCCCCGTGAGCCGACGATACCCACCGGCTCGGGGCATGACACCAGCGCCTTCGGATCGCCTTTGCCCCATAGGCAGAGCGGGGAGGCCCAGTCGGTGCGCAGTGAAAGGTCGTTCAGTTGGCTGGGCCAACAGGGGTGATGCGGGGCGATGATCCACTGCGTGCCGTCTGCTGTGAACCAGTCTCGCAATGCGTCCGGATCCTTGCTGGGCAACGATGCCAGACGTTGCTGCCATGACACCAGCGAGCCATGGAACGAAGCCATCCCGCGGGCGTTGATGGTGCGTCCCCAACGAGTGACGCCGTTGATGAACGCCGCATCCAATGACGTGCAGGCCGCGGCCGTCACATTTTCGTGATTGCCAGGGCCGCTGTCAGCGATCAGCTGTAGCGCGCTTGCCGCGGAGCCGGTGCCTTTGACCAGCGCGTACATCATCGCGTCGGCGCTGTCCAGGCAGAAGGTGAGCACCGCGCGGGCCAGGGTCTCGTCGTCGATCGTCACCATCATGCCAGCCTCGTTCTCATGGATATTCCCTGCATCATTTCCTCAGGTCCTGGGGAAGTCTTTCCCGCCAGATCGGATAATGTCCACGCAAGCCGCATGGCACGGTCGGCGCCACGCAGGCTCAGCCGCTCGCTCGCCAAGGCGCGGTTGACCAATTCGATGGCCTTGGGGGAGGTGTTGGCTCTCAGCCAGGTGCTGGTAGCCTGCGCGTTGCAGCACCAGCCGAATTCGCGGAACCGTTCCTGCGCCATCTGCCGGGCAACGATGACACGCAGACGTATGGCATGGCTCGAATCGCCGGAGGGAGCGTTCCCCGGACTTATCCGCTCCACCGGAGGCACCTCGATCTGGATGTCGATACGGTCGAGGATCGGTCCGGAAAGCCGGCTGAAATACTTGACGCGGTCCTTTTCTCGGCAGGTGCAGCGCTCGCCGTTGCCGTACGCGTAGCCGCACGGGCAGGGATTCGCCGCCATAATCAGTTGGAAGCGAGCCGGATAGTATGTGGTGCCTTTCGCTCTGGAAATCGCGACATATCCGGATTCCAAAGGTTCGCGCAGCGTCTGCAGCGTACGCGCCGAGAATTCCGGAGCCTCGTCCATGAACAGGATGCCGCGATGCGCGCGGGTGATGGCTCCGGGCTGGGCCAATCCTGCGCCTCCACCCACCAGCGCGGCGGTCGACGCGGTATGGTGGGGCGCCTCGAACGGTGGAACGTCGCTGATTCCGTATCCGGGAAGCGTGCCGCATAACGAACGAATCGAGGCCACTTCAAGCTGTTCCGTCTCGTTCAAAGGACTCATGATGCCGGGAATGCGCGAAGCGAGCATGGTCTTGCCTGTGCCGGGCGGACCGGTCATCATCAGATGATGGCCTCCGGCGGCAGCCACCTCCAACGCCCATTTGGCCGCTTGCTGGCCCATCACTTCGCTCATGTCGCCGGGCGGAGGGCACATGCCCGTGGCGCCGACATCGGCGTTCACGGCATGCGTGGCTTCGGGAATCCGGTAGTCCGCATCGCCTCCCATCAGTTCGATGAGCTCTCCGACATGCCTCACGCCGATCGCCTTGACATCCGGAACGAGACGGGCCTCATCAAGGTTGGCGTAAGGCACGATGATTGTTGCGATTCCCTGCTCCCGCGCATGCAGCATGATGGGCAGCAGTCCGTTGATGGGCAATACGGTGCCGTCAAGATTCACCTCGCCAAGCACGATGGTGCCGGCCAGACAGTCATGGGCGATTGCGCCGGCCGCGCTGAGCACGCTGGCCGCGATGGCCAGATCATGCGAAGAGCCTTTCTTCGGCATGGACGCTGGGGAGAGATTGACCGTGACACGGGTTTCCGGCCATTTGAAACCACTTGCCTGGCATGCCGACTTGACCCGTTCGCGCGCCTCGGACAATGAGGTGTCGGGCAGGCCGATGATGGAGAAATAGGGAAGTCCAGGGGATACGAACGCTTGAATCTGGACGATGAAGGCTTTCAAACCGATCAGTCCTACGGAAAGGGCGCTGCCGATGGCCATCAGAACGCTCCCTCGATATGATGCAGCAAAGGTCTGTCTCCCTGCACCACGACGGTGACGACGTCAAAACGCACGCCACTGTTCGGCATGCGGTGCTCCGGCGCCGTCAGCCATTGCACGGCGGCATGGCGCAGATTGATTTGCTTGGAAGCGGTCACCGCCTCCTGAGGGGTGCCGTAGCGCATCGTACGTCTGGTTTTGACCTCGACGAAAACGATCTGGCCCATCGGATTGCGCGACACGACGTCGAGTTCGCCGTATCGGCAATGCCAGTTGCGGTCGAGCGTCCGCCACCCTTGGCTTTCCAACCATGCGGCGGCGTACTGTTCTCCCAGCTCGCCAATCTGTCGGGAACGCAGCGTGCCGTCATGCAGACGCCGCGCTAGGGAATCGAGAATCTGCTCCGGCGGCTGCGTTGGGGCCGGAACATCATGTGATGATGAATGGTTCATGTCCCTAGTCCAACAGACAGAAGCCACGCATGACAAGGCCGATAGGCTAATGTGGATAACTTACGTATCTCGGGCGTGTCGTGGATAGTCGGTGGATGAGTCGACGCTATCCACACCTATCCACAACACGATCCAAGGCCTCTGTGCGAAAAGAGTGACCGATGAACCGTCAACGACGGGTCAAAGCGGTCAATTCGTCGAGATTGAGTTCGAAGCTCACGCCTCGTTCCTCATGATTCGGCTGATACTGGGTGCTTTCCATCGCATGGCGGACGAACTCGCCGGCGATGTTCGCGGCCTCGGCCAGAGGACGGCCAGCCATCACCGCGCCGCACAGCGCCGACGCGAACGCGTCGCCGGTGCCGTGGGTCATGAACGGCAGCTTGGCATGCGCCAGCTCCTGTTTTCCGGCGACGCCCGTCGAAGCTGACGCCACATAGTTGCGAATCATGCCATCCCCTCGATCGATGCCCTTAAGCACCACGTTCTTCGCGCCGGCGGCAAGCAACGCCCCAAGAATCTCATCCACCTGCGCGTCGTCGATATCCTGGCCTGGATAGTCACGGCCCGTCAAAATGGATGCCTCGGTAAGATTCGGCATCAGCGCATCCGCGCCATCCACCAGCGTGCCCATCGCCCGACACAGCTCAGGAGTGTACGTGGCGTAGATTTCTCCGCCGTCGCCCATCACCGGATCCACCAACCGCAAGGCATGCGGATACTCCGCGTATAGGCGTTTGATGATTGCGACCTGGTCCGCGGAACCAAGAAAACCGGAATAGACGCCATCCAAATCGACGTTCTCCTGACGCCATGCGTCCAGATAGCCGTCCAGAATCTCGGTCGTATCGTGGAACGTGAATACCTCGTAGCGCGTGTGCGCGGAAAACAGCGCCGTCGGCACCGGACAAACGTCGCAGCCGGCCGCCGACAGAATCGGAATGGCCGCCGTCAGCGAACACTTGCCATAACCGCACATGTCATGCACCGCGGCGACGCGCGGAATATACCGCGGATCACGGTCGTACAGAATCTCATCGCTCATATCGGAACCTCTCTTGCGATTTGCCTGCCCATGACTTTAGCCGTTCCCCTGACCTGACGCGCATCCGTTCCTCACGGTGGGTCACCGGCATGCGGGACTTCGGCGTGTCGAATGGTTCCGAATGGTTTTTTCAACGGTTGGGGGAGTGGGGAAAGCCAATGATTCCAACGGTTTATAAGGGGATATAGGCAAGTGCGATAACGTTCGGCTTGCGTTGCGCTCGCCGGCCGGTTTATTGTCGCTACCAACACCTGGCCAAGCGCCCTACACGGCAGGGCGGGTGGCCAACCAAGACGAGAACAACGAACCCTTATCCAAGGAGAGCGCATCATGGCAAACAAGAACTATCGTTTCGAAACCCTGCAGCTGCACGTCGGCCAGGAGCAGGCCGACCCGGCCACCGACTCCCGCGCGGTGCCGATCTACCAGACCACCAGCTACGTCTTCCACAACTTCGACCACGCCGAGGCCCGCTTCGGACTGGCGGACCCGGGCAACATCTACGGACGTCTGACCAACTCCACCCAGGGCGTGTTCGAAGACCGCATCGCGGCCCTCGAAGGCGGCACCGCGGGCCTGGCCGTCGCGTCCGGCGCGGCCGCCGTGGAATACGCGGTGCGCAACATCACCCAGTCCGGCGACCACATCGTCGCAGCCAAGAACGTGTACGGCGGCACCTTCAACCTGCTGCGCCACACCCTGCCGCGCGACGGCATCACCACCACCTTCGTCTCCGCCGAGAACCCGCAGGAGTTCGAGGACGCCATCCAGGAGAACACCAAGCTCGTCTACTTCGAGACCTTCGGCAACCCGAACGCCGACCTGCCCGACTTCGAGGCCATCACCGCCATCGCCCACAAGCACCACCTGCCGGTGATCGTGGACAACACCTTCGCCTCCCCGTACCTGTTCCGCCCGCTGGAGCACGGCGCCGACGTCGTTGTGGAATCCGCCACCAAGTTCATCGGCGGCCACGGCACCACCCTCGGCGGCGTGATCGTGGAAGGCGGCAAGTTCAACTGGGCCGAAGTGCCGGGCAAGTTCCCGACCCTGACCGAGCCGGATCCGTCCTACCATGGCCTGAACTTCTATGAGGCCCTCGGCGGCGCCGCCTTCGTGACCCGCGTGCGCGCCATCCTGCTGCGCGACACCGGCGCCACCCTGTCCCCGTTCGCGGCCTTCCTGCTGCTGCAGGGCACCGAAACCCTGTCCCTGCGCGTCGAACGCCACGTCCAGAACGCGCTGAAGGTCATCGACTACCTGAAGACCGTGCCGGAGGTCGAGTCCATCTCCCACCCGTCCATCGAAGGCCGCAAGGACAACGACCTGTACAAGAAGTACTTCCCGAACGGCGGCGGTTCCATCTTCACCTTCGACATCAAGGGCGGCAAGGACGCGGCACGCGTGTTCATCGACAACCTGCACCTGTTCAGCCTGCTGGCCAATGTGGCCGACGCCAAGAGCCTCGTGATCCACCCGGCCTCCACCACGCACTCCCAGGAGACGTTGGAGGAGCTCGAGGACCAGGGCATCCACCAGGGCACCATCCGCCTGTCCATCGGACTGGAGAACATCGACGACATCATCGAGGACCTCGAAAGCGGCTTCAAGGCCTTGCGCGAATCCGGTCTGGCCAAGTGACTTTGGTCTGAAACAACTGTCGGGCGGTCCGCTGCACCATGAGAAGGGGGTGTTGCGGGCCGCCCGCTTTGCACTGCGCTTGTAACGCGGATGGGATAAAATTTTCGCTTGTTGCGATATGGTATGTCGCAATTTGATACATCGAAAGAAATTCCTTGCGATTTCTTTACAAATCGTAGGAAAAGCAAGATGATTTTGCTATTTTGGTAAAAAAGAGAGAAGAAGACTGTATTATGGCGCAGGACGTCAAGAACGATATCAAGAAAGCTATTCAGGTCAACACCATCCCGTTGATCGCCATCATGACCGCGGTCACCACCGTGCTGACCATGTTCGTGAAGATTCCGACCCCGACCCGTGGATACCTCAACCTGTCCGACACGATGATTTTCTTCAGCTCCTATGCGTTCGGCCCGTGGGTCGGCGGCATCGTCGGCGGTCTTGGACCGGCGTTGTCCGACCTCATCTCGGGATACCCGCAGTGGGCAATCTTCACCTTCATCATCGACGGTCTGCAGGCGGTGCTCGTGGGTCTGCTGGTCCGTGAATTCAAACCGGCCAACGTCGTCATCGGCTCTCTGGTGGCCGGCGTGTGGAAGGTGTTCGGCTACTTCATCGCCGGCGGCATCCTGTCCGGCTTCGGTCCGGCCCTAGGCGAAATCATCGGCAACTCATTCCAGATGGTTGTCGGCCTGATCGTTGGCTTCGCACTGTTCTCCGCAGTGCGCAAGGCTTATCCGCCGCTGGTGCGACTCGGCAACCTCAGCGTCAAGGCCGGCGAGTGATACATTATTGTCTTGCATAAATAAAGCCCGTGGGTTCACCGATGAACGGCGATTCCACGGGCTTTATTTATACATATTCGTTCATATAGTATCCGTAGTGGCTGTGTTCGCGGCCGGTGCAATGGGCTGATGTGCTGAAAGATATGGAGAAGAGCGCATGATCACGGTACGTGATTTGAGTTGGCAGTATGAGCCATTGGTGGATGGCGGCAAGCCGGTGGATAGCCTCAAGCATGTCAGCTTCGATATCAAATCAGGCTCGTTCGTGGGCGTCATCGGACCGACCGGCGCCGGCAAATCCACCCTGTGCATGGCTTTGGCCGGAATCATCCCGAATCTGGCGGACGGCACCATGACCGGACTGGTGGAAGTCAACGGCATGAACACCAGCCGTCATTCCGTATCGGCGTTGTCCGAACGTATCGGCTACGTGCAGCAGGATCCCGAAGCGCAGCTGTTCTGCGCGAGCGTTGAGGATGAGATCGCCTTTCCTTTGGAAAACCGCGGCATCGCACCGGACATCATCGACAAGCAGATCGACGTCATGCTCGATCTGGTCGGCATGACCGGCTACCGCAAGCGCGTGCCGGCCAGCCTGTCGGGCGGGCAGATGCAGCGTGTGGCCATCGCGGCGGCATTGGCGGCGGAACCCGACGTGCTCATCCTTGACGAACCGACTGCGGCGCTCGATCCGGAAGGCAAGCAGGAAGTCTTCGATGTGCTTGAACGCATCCGGCAGACCCGTTCCATGACGGTGATCATGGCGGAACAGGACACGGAGCATATCGCCTATTGGGCCGACCAAGTATTGTTCATGGTCAATGGGGAATTGGTGCGCAACGGCGACGCCAGCCTGTTCGTCCGTGAAAAAGGACTGCTGGAATCCTCCGGCGTGCAGGTCGCGGACGATCCGCTGCCGCAGGTCAAGGCCGTACAGCAGGGCAAAAAGCATAAGAAGGACAAAAAGAATCAGCCGGAACGGTCCAAGGACGTGGTCATCAGCCTGGACCATGTCTCCTACCAATATGAGCGCGGCGGCAATGCATCGAAAGCTCTGGACGACGTGACGTTCGACATCGAACGTGGCTCATTCATCGGACTCATCGGACGTAACGGCTCCGGCAAGACCACACTCGCCAAACATCTGAACGGACTGATCCGACCCACGCAGGGCACGGTGACGGTGGATGGGCTCGACGCCTCCAAACACAGCGTCGGCGAAATGGCGGCCCACGTCGGATTCGTCTTCCAGAATCCCGACCATCAGATCTTCTGCTCCACCACCAAGGAGGAAATCGCATTCGGTCCTACCGCGCTTGGACTGGACGGAGCCACCGTGTTCAAACGCGTCGACGAGATGCTGACGCTGTTCGACCTGCACCGTTATGAAGACGTCTCGCCGGCCACGCTCGGCTACGGCGAACGCCGTGCGGTGGCGCTGTCATCCGTGCTTGCAATGCGCACGCCGATCCTCGTGCTCGACGAGCCTACGGCCGGTCTCGACCACCGTCTCGCAGCACGCTTCCTCGGCACCATCGAGAAACTCAACCAGCGCGGCGTCACCATCGTCATGATCAGCCACGACATGCGCGCGGTATACCGGTACTGCACGCATGTGCTGGAATTGGAGGACGGAAAAGTCGTGCAGTATGGGCCGATCGACAGGTCCGAAGCGGCGCAGAAGCAATCTCGGACCATCCGCAAACCGCGTAAATCCAATGGGCCCGTTTCGGCGACGCATGTGCTGCTGAAAGTCACCAAGCATGAGGAAGGACGACACTGATGGACGCCGATTTGTATGTACCGGGCGACGGCTGGCTGCATCGCGCCGACCCCCGTGTGAAATTCCTCATCACCGTGGTCATGTTGGTGTTGTGCCTGGTATGGCGCAACTGGGCGTTCATACTTGACGTTCTGATCATCGAACATCTCATGCTCATCACCGACGGCGTGCCGCTGAAACGCATCGGCTGGGTGTGGAAGATCCTCGCCGTGATCATCGTGTTCATCGTGGTGCTCTGGCCGATTTTCGACCCATCCGGCACGCACGTGCTGTGGCAGTGGGGATGGCTGAAACTCACGCGAGAGAACCTCGTCATGGCCGCGGTGATGGGATTGCGCATTCCGGCGCTCGGATTCGCGTGCTTCCTCACGTTGTTCACCACCAGCCAGACCAAGCTGATCCGAGGGCTCACCTCCCTGGGCATGCCGTACAAGGCCGGACTCACGCTCGCCACCGCGCTGCGCTACATTCCGGTGTTCTTCTCCATCTTCCAATCCGTATCGGCCGCGCAACGGGCCCGCGGACTCGACTTGAACGGCAAGAAAGACGCCACCGGCAAGAAACGCAACGTATTCGTACGCTTGGTGGACCGGTTCAAATCGTATCTGCCCATCATCATCGCGGTGCTGATCCGCGCCTACAAAATGAGCCAAAGCGTCGGCTGGGCTATGGAATCGCGCGGGCTCAACCTCCAAGGCGTGAGACGCACCTACCGCATACAGCTGAAGATGAGACTCTCCGATTGGATCATCCTTGCGGTCACTGCCGCCGCGACGACAGGCAGCATCTGGCTGATGCTGTGGCAGTTCTGAGGTAGGCCAATGTTCCAGAACGAACAACGCATCACCATCACCGCACGCGACCTGAAAGTGGTCTCGGCCCTGCAATGCGACGGCCGCATGACCATGCAGGCGCTTGCCGACAAGGTCGGCATTTCCGTATACGCGGCTACGGAAAGCTACCGCAGGCTTACGGAATCCAACATCATGAGCATCGTGCCGGTATGCAATCCGTTGAACCTAGGCAACTACAGCCAGGTGCTGGTGGGCCTGCGCATCAACGGCAACCTCGACAAGGCGCTTGCCATGCTCAAATCCATGCCGCAGGTCACGTATGTGGTCTGCGCGTTGGGCGATGCCGACATCATCGCCGAAGCCGTCGTGTATTCCGCCGAAGGCATGGACCATTTCCTTAAGCATGATCTGCGCGCATTGCCGGGATTGACACGTCTGCAGGTGTTCTCCTGCGGACGGCTGGTACTTGACGACCACAACGTCAGCGTGGTCAACCGGCTCCTGGCCGCGCATGGCGAGACCGGTTTCCTGACCAAACGTGAGGCGAGCGTTGGCACTGGCATTCCCGCACACCGTCTGGATATGCGCTTCGTGCGTACGTTCAACGAGTTGCAGCATGACGGCAGAGCCAGCTATGCGACGTTGGGGGAGCGGCTTGGCGTGACGCATACCGCGATTCGTGGGCGCATCAAGAAGCTGGAGGAATCCGGCGTGATGCGCATCATGGCCACCGTCAGCCCCATGCGTTTGGGTGGATTCCGTCAAGCGTTCCTCGGCCTCGGTGTGAAACCGCCTTATCGGCTCGACACCGAACAGCTGCTGGCGATCGATGAGGTGACGTATGCGATGAGCGGCGTCGGATTGAACGGCGCCGATTACCTGATCGAGGTCATCGCCGACACCGACGAGGACCTATGGCGCGTGGTGGACGAGTCTATTCGACCATTGCCAGGCGTGGAGCAGGCCTGGTGGGCTTCCACCGTCAGCGTGGAAAAAGAGTCGTACTGGCTCGAACCTCCGCAGGATGGTGTGCTCCTCGACGATTGATGAATCAATGGCATGGGGCGTCTCATTTTTGCTCATTCTCAAGGATGAGATGATAATTCAGACCAACGCATGATATTCGAATCAGCTGTTTTTCCGTAATTTTGGAGGTAATCCAAAGAAAGGAATGACAGCATGGATATCAGGGACACCATCAAAGCTACCAATACGGCCATTGCAGCAGTGGATCTTGTGAAGGACTACGGTTCCGGAAATAACACGGTGCATGCGTTGCGTGGCGTCAACGTCGCTTTCGAAAAAGGAAAATTCACGGCGATTATGGGACCGTCCGGTTCTGGCAAATCCACGCTGATGCACACTCTGGCCGGCCTTGACTCGGCCACCAGCGGCCACATCATGTTCGATGGCAAGGACCTGACCCGTATGAACGATGACCAGCTGACATTGCTGCGCCGTCACCAGATCGGCTTCATCTTCCAAAGCTTCAACCTGCTGCCGATGTTCACCGCCGAACAGAACATCGTCATGCCGCTTACCCTTGCCGGCGAGAAGCCGGACCGCCAGTGGCTCAACCTGCTGGTCGAAACGCTTGGACTGAAGGAGCGTCTGAACCATCGTCCGAACGAACTGTCCGGTGGCCAGCAGCAGCGCGTCGCCATCGCACGCGCGCTCATCACCAAGCCGCAGCTCGTGTTCGCCGACGAACCGACCGGCAACCTCGACTCCGTGTCCAGCGCGGAAGTATTGAGCTTCCTCAAACGCTCCGTGAACGAACTCGGCCAGACCATCATCATGGTCACCCACGATGCCGTCGCAGCCTCCTACGCGGACCGCGCCATCGTGTTCGCCGACGGGCAGATTGTGGCCGACGTCGACCAGCCAAGCGCCGAGCAGATGAACGATCTGCTGATGAAGGAGCGCGAATCGGCCACGCAGACCATATACCCCGCCCGCCACGCCGGCTGACGCATTTCGTAAAACCCGCTTTCGCAAAATGTACTTGAAGAAGGAAACCGAACTCCCATGTGGTCCATCACTTTGAAACTCATGCGTAAAACCAAGCGCATGCTCATCCCCGCCGGCATCGCCATCCTGATCGGCACGGCGTTCATCGCCAGCACCTTCCTGTTCGGCAACGCCATGGGCGATTCGCTCGCCCGACAGATGACCGCCATGTTCGGTGGCGCCAACTATGCCGCCACCGCGAACGTCGATGGCCTCAGCGATAAGGAAATCGACAAAGCGTATTCCGTCACCGTCGGCGATTTCCACGTCGACCAGCTGAAAGCCGTGGAAGGTGTGAAAGCCGTGCGCGTCGCGTCGGAAAGCGCCGTCACCGTCTCCAGCGACGACGACAACGTCAGCGGCGAACTGATCACCGGCGCATCCGACGCGTCGATGCTGCCGGTGCGCATATCGCAAGGCAGCCAGCCCAAGGATGCCAACGAAATCGCGTTGCCTGAGCAGACGGCGAAAACGTTGGGCGTGAACGTCGGCGACACGGTGACGCTGACGTCCCGATACGCCACGACCGAAACCGGCGGTAAAACCAAAGCGAACGACGTGCGCGTGGTGGGCCTGACCGCCGATCCGGAAGGCGCGTACTCGTTCTACGGCGGCGCGATCGTCGGCTCGGACAATCTCATCGCACTGATGCAAGGCGCGGACGATTTCAACGCGGTCAACGCCACCGCCGTCTACTTCGATTTCGCCATGGACGGCAACACCGTCGCCGCGAAAACCCTCAACGACGCACAGAAACTGCTGCCCGCGCACTACGAATTGAGCTCGCGCCAGAATGTCAGCGACGAGGCCGTCAAATCGTTGGGCGGCAACGGCACCAACGTCGTCACCATATTTCTTATGTGCTTCGGCATCCTCGCCATGTTCGTCGCCGCGCTCGTGATCGCCAACACCTTCCAGGTGCTTGTCGCGCAACGCCGACGCACGCTCGCCCTGCTGCGCACCATCGGCGCGAAGAAGGGACAACTGTACCGTTCCGTCCTGTTCGAAGCCTGTGCGCTCGGCCTGATCTCGTCCGTGCTTGGCGTGGCGTTCGGCAGCCTCATCATGTGGGGCATGTGCGCCGGCAACGTCATACGGCAGGGCATGCGGCTCATCTTCTCCTGGCAGGTGTTCGTCGTGCCGATCATCTTCGGCATCATCATGACCATGCTCGCAGCCCTCGGCTCCGCACGTTCCGCCACCTCGGTGACCCCGCTGGAGGCCCTGCGCCCGATCGAACTGACTGACACCAAGCGCGCCGGCATCGTACGCGCCGTTCTCGGCATTCTGATGGTCGTCGCAGGCATTGCGATGGCGGTGTTCTCAGTCTGGCGCATTCAATCCACCAACGGCGGACAGACGGCTCAAGCCAACGAATTCACAATGGCGGTGCTGATCGCCATTGCCGGCGCCGCGCTCATATTCCTCGGCATGGTGCTCACCGCCGTCTTCTGGCTGCCCGCACTGATGAAAGGCGCCGGAACGTTGGTGTCGCTTGCCGGGCCGTCCGCGAAAATCGCGCACGGCAACATACAGAAGAATCCGCGACGCATCGCAGCTACAGGCGCGGCCCTGCTCATCGGCGTGACCTTGGTCTCCACCATCGCCACCGGAGCGGCCAGCGTCAAACAAACCATGAACAACACGCTCGCCACCCGCTACAGCGTCGACGTCGTCGCCTCCGGCGAAGACCTGACCCAAGGAATGGCGGACAAGGTCGCCGGCATCAAAGGTGTGACCGACACTGTGTACGCGCCGGCCGCATCCGTGACATTGAATGGTACGGACGCTGCCAAACCGACCACCGTGCTGCTCATCGGTGTGAAGAACATCGACCAGGTCAAGCATGTGATGCGCGTCGACCTCGGCGACACCAGCCTCAGCGCGGACGACGTGCTCATGCCCTCATACAATGCGCAGACCGGCAAGAAACTCGCCTTCGCCAACGGCAAAGCCGAGTTCGACACCACCAGGAATAAGAACGGCGACATGACGCGTCCGCTGACCTTGCATGTCACGCAACGCGACTATCGGCGCATTTTCGACAGTTACGGCGCCGTCGGATTCGTCGACGAACGGCACTTCGCCAACGGCGACCTCGACACCACAACGCACATGCTGCTGGTGAAAGCCGACACCGACCAATCCGGAACGTCCGTGAACGACCTGTACGACGGCATCCAGTCGGCATTGTCGAAGAGCGCGGACGCGGCGGTGTCCGGTCCGATCGCCGAACGTGTCACCTGGGCGCAGATGATCGACTCCATGATGATGCTCATGGTGGGGCTGATCGCCGTGGCGGTGCTGGTCGCCTTGATCGGCGTGGCGAACACGCTGTCCCTGTCGGTGATCGAACGCACCCGCGAATCGGCCACCCTGCGCGCCATCGGCATGACCCGCGGCCAGCTCAGGGCATCGCTCGCCATCGAAGCGCTGCTCATCTCGCTCGTCTCCGGCATCGCCGGCATCCTGCTCGGCACATTGTTCGGCTGGCTGGGCGCATACGTGGTGTTCAGCCTGTACGGCACCGTGGTGTTCCCCTTCGAATGGGGCGTCAACGGCATCGTGCTCGCCGTGGCCGCCGTGGCTGCGTTGCTCGCCAGCATCGCACCTGCCCGCAGAGCGGTCAAAGTACCGCCTGTTGAGGCGCTCGCAGAAGCTTAGGCGATAAACGGAATGCTCCTTCGAAAGAAGGAGCATTTTTGTTGCCGAATACGTTTTATGAAGATTTTATACGAGATGGTTTTCGTAGGCGAACACGACGGCTTGGACGCGGTCGCGCGCATTGATTTTCGACAGGATATGCGCGACATGCGTTTTCACGGTAGGCAGGCTGATGAACAGCTTGTCCGCGATCTCCTGATTCGACAGGCCATGCGCGATTTCGATGAGCACCTCGCGCTCGCGGTCGGTCAGTTCGTCCAATTCCGGATCGGTGTACATAGTTGCCGTCGAAGCGGAAGCGGACGTTGCGGAAACGGGCGCTGCGGCGGCCGTTCCTGCGAAATCGCCATCCATCATCTTCTCTATAAGCCGTTTCGTGGCGGATGGCGCGATGATCGCGTTGCCTTGGTACACGGTGCGAATCGAATTGAGCAGCGTCTCCGGTTCCGTGTCCTTCAGCAGGAAGCCGGACGCGCCGGCGTTGATCGCGGCCATCACGTATTCGTCCAAATCGAATGTCGTCAGAATGATCACACGGGTATGCGCATCGTCAAGCGCGCTGCCATCGGGTGCGAAACGATGCTGCAACGCGCTGATCCGACGTGTCGCCTCAATGCCGTCCATACCGGGCATACGCACATCCATCAGCACCACGTCGGGATGCAGCGTCTCCGCCAAAGCCACCGCTTCCGCGCCATCGCGCGCCTGGCCGACAACCGCCATATCCGGTTGCGAGCCGATCACCATCGCGAAACCGGCACGTACCAATTCCTGATCATCGGCGATGACCACACGAATCTTCTGTTCTTCACTCATACTCTCCACCTTATCGGCATCGTTCCGCTCACAGCGCGAAACAACCCCTTAAATCTCCCTGAAAAACTTGAACCGGCTATCGAGACGCGCGCTGCAGCTGCTCCTCCAGCGGTGCTGCGGGCCTCAACTGCAGTTCGCTCGCGCTACCGGCATGAGCGTCATCGCTGAAACCAGTCTCACGAAGCACTCCGAGCAGTTCGCGCATACGCTTAAGCGCGGCGCGCCCCTGTTCTCCGATGGCTTTGAACGCTGCGGAAATCTCGTCGGCAGTAGGCTCTTTGCCTTGTGCTTCGGCAGCGTCCAACATGCGGATACCATCGACGGCTTGACTAATCACGCTGTTCAGCGTGGCGGTGACTTCAGCCTGAATGCTGGCACTGATACGGTCGCGTTCCATATTCGCCGCGAGAATACGCTGCTTCTCCTGCTCGGCCACCAGCGCTTCCTCTCGCGCCTGCAACACCAGTGCGTTTGAATCACTGGAGCGAGTCCAACGCGCCCATGCCATAATGCCGGCGCACAGTATCAACACCGCAACCGTATACATAACGCCGGTAAAAAACGCCGCAGTACTGCTTGACGTGGCTGAAACCGGTTTTGTCAAGCCCACGGAAGCGGCGATAGCGTCGAACAAGGTAGCATATCCATGTTGGTCGGCTGCGATTTTCAAGCCCATCAGAGCTGAACAGGTGACAGCGGCAAGACCGGTCCAACGCCATGCGTGTTCACGCCCATACAATACGGCTGAATACAGTGCGCACAGCGACGCTACGATGTGCCCGACCTCAATCGATCCCAAAAACACCAATTGCACAACCGACAATACGAACACAATAAGCGCGCAAGTCTCGGGGAACCTGCGTCGAAGAGCCAGCGCCAGCAAGCAGCATGCGGCGATCGCATTTGAGAGCTGCGCATGAGGTGAACTATCAAAAAAGAACGTAACCGACATGCGATTCAGCAGCATGACCAATGCCACGGCACCAACGGAATCCATGAGCGCATAATGGTGCTGCGTCCACGCGGAAACGCGTTCCACCCAATTCAGCCCTCGCGAATTGGATGTATTTGCAAGTTCTACGGATTTCAGTTTCAACGATTTGAGCAAATCATGCAGATTGGGTGCGGTGATGCGCAAATGTTGCAGGGCATTCGAACGATGATCGCGACCGGTCGGTTGGTTGGTTTCCTGCGTCTGCTCCGATGGCTGATCTGGGATTCGCGCCGATATGTTGACGACTGTGTGAGGTGCGATTGCTTCGTCGGATAGTTTCGCTTTGCTGGATATGGCAGTTGTGTTGCAAGATTCGGACTGTTCCGAGGCATACTGTTCGCCGGTTTCTTCTGTCACCTGTTCTTTACCGCCGTAAGGCAGGGTGGCCATGACTTCGAAGCCTCCGCCGAGTTGAGGGCCAGCCTGCAACGAGCCTCCGGCCGATTCGATGCGTTCTTTCATGCCCAGCAGGCCGTAACCTGGCGTATGCCCGTCGATATTGGCCGCCGCGCCATGACCATTGTCGGTGATGGTCAAAGTGAGCAAACCGTTGTTCCATGACTCTTTAATATGTACATCGACGTGCGGCCCCGCATACTTGCGGATATTCGTCAGCGCCTCCTGCACTACATGGTAGGAAGCTATCGAGGCTTGTTCGCCGAGTTGTTCTGGGCTGGCGGTGCCGGTGATATTCCGTCGGATTCGAATGTCGGGGGAGACGTTTTGCGCTTGTTCCACAAGATTGCCGATATCGTTATAATCGGCGTGCGGTGAACCCCCGAATACTCCCAGAAGACGTTGCATGTCATGCAGTGCGCGTTCCGATTCGTGTCGAATCGTCTCCATGGTGTTTCTGGCCACCGCGGGATCATGCGTGCCTGCATAGCGACCGCCATCAGACTGCACGATGATGATTGACAGGGTGTGCGCCACCACATCGTGCATGTCACGTGCGATGCGTGCGCGTTCCGCTAACGCGGCGATATCGCGTTCATTCTGGTCTCGCGCGGCGATTGCCTCATTGCGTTCCCGCATCATGCAAACGGTTGCCAGACGGGCACGCTGCCAGAACGCTACAATGACGGTGGAAATAATGCATACTTCGAAAATCGGCGTCAGTACCAGCATGTATTGCGCCATCATGTCGGCGACTTCCGACATGGATGTTCCTGTGTAGATGGAACCGAGAGTGTCTTTCGTGACCATAACGCCATTTGGATTTGGGTCATTCCAGCTGCTCCATGTATGCACTTTGCCTCCGGTGAGCAATGGTCCATTGGTCATGGTCCATGCCACCAGCGCCGAAGCCAGAAGACCGATGATCAACGCCAGAATAATGAAGGCTTTCGTGTTTTTGGGATTGCCGTAGATGATCACCGAATACAGCATGAACAATGCCAGAATATCGGCGCCCAACAGGCAAGGGCCGAATATGAGATGCGCCAAGGTCAATGCCACGCAGAGCAACGCTCCGGTCTGCGGCCGCCATCGACGGATCAGCAGTGGAATAAGCATTGCCGCTTCCCATGCCATCTGCGTGGAAGGCTTAAGGTCAAACAGCAATCCCGGATTATAGGTGATGCCGCCGGTCACGCCGAACAGCAGAACACCTATAACAAGCGTGATGATGAGATCGCCGGCGAAAACATGGCCATGCATCCATGACAAGAGACGCTGTTTGAAATTCGACATACGTTCCACCCTAGCGCCAGATATGCTGTGACGCCATCATGCGCAGGAATGAAATAGCGGTAAGATAAAGCCGCTTTTGTGAGGTAAGGTTGTCTCCGCATGTGGGTGAGATGGAAGCCATCAAAAAGTCACTACCCGAATTGAACATGCCGATGATGCCAAAGGGAAGGTGAATGCATGACGTTGCTGAGCGAATACTACGTGCCCGGATTGCATATTGAGGATCGTTCCATCAAGGTGCCGTTGGATTGGACGGGCCACGAGCCTGGTCATGGGTTCGATGGCGAATCGATCAGCCTGTTCTACCGTGTGGTCACCGCTCCCGAACATGTGCATGATGATCTTCCGCTGCTCGTGTTCCTGCAGGGTGGTCCCGGTGGTTCCGGTCCGCGTCCGCTCGGTCCAAGTTCCGATGGTTGGATTGAGGAGGCCATCAAGCATTTCCGCGTGGTGTTGCCGGATCAACGTGGTACGGGGCGTTCGTCCCGCGTCGATACGCATGTGATTGAGGGCATGGACGGCGACGGCAAGGCCGGTGCCGCGTTTTTGAAGCGCTTCCTCGCCGATTCGATCGTTCGTGACTTCGAGCATCTGCGTCGTACCGAATTCGGGAGCGCACGTTGGGTCACGCTTGGTCAAAGCTATGGCGGATTCCTGACGCTGACGTATCTTTCGCTGTTCCCGCAAGGAGTCATCGCCAGTTTCACCACGGGCGGCATTCCGCATGTTCCCGCCGATGCGACCGACGTGTACCGTCATACGTTCCCGCGCATGGCGGCAAAGACGAAGCAGTTCTACGAGCGTTACCCGATCGATATCGAACGCGCCGCGGCCGTCGCCGACATTCTGCAGTCGCGCAAGGTCGCATTGCCGAACGGCGATCCGCTCACGGTGGAACGCTTCCAATGCTTGGGATCCGATTTCGGCATGAAGCCAAGTTTCGAACGCGTGCATTGGATTCTTGACCAGGCATTCCTCGACGGCGACGGTTCGGCCTCAACCTCGGCGGAACTGTCTGACGAATTCCTGTCTTCCGTGATGAATGCGACCTCGTCTCGCCCGCTGTATTGGCCGTTGCAGGAGTTCATCTACGCCAACGGTGAGCTGGAAACGCCGATTTGCTGGGCCGCCCAGCGCGTGCGCTGCGAGCATCCGGAATTCGCGGGTGACATTCGTCCGCTTAATTTCACCGGCGAGGCCATGTTCCCGTGGATGTTCGAGCAGGAACGTGCGTTGCGTCCGTTCAAACCAGCCATGGACGTGCTTATGGAAGACACGCATTTCGGCACGATCTACGATGCCGACCAGTTGGCGCGCAATGAGGTTCCGCTGCAGGCTGCCGTCTATTTCGACGACATGTACGTAGATTCTGGATTGCAGCTCGACACGCTGTCCCGCGTCGGTCGTTCACATTATTGGACCACCAACGAATTCGAGCATGACGGCGTGCATGGTTCCGTGGTCTTCAAACGCCTGTTCAACGAAGCACTGAACAGGGGAGATCTGGAAGAACTGTTCTGACACAGACAATCCATCCATATATCGATATCAAATAGGAACCGGGAACAACAAGGAGAAACCATGTCCAACCCAACCATCGGATTCATCGGATACGGCAACATGGCACAGGCCATTGCCGAAGGACTTGTCGCGGCAGGTGCAATCGACGGTACTGACATCGTGGCGTGCGCCGCGCATTACGACAAACTGGAGAAAACCACGGCGAAGGTTGGTGCCACACCGCTGCGCACCGCTGCCGAAGTCGCAGACGCGGCCGACGTTGTCATCATCGCCATCAAACCGTACCAGATCGAAAGCGTCATCAAACCAATCGCCGGCGCGCTCGCCAACGAAAGCACATTCGTCGTATCCATTGCGGCAGGCTGGGATCTCGCCAAATACCGTGAACTGTTCGGCGCCGATTTCGGCGCGATGCACATCCAGTGCACCATTCCGAACACGCCGATGGCCGTCGGCAAAGGCGTGCTCGTCACGGAAACCGACAACACGCTGACCGACGCGCAAAACGAGACGTTCGAAAAGCTGTTCTCATCGATCAGCCTCATCGAACGCGTCGACTCCGCGCATATGGGCATCGGCATGTGCATCGCCGGCTGCGCGCCCGCATTCACCGACATGTACATCGAGGCGCTCGGCGACGCGGGCGTGAAATACGGTCTGCAACGCGCCACCGCCTACCGTCTGGCCGCAAAGATGGTGGAAGGCGTCGGCGCACTGTACCTGGCCAACGAAACGCATCCGGGTGCCATGAAGGACGCCGTCTGCTCGCCGGGAGGCACCACCATCAAGGGCGTGGCCTCGTTGGAGGAAAGCGCGTTCCGTGGTGCCGTGATCAAAGCCGTCGACGCCATCGAAGCCTAATACTAAACTAAGGAACCATGTCTCTTACTATCGGAATCGTCGGACTGCCGAACGTCGGCAAGTCCACCATGTTCAACGCATTGACCCGTAACAACGTACTGGCGGAAAACTATCCGTTCGCCACCATCGAACCGAACACCGGCATCGTGCCATTGCCGGATGACCGTCTGCCGGTGCTTGCCAAGCTCGTGCACACGGAGAAGATCGTGCCGGCCACCGTCACCTTCGTCGACATCGCAGGCATCGTCAAGGGCGCTTCGGAAGGCGAAGGCTTGGGCAACAAGTTCCTCGCCAACATTCGCGAAGCCGACGCGATCTGCGAGGTTGTGCGTGCCTTCGAAGACGATGATATCGTGCACGTCAACGGCAAGGTCGATCCGTCCGACGACATTGAAACCATCAACACCGAGCTGATCCTCGCCGATCTGCAGACCATCGAGAACGCGCTGCCGAAGCTGGAGAAGGATCTGCGCGGCAAGAAGATCGAGCCGGCCTACATGGACGCCGTCAAGCAGGCCAAGGAGATCCTCGAAGCCGGTGAGACCATCGACAAGGCCGCCCGCGAAGGCCGCTTCGACAAGGACTCCGTCTACGACCTGCACCTGATGAGCGCCAAGCCGTTCATCTACGTGTTCAACGTGGACGATTCCGAACTGCAGAACCAGGATCTCAAGACCAAGCTCGCCGCCTCCGTGGCTCCGGCTCCGGCCATCTTCCTCAACGCGCAATTCGAAGCCGACCTGACCGAACTCGACGAGGACGACGCGCGCGAAATGCTCGCCGACGCCGGCCTTGAGGAATCCGGCCTCGACCAGCTGGCACGCGTCGGCTACGACACGCTCGGCCTGTCCACCTTCCTCACCGCAGGCGAGAAGGAAGTGCGCGCATGGCAGATCCACAAGGGCTACACCGCCCCGCAGGCCGCCGGCGTGATCCACACCGACTTCGAAAAGGGCTTCATCAAGGCCGATATCGTCTCCTATGACGATTTCGTTGCCGCCGAAGGCTCCATGACGAAGATCAAGGAGGAAGGCAAGCTCCGTCAGGAAGGCCGCGACTACGTCATGCAGGACGGCGACATCGTCGAATTCAAGTTCAATGTATCCAAGGGCAAGTAAGGTTTTCGTACTTGTCGTATAGTGCGTCAGGCGCTCGGACCGGTCGGTTCGGGCGCTTTTCGCGTAAAAGACTTGTATATCGCCGTTTTTCCTGCTAAGGGTGGAACCATGAGTACTTCACGCGCGGTTCGTGACGCGGCCAACCCGACTATGACATTGCATGACTGTCCGCTGAACGCGCGCGTTGTCGTGGACGGCATCGATTTGGACGATCGGCATCGGTTCCGCCTGTGCGAGATCGGACTGGCGCCGGGCACCGGTCTGCGGGTCGTGCAGCGGGGCGCGTTCGGCGGAAGGGTCATCGCCTTCGGCAACGAACGCGTAGCGGTGGATGGTGGTACCGCGCGCGCCGTCCGCGTACGGTTTGCGCAGGACTGGGCAGTACAGGATAGTGCCGCGCAAGACAAGACCGCACGGCATGAAGAGAACGGAAACACGCACGAATGCTGAGTCTACGAAGCCTAAGAGGTGGTGATTGCTGCCGTCCACAGGACGATTGTTGCCGGCATTGCGATTGCCGTATGGGAATGTCCGCGAATGACGGCACGCACGGCAACGCCCGCAATGATGGAATCGGCAACGACGAAATGACCAGACGCGTCGTATTCGTCGGCAATCCGAACGTCGGCAAATCCTCCATGTTCAACGCACTGCTCGGCGCGAGAACCCGCACGATGAACGCGCCCGGCACCACGGTGTCCATCACCTGCGGGCAATACCATTACGAAAAACCGAAAACAGCGGGAAACGCGCAAAACTGGCAGTTTGTGGACACCCCCGGCACATATTCTCTGGCGCCGATGAGTCCCGATGAGCAGGTCGCCGTCAACGCGCTGACCGGCATGTCAGGCATGCCCGTTCCCGACCTTGCCGTCGTGGTGCTGGACGCCACCGCGCTGTCCCGATCGCTGTACCTGCTGTCGATGGTGGTGGAGCTCGGGCTGCCCACCGTCGTGGCACTCACCATGAACGACCTCGCCGTCCGCAACGGCTGCGGCGTCGATGCGGAACGACTGTCCCATTTGCTGGACGGCATGCCGGTCGTCGCGATTGACGGACGTACCGGAGACGGCGGCAAGGCTTTGGCCGACGCGATCGCCGCAAGTTTCGAGGGAACGCCCGTTCCGCACGGGCTGACCGCACTGCCAACCGTGACAGCCGACGCCGACATGAAAACCGCCGACGGCCTGAGCGTCTGGGCCGAATTGCGGGCCGACGCACGACTCGATTGGACCGCCGGCATATTGCGCGGTCTCGACATGCATGCGGTCGACCACGTCACCTTGTCCGACCGCATCGACCGCGTGCTGCTGCACCCCGTGATTGGCGTCCTCGTCTTCCTTGCGGTGCTGTTCGTCGTGTTCCAGGCCACCACCACGCTCGCCAGCCCCATGCAGGATTGGATCGACGTGACCTTCCGCGGATGGTGCACAGATGGACTCGACCTGCTGCTCGGCCTGTTCGGACCATCCGTGAGCGGCGGCTGGCTGCGTTCGCTGCTGGTGGACGGACTGCTTGACGGCGTGGTCACCGTGCTGACGTTCATTCCGGTGATGGGCATCATGTTCCTGCTGCTGTCAATCTTGGAGGATTCCGGCTACATGGCCCGCGCCGCGTTCGTGATGGACCGTGCCATGCGCGCCTTGGGATTGGACGGTCGCGCGTTCCTGCCGATCATCGTCGGCTTCGGCTGCAATCTGCCGGCTTTGGCCGCCACACGAACCCTATCCGATTCCCGGCAACGGGTGCTTACCGGCATGCTGGTGCCGTTCGCGGCATGTTCCGCACGACTATCGGTGTTTTTGGTGCTCGCCCACGCGTTCTTCCCGAAATACGCCGGTCTCGTGGTCTTCCTCATGTACGTGGCTTCGGTCATGGTCATCCTGCTGGTCGGCGTGCTGCTGCGCCACACCATGTTCCGCGGCCTCGAACCCGAACCGTTGATGCTGGCGCTTCCCGCATACCAATGCCCGCGCGCGTTGCAGCTGGCGCGTTCGGTACTGCTGCGTCTATGGGGCTTCATCCGTGGAGCCAGCGTGATCATCATTTCAATGATCACGGCGCTGTGGCTGCTGCAGGGCATTCCGGTAACCGCCAACGCAGGCGGTTTCGCTCATGTCGACGACGTGCATGATTCCGCGTATGGCGTGCTCGCCGACGCGGTCGCTCCCGTGTTCGCGCCGGCCGGTTTCGACGACTGGCATGCCTCGGCCGCGCTGATCACGGGATTCGTGGCCAAAGAGGTCGTGGTCGGTTCGATGTCGCAGTCCTACCATGCGGACGAACCGGATGATGCGGCTTCCCAACAAGCCGGGGAGGGAACGCTGGGACAGAAGCTGCGCGCCTCGTTCGACCAGTCATCGCACGGCCACGGCAAGGCGGCGGCCATCGCCTTCCTGCTGTTCACGCTCGCCTACACGCCATGTCTTGCGACGGTCGCCGAAATGCGACGGCAGTTCGGCACGAAAGTCGCGGCGCGATCCGTCCTGCTGAGCTTGGCCGTGGCATACGTCATCGCCATCATCGCCTTCCAAACATTGCGGTTGATATGGTGAGCGGTATGGAACGGTCCGGCGCTTCCGCGCACGGATGGCGGCGCACGCCACGTACGGCTGATACATACGGCGACGGCCGGAACGGTATCGTCGCACGCATCGCCGGCGACATCGCCGCAGGATTGACGGTGCGGCAAATCGCCGACAAACGGCATCTGCCGGTCGATTTCGTGGACATGGCTGTCGAACGCGCGGACAAACGGGGGCTGCTGGCCGTGATGGACATGCGGCACGCCTGCGGAGAGACGATATGCCAGCCCGATCCTGCGTCATTGGTGTGCGCAGGATGCCCATTCAGGATATTCCCATCTTCAAGCCCGTACAATAGGCAAGGTTAACAAGACGAAGAACGATGACAGTTATCGGTTCGCAAGGGGTGACACGTATGGATTATCAGTACCAGACCACTGAACAGCCTTCCAGCCCCCGCAAGGCATGGCCGATCGTCCTTGCCGTGGTCGTGGCCCTCATCGTGGCATGCGGTGCCGGCGTGTGCGTTTACCGCAACAAGCAGCAGGAAGCATTGGCCACATGCCGGCAATCGCTCGCGGAATTCAGCTCGGCCCGCAAAGCCGTGCTCGACACTTCCGAAAACGGCAGCGAACTGCAGAAGCTGATTCGAGGCGCGCTCGGCGTGAACGACATCATCGACGCGTTCGCGGACGCGGCCACCAGCGCCGAGAACACAGTCGATACGGAAGGCTGCAAGGCGGAAGCCACCATCACGCAGCTCAATCTCGTAGCCAAAACGTTGGACGGCGCCACCGATTCCCTGAACGCCAGTCTGAAAAGCATCCAAGAGAAAAACGCCGAAACCGCGTTGCAGGATCCGAAGGCCGATTCGGATGGCGCGGCAGCCGGACAATCGTCCAATAACCCATCCGGGCAATCGAACGGAGCCTCTTCGAACAGCACTTCTTCGAACGGCACCTCCGACACGAAATCGTCGGATGAATCCAAAAAGGAACTGCAACAGTCGATCGACAAGGCAGACAAACTGGTCGACAAACTCAGCAAGGACGATTCCCTGACCCTGACCGGACGCAAACTGCTGTCCGCGCTGTCCAAGGCCGCGGACTCCGGACAGAAGCTCGTCGAAAGCGGCAACATCAAGGATTCCAAGTATTACAAGGCGGCCAAGGTCACGCTTGACGAAGCCATTGACATGGCTGACAACTGGGTGAACAGCCAGGCGGCCAAAGCGCAGTGGCATGCTCCCGCGTGTTGCTTCCGCAGCCACGTCTAAAGTTTCCTTCGGAAAGCATGACGTGAATACGACGTCGGATGTGTGGAAGCGTGTAAGGGGGGGGGCGGATGGCAGACGCGGGGCAGGAATCATCGGAAGGCATTAGCGTATCGAAGCCGGTCGCCCGCGTGATGATGCTGGTCAACGCGGCGGTATGGGGATCCGGCTACACCATGCTCAAGCATGTGCAGGAGAACATGCCGACACAGTGGATGATGTTCTTCCGCATGGCTTCGGCGGTACTGCTTATGGCCATCGTGTTTTTCCCACGTCTTCGCAGGATTCGCCTGCGCCGCTATATCGTTCCCGGTCTGATACTCGCGTTGACTTACTGGCTGGGATTCATCTTCCAGCTCAAAGGACTTGAAACCACGTCTCCCGGACGCAACAGCTTCTTCACCGACACCTATTGCGTGATGGTGCCGTTCGTGGTGTGGGCGTTCACGCGCAAACGCCCCAGCTGGCAGCATCTGGTGGCCGCGTTCGTCTGCGCGTTCGGCATTGGTCTGGTGTCGCTGAGCGGCGGCGGTGGCGCGGAACTCATGCATATGAGCTTCGGTGACGCCATGACTATCATCGGCGCGTTTTTCTTCGCGTTGAATCTGGTTTTGGTTGGTTTCATCGGCAAGGATTTCGACGCGATCGCGCTGATGCTTGCCGAATTCGTGTGGTGCGCCCTGCTGTTCGGCGCTGGCGCGGTGCTTACCGAAGGCGGACCGTCCATGGCTTGGGCGCGGTGGGACATCGTGCTGTGCATCGCCTACCTGGTGGTCGGCTCCACGGTGATCGCCCAAGTGTTTCAAACCATCGCCATACAGAATCTGCCCACTTCCGAGGCGTCCGTGATCTTAAGCACGGAATGCATCTTCGCCATGCTGGTATCCGTGATTTTCACCGGCGAAACGCTGACCGTGCCGTCGTTATGCGGTTTCGCGCTGATTTTCGGTGCGATTCTGCTGTCCGAAATCCAACTGCCCTCCGCAAAACGACAGCGTGGCACAACGGAAGGCGATTAGAAGAACAGCGCCGCGATTCCCGCCGCGAAGCACATGAGCAGCACGGACGTGAGGAAGCTCGCCAGGAACGCCTTCTGTCCCTTCTTCGCGATGGCGCTGAAATTCACATTGATGCCGAGCGCCGCCATGGCCATGCCGAGCACGATGTAGGCGAAGTCCACCAGATTCGGTGCGATGGCGTCGATGAACGGCACGAACGTGCCGATGATGGAAGCGCCGATGAAACCGAGCATGAACCACGGGAACGACACTTTGCGTTTGCCGTCGGCCGGCATTTCGGAATGGTTTCTGTCCCACCAGATGGCGATGATGATGGCCGCGAACACCAGCATCAGCACGCGGGAAAGCTTCATGATGGTGGCGATGCCCACCGCGCCGAACGCGTCGCCGGCGGCCACGGCATGGGCGATTTCGTGCAGGGACGCGCCAGCGGTGATGCCCAACTGCGTCTTGCTCAGGCCCGTCAACGGCCCAAGGGCGATTTCCAGCAATGCGAAGATGGTGCCCATGATGGCGATGATGGCCACGGCCATCACCTCATTGTTGGCCTTCTCATCCTCTTTTTCCGGCGGCACCTTGATGGAGCCGGACAATCCCATGACGGCTGCCGCGCCACAGATGCCGGTACCGCCCGCCACGAGAATGGCGAGCTGCGGATCGACGCCAAGCTTGCGTGCGATGTTGTAGCACACCACGATGGTGAGCGTCACCACCACTGCCGCGATCGGCAGACACTTGATACCCTGCGTGAACAGCACCGTCAGATTGAGCTTGAAGCCAAGCAGGATGATGCCCAGGCGAAGCAGCTTGTTCGAAATGAGCCCGGCCGCATCCTTCACACCGGCCTTATGTTCGGCGGAACGGCTCGAATACCATTTGCGGATCGGGAACTGCGCGACCATGCCGATGAGCAGAGCGATGATCAACGCGCCGAACAGGCTGAATCCCGGAAACTGCTTGAGCCACGAAGCCACCAGAGAGGCCGCCAACGTGACGATGCCAATGAACGCCATTTCCTTGGTGGCTATGCGAGTCCACCATTTCTTGCAAAAATCAATCACGAGCGTCAAGTGTTCCGGTTCATGCGGACAAGCCGGCCGGATGGGGAGACGCGCGCGGGAATCCATATTTTGCAACATATCTCGAACGGGTTTGAGGTCTGTTTGCTTCAAGTCGGGTTTAAGTTGGTACGCTGGAGATGCAAGCCAAAAACACAGGCAGAATCAAGGAGGGTCAAGATGCAATTCGAAGCCTCGCGACTGGAAGGACTGGAACACCGCACCGACGCGCAGTCCGCACCGGAAGTGTTCTTCACGCCGATCATCACACCGGAAAGCCTCGTCGCCGCCTACCATGCGCTCGGACGCAAGCCGGAAGGCAAAACGGCCATCAAAGTCCATTCCGGCGAATCGGAAAAATCCAATAATCTCAATCCTTCGCTCGTCAAGGACCTCGTGCAGGAGATCGGCGGCACGCTCGTGGAATGCTCTACCGCATACGACGGCAATCGTGAAACCCCCGAAAAAAGCCTTGCCACGTTCAAAAAGCACGGATACGCCGATCTTGCGCCAATCCAGATCATGGACATGGGCGGTGAAATCGAGATCCCGGTGGCCAAGCACCGCCACATCGCCTACGACATCGTCGGCAAGCATATCGACGACTACGATTCCATTTTCGTGCTGTCGCATTTCAAAGGCCATCCGATGGGAGGCTTCGGCGGCGCGCTCAAAAACGTGTCCATCGGCATAGCCTCGTCGAACGGCAAACGCTGGATCCATTCCGCCGGCGTCACCAAGGACAAGTGGGTGGAAACTCCTCAGGATGCATTCCTCGAATCGATGGCCGAAGCCGATGAGGCCGTGATCAGCCACATGCATGGCAAGATGATGTATCTGAACGTCATGAACCGCCTGTCGGTGGATTGCGACTGCCTGCCCTCCCCGACGGAACCGGACATGCATGACATCGGCGTGCTGTCCTCGCTCGACCCGGTGGCACTCGACCAGGTATGCGTCGACCTCATCCACACCGACCCCGACGGAGCGTCCGTCACCGAACGCATCGCCTCGCTCCACGGCGAACACATCCTCGAATACGCCGAGGAACTTGGCATCGGTTCGCGCGCGTACCGTCTGACCGTACTCGACTGACGGCGAACGCAATGGTCACGAAACCCGCGAAGCCTACGGAAGCCAGCATCGCAATCGCACGTATCGAAACGTTGCTTGCCGAACGCGATTGTGTGTTCGTCGCAATCGACGGGCCATGCGCATCCGGCAAAACCACGTTTGCCGCGATGCTCAACAGGCGTTTCGGCGGCAACGTGCTGCACATGGACGATTTCTTCCTCCGTCCCGAACAGCGCACGCCGGAACGTTTCGCCGAACCCGGCGGCAACGTGGACCGTGAACGGTTCGAAACGGAAGTGTTGGCACCGCTCGCCGCCGGACAAGCCGCGCAATACCGGCCATGGGATTGCCATACAGGCGATTTCGCCGTCGCGTACGCCGTCGAACCGGCCCAGCTGACCATTGTGGAAGGCAGCTACAGCATGCACCCCGCCTTGCGGGGGTATTACGATTGCATGATCTGTCTTGCGGTCGATCCTGCCGAACAGTTGCGTCGGCTCGAACGACGCAATCCACGCATGTTGCAACGATTCGTCGACGAGTGGATTCCGTTGGAAAACCGCTATTTCGAAGCGACCAATATCCAAGCCGTCGCCGATTTGCTGGTCGACACCGCGCTGTCGGACGGTGGGTCGGTCGTCGAGCCGGCCAATACGTGACATATCCGCATATCCGGAAGAAAAGAACAAAAATCAAGGAGAATACAAAATGTCTGATTCCGCAACCATGCCCGCGGCCGCCCTGCGCCGCACCGACCTGCCGAAACTGAGTCTCGGCACCAAGACAGCAGCCACCCTGCTCGCCATCGTCGCAGCGGTCGTGCTGCCGCAACTGTTCCACGTCATCGGCGCCGTCTCCGGACAGGGAACCATGTTGGGCGTCGCGTTCCTGCCGATGCATCTGCCGATCATCTTCGTCGGCCTGATCGCGGGCCCCGCCGTCGGCGCGATCGCCGGCGCCGCCGCTCCGCTCGTGAGCTTCCTGCTGTCCGGCATGCCGATGCTGGCGATGCTGCCGCTCATGATGGTCGAACTGTGCGCATACGGCCTGGTGGCCGGTCTGCTGCGCGGCATCAAGCTGCCGAGCCTGGCGAAGGTGGTCATCGCACAGCTCGCCGGACGTGTGGTGCTGACCGCAGCCACCGCGATCGCCGTGTTCGCGTTCGGTTCCAGCAAGGCCATCGCCGCCACATGGACGAGCGACCTGGCCGCCGGCCTGCCCGGTCTCGCGCTGCAGTGGGCCCTGATTCCGCTCGCCGCCTACTGGACCGAGTCGCTGATCGCCAAGCGCAACCACTGATATGACGTTTGCCCGGCCACGTTCTGGGCAAACGCGTGATATGCGGGAGCCGAGCCGTTAAGCTTGGCTCCCGTTACTTATAGGAGGACTACGTAGGAGTTTTACGAAGGGGAAGCAGTCATGATCGCAGGAGTGTCCATCACCACTTTGCTGCTGGTGCTCGCAGCCGGCATCGGGGCGGGATTCGTCGGATACGCGGTAGGCGCGTCCTCGCTGATCTCCTATCCTGCGCTGCTGGCGTTCGGCATTCCGCCCGTGCTGTCCAACACCACGAACACGGTGGGCGTATGTGGCACCGGCATTGGCGGCCTGCTCTCCGCCCGCAAGGAGCTCAAAGGCCAAGGCAGACGCGTGGCCGTCTACGCCTGCATCGGCCTGGTCGGCGGCATCATCGGCGGCCTGCTGCTGCTCGAACTGCCGGCGAAGGTCTTCGAATTCGCCGTGCCGCCGCTCATCCTGTTCAGCGCGCTTATCATCGCGCTCAACCCACGTAAGAAAGCCGCCGCGCGCGACGCCGTGGCGCAGGCGCTGCCGCAATCGCATCAAGGTGAGCGGGCCGCACGAATCGCCAGCAAAACGGCGGACGGCACATTGCGCAACGATCCATGGTGGCTGTGGGCGGGCGTGAGTTTCGTCGGCGTGTATTCCGGCTATTTCGGCGCCGCCGCCGGCACGCTCGCCCTGGCCATCCTCGACTTGGGCAAAATCGGCCCGTTCCACCAGATCAACGCGTTGAAAACCGTGGTCGGTTTCGGCGCGAACATCTCCGCCGCGATCATGTTCATCATCCGCGGTTCCGTCGATTGGCCGTTCGCCATCATGATGTGCCTCGGCTGCACCATCGGCAGCGCGATCGCACCGCCCGTCACCCGGCATATTCCGGAGAACATCATGCGTGCCGCCGCCGTGCTGACCGGCATCATCCTCGCCGCGAAACTCGGCTGGAGCACCTACTTCTAAATTTTCTAAAATAAGATGTGCGGATTGCCGGAATCTAAGCGACAGGGGGAGAAACATGGCGGTTGTTGACGAGGCGAAACTGCGGTATCTCGACTTTCTTTCGCGTGAGGACCGAGTACGCCACCACCGGTACGTCGAGGAAATGAAGCAATACGACATGATGCGTTCCGGCGACATCAACGCCATCGCCGAAAGCACACGTCTGTGGAACTCCGGACTGTACGGCTACCTGTCGGACGATCCGCTCAAAAACGCGAAATACCGGTTCGTCACCACCATCACGCTCGCCACACGTTTCGCCATCGAAGGCGGTATGGACGAGGAGGACGCCTACAACGCCTCCGACCTGTACATCCAGAACCTGGAAAACTGCAAAACGCCCGACGACGTGCGCCGCCTGCACACCGACATGATGACATTCTTCACATGGGCCATGGCCGACATGCAGAAGGCGGAAACACATTCCAAAGCCGTCAACGAATGCCTGGACTACATCCACTACCATCTGCATGAGAAAATCACCGTGCCCATCCTCGCCGAGCATGTGCATCTGAATCCCACGTATCTGTCGGAGCTGTTCAAACGCGAAACGGGCACGGCCATATCGCAATACATCACCGACAAGCGTATGGAAGCGGCCGAGAACATGCTCAAATACTCGGAATACAGCTTCGACGAGATCGCCCAGATCCTCGCATACCGGTCGCAAAGCCACTTCTCGAAGGTGTTCAAAAAACATTCCGGCATGACGCCGGGGGAGTACCGCACCAAGTACGCGCAGAACGGCATCTGGCCGGAGTGATTGCGATCACGGCGTCTACCACGCCGGTTGCGGTGAACCGCCGGTGACGGCACCGCGAAATTCGGGTGTGCCAATCGTGAAATCGACGTGTCCGCGCGTGCGAAACACGCGCGAATCAGCTACGGTGGAAGCATTCAATGATGATGCGCGCCACCGGCCGAATGAACGGCGGAACAAGGAACGTG
The DNA here is from genome assembly GCF_000010425.1 of Bifidobacterium adolescentis ATCC 15703. Classification (NCBI taxonomy): domain Bacteria; kingdom Bacillati; phylum Actinomycetota; class Actinomycetes; order Bifidobacteriales; family Bifidobacteriaceae; genus Bifidobacterium; species Bifidobacterium adolescentis. The sequence continues at coordinate 775,075 of NC_008618.1, forward strand.
CGCGCAGGATGTGGATGAAAGCGAAGGAATAAACGGATATGGGAATGCCCCTTGATTTGTATGTGATTCGACATGGCGAATCCGAAGCGAACGTGATTATCAGTGCCGGTGAACAGGGTGACAACTCGCTGTATACGCAGGACAACGTCACCGTGCCCGACCGTTCGTGGAGGCTTACGGCCACCGGCCGCAAGCAGGCGGACTGCATCGGCCGCTGGCTGGTCTCACAGCAGCCGTTGTTCGACCGCTACCTCGTTTCGCCGTACGTGCGCACGCGTGAGACGGCTGCCACGATGGCCCTGCCTAAGGCGAAATGGGAGGAGACACGCGTGCTGCGCGAACGCTCCTGGGGTGAGATCAATACCATCACGAAAGACGATTTCAAAACCAATTACGCGCGCAACTGGATGTTCAAGAACACTGATCCACTGTATTGGCGTCCGCCGGCGGGCGAATCGATCGCCGATGTGGCCGAAAACCGCGTGCATAATCTGCTCACATCCCTGAACCGCAAGTCGGACGCAGAATCCGTGGTGATGGTCAGTCACGGCGACCTCATGCTGGCGCTTATGCTCACTTTGGAGGACTTGTCCGACGAGGAATTCATGCACCGTGCGGCGTCCGACGAATGGAAGATCACTAATTGTACGTGCTTCCATTATTCGCGCCGTGATCCGGCGACCGGGCGTACGCATAAGCGGTTCTGTTGGGAGCAGACCGCCCGCCCGGTGTTCGACGATGCGGAAGGTCGTTGGGCGGTGAAAGTGGACGATTGGCGTGAATTCAAGCGTCCAGTGCTGTCGAATGGCGATTTGGTGGACGTTGTTCATGCGGTTGACCGTCACTTGTGATGTGTGTTGGTCTGTTGATTGCATGATCGGATTGGCTGATATCGACGATTGATGCCCCCATCTCGCGTGCGCAACGCGCCCGTGTCCACGCCCCACTACAATGGCTGTGACACGCGGCGCGTTTTTGCTTGCCGCGCAAGAGAGTTAAGGAGACAATCGTATGTCCAATCTGTTCACGTGGAAGCTCCACGGCGACGGCAAAACGCTGAAGCCCGGCGAGGTCGTCGAACCTGACGAGAGGCTGACCTGGCCGCGCACCGCGGAAATCGGCGCGCAGCACGTCATCGCCATGTTCGGCGCCACGTTCCTGGTGCCGATTCTGACCGGTTTCGACCCATCCACCACCCTGTTCTTCACGGCCATGTCGACCGCGCTGTTCCTGCTGATCAACAAGAACATGCTGCCGAGCTACCTGGGCTCGTCCTTCGGCTTCATCGCCCCGATCGCGGCCGTCGCCAGCGCCCACAAGGGCCTCGCCGTCGCATCCTTCGGCATCATGGTCACCGGCATCCTGCTGGCCCTGATCGGTGTGCTCGTCCATTACGCGGGCGCCAAGTGGATCGACATCATCATGCCGCCGGTCGTCAACGGCGCCATCGTGGCCATCATCGGCTTCAACCTGGCTCCGAGCGTGTGGAACAACTTCAAAGTCGCTCCCGACACCGCCATCGTCACCCTCGTCGCGGTGCTGCTCGTCGCAGTGCTGTTCAAGGGTCTGCTCGGCCGACTCAACATCCTCATCGGCGTGATCATCGGCTACGCGTACGCCTGCTTCCGTGGCCAGGTCGACTTCTCAGCCATCGGCAAGGCCGCATGGGTCGGTCTGCCGGAATTCCGTCTGCCGCAGGTCGACTTCACCATCCTGCCGATGTTCATCCCGGTCGTGCTCGTACTCGTTGCCGAAAACGTCGGCCACGTCAAGTCCGTCTCCCAGATGACCGGCCGCGACTATGACGACCAGATCGGCACCGCGCTGTTCGCCGACGGTCTCGGCACCACCATCGCCGGTTTCGGCGGCGGCTCCGGCACCACCACCTACGGCGAGAACATCGGCGTGATGGCCGCCACCAAGGTCTACTCGACCGCCGCATACTGGTGCGCCGCCGCGTTCGCGCTGATCCTGAGCCTGTGCCCGAAGTTCGGCGCCATCATCAACACCATCCCCGCCGGCGTGCTCGGCGGCGTGACCACCCTGCTGTACGGCATGATCGGCATGGTCGGCATCCGCATCTGGGTTGAGAACAAGGTCAACTTCGACAAGCCGGTCAACGTCATGGTGGCCGCCATCACCATGATCATCGCCGTCGGCCAGTTCGAGTTCGCCTTCAACGGCATCTCCTTCAACGGCATCGCCATCGGCACCGTCGTCATCCTCGTCGCCTACCACGGCCTGAAGGCCATCGGCAAGGCGACCGGCACCATCGCCAAGGACGATCCGGACATCCTGTAACGGATCGCATCTCACGCTGGCTAGTTCAACGCCCGTCGGCCAAAAAGGTCGGCGGGCGTTTTTCATTGCCGTTTTCGTCAATCGATTGACGTGTTGCGTCGCATACGTTTTATGATGGTATCTGTAAGCGATTGCGCAATGTGGCAAAGGAGGCAACATGAGCACTGCGGCAGGAAAGAAAATCGCGATTGTGACCGGTTCCGCGCTTGGCTTGGGATATGAGCTGGCACGTCAGCTGATCGGCAAAGGCTGGTTCGTGGCCGGCATCGATTTCAACACGGCCCGTCAGGAGGAACTGTCCCGCACGTTCGGCGCGGACGAATACCGCGCCTTCGTCGGCGACATCAGCGACGAGGCGTTCGTGAAGGACTCCGTCGCGGCCATCAAGGAGATCGGCCACATCGACCTGCTCATCAACAACGCGGGACAGCCGTCGTTCAAAAAGCCGGTCGACTACGAGGCCGCCGACGTGGACAAGTGCCTTAAGGGGCTCAAAGGCATGATTCTGTGGAGCGTCGAAACATTGAAGGCCGACGGCGAGCAGGACCTCAAAATCGCCAATGTCATGTCCACCGCCGCCACACGCGGCAACGCCAACGAATCCGTCTACTGCGCCACCAAGTGGGGTGAGAAGGGGTATACGACAAGCCTCAAGGCGGCCTACAAGGGAACCAGTGTGAAGGTTGTGGGCGTGTATCCGGGAGGCATCGACACCGACTTCTACCATGACAGCCACGATTACGTGTCGTTGGACAAGCAGCATTCCTTCATGAGCGCCGCGGAACTGGCCGAAGTAGTGCTATTCAACCTCGTCAACGACGCGAATCTGACGGTTTCCGACATCCTCATCGAACGCAACTACCGGTAGCGTCGGCCACCAGTCACAGCCAAGGCAAAAGTATCGGGCATGGGCTACTGTTAACAGGTTTGCGCAACGTGCGCAATGTTTGACATGAAAGGCCATTGTGCCCGATACCGCTGTGATTGAAAATGAAGATGCCCTCGCCGCCGATTTCGATGAGGCGGGCGAGGAGGAGGAACGCCCCCAGACGTTCGCCGAACTCGGCGTTCCCGGCCCGTTGGTACGCGTGCTCGCGGCCGATGGCAAGAAAACCGCTTTCCCGATCCAGGCCGACACCCTTCCCGATTCCCTGGCCGGTCGTGACATTCTCGGCCGAGGCCGTACCGGCTCCGGCAAGACCCTGGCGTTCTCGATTCCGCTGGTCGCGCGACTGGGTGAGGTCGACGCCGACGAGTACGAGAACATGAGCCAGTTCCGCCATGAGGTGGAACAGGTGCGCAAGGGGCATGCCGAGGAGCGGCGCGCCGACGATTTCCTGCCGCACCCGCGCGGCCTGGTGCTCGCTCCGACCCGTGAGCTGGCCAACCAGATCAACGACGTGCTGATGCCGCTCGCGCAGATGTACGGCATGACCACCACCACCGTGTATGGCGGTGTGCGCTACGCCCGCCAGATTCGCGATCTAAGGGCTGGCGCCGATATCGTCGTCGCATGCCCGGGCCGTCTTGAGGACCTGCTCGAACAGCATGCGCTGACCTTGGAGAAGGTCGAAGTGGCCGTGATCGACGAAGCCGACGAAATGGCCGACATGGGCTTCCTGCCGCCGGTCAAGCGCCTGCTCGGCCAAGTGTCGTTCGACGCGCAGGTCATGCTGTTCTCCGCCACCCTCGACCATGGCGTCGACGAGGTGGTGAACACGTTCCTCACCGATCCGAAGATCCACAGCGTCGACTCCGCCACCGCGGCCGTCGACGAAATGACACACCACGTGTTCGAAACCACGCAGGGCGACCGTCATGAGCTGGTCCGCACCCTCGCTTCCGGCAAGGGACGCCGCATCCTGTTCACCCGCACCAAATTCCAGACCCAGAAGCTCGCCAAGGACCTGACGAAGAACGGCATTCCGGCGGCCGAGCTGCACGGCAACCTGAGCCAGAACCAGCGTGACCGCAATCTCGCAGCCTTCGAATCCGGCGACGTGAACGTCATGGTCGCCACCGATGTGGCCGCCCGCGGCATCGACGTGTCCGGCGTGGAGCTCGTGGTGCAGGTGGAGCCTCCGGAGGACCCGAAATCGTTCCTTCACCGCTCCGGACGTACCGCGCGAGCCGGCCATTCCGGTGATGTGGTGACCATCGTTCTGCCGAACCAGCGCCGCCGCACCCGCCGCATGCTGCATGAGGCCGGACTGAAGGTCAAGCCGATCGAAGTGACCCACGATTCCCCGGAAGTGTTGGAATTGGTGGGCGAGTCGGCCGAACCGCGTTTCGGTTGGACGCTTGAGCAGTCCCAGCCGGCGGGCAATCCGCGTCGCAGGCATGGCAAGGGCGGCGACGGTTTCGCGGAAAACGGTGGACGCTCCGGACGCAACCGTTCCGGTGGACGCAACAAGGACCGGGGCAAGGACAAGGGCGGCAAGCCGTTCAAGTCCGAACGCAAGGACCGCGCGAATCGCAAGGGACGTGAAGAGCGCGCCGAAGTCGCCGAACGCGAGCAGCGTTTCGAACCGAAACAGAATCGCGCCGAACGTCGCGCCGCCAAGTTCGAAGGCCGCGACAACCGCGAATACGAGGCACGCGAGCATCGTTGGGAACATCCTGAAATCCAAGAGGAGAAGCGCGAGAAGCACGAGGAGAAGCGCAACAACAAGCGTCGCGAAAAGTACGCGCGGCTGCATGAGCAGCAGCGTGCCGAAGCCGGCGAACAGCGTGGAACCGACAATCGCAAGCGGCGCTCCGTCGAGCGTTCCGATCAGCGTGGCCAATCCGATAGGAAGCCCGGCAAAAAGCAGTATGCGAAAAAGCAGGGCGCGCCGACCAAGAAGCAGCGCAAGGCCGAAGCCCGTGCCGAACGCCGTTACGAGGACGATCGCCAATACCGCAGGAACCGCGACGAACGCGACGACCGCCGTCAGGGCGGCAAACGCATCCATCGCAAGGAAATCCGCGTGATTCATGACGAGCGTGGCGAGGACGCGAAGCGTTATGACCGTCGCATGGAAGCCAAGTATGGCGATTCCGGTCGTCGTGGCGGTCACGGAGAACGCCACGACAAGCATGCGGGCGAAAGGCAGGGCAAGCCGTACCGCAAGCATGCGAAGATCCGCAAGGCGCCGTTCCGCTCCCGCTGACGTACGTCAACGGTCAAGCAAAAAGCCGTTCATTCCAGCAATCGCAAGGAATGAACGGCTTTTTCTATACGGGATATCGCAGTATCAGCCGTTGACCGGCTGATACTGGTCGAGCGCGGTGAAGCAACGTTTATAGACCATCAGCATGATGATGCTGTCCGCCAGCAGCGTAAGCGCCGCGATGGTGGCGAGAATCATGAACTGGTATTTCGCCGCGTCGATGGGGTTGCCGCCGGCGATGATCTGACCGGCCATCATGCCCGGCACCGCCACAATGCCGGCGGAGGCGAGCGACGCGGTGGTGGGCAGCAATCCCAGACGGATCGACGAGACGATACTTGGACGTGCCGCCTCCCACGTGGTGGCACCCAACGCCAGCAGCGTGTCCACTTCGTCACGACGTTCCTTCATGCTTTCAAAGAACCGGCTCAACCCCACCGCCAACGCCGAAACGGTGTTGCCCAGCAGCATGCCGGTCAACGGCACCACCAATTGCGGCGCATACCACGGTTGCGGACGGATGATGAGTTCGGTGACCAACGAGATCATGATGAGCATGGTCACGACCAGACTCAGGAACACCGGTCCAGCCAAGCCCTTCGGCACACCTTTCGCACGCGAAAGAGTGATCTGCACGGCCGCGATGAGCATGAACGCCACAAGCAGCAGCACCAGCCACGGATTGTTCGAACGGATGACGTACTCCATGATGAAGCCCATCGCGCACAATTGCAGCAGCGCACGGCAAGCCGACCACAGAAGCGTGCGCCCCACGCCCATACGCATGGTTTCGGAGATGCCGGCGGCGATGGCCACCATCACCAGCGCGGCGATGAGACCCCAGATGTCGATCGCATAGTAGTTGCCGTTCATGCGACGCTCCCTTCTACCGTGTTACCCGTCGAAGTACTACCCGTCGCAGTACCGTCCGCTTCGGCGTTGCCGGACTGCGTGAGCGTGCCATCGGCAAGACGCATGACACGTGTGGCACGGCCATCCGGCGGCCGGTGCCGGATACGAACGATCGCCATGCCGTCCGCCGCCGCTTTGGCGAGGATGCGCGCCACTTTCTCGGCGTTGTCGTCATCCAATCCGGCGTCCACTTCGTCGGCGAGCAGCACCTTCGGACAGGTCAGCAACGTACGCGCAAGGCTCACGCGCGCCGCCTGACCGCCGGACAAGTCGTGCGGCGGACGGTTCAGATCGATGTCGGCACAGCCCATATTGTCCAAGGTTTCACGGATTCTGCCGTCCGGCAACGCATCGGTGGGGGAGATTCTGCGCGGCCCCTGCTTCGTTCTCGCCGACTGGCGTATGGCAAGCGTGAACGGCAGACGAATCGCCTGCGCCACCGTCTCGCCCAACAGCACCGGCTTCTGCGGCAGGTACGCGACCTGCGCGCGCCACTGCTGCGGGGTGAAATCGTCGGCGGAACGGCCATCCAACCGTAAATCGCCTGACGCGCGCGGATTGAGCCGTGCGAAAGCGGTCAGCAGCGAGCTCTTGCCTGCGCCGGACGGTCCGACCAAGTCCACGATTTCGCCAGGCTCGATGGCGAAGGACAATCCGGAGAATATGGTGCGGCGTTCGCCGTCGACCATAATCGAACAGCGCACGTTCGATGCTTCGAATACGTATGTCATAGCCAAAACCATACGCCAATAGCGAACGGTTCACGGCGGTTTCAGGGTTTTCCCTGAGTTTTGAGGCGAAATCAGCCATAAGGATGACGCGTGCCCGTTATTTTGCGTACTACAACTGTCAAGTTGAAGGAAAACCTATATGTTGGGGATGGGAAAGATGCGTCAGTGGCTTATGAACATAAGCCTGGTCGGAGGCTGGTTTCCGGCGGCGGCGTTCGCCGTCGTCGCAGTGCTGTCCGTAACCCTGCTGGTTAGCGCGGCCGTTTCGAAACGGGACGGACGCATACTGGCTACCGTGCTGCCGATCGGCGTTGCGGCCGTGTCCGGAATGATCGGCTATGTGGTAGCTTGGCTGCTGTCCGACGTGTTCGTGGTGTTCGGCGTCGGATTGGGATCCCGTGTGATGGCTTGGGTGGCGGCTGGTTTCGCCATCGCTGGTTTCGCCATCGCGCATATCGTGTTGAGCAGGGGCATGATGCGCGTGGCCGCGGCCATCTTGACCGTATTCGCGATACTGGCCGCGGCGATCGGTATCGACCAATCGTACGGCGAATACGCCACCATCGGCTCGCTGTTCGGCGAGGATTCCTACAGCCAAGCCGATCTGACCGGACTGGCCAAACGCAAGGACCTCATCACCGTCGCACAGTGGCGCAAACAGGCCGCCAACGGCACAATCCGCAATATTCCGGCGAACGGAACCGTCAACAAAATCGACATTCCGGCCACGAAATCGCAGTTTGAAGCACGCAAAGCCCTCGTCTACCTGCCTCCGGCGGCATTGGCCGACTCGAAACGCAAGCCGGCCCTGCCGGTCGTCCTCATGCTGAGCGGGCAGCCGGGCAGTCCGGGACGCGTCTTCCAAGCCGGCGGCATCCAAACCATGATGGACGGATATGCGAAAACCCACGACGGACTCGCCCCAATCGTCATCGCAGCCGATCAGCTTGGCGCCGATTCGCACAACACGCTATGCGTGGATTCGAAGGTGTACGGCAATGCGCTGACCTACCTGACGCAGGACGTGGTCGACTGGGTGAAAACCAACCTGCCCGCCGCACAGGATGCCAAGGATTGGGCCATCGCCGGATTCTCGCAAGGCGCCACATGTTCGCTGCAGATCGGCGTGAACCATCCCGACCTGTTTGGCACCATGATTCCCACCGACAGCGAAATCAAACCGACCAACGGCAGCCGACAGGAAATGATCGACCGGTTCTTCGACGGCGACACCACAGCCTATGAGAACCAAGTGCCGGTCAACGCCATCCGCAACCACGCGCCCACCCATCAGATGCTCATCATAGGCGCGGGGGAGAAGGACACCACCTCAATACGCAACGTCAAAACAATCGCGCCGGTCGCGGCGAAAGCCGGCATGCGCGTCGCCGCCGTCGAATCGTCCGGCAACGCACACGACTGGCACGCCGTGCAGGACGTGCTGCGTTACGGGCTCGCCGTATTCGGCCACGACACCGGACTGGATGGTGCGAACCCGAACCTATCCGACTATCCGAATCTCAAACGCATCACGATATGACGATTCTGAACACAAACCCGCAAGCCTGAGAATCCCAGAAAAGGAAAGAAATGACTCAAACGCAAACCGCACCTGCTAAACCAGCCGAGGCATCACCCGCGAAACCACTGTTCGGCTTCCGCGCGCTGCTCGCCGATCTGGCCGGATGGATCAGACGACACCTGCTCACCGTCTGCCTCGTGCTGTTCGTCATCCTCATCAACGTGGGCACGCAGATCGTGTGCGCGCTCATACGTCAGCCGTTCCCGCCGAGCCTGGCCAAAGTAAGTTTCGAAGCGCTCGCACGCGGCCGCTGGTACACCGCGCCGATATCCATGCTGTACGTGCCGAATCTGGGCCGTCTGCTCATCGACGTTCCGCTCATGCTGGTTGCGTTCGGCCTGGCCGAATCGGTGATCGGCAAAATCAAAACCGCATGGGTGTCCGTCATCACCACACTGGGTGGCGTGGCCTTGGGCATGGGACTGTGCTCCCTATCCGACGGGCGCAGCCCCCAATGGCATGCGATCTCGCATGATGGCGCCATCCTTGGTCCGCTGATTCTCGTCGCCGGCACCCTTATGTGCGCCAGCGCGTTCACAACCATGCTGTGGCGCCGCCGTATCCGCGTGATCGGCTATGCGGTCGTGCTCATCATGTTCCTCTACCGAGGCGAGGTGAGCGACTACTGCCTGCTTGCCGCTTCGGTGATTGGCCACGTGCTCGGCTATCTGATGGCCTCCCGCACACATGGCGACGAATACCGGCATGGCGCCATCTACGAAACGCGTCGGCTTATCGGCATCGTCGCGGGCGTGCAGGCCATCGGCTCGCTCGTCGCCGTCTCGTCACGCCAATCGTTCGGCCTGCTGTCCATGTTCGGACTGTTGACCGGCTCCACCGACTTCGACACCGGACGTGTGGTCGACTGCCTCAGCGGCGCCTCGCATACGGACTGCTTCACGCAATACCGCATGATGCGTTTCACCATGCCCGGCAACTGGCTGGTATCCATCACGCCGACGCTGATGCTGCTGCTCATCGCCTGGGGTCTGTATCGAGGCCGTCATCTCGCAGCCACGCTCAGCATCGTGTTCAACGCATGCACCATTGCCCTATCGACGGTGTTCTATGTGGCTATTCCGCTGTCCTACGTGGACGGCTCCGACGCCGGTGCATACATGGATGCGATATCCGCATTGCAACGGCACGGCGCATTCCACGCGATGCTGGCCACGATGGCGTTGCCGCTGCTGTGCATCGTCATCATCATCCTGTTCCGCGCATGTTTCACCATTCGCACGAAAAGCGAGACCGTGCTGCGCGGTATCGCCATCACGTTCGCCGCATTCGTATTACTGGGATTGCTGTACGTCGGCTACGGCCTGTCCATGCCGTCCGGCTTCAACGAAACGCCGCTGCTGGTCGATCTGATCGCAGACTACGTGCAGCGTTTGCTGCCGATTGGCCTGCTAAGTGGCGTGGAACCGGCGTTCGTGCCGGTCGGACTGCTTTCCGAAATCGTCTACCAGTGCGTCGGACCGATGTTTTGGCTGGTCGCGCTGTGCTGCACATGGGATGGCCTGCGTGACCGTTCCATGATCAACGACGCGTACCGCCACCGCGTGGACGAGATCATCGGACTCGGCGGCGAATCCATGTCGTTCATGGCCACTTGGAAAGGCAACGATTACTGGTTCTCCGCCACCGGCCGTTCCGCCATCGCCTACCGCGTGTCGTATGGCATCGCATTGACCGTCACCGGACCTTTCGGCGACCCCGACGAATATGAGGACGATCTGCGTGCGTTCGCCGGCTTCTGTACCCAACGTTCCCTGACGCCGGTGTTCTACAGCGTGCACGCCGAACAACGTGACGAGTTGGTCTCCGCCGGTTGGAACGCGCTCGACGTCGGCACCGAAATGGTGATCGACCCGGCCGCATGGCAGACGCGCGGCAAGAAATGGCAGGACGTGCGCACCGCCATCAACAAAGCCAAGCGCGACGGCATCACCGACGTGCTCGCCACATTCAAGGAATCGCCGTTCTCCGTGCAGACGCAGATCCGTGAGATCTCCACGCAATGGGCCGGTGAGAAGGCCCTGCCTGAAATGGGCTTCACCCTGGGTGGCGTGGACGAGCTGGTCGATCCACGCGTCAAACTGCTGTACGCGGTGGACACGGACGGTAAGGTGCTGGGCGTCACCAGCTGGCTGCCGACCTATGAGAACGGCAAAGTGGTCGGATGGACGCTCGACTTCATGCGTCACCGTACCGACAGCGTCAACGGCATCATGGAATTCCTCATCGCCCGCATGGCCGAACGGCTGCGCGACGAAGGCGAAGTGCGATTCATGAGCCTGTCCGCGGCGCCACTTGCCGGCATGAGCGGCGAAGGCCACGAACAGGGGGAGAGCGCCGTACTCGACCACGTGCTGCAGATGGTGGCCGACATCATGGAACCGGCTTACGGATTCCACTCCCTGTTCCGCTTCAAACTCAAGTTCCATCCGGATGAAGCCAAAGTGTACATCTGCTATCCGGATCCGGCGAAACTGCCGCAGATCTCGCTTGCCGTCGCGCAGGCCTACGTGCCGTCGCTCACCCCAGCCGAAGCCATGCGATTCGTACGCACCATCGTGCCTACGAAAACGAACTGAAACCATGTGATTGGTTGACGGCCCGTCATCCCTGAGATGGGCCGTCGCTTTGGGTGCGCTCGGGGCTACACTGGGGAAGGTTCATAAAAAGTACTACGTTTCTCCATGAAAGGGAACAGTATGTCAGCTGAAGCAAACGTCGGCGTCGTCGGTCTGGCTGCCATGGGCGGCAGCCTCGCACGCAATCTCGCTCACCACGGCAACAAGGTGGCCGTGTTCAACCGCACCTACGCCCGTACCGAAAAGCTCATGAACGAGCATGGCGGCGAAGGCGAGTTCTATCCGGCGAAGACGCTTGAGGAATTCGTGGACAGCCTCGTCAAGCCGCGCACCGCCATCATCATGGTCAAGGCCGGTGAGCCGACCGACGCCATGATCAACGCGCTCGCCGACCTGATGGAGCCGGGTGACATCATCGTCGACGCCGGCAACGCCTACTTCCCGGACATCATCCGCCGCGAGAAGGAAATCAGCGCCCGCGGCCTGCACTTCGTCGGCTGCGGCGTGTCCGGTGGCGAGGAAGGCGCCCTGCTTGGTCCGTCCATGATGCCGGGTGGTTCCGAGGAATCCTGGAAGACCCTGAAGCCGATTTTCGAATCCATCGCGGCCAAGGCCGAAGGCGAACCGTGCGTCACCCACATCGGACTCAACGGTGCCGGCCACTTCGTCAAGATGGTGCACAACGGCATCGAATACTCCGACATGCAGCTCATCGCCGAAAGCTACGACCTCATGCGCCGCGGCCTGGGCATGACCCCGGCCGAGATCGGCGACGTGTTCGAGGAGTGGAACAAGACCGAACTCGACTCCTACCTCATTGAAATCACCGCCGAAGTGCTGCACCAGGTCGACAAGAAGACCGGCAAGCCGCTCGTCGACCTCATCGTCGACCACGCCGGCATGAAGGGCACCGGCACCTGGACCGTGCAGACCGCACTGTCCCTCGCCGTGCCGGTCACCGGCATCGCCGAAGCCGTGTTCGCCCGCGGCCTGTCCTCCGAAGCCGACCTGCGTGAGGAAGCCCAGAAGCAGGGCTTCGCCGGCCCCGACGGCAAGCTCAACCTGAACGACGACGAGAAGAAGGCCTTCATCGAAGACATCCGCCAGGCCCTCTACGCTTCCAAGATCGTCGCCTACGCACAGGGCTTCAACGAGATCACCACCGCCGCCAAGGAATACGGCTGGGACATCGACCTCGCCGCCGTGGCACGCATCTGGCGTGGCGGCTGCATCATCCGCGCGAAGTTCCTCAACCGCATTTCCGAAGCGTTCGAATCCGGCGAGGCCAACGTGTCACTGCTGTTCGCCCCGTACTTCAAGAACGCCATCGAAAACGCCGAGAAGTCCTGGCGCAACGTGGTCGCCCAGGCCGCCATCAACGGTCTGCCGACCCCGGCGTTCGCCTCGTCGCTGTCCTACTTCGACGGCCTGCGTTCCAAGCGTCTGCCGGCCGCCCTCATCCAGGGCCAGCGCGACTACTTCGGCGCCCACACCTACCAGCGCGTGGACCAGCCGGGCGCGTTCCACACCCTGTGGGCCGAGCCGGGCCGCGAAGAGATCGAAGCCTGATCTTTTCCTTGCCTCCGTGTCAGGGCGGATATGCCAGAGGTCTTGCGATGTGTTCCATTGCAAGACCTCTGGCATATGCATATTACTGAGCTGCGATATTGCCGTACCGTTGCATTGACGGAGCATAGTGTCGCTCCGTAAGCAGAACGAATGGTACTTGTGGTTGTGATGCATCCCATTTGCGTTTCTAGGGGAGTCTAATGCCATCGTCTAACCTCCTTTCGAGAGGTTTTCGGAAGCTATGGGGCGAAATAGGCGGCGGATTGGGATTCCGTAGGTGGTTTTTGCGTTCCATAGGTGGTTGGTCTTGGGAGCCTGCTGCGGAAAAGGCCGGAAACCGGCCTTTTCCATGACCCCGATACTTGGGGCAACCGCCTACGGAAACGCGAAACCGCCTACGAAGCTGCAGTCCAGCGGGAACCTGCGTCAAAACGACACTCAACAATCAATCAACACTCAAAAAAAAGGGGTGTCTCACGGCATGAGTCGCGGGACACCCCTGTTACCTGTTTCGGATGAACCTCACAACTTGGAAGCGGCACCCTCGTCAATGAGCCAGAGCAGTTCCTCGCCATCGGCGTAGGAGCTTGGGGCATGCGGGTTGTTGCGCTGGGCGAAGGCGGCCTTGACCGCGCTGGCCTTACGCTCTTCGGAGGTGAACACCCACGTATGCTTCGACCGGGCGATCATCGGCACGGTCAATGTCAGGCGCAGCGGCGGCGGTTTCGGCGAATCGCGCACGCCTGCGACCAGCACGTGCGGGTCGTCGATCTCGGCCTCGCCGTGGTCGGGGAACAGGGACGCGAAATGCGCGTCCGGCCCCATGCCGAACATCGCGATATCCAATGCCGGATTCTCGCCCAACTGCTCGATGAGCTCGCGCTGGTACTCCGCGGCGGCCTCGGCCAGCACCGCATCGGTCTGTTCGGGGGAGGCGGCGGCGATCTCCTCGGCGCCGCGGGTATCGGCCGGCATCGCATGGATATTCGCCGCCGGCATGCGCCCGCTTTCCACAAGCGCACCGTACCAGGCCTCGCGAGCCTGCTTCGCGTTGCGGTCGTCGTCATCGGCCGCCACGAAGCGCTCGTCGCCCCACCACATGTGCACACGGCTCCAGTCCACGGCATCGTTCAGCGGGCTGGCGTTCATCGCGGCGAACACACGGTTGCCGTCGGTGCCGCCGGTCACGGCGATATCCACACGTTTACGATTCGGCTCGGCCAGCAGATCGATGATGGTCAGCAGCGTGCGCGCGGCCACAGCCTCCGCCAGTACCTGCGGATTGGGGTATACGACGGTTTTACGTTCTGTCACGTTCACTCCTTGTATTATGGTTCGACGCTTGGTGGCTACTGCCTGGGCTTGACGAGATCCAGTCCTTGCGAGACGACCTCGCTGTAGATCTCATCGGGGTAGAGGCGGCCAAGCTCCTCGCTCAGGCATTCCTCAAGCGTGCGCGCGGGCACGCTGATGGTCTGCGGCGACTGGCCGGGCACACTGATCACGGCGAACCCGTCGTCGGTGGAGGGGCGCTCCAGGCTCAGCACGCCGTCGCCGCGCGTCAGGTACACGCCGGTGACGGCCGTGGCGTTCGGATCCTCCTCGATCATCACCGGCACGTTCAGGCGCAGTCGCAGCCATGCGGCCAGCAGATCCAACGGCAGATAATCCTTCTGCCCGGTCACGCGCACATTGCTCACCGGCAGGTGCGGCGGCTGGTCGAGCATCGAGGCGATCATCGCACGCCATACGGTCAGGCGTGTCCACGACATGTCCACGTCCTTGGCGGAGCGGTTGCGGCGCAGATCGTCCATCGTGCGCCGCGGGTTCGAGGAGTGCATCGCGTCGGTGATGCGGCTGCTGGCCATGGAGCCGAGCAGGTCCTTCGACAGATTCGCGGGCGCCTCGTTCGGCCACCATGCCACCACGGGGGCGTCGGGCACGAGCAGCGGGATCACCAGGGTGTCGGCGTGACGGACCAGACCGCCGCGCGGACGAAGCACGATGATCTCGCCCGCACCGGCGTCGGAGCCGAAGCGGATCTCGGCGTCAAGGAAGGTGGGATGCTCCTCTTCCGGGCTGATCTTGCGGCTGCTCGGGGCGACCGCGATCACACGGCAGGGATGCTCGCGGCTCGCATTGTTGGCGACTTCGAGATCATGCTCGAGCTCGGCCTCGTTGGTGGAGATGAGCAGGGTGAGCACACGGCCCAGGGCCGCCTCGCCGCGCTCCTCGTGCAGTTCGTCGATTTTCGCCGAGATCTCGCGGGTCTCGGTGTCTTGCAGGGTAATGATCACGGCATCCTCCAACGGTGTCCATCGCGGGCGAGCATTTCAACGGCCTCCTCCGGCCCCCACGTGCCGGAACGATACGGCTGCGGCTGGCCGAGCGTCGACCAGAACTCCTCGATCGGGTCGAGGATCTTCCACGAAAGGTTGACCTCCTCGGTGGTGGGGAACAGCGGCGGGTCGCCCAGCAGCACGTCGAGGATCAGGCGTTCGTATGCCTCAGGGGAGGATTCGGTGAACGAGCGACCGTAGCCGAAGTCCATCGACACGTCGCGCACCTCCATCGACGTGCCGCCCGGCACCTTCGCGCCGAAGCGCATGGTCACGCCCTCGTCGGGCTGCACGCGGATCACGACGGCGTTCTTGCCGAGCTCCTTGGTGGCGGTCGATTCGAACGGCAGATGCGGGGCGCGTTTGAACACCACGGCGATCTCCGTGACACGCTTGCCCAGGCGCTTGCCGGTACGCAGATAGAACGGCACGCCGGCCCAACGGCGGGTGTCGACGTCCAGGCGGATCGCGGCATAGGTCTCGGTGGTGGATTCGGGATCGATGCCCTTCTCGTCCAAGTAGCCGACCACCTCGTGCGATCCCTGCCATCCGGCGGCGTACTGGCCTCGCGCGGTGTGCGCGGCCAGATCCTTGGGCAGGCGCACGGCGGAGAGCACCTTGGTCTTCTCGGCGGTCAGATCGGCGGCGGAGAAGGAGACCGGCTCTTCCATGGCGGTCAATGCCATAAGCTGCAGAAGATGGTTCTGGATGATGTCGCGTGCGGCGCCGATACCGTCGTAATAGCCGGCACGACCAGCCACGCCGATGTCCTCGGCCATGGTGATCTGCACATGGTCGACGTAATTGTTGTTCCAGATCGGCTCGTACATGGCGTTCGCGAAACGCAACGCCAGCATGTTCTGCACGGTCTCCTTGCCAAGATAATGGTCGATGCGGAACACGCTCGACGGGTCGAACACTTCGGAGACCACGCGATCGAGCTCCTTGGCGCTGGCCAGATCATGACCGAACGGCTTTTCGATGATCACACGACGCCAAGCGCCCTTGTCGCTTTTCGCCAGACCACAGTCGGCCAGCTGACGGGACACCTGCGGGAACGCGCGCGGCGGCACCGACATGTAGAACGCGTGATTGCCGCGCGTGCCACGGTCGCGGTCAAGCTCGGCGACCGTGTCGGACAGACGCTCGAACGCTTTCGGATCATCGAACGTGCCTTGTACGAAACGGATACCGGCCGCAAGCTGCTTCCAAGTCGATTCCTTGAACGGCGTACGGCAATGCGCCTGCACGTTCTCCTTGACGAAGTCCTTGAAATGGTCCTCGGTCCAGTCGCGGCGTGCGAAGCCTGTCAGACCGAAGCTTGGCGGCAACAAGCCACGGTTGGCCAGATCGTAGATGGCGGGGAGCAGCTTCTTACGGGACAGATCGCCGGTCACGCCGAAAATCACGATGCTGCATGGGCCTGCGATGCGGGGAAGTCTCAGATCGCGCGGGTCGCGCAGCGGATTCGTCCATGCGTCGGCCGCGTTGGATGCGGTTGAAACGGTTTCACTCATGCCTTTCATACTAACGCGCGGGCTCCACTCGCCACCAAAGGGAATTCGAAAACGTCATGGCCCTTTTTTAGAGCATCCTACAAAACGGCATGGCGATTCCCTCGTTTGGTGCCGCCACTACAATGCCTCCGGAAGAGAACGACGAGCCGGCTGCGGCTGGCGGAGACAAAAACATGGTGCACAACAAGCAGGGCATAGACATGCTGCACGGGCGCATATGGACGAAAGTCCTGCGATTCGCGCTCCCCGTGGCGGCGACCGGCATTCTGGAACAACTCTTCAACGCATCCGGCATCATGATCGTCGGCAACTTCTCCCAATCCGACGGCACCGCCGCGGTCGCGGCCGTCGGCTCCAACGCGCCCGTCACCGGACTCATCCTCAACCTGTTCATCGGCATCGCTCTCGGCGCGAACGTCGTCATCGCCAACGCCATCGGACGAGGCAGCCGCGAAGCGGTGCGCAACGCCGTGCACACGTCCATCGTCACCGCCCTGATCGGCGGCGTGATCGTCGCCATCATCGGAGAATTGCTCGCCGGCCCGCTTCTCGGCATGCTCAACGTGACCGCCGACGTGTTCCCCCTGGCGCTCGCATACCTGCGCATCTACCTCATCGGCATGCCCGTCATCCTGCTATACAATTTCGAAACAGCCATCTTCCGCAGCATCGGCGACACCCAGGCTCCGCTCGCCGTACTCGCCATTTCCGGCGTGCTCAACGTGACCATGGGACTGATTTTCGTCGTATTGTTCCATTGGGGTGTTTCGGGCGTCGCGACGGCCACCGTCATCGCGAACGTCGTCAGCTCCATGATTCTGCTGTATCGACTGGTTCATACTGACGCAGCCATCCATGTTGATTTGCGCGAGTTCGGCATCGACTGGTTCACCCTGCGTCAGATTCTGCGCATCGGACTGCCCGCCGGCGTGCAAAGCGCGGTGTTCGCCGTGGCCAACATCATCATCCAAGCCGCCATCAACAGTCTCGGCACCGTTGTCATGGCCGCCTCCAGCGCCGCGTTCAACATCGAAATCATCGCCTACTACGTGCTCAACTCGTTTAGCCAGGCCTGCGCCACCTTCACCGGGCAAAACTATGGAGCCAAACGGATTGGACGCTGCAAGCGCGTGCTTGGCATCTGCATTCTGGAGGATTTCATCGTCACCGCGGCCACCATCGCCGTCGTGCTGTTCTTCGGCCATAGTCTGCTGGCGTTGTTCGATGCGACACCGGAGGTCATTTCCGTCGGCTACACCAGACTCGTCATGGTGTTCTCCGCCTACACGTTCAGCATGCTATACGAGGTCATGTCCGGATATCTGCGCGGCTTCGGCATCTCACTGGTGCCGGCGCTGCTCACCGTAATCGGCGTGGTCGGCGTGCGCATCACTTGGATCGCGTTCGCGTTCCCCGCGCATCGCACGTTCGAGGCCATTATGATCGTCTACCCGATTAGCCTCGCCGCAACCGCCGTACTCATCGGCATTGCTCTGCTCTGCTACCGTCCGTCCAAGCGATTCGCCGTTAAACCTTGAGCGTGTGCGGCTTGCCGCCGTCCATGAACGCGGCGATTCGCCGGGTCAAAGCGCGGGGAAGAACCCGTTCCGCGAGCGCGCCCGCCTTGGTGAGCGGACCATGGTAGGCGAGGGTTGAGCCGCGCATCATCCTGCGGTAGGCGTACGTGGCAAGCTGACGTGCGGTGGCCGGTTTGGTCATGGTGAAGAAGTTGCGGCCACTCATATTCGCAGCCTTCTGAAAGCCGGTCGTGGTCGGACCGGGACATACGCAGGTCACCGTCACGCCCGTGCCGCGCAATTCGTGGGCCACTGCCTCGGATAGCGAACGCACGAATGCCTTCGACGCGAAATACATCGCCATGTATGGGCCTGCCATCATCGAGGCGACGGACGAAATATTCAAAATCCTGCCATGCCCGTTGGCGCGCATGTCTCGGCCATACCGATACGTCAACTCAGCGAGCGCATGCATGTTGAGCTGCATCATCTCATTTTGCCGGTTCCAGTCGGCGTCGAGAAAATCCGTCCAGTCAGCGAAGCCTGCGTTATTAACGAGATGGTCGACCGCAATACCTTGTGATGTGGTGAAATCATGGAGTTTCTTCGGCGCATTTGCTTCGCTCAGATCTATGGCGAACGTCACCACATGCACGCCAAAACGCTGCTCGAGCTTGGTTTTTACCATGTCAAGCCGTTCCTGGCTGCGGGCGGTGATCACCAGGTCATGTCCGTCCGCTGCGAACAGCGCCGCCAGTTCGCGTCCGATGCCGCCGGACGCTCCCGTGATGAGTGCGTATCCCATGCCAACTCCTTCGTTTTGGTCCTATCTCGCCTATGAATGGCGGATTCGCGGGTCTGCCTGATGCTATCTCCACTATAGATGGCGGATGTTTTTCGACTTATACCCCCTGAGATAGTGTATGGGGGTAAAAAGCGCGGCTTTTCACTTTGCCGTCCGCCATCTATAAGCGAGATAACATGTGTCGAAAGACGAAATCCGCCATCCATAGGCGAGATAGGTGTTTTGTGGAGGGGTGGAGGACAGTGGTGAAAACAAAGTCGCATTACGATTCGCCGCTTGGCGGCATCACGCTGATCGCCGACGAAACGGCATTGCTCGGCCTGTGGTTCGATTGGCAGCCAGGCTATGCGGACGATGATTCCGCGGTTTTGGGTGATTCGCCGACGATTGGCGCCGCGAAACGATGGCTGGACGAATACTTTGCAGGTTGCATACCTCGGACCGAAGTGCCGTTGCTGCTGGAAGGCACGCCATTCCGCAAGGAAGCATGGGCATTGCTGCGGAAAGTGCCATACGGCGAAACGGTTTCATACGGCGGACTCGCACGTCGATTGGAGTTGAAACGTGCGGACGGGCGTAGGGTATCCGCACGCGCCATCGGAGGAGCGGTGCACCGCAATCCGATCGCGCTTATCGTGCCCTGCCATCGGGTCGTCGGCGCTGACGGCAGTCTCACCGGTTATGCGGGAGGCATTGAAACCAAAATCCGTCTGCTCCAACTCGAAGGCGTGCTGAAGCAGACGGAACGGATGGATGTGGATTGCGAATCTATAGACCGGATTTGGCGATCCACCCGCTGACGGCTTCGGCGGTTTTACTTGCGTTGTTCTGTGCGTCGGTCCCCATGACCGCAAGCCCCGGCTTCACCGTCGTCTTGGTGATTGCGGCGATACGTTCCGGAGTCCGTCCAAGCCCGCTGCCGCCGTGCGTGCAGAACGGATAAATGGTCTTTCCGGACCAGTCGCGGCTTTCCAGAAAAGCGTACACGAGCATCGGCATATCGCCGCACCAAATCGGATAGCCGAGGAACACGGTATCGGACGAGTCGAGCGCATCGGTATCGCCGCTGAGCGTGAACGGCAGACGCACGTTGACACGCTGCTCCTCCTGCACCATTTCTGAGGTCGCGGCGTACCGTTCCGGATAAGGCTCGGTACGTGCGATTTCAATCATCGGCGAATCGGTCCGCCGGGCCACCTCTTGGGCAAGCTTCGCGGTATTGCCGACCGTCACCTCGCCCACTTCGTAGTTTTCGCCGGCGCGGGAGAAAAACACCACCACCATGTTGCGTCCTTTCATGGTCCTTGAAGAGGCCGTTGCCGCATCCGTCATGCGTCAGTCCAAGGGTTTATCAGTCCATCTTTGGAAACGATTGTGCTCGATACGCGAGCAGACCGTCGATGAACCGTGCAAGACCCTCGATCATGCGTGCACGCGGACAGGCCACGTTGATACGCACGAAATCATGACCGTTGCCACCATATTCGGAACCCTCGGAGAACATCACCTTATGCTCGCGTTTGAGATAATCGCACAACGCATCCGTGTCATGCGTGATGGCCGAACAGTCGACCCACAACAGGTAGGTGGCATGTCCTTCGACCATGATGATGCGCCGGTCGGCCGGCACCGAAGCGTTGTATTTGTCGAACATCGCACGCGCGGTCGCCTTGTTGCCGGCCAGATAAGCGCGCAGTTCGTTCAGCCACGGTTCGCCCTCGTTGAACGCGGCCAGGGTGGCGTCCATGGCGAAGGCGTTCGGCTCCGCCACCTCATCGGTGTTCAAAGCTCGCCACACCTTATGACGCAGCACCGGATTCGGAATCATCACGGCCGCGGAATTCAGTCCTGCGATGTTGAACGTTTTGGTCGGAGCCATGCAGGTCACCGAATTCATCGCGCAATGCTCGCCCACCGAGGCGAACGGCACGTAATCGAAACCCGGATCGGTCAGATCGCAGTGGATCTCATCGCTGACCACCGTCACATGATGCTTCCAGCACAGTTCGCCGATACGTTCCAAAGTCTCACAATCCCAAATACGGTCGATCGGATTATGCGGGTTGCACAGAATCATCAGCGTGGTCTGCGGGTCGGCGAGTTTCGTTTCGAAATCAGCCCAATCGATCTCGTAATGTCCTTCGCCGTCATAGGCGAGCGGCGATTCAAGCACACGGCAGCCATTGTTGAGAATCGAATTGAAGAAGATGTTGTAGACCGGCGTCATGATCACGACGTTCTCGTTCGGCGTGGTGAGTTTCCTGACCATGCTGGAGATCGCCGGCACCACACCGGTGCAGAACACCAGCGAGTCCGGGTCGATGGCAAGCCCATGACGGCGTCCCCACCAATCCACGTACGCCTGATTCCATTCTGGCGGCACGATCGAATAGCCGAAAACGCCATGCTCGACGCGCCGACGCAACGCCTCGCGGATTACGGGCGCGGTCTGGAAATCCATATCCGCCACCCACATGGGCAGCGCGTCGCCAGCCTCCTCCCATTTGAGCGAGTACGTGCCGGAACGGTCGATCGGAGTATCGAAATCGTAAGTCATACCGCCAATCCTACCTACTGTTATGCGGCGTCGGCTGTCACGATCGTCGTGGCCGTCGGATCGATTTTCGCCGGATCGAGCGTCAGCTCGTTGATATGGTCGGCGCGAATCGTGCCGGACGAAGGATTGAACACGCTGTCGATCGTGCCGCGCACGTCGGCATCGACGGAGGAATATTCGAACGCGAGCGTCGTATTGACGAGCCGGCAGTCACGCAACACCAGATGGTCCACGTAGCACAGGCCCTGCAGGCTTTCGATCGTGCAATGCTCGAACGTCACGTTACGCGAGTTCCACGCCAGATACTCGCCGGAAATGAACGAATCGCGCACCGTCACGTTCTCACAGTTCCAGAAACAATCCTTCGAAATCAGACGGGAATTGGAAATCTCCACGTTCCTTGCGCCATCGAACGGATAATTGCCCACCAAACGTAGGTTGTCGGCTTTCACATCCGCGCAATTCATCGCCAGATAGTCGCCATGCGCGCTCACATTGTCCAACGTCACGCCGGAACAGGCCCACAATGTCTCCTCGGCGTTGACAAAATCCACGTTGCGTAACGTCACGTCATGGCAGCGGCGGAAATTCTTCGGCGCCTCGATCGTTGAATCCTCCACCGTGATATGGTCCGTGTACCATACGCCCGCACGTGCCATCTCAAACCACGTGCAGTCCTTCGCATCGATATCCGAGCAATACCACAGCGGATACTTCCATTTGAACGAGCTCGACCTCAGTTCGATGTCATGGGCATGCTTCAACGGCGATTCGCCATCGTCGAAAATCGTATCGACGTACCGGCGGTCATGCGCGAAGAACTCCGCGCGCTCGCCGGTGAGGAACGCCTGGCGGGTTTCGGACATGTCCTGCTCCGCAGCGGATGTAAATGTATCTGGAGTGTTATTCACCGTATGCTCCTTCATGCTCTGTTGGAAGAGAATAGGAACTTCAAGTACTTGAAGTCAAACAGGGAGCCACGTTCGTCTGGAGCGAACACGGCTCCCTGCGGAAAATCGGGAAATGCGCGCCGAAACAGGCAGAGGAATCAGCCGATCAGCGCTGCCGGATACTTCGCCGCGGCGGCGTCGATCTGCTCATCGGTGGACGTGGCGACGCCTTGGATGAGGAACGGCTTCAGATATGTGGCATGCGTATGACGGAACGTGGTCTCGAACGGGGAAAGCAGCTCCTCCATGGTGCGCACATGGCTGCCTTCACGCGTGTAGGAGTCCGCCGGAGAGCCGGTGGACACGGCCAACATGAACTCCTTGCCTTCGAGCGCCCGCCCGCCGCCGTAGGCCCAGCCGGCCTTGATCACGTCATCCTCCCACTGCTTGAGCAGCGCGGGGGAGCTGTACCAGTAGAACGGGAACTGCAGCACGATGCGGTCATGCGTTTCGATGAGCTCCTGCTCATGTTCGACGTTGATTTTGAAGTCGGGATATGCGGCGTACTCGTCCATCACGGTCACGTCGCCGGTCTCGTTGGCCGCGTCCATGAGCTTGCGGTTGACCTGCGACTTCTCCAGATGCGGGTGGAACACCAGAACCAGTGTCTTCATTCATGCTCCTTGTCCAAAGGTTTTTTGTTACGTTCCAGTATGCAGCATGATAATCTCGCCGCGCTTGCTTTGTACGTAATCCGTCGATGTCCACGCGCCGATACGGTTGCGCATGTTTTGTCGGGGTCGGCGATAGTATGTTGGCCGTCGTTGTGGCGCGTCGGGGTATATCAGGGCGCGGCAAGAGAAGGCATGAGAAGAGAAGCATGGGAACGGACGGAAGAAGGGCTGATATTTAATGGTGCGGACGCAGAACAGGAATGCTGTCATGGGCAAGGCGTTCAGAACGGCGTTGCCGCGGACGTCGCCGGTCTGCATCAGCTTCTTCCTTCTGGCGTTGTCGTACGGCGTGCTGATGGGCACGCGCGGCTTTTCGTTCCTGTGGCCCATGTGCATGAGCGCGTTCATCTTCACCGGTTCCATGGAATTCGTCACCGTGAATCTGCTGGTGTCCGCGTTCAACCCGTTCGTCACGTTCATGCTGGCCGTCATGCTCGGCACCCGTCATCTGTTCTACGGCATCTCCATGCTCGGCCGGTTCAAGAACATGGGCGCCAAGAAGCCGTATCTCATTTTCTCGTTGTGCGACGAGACCTTCGCCATCGACAACGGCACCATCATTGCGGCCGACGTCGATCGCGGATGGTTCTACTTCTTCGTCGGCCTGCTCAACCAGTCATCATGGGTGGCCGGCGCCACGCTTGGCGGCCTTCTCGGAGAACGCATCACCTTCAACACCTCCGGTCTCGACTTCATCATGACCGCCATGTTCGCCGTCATTTTCGTGGATCAATGGCTGACCACGAAACGCAAAAGCCACATGGCCGCGCTTACCGGCATAGCGGTGCCCGCGATCTGTCTGGGGGTGTTCGGCGCCGACAATTTCATGATCCCATCCCTGGTCGCCATGCTCGTCATGTTCATTCTGCTGCGGCCATACCTGGACGACCTGAAGATCGACAAGACGGACGGGGAGAACGAAACGAACAACGCGGACAAGGAGACGAACGCATGATGATCATGACCACGTGGCAAGGCGTCATCACCATCATCATGGCGATGCTCGGCACCATGCTGACACGTTTCCTGCCGTTCCTGCTGTTCCCCGAATCGAAGGAACCGCCGCGTTTCATCACCTACCTGGGCACCGTCCTGCCGTATGCCATGACAGGCCTGCTCGTCGTGTACTCGCTCAAAGGAGTGCACCTGACGTCAGGCAGCCACGGCATTCCCGAATTGTTGGCGATTATCGCAATCGCCCTGCTGCACATATGGAAAAGGAACATGCTGCTGTCGATCGCCGGCGGCACCGCCGTCTATATGCTGCTGGTACAGCTGGTTTTCTCGTAAGACGGCTTCCGCCTGTGCTTGGCATTGCGATTACCTGGCGAGCCCCATCTCGTATTTGAGCGTCATCACACGAATGGCGGATTGCTGCACCTTCCGCGCGAACGTCGCATCGCCGGCCGCTTTGGCGTTCAATCCGTCCAACACCGGCTGCACGTAGGAAGAGGCGCCGATACATGCCAAATCGCCGCCGGCTTCGACCAGCCGCACACCCAAATCACTCGGCTGCACGCCACTCAAAGCCGTTGCGGACAGGGAATCGGAAGTGACGACGCCTTGGAAGCCGATTTTCCCGCGCAGATAGCCGGTGACCAGCGTTGATGAGAACACGGCCGGATTATTCGGATCGATCGCCTGATATGTGGCCAAAGACATCATCACCATCGAAGGGCTTGCCTCCAACGTGCCGTTGAACGCGCTGATTTCCGGACCATCCAACGTGGTGGTGGTGTCGAGGATGCCGTTCGCGGTGAAATCGGTATTGCCGGTCACCGATCCCAAACCCGGATAATGTTTGATGGCGCTGCCTACCCCCGAATCGGACATGCCCTGTATGAACGCCTTCGCATGGTCCGCATTGCCGGCCGGATCAAGACCGAAATCACGGTACAGCGCGCCAATCGGGGCGTTCGACGAACGGTCCACGGTCACCGTGCCGACGACGGGCGCCAGATCGACATTGATGCCCGCAGCCTTGAGCTGCGTGCCCCATGCGGATGCCGATTGCCTCAACTGGCTGACATCCATTGCGCCCTGCTGGGTGGCCGAAGGCATGGTATCAAACCCGGCCCCCTTGAGATGCTGGACCAGACCACCCTCCTGATCGGTGGACATCAACAGCTGGTTGTCGCCCGGAGCATACGATTGCAGCGTGGATGTGGCGGCCGCGACCCCGGCGATCCCCGAAGTCCAGTTGCCGATGATCAAAACCGAACCAACATGCCTGTTCGCAATGAGGTCATACAACGATGACGGATCGGAACCAGCGAACAATGGTGCCATAACCAGCTGCCCGACCCGTTCCTCGACACTCATGGACTCCACGGCCCGCACCGCCTTGGCATGCGGCGAATCGTCGCGGACGGACGGCACTTGCGCCTTGTCGAGGGAATCATGCGTGACCGTCGGCCGGCGAGTGGAAAAAGCTGCGGTGGCGGCGTCCGATGGGGAAGCGTCGCCGGAACATGCGGCCAACGTGACCGGCAGCATCGCCACGCAGCAGGCAGCCACCAATCGTGTGAAAAACCCATGAGCCTTCTTCATACCGCCATTATGGCATGCCGGCATTCCCCATATGTTCCCTTCATACGAACATGCCACGGAACAGCCGATTCAGCCCACGGCCAGATCCGTTCGGCTGGCGGCTTAACGGCGTTCCTCGCCTGTCGCTAGGCTATTAGCATGTCTTTCTTTGATATGTTTGGTCCCATGTTCGATCCCGAAGGCGGCTCGAACCGTGCCGGCAGGCAGAATCCGCGCAAACCCAGCAACGACGATCCGATCATCCTCAACGTCGAAACCGACGGAGGGGACGGTCCGCAACCATCGTCGAACGTTCCCCCGAAACGACCTTCGGGCCCCCGCATCACCAGCAAGCCGAACCGTCCGCGCAAACCGTCGAACGGCAGCAAGATCTTCATCGGCGTGGTGCTGGCGCTCGCCATCGTCATCGGACTGTTCTTCGCGCTCGCGCAGTTCGTCACCGATGTCATGTGGTACAGCCAGCTCGGCTTCCAAAGCGTGATTTGGACGCAGCTGGGCACCAGGGTCGGCCTCTGGCTGGCGTACGCGGTGCTTATCGCCGCAGTCGGCTTCATCTCCGCCACGCTGGCGATATGGGCGCGTCCCGACGCTGCGGACGGCTCCACCATCCGCGTGAACGGCGACACCATCGAAATCGGCAAGAGCGTGAGCTCCAAGAGCGCTCGACGCATCGCCGTGGTCATCTCCCTGATTGTCGGACTGGTGTTCGGCTCCCAGTTCAACGCGAACTGGTCCGAAATCCTGCTCATGTTCAACTCGCAAAGCTTCGGCACCAAGGATCCGCAGTTCGGCATCGACAACGGCTTCTACGTGTTCGTGCTGCCCGGACTGAAACTCATCATGTCCGCTGTCTCGCTGTTGCTGCTCGCTGGCATCATCTTCTCCATCGTCACCCACGTGCTTATGGGCGGCATCCGCATCACCATGCCGGTGAACGGCCATGGCCTGTTCCGCATCACCAAACGCGCCCGCCGCCAGATCGGCATCTGGCTGATGCTCAACATGTTCGCCTGGGCCGCCAATCAGGTTCTGGGAGTGTTCTCGCACCTGACCGAGGAAGGCAGCAGAATCACCGGTGCCACCTACACCACGGTGAACGCCACCATCCCCGTCACGTTCATCATGGCCGCCATCACCGCCATCCTTGGCGTGATACTGGGCCTGTGGATTATGAAATCCCATACGTTGGAAGGTTCCGCACCCATCGCGGCACGTGCTTCCGAAGCGCTCAAGGCGTGGAAGGTGCCGACCGTGGCCATCGCCTCCGCCATCGTGGTGAGCCTGGTGCTTACCGTGGCCTGGCCGGTGCTGCTGCAGCGCTTCCGCGTCAATCCGAACGCGCAGGAAATGGAATCCACCTATATCCAGCGCAACATCGACGCCACCCGCGCCGCGTACGGCTTGGACAAGGTGAAGGCCGAACAGTACAAGGCCACCACCGAAGGCGAGGAAGGCGCATTGGCTGATTCCGCGGAATCCACCGCTCAGATCCGCCTGCTCGACCCGCAGATTATCTCCCCGACGTTCAAACAGCTGCAGCAGTCCAAGCAGTACTACACGTTCGCCGACACCGTCGCGGTCGACAAATACGACGTCGACGGCGTCAGCCAGGACACGGTGATCGCCGCGCGCGAACTCGATCTGGACGGTCTCGACAACCGCAACTGGGTCAACGACCACACCGTGTACACGCACGGCTATGGCGTTGTGGCCGCCTACGGCAACAAGGTGACCGCCGACGGCCAGCCGAAGTTCTTCGAAGCGGGCATCCCCACCCAAGGCAAGCTCACCGATTCCGAAAAGTACGAGCCGCGCATCTACTTCTCTCCGAACGCCACCGAATATTCGATCGTAGGCGCTCCGGAAGGCACCAAATCCTGGGAATTCGACTATCCGACCGGTTCGGAAGGCGCCACCAACACCTTCAAGGGCGATGGCGGTCCGAAGATCGGCAACATCTTCTCCAGACTGCTGTACGCCATCCGCTTCGGCTCCGACCAGATCCTGTTCTCCAACCGTGTGAACTCCAATTCGCAGATTCTCTACGACCGTTCCCCGAAGGAACGTGTGGCCAAAGTCGCGCCGTATCTGACGCTTGACGGCCGCGTATACCCGGCCGTGGTGGACGGACGGGTCAAGTGGATCGTGGACGGCTACACCACTTCGGACGCCTACCCATACTCTCAGATGACCGACTTGGGCGAGGCCACCAAGGACTCCACCACGGAATCCTCCGACACGGTAAGCAGCCTGAACTCGAAGAACGCCAACTACATCCGCAATTCCGTGAAAGCCACCGTGGACGCATACGACGGTTCCGTGGACCTGTATGTATGGGACCAGTCCGACCCGGTCGTCAAAGCCTGGGAGAAGATCTTCCCCGGCCAGTACCACCAGCTGTCGGAAATCTCCGGCGACCTGATGAGCCACATGCGTTATCCGGAAAGCCTGTTCAAGGTGCAGCGCGAACTGCTGGCCAAATACCACGTGTCCAGCGCCAACCAGTTCTTCTCCGGAGAGGATTTCTGGCAGACCCCCGTCGACCCGACCGAATCGCAGCAGGCGCAACAGCGAGACATCCTGCAGCCGCCGTACTATCTGACGCTGCAGACCGGCGGCTCCAGCGAACCGGTGTTCTCGCTGACCTCGTCGTACATTCCCGCAGGCTCGTCCACCAGGGAAATCCTGACCGGCTTCCTGTCGGTCGATTCCGACGCGGGCCACGAGAAAGGCAAAATCGGCTCGAGCTACGGCACCATACGATTGCAGGAACTGCCGAAGGATTCCAACGTGCCGGGCCCCGGCCAGGCGCAGAACAACTTCAACGCGTCCGCCGACGTGTCGAAGGAACTCAACCTGCTCGAATCCGGCTCGACCAATGTGCAGCGCGGCAACCTGCTCACCCTGCCTCTCGGCGGAGGCCTGGTCTACGTGCAGCCGGTGTACGTCAAATCGTCCGGCTCCACCAGCTTCCCGCTGCTGAAGAAGGTGCTCGTCGCATTCGGCGACCAGGTCGGCTTCGCCGACACGCTGGACGAGGCTCTCGACCAGGTGTTCGGCGGCGATTCCGGCGCGTCCGCAGGCGACGCCGAAAACGTGGGCGACACCACCGATGACAAGCAGGATGCTAAGAACGACGATTCCGCCGATGGCAAGACCAACACTGACGGCAAGCAGGACACGCCATCCAATACCGACGGTAAGACCGGCGGCAATAATGGCGATTCGTCCGGCACGATGAGCGCCGACCTGAAGAAGGCACTCGACGATGCCGCACAGGCCATGAAGGATTCCGATGCCGCCATGAAGAAGGGCGATTGGTCCGCCTACGGCGACGCTCAGAAGCAGCTTCAGGAAGCACTGAACAAGGCCATCGAACTCGAACAGTGATTCCCGTCCGATTCCCTTCATGAAATACGCAGGGGCCGGCTCCTTCCAAAGGAACCGGCCCCTGTTGTCGTTCGCCGCCGGGTATGCTGGGCGCATGGCCGACTATTCTTTCCGCATCGCGACGCAAGACGATATCCAAGCGATCACCGACATCTACAACGCGGCAGTCATCCGCGGCGGCTCGTCCGCCGACACCACGCCACGTACCTACGCGCAACGCAAGGCATGGGTGGAATCGCACCACGATCCATATGCGGTGTTCGTCACCACCGTGCCTGCCACGGATGCAGCCACGGAAGGCGGCGAACGGATCATCGGCTTCTCCGCGCTGTCCGTGTTCTACGACCGCGCCGGCTACGACGGCGTCACCGACCTCGCCTACTACATCGCCCCCGAATGGCAGGGCAGGGGAGCGGGCACCTTCACACTGGCCAGACTGCTTGACGAATGCCGAAACCGCCACATGCGCAAAGCCTGCGGCATCATCTTCGCCGACAACCGCGGATCCATCGCACTGATGAAACATTTCGGATTCACCCAATTCGGACTCATGCCCCAAGCCGCCACCGACTCCACCGGAACCATGCGCGACATGAGCTACTGGCATCTCGACCTGTAAGCACCTGACAGTAGAATCTGTGCGGTTAAACAAGACGAGAGCACGCAAGAACACAGAGGAATGGACGATTATTATGGCATCTGATTTCTGGCTGATCGCAGGACTGGGCAACCCCGGCTCCAAATATGAGGGCACCCGCCACAACATGGGCTTCATGACCGCCGACGTGCTGGCCGAACGCTGGTCCGTCAACTTCTCCGACCACAAGGGACTCGCCATGCTCGGCAAAGGCGTGATGAACCTATCCGGCCGCAACGTCAAATTCTTCCTCGCCAAGCCACTCACCTACATGAACGAATCCGGCAACGCGGTCGCCTCCATCAGCGCCTACTACCAGATCGAACCGGACCATATCGTGGTTATCCACGACGACATGGACCTCGACTTCGGCAGAATCAAAGTCAAAGCCGGCGGCTCCGCAGGCGGGCACAACGGCATCAAATCCATCGACCGTTCGCTCGGCACCCCGAAATACGCGCGCGTGCGCATGGGCGTCGGCCACGCCCAACGCGGAGCCCACGCGCACGACAACACCGTGAACTGGGTGCTGGGCGGCTTCGGACCGGACCAACGCAAGCAGCTCCCCGAATTCCTCGCCGACGGTGCCGACGCGGCCGAAACCATCATCTTCGACGGTCTCGCCAAAGCCCAGGAGCGATTCAATGGCCGCTGAACCGACGTCTCCGGCGCAACCACCGCAACTGCCGACCGCAGGCTCGCTTGCCGGCATCCTCGACGTGCTGGAAACCGATGACGATTTCCGCGCGCTCATCGCCGGGGAAATCGAAGAACCGGAATCAGACATCGACCCCAGCATCACCGTCGGTGTGCCGGACGGCCTACGCCCGGCGCTCGCAGCCGGCGCTGCGGGCAAACAGCCGGTCGTGCTCGTCGTCGCCTCCAGCCGCGAAGCTGAGGAAACCGTGGAGTCCATCCGTTCCTGGTATGACGGAGACCCAAACGATGTGGCGCAGCTTGAAGCATGGGAGACCCTTCCCCATGAACGGCTTTCACCACGCGCGGACACTGTGGCAAGCCGCATGGCGGTGTTCCGCAGGCTGAAGCATCCCGAAGAGGGCAGCACGCTGTTCGGCCCCATCCGCATTCTGGTCATGCCGGTGCGCTCCCTCATCCAACCGGTGGTCGCAGGCTTGGGGGACGTCGAACCACTCGTGTTCTCCCAAGGCGAGGAACTGCTTCTTGACGAAGCATCCCGCAAACTGGTGGAAAACGCGTACACGCGCGTCGACTTGGTGATGGACCGTGGCGAATTCGCCGTCCGCGGTGGCATCATCGACGTTTTTCCGCCCACTCTGCCGCATCCGGTGCGTATCGAATTCTTCGGCGACGAGATCGACACCATACGTGAATTCCACGCATCCGACCAGCGCACCTACGGTAAGGATATTTCCACCGTATGGGCCACGCCATGCCGTGAACTGCAGTTGACCGACCAGATTCGCCAACGTGCGAAATCGCTGATCGGCTCCATTCCCAACGCCGAGGACATGCTCGGATCCATCGCCAACGCCATCCCGGTGGAAGGCATGGAATCGCTGCTGCCCGCGCTGGTCGACGATATGGAACCGGTGCAGGGCATGCTGCCCAAGCATGCGCTGGTCATGCTGTCCGACCCGGAAAAACTTCGTCGCGCCGCCGACGATCTGGCGAAAACCGCCAACGAATTCCTTGCCGCAAGCTGGCACGTCGCCGCATCCGGACATGGCGCCGGAGCGCCGATCACCTTCGACCAGGCGAATTTCTACGATTTCGAGGAAACCATCTCCGCACTCGTCTTCTCCAAACATGACGTGTGGAAACTCACCAGCTTCGGCGTCGACGCCACCCGGGAAGGCCACATCCAACTTGATGCCACCAAACCCGGTGAATACCGCGGTGACGAAAACAAAGCGGCCTCCGGCATCGAAGGACTGCTCGACGCCGGCTATGCGGTGACGATCACGGCCGCGGCCCAAGGCACACTCACCCGACTGAAGCGTGCGATCAACGAAACCGGCATCGCGAATTTCGATTGCGTCCGATCGCACGCCATCGACGGTTTCGTGGACGACGCCGCGAAAATCGCCCTGCTCACCGAACGCGACCTGACCGGCCGCACATCCGCCGCAGGACAGGCGAAAACGCCGAAACGCCGACGCAAGGCCATCGACCTGATGGAACTCAAAACGGGCGATTACGTCGTGCACGAACAGCATGGCATCGGCCGGTTCGTCGAGATGCGCCAACGTACCATCGGCAAAGGCGAGAACCAGACCACCCGAGAATACCTGGTCATCGAATACGCTCCCAGCAAACGAGGCGCGCCGGCGGACAAACTGTTCATCCCCACCGACCAGCTCGACCAGGTCAGCAAATACATCGGCGCCGAAACGCCGAAACTCAACAAGCTGGGCGGTTCCGACTGGGCCGCCACCAAAGCCAAGGCGCGCAAGCATGTGCATGAGATCGCCGAGGATCTGGTCAAGCTCTACTCGGCACGCCAGCGTACGAAAGGCTATGCCTTCAGCAAGGACACGCCGTGGCAGAAGGAGCTGGAGGACGCTTTCCCCTATCAGGAGACGGCCGACCAGCTCACCACCATCGACGAGGTCAAGTCGGATATGGAGAAACCCATTCCGATGGACCGTCTGATCTGCGGCGATGTGGGCTTTGGCAAAACCGAAATCGCGGTGCGCGCCGCGTTCAAGGCGGTGCAGGATTCCAAGCAGGTGGCCGTGCTCGTGCCGACCACACTGCTCGTGCAACAGCATTTCGAGACTTTCACCGAACGTTTCGAAGGCTTCCCCGTGAACGTGGCTGCCATGAGCCGATTCCAGACCGCCAAGGAGATCAACGAGACCATCAAGGGGCTTGAAGACGGTTCCGTGGATGTGGTCATCGGCACGCACAAGCTGCTCAATCCGAAGATCAAGTTCAAGGATCTGGGACTCGTCATCATCGACGAGGAACAGCGTTTCGGCGTCGAGCACAAGGAGACGCTCAAGGCGTTGCGCACCAATGTGGACGTGCTGAGCCTGTCGGCAACGCCTATCCCGCGCACGTTGGAAATGGCTGTCACCGGTATCCGCGAAATGTCCACGCTGGCCACGCCGCCGGAGGATCGCCTGCCGGTGCTCACCTACGTCGGCGCTTACGAGGACGCGCAGGTCACCGCCGCCATCCGGCGCGAGCTGTTGCGTGGTGGGCAGGTGTTCTACGTGCACAATCGTGTGCAGGACATCTCCTCCGTCGCGGCGAAAATCCACGAGCTCGTGCCCGAATCGCATGTCGGCATAGCCCACGGCAAGATGGGGGAGAAACAGCTTGACGGTGTGATCCGCGACTTCTGGCATCGCGACATCGACGTGCTGGTATGCACCACCATCATCGAAACCGGCCTTGATATCTCCAACGCCAACACGCTGATCGTCGACCATGCCGACCGCTTCGGCTTGAGCCAATTGCATCAGCTGCGTGGCCGCGTCGGTCGTGGACGTGAGCGCGCGTATGCGTACTTCCTGTACGATCCGACCAAGCCGATGACCCAGCAATCGCATGACAGGCTCGCCACCATCGCGCAGAACACCGCGCTCGGCTCTGGCTTCGACGTAGCCATGAAGGATCTCGAATTGCGCGGCACCGGCAATTTGCTGGGCGATGAGCAGAGCGGCCATATCGAAGGCGTCGGCTTCGACCTGTACGTGCGTATGGTGTCCGAAGCGGTCGAACAGTACAAGGAGCCGGAACGCAAGGAATCGGTTGCCGTCACCATCGACCTGCCGATCGAGGCGTCCATTCCCGTCGACTACATCGATTCGGACAAACTGCGATTGGAAGCGTACCAGAAACTCGCCTCCGCACGCACCGAAGACGATCTCGACGAGCTGCGCGACGAACTCACCGACCGTTACGGCAAGCCGCCCGTCGATTTCGAGGCGCTGTTCGACGTGGCGCGGTTGCGGTTCAAGGCTCGCAAGCTCGGCATTTCCGAGATCATCGCGCAAGGACGCAACGTGCGCGTGTCGAAGTTCGAGCCGCGTGAATCCGTGCAGATGCGCATGGCCAGAATCTACAAAGGCATCCAGTACCGGCCGTTGACCAAGACGTATCTGGTACCGGCTCCATTCGCAGGCTCGCTTGGTTCCAAGCCGATGAGCTCGGACGAAGTGGTCGGATGGACCAGTCAATTGCTTGACGATTTGGACTGGAAACCGACACCGCGTCAATGACAGTGGGATG
Organism: Bifidobacterium adolescentis ATCC 15703; assembly: GCF_000010425.1. NCBI lineage: Bacteria > Bacillati > Actinomycetota > Actinomycetes > Bifidobacteriales > Bifidobacteriaceae > Bifidobacterium > Bifidobacterium adolescentis. The sequence goes on from NC_008618.1 coordinate 809,076, forward strand.
CAAAAAAGAGTGTGAGCGTTCACATGGAACATGCGGGCAAAGTTTGGCATACGTCCATAAATCGCACTATTCTTGGCATTGTCATCACAACCTAACGTTTATAAGGAGTAGTTGTGGCAGTAATTGAAAGCGTTTACGCGCGTCAGATTCTCGATTCCCGCGGCAACCCGACCGTCGAGGTCGTTCTTGACACCGATGACGGTGCTCAGGGCCTGGGCCTCGTTCCGTCCGGTGCTTCCACCGGCGAAGCCGAGGCTTGGGAGCGTCGCGATGGCGACAAGTCTGTTTACCAGGGCAAGGGTGTGCTCAACGCCGTCAAGGCCGTGAACGAGGAGATCGCTCCGAAGGTCATCGGCATGGACGCTTCCGATCAGCGCGCTCTCGATGAGACCATGATCGAGCTCGACGGCACCCCGAACAAGGGCCGTCTGGGCGCCAACGCCATCCTCGGCGTGTCCCTGGCCGCTCTGTACGCTTCCGCCGAGTCCGCGGATCAGCCGCTGTACCGCTACATCGGCGGCACCAACGGCCACATCCTGCCGGTCCCGAACATGAACATCATGAACGGTGGCGCCCACGCTGACTTCGCCACCGACATCCAGGAGTACATGATCTCCCCGTACGGCTTCAACACCTACAGCGAGGCTCTGCAGGCTGGCGTCGAGGTCTACCACACCCTGAAGAACGTCCTGAAGAAGCAGGGCCTGAACACCGGCCTCGGCGACGAGGGCGGCTTCGCTCCGAAGATGAAGTCCAACAAGGACTCCCTGAACTACATCATGGACGCCATCTCCGCCGCCGGCTACGAGCCGGGCAAGCAGATCGGCATCTCCCTCGATGTGGCTTCCTCCGAGTTCTACAACAAGGAGACCGGCAAGTACCACTTCGAAGGCGACGACCGTGAGGCCGGCTACATGCTCGACTTCTACGAGAACCTCATCAACGAGTACCCGATCGTCTCCATCGAGGATCCGTTCCAGGAAGAAGGCTGGGACGACTGGGCGGCCATCACCGCCAAGCTCGGCGATCGCCTGCAGTTCGTCGGCGACGACCTGCTGGTCACCAACCCGGCACGTCTGGCCAAGGGCATCAAGCTCGGCGCCGCCAACTCCCTGCTGGTCAAGCTCAACCAGATCGGCACCGTCACCGAGACCCTCGACGCCATCGAGCTGGCCACCAAGAACGGCTTCACCTCCATGGTTTCCCACCGTTCCGGCGAGACCCCGGACACCACCATCTCCGACCTGGCTGTGGCAAAGAACACCGGCCAGATCAAGACCGGTGCCCCGGCTCGTGGCGAGCGTATCGCCAAGTACAACCGCCTGCTCGAGATTGAGGAGGAGCTCGGCTCCACCGCTCAGTACGCCGGCTACAGCGCTTTCAAGGCCTGCAAGAAGTACATCGCCGAGTGAGCGTAGCCAGCGCATCATGAATGCGTTGACATAGAAATACCCGTCGTGTTCCAAGTCGAACGCGACGGGTATTTTCGTTGCTATGAGTTCGAAGGCACGAAAAAAACCATCACAACGCGGCGGCGCCGGCCCGGTCGCGTTCTTCGTGGCATTGTTCATCGTGGCTTTGGGAACCATCCAGTTGGCATCGACATTCCATACCTATGCGTTGAATCTGGCAGAGCTTAACGGACTGAAAAAACAGGAAGCGGCGTTGGTCGCGCAGAAACGCGAGCTGGAGAACGATATCGCAAGATGGGATGACAAGGCGTATGTCACCGCCCAGGCCAGGGATCGTTTGGGATTCGTCTTCCCCGGCGAACAGGCGATTCGTGTCGAGCATCCCGAAGCGGTGACCGGCAAGAGCGAGCCGAAAAAAGGGACGACATACGACGAATCACCGAAAACCGCCCTGCCGTGGTATAAGGAGCTTGCATATTCCTTCAAGCAGGCGGATCGGTCGGATCCCGTGAAGGCCGACTCGACGAAACAGTCGCAGCATGCCGGCGAAGAAGACAAACAGGACAGTCAACAACAGACTGGCCAATCGCAACAGGACGGTCAGCAGCCGTCAGAAGACGGACAGGAGTGACATGGACATGACGATTATCGAACAGGCCAAGGGTTTGGCGGACAAAGTGCTTGCCCAACCCGCCACCGAACATGATATCGCCGTGGTGGAGCGTCAGCTTGGACGTTACCCGCGCGGCATGGTCGCCGTCGGAGCCCGTTGCGTATGCGGCCGGCCTTTGGCTGTGGTCACCCGGCCGTTGCTTCCAGGCGGTGTCCCGTTCCCGACGACCTGCTATCTGACCGGGCCCGAAGCGGTGAAGGCCATCTCCCACATCGAAGCCGAAGGCAAGATGAAGGAATACAACGATATGCTGGCCGAAAACGAGGATCTGCGTGCCGGATACGAACGTGCCCACGAACTGTACCTCGCGTTCCGCCATGAAATCGCTTTGGCCTTGGAAGACAGCGAGGAACACATCGAAGGCACCAGTGCCGGCGGCATGCCGGTGCGTGTCAAATGCCTGCATGCGTTGTTGGCCCAGACGCTGGTGATGGGTGAGGGCGCCAACCCCATCGGTGATATGGCCCTGTCCGCCATCAAACATGAGTTCGATCCGGCCGTATGCCGTTGCGCAGTGGAAAACGAAGAGTAGAAGGTGGGAGTAATGAAGTCGGTAACCGTTGCCGGTATTGATTGCGGCACGAATTCGATTCGTCTGAAAGTCTCGCGTGTGAGCGAGGACGGTGTGGAAGACATCGTTCCGCGCATCCTGCGGGTGATTCGTCTCGGTCAGGATGTGGACAAAACCCATCGCTTCGCCGACGAGGCGTTGGCGCGCGCCTATGAGGCCGCCCGAGAATTCGCCGGCGTGCTTGCCGAACATCCCGTGGACGGCATCCGCTTCGTGGCCACATCGGCCACCCGTGATGCCGAGAACCGTGAGGAATTCGAAGACAACATCGAGAAGATCTTGGGCGTGCGTCCCGAAGTCATTCCAGGCACGGAGGAAGCGGATTTAAGCTTCCTTGGTGCCACCAGCATCGTCCATCGCGAGGTCGAGGCCCCCTATCTGGTGGTCGATTTGGGCGGAGGTTCCACCGAACTGGTGCTGGGAGGCGACGGCGTCACCCATCCGAGCACGCAGGTGCAGGCCGCGTTCTCCATGAATATCGGGTCTGTCCGTATGACGGAGCGTCATCTGAAAAACGACCCGCCGACCGAGGGGCAGATCGCCGAGGCGGTCGCGGATATCGACGCGCATATCGACGAGGCGTTCAAGACCGTTCCCGCCGGCAAGACCCACACCATCATCGGCGTGTCCGGAACGGTCACCACCATGACCGCATTGGCTATGGGATTGACGGAATACGACCACACCGCCGTGGACGGCGCACGCTGCACGCTGGAAGATGCCTATGCCGTTGACAACCGGTTCCTGCACATGCCTCGTGAGGAGCGTCTGACCTACAAGACCATTCATCCCGGACGCGTCGATGTGGTCGGCGGCGGCGCATTGGTGTGGAACCGTGTGCTTGCCAAGGTGTCTGAAGCCGCATATGAGGATCATGGCCAGCGCATCGACTCCTTCATGGCCAGCGAGCATGGTCTGTTGGACGGCATCGTGCTGGATTACGGCAAGAGATTGCTTGCTGCGCGCTGACGTGGCATAATAGCTTGGCGTCGGCTTTTTCTTCTGGCCGGCGCAAAGCCTCCATGGCGAAATCGGTATACGCAGTCGACTTAAAATCGACCTCTTCGGATTGTGGGTTCGAGTCCCGCTGGAGGCACTTTTGGAAACCGCCAGAGATGGCGGTTTTCCTTTATTCTCCAACGGTTTTGGCATCATCGCGATTCACTGCGATTCAACCCTTTTCCACGGTGGGTTATGGAAAAATGTGGGCAATGTGTAGGCAAAATGTGGCATATCGTTCCCGAAACATTCCGTAGGTACACTGTCGGACATTACAAACCGTATGACACCGACTGAAACGGATGACGCATGACTTCGAAAGACATCAAGCCTGTAATCGAACAGCCCGCCACTGAAATCCCCCTGATGCTTGCGCAGGCGATTATCGTTGCCGGCGTGCTCGCTATCGGCGAAATCGCATGTTCTCCGCTGTACTTTACCTTGATGGACCATTCGTTGGCACTCGTTCCGTGGGCATTGGAAGCCGCATTCCTTGCCGTGGCGTTCACCTTCGTCGTGGGCTTCGCATTGTTGTGGTGCGCCGAATCGTTCACTTTCAAACTCAAGGAACGATTCCGCCCGTTCGGCTATGCGGCGGTAGGATTGATTGGATACGGCGTATGGAGCCTGCTGGTGTTCACCGCCACCATCAATTCGATACTCGCCAAAGTCGGGGAAAGCGTTCTTACCAACGGCCAGATCGGCGCGATCGCGCTGAACGGAGCAGCCTTGGGCTTCGTCGCTTTCCTTTTCGCAAAACTGCTCGACGTCAAACTCGGCAATCGCAAAACCGTTGCGATAATTCTGCTTATCGCGGAAATCGTCATTGCCATCATCGGCCTACTCATCATGATTCGCATGTTCAGCGTGCTTTACGCGGCGTGACGGCGAAGACGCGGAAAAGAGAGCGCAATATACATGTTCAGCATTCTGGAGATGTTCACCATCGGCGTCGGCCCCAGCTCGTCGCACACCGTAGGACCGATGGTCGCGGCCAGCAGATTCGCTGCCTCCCTTGAACGTGACGGCATACTGAACCGGGTCGGCCGCGTGCGAACGGTACTGTATGGTTCGCTCGCCCTGACCGGTCTTGGGCACGGTACCGATCGCGCCACGGTGGCGGGCTTGGAAGGCAACGTACCGAAAACCGTCGATACCGATCACATGAGCAATATCCGTATGGAATGCGAGGCAGGCGGCGAGCTGATGCTCAACGGCACGCATCGCATCGATTTCGATTACGGACGCGATGTGGTGATGGATGTATGGCACCGCATGGCGGCCCATCCCAACGGCATGCGATTCCAAGCCTTCGACCGGCAGAACAATCTCATCGACGAACAGGTCTGGTATTCCATTGGCGGTGGATTCGTCAGACAAGGCGACGCCGACGACCTGATGATCGGCATCCATGAGAAACCCCCTGCGGGAACGGCCTTCGCCGATCAGACCGACGATTCCTCAACCGATATCGATATGGATATGCCCTATCCGTTCACCACATGCGACGAACTGATCTCGCTGTGCGATGAACATCACATGAGTGTGGCCGATGTGGTGTGGGCCAATGAGACGGCCATGCGGTCCGCCGTGCAGGTGCGCAGCGATTTGGACACTGTATGGCATGTGATGCGCCGCTGCGTGCAGCACGGTTGCAATACCAACCAAACCGTTCTGCCTGGCGGCCTTGACGTGCCCCGCAGGGCGCCAAAAATGTATGCAAGGCTCGCATCCAACAGCGACGTGCTCAAACGGGACGGCAGGCGCTCCGACGCTGTACTCGAATCATCGGACGCCGCATGGGTCGACCTGTTCGCATTGGCGGTTTCCGAGGAGAACGCGGCAGGCGGACGCATCGTCACCGCGCCTACCAACGGTGCGGCTGGCGTCATTCCGGCGGTGCTCCACTATTATTGGCATTTCGTGGATCATGCGGATGAGGATGGTGTGGTGACGTTCCTGCTGACCGCAGGGGCGATTGGATACTTGTTCAAACGCAACGCGTCCATTTCCGGTGCCGAAGTCGGATGTCAAGGCGAGGTCGGCACAGCCTGTTCCATGGCCGCGGCGGGGCTGTGCGCCGTGATGGGCGGCACGCCTCACCAAGTGGAGAATGCCGCGGAAATCGGTATCGAGCACAATCTGGGACTGACCTGCGATCCGGTCGGTGGTCTGGTGCAGATTCCCTGCATCGAACGCAACGCCATGGCGGCCAATACCGCCATCAACGCGGTCCGTATGGCCATGCTGGGCGACGGCACGCATATCGTGAGTCTTGACCAAGCCATCAAAACCATGAAGGACACCGGCGAGGACATGATGGCCAAGTACAAGGAGACGTCGAAAGGCGGTCTTGCGGTCAATGTTGTTGAATGCTAGCGATGGATGGTGCTAATCTTGGTGACACTGTGTTTTTTCAAGGAGGTTCACCATGGCATCTGAAATGCCTGTTGTCAATGCCGAATTCGGCGATCGCCCGACCATCGAATTCCCGACTGAGATCGCTCCCGCCGGCCTGAAGGTCGTGGAGCTCTTTGAAGGCAATGGCCCGATGGTCCGCCGTGGAGACACCGTCACCGTCAACTACCATGGTGTGGTCTGGGGCAAGGACACCCCGTTCGACTCCAGCTTCGACCGTCACCAGCCGGCCACGTTCGGCATCGGTGTGGGACAGGTCATCAAGGGCTGGGATCAGACCGTTCCGGGACACAACGTCGGTTCCCGCCTGGTGGTGTCCATTCCGCCGGAGTACGGTTATGGCTCCCGTGGCGTTCCGCAGGCCGGCATCGGCGGCGAGGACACGCTGGTGTTCGTGATCGACATCATCTCCACCCGCTGATTGACGGGTATCATTCTTCCAAGGTCAAGGAGGATAACATGGCCGAAGAAAAGACGATCCTGCTGACGCAGGAGGCGTACGACAAGATGAAAGAAGAACTCGCCTGGCGTGAGGGCGAGTACCGTGACGAGATTCTGTCCAAGGTCTCCGCGGCGCGTGCCGAAGGCGATTTGAGCGAGAACGGCGGCTATCAGGCTGCCCGTGAGGCGCAGCGCGTGAATCAGGGACGTATCGACGAACTGACCGTCAAACTGCGCAATGCGAAGATTCTGACTGCGCCCAAGGCCGGTGAGGTCGGTGACGGATCCTTAGTGACCCTTGAAGTCAACGGACGTGAAATGGTGTACGTGCTTGGCACGCGAGACCTGTCCATCGCCACGGATTACAGCATCATCAGTCCTGAATCGCCGATTGGCGCCGCCATCAATGGCGCTCATGCCGGAGATACGGTGACCTATACCGCTCCGAACGGCCGTGAGATTTCCGTGACCATCAAGGAAGCCAAGCCGCTCGCCTGACATACGTGTGACGAAAACAACAGCCCGTTCCTCCATCGCATTCGTACGATGAGGGGACGGGCTTATTTTGTTTTGTCCATGTGGGGTTGATTACGCCTTAGGGCCACAATTGCACGATCACCATGTAGATGGCCACCATGTGGCAGGCGTATCCCGCCACGGTTCCGGTATGGAAGATCTCATGGAAGCCGAACACCTTCGGCCAGGGGTCGGGCTTGCGCAGCGCATACACGATGGCTCCGGCGATATAGCAGGCGCCGCCGGCACACAGCAGTATCACCACGGTAGGTCCGGCATAGGGGGACATCCAGAACAATCCCATGAACGCGACGCCGGACACACCGAAAATAATATAGACAAGAACATAAAGCCAGCGAGGCGCGCTGATCCAGATGACATGGATGATGAGCGCCACCGTGGTGCAGATCCACATGCCCGCGATGATGGAATCACGCCAGAATGGCGTGAGCGCGAAGGAAACGGGCGTATAAGTGCCGGCGATCAGCAAAAAGATGTTCATATGGTCGATGCGACGGAGCACATCGGTAACCCGTGGTGACCAATCTCCCAGATGATAACAGGCGGAATTGCCGAACAGTACCAGCGAGCAGGTCATGAACACGGCGCACGCCCATTTGAGCCCGGTGCCATGAGCGAGGCAGATCAGCACGATGCCCGCGGCAAGAGCCAGGGGAGTGGCGATGGCGTGGATCCAGCCACGCAGGAGCGGCTTTGGCCTGCCATGCACGTCGAGTCTGATTTTGCGTTCGATTTCGGCGGGGACGATGCCTTCGATTTTTGCGGCATGGGCTTCGCCTTTGGCGATGGCACGTTTGGCTTTTGCATCCGCCTTGCGTCGAATGTTCTCGGCCTTATTGTGCGCCTTCACGCGAATGGTCTCAGCTTTCGCCTGCAGGGCCTGCTCGCGTGCTTCGGCGATGACCGCGCGTTTCGCCTCGATTTCTGCGTTTGTAGGTTTCGCCATCGGATGCCTCCACTATAAGTTACGGAACCGTAACCTACGTTAGCGTAACCGTCGGATATGTCAATCGGCGTTTCCGCATTATACGTGGGCATATGGTATGCAACCTCGCCATTGATGCGTATTATGGTTGCATGGCTGATTTCTCACATATCCTGATGACCCGTCCGGATTTCGGTGACGACGATCGTGAATGGTTGCACCAGTTGGTGGCCGATTGGCAGGTGATTGCCGATTTGAGTTTCGCCGACTTGCTGCTAATCCTGCAGAACGGCGAGGGCAAGTACATCATTGCCGAGCAATGCCGTCCGTCCACGGTGATGAGTCTGAGAGCCGAGGATGTGGTCGGCAACGTCGTCCCGGAATCCCTGTGCGCCGAGCTTGACGCGGCCATGGACTCCGAATCGGTGTTCCGCTCCTCGAAACTGCGTACGGTCGGCAAGGCCAAGGTCTGCAACGTGTACGCCCCGGTGCGTCATAATGGCAAGACGCTTGGCTTGGTGGTCCGCGAGACCAACATGGCCACACGCGAATCGAACGGCCGTTATGAGTCCGAAAGCATCAGCGCCGGCAAACAGCTGTATGAGATGATTCCGCGCGGCCAGTTCCCGTACCGTAACCCGGTTATGAACCAGCGCCATAACGCACGTGTGGCGGATGGCTTCATCGTGCTCACCGTCGACGGCATCGTCCGATACGCGTCTCCGAACGCCATCAGCTGTTTCCGTCGTTTGGGATCGGTCAGCACCATGCAGGGGGAGTATCTGAGCGAGATCGGCACCAAACTGCTGCATGAGAACGATCCGGTGCTGGAAACGCTGCCATTGGTACTGAGCGGCAAAGCCGCGGTAGATTCCGAATTGGACGCCAACAAAGCCGCGGTGTCCATGCGCTCTCTGCCGTTGATGGACGCCAATGGTCGCGTGGGTGGTATCGTGCTGTGCCGTGACGTCAGCGAATTGCGCCGCCGCGAGAAGGAATTGCAGACCAAGGACGCCACCATTTCCGAGATTCACCATCGTGTGAAGAACAATCTTCAGGCGGTATCCGCGTTGCTGCGCTTGCAGGCGCGCAAGACCAAGTCCGAAGAGGTCAAAAAGGAGCTCAAGGAAGCACAGCGCCGCGTGCAGACCATCGCCATGGTGCATGAGGGATTGAGCCAGACCGCCGATGAGATCGTCGACTATGACAAGGTCATTTCCAACCTGCTTAAGATGGCCGTCGATTTGGCTACGATGCGCGACCAGCACATCGATGTCGATTTCGTAGGCAAATTCGGCATGATGCCGGCACAGGATGCCACGCCGCTATCGTTGGTGCTTACCGAACTGATCACCAATTCGGTGGAACACGGTTTCGAAGGACGTAAGGAAGGACATATCACGATTTCCGTGGGCCGCGGTGGCAATAACCTCAACGTGGTGGTGGAGGATGATGGCACCGGCTTGGCGGATGAGGAGCATGATGGCATGGCTCGCTCTTCCGGATCAGGGCTTGGAACACAGATCATCAACACGTTCGTCACCAATGATTTTGGCGGAACGGTGCATTGGGAGCCACGTCGCGGTGGTGGTACCCGTGTGGTGCTCGACATGAAACTGCGTGCCGCGCAAGATAACTGACCTCTAGAACTGGAATGGCATATGGAAGGGCCGGTCGGATTCCATCGAATCCGACCGGCCCTTCCATATGCCCTGAAAAGAATCAGACCTGCATCTGCATGGCCTGCGAGCGACGTGCACGCATCGCGCGCCGCTTGAGCGCGCGCCGCTCGTCTTCGCTCAGACCGCCCCAAACGCCGTAGTCCTGATTGGTGTCGAGCGCGCATTTCAGGCACGCGTCAATCACCTTGCAGGTACGGCAAACGGCCTTGGCTTCTTCGATTTGCTGATAGGCGGCACCGGTGTTGCCGACCGGGAAAAACAGTTCCGGATCCTTATCCCGGCACGCGGCCTTGGCTCGCCAATCGAAAGCACTGCTCATGTAATCGCCTTCCTCTTGCCATAAGTGGCGTTCTATCCGTTATTTAGATAACCACGAATCGGATGATTTTTCAAGACTTTTTCGCAAAAGAAACCAAGTTTTTTTAGAATCCTTGGAATTCCGCGCATTGCACGGGACATGCCCGTGCTTGTTGGATGAAGACCCCACGCCCGGCAATGGCATAGTCATCGACGCCGAAACCGTCGAGAACCGCGCTGGGAATCCCCATCATCACATCGGTGGCTCTCTCTCCGCAAGGAAACGCAACACGTGTGAGGCAACGTTCAAGTAGGGTGCTTTGCGGCTTTTCCACAGCTGCGATTACCGTGACGGACGGATCGGCGAGTGCGGTCTTGAGCTTATCGGCTTCGGGCATGGCTGCGAAAGGGGAGAGCAATTCGTCGGCGTCATCCACGAACCATATGGTGCGTTCGTGCTGCGGCGATGTTCTGCCGTCGTCGGTGGTCCATTCGCTGTTCGTCTTGCGTGTGAACCGGATGGTGCAGCGACCGGATTCATAGAGACGGCTGGCGCAGCAGAGCAGCAGATTGGTTTTGCCGCTTCCGCATGCGCCAATCACGGCGATGTTGCCGTGTCCTACGTCAAGGAATGCGGTGGAGATGAGTACACCGTCGTCGCTCAAAGCAAAAGGCACATGGTGCCATGCCTCTCGCTGTGGCGCCGTCAAATCGTCTTTGCCTGCATGTGGTGCGAGCGGCGCGGAGAACAAAGGGGAGGGATTGGTGGTGCCGCTGAATGCCGATGCGGTGTTGATGGCATGCACCAAGGAATCAATGTCATGGACCGCGCTGCAGCGGAAAGGAACAGTGCGTTGACCGTCATGACAGTAAGCGGCACCGGGGAAGGCCGGTGGAATCAAAGCTGCATCCTTGGTGCCGATCAGTTCATTCGATTGCATTTGGTCGGTGACGCGTAGGCAGATGCTCAGCGATATGTTGGCCTTCATATCGGCATGGACCTGACCCATGGGATTTTGCGTGCATACGATGAGATGCATACCCAAAGAGCGTCCGAGCGACGCCAATCGATTGAGTCGCTGCATATAGTCGGGTAGACGGTCGCGCAATGCATGGAATTCGTCAATGACCACCACGAGCCGTGCAGGGGGATGGGAAAGCTGGTCGAATCTGGAAACGCGTTCGGCACTTACCAAGGCCTCCCTGCGTGCCAATTCTTGTTCTATGGCGTTCAGCGCACGGACGGCATGGGCGAGGTCAAGATCGCAGACGTTGCCCACGGTATGCGGCAGACGCTCCAAAGCGTTGAAGGTCGATCCTCCTTTGAAATCCAGAAAGACGAAATGGAGGGTTTGAGGACTATGCCGAATCGCCAATGCCATGCACCAACTGATCAGCAGTTCGGATTTCCCCGAGCCTGTGGTCCCCGCGACCATGGCATGTGGTCCGGATGATGCCAGATCTATATGGAATATGCCATGTTCTGACATGCCGATGCCGTTCGTTGGGGAACGGACAAGCCAATTACGCACGATGGTGCGCCATATGAGCGGGTCGTTGTCCAGGCCATGCAGATGCTCAAAACTTATGGACGGCATGTCGGCGAAAAGCTGAGCATGGTCGATTTCGTTTCCGTTATGATGCGTTGGAACCGGCGAATCGCTTCCAGTAATGGTGTTGCTGTTCGTTTCTTCATGCCTGACGCGCATGATCATGGTGATGAGCATCAATGCGCTGCCGAGCAGACTCGGAGCGAGCATCGCCGCATAGAGCCAATGACGTTGCATGCACATGACAATCAGCATGATGAGCTGCGCCAGCAAAGGCGCGCTCCAACTCAATACAGTGAGATGTTGTTCGCTTATACGGTGAGGGGCCTTTTTGTTCATACGGCCAGCATGGGCAAGAGCGGCGGCATGCCGCAAGCCAATATGAGGGTTGTGGTCGGAGAATGTGGGTTATCCACATCCTCCGGCGTGTCGTCAGTTTTGCTGTTCGGCCAGCGTGCCCACGGTTCCTGCGGAATGCGTGCCGTGTGAGAGTTCGGAGAAAAGCTGGATGTTCTTCGCGTCATCCAGCAGAACGCACGATCCGACCCCATCGACGTAATAGTCCGGATCGGTCCAATACACGCTTCCCGAAATGCCATCCTTGCCTGAGGCGCTTTTGAAAGCCAACGCCATCCGAAGCAGAGAGGAAGTCGATGCTTTCTCATCCACGGTTACGGAGCTCAACGCCGCTGCGGCGACCTTTTTGGTCTTGTTGAAATTCGTGAGCGTCTGTTTGGAAGCGCCCTTCTTGACGATGGCGTTGATCACCTGGCGCTGACGTGCGGCACGGCCGAAATCGCCTTGCACATCGGCATATCGCATACGGGAGAACGCCAAAGCGGTGTTGCCGTCCACGGTGTGGCATCCGGCGGTCCAGTTCATACCCGAATAAGGGTCATTCACATTCTGGTCGTAGCATAGGTCCACGCCTCCCAAGGCATCGACCACTTTGACGAGTCCGCCGAAGCGGACCATTGCCACATGGTTGATTTTCTGGCCGGTGATGTCCTCCACCTCATTGACCAACTGTTTGCGGCTGTACAGCTGCGCCACGGCGTTGATCTTCATATAGCTCCCATCGATTTCCACCAGGGAATCGCGAGGAATGGAAATCAGCGAGGACGATCCTGTTTTCGGCTTGGTGAGTACAAGAATGGTGTCGGTTCTGAAACCTTCGACGTCACCGGCATCTCCGATGGTGCCCTCACGTTCGTCGGAGCCAAGAATAAGCCAGCTTTCGCCGGCGGTGTCCGCTTTGGATGTCAGCCAGGTCTGTTTGTTGAGCTGGTCATCGACCCAGTTCCAAGCGGAGAATACCCCTATTCCCAGTGCGAGAATCAGTACAAGGAAAATGGAAAGGACGATACGTCCGACGCGAGGTCTTCTTTTTGGCACGGAAGCCGTCGCTGGAGAGGATGGAACAGATCGGAGCGCCGTGGAGACGGAGGATGACCCCCGGAACTGCTGCGTTGGATTGGCCGTGCGGGTATGTTCTGGAGCGAAGGACACCGGAGATGATGAAGGGTTTCTTCTTGTCTCGCTCGTTGCCCGTGCCGCAGGCTGGAAGCTTTGCGGAACCGAGGAAGAAGGACGCGCCGTGCGTTTGGCCGGTTTTACGGATGATGCATGGTCGGAACGTTTCGCCGGTGCGAAACTCGCTGGCTGGCTCGGTGCGCTTTGCGAGCGGGAGGAATCCGTGGACGGCATGGTTTTTTTGCGTCCTGATGACGGAATGAAACTTGGTGGCACGCTCGTAGGCTCTTTTGCTCCTTTGCCTTCACTCATGGTTCCTCCAAAAAGATTCGTCCCTGTGTCATACGTTGAAAGGGGACGTGATTGCGTGGTCTACGTCAGTTCTTTGCCGGAACGGCACATACGGTCGCATTAAGGTATCGATCCGCAAGCCCGATGTACTGGCCCGTGGTCGCGTCATGAATGGAGCCGTCATCCGGGTCGACGGTGCCGCCAGTGCTCGGATCGACCAACGTGCCGTCGGATTTGGTGATCAGTCCCGTGACGGGATCGGGAGTCTCGGCAGTGGTGTCCGACTGGTTGCTGTCGGTCGTGCCGGAATCGTCGGAGCTGGCTGAATTATCTGAACTGGTGTCGGAGGAGCCGCCCGAGTTTGAATCGGCGGTATCGAAAATCGGCTTGCCCGCTCGCATCTTCTCCCAGAGATTGTCGGCTTCGTCGGTCCAGACGGAACGGTTGGGGTCGGACGGTGCTGGGACCACGGGGACGGTCTGGGTCTGCAGGTTGGTCATGGTGAAATTCTTCAGGCTCATGGCAAGTCCCGCCAAAGCCGCGGTATCAGCCATGCCTTGGGATATGTTGAGCGATTTCAGCGCGGATTTCGCCAGCTGGTACAGCTGCGCGGTATCAGTGAACAGATTCTTGCTGAGCGCCTCGCTCATCAGCTGCTTGATGAGATACTGCTGACGTGTGGTACGCGAGGTGTCGGATCCGTCTCCTATGCCGTGACGGATCCGGGCGTACTGCGTCGCCGCAACGCCGTCAAGATGGTGCATGCCCTTGTCGAGATTGAGTCCGGTGTACGGGTCGTTGACGTTCTGCGGAATGCACAGGTCCACGCCGCCGACTGAATCAATCATCTTGACCAGGCCGGCGAAGTCCACGACGATGAAGTTCTGAATATTCAACCCGGTGAGACTGTTCACGGCGTTCAGCGTGCAGCTGGCCGCCGAGGAGAGATCTCCGCCGGTTTTGTAGGCACCTGCGAAGATGGAATTGAACATGACGTTATACTGTGCGGGAATCGTGCCCTTCGACGTTTCGCACTGAGGCACGTCCACCAGGGAATCTCGTGGAATGGAGACCAGGTTGATTTCCTTGCGGTCGGCGGAGATCTGCACAATCATGGCGGTGTCGGCCTGATGGTTGCCGATGACGTCATCGAAACTGCCTCCGATGGCTTGGTTCTCCGCGCCGTCACGGGAATCCTGTCCGATCAGCACGAACTCGATCGGCTTGCCGGAGTTCGGATCGATGATGGATGCGTCCGTATTCAGGGAACCCTGGCCGATCACGCCGACCGAATTGTTCTTGATGATGCCATTGACGTCCATCCAAGTAGCGGCAGCTGCAGTGCCGACGAACACCAGAGTCGCGGCGATTGCCGCGGCGACTGCGGTCCTGACGTGATGCTGCACGCGATATCCCAGGCTGTGACGTGGTTTCGCATCCTGAAGACCATTGATGTTAGGAAGCTTATTGCCGGTTGATGACGTTGCCACGGTGTTGCCTTCCTGATTGAGATGCGCGTTTGACGCAATGCTTTTAGAACCTACCACTATCCAAATGGGCAATTATAGGGTTAATGGCCGATTTTCACCGATTCTGCGACTGTAGACCCCAGATTGGGCTGAACTTTAGCATGGATTTTCTGAAATATAGGCATTGACACGGGGAAACTTGACAAAATTACATTGCGTGTGTGTAATTTGAAGCGGTGTGAAAGTATGCGCATAAAAGGTGCGCACACAATTATGGGAGGACTCATGTGGGGCGTGACTGATGAGTCTTCTGAGAATCCGCTTGCTGAACTGTGGGGTTTGTTCAAGCGGGATGATGACGTGTCTTGGCAGCACAAAGCGCTGTGCTCGCAGACCGATCCCGAAGCATTCTTCCCGGAAAAAGGCGGTTCCACCAGGGATGCGAAGAGGGTTTGCGCCCAGTGTGAAGTCCGTGAACAGTGCCTGGAATGGGCCATCGACCATGATGAGCGTTTCGGTATCTGGGGCGGTATGAGCGAGCGTGAGCGTCGTCGCTACAAAAAAGAGCACAAGGAACGGGCTTGAAGGCATGGTGCGTCCCGTGCGTACACTTAAATTATGAATTCTAACGCCAGCAGCGATATCCAGACAATCGTGACCGATGTGCTGAACAGCAGACCGTATACGCATCGGCAGGACGTCGATATGTCCGTGGCTGCGGTGATCACCGCGCAGCATGACCTTCGATTCCTCGCTTCTACCGTTGGAGCGGTGCTTGCGCAGCGCATGCTTCCAGGAATGATCGTTATCGCCGATTGCACGGGGCAGATCGAGCAGCCCATGCAGATGACCTTCGATGTCATTCACTCATCACAGGATGTGCTTACGGAAGTGCCGGAAGCCAAAACGGTGAGGGTCATTCTGGTGGGAGTGAAGCAGGCGGCGTCCTTCATGGACGCTGTAACGCGTGCGATGGATCAGATCGGCATTGATGCCGGCATCCGCGCGTTGTGGACCTTGCATGACGATTCGCGGCCGGCGGATGACCGGTGCTTCGAGACGTTGCTGGATGCGTGGAGAAACACGCCGACAGCCGCGCTGCTCGGTGCCAAGCAGTTGGATTGGCAGGCGAAGAACCTGCACAATGTGGGTTTGTATGCCGGGCACCATGATGTCGTTTCCTTGGTGGTCGACGGCGAGCCTGACCAGGAGCAATATGACGGGCGTCAGGATGTGCTGTCGGTCTCCCTATCGGGCGCGTTGGTGCCGTTGGCTACGTTGCGTGCGTTCGAAGGGGCTGACCCCTGGTTCGGCACCTTCGCGGAATCCACGGACCTGTGCCGCCGCATATGTCTTGGCGGTGGGCGTGTCGTAGTGGTTCCCCAGGCTCGCATCGCCCACAGAAGAGCCCGATTCGAAGGAATCCGTTCCAAGAACGGGCGCCCTGTGGAAGACGAGGACGGTCGCATCGATCCGTATCTTGCCGTACGCGAGGCGAATGCCAAATACGCGTACACTGACATGCACCGTTCATGGTGGCCGTTGCTTTGGCTGTGGTCCATCATCCAGTCGTTGGGATTGGCCGTGCTTTGCTTGGCGCGCAAACAGCCGTATCATGCATGCTGCGAGCTGGCGATGCCGTGGCGTGCGCTGCTGCGTCTGCGGGGTGCTTGGCGCGCCCGTGCGCGGTTACGCAGGCAAAGCAAGGTCACGCTTAAATCGCTATCCACGCTGTCTGCGAATCATCGGCAGGTCAGGGAATGGCTCGACCGTCGCCGTGCGTTGCGCGACCAGAGGGATGTCGTGCTGCTCAGTCCTCTTGAGAAGGACCATCTGCGTAAACGGTTGCTGCGTAGATGGGGATTGGCCTTCGGCGCGGCGCTGATTGCCGGCATATGGATAGTCGTGCTGTATTGGGACGTGCTTCGTTCCGTATGTTCGGGTGCGTCGATGTATTCCGCACAGCTGTTGCCCACGGGCGCGAGCTTCACCCAGTTGCTTCATACCGCGACCACGTCATGGTCGTATGCCTCAGGCACGGGCATCAGTGCGCCTAACGCGCCATGGCTGTTGGTGCTTGCGCTGGCGTCGGTGCTCACTGGTGGACATGTTGCCGGAGCTGTCGGACTGATGTTCTTCCTTGCAGCCCCGCTCATGGTGTTTTCCTTCTGGGCGCTGGCCGGCATCTTCACCCGCTCGGATGCGGTGCGCTGCGTGGTCGCGTTGGCGTGGTTCGCGTTGGCGTTGTCCATGGGACTTTATGATGACGCGGATGTCACGATGCTGACGGTCATGGTGTTTCTTCCGGCCGCTTTCGCCTTCTCGTTCCGTGCGGTCGGCATGTATCGGACGGAGGATCTGGTCAATCCCCACGCGTCGGTCCAGGCGGCGGCGGTTGCGGCGCTGTGTTTCATTCCGGTCGTCGCCGCGCAGCCGCAGTTGTTGCTGCCGCTGATGCTCACCTTCCTGGGATTCCTGCTGTTCGTCCGCTCCCATAAGCCCGCGTTGCTTCTGATTCCGCTTCCGGCGGCGTTCGTATGCGCGCCGACGTTGGTCAATGCCGTTCGTTTCACTTCCGACGGTACATGGCGTCAGCTGTTCGGCAGCGTCATGCTGCCCTCCTCCGCGTATGATGGCAAACCGGTCGTCGCGAATCTGTCCGATCTGTTGCTGCGGGTGTTCGGCATCGGCGCCGACGGTGGTGCATGGCGGTATGTGGCGGTTTCCATACTGGCGTTGATCGTATTGCTGGCCGCGGTGTCATTGGTGTTGCCTTTCGTGCTGCGCGTGTCCCGTATGATGTGGGTCGCCGTGTTCGCGGGATTGGCGACGGCCTTGCTGTCCGCGGCGATTGCGGTGGCCGTCGATGTGGATGGTCCGGTCTCCGGTTCCATGCTTCCGGGAACCACATATGCGATGATGGGCTTGCTCGCCTGCATCTGCATGATGTCGGGCGGCGCGGTTCGACGTTTCGTCATGCTGAGACAGCATGAGAAGACCGGCGCCGTCGAAATCGAAGGACGCGGCTCGAAGGCAGTGTCGATTGCCTCGCATGTGGGTCGTGCCGTATTGGTTTGCCTGCTGGCCGTCTCCGTCGTGGCCTGTGCGGGATTCAACTATGTCGAATGCGATCACAGCCAGGTAAAGACCAGCGATGCTGGACTGCCGATGGTGGCGACCGATTTCCTTGGGCAGGATGATGCACGTCGCGTGCTTGCCTTGCGTGCCGATAGCGCCGAGTCGGTCAGCTACAGTGTGATGCGTACCGGTCGTGGCGACTTGATTGACAGCTCTCCCGCGCAACGCGTCGAAGTGGTTTCGGGACGTTCCGACGGGTCCAGCAGAACCATTGCGCAGGATTGCGCCCAGTTGCTGGCCAATGCCGATTCCGATGCCATCAACGAGCTTGGCAAGTTGGGTTTCGGCGGCATTTACGTTATCAAGCAGAACGGCGACAAAGCGCAGCGAGAGGCCTCGAACCAGCTCAATTCGAACATTGGAGCCTCCGACGGGACACAGAATGTCGTCAGTCTGGATAATGGCACGTATTATCGTTTGACGGTTCAGGATCTATCCAAGCAGCATATCGATCGAAGCGGGCTTGATAAGGCCGGCTCAAGTGTGTGGCGTCGTTCATGGCTGTGGTGCATGGGCGTCGTTCTTGTAGCGTATTGCCTGGTGGCGCTTCCGCGCATTCGTCGTCAGGGTCTGGAGGAAGCATGAGCAGACATTCTCGTCCCAATACGCCTTTGCGTATTGCGCTTGCCGTAATCTCAGTGTTGCTCATCGTGGTCCTGATGGCCGTGACGCTCATATACCGGCCATCATGGCTGCATGCGGACACGCCCACGGTGGAACGCTCCTCGGTGGGTCGTACCGTCAGCCCCCGGCAGCGGCAGACGTACTGCCCGTCTCGCATGACCATTGCCGATACCGATGCCTATGGAGATAGCGAATACCAGGCATCCAACGGCAATATCGCGTCTTCCGCGAGATACGCCGCCTTCGGTTCGGTGTTCCATTCATCCGTCGCCTCGATGGGAGCCGACATGACGGCATCCGTGTCGATGCTGGACAAAAAAGACGACTCGTCCGATGACATCTTTGTGGCTTCCGGCAATGTCGATGACGGCTCTCGATTGCAAGACACGCGTCTGCTGACGGCTTCGAACGGTACCGGCGCGGTTTCCTCAGTGATGTCATGGGCCACGGACGGTGATTTGAAGGGCGTATCAGCAGCCTCCTGCGTCGTGCCGGCGCTGAAACAGGCGTTCCTGCTTTCCGGTACGAAGACCGGCTTGACGCAACAGCTTGTTGTGGCCAATCCCTCCGCCAAGGACACATCGGTGACCATCAGAATCTGGGGCTCCGACAAATCCGGCGCGCTGGCGCTCTCCACCGGATCGACGCTGACCGTGGCCTCAGGCAAGGAAACGGTACTGAATCTTTCCGCAGCTGCTTCCGGCCAAGACGCGCTGTATGCCACGGTGACTGGAACTGACACTCCTGTGGCCGCAATCGTCCGCACCGTCTCCATGGACGGATTGACCCCAAAGGGATCGGATTATGCGCTTCCGAATAACGCTTTCGCGAAATCTCTGGCCCTCTACGGCTTGAATGGCGGAGACCATGCGACACTGTACCTGTATACGTCCCGCAAAACGGATGTCACCGTATCCTGGATTGACTCCAAGGGGGCGCAGCAGACCAATCAGCAGGAGCTGAAGGCGAACCGCGCGTCCGCCATCGATCTTGGAGACGTTCCAAAATCCGCTACCGGCATCGCCATAGCCGCTTCCGAACCGGTGTCTGCCACGGCGAAGATTTCAGACGATGGCCCCGATGGACAATCCGATTTCGCCCTAGTCAATGCGTCCGCTCCGGCGAAGATCTCCGCCATCGCGGTTCCTGACCAATCCACCGCGACGGTAGGCTTCGTCAACACCGCGGATGAGGATCGGACAGCGATCATGACGGCTTACGACACGGACGGCAAACAAGTGGACAGGCGTGAAATCGCCATCCGTCCCTCGGCTTCGACGTCGGTGCGCATCGCCGATATTAATGATGGCGATGTCGCCGCCATCCGTTTGAAGGATCCCGCCCAAGCCGTGGTCTGGAATCTTCGTGTCGGACAGAAAGATGTGTCCGGTGCGAAACTCGCCGGACTTGCCATCATCGGCGCCGTCGATTTGAAGGAGGCCAGAGAGCAGATCTGGGCGAATCAGGATATGACTGTTGTCCGTTGAAAGTCACATGCCCCAATCAGGATCTATTTCTTCCGGACGGCGTCCGTAGATTTCCGCCAGACGTGAGACCACCTCGTCCCTGATTGCGAATTGCAGGTCCATACGGTTACGGGCATGCGATTGCAGCGGCATGCGGTACAGCACGATACGGGGTGGAATGCCGTGTCCGGCGGGGAATGACTGCGATCCAAGATGCGGAACGTCCTCCCAAGGCGCGGGATCGGATGGCGGAACATCCTCCACAGCGAATTGGACCGGAGCTATGAGTTCAGGCCATGCCCCGTTGAGTCTGCGGATTTGCGCCACCAGCATATCGTCGAACATACCGCTTCTGGTACGGTACCGGGGCAGTCTGGTACCAAACATGGGCGTACGCGTGCCACGTCCATGGCGGTTGCGGTATATCGGGGTCTCCCAAGGCATCTGTTGCATGGTTTCTACCTTATCAGGGCTTATTCGAAACATGCGATACCATGGTATGGGCTGCTCGACAAGGGGAGAAATGATCATGGCGGATATTTCCGTACCTTATTGGAACATCGTTGATGTCAACATGTTGTGCGAAGGCGCGCGGCTGATTGGGTTTGACCTCGACAACACGTTGGCGCGGTCCAAGAAACCTATGAAAGCGGACATGGCCGAATGCTTCTCTGCATTGACATCATTGATTGACGTCGCGGTGATCACCGGCGGCAAATACTCGTTGCTGCAAAGTCAGGTGGTGGACAGGCTGTCCGACCATGCCGACAAGTCGAAACTTCACCTCATGCCGACCAGCGGAACCCGCTACTACCGGTGGGACGGGCAACGGTGGGGGAAAGTGTTCTCCCACGATCTAAGCGACGAGGACCGTGCCAAGGCGAAGGAATCGCTGGAACGGAATGCTCGTGAGCAGGGCATTTGGGCCACTCATGTCTGGGGCGAGCGCATCGAGGACAGAGGCAGTCAGATCACCTTTTCCGCATTGGGGCAGCTTGCCCCCGTCGAGGCCAAGGAGGCATGGGACCCCACCAACGAGAAGAAGAACCGATTGGCCTGTGCGGTTGCTGCCGAACTACCGAATCTTGAAGTAAGACCTGGAGGCTCCAGCAGTGTTGATATCTCACAGCGTGGCGTCGATAAGTCGTTCGCCGTCCGTGAACTCGCGGATATTCTCGATATCGAGGTCGGTCAGATCGTGTTCATCGGAGACCGGATGGAACCCAACGGCAATGATTATCCCGCGGCGAAGGCCGGCACAAGGGCTGTCAAAGTGAACGGTCCCGCGGATACCGTGAAATTATGCGGCGAGATTATCGCCAGATTGTCCCGATGACGGAGCCGGTGTGAATCTGATGGCGGGCTCATTCGCGCATATGGCGAATCTGTTGTTCCCACGAGGCTGTGCGGGATGCGACAAGCCTGATGACGTGTTGTGCGATGCCTGTCTTGCGTCATTCGACTGCGAACTGTCCCAGCCATTGGAAACGGCTGAGATGGGTCGATGGTTCGCGTGCGGATGGTATCGGGGTGCCGCCAGACAGTCGATTCTGGCATGGAAAGACCACGGAGACGAGGAATGCGACCGTCCGTTCTCGGATGCGTTGTGCAGGCTTGCGGAACGCGCCGGTGTGATTGATGCCATGGATGGCGTTCGTGAGATCTGCGATACCATACTGGTCGTTCCCGCGCCGTCGTCGATTGCTTCCATGCGTCAGCGCGGACGACGGCACATGATGCCGCTGGCAAAACGGTTGTCGGCGTTTCTACGGTGCCGGACAGGTTTCCGCGTACAGGTATGCGATGCGTTGACGAACAAAGGAATCAAAGGCAAATCCGTCGAGACCAAGGGCACGGAACAGAGGGCGCAACGCCTTAAGGGGCATGTCATGGTTCGTCCGGGCGTCACCCTTCAAAACAAGGCGGTGATTCTGGTGGATGACATCGTCACCTCTGGAGCCACCATGCGTCGTTGTGTTGACGCTCTAACTTCACAGGGAGCTTTGGTCATTACCGTGCTGGCGTTGGCACACACTCCGGCCGGCAGACCTTTGGCGGCGTAAATCGTCACTCGTCATCGGAAATGTGATATTTCGGCAAAGTGATTTCGAAATCGGCGCCGCGCGGATCATCCACCACTCGTACCGTGCCGCCATGCAATTGCGCCGCCCATCGGGCGATTGACAGTCCAAGACCGGTTCCTCCCGATTCGGTACCCGGTCCCGTCTTGCCTTTGACGAATCGACGGAAGATATCGGACCGCGCTTCTTGGGGAATCTGCGAGCCGAAGTTGACGACATTCGTCACAATCGTGCCGAAATCCTTGTTTTCATGCGCTTCGATGAGCACCGCGGTATTGTCTGCGGAGTGTTTGAGCGCATTGGCGATGATATTGGTGAACAACTGGCGCAGACGATCCTGATCGCCTTCCATTTCGATGTCGTCGGGCACGTGGATTTCGATATTGTGGGCATGCCCGGCATCGGCGATTTCCAACGGTTCCACGGTTTCGTCGATGAAATCCGCGAAATTGAATTTATCGATCTGCAGGCTCGCCGCACCGGCTTCCATGCGGGACAAATCAAGCAGAAACGCGATCAGATCCGACAAACGGTGCGTTTGGTTGAGAATGCTTTCCAGATTCGATGGGGTCGGTTCCACAACGCCGTCGGCCATGTTCTCGACCATGGCCTGCAACGCGGATACAGGCGTACGTAGCTCGTGGCTCACATTGGCCACCATGTCCCGTCTCATCTGGTCGGCATGCTGCAGTTCCTCCGCCATCTCATTGAAAGACAAAGCCAGCTGTCCGACCTCGTCGCGGCTGTTGGCATCGACATGCACCCGGACGGTGTAGTCGCCGTCCGCCATAGCCTCCGCGGCATCCCGCATCTCGCGCAGGGGAGAGGTGAGTCCCCTAGAGAAGAAATAGGTGATGCCCAAAGCCACGGCAAGGGTGATCGGCATGGCTATCCACAGGCTCAATCCGACTTTGAGCAGGAACCAAGCCATGATGAACGCGATGATGGTGGAAATGGTGATCAGCACGCTCAATTCCATTTTGAGCGAAGAGAACAAACCAATAGGGCGTTCGGTATCCAACGGATTGACCGAACGCCCTGGTTTTGAATCAGTGGTACGCATACCACCAAATCTTAGCGCATCATACTATTCTTCCGGATCTTAGCGCATCATACTATTCTTCCGGCGGTTCGAACGCGTAGCCTACGCCATGCACGGTTCGAATGGTCTTCGAACCCAGCTTGTGACGTAGCGCCTTGACATGCGAATCCACAGTACGGGTGCCGGACGCATCCACCCAATCCCACACTTCCTCGAGCAGCTTCTCGCGAGTGAGCACGGACTTCGGTTTGCGGGCCAAAGTGGCCAGCAAATCAAATTCCGTTGGGGTCAAATGCACCTGCTCCCCATTGACGGTGACGATACGCTGGGCCGGATCGATGACCAGAGAGCCGAAATCAAGCAGTTTCTCGTTTTCGGAGTTCTTGGCGATGACCTTCGCCCTGTCCACACGACGAAGCAGCGCCTTGCACCGGGCGATGAGCTCGCGCATGGAGAACGGCTTGGTCATGTAATCGTCGGCTCCGGCACCAAGACCGATGACCTTGTCGGCCTCGTCGTCTCGCGCCGTCAGAATCAGCACAGGCACAGGACGTTCAGCCACGATGCGCTTGGTGGCCTCAAGACCATCCATCACGGGCAGCATGATATCCATGATGACCAGATCCGGACGGAGCGTGGAAGCGGCCTGGACGGCGCTGGCGCCGTCGGAAGCCACGCGCGCGGTCCAACCCTCCGCAGTGATGCGCTGCGCGATGGCGGTGGCCAAGGTCGGTTCATCCTCGACCACCAGAACGGTACGTGGAATTACTGTGGATTGTGCTGATGAATTGAGCATAGCGTTCCGCCTTTCTCAGAGTTCCGGCTTCAAGAATACTGCTCCCAGTGCCGGAACGGTGATTTTCGCGGACCAATCACGGGAATGATACTCACCCTTGACCGCCTTGAAGGTGCCGTTGTGAATATCGGAACCGCCGTACTTCTTATCGTCCGTGGTCAGCACTTCGGTCCACTTGCCACCCTTGGTGAGCGGAACCTGGTAATCCTCCCATGCCTCGCCCGAGAAGTTCACGACAACGACCATCTGCTCGCCATCCTTGCCGATACGCACGAAGCTGAGCGTGTTATGGTCGGCGTCATCGCTGGTCAGCCATTGGAATCCGGCAGGATCGAAGTCCTGGCTCCACAATGCGGGAGACGCCTTGTACAGGGTGTTCAGGTCGGCGACGAGCTTCTGCACGCCACGGTGGTCAGGCCAATTGAGCACATCCCAATCCACCGAACCGTCATGATCCCATTCGCCGTACTGCGCCACCTCATTGCCCATGAAGGAGAGCTTCTTGCCCGGATGGGCCCACTGATAGGCGAACAGCGCGCGCACGCCGGCATAGCGCTGCCAGTCATCGCCCGGCATCTTGCCGAACAGCGAGCCCTTGCCGTACACGACCTCGTCGTGGCTGATCGGCAGCACATAATGCTCCGAGTATGCGTACACCATGGAGAAGGTGATCTCGTTGTGGTGCCACTTACGGTTGATCGGCTCCTCGTGCAGATACTGCAGGGTGTCGTGCATCCAACCCATGTTCCACTTGAGGCCGAAGCCCAAACCGCCGGCATCGGTCGGTGCGGTGATGCCGGGATACGCGGTGGATTCCTCGGCGATCATCATGATGCCCGGATTGTTCTTGTACGCGGTCGCCGTGGCTTCCTTGAGGAAGTCGATGGCCTCGAGGTTTTCTCGTCCACCGTAGATGTTCGGATGCCACTGGCCCGGCTTGCGGCTGTAATCCAAGTACAGCATCGAGGAGACCGCGTCCACGCGCAGCGCGTCGATATGGTACTCGTCCAGCCAGAAGCAGGCGTTGGCCACCAGG
This sequence comes from Bifidobacterium adolescentis ATCC 15703, assembly GCF_000010425.1. Lineage (NCBI taxonomy): Bacteria > Bacillati > Actinomycetota > Actinomycetes > Bifidobacteriales > Bifidobacteriaceae > Bifidobacterium > Bifidobacterium adolescentis. Next base: position 833,997 of record NC_008618.1, read on the forward strand.
AAGTTGCGCACTTCGCGGCGTCCGAAATTGAACACGTAGGTGCCCCAATCCGGATGCTCGCCACGGGTCGGGTCCGGATCCTCGTACAGAGGCGTGCCATCGAATCTGCCAAGGGCGAACGCGTCCTTCGGGAAATGCGCCGGAACCCAGTCCATGATCACGCCGATGCCGGCCTCGTGCATCTTCTCGACGAGATACTTGAAGTCGTCAGGGCCGCCAAGGCGCGAATCAATCGCGTAATAGCCGGTTACCTGATAACCCCACGAGCCGGAGAAGGGATGCTCGGCCAGCGGCATGAATTCCACATGGGTGAAACCTTCCTTCTGGACGTAGGGGACCAGCTTGTCGGCCAGTTCGCGATAGTTCTTCACATCCTTGCGCCAGCTAGAGGCATGGACCTCGTAGATGCTGACCGGACCGTTGTGCGGGTCGGTCTTGGCTCGCTGGTCCATCCAGTTCTCGTCATGCCACGCATGGACGGAGTCGACGACGATGGAACCGGTGCGCGGCGGAATCTCATGCGAACGCTCCATCGGATCGGCCTTCATGACCCATTCGTTGTTGGCGTTGAGGATCTCGTACTTGTAAATCGTTCCCGTTCCGACACCAGGAATGAACAGCTCCCAGACTCCAGAGGAGCCCAGTTCACGCATGGCGTGGGTGCGTCCGTTCCAGCCGTTGAAATCTCCCACCACACGTACCGCATGGGCATTCGGAGCCCACACGGTGAATGCGGTGCCCGCCAGCTGTTCGCCCTTGACGCCGTCATTGGAGCCCAACGGATCGTCATAGCGCAGCACGCGCGCTCCCAAAGCCTCCCAAAGGCGCTCATGGCGTCCCTCGCCAAACAGGTACATGTCCAAATCGCCGATGGTGGGCAGATAACGGTACGGGTCGTCGGACACCACGGTGGAACCGTCTTCATATTCGGTGCTGATGCGATAATCGGGCACGCCGAAGCCGTCATCGGTCTTGATGGCCGGAATGAGTGCCATGAAAACGCCATTGTGTTCATGCACCGCCTGGGTTCGGGCATTTTCGGTGATGATCGTCACGGATTTCGCCAACGGACGAAGCACGCGGATCGTGACGACATCCTCATGCTCGTCGGGACCGAGATGCCCGCCGAGCACCTCGTGTGGATTGTAGAACGTACCGTTGCTTACTGCATCCAGGTCGCCCTGTGCAACAGGAACGGCAACGCTATCTTCTTTGATCTTGGATTCTGTAGCCATGGGAAAAGTGTAAGCATGAAATGCTTGAAAATTGGCCCGTGTCGCGTCTTTTTTTGGTTTTTTGGCGGATTTTTAGGCAAGTCCAACCCTGATGGCACAATAATTCGGGTTTTGTGTAAGCTTTTCACGGAGGATTCATGGGTTACAAGGTCGGCGACATGGTCGTCTATCCGCGTCACGGCGCAGCGAAGGTGGAGGCCATCACCGAGCGAACGGTCAAGGGTGTGACCCGAGAATATCTGCAGCTGTCGGTGCTGTCGTCCGACGGGCTGGTCATCAATGTTCCGGTGGAGAACGCCAAGAAAGTGGGTGTCCGAGACATCGTCGGCGCCAAGGAGGTCGCGAAGGTCTTCGAGATTCTGCGTACTCCGATCATCGAAAAGGAAATGAACTGGTCCCGCCGGTACAAGCTGAACGTCGAGAAGATCGCCACCGGCGATGTGAATAAAATCGCCGAAGTCGTGCGAGACCTCGCCCAGCGTGATGTCGACGAGCATGGGCTGTCCGCCGGTGAGAAGCGCATGCTCACCAAGGCTCGCAGCATCCTGACTTCCGAGATCGCGTTGTCGGAGCATCTTGATGAGAATGAGGCCCAGCGTCTGCTTGACGTGAACCTTGGTTATGAACCGCCGCGCCCTGGCGACGAGGATCATCACACCGAAGCTCCTGAAGAGGCGGCCATGGACACTTTGGCGCGCGTCGAGGCGGAGAACAAGAAGTCCAAGAAGAAGTAAGGGAATTTCCATGCGTATCGGTCAGGGATTTGACGCCCATCGATTCGCGTCCCATGATGCAGGCAAGCCGTTATGGCTTGCCTGTTTGCGTTGGGATGGTGACGGCATCGAAGGCGATTCGGACGGTGATGTCGCAGCCCATGCGTTGATTGACGCGTTGCTTTCCGCAGCCGGATTGGGTGATATAGGCATGCTTTTCGGAGTCGGTTCCGATTCCGCCGGTGCCGGCAAACACGGCGACGAGATGCTCCGCGCGACGGTTGCGTATTTGCGTGCGCATGGCATGAGGCCGGTGAGCGCAAGCGTGGTCGTCGTGGCCAATCGTCCGAAAATCGGCAAGCGCCGTGACGAGGCGCAACAGGCGTTGAGCCATGCCATCGGCTGTGAAGTGTCGCTGACGGCCACCACTACCGACGGCATGGGATTCACCGGTTCGGGCGAGGGCATCGCGGCCATCGCCAGCGCCTTGGTGGAACCGATCGGCTGATACTTTCGCTACCTGCGGCGTGCCGATTCGATTATTTTGGCGACAATCCAGAACAGTGTGGAAATCGTCACGATGATGAAGCTCGGGGGAGCGGGGAACATGGCGGAAACCAACAGTCCACCCCAAATGGAGATCAAACAGATCACGGTGGAGACGACCATCGCGGCGAATGGGGACCGTGAGATGATGTTCGCAGTCGCGGCGGGCGTGACCACAAGAGCGAATATCAGCAACGTGCCCACGGCGGGCACCGCGATGGTGATCACACCGGCCATAATGGCCATGAAGCAGATGTTCATGAGATTCACCGGCACGCCTTTTGCCTGCGCCACCTGTTCATCAAGCGAGCTGAACAGCAGCGGTCGATAGATAACGGCCAAAACGGCCAGCAACAACACGTCGAAAACCGCAAACCCGACGATCTGCCCGTCCGTGATTGTCAGGATGGAGCCGAAAAGAATCGATTGCATCTGCTGCGAGGCGGAACTGGACAAGCGTGCGAAAAACAGACCCATGCCTGTGGCGAACGCCAATACGGTTCCTGTGGCGATTTCGCGTTGCGATGCCTTTTTGCCCAATGCGCCGATCACCAATGCTCCGCCGAGAGCGAACACGCCGAGACCGGCACTGACCGGCAGACTCAACAGCACGGCTCCGGTCGCTCCTGGCAGCCCGATGTGCGCCAGCGCATGCGCGGCGAACGTGGAATGACGGGCGATGGTGAAGTAACCCATCACTCCAGCGGCCAAGGCGATGCACAGGCCGGCGAGGAAAGCGTTTGTCATGAATGGCGCGGTCAGCGTGCCCATCCAATCCGGATCGAAGGAGAAAGCGGTTTCGTTCATGATCATGCCTCCTGCGAAATGCGGTTGTGTCGGTGGAATCTTGCGATTTCCTCCGGCGCGTGGGCGTCGACGTCAATGTCATCAGGCTCATCCTCGCTTGGAGTGACGAACATATCTCCTTGGGGAGTGGTGACCACCTGCACCGTGGTGCCATATAGATGGGTGAGCAGCTTCGAATCCAGCACCTCGTTCATCTTCGCATAATGCGGATGCCCGTCGAGCAGATATACGGCACCGGTGAGAATCGGCAGAAGCATGTTCAAATCGTGCGCCACTACTTGAATGGACATGCCGAGTTCTCGGTTGAGTTTGGCGAGCACGTGCACCGTGGCACGTTGGCTGGCCAGATCAAGATTGGCGAGCGGTTCATCCAACATGAGCAGTTGGGGGTCCGACACCAGCGCCTGCGCGATGGCGACGCGTTGCCGCAGGCCTCCCGAGAGCTCCGACAGCCGGTATCTCGCCTTGTCCTGCATGTCGACGAATTCCAGCGCATTGCGTACTTTGTCTTTTTGCAGGCGGGTGATGGGATGAATGCCGAACCTTGCCCCGGTCAGGCCAAGCAGCACCGACTGTTCGGCGGTGATGTTCGATTCGATGTCGGATGCGTAGCTCTGCGGCACATACCCTATACGGTGATTCATGGCGCCGGCCGGCTTGCCGAGTACGGTTATGCCGCCGTGGGCGATGGGAATCAATCCGAGTTCGGCTTTCATCATGGTGGTTTTCCCGGTTCCGTTGGTGCCGACGATGGCTGTCACCGAGCCTTGCGGGATACGGAAGGTGCCATGCTGCCAGATGATGTGTCCGCCGCGTGAGACCCCTGCGTCGTCGAATTCGATACAGAATGATGCCTTGTCGTGCATGGCTCGCTCCCTTGATAAGTCAACGATAGTATTCTCACAAACGGTGTTGACAATCATTCTCAATAAGAAGCATGCATGGACGATGAAAAGTCTCATGATGAATCCGCCTGGATCGTAACTGTTGCTGGGAAAAAGAATTCGCCGATGTCGGGGAATTGCTCGACATCGGCGAATCGGGGGGAGGGAGGATGGCCGTGGCTTTATTTACCAGGATCCGTCTGCCCTGTGTTGTCCGGCGTTGCGGCGTCGGAATCGGAGTCGGGATTGTCGCTCGACGGCTGCTCGCCATTCGATTCAGAGGGAGAGACGTCCGAATCTGATGATGTCGCATCATCTTTGGAGGAAACCGCCTCATTCATTTGCTTGATGAGCTGCGCGATCCATGAGATCAGGCTTTTGCTGTCGGCCGGCATCTGTTCCGTGACGTCGATGACCGGCACATCGGATTTGTGTGCGGTGCCGGTCAGAATATTTGTGGCATCCTCCGCCTTCTGAACATTGTTGATCAGCATATCCACTTGATGACCCTCCAGAATCTTCTGGAAGTCCTGGAGTTCCTTGGACGAGGGCTGAGAGCCTTCCGAGATGGACTGCGTGTAGCTTTCGGGAGTCTTATCGGATAGGCCCATGTCGCTGAGCAGATAATATGCGACCGGCTCGGTGGCTGCGTAGGAGACGTTCTTATGCGTATCGGAGAACTCTTTCATGCTTCTCTCGATTACCGTCTCGCGTCTGTTCCACGCCTTGAGTTTGTTTGTGAAATATTTCCTTTGCTTGGGCATGATGCGGCTGTAGGTGTCGGCAAGCTCCTTCGCCATGGCGTTGCGTGCGTCGCTGGAGAACCAGAGATGGGGATTGTCTCCCTCAACGGCTCCGACCATTTGCGCGGCCGAAACGGAAACGGTGTCTCTTTCCAGGTTTTTTGTGGCCCAGGAGTCGTATCCCGCTCCGTTGGACACGACGACCTGTGCCTTCTGCAGGGTGTCGACAGCAGTGGTCTTCGGTTCGAACGTGTGGGCGTCCTCTGTTGTGGAGGACAGAATCGAGGTGACTTTGACGTGCGCGCCGCCGATCTGCTCCGCCAGAGCCCCCCACTGGTTGACCGACGCCACCACGTTGATCGGGGTGGTCTGCTCCTTTGGTGCGTCGGGTGCCGTTGGTTGATTGGGCTCCGAAGAAGCGCCAAAGCAGGAAGCGGTGCCCAGCACAGTGCACAATGTGATTCCCGCGGCAAGGATGCGGAAAAATGGACGCTGGTGAGAGCGCATGTCGATTGCCTTCCTCTTGGGTCGTCCGTCGTTTCGGTCGTGTCCATCTCATATAGCACATGCGCGACTTACGACTGAAACCAAGATAGCCTACGATACTTGCAAATGCCAATACGACAAGCGACTTAGCGAGGAAGTGGACCACATGGGAACAAGGATTGATGGCAAAAAGGTGGCGGCACGGACCAAGGCGGACCTCGCCAAACGCGTGGAACTGCTGAAGGCGAGGGGAATCCAACCTGGATTGGGTACCATTTTGGTCGGATCAGACCCCGGCTCCGTGAAATATGTCGCCGGCAAACATGCCGATTGCGCCGAAATCGGCGTGAATTCCATCAAGCGCGAGCTGCCTGAGAATGCGACGTTCGATCAGGTCGCCGATGCGGTCCGCCAGCTCAATGCGGATCCCGCCTGTACCGGATATATCGTGCAGCTGCCCTTGCCAAGGGGAATCGACGAGAACGCCATCATCGATCTGATCGATCCCAAGAAGGACGCCGACGGGATGCATCCGTATAATCTCGGCGAACTTGTGCTGCATGCCCGAGGAGACATCACCACGCCGTTGCCATGCACGCCTCGCGGCGTGATCGAGCTGTTGCGCGCCTACGACATCGATTTGGACGGCAAGGAGGTGTGCGTGCTGGGCCGTGGCATCACCATCGGCCGCACCATCGGTCTGTTGTTGACTCGTAAGGCGGTCAACGCCACCGTCACGCTGTGCCATACGGGAACCAAGGATGTGCGTGACCACATGCGACGGGCCGATGTGATCGTCGCAGCCATGGGAGTGGCTGGTTTCGTCAAGCCGGAAGACATCAAGGAAGGGTCGATTCTCGTCGACGTCGGAGTATCCCGCGTGTTCGACGAGGAATCCGGCCGATACAAGGTCAAGGGTGATGTCGATAAAGCCTGTTACGAGAAGGCTTTTGCATACACGCCGAATCCTGGAGGCGTAGGGCCGATGACGCGTGCCATGCTGCTGCAGAATGTTGTGGAGATGGCCGAACGTCAGTTGTGAGTTTCGCGATAGTGCTTTCGGGCGTGTCGTGACATGCGACACGCCCGATTTTTGTGCATGGCTTCTTGTAGACTTTCGCCTTGTGTGTATTTGCGCACACGTATAACTGAAGAACGATTTTATCCATCCACTATTTTGTAAGAAACCACATTAATGGCAGAGAACAATAACGAAGTCGCCAAGGTCGCCATCAACGACATCGGCACCGAAGAGGACTTCATCAAGGCAGTCGATTCCACCATCAAGAACTTCGATGATGGTGATCTGGTCGAAGGTACCGTCGTCAAGGTCGATCATGACGAGGTCCTGCTCGACATCGGCTACAAGACCGAGGGCGTCATCCCCTCCCGCGAGCTTTCCATCAAGAAGGACGTTGATCCTGACGAAGTCGTCGAGGTCGGCGACACCATTGAGGCCCTTGTCGTCACCAAGGAAGACAAGGAAGGCCGTCTGATTCTGTCCAAGAAGCGTGCGCAGTACGAGCGCGCTTGGGGCGACATCGAGAAGATCAAGGAAGCCGATGGCGTTGTCGAAGGCACTGTCATCGAAGCTGTCAAGGGTGGCCTCATCGTCGACATCGGTCTGCGTGGCTTCCTGCCGGCATCTCTCGTCGAGATGCGTCGTGTCCGCGATCTGTCCCCGTACATCGGCCAGAAGATCAAGGCCAAGATCCTCGAGCTCGACAAGAACCGCAACAACGTGGTCCTCTCCCGTCGCCAGTACCTCGAGGAGACCCAGTCCGAAGTGCGCGAGACCTTCCTGTCCCAGCTTAAGAAGGGCCAGATCCGTGAAGGCGTCGTGTCCTCCATCGTCAACTTCGGCGCATTCGTCGATCTGGGCGGTGTTGACGGCCTGATCCACGTTTCCGAGCTGTCTTGGAAGCACATCGATCACCCGTCCGAGGTCGTCAAGGTCGGAGACAAGGTCACCGTCGAGGTGCTTGACGTTGATCTCGATCGTGAGCGCATCTCCCTGTCCCTCAAGGCCACCCAGGAAGATCCGTGGCAGCGCTTCGCCCGCACCCACGTTCCTGGCCAGATCGTCAAGGGCAAGGTCACCAAGATCGTTCAGTTCGGTGTCTTCATCTCCGTCGAAGACGGCATCGAAGGCCTCGTGCATATCTCCGAGCTGGCCAACCGCCACGTGGAGAACCCGGAGACCGTCGTCAAGCCGGGCGAGGAAGTCTTCGTCAAGGTGATTGACGTCGATCTCGACCGTCGCCGCATCTCCCTGTCCCTCAAGCAGGCCAACGACTCCGTTGATCCGGCTTCCGAGGACTTCGATCCGGCTCTGTACGGCATGCCGGCAGAGTACGACGAGCAGGGCAACTACAAGTATCCGGAAGGCTTCGACCCGGCAACCAACGAGTGGATCGCTGGTTACGAGAAGCAGCGTGAGGAGTGGGAGTCCCAGTACGCCACCGCTCACGATCTGTGGGAGCAGCACAAGGAATTCGTTGCCAAGGAACTCGAGAACGCCGAGGCTTCCGCAGCCGAAGACGGCCAGGCTCCGAAGGAAGAGAAGGTCGAAGAGGTGTCCAACTACTCCTCCGACAACACCTCCAACGGCACCCTCGCCGATTCCGACCAGCTCGCCGCTCTGCGCGACCAGCTGCTCGGCAAGTGAGTTTCGACGAATCAAAATAAACTGATTCGCGTAAACCGCTGATAAATGGCCCCGCACCTGATGGTGTGGGGCCATTTGCGTATGTTGCGAGTCCGTCAAACATTACAATGGCGGTTGTGATGATTCGAATTGGGTTGACCGGAGGCATCGCCGCCGGCAAAAGCACCGTCGCTACGCATCTGCGTGAACTGGGCGCGACGCTTGTCGATTATGATGTGCTCGCCCGAAAAGTCGTGGAACCCGGAAGCGTGGGCCTGCAACGAATCGTGGAACATTTCGGGCCGGATGCGATGAACGCGCAAGGTGGTCTTAATCGGCGATGGATGTCCGAACACGTCTTCTCCGATCCGAATGCCGAATCCGAACGTAGAATCCTTGACGATATCGAACATCCGTTGATCTACGATCTTGCATTGTCGGAGGAACGGCAGGCGGTCGAAAAGAATCCGGATGCCGTGGTCGTACATGATATTCCGCTTTTGGCGGAAGTAATCGATGACATACCCATGCGTTTCGACCATATCGTAACAGTCGAAGCACCGGAACAGACGCGTGTGGAACGTATGATGCGCACCCGTGGCATGAGTGAGGCACAGGCGAAGGCACGTATCGCGCATCAGCCCACGCGTGCGGCACGAGAATCCATAGCCGATGCGGTGATTGACTCATCCCAGGATGTAGAACACATGTTCGACTGTGTTGATAGGCTGATGGAACAGTGGCGTAAGGAAGCGAGACGGAACCATGGGATTCAACATTGAACGAGTGAACAAGCCGTTTGTGGTCAAATCTCCATATAAGCCTTCAGGCGACCAGCCGAAGGCCATCGAGGAGCTGGCCACGCGCATCGAGAATGGCGAGAACGACGTGGTGCTCATGGGCGCCACCGGCACCGGCAAAACCGCCACTACAGCGTGGCTGATTGAACGTCTGCAGCGACCGACGCTTATCATCGAGCCGAACAAGACGCTCGCCGCGCAGTTGTGCGCCGAATTCCGCGAACTCATGCCGGACAATGCGGTGAGCTACTTCGTTTCCTACTACGACTACTACCAGCCGGAAGCGTACATTCCCCAGACCGACACCTACATCGAGAAGGATTCCAACATCAACGACGATGTGGAGCGATTGCGCCACGCCGCCACCGCGAACCTTCTGACCCGTCGCGATTGCGTGGTCGTGGCCACCGTCTCCTGCATCTACGGTTTGGGAACGCCGGAAGAATACGCTGGCCGTATGCTGTTCCTCCAGGAAGGCCAGCAGATCGACCGTGACGATTTACTGCGCAAATTCGTGGACATGCAATACAAGCGCAACGACATCGCCTTCACGCGAGGCACATTCCGCGTGCGCGGCGACACCGTTGAGATCATCCCCGTATACGAGGAACTGGCCATCCGCATCGAATTCTTCGGCGACGAAATCGACCGCATCTCCACTCTGCATCCGCTGACCGGCGACGTGATCGCGCACGAATCGCAGGTGCACATCTTCCCGGCCTCGCATTACGTTGCCGGAGCGGAACGTATGGAACGGGCGCTCAAAACCATCCAACAGGAACTTGACGAGCGTACCGCCGAATTGCATAAGCAAGGCAAGGAACTTGAAGCGCAGCGTCTCACCATGCGCACCACATACGATCTGGAAATGCTCTCGCAGGTCGGCACATGCTCCGGCGTGGAGAACTATTCGCGGCATTTCGACGGACGCGCGCCGGGCACGCCTCCGCACACGCTGCTTGACTTTTTCCCCGATGATTTCCTGCTCGTCATCGACGAATCACATGTCACCGTGCCGCAGATCGGTGCCATGTACGAAGGCGACGCGAGCCGCAAACGCACGCTGGTCGAACACGGTTTCCGCCTGCCGTCGGCAATGGACAATCGACCGCTCAAATGGCCGGAGTTCCAGGAACGCGTCGGTCAGACGGTGTACCTGTCGGCAACGCCCGGCGATTACGAACTCGGTTTGAGCGACGGCGTGGTCGAACAGATCATACGTCCGACCGGACTAGTCGATCCGCAGATCGACGTGCGGCCGGTGGAAGGGCAGATCGATGACCTGCTCGCCGAAATCAAAGACCGCGTGGCAAGGAACGAACGTGCGCTGGTCACCACGCTCACTAAGAAAATGGCCGAGGATCTGACCGACTATCTGCTGGAACGCGGCATCAAAGTCGAATATCTGCATTCCGATGTGGACACCTTGCGTCGTGTCGAACTGCTGCGTGAACTGCGTGAAGGCAAGATCGACGTCATCGTCGGCATCAACCTGCTACGAGAGGGCCTCGATCTGCCGGAAGTGTCATTGGTCGCAATCCTCGACGCGGATAAGGAAGGCTTCCTGCGTTCCTACCGTTCGCTCATCCAGACCATCGGCCGTGCGGCGCGAAACGTGTCCGGCACCGTCGTCATGTATGCGGACGACATCACCGAAGCCATGCGCAAGGCCATCGACGAGACCAACCGCCGCCGTGACATCCAGATCGCCTACAATAAGGAACATGGCATCGATCCGAAGCCGCTCATCAAGAAGATCTCCGATGTCAACGACATGCTCGCCAAGGAGGACGTCGACACCCAGACATTGCTCGGTACCGGATACCGAAACGCGGACAAAGCCGGCAATTCGCATCTCGGCGTGCCACATACCAGCAAGGAGGAATCCGGCAGGCGGCACGAGGAGATTCTCAAGGCCGGATTGCCCGCGCAGGATCTAGCTGATCTTATTCGACAACTGTCCGAGCAGATGCATACCGCCGCAGAACAACTGCAATTCGAGCTTGCGGCTCGTCTGCGTGACGAGATCCGTGACCTGAAAAAGGAACTTCGGCAGATGACGGAGGCGAGCAAATAGTTCTCGACCGGTCATACGGCATCCGTACCATAGTGGATTATGGCTGAAACACCACTTGTTTTTGAAATCGCCACGTTTGCGGTGCTTGCCGTCTTCTTCGTGGTGGACCTGTTCATCATCGGGCGCAAACCGCATGTGCCGTCCACCAAGGAATGCGTGCAGCATATCGCGTTCTTCGTGGTCATGGCGTTGATCTTCGGCGGACTCATGTGGTTCTTCGCCGGCTCGAAGCCTGCCATCGAGTTCTACTCAGGTTGGCTGACCGAATATTCGCTGAGCATAGACAACCTGTTCGTGTTTGTCATTATCATGTCGAATTTCGCGGTGCCGAAGGAACTACAGAAATTCGTGCTGTCAGTCGGCATCACCGTCGCGCTCGTACTGCGAGGCATGTTCATTTTGGTGGGCGCTGCCATCATCTCGCGCTTCACTTGGGTGTTCTTCCTATTCGGCGCGTTCCTCATCGTCACGGCCATCAAACTCGTCACCGGGGGAGACGAGGACGAGGAATACCATGAGAACGCGTTGATTCACGCGCTGCGCAAGGTCATCAAGATCACCGATGAATACGACGGCGAAAAGCTGCGTACTATCAAGAACGGTGTGAAGCATTGGACCCCGATGCTCATCGTGTTCCTGACCATCGGCACCACCGACGTGATGTTCGCTTTCGATTCGATCCCCGCCATTTTCGGTCTGACCAAAGATCCGTTCATCGTGTTCACGTCCAACGTGTTCGCATTGCTCGGTCTGCAGCAGCTGTACTTCCTGCTCGGAGAGCTGCTTGACAAGCTCGTCTATCTTCCGCTGGGCCTGTCCGTGGTACTGGGCTTCATCGGCGTCAAACTCATCATGGAGGCCCTGCATGGCAATTCGCTGCCGTTCCTCAATGGCGGCCAGCCGATTTCCTGGGTTCCGGAAGTGCCCACATGGCTGTCGCTTGTCGTGATCGTTCTTGCGATTGGTGGTGCGGCTTTGGCAAGTGTTATTAAGATGCGCACCATGAAAGCGAACGAAAAGTGACAGTCCGGCAAACGTTGGGAGAATAGAGCTTTTCTATTCTCCTACGAAATTGTGAGCGCTCACAACACACCTAGTTCTGAGGTGGAAGTGGGCGCTTTTTGCTAGTAAGCTATGCCATTGGAAACAGGGTCGTCAGATCCAAAATCAATATCAACAAGAATAGGCAGGCATTCATGCGTAAAGCCAAGATCGTAGATACCATCGGTCCCGCTACCGAGTCCCTGGAAGGCATCACCAGCCTTGTCGAAGCAGGTATGGACGTCGCTCGTCTGAACCGCTCCCACGGCACTCCGGAAGACCACCTCAAGGTCTACAACAACCTCCGTGCCGCCGCCAAGGCCACTGGCCGCAACGTCGCAGCCCTGGTTGACCTGCAGGGTCCGAAGATCCGCTGCGGTTGGTTCAAGAAGAACGCCGACGGCGAGGATAAGGTCCAGCTGACCGAAGGCCAGGAGTTCGTCATCACCACTGATGACATCGAAGGCGACGAGCACATCACCTCCACCACCTTCAAGGGTCTCCCGGGCGACTGCCATGCAGGCGATCCGATCCTCATCGACGACGGCAAGGTCCGCCTCGAGGTCACCAAGGTCGAAGGCAACAACGTGTACACCAAGGTTGTCGTTGCCGGACCGGTCTCCAGCCACAAGGGCATCAACCTTCCGGGCGTCGCCGTGTCTCTGCCGGCTCTGACCGAGAAGGACGAAGAGGATCTGCGCTGGGCCATCCGCACCGGCGCCGACATCATTGCCATGTCCTTCGTGCGCTTCGCCACCGACATCGATCGCGCCCATGAGATCATGGACGAGGAAGGCCGCCGTATCCCGGTCGTCGCCAAGATCGAGAAGCCGCAGGCCCTCGAGAACCTCGAGGAGATCGTCAAGGCGTTCGACGGCATCATGGTCGCACGTGGCGATATGGCCGTCGAGTGCCCGCTGGAAGAGGTCCCGCTGGCCACCAAGCGCTGCATCGAGCTGGCTCGTCAGTACGCCAAGCCGGTCATCGTGGCCACCGAAGTCCTCGGCTCCATGGTCAGCTCCCCGGTCCCGACCCGTGCAGAGGCATCCGACTGCGCCAACGCCGTCCTCGACGGTGCCGACGCCACCATGACCTCCAACGAGACCGCCGTCGGCAAGTACCCGGCAGTCACCGTGAACACCATGAGCCGCATCTCCACCTTCGCCACCGAGCATGGTTTCGACCGCATCCCGGAGCTGAAGAACCTGGATATGTCCTCCACCGGTGCCGTCTCTTCCGCCGCCGTCGACCTGGCCGACAAGCTCAACGCCAAGGCCATCGTCGCCTACACCCAGACCGGTTCTACCGTGCACCGCGTGTCCCGTGAACGTCCGGCCACCCCGATCTACGGCATCACCAACAATGAGCACACCTTCCACTGGCTGGCCCTGTCTTGGGGCACCGAGTCCTTCCTGGTCGACGAGGATTACCATGACAAGTCCCGCAAGGACCTCATGGTTTTCACCGACAAGGTCCTCAAGGACGCCGGCAAGGTCTCCGATGGCGACAAGATCGTCGTGCTGAGCTCCGCCCAGGGCGAACACCAGCCGGGTCGCACCGATTCCATCTACGTCCACACCGTTGGTGCCTGCGACTGAGATTTGAATCGTCGCGTTAAACGCTGATTCCATAATCCTCCCATTGGTTCCCGATGGGAGGATTATTGTTTTTACGCGATGTCTCCGAATGATGACAACGCCGAGATTTGGCGCAAATCGCAATCATGTGGTATTCTTCCAGAGTTGCGTGCAAGCCCTCGTATCCCAATTGGTAGAGGAAGCAGCCTCAAAATCTGCGCAGTGTGGGTTCGAGTCCCACCGAGGGCACGTAAGAAATCAATATCAATCCAGGCCCGGGTTGGGGCATGTTAGGCCGGCTTTGGGTGTGACAGTGGAAAGAGACCGACATGGCTGCAGAGAAGACCACGGAACCGGACGAAGTACTCACTGATGAGGAGCTCCAAGCTGCTGCGGCTCCCGAGCCGGATTCTGCCAATAATAACGAGGCGCACAAGCGCACCGTCGTCGTTGCCGAAGACGAATCCGTGAACCGCATGGATTTGGTCGCCATGCTTGAGGATAACGGCTATGAGGTCGTCGGAGAGGCCGCCAACGGTGAGGAAGCCGTTGAACTGACCCGTAAGTTCCGCCCGAGCGTGGTGTGCATGGATGTCAAGATGCCTCGCATGGATGGCATCGAGGCCGCTGGCATCATCTGTGATGAGAACATCGCTCCGGTCGTCATGCTGACGGCATTCTCCCAGTCTGATTTGGTCAAAAAGGCCACGGGCGCTGGCGCCATGGCGTATGTCACCAAGCCGTATGAGGAATCCAAGCTGTTGCCGGCTTTGGAAGTCGCCATGGGCCGTTTCGCCGAAATCAACGATTTGCTTGACAATGTCGAACGTAGCGAGTCCAAACTGCAGGAAACCGAGGAACAGCTGAAGAAGGCCGAAGAGCAGCTGAAGAAGGCCGAAGAAACGCTGGAGGAGCGCAAGCTCGTCGACCGCGCCAAGGGCCTGCTGATGGACAAGGCGGACTTCTCCGAACAGGGCGCTTTCCGTTGGATTCAGAAGACCTCCATGGACCAGCGCATTCCGAAGAAGCGTCTGGCCATGGCCATCATCGCCAAGTATGGCGAACAGAAGTCGGAAGCAGAGGATGCGCGCTAACACACCAACTGTGGAAGGCACTTCACGCGGAACGCTATTGGTCGTTGACGGCCATTCTTTGGCGTTCCGCGCTTTTTTTGCCTTACCCGTAGAGAATTTCAGTACATCATCAGGTCAGGCCACCAACGCGGTCTGGGGATTCGCCACCATGCTTTCGCAGGTGATCGATGCCGAACATCCAGACCATCTTGCCGTCGCATTCGATGTGAAGGGCGGCACGTTCCGCAACCAGATGCTGCCGCAGTACAAAGGAACTCGCGACGCGGCCCCCGAGGAACTGCTCAGCCAGCTGCCATTAATCCAGCAGATGCTGACGGCCTTGGGCGTCACATACATCGAAAAACCCGGTTACGAAGGTGACGATGTGATCGGCACGCTCGCCAGCATGGGCGACCAGGCAGGCTACCGCACATTGGTGCTGTCCGGCGACCGTGATGCTTTCCAGCTGATCAACGACGACATCACCGTGCTGTATCCCGGCCACCATTTCAAAGACCTCAAACATATGACCCCGGATGCCGTGCAGGAGAAATATCATGTCTCTCCCGCGCAATACCCAGATCTGGCCGCCTTGCGCGGAGAAACCGCTGACAACATCCCCGGCGTTCCCGGAGTCGGCGACGGATTCGCGGCCAAATGGATCAACCAGTACGGCGGACTTGAGCAGATCATCGAACACGCCGACGAGATCAGCGGCAAAAAAGGCGAAGCCCTGCGCGAAAACATCGAACAGGTCAAACTGAACCGTTCCGTGAACGCTTTGGTTCGTGACCTTGATCTTGGCGTGTCGGTATCCGACCTGACATTTGGACAAGTCGACGCTGGTCAACTCGACGATCTATTCACCAAGCTCGAATTCGGTGTTCGGACCAAGAATCGCGTGCTCAAAACGTTCAATGCGGACAAACCATCCGGGGACGTGCACGAATCCAGCAAGCTCGAGCTGCCACATGTCGAAGACGTCAACGATCCGCATGTGGTGGAGACATGGGTCCAAAACCATTTCCCCGTGGTGCAGGAACATCTGCACGAACGCCATGAACGCTCCTCCAACGACATTCCGGAATTCGGCTTCGAAATCGATTCTTCGACCCGTTGCACGGACAAGGTGAAACAGTCCTGGACGCTTTACGCCGAAGGTACGAGCAAACCCGGAGAAGCCTCTCTTTCGGCATTGATGATCGCCGTGCACGGCGAAGCCATTCGCATCGACGTATTCAGTCCGGATATGGTGCAATGCCTGCAAAGGCTGTTCGACCGCTATCACCATTCCATGGTCGTGCACGGTTACAAAGAACATGCGCATCTGCTGGGCAGCATCGGCGTGGAACTTCCGGAACCATTGTTTGACACCAAGCTCGCCGGATATCTTGCCCACCCGGATTTCCACGCGGACACGCTGGAACAGGTTGCGGCCCATTTCCTGGATCTGCACATCGAAGCACAAGCCGAAGCCGCGACACAGGGGACCTTGGACTTCGACGAGCCTGAGGAAAACGATTCCAAGAACGACGAGCTGATACTCACCCGCACCGCAATCGTGGGGCTTTTGGCCGAATATTTGGCCGGTGTGCTGGATAAGCGCGAACAATTCGGTCTCCTCAAATCCATTGAGCTTCCGGTCTCTCAGGTCCTGCATGGCATGGAACAGGTCGGCGCCCAAGTGGATATGGCACGTCTGGTGCAGATGCGCGACCAACTTGCCGCCGACGCTGCCCAGGCACAGGAAACGGCGTGGCAGTTCGCGGGGGAGCAGGTGAACCTGCAAAGCCCCAAACAGCTGCAGAAGATCCTGTTCGAAGACATGGGATTGAAACCGACGAAAAAAACCAAGTCCGGTTCATACACCACCAATGCCGCGGCATTGCAGACCTTGCGTGACCGCTCGTACGATAACGACCGCGCATGCCAGTTCCTTGACGCGTTGCTGATGCATCGTGAAAAGAACAAGCTCAAGCAGATCGTGCAGACGTTGATCGACGCCACAAACCGTCATGACGGTCGCATCCACACCACTTTCGAACAGACGGTGGCAGCCACCGGACGATTGAGCTCCGTCGATCCAAACCTGCAGAACATTCCGAACCGGGATCCCGCAGGTCGTGAGATTCGATCCGCGTTCGTGCCGGGAGAGGGCTTCGAATCGTTGCTGAGCTCCGACTACTCGCAGGTCGAACTGCGCATCATGGCCGACCTTTCCGGTGATGAGGCGTTGATAGAGGCCTTCCGCTCCGGCAAGGACTTCCATAAGTATGTGGCCAGCTTGGTCTACGGCATTCCCGTTGACGACATCACGTCCGATCAGCGTAGCCACGTCAAGGCGATGAGCTATGGACTTGCCTACGGTCTGAGCACGTATGGACTTGCCCAGCAGCTCAAGATCAAGCCCAAAGAAGCCGAATCGCTGAAAAACCAGTATTTCGCCACTTTTGGCAAAGTCCATGAATACCTTGAATCGCTTGTCTCGTCCGCACGCGAAAAAGGATATACCGAAACCATTTTCGGAAGGCGCAGGTATTTCCCCGGTCTCAAATCGCCGAACCGTGCCGTGAGGGACGCGGCCGAACGCGCCGCGTTGAACGCGCCTATCCAAGGCTCGGCGGCGGACATCATGAAAATCGCCATGATTCGTGCGTATGACGCACTGCAGGAAGCGAACCTTGGAAGTCGCCTCATACTGCAGATTCATGATGAACTTGTAGTGGAGATCGCGCCCGGTGAGGAGAAGCAGGCCACCGCGCTGGTGAAGGATGCCATGGAGCATGCCGTTACCATGGCCGTTCCGTTGGACGTATCGACGGGCATCGGTTCCGATTGGCAATTGGCGGCCCACTGATCCGTTCCCGTCGGATAATCGAAGGCTGATTAAAAAAGAAAGAAGGAAGATTGTGGCAACGCTGAAGCAGGTCGTGGATGTGCTTGAAACGCTGTATCCGCTGCGTTACGCGGAACAATGGGATGAGCCGGGACTCATCGTGGGAGACCTTCGCCACGACGTGCGCAACATCGCGTTCGCGGCGGACCCATCCATGGCGGTGATCGACCAGGCTATCGCCGGAGGCATCGACCTGCTGATCTGCCACCATCCGCTGTTCTTCCGTTCCGTGCATGCGGTCTCCGGACTAGGATTCCGTGGTGAGATCGTCCGGAAGCTCAACCTCGCCGGTTGCGCGCTGTGGGTTGGGCACACCAATGCCGATGCCTCCTACCGAGGAGTCGGCATGGCCGCCGCCGACGCGTTCGGCCTAATCGAACAGCGTCCGCTGGTACCCATCGAAGATCCGAAAGCCGAACATCCGGTCGGATTGGGCCGTGTCGGCCGGTTGCAGGAGCCGATCGCATTGCGTGATTTCGCCCGTCGTGTGGCCGACGCGCTGCCATACACCGAACTTGGCGTGCAGGTGTGCGGCGACCTTGACGCGACGATCGGCACGGTGGCGATATTGCCGGGCTCGGGCGATTCCCTGTTCGATGAAGTGCGTGCCGCAGGCGTCGATGTGTATGTGACCAGCGATCTGCGCCATCATCCGGTGACCGATGCCATCGAGCAGGCGCGCTATGAGGCGTCCATGCGTGCCGCGGACATCGAACTCGGCCGAGGCGACGCCACTGTTCGTCCGATGTTCATCAACACGCCACACAGCGCCATCGAATCCATATGGTTCCAATACGCCATGGGCGATGTGCCTCGTGCCGTATCTGAGGCGACCGGAGACATCCCCACCGTCCGCTGGATTTCCATGAACACCGATCCCTGGAATCTGGTACTGCCGTCCTGCGGGCAGGAACGCTGAACGACGATGTCCGATACGACCAGCATGGATATGTCGCTGAACGAATCCAGCGATGGCGTGGACATGACCAGACCGGCCACAGTACTCAGCAGAGAGCACGTGTATCAAGGCGCGATTTTCGGCGTGGAGGACATGCGTATCGCGTTGCAGACACGAGACGGCGGACAAACCGTGATCCGCAGACAGGTGATGCGGCACGCGCCCTGTGTGGTCATGCTGGTGCATGACTGCGCGCAGGATTTGTACTTGGTCGAACGAGAATACCGTGTCGGCTGCGACGCCTTCGCCTACGGTCTGCCGGCAGGACTCATCGATGACGGGGAAGACGTCGATGCGGCCGCATTGCGTGAGCTGCGCGAAGAGACCGGCGTCGAGCCAATCGACGAAAACAGTTGCGATATCGACCATGTCGGGCAATTCTATTCATCCGAGGGCATGACCGACGAACTGGCCAACATCATGGTGATGCACCTGCGCCACTGGCAGGCCGTCGAACGGCATTTCGACGCCGACGAGCATGTCGAATCTGCTTGGATCCCGTGGAAGCAGCTACGAGACACGCACATCACGGCCTCCAATTCGGAGATCGCCATTTTGCATGAGCAAATTCGCAGAATGCGGCAACAATAGCGGCCTGCAGGTTTCGAATTGTAAAAACAATCGCCGGAATAAACGAAATAACGAATTCAACTCGCAAAACGTGCGATACTTGAATTATGCAAATCAGACCTGGATCGATGTATCCACTCGGTGCGAGCTACGACGGCGCCGGCGTGAATTTCGCCCTCTTCTCTCAAGTGGCCCAGAAAGTCGAGCTTTGTCTTTTCGATGAGGAAGATCGTGAGACCCGAGTGGAAATGACGGAGCAGAACTCCTACGTATGGCATAACTATCTGCCGGGAATACAACCCGGGCAACGGTACGGCTATCGTGTGTACGGTCCGTATGATCCAGCAAAGGGCCTGCGGTGCAACCCGAACAAGTTGCTGCTCGACCCGTACGCCAAAGCCATCGAGGGAAACATCGACGGTGACGAAAGCCTCTATTCGTATTGGTTCAAAAGCCCTGAGGACGTCACCAGCATGAATACGCTGGATTCCGCGCCGCATACCATGAAATCGGCCGTGGTCAATCCGTATTTCGACTGGGGCAACGACCAACATCCGAACATCTCCTACCATGATTCGGTAATCTACGAAGCCCATGTGCGTGGCATGACCAATCTCAACCTGGACGTGCCGCCGGACATCCGTGGAACCTACGCGGGCCTCGCATATCCATCGGTCATCGAATATCTGAGGAAGCTCGGCGTCACCGCCATCGAACTTATGCCGATCCACCAGTTCGTCAACGACAGCTTCCTGCAGGAAAAAGGCCTGAGCAACTACTGGGGCTACAACACCATCGGCTTCTTCGCGCCTCATAACGCGTACTCAAGCTCCGGACAACGCGGCGAGCAGGTCAACGAATTCAAATCCATGGTCAAGGCCTACCATCGCGCCGGCATGGAAGTGATCCTCGACGTGGTGTACAACCACACCGCCGAAGGCAACAACCTCGGCCCGACCCTAAGCTTCAAAGGCATCGACAACGGTGCCTACTACCGTCTGGTCGACAACGACCGACGCCACTACTTCGACACGACCGGCACCGGCAACTCCCTGCTGATGCGCTCGCCGCACGCGCTGCAGCTCATCACGGACAGCCTGCGCTACTGGGTCACCGAAATGCATGTCGATGGTTTCCGATTCGATCTTGCGGCCACGCTGGCCCGCCAATTCCAGGAAGTCGACAAGCTGTCCGCCTTCTTCGACATCGTCGAACAGGATCCGGTCATCTCCCGTGTCAAGCTCATCGCCGAACCTTGGGATTTGGGTTCCGGCGGCTATCAGGTGGGCGGCTTCCCGTCCAGCTGGTCCGAATGGAACGGCCGCTACCGTGATTGCGTGCGTGACTTCTGGCGTTCGCAACCATCGACGCTACCGGAATTCGCCAGCCGTCTGATGGGCAGCTCCGACCTGTATCAGATGAACGGCCGCCGTCCGGTGGCTTCCGTGAACTTCATCACCGCACATGATGGCTTCACCATGAACGATTTGGTGAGCTACAACGAGAAGCATAACGACGCCAACGGCGAAGGCAATAGGGATGGCGAAAGCAACAACCGTTCCTGGAACTGCGGTGTCGAAGGCCCGACCACCATCAAGGACGTCAACGACCTGCGGCAACAGCAGATGCGCAACATGTTCGCGACGTTGCTGTGCAGTCAGGGCATTCCGATGATCTGCGGCGGCGATGAGGTGGCACGCACGCAACAGGGCAACAACAATGCCTATTGCCAGGACAACGCCATTTCATGGACCAATTGGGATCTTGACGATAGTCAGAAGGATTTGCTTGAGTTCGTTTCGAAGCTGATTCATCTGCGACTCGAGCACCCGGTGCTCCACCGTCGTCGTTTCTTCACCGGCCGCGAGCCAGGAGACCCGGACGATAAGATTCCGCAGGTCGAATGGATGGACCACACCGGTTCCATCATGGACATGGAAGATTGGTCCAATACCCACGCGTTCTCGGTGATGATCTATCTGAACGGTTCCGATATTCCGGAAGCCGACTGGTATGGCAACCAGATGGTGGACAATAACTTCATCCTGATTTTCAACGCGCATTACGAGCCGATTATGTTCACCTTGCCGGACGAGCGGTATGGCAAGAAATGGCGTCTGGTCGTTGACACGCATAATCCGAAGGGTCCGGAACTCAACTATGAGGCCGGCTTCGCGATCACGGCGCAGTCGAGAAGCTTCCTGTTGCTGATGAGCGATAGAAAGCCCACCACAAAGAACTACGATTTCTGATAGCCATGAGAACAGGCGAGGTACCATCCGTACGGGTGACACACCTCGCCGTATTGTTTGTGGACTGTGCTCGTGAACCGTTACGAGAATTAGACTTCCGACGAGAGTCGGGAAACGGTTCCAGAAACGGTTTCGCTGACCTCCGCAAGATCCTCGACGGATTCTGGCCGCTTGGTTTGCGCCAGAATAAGCTGCGTCTGCACACGATCGGATTCGATGGCCGCAATCTGCCGTGAAAAGATGATGAACCAGCCCAGAAACATCATGCCGGCAAGAGCCTCGACGTTCGTCAACGTGTTACGCCCCGCCAGCCACTGGAACCCGGCAAGAGCCCCGATCACGATAGCTAGGTCTGAAATCACATATACTACTTTTGAAAGCTGCGGGGCCAGCCAAGGCAGCGCGATCATCAGCACGCTCATCAGGCAGGGAAGACCGCGGGCGAATACGTTGTGCAGAATCGGATGCGGCGTGTAACGGAACATGCCGATGCCGATGAAGGCGATGCCTGCGAGCGTCAGCATGGTCGATAGCAGAAGAATCCGCGCCTTGAAGTGTTTGGGAGCTTCTTTTTCATCGCTTGCAGACAGATACTGCATCTGCAGACGGTGCGTGGTGATGAGCTCCGAAATCGCGAAATAGCTGATGATGACGATGCAGACGCCGGCCAACATCAATGTCGAATTGAACATACGAGCAGCAAAAGTGGTTCGATCGCCCAATTGGGAGAAATTGTTGTTGTACCAGTATGGATCATCGGACGTCAATCCTGCGATGCTGACACCGGAAACCACGAAGAACGGCAACAAGGATGCGATGGTCTTGGCATTCATGAGTTCCGCCTGTACGAACGTGACATAGCCTACGACCCCCGAGATCGCGGCGCAGAGTGCAGTCAGATAGCCTTTTAACGTGCGCAACCCCATCATGTTGCTGGCAATGGAAAGCAGCATGAACGCCGTGACGAAAATGGTCGACGCGTAGACCACGGACAAAGCGAGTATCTCGAAGATACGGCGAATAGGAATGGTCCAGCCATGTTTCAACGTCATCGACCTGGAGTTGCGCGCATACCCCAAGGTGAACGAGATGACTCCACATCCCGCGGTGATTCCGGCACACACGGTGAACAGGCGTTGGGTGACACGCCAGATGGCGGGAGCGAATTGCAGATATAGGTCCATGGCGATCCATGCAAGAGTGGCGCATGCCATGAAGGAAATGATGCCTGAAGCCTCGGCTTGCTGATGACGTCCCATGCGCGTTCCCTCCAGTATTTGCCATTCTAGCCTGTCGTTGTCCTACCATACGCTACAATAGAAACTCGTGTTCACCTGCCACGTGCGGGAGTGCATGAACGGGCTGTAGCGCAGTTTGGTAGCGCGTCTGCTTTGGGAGCAGAATGTCGCAGGTTCAAATCCTGTCAGCCCGACAAAAAGCCCGGAGTTCCAATGGTTTTGCCACTTGGAATTCCGGGCTTCAATGATTGTGCGCACAAAAGAAACTCAGATGCCACACATGTTGTAGTCGGCGCTCAGATCATTCATGGCATGCAGGATCTTGTATGTGTAGACCAACGGCCCGACGATGATCAACGTGCCGAGAACGCTCCATAGCCAGTATGTCGCGGCCGTCACGGTCACCGGCAAATGCCGGGCGGCCTGTTCGGTGCCGATTCGAGCGCTGAGACGATGGTTCCAGACAAGCCAGCCGATGCCGAAAGTCAGCCAGCCGACAATGAAGAACATGAGGCAATAGTGCATGGTGCGCTTGCCGTCGCGACGCGTGGCGATCAGGTTCAAGGTTTCCCCAACCTCACTCATCTGCCAAATGTCGTAGATGCCGAAAGTGATGAGACCAAGCAGCACGAATTTGAGCAGGCCGCGTTTGGTACGCAACGCCGTTCCCGCCGGAACGGGAACCGGAGCCATTGGCTGAGGCTGTTGAGCGGCAGGCGGATAATATTGCTGTGATGCGGACGCGTAGAGCTGCGGCTGCGGCACGGCCGCATTCGGTTGTTGGGGTTGCGGCACAGGCACATATGGCTGTGGTTGCTGTGGCGATGTCATATTCTCTTCTTTCTTCTATGCGCTCGTTTCTTCTATGCGCTCGCTCTTCTCCACATTGAGGTGAAAAAGAACGGACGTCGTCAAAGGACGCCTACACGCAATGATGGGCAGATGGGGAAGGAGTTGTATAGTTTGCATCCCATATGGATACCAGCATGTCGCTGACGAGATGGACACGTCTTTTTCCGCAGGTTTTGGTTACCATGGGTCGCATGGAAGCACTTCAAGAGAACCTATGGCCGGCACCGTATGCCGGCAAACCGCTCAACGCCACTGTGGTGGTGCCGGGTAGCAAATCCCTGTCGAACCGGTATCTCATTCTCGCGGCTCTCGGATCGGAGCCGGTGCGTTTGGTAGGGCTGCTGCGCTCGCGTGACACCGAGCTGATGATGGAGGCGTTACGTGCGCTTGGCGTCCGCTGTGAGGTTGATGTCGAAACTGATACGACGGTAACGGTGACGCCGCCAGCGGATGGCCACTTCCATGGCAATGCGAAAATTTACTGCGGACTTGCCGGCACGGTGATGCGTTTCGTGCCGGGACTTGCGATGTTCGCCGATGGTCCCGTCGATTTCGATGGCGATGAGCAGGCATATGCCCGCCCGATGAAACCGGTGTTGGATGGCTTGCGGCAGTTGGGTGCGACCATTGAATACCACGGTGAAGAAGGCCGTCTGCCGTTCACAATCACTCCGCCCGCATTTGATTCGGCCGTGCGCGAAACGCCGAATGTGGTCTCCATCGATTCGTCCGGCTCTTCGCAGTTCATTTCCGGCCTGTTGCTGATCGGCTCGCGTGTGCCAGGCGGCCTTGAGCTGCACCATACGGGGAAAAAGACTCCAAGCCTGCCGCATATCCGAATGACGGTGGCCGATCTTAAAAGTGCTGGTGTGGATGCGATTGCAGATGAAGACGTTCATGTCTGGGGAGTCGCTCCGGGAACGGTTCAACTACCCGGACAGGTGACGGTCGAACCGGATTTGTCGAATGCCGCTCCGTTCCTGGGCGCCGCGTTGATCGCCGGCGGAACCGTGCGTGTGCCGCATTGGCCGGAAACCACCACGCAACCTGGTGGTTTGCTGCCGGGGTATCTTGAACGCATGGGAGCGCAAGTGTCTTTCCCGGAAAAGAACGGCATCCGTTATTGCGAAGTCACAGGTGGACATGCCATCAACGGTTTGGGTGATTTCGATCTGACCGCTGCCGGTGAAATCGCGCCATCGCTTGCTGCGATTCTGGCTTTCGCCGACAAACCGACCAATATGATCGGCATCGGCCATTTACGCGGACACGAGACGAACCGTCTTGAGGCGTTGGTCAATGAAATCACGCGTATTGGGGGAGAAGCTCGTGAATTGCCGGATGGATTGAAGATAACGCCCGTATCCGCGGGCTGCCTTCGACCGGCCGTGATGGAGACTTATGCCGATCATCGCATGGCCACGTTCGCTGCGATGCTTGGTTTGCGCATCAAAGGCATCCAAGTGGAGAACATCGCCGCCACGGCAAAAACCTTGCCGAATTTCGTGAATATGTGGAACGACATGCTTTCCTGACGGATGTATGAAAGAGATGTTGTGAAGGAGATTGTTCGATTCTAACGAGAGTGGACTCTTTTCGCCGCATAATGGGAGGGGCTTTCCGCGGGCTATCCGCGGGAAGCCCCTCCCATTACGTGTCTAAGCCTGCGGGCTCACTCCCATTCGATGGTTGCCGGCGGCTTGGAAGTGCAGTCAAGCACCACGCGGTTGATCTGACGGCATTCGTTGGTAATACGCGTCGAGATGGTGGCGAGCACGTCGTACGGGATACGCGACCAGTCGGCGGTCATGGCGTCTTCGGACGACACCGGACGCAACACGATTGGCGAGCCGTAGGTGCGTTCGTCACCCTGCACGCCCACGGAATGCACGTCGGCAAGCAGCACGACCGGGCACTGCCAGATGTCGCGGTCGAGGCCGGCCTTGGAAAGCTCCTCACGTGCGATGGCATCAGCTTCGCGCAGCAAGTCAAGACGTTCCTTGGTGATTTCGCCGATGATGCGGATGCCGAGACCCGGACCCGGGAATGGCTGACGCCAGACAATCTCATCCGGCAGACCGAGTTCGGTGCCAATGGCGCGCACCTCATCCTTGAACAGGGTGCGCAGTGGCTCGATGAGCTGGAATTTGATGTCCTTCGGCAGGCCGCCCACATTGTGGTGCGATTTGATGTTGGCCGCGCCATCGCCGCCGCCGGACTCTACGACGTCCGGATACAGCGTGCCCTGCACGAGGAATTTGACTTCCTTGCCGGAGGCACCGGCCTCTTCGATGACCTGACGCTGGGCCTTCTCGAACGTGCGGATGAACTTCTCTCCGATGATCTTGCGCTTCTTCTCCGGCTCGCTCACACCCTTCAGGGCGGTGAGGAAGTCTTCGGAGGCGTCCACGGCGATGAGCTTGATGCCGGTGGCCTCGACGAAATCATGTTTGACCTGCTCGGCCTCGCCCTTGCGCAGCAGACCGTGGTCCACGAACACGCAGGTGAGCTGCTCGCCGATGGCCTTATGCACCAGAGCCGCCGCGACGGCGGAGTCGACGCCGCCGGACAGGCCGCAAATCACCTGGGCGTCGCCGACCTTCTCGCGGATTTTCTTGACCTGGTCCTCGATGATGTTGGACGCGTTCCAGTTATCGCCGAGGCCGGCGCACTTGTGCAGGAAGTTCTCGATGAGCTTCTGGCCCATCGGAGTGTGCTTGACTTCCGGATGCCACTGCACGCCGTACAGTTTGCGGGACTCGTCCTGCATGGCGGCGACCGGTGCGCCTTCGGTGTGGGCGAGCACTTCGAAGCCTTCCGGCGCGGTCTTGACGGCCACGCCATGGCTCATCCACGTGCTTTGCTCTGCGGGAGAGCCGTCGAGCAGACCCTCCGCCTTGTCGATGGTGGTTTCCGTTTTGCCGTATTCGCCCAGGGCGGCCTTGTCGACATCCGCGCCCAACGCGTATGCCATGGCTTGGAAGCCGTAGCAGATGCCGAGCACCGGAACGCCCGCGTCGAACAGCTTCTTGTCGACGCGCGGAGCGCCCGGTTCGAACACGGAAGCGGGGCCACCGGACAGGATGATGGCCTGCGGATCCTTGGCCAGCATCTCATCGACCGGCATGGAATGCGGCACGAGCTCCGAATAAACATTGGCCTCACGCACGCGACGTGCGATCAGCTGGGCGTACTGGGCTCCGAAATCGACAACGAGCACAGGACCTGCAGCCATAACACTCTCCCTTTAATATGAGGTATCAAGAAACGAACAATACTAACTGCTCTATTGTGACGTTGCAAGGAGACATTGGAAACACGTGAACGGAGAATGAACGAATCTCACAATTGCTTACTCCCACCTACTCAACACGCCGCGTGTGTATCTAGGGAAACGAACGTGGGAAACATGTGTTAACCGACTAAAAACGTTGATTTTGAGCCGTTTTTCAATCTTTTTGATAGAGTGTGAAGTACGCACAAAAATCTCGATAAAAGCACACATTTGCGTACAGAAAAATAACAATTGAACACACAGTCGCAAAAAAACAGCAAAAAGTCGAACCGCGCTCGTAATATGTGCAAGTGACTGGAAATGAGGCATACCGCGTAACCGCAAGGTTTTAGGCATGGCTCATGACCTAAGGAAATAAACAATCGCACATCACAGTGCAGGAGTACAGGAGTACACATGACGAGTCCTGTTATTGGCACCCCTTGGAAGAAGCTGAACGCTCCGGTTTCCGAGGAAGCTATCGAAGGCGTGGATAAGTACTGGCGCGCAGCCAACTACCTCTCCATCGGCCAGATCTATCTGCGTAGCAACCCGCTGATGAAGGAGCCTTTCACCCGCGAAGACGTCAAGCACCGTCTGGTCGGTCACTGGGGCACCACCCCGGGCCTGAACTTCCTCATCGGCCACATCAACCGTCTCATTGCTGATCACCAGCAGAACACTGTGATCATCATGGGCCCGGGCCACGGCGGCCCGGCTGGTACCGCTCAGTCCTACCTGGACGGCACCTACACCGAGTACTTCCCGAACATCACCAAGGATGAGGCTGGCCTGCAGAAGTTCTTCCGCCAGTTCTCCTACCCGGGTGGCATCCCGTCCCACTACGCTCCGGAGACCCCGGGCTCCATCCACGAAGGCGGCGAGCTGGGTTACGCCCTGTCCCACGCCTACGGCGCTGTGATGAACAACCCGAGCCTGTTCGTCCCGGCCATCGTCGGCGACGGTGAAGCTGAGACCGGCCCGCTGGCCACCGGCTGGCAGTCCAACAAGCTCATCAACCCGCGCACCGACGGTATCGTGCTGCCGATCCTGCACCTCAACGGCTACAAGATCGCCAACCCGACCATCCTGTCCCGCATCTCCGACGAAGAGCTCCACGAGTTCTTCCACGGCATGGGCTATGAGCCGTACGAGTTCGTCGCTGGCTTCGACAACGAGGATCACCTGTCGATCCACCGTCGTTTCGCCGAGCTGTTCGAGACCGTCTTCGACGAGATCTGCGACATCAAGGCCGCCGCTCAGACCGACGACATGACTCGTCCGTTCTACCCGATGATCATCTTCCGTACCCCGAAGGGCTGGACCTGCCCGAAGTTCATCGACGGCAAGAAGACCGAGGGCTCCTGGCGTTCCCACCAGGTGCCGCTGGCTTCCGCCCGCGATACCGAGGCCCACTTCGAGGTCCTCAAGAACTGGCTCGAGTCCTACAAGCCGGAAGAGCTGTTCGACGAGAACGGCGCCGTGAAGCCGGAAGTCACCGCCTTCATGCCGACCGGCGAACTGCGCATCGGTGAGAACCCGAACGCCAACGGTGGCCGCATCCGCGAAGAGCTGAAGCTGCCGAAGCTGGAAGACTACGAGGTCAAGGAAGTCGCCGAGTACGGCCACGGCTGGGGCCAGCTCGAGGCCACCCGTCGTCTGGGCGTCTACACCCGCGACATCATCAAGAACAACCCGGACTCCTTCCGTATCTTCGGACCGGATGAGACCGCTTCCAACCGTCTGCAGGCCGCTTACGACGTCACCAACAAGCAGTGGGACGCCGGCTACCTGTCCGCTCAGGTCGACGAGCACATGGCTGTCACCGGCCAGGTCACCGAGCAGCTTTCCGAGCACCAGATGGAAGGCTTCCTCGAGGGCTACCTGCTGACCGGCCGTCACGGCATCTGGAGCTCCTATGAGTCCTTCGTGCACGTGATCGACTCCATGCTGAACCAGCACGCCAAGTGGCTCGAGGCTACCGTCCGCGAGATTCCGTGGCGCAAGCCGATCTCCTCCATGAACCTGCTCGTCTCCTCCCACGTGTGGCGTCAGGATCACAACGGCTTCTCCCACCAGGATCCGGGTGTCACCTCCGTCCTGCTGAACAAGTGCTTCAACAACGATCACGTGATCGGCATCTACTTCCCGGTGGATTCCAACATGCTGCTCGCTGTGGCTGAGAAGTGCTACAAGTCCACCAACAAGATCAACGCCATCATCGCCGGCAAGCAGCCGGCCGCCACCTGGCTGACCCTGGACGAAGCTCGCGCCGAGCTCGAGAAGGGTGCTGCCGAGTGGAAGTGGGCTTCCAACGTGAAGTCCAACGATGAGGCTCAGATCGTGCTCGCCGCCACCGGTGATGTTCCGACTCAGGAAATCATGGCCGCTGCCGACAAGCTGGACGCCATGGGCATCAAGTTCAAGGTCGTCAACGTGGTTGACCTGGTCAAGCTGCAGTCCGCCAAGGAGAACAACGAGGCCCTCTCCGATGAGGAGTTCGCTGAGCTGTTCACCGAGGACAAGCCGGTCCTGTTCGCTTACCACTCCTATGCCCGCGATGTGCGTGGTCTGATCTACGATCGCCCGAACCACGACAACTTCAACGTTCACGGCTACGAGGAGCAGGGCTCCACCACCACCCCGTACGACATGGTTCGCGTGAACAACATCGATCGCTACGAGCTCCAGGCTGAAGCTCTGCGCATGATTGACGCTGACAAGTACGCCGACAAGATCAACGAGCTCGAGGCCTTCCGTCAGGAAGCCTTCCAGTTCGCTGTCGACAACGGCTACGATCACCCGGATTACACCGACTGGGTCTACTCCGGTGTCAACACCAACAAGCAGGGTGCTATCTCCGCTACCGCCGCAACCGCTGGCGATAACGAGTGAGCCTAGGCTATTTGGCCTGATTGCTTGATAAAAGCCCCAAGGGATTGTTCCCTTGGGGCTTTTTCGTATTACGGTGCGATATGCTTGGCTTAAAACAGCAAAACCGCTAGCGCGTGTCAGTTACCGTTTGCACATTACAATTGCTCATTGTGCGAACGATGCGGTATCGCACCCGAATAATGCGAAGTACATAGGAGACACCGTGAGTTTTACCAGCGTCACCATCATCAGTCCCGAAGCGGCTAACGGCCGTAATGTTGTCGCCCTTGGAGTCACCAAGACACTTGCCGCAGCCGGCAAGACCGGAGTGTTCCGTCCGGCGGTCTGCAGAAAAGACACCTTCACGGACGTGCTGATCGAAGCTTCCAATGCCGGTTTGAGCCGGGAACAGTCCGTCGGCGTGTGCCCCAAGCGCGCTCGTAACGATAAGGAAGGTTCGCGGGCGGATATCGTTGCGGCCTACACCCAAGCCGTAGAAACAGCCCGACCGGATGCCATGGTGATTGTCGGCACCGACAGGTCAGCAGTCAATGATCCCGCGATGTTCTCTTTCAACGCTGACGTCGCGGCAGACCTCCAATCGCCGGTCCTGCTGGCCGTATGCACTATCGAACGCACACCGGAACAAGTCAAAAGCACGGTTGAGGCATCCACCAAGGTCATCGAAGACGCCGGGAGCAAAGTCGTCGGCGTGTTCATTACTGGGTGTGACGACACGCAGCCGAATCCACTCAAAGCATGCTTCGTCGACTACCCGGTGCCGGTGTGGACGCTACCTGCCGTCGATTTCAACGACGATGACGCCATCAGCAAGGCAGACGAAGCGTTCGCGACGAACGTCGACGCCGTGGAACTGACCGTGGCACTCGAATCGCCATTCGACGCCCCGACCACACCCTATGCTTTCCAATACGGTCTGCTGGGCAAGGCGAAGGCGGACAAGAAGACCATCGTGCTGCCGGAGGGCAACGAGGATCGCATCATCAAAGCCGCCGATTATCTGCTGGAGCGCGACATCGTCGATCTGATCATCGTCGGAGACGAAAACGCCATTCTCGCCCGCGGCCAGGAATTGGGATTGAAATCGCTTGGCAAGGCGAAATTCCAAGCCAAGGATGATGAAACGGTGCTGGAACCCATGGTGGCGAAGCTGTGCGAGCTGCGCGCCAAGAAAGGCATGACCGAAGAGCAGGCGCGCAAACAGCTGGCCGATGACAGCTATTTCGGCACCATGCTTGTGGTGATGGGCATGGCGGACGGTCTCGTGTCCGGTTCCGTCAACTCCACGGCCAATACCGTGCGTCCGGCCCTGCAGGTCATCAAGACCAAGCCAGGAACGTCGCTGGTCTCCGGAGCGTTCCTGATGTGTTTCAAGGACCATGCCGCCGTGTTCGCCGACTGTGCCATCAACCTTAACCCCAATGCCGAGCAGCTCGCCGAAATAGCAATCCAATCCGCCGAAACGGCCAAGGCGTTCGGCCTTGAACCGAAGGTGGGCATGCTGTCCTATTCCACGCTGGGCTCCGGAAAAGGACCCGACGTCGACCTCGTCGAGGAAGCCACCACCATCGTCAAAGACAAGGCTCCCGACCTTGCGGTGGTCGGATCGATCCAGTTCGACGCGGCATGGTCTCCGACCGTGGCCGCGACCAAAGCCAAGGGCGATCCGGTGGCGGGCCATGTCAATGTGTTCGTATTCCCGGATCTGTGCGCGGGCAACATCGCATACAAGGCGGTACAGCGTTCCTCGGGAGCGGCCGCCGTCGGGCCGGTGCTGCAGGGTCTCAACCGCCCGGTGAACGATCTGAGCCGTGGCGCCACGGTCCAGGACATCATCAACACCATCGCCCTGACCGCCATCGAGGCCCAGTAATCGGGCATTTTGTAGCAAGCAACGAGTAATCTAAGGTTTTGGAAAGTCGCGTAAGCGGCACATCGATTAACACATGGAGGATGCCCACAATGGCGAAAACCGTCCTTGTCATCAATTCCGGTTCCAGCTCTATCAAGTATCAGCTGGTTGATCTTGAAACCGGCGAAGGTATCGCTTCCGGTCTGGTCGAGAAGATCGGCGAGCCGGTTGACGGTCATTACAAGCACGAGTACAACGGCGAGAAGCATGAGCTCGAAGAGCCGATTCACGACCATGAGCAGGGTCTGAAGCGCGTGCTCGGCTTCTTCGACGAGTTCGGCCCGAAGCTCGCCGACGCAGGCATCGTGGCCGTCGGCCATCGCGTGGTGCAGGGTGGTTCCATCTTCCCGAAGCCGGCTCTGGTCAACGACAAGACCATCGGCCAGGTCAAGGACCTCGCCGTGCTCGCCCCGCTGCACAACGGTCCGGAGGCCAAGGGCGCTGAGGTCATGCGCTCCCTGCTGCCGGATGTTCCGCAGATCTTCGTGTTCGATTCCTCCTTCTTCTTCCAGCTGCCGAAGGCTTCCAGCACCTACGCGCTGAACAAGGAAGTCGCCCAGCAGTACCATATCCGCCGTTACGGCGCCCATGGCACCTCCCACGAGTTCATCTCCTCCGTCGTGCCGTCCGTCATCGGCAAGCCGGCCGAAGGCCTCAAGCAGATCGTGCTGCACATCGGCAACGGTGCTTCCGCCTCCGCCGAAATCTCCGGCAAGCCGGTTGAGACCTCCATGGGTCTGACCCCGCTGGAAGGCCTCGTGATGGGTGGCCGTACCGGCGACATCGATCCGGCCGTCGTCTTCCACCTGATTCGCAACGCCCACATGAGCGTGGACGAACTGGACACCCTGTTCAACAAGCGTTCCGGCATGATGGGTCTGACCGGCTTCGGCGACCTGCGTGAAGTGCATCGTCTGGTCGAAGAGGGCAACGAGGACGCCAAGCTGGCTCTCGACATCTACGTGCACCGCATCGTCGGCTACATCGGCAACTACACCGCTCAGATGGGTGGCGTCGACGTGATCACCTTCACCGCAGGCGTTGGCGAGAACGATGACGTCGTGCGCAAGATGGTCTGCGACAAGCTCGCTCCGTTCGGCGTCAAGTTGGATGAGGAGAAGAACGCGACCCGTTCCAAGGAACCGCGCATCATCTCCACCCCGGATTCCGCAGTCACCATCTGCGTCATCCCGACCAACGAGGAGCTGGCCATCGCCCGCAAGTCCGCCGCCATCGCAGAAGAAGGCAAGGACTCCTACGGCAACGTCTTCTCCAAGTGAGTGACGTGTCACGTTTCGGCTGGTAGAGGAACGTGACGGCAAACGGTATGAATCTGCGCCGCCGTGCCTGATAATCGATATCATCGGTCAATCAGGCACGGCGGCGCAGTGCGTTGGGCCCCCCTTTCCGCGATTCGCAAGGGATTGCTTGGTAGTACGATACGACAGGTTGCACTGTACCGTGCAATGATGTAAGAGAGAACGGTTGGTTATTCGTGGCTGCTAAACGACGTTTCGTCGGTTTGGACGGGCTTAAAGGCATAGCCCTTATTGCGATTGTGCTGTATCACTGCGATGAGCTTTCGCTTCAAGGCGGGTTTTTCGGTGTGGATGTGTTCTTCACCATCTCCGGTTTCCTGATTTTCTCATCGCTGCTCAATCGTATCGATTCAGGTAAAGGCTTGGAACTGGGGGAGTACTTCCTCAAACGGTTCCGCCGGATTTATCCCGCGCTGTTTGCTCTTATCCCGATTTCGGTGACGTTGGCATGGCTGGTGAACCGCGACATGCTTGTCGGCATCCGGAACCAGATCATGACCGTGCTTCTGGGATGCTACAACTGGTATGCCATCAGCAGCGGAGCCAGCTATTTCTCCCAGATGAACCCTGACATATTCCGTCACCTATGGTTCATGTCGTTGCTCATGCAGTTTTATCTGATCGCTCCATTCGTGGTTTTGCTGCTGCGAAAAATCATCATCAGATGGGCTCCGGTATGCATACTGACAGCCCTTGCCGGAGCAAGCGCGGTATCCATGGGACTGCTATACCACTCTGGCGCTGACCCCACACGTGTGTATTTCGGCACCGACACGCACGCCATGGGCCTATGGCTCGGTGCCGCGCTGGCTTGGATACTGCCGATTCTCAGACATGAGCATGGGCGAGCCAATGAATCGCGGATAATGGAACGATTCCATAAGATATGGATTCAATTCGGCCCGATAGTTGCCTTTGGCTCATTGCTGGCATTGCTGTGGATGATGCGGCATATCACTCAAGGCCCAGCGGCGTTCCATGGCGGTATCTTCGTCGCCTCCGTGCTTGCTGTGGTGCTGATCGCAGGAACCATACCATTCGGATCCTGGATGCAGGATCTGCTTGTGTTCAAGCCGCTTGCCGCTTTGGGTCATTATTCGTATGGCATTTATCTGTGGCATTGGCCATTATGGCTGCTGCTGAGGTCCCTGCTGCCCCAGTGGGGCGCATGGCATGCCGACAGGCTGCTGGCCTTCACCTTCATCCTCACCGTGCTGTTCGCGTTCGCATCTTGGCGGCTGTTCGAGAAGCCAGTCGCTCGTGCGGGATTCATCGCGTTGATTCGTCCGATCAGTGGAGACGAAGCCGAGCATTGCGGCCGTCTGATATCCACGGTCGTGGTGCTGGCATGCTCATGGAGCTTCTGCGGATACGCTGTGGCGACGGCACCGGAACAAACCAGTGTGGCGCAATCCTTGGGTATCAGCGCCAGGCTGTTGCAGCAACGCAATCATGCCGCTTTGGAACGACGCAGAACACCGATGCCAAGGAAGCCACGGCATAAGATGCCGGATGGTTCGCAAATGGCCGCCATCGGAGATTCGGTGATGCTGGCGTCCAGCAAAGGATTGCGGGACACGTTCCCCAACATCATTGTGGATGCCGAAGTCTCACGGTCGATGGCGAAGGGACAGGGTCTTGTCGATCAATTGAAAGCGCAAGGGAATCTGCGCCCCTGGGTCTTGGTGGGACTTGCCACCAACTCCGTGGTGACCAATGATCAGCTTGACGATCTGCTGAATGATGTCGGCCCCGATCATGTGCTGGTGCTCATTAACGCGCACGCTCCCGTTTCATGGGTTCCTGGCACCAATGCCGTGTTGAAGCAATTCGCCGCGGCGCATTCCAACAACGTCGTACTGGTCGATTGGGACGGGACCATTTCCCAGCATGCTGACGAACTTGCCGGAGATGGCATCCATCCGGGAATGTCCAATACGATCTACGCGCAGGCGGTCAAGGATTCAATTGCCGCTTGGATCAAGCAAGGGCACTGATTGATGCGTTGACGACTTCCATACGAGGTCCGCCACATGCCGTCGCATATGAATGATCCCCATTCCGTGGAAATCGGAATGGGGATCATTCATATGCGGACGATGCCGATATTAGGGAAATCAGGCCTCCTGATGCTGAGGAGCGGACAGGAAGTGCTCCTCGCTAGGCAGAACGGCGTTGAGAATCACAGCCACCACGAACGACACCGCGATGCAGTTGGAAGCGAAGATGGACTGGAACAGCGCCGGGAAGTTGGCGAAAATGTCGCCGACCTGGGTGAAACCGATGCCAATGGTCAGGCTCAACGCGGCGATGGTGATGTTGCGCTGCGTGTAACCGGCCTCGGAAATCATCTGGAATCCGGACAGGATGATATTGCCGAACATCATGATGGTGCAGCCGCCAAGCACAGCCTGCGGCAGGGAGTTGAAGACCTCTGCAACGGCCGGAACGAAGCTGGCGAGCACCAAAATCAGACCGCCGGAAAGAATCACCTTGCGGTTGACCACCTTGGTCATCGCCACCAGACCGATGTTCTGCGCGAACGAAGTCAATGGCAGGCAGCCGAACAAACCGGACACGGAGGAGATTAAGCCGTCGCCGGCAATAGCTCCGGCGGTTTCCTTGTCGGTGGGTTGACGGTCGAGACCGACCTTGGTAAGCGCCGCTGTGTCGCCCAACACCTCAACCGAGGAAACGACATACAGCAGAGCGAAGGAGATAATCGCACCCGGATCAAACTCAAGCTTGAACGGCATGAAATGCGGCACCGACACGACCTGCAGATTGGCGAAACCGGAGAAATCGACCTTTCCCATGAAAATCGCGACCACATAGCCCACGACAAGGCCGAACAGCACGGAAAGCTGCTTGGCGGTGCCCTTCATGAGCAGCTGGAACGCAAGGCAAGCCACCAGCGAAATCAGGCCAAGCGTCAGATTCTGCCAGCTGCCGAAATCCTTCGCGCCGGAACCGCCGCCGAAGCTCGTGGCGCCGACGGACAGGAGCGAAAAACCAATCGAGGTGACGACAATCGCGGAAACGATCGGCGGGACGAAACGACGCCAATACTTGGCCGTCAAACCAAGCACGACCTCCAACAGGCCGCCAAGCACCACGGCGCCGGCGACTGCGCCATAACCCTGATGCTGCGCGATCGACATGGCGGCCGCGACGTAGGTGAAGGAAATGCCGGTGACCATCGGCAGACGGGAACCAATCAGCCACACACCGTACAGCTGCAGGCAGGTGCCGAGACCTGCGACCAGCAGGCCGGCCTGAATGATGGCGGCGGACTGCGCGGCATCCATCTTGGCGGCCGTGGCCACCAGGAAGATAGGCGCGAGATTCGCCACGAACATGGCCATGACGTGCTGCAGGCCGAACGGAATGCCCTTCCAGAACGACACCGGTGCGTCAAGACTGCTCAACGCCTCAAAAGACACGCCTTTTTTAGTGTCTTTTGCCTTCGTCTTTTTTTCGGTTTTCTCTGTGTTCTTCTCTTCGCTCAACTGTTACATCCTCTCTTATAATCGTTTGAGCGTGCTGAAAAAAATCAGGAGCGGAATTCGATGGTGCCGTTTTCCGGATCCATCGATTCGACGATTGCCAGGGAATCGACGTCGTACCCTTCCTCACGCAGCTGGTCGCCACCGCCTTGGAAGCCCTTTTCCACTGCGATGCCGATGCCTTCCACAGTGGCTCCGGCCTCATGGCATAGCTCGATCAGGCCTTTTAACGCCTTGCCGTTGGCAAGGAAATCGTCGATCAGCAGCACGTGGTCACCTTCATTGAGATAGCGCTTGGACACGATGACAGGGAACTCCTTCTGCTTGGTGAAGGAATACACGGTGGTCGTGTACTGGTCGCCGTCAAGATTGATGGACTGCGCCTTCTTGGCGAACACCACCGGGACATTGCCGAAATGACGGGCCACGACACAGGCGATGCCAATGCCGGAAGCCTCAATGGTCAGAATCTTATCGATGGTCTTGCCCTTGAAATGCTCGGCCCAAGCGGCGCCCATATGGTCGAACAGCTCGACATCGCACTGATGGTTGAGGAACGCGTCCACTTTCAGCACATTGCCGGGTTTGACGGTACCCTGCTGCACAATGCGCTCTTCAAGCTCCTTCATGAAACCCCTTAATCTTGTCGGCCGCGAAAGCGGCATCAGATGATGGCATACGGCGAGCCGTATATAGGAGTTCAGCATACGCGCCCCAATTGACCGTGCGAGTCGGACCCCTGACCTGCTCATGTGATAAACATGAATGCTGCGAACAAATGTTTGAATATGAGCGTGCGCGAAGAAAAGAGGAATCGGTGGAACAGAGCATGGGACCTGTGATGTGCGATCCGCGGAGCCTGATAGAGGGACTCAACCCCCAACAGGAAGAAGCGGTGAAATACTACGGCCAGGCATTGCTCATCGGCGCCGGCGCAGGCTCAGGCAAGACCCGTGTGCTGACACGTCGCATCGCATGGCTGCTGGCGCATGGCTTCTGGGCAAGCAGCATCCTCGCCATCACCTTCACCAACAAGGCGGCCGCGGAAATGCGTGAACGTCTCGTGACTTTGGTCGGGCCGGAAGCCGAACATATGTGGATCTCCACCTTCCACTCCGCCTGCGTACGCATCCTACGCCGCGACGGCAAGGAAATCGGCCTTAAATCGGGCTTCTCGATTTACGACACCGCGGACAGCGAGCGACTGGTCAAACTGATCGCAGCCGACCTGAACATCGATACGAAGCGGTATACGCCACGCATGCTGCTGGGCAAGATATCCGACTGCAAGAACGCGTTGGTTTCCTGGAAAGACCAGCTGAAAAAAGCGAACTGCGATTACACCCCGGGACAGCGTGGATACCAGGTGAGCGCCGGCGACGTCGACGAACTGGTCGCCGTCGTCTACGCCGAATACCAGCATCGTCTGGCGCTCGCCAACGCAGTCGACTTCGACGATTTGATCATGCGCACCGTGGAATTGCTCCAAACCTGCCCGCAGGTGAGCGAATACTATCGGCACAGGTTCCGTTACATCTTCGTGGACGAGTATCAAGACACCAACCATGCCCAATATGTGCTCGTACGTGAATTGTCCGGCATCGATTCGGACGAACAGCCCGACCCGCAGGCGAGGGGAGCGGGCCGTGTGGGACCGAGCTGGATTACCGTGGTGGGTGATTCCGACCAATCCATCTACGCGTTCCGAGGTGCGGACATCCGTAACATCCAAGATTTCGAACAGGATTTCCCGAACGCCAAAAC
Organism: Bifidobacterium adolescentis ATCC 15703; assembly: GCF_000010425.1. Taxonomy (NCBI): domain Bacteria; kingdom Bacillati; phylum Actinomycetota; class Actinomycetes; order Bifidobacteriales; family Bifidobacteriaceae; genus Bifidobacterium; species Bifidobacterium adolescentis. The sequence goes on from NC_008618.1 coordinate 872,062, forward strand.
CATCATGCTCGAACAGAACTACCGTTCGACGCAGACCATCCTCGACGCGGCGAACGCGGTGATCGCGAAAAACGAAAACCGCAAGCCGAAGAAACTGTGGACGGCGCTTGGTCAAGGCGACAAAATCGTCGGCTATGCCGCCGACAACGCACAGCAGGAAGCCGGATGGATAGCGAACGAAATCGCACGAATCCACACCGAGGAAGACGTCGCTTACCGTGACATCGCCATCATGTACCGAGCCAACGCGCAGTCACGTTCGCTGGAAGAGGCCATGATCAACGCCAATCTGCCGTATCAGCTGGTCGGCGGCACCAAATTCTATGAACGTAGGGAAGTCAAGGACGCCATCGCGTATTTGCAGGCCATCGTGAATCCCGCGGATAATGTGAACGTGCGGCGTATCCTCAATGTGCCTAAACGAGGACTCGGCGCACGCGCGGAGGGATTGGTGGCCGGCTACGCGGACGCGCATGGCCTCACGTTCTTCGAATCCATTGAACATATGGACCAGATTGAAGGCATGACAGGCCGTACCACCAAACCGTTGGGCGCATTCCGTGATCTGATGCACGAGCTGGCCGATTTCGCCAAGGAACATGATTCGAAACCATCCGAAGTGGTGGCCGAAGTACTGGACAAAAGCGGTCTTCTGGAGGAATTGCAACGTTCCGAGGATCCGCAGGATGCTTCGCGTGTGGACAATCTTTCCCAGTTGCAGTCCGTGGCCGCCGAATTCGAGCAGAACACGCCGGATGCCACGTTGGCCGGTTTCCTGGAGACTACGGCATTGGTCGCCGACTCGGATCAGTTGCCGGGAGAGGGCGAGGATTCCGGCAAGGTCACGATGATGACCTTGCATACGGCAAAAGGTTTGGAATATCCGTATGTGTTTCTTACGGGTATGGAACAGGGCACGTTCCCGCACCAGCGTGCCATGGAGGACACCAGCGAGCTGTCCGAGGAGCGTCGTCTGGCATACGTGGGCATCACCCGTGCGAAGCGTCGGCTGTATGTGACCCGTGCGGCGGTGCGTGCCCAATGGGGGCAGGCCAATGACATGATGCCCAGCCAGTTCCTGGATGAGATTCCGGATGAACTCATCGATTGGAAACGTCGTGAGGCCGGTGTGGAGCGCATGCGCGCCAGCTGGGGAGATGACGACGAGTTCGGCGGGTGGGACGATGATGACGATTTCGGATCCACTTCCTTCGGCGGATCGATGTACGGATCGTCGACATACGGTTCCTCATCGTATGGTTCTGGTTCTCGCGGATCGCATCCCACTTATGGGTCGTCTCATGGATCGCACAGCTCGTATGGTTCCGGACGGTCCTCCTACGGCTCGGGAAGCCGCCGTTTCTCTGGCGGATCGCACTCTGGCTCGTCCTCATACGGTTCGTATGGCTCATCCCGGTCGTCATACGGCTCCGGCAAGCCCTCCGGCAAATCCGGTAAGGTCACCACGCGCCGCGCCAAGCCAAAGGATCTGACGAAATCGGCTCCGGCAAGTTCGTTGGACGGCAACAACGGATTGAGCATTTCGGATTTCCAGATAGGCGACAGAATCACCCATGACCATTACGGTTTGGGAAAGGTCATCGAAACGCAGGACAAGGGCGCGAATTCGGTGATCACCGTCGATTTCGGCACGGATGGCGTCAAACGATTGCTGCTTCGTGTGGCGCCTATTGAAAAGCTCTGACGTCTTTTTCCAATAGGCGCCCCTCGTGGCGGCGCCGTTGTGGGCTCATAACACGGATTGAGTGAAAAAACAAGTCTTTTCTTTCGGAGCATTTGTTGCGATAATCGGCGATGTTTGCTTTTCGAGAGGAAGAACCATGCCAAGAAAACTGTTCGCCGCGATATCGCAGATTGTTCTGGGCGCGCTGATTGCCATCGCCCCACAGACCTTCGCGCATGTGTGTGCCGTCAAAGACATGCCCATGGCATGCCACTACACCGCTCGGGTCGCTCTGGGACTGGGCGTCGTCATCGCATTGCTGGCAATAATCGGATTTTTCGCGCCAAGCCGGGTCAGGGCCGGATTGGATATCGCCAATGCCGTGCTGGGCGTGCTTGTCGTTCTGGTGCCGACCATGCTGGTAGGCGTATGCAGAGGCTCCATGATGCATTGCCATATGGTGACGATGCCGACGCTTATCGTATTGGGCGTGCTGCTGGCGGCGCTCGCAGCAGTCGCCGCATATCTCGATCTCAAGCCGGCAAAGCGTGGCTGACGTGCCGCATATCACCCTTGCGAAACTACCGCTGGCCAATCTGCGTCGCAAACCATTCCGCACTTCGGCGCTTGTCATTGTGGTCGTCATGCTCACTGTGGCGTTCTATGGAGGCGCGCTGCTTTCCATGAACCTGAACAACGGGTTGAACAGCATGCGGGAACGTATGGGCGCCGATCTGATGGTCACGCCGCAGAACACGAAAAACCAGGCTGAGGCGTTGCTCACGGGAAACTCTTCGAGCACGTTCTACTTCACCAATGACATTGGAGGCCAAATCGCCAAAGCGGACGGTGTGGGCGAAAGCACGGTGCAGACGTACATCTCCTCGCTTGCGGCAGCCTGCTGCGACGAAAAGGTGCAGATCATCGGCTTCAACCCCGACACCGACTTCGTCATCACTCCTTGGGTGGCTTCGCAATTCGACGGCACACTCCGTCGCGGCCAAATCATAGCAGGCGCCAGCATCAACGTGTCGGACAACAATACGGTCAAACTGTACGGTCATGAATTCCCCGTGGCCGCGCAACTGGCCGATACCGGAACGTCACTGGACAATTCCGTATTCGTGAACATGGACACGGTGCCGGATGTCGTTTCCTATTCCGCGCAGGTCGGACATGCCGCGATTCCTGAAGAATACGCCGGCAAAGCGGTATCCGCCGTGCTCGTCAAAGTCAAGGACGGATATTCCGCACAACAGGTCGCCTCGAATATCGCAAAAGCCACGGGGATCGAAAGTTTGGGATATGTGTATCCGGGCGGCATCACGGCTACGACGAAAACGAATCTCAAGGTGATCATCCGCTATGTGGCGGTGTTCATCACGGTGTTCTGGACTATGGGATTGGTCGTGATGTTGGCGGTGTTTTCGTCGGCTATGAACGAACGCAAGCGTGAATTCGCCGCGTACCGTATTCTCGGCGCCGATCGTGCGACCCTGGTGGGCATTATCGTCAAGGAATCGGCAACCATCGGAGCTATTGGAGGTGTGATCGGTGTGACCTGTACCTCGTTGGTCGTGTTTCCGTTCAGTGGTCTGATCGCTAAGGAACTTCAATTGCCGTATCTGCAGATTGGCGTCGGTAAAGTGGCGGTACTGATAGTCGTCGCTCTCCTGTTCGCCGTGCTTACGGGCCTGGTCGCATCCCTCGCCACAACGGTGCGTCTTTCCGCCCCACAGGCATACCTGACGCTGAGGGAGGGGGAGTGATGCCGGAACAGTCCATATTGGAGGTTCGTGGCCTTACCCGTGAATTCGTACGCCGAGGCAAACCTTTCCCCGCGGTGGATGATGTGAATCTCACGCTCGATCCAGGCGAATTCATGGCGATCGTCGGCCGATCCGGAAACGGCAAAAGCACTTTGCTCAATCTCGTCACGGGATTGCTGAAACCTACATCCGGTTCGATTCTGCTGGCCGGTAACGAGGTGACCACGTTAAACGACAAACAGATGTCGATTTTGCGCAACCGCACCATCGGCTTCGTCACGCAGATCCAGACACTATTGCCGAACCTCACCGCAATCGACAATGTGGTCCTTCCCGCAGTGCTGCATCGCAACCCGTCTCGGTATGAAACCGAAATCGATGAACGGACGAATGACGCACAATCACAGGAACAGACGGCGTCTTCCGTCGTGGTCGATGGCCTTCCCGACGTCATCCAACCAGCTTCGACGCAGATGGCTTCTTCATCTCAGCCCGACCATTTGACGCAACGCGCGCAACATCTGTTGGATCAACTGCTTGTAGGCGAGCTTGCGACATGCTATCCGAAGGAGCTCTCTGGCGGCGAGATGCGCCGCGTCTCCATCGCCCGAGCGTTGATGAACAAGCCGAAACTGCTGATCGCCGATGAACCGACAGGAGATCTGGATGCCGAAAGCGCCGCAATCGTCATGCGGCTGCTGCGGCAAGTAGCGGATGACGGTACCTCGGTGCTTATGGTTACCCATGATCCGGACACGCTTGCTTATGTGGACCATACCTATCGTATGGATAGGGGAGTGCTTACTCGGGCCTGACGTTTTTAAGACATGCCGATGTAGGTGAATCGGAGCATCTCGTCCGTCCCCCATGTGTATGATTAGCGATTGGTGTGCGCCCGGAAGGACGTATGCCGTCTGGAGTCTTAGCCCATCAGTGGGTCGGCGGCCATCCGTGGTGTTCTGCATTGCGGGTCAAGCCGTTCGCGCATTGCGCGAAGAAGCACTGGAGAGGCTGGCTCAGCGTATGCCGGACTTCGGCATACGTTCCGTTCAGACAACGACAGAACAAACAAAGGATTAAACCAATGACGAACGTTCAGCGTTCCCGCCGTCAGGTGCGTCTTTCCCGCGCCCTCGGCATCGCTCTGACCCCTAAGGCTCAGCGCATCTTCGAAAAGCGTCCGTATGCTCCTGGCGAGCACGGCCGCACCCGTCGCCGCACTGAATCCGATTACGCAGTGCGTCTGCGCGAGAAGCAGCGTCTTCGCGCCCAGTACGGCATCTCCGAGAAGCAGCTCCGCGCCGCTTACGAGAAGGGCACCCACACCGCCGGCCAGACCGGCAACGCCATGCTGACCGATCTTGAGACCCGTCTCGACGCTCTGGTCCTGCGTGCAGGCTTCGCCCGCACCACCGCCCAGGCTCGCCAGTTCGTGGTCCATCGCCACATCCTCGTCGATGGCAACATCGTCGATCGTCCGTCCTACCGCGTCAAGCCGGGCCAGACCATCCAGGTCAAGGCCAAGAGCCAGACCATGGTTCCGTTCCAGGCCGCTGCCGAAGGTGTGCACCGCGATGTGCTGCCGGCGGTTCCGGGCTACCTGGACGTCAACCTGCCTTCCCTGAAGGCCACCCTGACCCGCAAGCCTGAAGCCGAGGAGATCCCGGTGCAGGTCAACATCCAGTACGTGGTCGAATTCTACGCCCGCTGATCTGGATTACCATACTGTAAGAACATACAGTTTAAGGACATACAGCGAAAGCCTCGCAGCCGTTACGGTTGCGAGGCTTCTCGTTTTTTATGGCGTTTCCGGCGGCATGTCGTTTGGCTGATTCCACAGGTACCATGGAAACCATGTTGCTTCATCTTCATCTGGTCCGTCACGGACAGACGTTTTTCAACCGATATAACAGACTCCAGGGATGGTCGAATTCCCCGTTGACCGATGCGGGACTTGCCGATGCGGACAAGGCCGCTGCCAAACTCCGGGACATTGAGTTCGCCGCGGCATACTGCTCCGACACCACACGCGCCCAGGTGACGGCACAACGGATCCTCGATGCGAACGAAGCCGCAGGACACGTTCGTCCGTCACTGGTCAGCGACATGCATTTCCGTGAGCAGTTCTACGGTTATTTCGAGGGACAGGACATGTCCGTCGCATGGACCGCTGCCGGTGGTCCCCATGGTGCGAAGAACTACAACGACATCGTCCGCAAATACGGGCTTGCCGCCACCCGCGACTTTCTCAAAGAAGCCGATCCGTTCCATGACGCCGAATCCGATAACGAGTATTGGCATCGTGTGGAGGACGGCTTCGCTTTGATTGCGGACAACCCTCGGCTTAAGAACGGCGACCACGTGCTGCAGATCTCCCACGGCAATACATTGTTGAGCCTTATGCACCGATTCGCCCCGGAAGGATACGATTTGAGCGAACGTCCGGCCAACGGTTCGGTGACCTGCCTTGATTTTGACACGAACGAACCCATGGACCGCGCGGTGAGTGTGGTCTCGTACAACCAGTGAACGTATTTGCCACAGTCGTGGCTTTTTACTAGTCTTATGCGGGTATTGTGTTCGCGGGCAACCGTGGAGCTGAAAAGAGGTACAAGATGGGTGTTGGAGAGATCGCCGGTCTGATTGCGGCAATTGCATTCGCGGTGCTTGCCGGTTTCATGATCTACCCGCTGATCCGTCTCGGCAAATTGTTCGACCAGATCGCGCAGACCGTCAAAGACACCGGAGACCATGCGATTCCGGCGCTTGACGAGGGCGTGACCACGGTGCAGCAGGTGAACAAGTCCCTGGAGGATGTCAACAAGATCTCCGCCGCGGCGTCCACCACGGCCAATAATGTCGGCGCGCTGACTGATCTATATGGATCGTTCTTGGGCAAGCCCGTCATCAAGGTTGCGTCCGCCACCTATGCGTTGAAGTCCACTGTGCAGTCTTTCTTGGCTAAGAGAGACGTCAATCACGCGGCAGGCAATAAGGGGGAGTGATGTTCAAGCGTCTTTTCTGGGTCTCCATCGGCGTGGGCATCGGTGTCGTCGCTGTCACAAAAGCGCAGGCATACGTTAAAGCCAACACACCGGACACCGCCCGCCAATTCCTGCTTGGTCCCGACCAGGACCATGTGACCATGCGCACGCTTGAAGGTCTGGTCAATGAGTTCAATGCCACGCGTCGAGCCCGCGAGGCTGAACTTAACAGCAAATATGCGGCGCGGAACGAGTAGTCGTTTTCCGCCCGACAGATACGCTCAAGCAACCAATCACACGTTTGGAAGGCATCAGGCCTCCAACAACAAAGGAGCTCAAATCCACATGCGCACTTCTGAAATCGCGAAGCGCTTTCTTGACTATTTCGAACAGCACGATCATCTTGTCGTTCCTTCGGCATCGTTGATTTCTCCGAACCCGACCACTCTGTTCACCATCGCTGGCATGGTCCCGTTCATCCCGTACCTCATGGGTGAGCAGACCCCGCCGAAGCACCGCATGGCTTCCAACCAGAAGTGCGTGCGTACTCTGGACATCGACGAGGTCGGCAAGACCACCCGTCACGGCACGTTCTTCCAGATGCTTGGCAACTTCTCCTTCGGTGATTACTTCAAGGAGGAGGCCATCCACTATGCGTATGAGCTGCTGACCACCCCGCAGGACAAGGGCGGCTACGGCTTCGATCCGGAGAAACTGTGGATGACCACTTTCACCGACGACGAGGAAGCCCGCTCGATGTGGAAGAACGAAGGCGTCGATCCTGAACATATCCAGATCATGGGTATGGAAGATAACTTCTGGACCACCGGTGGCCCTGGCCCTGGCGGTCCGTGCTCCGAAATCTATGTAGACCGTGGTCCAAAGTACGGTGTCGAAGGCGGCCCGATCGCCGACGAGAACCGTTACATTGAGATTTGGGATCTCGTGTTCGAAAACTACGAGGTCGACAACGTCAAGTCCAAGACCGACCTGCATATCGTCGGCGAGCTTGAGAACAAGAACATCGATACCGGCGCCGGTCTGGAACGTCTCGCCTATCTGATGCAAGGCAAGCAGAACATCTATGAGACCGACGAGGTCTTCCCGGTCATCGAAGCCGCGCAGAAGCTTTCCGGCCGCACCTACGGCGATGACGAGGCCATGGACGTGCGTTTCCGTATCGTGGCCGACCACGTGCGTTCCGCGCTGATGATCATGTCCGACGGCGTCCGTCCGTCCAACAACGGCCGTGGCTATGTGCTGCGCCGCCTGCTGCGTCGAACCGTCAAGGCCATGCGCGAGCTCGGCGTGACAGAGCCGGTCATGCCGACCTTGCTGCCGACCTCCAAGGCCGCGATGGAACCGAGCTATCCGGAGCTTAACGACACCTTCCACGACGTGTCCGAAGCCGCCTACGGTGAGGAGGACGCGTTCCGCCGCACGCTCGAATCCGGCACCGAGATCTTCGACATGGCCGTGACGAAGGCCAAGCAGGGCGGCTCGGACCTCGTGTCCGGCGAGGATGCCTTCAAGCTGCACGACACTTACGGCTTCCCGATTGAAATCACGCTCGAAATGGCCGCCGACCAGGGCGTGAAGGTGGATGAAGCCAAGTTCCGCGAGCTGATGGCCGAACAGAAGAGCCGTGCCCGTGCGGACGCGCTGAAGAAGCGCCACAACGTGGATTTGTCCGTCTATGACGACTTCAAGAAGACCCTGCTCCAGCCGATCGACTTCCTTGGCTACACCGACATGTCCGCACGTGCCAAGGTTCTGGGCATCATGCAGGAGGGCAAGGGTTCCGTTCCCGCCGTCACCGGCCCGGCCAACATCGAGGTCATCCTCGACCGCACGCCGTTCTACGCGCAGGCCGGAGGCCAGCTCGCCGATCAGGGCGAGATTCTGTCCGACGATGGCGCGGTGCTTGAGGTCGACGACGTGCAGAAGCCGATCAAGGACCTTATCGTCCACCAGTGCCGTCTGACCGAAGGCACGCTGGTTGTGGGCGCCGAAGTCAACGCGAACATCGATCTCGAGCGCCGTGGAGCCATTGCACGTTCCCACACCGCCACCCACATGGTGCACAAGGCGCTGCGTGAGGAACTTGGTCCGCAGGCCACCCAGCGTGGCTCCGAAGACGCTCCGAACCGTCTGCGCTTCGATTTCCAATGGTCCAGCGCCCCCAGCAAGGACGCCATGAACGCCGTCGAAGCCCGCGTCAACGAGAAGCTTCGTGAGAACCTTGCCGTCACCACTCAGGAAATGAAGTTCGATGACGCCATCGCTCTTGGCGCCATGCATCTGTTCGGCGAGAAGTACGGCGACATCGTGCGTGTGGTGTCCATCGGCGAGGACGGCTGGAGCCGCGAGCTCTGCGGTGGCACCCATATCGACCACGTCGGCAAGATCGGCGCCATCAACATCATGTCCGAGGCGTCTATCGGTTCCGGCGTGCGCCGCGTGGACGCGGTCGTCGGCCAGGGCGCGTATGAGTTCAACGCCCGCGAGCACGCGCTGGTTTCCCAGCTTTCCGACATGGTCAACGCCCGTCCCGACGAACTCGCCGAGCGTGTGAACATGCTGCTTGCCAAGCTCAAGGAATCCGACCGTCGTCTTGCCGCAATGTACGAGTCCCAGCTTGCGGCCTCTGTGCCGACGCTGGTGGCTGAGGCCAAAGCTTCCTCGGCTCCGGTCAAGGTCGCCAAGAAGAACGTTGGACATTTCGGCTCCTTCGACGCGCTGCGCAAGACCGTGCTCGACGTGCGCGGCCAGCTCGGCGAAGATGCTCCGGTCGTGGTGGCTCTTGCCGGCATGAACGAGGACGGCAAGCCCATGGTCGCCGTGGCAACCAACGAAGCGGCACGCAAGCAAGGCATCAAGGCTGGTGATCTGGTCCGTGGCGCTTCCAAGGTTCTTGGCGGTGGTGGCGGCGGCAAGCCGGACTTCGCACAGGGTGGCGGCGCGGACGCCACCAAGATCGACGAGGCACTTGAGGCATTGGCCGGCCAGGCTCTGAAGGGCTGATTCTCCAAGCATGGTTTGGCTTGGTATCGATCTGGGTGATGCTCGGGTCGGACTTGCGTTGTCCGATCCCGAGCTCACCCTCGCACATCCCATAGGCAATATTCAAGTGTATGGGGATTCTTTCCGCGCGTTGGATGAAGTCATCGACGTCATTGGGGACGAGTCGGTGGACCATGTGGTGATTGGCCTGCCGTTGCTGCTGAACGGCGAAGAGGGGAAAAGCGCCAAAAAAGCGAGACGCTGGTCCGTCAATCTTGAAAAACGACTGCATGCGGCCGTGGAGGATGAATCATATTCGGTGACGCGGGTTCCCACCATTGAATTGGTGGATGAGCGTCTGACGACAGTGACCGCACATCATCAGTTGTTCGATGCGCGCATCGGCGGACGCAAGCACCGTCCGATGGTCGACCAGCAATCTGCGGTGGTGATTTTGCAGACGGCGCTCGACCGAAGCAGAGAGTAAGGGGAGAGAGACCTTTGACCGATAATCTGAACGATTTTTTCTCCGATAACGCGCAGTGGGTCGATGATACGTCAGCGGGCTCGTCATTCGATGCCGCGTTGCCGCCGCAACCGCCGAAATCGCGACGCGACATGCGTAAACGACGTGAGCAACAACGTCGTCGTCGCTATGTCACAATCATCGCGGCTGCCGTCGTTGTCATTCTTGTCGTCGTCGGCGGCTTTTTCGGCGTGCGCATGGTTAAACATCTCAGGCAGATGAACGCCAACGGCTCGCAAATCCAGATTGAGGATTACACCGGTTCGGGAGACAAAGACACGACGTTCACCGTGGAAACCGGACAAGGCGCAGCCGAAATCGCACGAAATCTGGTCAAGGCGGACATCGTCAAATCCGAATCGGCGTTCACCTCCGCAGTCGCGGCCGCCGGCGCGACGCTTTACCCGGGTTCGTACGCGTTGAAGACGCATATGAAGGCGGCCGATGTCGTCAAGATCCTGTCCGACCAAAGCAAGGCCGGCGGTTTCGCCGAAGTCAAGGCCGGCGAACGGGTGTCCGATGTCATCGCCAACGCGGCCAAGATGTCAGGCAAGGACGTGTCCGAATTCCAAGCGGTCATCGACGGTGGCGGCGCGGGCATTCTGCCAGATGAAGCGGGTGGCAAATTCGAAGGATGGCTTGAGCCCGGATCCTACAGCGTCCAGGACAAGTCCGCCAAGGACATCCTCAAGGAAATGGTCACGGCACGCGTCAGCAAACTGGACACATTGGGCGTGCCAGATGGAAGCGAACGCGAACGTATCATGAACATCGCGTCCATCGCCGAATCCGAGGCATGCAATCCTGACGATTACGGTAAGGTGGCGAGGGTCATCCTGAACAGAATCGACCAGGACATGCCGTTGGGCATGGACAGCACCGTTGCCTACGGGTTCAACACCACAGGCAGCAAGCTGACAGACGAGCAGCTTGAGGATGGAAGCAACCCGTACAACACTCGCGTGAACAAAGGACTTCCTCCGACGCCGATCAGCAATCCCGGCGATTCCGCTATCCAAGCCGCGATGAATCCTCCGGAAGGCAAATGGCTGTACTTCGTCACCACCAACCTCAAGACCGGCGAGACGAAGTTCGTGGAAACCGAAGACGAATTCTGGAAGATTCGCGACGAATACAAAAGCAACAACGCGAATGCCAACTGACGGTATCACGCATTAACACAACGCGTGCATCGCGATGCTTATCGCCCCGGCCACGACAATGGTCGGGGCGAACGGCGTCTTACCGGCGAATCGCGTATGCTTCTGCGGGTCGAACCGTGTCCAAATCGCAAGCCACAGCAGCCCCAGCACACTAATCGCAAACCACCAGAACATCACTGGAAACAGGCCGAACATGCCTACGGCCAAGCCGATAAGCAACGTCGTGGTGACGTCGCCGAATCCCAAAGCCCCTGGCTTGATGAGCGCAAGCGCACATTGCAGCACGGCGGATAACGCGGCGAACAACAGAGCCTGCAATGCCAGAAACAGTGAATTAACGGACAACGCATACGTGATGTCCACAATGACCTGCGCCAAACACCCTACGGCGATCCACATGCGTGGAATGCGTCGTGCCCGGATATCCTCAACGCTGACGGCCATTCCACAGAGCAGACTCGGCAGGCAAATCATGTACCACATACCGTTAAGATAGTCCACGAATCGTATTTGGCAGAAAAGGAGTGTTGGCATGTTGCGCTGGCAGACAGCAGGTGAATCGCACGGCGAAGCGCTTGTCGCCATGATCGAGGGGCTGCCTGCGGGCATCCACGTCACTACTGAGGATATCGTCGGCGCATTGGCACGCCGACGTCTCGGATATGGCCGTGGTGCGCGCATGAAATTCGAACAGGACAAGGTCCGCATGCTCACCGGTGTGCGTTTCGGCGAGACCATCGGCTCTCCCGTCGCCATCGAGATCGCCAATACCGAATGGCCGAAATGGACCGAGGTGATGAGCGCCGATCCGCTTGACCATGACATTCCGCGCGAAGGCCGCAACGCGCCGCTATCCCGTCCCCGTCCGGGGCATGCCGATCTGACTGGCATGCGCAAGTACGGTTTCGACGACGCCCGTCCAGTGCTGGAACGTTCCAGCGCACGTGAGACCGCGTCGCGTGTGGCCTTAGGCGAGGTCGCCAAGCAGTTCCTTGAGCAGACGTTGGGCATACGTACCGTCTCTCATGTGCTGTCAATCGGTGGTGCTGGCATCACCGACCCGCAGAATGCGGTGCTGCCGAAGCCTGAGGACCTCGAAGCATTGGACGCTTCGCCGGTGCGCACATTGGATAAGACGGCCGAACAGCAGATGATCGCACGCATCGACGAGGCCAAGGAGAACGCCGATACCTTAGGCGGCGTGATCGAGGTCGTGGTATACGGCGTTCCGGCTGGAATCGGCACGTACGTTGAATCGGACCGCAGGCTGGACGCGGCATTGGCCAGTGCCGTCATGGGCGTCCAGGCCATCAAGGGCGTGGAGATCGGGGACGGTTTCCTTGAGGCGATGCGTCCTGGCTCCCAGGCGCACGACGAAATGGCGGTTGGCGACGATGGCCGCATCACACGTCTGAGCAATCGTGCGGGCGGAATCGAAGGCGGCATGTCCAACGGCCAGCCGATTGTGGTGCGTGCCGCGATGAAGCCGATTCCATCCATTCCAAAGGCGCTTCGCACCGTCGACGTCACCACCGGCGAGGCGGCCCAGGCCATCAACCAGCGTTCCGACAACACCGCCGTTCCCGCGGCGGCCGTCGTGGCCGAGGCGATGGTGCGCCTCACCATCGCGCAATACGTGCTGGAGAAGTTCGGCGGCGACAGTGTGGCCGAAACCAAGCGCAACGCCGAATCCTATGTGGCGTCCTGGCCGGAGCACATGAGGTGACCGATTCGATGGCTGGAATGCGTAGACCCGTCGCCGTCATCATCGGCATGATGGGCGCGGGCAAGACCCGCGTCGGCAAGGAAGTGGCGCAGATGATGCAACTGCCGTTCGCCGACGCCGACAACGAGATCGAACATGACGCGGGAATGAAGATTCCCGAATATTTCGAAAGGTACGGCGAACCGGAGTTCCGTAAGCTGGAAAGCGACGTTGTGCTTGACATGCTGGAGGATTTCGACGGCATCTTCTCCTTGGGCGGGGGCGCTCCAATGACCCCGTCCATCCAGCAGGGGCTCGCCGAATACATCGCCGACGGCGGCAAGGTCGTGTATTTGATGGCCGATCCGAAGGAAGCCATGGAACGCGCCAACCGCGGCGGCGGCCGTCCGATGCTCAACGGCGACGCCAACGAGCGTTGGAAGAAGTTGTACAAGGAACGCGACCCGGTGTTCAGACGCGTGGCCAATGTGCAGGTGCGCACCCACGGACAAACCCCGCAAGTGGCCGCGAGAAAGCTGATGGAAATGATCGATCAACGTATCGTCCACGTCACCGGATTCACCATCGAACCATACGATGTGTGCATAGGCGAAGGTGTGATGAGCCAGCTTGCGCAGGTGTTGGGAGACGAGCCCGCCAAAGTGGCATTGATTCACACCCAGCCGGTGCAACGGCATTCCGACCGCGCGCGCACGCTGTTGCGCCAGTCCGGTTATGACGTGCACGACATCGTCATTCCCGATGCTGAAGCCGGCAAGACCATCGAAGTGGCCAACGGCATCTGGCAGCGTCTGGGGGAGGAAGGCTTCACCCGTTCTGATGCGATTGTCGGTCTCGGCGGTGGCGCAGCCACCGATCTGGCCGGTTTCGTGGCCGCCACATGGATGCGTGGCATCCGCTACGTCAACTGCCCGACCTCGCTGCTGGCCATGGTCGACGCCTCCACCGGCGGCAAAACCGGCATCAACACTCCACAAGGCAAGAACCTCGTCGGCTCGTTCTATACGCCGGCCGGCGTGCTCGCCGACATGGGAGCACTCGCCTCGTTGCCGAACGACATCTTCATCGAAGGTCTGGGCGAAGTGGCGAAATCCGGTTTCATCATGGATCCGGAGATTCTGCGCATGCTTGAAGACCATGCCGACGAGCTGCGCTCGTTCGACGGTTCGACGTTCCTTGACTCCGATCTGAAGGATGTGGTCGCCGAACTCATCGAACGTACCGTGACGGTGAAGGCGTACCATGTGTCCGCCGACCTCAAAGAAGCCGGATTGCGTGAATTCCTCAACTACGGACATACGCTTGGCCATGCCATCGAAAAACTCGAACACTTCCGCTGGAGGCACGGCAACGCCGTCGCCGTCGGTTGCGTCTATGCGGCCGAACTGTCCCATCTGCTCGGCTACATCGACCAGGATCTGGTCGACTACCATCGTTCGCTGCTCGGCTCGCTCGGCCTGCCGACATCATGGAACAATGGCAGCTGGGATGATGTGCTGGCGCTCATGCACCGAGACAAGAAGGCCCGCGGCAACAAACTGCGTTTCGTCATACTCGGCTCGCTCGGCCATCCCATCCACCTCGAGGATCCGCCGGCGGACGCCGTCGAGGAGGCGTTCCGACGCATCCAGCGGTAGGACGCAATCGCAAGAACGAACACAAAAGGAAGCAATATGACCAAAGTAGTGGTTGTCAACGGACCGAACCTCGGCCGTCTCGGAGTGCGCCAGCCTGACGTATACGGCAAGCAGGATCTTGAGACCCTGCGCAAACTGTGCACCGAATGGGGTCATGAACTGGGGCTTGACGTGGAAGTGCGTCAAAGCGACGACGAGGCCGAGATGATTCATTGGATGCATCAGGCCGCGGACGAAAAAACGCCGATCGTCATGAACCCTGCCGCCTTCACCCATTATTCCTATGGACTCGCCGACGCGGCGTATATGGTCATCGATGAAGGTCTGCCGCTTATGGAGGTGCATATCTCCAACCCGTCCGCACGCGACGAGTTCCGCAAGCGTTCCGTGATCTCTCCGGTGGCCACCGGCACCATCACCGGCATGGGATTCTATGGCTACAAGCTGGCAATCGAAGCGGTTGCGCACTTGTTGGAAGAACGCTGACATCGACATTCCGTCATGGATTCAGCCGGATGCCTGTCTTTAAGGCATCCGGCTTTTTCGTGCCAATGAGGACGACGCATATCCCGGTCTCCCCGGATTGGTATACAGTGATATTGCAAACGTATGCAAACCGGGAGCATGGCGAAGTGACGAAGAGGTCGATGACTATGGGCGCAATCGCAAGAAGAATCACACGTGTCATTACGGCGGTCGTATGCGTCGCGGTATCGGTCGGTGTCTCAGTCGCCACGCTTCACGTGCCGACACGTGAAGGCGGCGGGGAACGTTTCAATCCCGCGCGATACCGCAGCGACGTGATCGTGACCATGTTCCAAGCCAATTGGAAATCCGTCGCCCGCGAATGCGGCGAAGTGTTGGGACCCGAAGGCGTCGGCTACGTACAGGTCTCGCCGCCGCAGGAAAGCATCCAAGGCGCGCAGTGGTGGACGAGCTATCAGCCGGTAAGCTACAAACTTGACTCCAAAGAAGGCACCGAAGCTGAATTTAAGAACATGGTCCGGCAATGCAAGGCCGCGGGCGTCGGCGTGATCGCGGATACGGTCATCAACCACACCACCGGCGTCGACAAAACACAAGGGACCGGCACCGCCGGAAGCCCCTACGACAATAAAGGCGATTTCCCTGAAGCCGGATACACGCCATCGGACTTCCATGCCCCCTGTTCTATCTGGACGTACCGCGACGCCGAAAGCGTGTGGAACTGCCAGGTATCGGGTTTGCAGGACCTTGATACATCAAGCCCGCACGTGCGCGACGTGCTGTCTGACTATTTTGTGAAGCTTCTCGACTACGGCGTCGCCGGATTCCGCGTGGATGCCGTCAAACACATGCCTCCGGAAGACGTACTGGCCATCAAGAAACTCGTTGCGAAGAAATCCGGACGTTCCATGAACGACATCTGGTGGACGCAGGAAGTGATTGGCGACAATGCGGAAGCCGCCGAAATCCAACCGAGGAACTATCTCAAAACCGGCCAGGTGAACGAATTCCAGTACGCATATCGGCTTAAGTCCCTGTTCTCCAACTCGCTGGCAGGCGGAAGCCTGTCGATCAAAGACATTCCGCAGAACATCACCGACAGTGGCAAGGCCAGCGTATTCGTGACGAATTGGGATACCGAACGCAACAACATGACGCTCACCTACAAGGACGGCGACGCCTACCAGCTAGCGAACGCGTTCATGCTGGCCTACCCGTATGGCACCCCAACGTGTTCTCCGGATACGAATTCCATGACACCGACTCGGGAGCTCCAGGCGCCACTGCAACCAGCGTGCCCGATATTGACTGCTCCAAAGACTCCGGCTGAAGCTGCACCGAACGCTGGCCTGACGTGCACGGTATGGTCGGCTGGCATAATGTCGCAGGCGACGCGCCGCTCTCCGATTGGCAGGATGACGGCGACAACATGATCGCCTTCGGTCGAGGGGGACGTGCCTTCATCGCCATCAACAATTCCGTGCGCACACGTACTGTGACGTACCACACGGCTTTGCCGGCAGGGGAGTATTGCGATGTCTATGCTTCCGCCGACTGTTCCGGCAGCGTGCATGTGCGTTTCGACGGGGATGCCACACTGACGGTTCCTGCCGGTAGTGCAGTGGCCTTCCATATCGCCGCGACACCGTATACCGTGAGACAATGATTGCAATCGTTTGCTGTTTTTGCAGCTATTTCTGAATGTTTTCTGCTTGACTTGCAGAAAAAAATTTTGCTTGCAGCAACAGGTTGCACTTCGGCATATATGAAGTGCATGTGCAGCAGAGGGTCACGCTGTTTCATTGCCACGCGCAGCCATTGGCATACAGTTAACTCTGATTCAGAGTGTAAACGTATGCATATTCATCGTCGAGTGGATTCTGAATCATCCGCGTGGATGCGGATGTCCATGGCGCATACGTTGCCGGTTGCGGAGCCTGCCATGGGCGCTTGAACCGGCCTCACAGATGAGAACGGAGAACAATGGTCGTTCAGACGAACCGGCCGTTTGGCCGTGTGGTGGCAATAGGAGCCACCGCAGCCATGGCGTGCGCCTCGCTGGTCGCGGCGCCGATTATGGCCCAAGCGCAATCCAACGCGCAGGTCAGCGCCAAAAAGGATGTGCAGGTCATCGCGTTCCAACAGACATGGAACACGATCGCCAAGGAATGCACCGAAACATATGGTCCCGAAGGCGTGGGCTACGTCGAAGTATCGCCGCCGCAGGAATCCATCCAAGGCACCCAATGGTGGACGAGCTACCAGCCGGTGAGCTACAAGCTTGACTCCAAACTCGGCGCCGAAGCGGAATTCGCAAGCATGATCAAGCAGTGCAGCGCCGCCGGCGTTAACGTCATCGCCGATGTGGTTCTGAACCAAACCACCGGATCCGATGTGGCCAAAGGCGAACAGGCCGGCGTTGCTGGAAGCAAATACAACGGTTCCACCGGCGACTACCCGGGATTCGCCACCAAGCAGTATCCGGACGGCATCACCGCAGCAGACTTCCACAGCTGCGACAAGAACATCTCCAACTACACCAATCAGCAGGAAGTGCAGGAATGCCGCCTGAGCTCCATGTGGGACTTCAACTCCGAAAACGAGAAGGTGCAGGACATCCAGTCCGACTATCTCGTCAAGCTGTGGAATCTTGGCGTACGTGGCTTCCGTATGGACGCCGTCAAGCACATCCACACGGACAGCATGAAGGCCATCAAGGAGAAGTTCGCCAAGAAGATTGGCCAGAACGCCAATGACATCTACTGGATTCAGGAGGTCATCGGCAATTCCTCCGAAGCCGCAGGCATCCAGCCGGGCAACTATGTGCAGAACGGCACCGTGACCGAGTTCGGCTTCAAGTCCGAAATGAACCAATACTTCAAGGACAAGGTCGCCAAGCTCAAAGGACTGAACGAAAGACTGAGCAAGGATCTGGCCTCCAAGGACGCCAACGTGTTCGTCACCAACTGGGACACCGCCCGCAACCAGGGCGCGCTCACCTACAAGGACGGTGCGAAATATCAGCTGGCCAACGCGTTTATGCTCGCCTACGATTACGGCACGCCGCGACTGCTCTCCGACTACAAGTGGGATGACGGCCACAATGATGACGGTGCGCCTGGCGCCACCGCGGCTTCCGTGCCGGACGTGGATATGAACAAGGAATGCTCCACGAACAACTCCGCATGGAACTGCGAGCAGCGTTGGACCTCCACCCGCGGCATGATCGCCTTCCATAATTACGTAGGTGACGCCGAAATGACCGATTGGCAGGATGACGGCGGCGACAACATCGCCTTCTCCCGCGACGACCGTGGTTTCATCGCCATCAACAACGGCAAGAAAGAGAAGGACGTCACCTATACGACGTCCCTCGCCGACGGCGAATACTGCGACGTGTATGCCACAATGGACTGCTCCAAGACGGTGACCGTCAAGGGCGGCAAGGTCGAGACGAAGGTTCCGGCACGTTCCGCGATCGCGCTGTATGCAGGTGCCACCAAGGCCTCGCATCCCGCCGCCTCCACTGCGACCGATCCGTCCGATCCGGACGTAAGCAAAATCGACGACGAGGTGACGGCCACCGACAAGACCATCACCATCTATTACAAGCCCGCGGATTCCACATGGAAAACCCCGAAGGTGCACTATGGTCTTGGCGACGACTGGAACCAGCCGGAAGCCGACATGACGCTCGATGAGCAGGGCTATTACCGTGCCACCATCGATACGAAGGGCAAGAAGATCGACTTCGTGTTCCATGACGCCGACACGGATCAGTGGGAGAACCCGGACGGTGGAGGCAACTACCATGCCAACGCCGGTATCATCCAGGTCGGTGTGGCCGGCCAGGAGCTGTCCATCGGCAATCCCGAGTCCGTCGGGCAGAAGACCCGTCTCGTAGTGCACTACAAGCCCGCAAAGGCTGATGGCCAGCGAGGCGTATACGTGTGGGGCACCTCCACTGACGGAACCGATATCACGGCCACGAACCATCCGTTCACCGGAACCGATTGCTGGGGCAAGGTGGCGACGCTCGACTTCGATGGCGAATTCACCGATTTCGGCTTCATCATCACCACCGAG
The DNA here is from genome assembly GCF_000010425.1 of Bifidobacterium adolescentis ATCC 15703. Classification (NCBI taxonomy): domain Bacteria; kingdom Bacillati; phylum Actinomycetota; class Actinomycetes; order Bifidobacteriales; family Bifidobacteriaceae; genus Bifidobacterium; species Bifidobacterium adolescentis. The sequence goes on from NC_008618.1 coordinate 891,126, forward strand.
GACTGGAACAAGTACGGTGGTGACCGTAAGGCCACGGTCAATAAGACCGGCACCGCAGAAGTGTGGATCGACGGCACCAAGAACGAGGACAAGGGCGAATCCACCACAGTGGAAACCCTCGACTCCGCTCCCGCCGACTACAATTGCAAGGCCGATACCGTGAACGTCACCGTGCATTACTACCGCGATGACGGCCTCTACTACAATGCCAAGGACACCAAGGTGACCGTGCCGCAGTGGGATATCTGGACCTGGTCGAGCAATTGGAACGGCGGCAACGCCACCTTCGATTCCCATGACGATTGGGGCGAGGTCGCGAAGTATTCCGTGCCGAATTACACCTATAGCAACGCGGATGGCAATTCCGACATCGGCATGCTGCGCAGGTATGGTTCTGACGCATGGGCTTCCAAAGACCCGGATGACGCCAACCATATGATCCCGTCCGACGCGCTCGTATTCGACGCAGACGGCAACGCTTCCGCCGAAGTGTGGCTGGTCGGCGGCGATCCCACGGTGTATTCCTCCCGTCCGTCTCTGAAGATCGCACTTAAGTCCGCTGAGATCTCCGATTTCAAGGAACTGACCGCGCGTCTGTCGAAGAAGCCGGCCGATGGCGCCATCACGAAGGCCATGGTGGCCGTCAAGGACGCCGATGGCAACAAGGTCGATGTTGAGGACGTCACCGTCAATAAGAGCACGGTGAAGATCAAGACCGCCAAGAAGCTCGCCGTCACCGGCAAGTACACCATTGAGATCGAGGGCATGGGCTCTCAGACGGCCATCGCCGGCGCTCTGGTGCGTACCGACGCCTTCGACAAGGCATACGCCTATGATGGCGACGATTTGGGCGCTACCTTCAAGGAGGCTCGGACCGGTTTCAAGGTGTGGGCTCCGACCGCCACCAAGGTAGAGCTCGTCATCTACAAGTCCACCGATCCGAACGCCGAAGTCGACAAGACCATCGATATGACCGGCGAAGACAAGGGCGTGTGGAGCGCCACGGTGAAGAAGCTCGCTTCCGGCACCGCATACTCCTACAAGCTCACTTTCGCCGATGGCACGGTCAACACCTCCTCCGATCCGTACGCCACCGCCGCGGTCGCCAATGGCGAGCGTTCCGTGGTGCTGTCCAAGGAGGATATGGGATCCGCCGGCAAGCGCATGCCGGCCTTCGGCAAGACCACTGACGCCACCATCGCGGAAATGAACATTCGCGACTTCTCCATCAACCCGAATTCCGGCATTTCCGCAGACAAGCAGGGCAAGTACCTGGGTGTCGTGGAATCCGGCACGAAGACGAAGGAAGGCGCCACCTCCGGCCTTGACTACCTGAAGCAGCTGGGCATCAGCCATGTGCAGATCATGCCGATGTACGATTATGGTTCCGTCGATGAGACCGGCGACCTGAGCTACAACGCGAATGGCGCGCAGAACTGGGGCTACGATCCGGAGAACTACAACGTGCCGGAAGGCTCGTATTCCTCCAATCCGTCCAACCCGAGCTCCCGTGTCGCCGAAATGAAGCAGATGGTCAAGGAACTGCATAAGAACGACATCCGCGTCATCATGGATGTGGTGTACAACCACGTCTACAATGCGGCGAACCACTCGTTCAACAAGACGGTTCCGGGCTACTATTTCCGCTATGACGCCAACGGTTCGCTGGTCAACAACTCCGGCTGCGGCAACGATACGGCCTCCGAACGCAAGATGATGCGCAAATATATCGTCGATTCGGTGACCTATTGGGCGAAGAACTACAACGTGGATGGCTTCCGATTCGACCTTATGGGCCTGATCGACACCGAAACCATGAAGGAAGTCCGCGCCGCGCTCGACAAGATCGATCCGTCCATCATCATCCTCGGCGAAGGCTGGGATATGAACACCACGATGGACAAGAGCAAGATGACCATCCAGCCGAACGCCTACCAGGTCGCATCGGACGGCAAGAACAACGGCATTGCCTTCTTCAACGATTCCATCCGTGATGGTCTGAAGGGCTCCGTGTTCGACAGCGCCGACACTGGCTTCGTGTCCGGCAAGGCCGGTCAGGAGAAGCTCATCGCGCACAATGCGTTGGGCTGCCAGTATGACGCCGAAGCGGAAACGACCTGCTGGAACGGCAATGCGCAGGATCATTACGCGGATGCCGGCCAGGTGGTCAACTACGCCGAAATCCACGACAACCTGACCCTGTACGACAAGCTCAAGGCATCCGTTCCGACGGATGACGAGGCCACCACCGTGGCCCGCGCCAAGCTCGCCGATTCCGTGGTCTACCTGTCCGAAGGCATTCCGGCCATCCAGCTCGGCCAGGAGTTCCTGCGCACCAAGGGCGGCAACGGCAACAGCTACAACGCAGGTGACGCGGCGAACGCCATCGACTGGAACCGCGCCGCGCAATACGCCGATTCCGTCGACTACGTCAAGGGTCTGATCAAGCTGCGTAAGCAGATCAAGGCGCTGCGCCTGACCAACTACGACGACATCAACGACAGTGTGACGATGCTCAAGTCCGATGAAGGCGTCGTAGCCTATCAGGCAAAGGATTCCAGCGGCACCTACATGGTGATCTTCAACGCCAACAACGAGCCCGCCGCCGTTGAAGGCATAGGCGCCGGCAAGTACAACGTGCTCGCCGGCGACGGCACCGTGTACGACGAGAACGCCAAGGATGCCTTCGTCCGCAAGGGCTCCACGTACACTGCAGGCGCGCTGTCCGCCACCGTGCTCAAGGTCGCCTCTGCCGACGATGTCGTTCCCGTTATCAGCGGAATGACCGAATCGACGACCATCACCGTGGGATCCAAGTTCGATTCGATGGCCGGCGTCACTGCCGATGACTCCATTGATGGTGATCTGACCGACGGCATCAAGGTCGAAGGCACTGTGGACGCCGGCAAGGTGGGCGACTACAAGCTGGTCTATTCCGTGAGCAATTCCCGCGGCAAGACCACAACGTTTACCCGAACGGTCCATGTCCAGAAGAAGGTTGTCGTCCCTACGGCCGAGGCGAATGCAGCCAGCGGTAAAAAGAACGAGAACGCATCACGGGCGCAGAGTCCGGCAACCGGCTCCAACGTCATGGGCCTCGCCCTGGCGATCGCGGCGCTCGTCATCGCAGCGGGCGCGCTGATCGTCTCCCACAGGAAGGAGGTCAGCAACCGATAAGACCATAATCGTCTGACTGCATCTCCTATTCCTGGAAGATGGGGCCGCGCATGAAGCGCGGCCCCATCTTTTCATATAGTCCGAAACACGCCACGTCTCACACCGCTGATAAACTGAAGTTCCATGGTTAGAAGACAACATGGCAATTCTCAAGAGCACGTCACCAAGCATATTTTCGTTACCGGCGGCGTAGTCTCCTCCCTTGGCAAAGGCCTGACCGCCTCCTCCCTTGGCCGCCTGCTCCGTAGCCGCGGCATCAAGGTTTTGCAGCAGAAGCTCGATCCGTACATCAACGTGGATCCGGGCACGATGAATCCTTTCCAGCACGGTGAGGTCTATGTCACCGAAGATGGCGCGGAAACCGATCTCGACATCGGCCACTACGAGCGTTTCCTCGACGTGTACCTGAGCCAGAAGGCCAACGTCACCACCGGCCAGATCTATCAGGAGGTGCTGCGCAAGGAACGCGCCGGCGAATACCTCGGCCAGTGCGTGCAGGTCATCCCTCACATCACCAACGAAATCAAGTCCCGTATGCGCGCGCAGGCGTCCGATGACGTCGACGTGATCATCACCGAAATCGGCGGCACCGTCGGCGACATTGAATCCCAGCCGTTCCTGGAGGCCGCTCGTGAAGTACGCCGCGACCTGGGCGCCGAAAACTGCATGTTCGTGCACGTCTCCCTGGTGCCGTACATCGCCGCCGCGCATGAGCTCAAGACCAAGCCGACCCAGCATTCCGTCATGATGCTGCGCCAGCTCGGCATCTCCCCGGACGCGCTCGTGCTGCGTTCCGACCGGCCGCTCAACCAGTCCATCAAGGACAAGATCTCCCTGATGTGCGACGTGGACTCCGAAGGCGTCGTCAACTGCGTGGACGCTCCGAGCATCTACGACGTGCCGAAGACCCTGTTCGACGAAGGCCTCGACGCCTACGTGGTGCGTGAACTCGGCCTGCCGTTCCATGACGTCGACTGGGACGAGTGGGAGGACCTGCTCGAACGCGTGCACCATCCGAAGCACGAGGTCAACGTGGCCATCGTCGGCAAGTACATTGACCTGCCGGACGCCTACCTGTCCGTCACCGAGGCCATCAAGGCCGGCGGCTTCGCCAACTGGGCCAAGGTCAACGTCAAGTGGGTGGCCGCCGACAAGTGCGCCACCGAAGAAGGCGCCGCGGCGGCCCTCGACCAGGTCGACGGCATCGTGATTCCGGGCGGCTTCGGCATCCGTGGCATCGACGGCAAGATCGGCGCCCTGCGTTACGCCCGCGAGCACAAGCTGCCGGCCCTCGGCCTGTGCCTCGGTCTGCAGTCCATGGTCATCGAATACGCACGCGATGTCCTCGGCATCACCGACGCGAACTCCTCCGAATTCGATCCGGATTGCGCCAACCCGGTCATCGCCACCATGGAAGAGCAGAAGGACATCGTCGCCGGCAAGGGCGACATGGGTCACACCATGCGTCTGGGCTCCTACCCGGCGGAACTGGAGGAAGGCTCCATTGTCGCCGAACTGTACGGCACCACGCATGTCACCGAACGCCACCGCCACCGTTACGAGGTGAACGTGGCATACAAGGATCGTCTGCGCGAAGGCGGTCTGGTCATCTCCGGCCAGAGCCCTGACGGCGAACTCACCGAATTCGTCGAACTGCCGCGCGAGGTGCATCCGTTCTACGTGGCCACCCAGGCCCATCCGGAATTCAAGTCCCGTCCGACCAAGCCGCATCCGCTGTTCGCGGGTCTGGTCAAGGCCGCTCTGGACCACCAGCAGGCGCGCTGAGACGATTTGAGCGCATAAGCTCGATTCATCGCAAAGCGGAAGACCGAATCTGCATGGTCTTCCGCTTTTTTGTAAGGCAAATCACGGGCGAATACTGTCGAATTTCGAATAAGGTCTAGTGTTTCGCTGTGTGTTCTGTTAGGTTGTCATAGGTATCAATGAGTGAATGGAGGCAGCGTACGGTGGCAGAGAACCAAGCGTCCAACGCCGCGGCCGACGTGGAGATGAGCCAGTATGTGGCTGATCGCACGCGCGTGAACGAAGACAAGATCAAGCAGGATGACGAGATCATCGAGCAATTCGGTGACTACAACTACGGTTGGCACGATACGGACTTCGCCGGCGAGGCGGCGAAGAAAGGCATCGACGAGAACGTCGTGCGTGCCATCTCCGCCGACAAACACGAGCCGGAATGGATGCTGGAAAAGCGATTGGAAGGGTATCGCGATTTCATCAACCGTCCAATGCCGCAGTGGGGCGTCGATTTGAAGGACTTCGACGCCGACGATTTCAAGTACTACGTCAAGCCGATCGACAAGCAGGCCACCACTTGGGAGGAACTGCCCGACGAAATCCGCTCCACGTACGACAAGCTCGGCATTCCGGAAGCGGAGAAAAGCAGACTCGTCTCCGGCGTCGCCGCGCAGTACGAGTCCGAGGTCATCTACAATTCAATCCAGAAGGATCTCGAAGAGCAGGGCGTCATCTTCGTCGACACCGACACCGCCGTGCAAAAGTACCCGGAACTCGTCAAGAAGTATTTCGGCAAATGCATTCCGAGCAACGACAACAAATTCTCGGCATTGAACACCGCCGCATGGTCGGGCGGCTCGTTCGTATACGTGCCGAAGGGCGTGCACGTGGACATCCCGCTGCAGGCATACTTCCGCATCAACACGCCGAACATGGGACAGTTCGAACGCACGCTGATCATCGCTGATGAAGGCTCCTACGTGCATTACGTGGAAGGCTGCACCGCGCCGATCTACTCCACCGACTCGCTGCATTCCGGCGTGGTGGAGATCTTCGTCGAGCCGCACGCCCGTGTGCGTTACACCACCGTGCAGAACTGGTCGAACAACGTGTACAACCTGGTGACGCAGCGCGCCTACGTGCGTGAGGGCGGCACCATGGAATGGGTGGACGGCAACATCGGCTCGAAAGCCACCATGAAGTATCCGGCATGCATCCTCGCCGAGCCGTATGCGAAGGCCAGCACCATGTCGTTGGGCTTCGCCGGTAAGGGACAGTACCAGGACACGGGCGCGAAGATGATTCACCTCGCCCCGCATACCAGCTCCACCATCGTGGCGAAGTCGATTTCCCGTGGCGGCGGACGTTCCGCATACCGTGGCCTCGTCAAAATCGTCAAGGGCGCGGAAGGGTCCTCCAATTCGACGGTCTGCGACGCTTTGCTCGTCGACGAATTCAGCCGTTCCGACACGTACCCGCATGTGGATGTGCGTGAGGACAACGTCTCCATGGCGCATGAGGCCACCGTTTCCAAGGTCTCCGAAGACCAGCTGTTCTATCTGATGAGCCGCGGCCTGTCCGAAGACGAGGCCATGGGCATGATCGTGCGCGGCTTCGTCGAACCGATCAGTCGCGAGCTGCCGATGGAATACGCGCTCGAATTGAACCGTTTGGTGGAATTGCAGATGGAAGGATCGGTGGGCTGATCACCATGGCACAAACTCAGGAAATCAACATCCCCGTCGCGGATCCGTCCGATCCGTACGCGAATCCGGCGGCCATGCCGTCATCCGCGGACCGCGCTCCACGCTCATTCGACATCGAAGCGTTCGCCAAGCCGGACCGCAAACAGGAGGACTGGCGCTACACGCCGATAGAGCGCATCGAGGAGTTCTTCGATGTGTTCGAACCATCCAATGAAACGCAGGTCACCGTTTCCATGATCGACGGGTCGCCGCTTGCCGAAGGCGTCACGTATGCCGAAGGCACGGTGGGGGACACCGGCACAGGCATCGTCTCCAAGCCGAACGACCGCGTGTCCGCAGTCGAATGGAATTCCGGCAAACGCGCTGGAATACTGACCATCGACGGTGAGATCGACCAGCCGGTGCTCGTCAAAATGCATGGCACCGGCAAGGACCTCGACGCGTTCCACCTGTCGATCATCGCAGCCGACCGCGCCCATGCCGACGTGGTCGTCGAACATGACGGCGACGCACGTCTCGCCGAAGGCGTGGAAATCACCACAGGCAAGGACTCCCACATTTCCACCACCTTCATCCAGGAATGGAACAAGGACTCCAAACACGTCGGCAACCAGCGCATCCACGTGGGCGAGGAGGCGTCCCTGCGCCATTCCGTGGTCACCCTCGGTGGTGATGTCGTGCGCATTCGCATGGACCAGGACTTCGGCGGCGAACAGGGCGACCTCAACATGCTCGGCATCTACTTCGTGGACCCGGACGAGCATATCGAACACCGCACGATGGTGGTGCACAACCATCCCGAATGCAAGAGCCGCGTGGTCTACAAGGGCGCGCTCGACGGCAAGGGCGCGCACTCCACATGGGTCGGCAACGCGCTGATCGAGCCTACCGCGCCAGGCACCGACTCCTACGAGCTCAACCGCAATCTGGTGCTCACCCCAGGTGCCATCGCCGATTCCGAGCCGAATCTGGAAATCGAAAACGGCAACATCATCGGTGCCGGCCACGCCTCATCCGTCGGACGATTCGACGACGAAGAGCTGTTCTACCTCGAATCGCGCGGCATCTCGGAAAACGAGGCCCGCAAGCTCGTGGTGCGTGGCTTCTTCGGCGAGCTCGTCGAGGAAATCGGCATTCCGGCGATTTCCGAGCATCTTATGAACGTCATCGACAAGCGCCTGGCCCGCGGCGAAAGCGACGCGATCGCACAGGTATTGGAAGAGAAATAATCGTCAGGAGAAACCATGTCAACCCTTGAAATCAAAGATCTGTACGCGCACGTCGAAACCAAGGACGGCATCAAGCCGATCCTCAAAGGCGTGAACCTGACCGTCAACTCCGGTGAAACCCATGCCATCATGGGCCCCAACGGTTCCGGCAAATCCACCCTGGCATACACGCTGGCCGGCCACCCGAAGTACATCGTCGACTCCGGCCAGGTGCTGCTCGACGGCGAGGACATCCTCAAGATGACCCCGGACGAGCGAGCCAAGGCGGGCATCTTCCTGGCCATGCAGTACCCGGTCGAAGTGCCGGGCGTGTCCATGACCAATTTCCTGCGCACCGCCAAAACCGAAGTGGACGGCAAGGCGCCGGCCATCCGTACGTGGACGAAGGAACTGTCCGAAGCCATGAAGCGGCTCAAGATGGACCCGAAGTTCGCCACCCGTTCCGTGAACGAAGGCTTCTCCGGCGGTGAGAAGAAGCGCGCGGAAGTGCTGCAGCTCGAACTGCTCAAGCCGAAGTTCGCCATCCTCGACGAAACCGACTCCGGCCTCGACGTCGACGCGCTGCGCATCGTTTCCGAAGGTGTGAACCGTGCCAAAGAAGCCAACCAGTTCGGTATCCTCATGGTCACCCACTACACCCGCATCCTGCGTTACATCAAGCCGGACATCGTGCACGTGTTCGCCGACGGCCACTTCATCAAGACCGGCGGTCCGGAACTCGCCGACGAGCTTGAGGAGACCGGCTACGACGCATACCTGCCGGAAGGCTCCGATTCGGAAAGCGCATTGGCATGACCGATTTCGCAGCGATCCGCAGCCAATTTCCGATTCTCGACCAGGAAATCCACGGCCATCCGCTGGTATACCTCGATTCCGCCGCGACATCGCAGAAGCCGCAGTGCGTGATCGACGCGGAATCGGACTTCTACCGCACCATCAACGCCGGAGTGCACCGAGGCGCGCATGAGCTTGCCGCGCGTAGCACCATGGCGTTCGAGGATGCGCGCGCCAAAGTGGCCAAGCTGGTTGGCGCCGATTCGGCGGAAGGCGAAGAGGAGATCGTCGTCACCGCCGGCGCCACCGCAGGACTGAACCTGTTGGCCACCGCATTCGGCAACGCGTCGCTTGGACGCGGGGGAGAGGCCGCCAAGCGTTTCGCGTTGAAACCGGGCGATGAGATCGTCGTCACCAAGGCGGAACACCATTCCGTGCTGCTGCCGTTCCAGGAACTTGCGCTGCGCACCGGCGCCACGCTCAAATGGTTCGACTTGGACGAGGAAGGCCGTGTGCGTTCCGACACCGCGAACGAAGTAATCACCGACCGCACGAAGATCGTTGCCGTCACGCATGTGGGCAATACCACAGGAGCGATTACCGACATCGCGCCGATTATCCGCCGCGCCCACGAGGTGGGTGCCGTGTTCGTGCTCGACGCATGCCAGTCCGTGCCGCACCTCAAAGTGGATTTCCACGCTTTGGACGTCGACTTCGCCGCATGGAGCGCCCACAAAATGTATGGCCCGACCGGCGTCGGATTCCTCTATGGCAAGCGTGAAATGCTTGAGGCATTGCCTCCGGCCAATTTCGGCGGATCCATGGTGGAGCTTGCCTGGATGGACCAGGAAGCCCAGTACATGGAGCCTCCCGCACGATTCGAAGCGGGCACGCAGCCGGTGGCACAGGTCGTCGCCGCCGGTGTCGCCGCCGAATGGCTGATGAACATCGGCATGGAAAACCTCGAGGCGCACGAACGCACCATCACCGACGAACTGCTCAAAATGGGCGATATCGACGGCATCCGAATCCTCGGACCCCGCTCCAACAAGGAGCGCATCGGTACCGTCGCGTTCGAAGTCGAAGGCGTGCACCCGCACGACGTCGGCCAGTTCATCGACGCGCAGGGCATCGCCATCCGCGTCGGACACCACTGCGCGCAGCCGGTGCACCGCCACTTCGGCGTGTATGCCTCCAACCGCGCGTCCAGCGGCATCTACAATTCGGTCGAAGACGCGCAGGCCCTCATCGAGGCGCTCGGCAAAGTTCGTCCGTTCTTTGGAGTTGAGTAACGAAATATGAGTGATTTTGAGATGTCCGGAAGCGACCTTGAGCAGATGTACCAGGAAGTCATCCTCGAAGCCGCGAAGAACCCGCACGGCAAGGAGCATTTCGCACCTGACCTCGCTTCGGAAAACGCCTCGCATGCCGCCGAAACCACGGTGCAGGCCAGCCACGAATACTGCACGCCGGGAGAATCGCACCAATTCAACCCGACCTGTGGTGACGAGGCCACCATCCATGCCGAAGTCTCCGATGCCGAGCCATACACCATCGAACGGCTCGTATGGGATGGCCACGGATGCTCCATCTCCCAAGCCAGCCTGTCCGTCATGGTCGATCTCGTCGAAGGCAAAACCGTGGACGAGGCCATGAAACTCGCCGAAACCTTCCATAAGCTTATGGAGTCACGCGGCAAAGGACTGAATGACGAACAGGCCGAGGAATCCTTGGAGGACGGCATCGTCTTCCAAGGGGTCTCCCAGTATCCGATGCGCATCAAATGCGCGCTGCTCGGCTGGGAGGGCATGAAGGACGCCGTGGCCAAGGCTCTGGCCGCGAAAGCCTGAGCCTTCAACTCGGCGTTTGGAAAAACACTAGTGACAAACCCCAAGCGACGCGCTATTCTTGCTCAACAGATACAAGCAACGTCCATCAACAGTTTGGAGAGACAATGAGCGACACCCTGGTACCCGAACCGCAGGCGTCGATCTTCGATTCCGTGACCAAGGCCTTGGGCAACGATGAGGACGCGGCCCGTCGCGTCATGCTCAATCCGAACCTGGCCAAAGGGTTCAAGGACGGCAAACCGGTGAACAAGGAATCCAAAAAAGACGGGCAGGACACTTGCGGCTGTGGCAATCATGCCGACGCGTGCGGATGCTCCCAACCGCAGGATGACGACATTCCGCTGAAAGCCGTCGACGATATCGGACGTGCCACGGCAGCTGACGTGAAAGAAGCCCTGCACCAGGTCATCGACCCGGAACTCGGCATCGACGTCATCGACCTTGGTCTGGTTTACGGCATCGAAATCGACGAACTGGGCCGAGCCATCATCACGATGACGCTCACCACGCCGGCCTGCCCGCTGACCGACCTGATCGAAGACGAATGCGCCAGCACCCTCGCCGGTCTCGTCGAAGAATTCCGCATCGACTGGACCTGGCAACCTCGTTGGACGATGGACAAGATCACGCCGGAAGGCCGTGACCAGCTCGCCGCGCTCGGCTTCAATTTCGACAATCTGCCGAAATACTGACGTTTGCTGCGGTTGCCGTGCAGTGAACCGCAGCCGCCAAACGTAAGAAAAACGGAACAACATACGAAAGGCGCGCCTCCCGAACGGGGAAGCGCGCCTTTCGTATTACGACGTATGTCAGTCGTCGACCACGGTACCCTTCGGCACCACGGTGATGCCTTCCGGCGTGACGGTGAAGCCACGCGCCAAATCATGCTCGGTATCGATGCCAACGGTCGAATTCTCCGTCAACACGACGTTCTTGTCGAGAATCGCCTTGTAGACCCGCGCGCGACGGTTGACGACCACACCGTCGAACAGAATCGAATCGACGACCTGAGACCACGAATGGATGCGCACGTTCGGCGACAGGACGGAATGGTGCACCTCGCCGCCGGAAACGATGACGCCGGGGGAGACGATCGAATCGGTGGCATGGCCCAGGCGGTCGCGGCCGGCATGCACGAACTTCGCCGGCGGCAGGTTGCCGGACAGCGTGTAGATAGGCCATTCGGTGTTGTACAGGTTGAACTCCGGCACATAGGAGATCAGATCCATATGCGCATCGTAGAACTGCTTCAGCGTGCCCACGTCACGCCAGTAGGCGTGGTCGGTCGGTGTGGCTCCCGGAATCTCGTTGGAATTGAAATCGTAGACGCCGGCCTCGTTGCGTGCCGCGAAATACGGCGCGATGTCGCCGCCCATATCATGCTTCGTATCCTCGGCCTTCTCATCCAACGAAAGCGCCGCGAACAAGGCATCGGTGTTGGCCACATAGTTGCCCATGGAGGCCAGGATGGAATTCGGGTCGTCCGGCAGTCCCGTGGTGGTCTGCGGCTTCTCCTGGAAGCTCTTGATCATATTCGGATGATCGGGATCGACCTCGATCACACCGAACTGGTTGGACTGGCTGATGGGCTGACGGATGCCGGCAACGGTGAATTCCGCGCCGGATTCGATGTGCTGCTGCACCATCTGCTGGAAATCCATGCGATAGACATGGTCGGCGCCGACAATCACCACGATGTCGGGCTGCACGTCCTCAATGATGTTGATGGTCTGGTAGATGGCGTCGGCCGAGCCGAGATACCAATGCTTGCCGAGACGCTGCTGCGCCGGCACAGGGGAGACGTAGTTGCCCAACAGCGGCGAGAAACGCCATACAGTGGAGATATGGCGGTCAAGCGAATGGGACTTGTACTGGGTAAGCACGACCGTCTGCATGTAGCCGGAATTCACCAGATTGCTCAGCGGAAAATCAATCAGACGGAACACGCCGCCGAATGGGACGGCAGGCTTGGCCCTGTCCCTGGTCAATGGCATCAGACGGGTGCCCTCACCGCCTGCCAGCACGATGGAAAGAATCTTTGGGTTCTTCGCCATGGGAACTCCTCTCTGAGAGCGTCTTGCGACACCGTACGCACGGTCGGTCCGCTTCATCACGAAACCGCTTACGCACACTATGATTGCATAAATTCAGCAAATCGCAAGGAGTTTGCAGCGCGAGTCTTGAAAATTTCCAGTTCGTTTCAGCAACGTTTCACCATGCGTTCATGCGCGTCTCACGCATGATGGTCCACTCGACGCGTCGCATAGAAGGCGACCGCGCTTGATGCGGCGACATTGAGACTGTCCACGCCGTGGCTCATGGGAATCTTCACCGTAAGGTCGGCGCGGGAGATGGTGTGGTGCGACAGTCCATCTCCTTCGGTACCGAAAATCAACGCGAGCTTGTCAATATGGTCGCTTTCAGTCTCGGCGTTGTTGAGACGGCGGACCAATTCGGCCAAAGAAATGGAATCATCCTCAAGCGCCATCGCTACGGTGGTGAACCCCAGATCATGCAGTTCCCGCATGCCGGTGAACGGCCAATAATGCTTGTCGTCCCCTCCGATGCGCGTCCACGGCACTTGGAACACCGTGCCCATGGACACGCGTGCCGCGCGCCGGTACAACGGGTCGCCACAGGACGGAGTGACGAGCACCGCATCCACGTCGAGCGCCGCAGCCGAACGCATGAGAGCGCCCACATTCGTGTGGTCGACGATATTCTCCATGACCGCGACCCGTCGAGCGCCACGGCAGACCTCTTCGACGCTGGGCAGGGACCAGCGTTTCATCGCGGCAAGGGCTCCGCGATGCAGCCGGTAGCCGGTTAGACGTTTGAGCTGCTCAGGCGAAGCGACATACACGGGAATGCCATCGCCCCAACGTTTCTCGATGACATCGAACATGCCGCTCATGCCGTCGATCCACGACTCCTCGACCAGCAGGGAAATCGGCTCGCGTCCAGCGGCCAGGGCACGGTCTATCACTTTGGGCGATTCGGCGATGAACAATCCCTTGCTGGGCTCCAGCCTGTTGCGCAGCTGGATTTCCGTGAGATTCACATAAGCCGCCACACGCTCGTCGTCGATGGAGTCAAGATGAATGAACCGCATTGCCCGTATTCCGCCAATCTTTCGTCAGATACAAGAAAACCCCTTGTCTCCAAGGGGTTTATTCCGGTGTCCGGAGCGGGACTTGAACCCGCACGCCTGTATAAAATAGGCACTAGCACCTCAAGCTAGCGCGTCTACCATTCCGCCACCCGGACAGGTGTGTTGCTCAGCGGCAACGAATGAAAACTATAGCAGTTGAAATCCATGATGCAAATCCCGGCGTGTCGCGATAGGTCCGATATGGGTTATGTGGGGTTCCTGATAGGCTCGGAAGCTATGACTGATGCCCTTTTTCTGCTTGATACGGACCATGACGACGTACCGGTGAACAGCGACGAGCTCAACGCCGGATGGAGGCTGACGCTTCCCTCATCCGTACGCAGGCACGCCATCCAGGCCATGCGATTGAAGGACGGCGACGAACTGCAGCTTTCCGACGGCAGGGGATTGCGCATCCACGCCGTACTGCGCGACGTGCAGCAGGGAATCGCGGAAGTGCTGCGATTCGGCAAGGAGCCGCAGCCGGTCACCAGGCTCGCGCTGGTGCAGGCTCTCGCCAAAACCGGCCATGACGAGCAGGCGATCGATATGGCCACGCAGATCGGCGTCGATCAGGTGATTCCCTGGCAGGCCGACCGTTCCATCGCCAAATGGAAGGCAGGACGTACTGACAAAAAGTGGAGGCAGGTGCTGGAATCCGCCACCGAACAGTCGCGCAGATCGTGGACGCCCCAGCTGGACGATTGCGTGACCAGCAAGCAGGTGGTCGCCATCTGCAAGCGCGCATGCGTGCATGGCGACATGGTGATCGTGCTGCATCAAGATGCCACGAAGACCTGGGAACAACTGGAAACCGGTATCGCCAAACTGTCCGATACGTGTCTGAAGGACGGACGTCCGCGCACCATATATGTGCTCGTCGGTCCGGAAGGCGGCATCAGCGACGCCGAAGTCGAGGCGTTCACGAAAGCCGGCGCCGAAGTGTGCGTGCTGGGAAGCAACATCCTACGTGCGTCCACCGCCGGTCCGGTCGCGCTGTCATTGCTCGCGCGAGCATTGGGACGTTTCGTCTGATCCCGGCTCCATTGCGTGAAATTGCCGGAATCGCCCCGTTTCCTGCTGGTGTAGCATGGTAGCGAAGGTTTTTCCAATACCGATAAGGAGCGTTATGAGCGACAAGGATTGCCTGTTCTGCAAGATCATCGCAGGTGAGATTCCCAGCGAGAAGGTGTACGAGGACGATGCCACCTACGCCTTCAAGGACATCAATCCGAAAGCCAAGGTGCACGTACTGATCGTGCCGCGCAAGCACTACGCGAACGTCGCCGAACTCGCCAAAGAGGATCCGGCACAGCTCGCCCACATGGCCGAAGTGGCGCAGAAAATCGCCGACCAGGAGTTCCATGGCGCCTTCCGTCTGATCTTCAACACCGGAATCGACGCCGGACAGACCGTGTTCCACGTGCACGCCCACGTGCTTACCGGCGAAAAGCTCGACGAATAGTCCACATACTGCCTACCGCCAATACCGACATCGGAAGAGGTTCTGTGCCCACCACTACACGCACCATCGCGATACCCCAACAGCTTGATCCGGTGACCGTGCTCGGCCCTGTGGACGAGGTACTTCGGGAAGTCGAACGTGCGTTCCCCGACCTGACCATCATCGTACGGGGCAACCGCATCGCCATCATGTCGCATTCCAGCAAATCCGAATCCCAAGCCGCCCAAGCCGAACAGGTGGTTGCCGATATCATCCAAGCCGCCTATACCGCGCCGATGGACGCCGATACCGTCCGTCGCATGCTCGACCAGAACGTGCTTAAAAATCCGGTCCGCGCCACACATCCCGGCCACGGCCGCGTGGTGGAGGAATTGCGCATGGCCGGCAGGCAACAGTCGCACGCGTCCCATCGTGAGGAAACCGCCGACAGGCGGCGTCCTCACGTGCCGGGCGTCATCACCTTCGCGCTCGGCAAACCGGTCCGTGCCAAAACCGCCGGACAGATAGCCTACGTCAACGCCATCGAATCGCACACCATCACCTTCGCCATCGGACCGGCAGGCACCGGCAAAACCTATCTTGCCGTAGCCAAAGCGGTACGTGCTTTCCAAGACAGGCAGGTCCGGCGCATCATACTGACCCGTCCCGCCGTCGAAGCAGGGGAGAACCTCGGTTTCCTGCCGGGCACGCTCAACGAAAAGGTCGACCCGTACCTGCGACCGCTGTACGACGCGCTGTCCGACATGCTCGGAGCGGACCAGCTCAAGCGATACATGGACGACGGCACCATCGAAGTGGCGCCGCTCGCCTACATGCGCGGCCGCACGCTCAACGACGCGTTCGTGATCCTCGACGAGGCCCAGAACACCACCGAACAGCAGATGAAGATGTTCCTGACCCGACTGGGATTCAACACCAAAATGGTCATCACCGGCGACGTGACCCAAGTGGATCTGACCGTGCCGAAATCAGGTCTGGCCACCATCGAACGCATCCTCGACGGCATCGACGACATCGCCTTCGCCCACCTGAAGCCCGAAGACGTGGTCCGCCACGCGCTCGTGGGCAAAATCGTCGCCGCTTACGACAGGCACACGGCCATAGCGGGAGACCACAGCAGAAGCGCGCGTGCCGCATCATCGCAACCATTCGACGACAAGAACAAGGAAAACGCATAAATGAGCGTTGAAGTGACGAACGAAACCGCCTGGCAGATCGACGGCAAAATCTTTTCCGACCTCGGCGTATGGGTCATGAGCCAGATGAGGGTCAGCACACAATCCGACCTGACCATCATGTTCGTGGACCCGGATCCCATCGCCCAACTGCACATGCGTTGGATGAACCTCGAAGGCCCCACCGACGTCATGAGCTTCCCAATGGACGAACTGCGCCCCGGAGACGGCGGAACCGAAATGGAAGGCGTGCTGGGCGACATCGTGCTATGCCCGTGGGTGGCCGCCCAGCAGGCGCTCGCGGCCGGCCACAGCACCATGGAGGAAATGATGCTGCTGACCATCCACGGCATCCTCCACCTGCTCGGATACGACCATGTCACACCCGAACAGGAACGGCAGATGTTCGGCTTGCAACGCCAGCTGCTATTGACGTTCTTCGCGCTTCGACAGGGAGCCGGCGCGCGGGCGACGCTTCCCGCCGGCACGCCGGATGCGCTCGCCGAATGGGACCGCGAACACGCGGCCGGCGGCAAAACGGCCAAATGACGGCATGATGCATCATCCGACGGTTTCGAAAGTGGGGGTTGACGAACCATGGAAACAACGACTATCACGATGATTGCGATTCTCGTCGTCATCGCATTGCTGCTGGTCTGGCTGTCGCTGTCGATGGCCGCGACGGAAGGCGCGGTGGGACGTGTCACGAGGGCAAGTCTGAACAACCTCATTCTTGAGATTCAGACGGATACGGAGGCGTCGCAATTCATACGCGACAAGAAGATCAAACGCATCCACAAGGTGCAGCGGCTGATCGCCGACCGCTACGCGACCGCCGGTTCATGCGCGTTCTTCCGCATCACCTGCAATGTGCTTGACGGTGTGTTGGTCGCCGCGATCGCGTCGTTGTGCGATGCACCGTTATGGGCGGGACTGCTTGTCGGCTTCGTGTTCGCGCTGGTGGTCGCGGTGATTTCGCTGCTGGTCCGTCCACGTAGCGCGGGCGCCTCCAAACCGGTCGATCTGATGCTGAAGCATGCCGATGCGGCGTCGGTCGCGGTGGCTTTGACGCCGTTCGCTAAAATCGGCGGACAGAAGGATGCGAAACGTCATTCGAATGATCTGTCGGACGATGAGGAGCTTGAAAAAATCCAACTCGAACAAGGGCGCGCCACCATAGATCGTCTGGTCGAGGCGAATGATTTCGACCCTGAGGTTTCCGAAATGCTGCGCAACGTATTGACGTTGTCCGAAACGTTGACGCGTGAGATCATGGTGCCGCGCACTGATATGATTTGCATCGAACGCGGGGAGACGCTGGAGAACATGCTGAAATTGTGCTCCCGTTCCGGATTCTCCCGTATACCGGTCATCGGCGATGATGTGGATGATCTGGTCGGCGTGGCATACCTGAAGGATGCCGTGCGCGCCACGGCGTTCAATCCCGCGGCGATATCCCGCGATGTCGAATCCATCGTCCGTGACCCGATGCTGGTGCCCGAATCCAAGCCGGTCGACGACCTGTTCCACCAGATGCAGCGCACCCGCCAGCATGTGGCTATCGTCGTGGATGAATACGGCGGCATCGCCGGCCTGGTCACCATCGAAGACACCATCGAACAGATCGTCGGCGAACTGGAGGACGAGCACGACCGTACCCAGCATGCCGATCCGGAACAAATCGGCGAGAACAAATGGAGCATGCCGGCACGCACGCCCATCGCCGACTTGGAGGAGATCTTCGAAATCGACATCGACGAGGACGACGTCGACACGGTATACGGTCTGCTCACCAAGCTGCTTGGCCGCGTGCCGATCGTCGGTTCGACGGCCGTCACCAGGGGCCTGCGCCTGACCGCGGTCGACTCCGCGGGACGCCGCAAGAAAGTGTCCACCATCGTGGTGGAACCGGCCCACGTCGAGGGCGTGGACGAAACTGAACAACACGAAGACCATACGAACGGTGCCGAAGAGGCATCCCATGACGACAAGGATTCCAAGGACAAGCATGACTGACGCAGATGTGACCGAACCGGCTTCCCAGCATTCCGACGCCGAAGCCCCCGTTCCATATCGTTCCGGCTTCGTCGCGGTGGTCGGACGTCCGAACGTCGGCAAATCGACGCTGATCAACGCGCTTATCGGCACGCAGATCGCCATCGCCTCATCCCGTCCGGAGACTACACGTAAGGCCATCCGCGGCATTCTGACCACAGACAACGCGCAGATCGTGCTGGTCGATACCCCCGGTATCCACCGTCCGCGTACGCTGCTCGGACAGCGGCTGAACGATGTCGTCGACGAATCGCTATCCGATGTCGACGCGATCGCCTTCCTGCTACCCGCCGACCAGGAAATCGGCCCCGGCGACAAACGCATTCTGAGCAGGCTGCGTTCTGATTTCGCCGTCAAACGCGACGACGGCACATTCAAATGGAAGGTGCCGCTGATCGCCATCGTCACCAAAATCGACGAATTGGACCGAAGCGCTTTGATCGACAAGCTCATCGAAATCAACGAGTTCGCCGACTTCACCGACATTGTGCCGGTGAGCGCCCTCGAGCACGACAATCTCGCCGAAGTACGCAACGTGCTGGTGGAGAACATGCCCGAAGGACCGCAGATGTATCCGGCCGAGCAAATCACCGAAGAACGTCCGGAAGACACCATCGCCGAACTGATTCGAGGCGCGTTCCTGGAGGAATTGGATGACGAGCTGCCGCATTCGCTCGCCGTGGTGGTGGATTCCATCGAATATCCGGAAGACAACGACAGCGGCGAATCCTACGCGGGCAAGGCGCAGGTGATTGTGTCGATCTACGTGGAACGTGATTCGCAGAAGCCGATCATCATCGGACATAACGCGGAGCATCTGGTACGCGTCAAGAAGAAGCTGCGCACCGCGGTCAACCGCATCGTCGGGCAGAAGGCCAAGCTCGACCTGCATGTCAAGGTGGCCAAGGGATGGCAGTCGGATCCTAAGCAGCTTGAGAAGCTGGGCTTCTAAGCCGCTTAGGATCCGCTTCGCGGCGAAGCCGCTCACTTCGCCTACGGTCAGCCCACTGGGCTGCCCGTTTGACGGCTCAGCCAAGCAGCTTGAGAAGCTGGGCTTCTGATTTTTTTCCGGGTGGGAACAATAAAGCCTGCCGCTGTTTATGCGGCAGGCTTTCTTATGCTCTAAGCTTGTTGGTGCTGGATGGTCACTTCTTCTTGGTGTACATTTGCGTGTTCAGCAGG
Source organism: Bifidobacterium adolescentis ATCC 15703 (assembly GCF_000010425.1). Classification (NCBI taxonomy): domain Bacteria; kingdom Bacillati; phylum Actinomycetota; class Actinomycetes; order Bifidobacteriales; family Bifidobacteriaceae; genus Bifidobacterium; species Bifidobacterium adolescentis. Next base: position 910,648 of record NC_008618.1, read on the forward strand.
GTGGCGTAACGCTTGATCACCTTCGGACGGATGACCTTCATGGAAGCGGTCATCAAACCGTTCTCCTGTGTGAACTCCTCCGGCAGGATGATGAACTTACGCACGGATTCGGCACGGGACACGCCCTCATTGGCCTGATCGACCCACTTCTGGACTTCGGCGCGGACGGCCGCGTTGCTGGAGGCCTCCTCCATCGACATATCTCGGTTGAGACCCTTGCTTTCCAGCCATGGACGCAACGCTTCCTCGTCAAGCGTGATCAGCGCGGAGATGAACGGACGCTTGTCGCCAAGCACCAACGCCTGAGAGACGAATTCGCAACGCTTGATGACATCCTCGATCGGGCCAGGGGAGACGTTCTTGCCGCCGGCGGTGATGATGAGATCCTTCTTGCGTCCGATGATGTACAGGAAGCCATCGTCGTCAATGCGGCCCAAGTCGCCGGTCTTGTACCAGCCATCCTCGGTAAAGGAATCCTCGGTGGCCTCGCCGTTCTTATGGTACTTCGGGAACACCGAAGCGCCCTTGACCTGAATCTCCCCATCCTCGGCGATACGCAGCTCGAAACCAGGGAACGCGATGCCGACGGAACCCTGATGATACGGCACGCCAAGCACGTTGAACGCGCACGGCGCGGTGGTTTCGGTCAATCCGTAGCCTTCGTAGACCGGCACGCCGGCACCACGGAAGAACGCCAACAACTCCGGATCAAGCGGCGCACCGCCCGCGACGATCCACTTGGCGCGTCCGCCGAGCACCTCACGCAGCGAGGCATAGACCACCGGATCGAACGCCGCGCGACGTGCCTTGGTAAGCGTTCCGGTCTTCCCCTTGGTGCTGACTTCCTTCATATAATTCTGCGCGGCGACCACGGCTGCGGCGAAAGCAACGCCCTTGGCGCCATGACCGGCCTTCTGGGAAGCAGCGTTGTACACCTTCTCCAGCACACGCGGAACAACGATCATGATGGTCGGCTTGGCCACCTGCAAATCGGCGGTCAACGTCTTGATGCCCTGCGCGATATAAATATGCAGATTGCTTGCTACGCAGATGTAGTTGATGGCACGGGCGAAGGAATGCGCCTGAGGCAGGAACAGCAGGACGGTGTTCTTCTTGTCATGCAGCAGTTCCGGCATATAATCGGGCAGATTGAACGCGGTGGCGCAATAATGCTCATGCGTCATCTCCACGCCCTTCGGCGCGGCGGTCGAACCGGACGTGTACACAATGGAGCACAGATCGGTCTTCTGCACGGAATCGATTCGCGCATCGAGCGCCTCATCGCTCACACCGGAGCCATACGCCTTGATCTCGTCAAGACCACCGGTCTCGAAGCAGACGATGTGCTCCAAAGTCGGGCATTCGGTTTCGGCCCCGTCCGCCTTCGCCTTCATATCAGTGGTTTCCACGACCAGCAGACGCGCATCGGAATTGTTGACGATATTGCGGATCTGCTCGGCGGAATCGGTATCGTAAATCGTGGCGAGCACGCCGCCGCAGGCCATGACGGCCGCGTCGAACACATCCCAATCGTAGGAGGTGCGGCACATGAAAGCCACGCCATCGCCCTTCTTCAAACCATAATGCAGCAAGCCCTTCGCGACGGCGCGGATGTCGGCGAGCGTCTCATTTGCGGTCTTGGTGTGCCAATCGCCATCTTGCTTGAACGTGTACAATGGTTCGTCGCCCATACGAGCGGCGCGGTCGGCGTAGATATCGTAGATGGAGGTGCCTTCGTCTAGCGGCGGATTGCCCTCTGTCTTCGTGGTCAACAGTCCGGTTTCGGGGTCAAGGAACGTGGTGGACGGGTATCCCGGTCCCCATTCAGCGGTGTGCGGCAGCTCGATATGGCCATCGGGGGAGAGGATGCTGTTCGGGTCGTTGTAATCCGGTGTATTGCCGGAATCGTCGCTGACCGGGTGCACGAAATCGTTGCCCAGGCGCAACGCCTTTCTTGCGAGATTAGTGGCCTGCTTGTTCAACGAGGTGATGATGGACACGTGACTCTCCTACGTATATAAACGGTATCTAAAGAAGGAATGATAGCCCGTCGCGCGCGACACGTCACCTTACGGTAGCGTAAGGTGACAGGCCATCAGGGAAACGGGCGGCGCATGCCGGATACAGCCCGTGATTCGAAAGATGAACGATTGCGGCCGCGATGTTGCCGTGTACGTTACACTTGGGCGCTGTATCTGTTCATTAGATTTCTTTAACGAGGAAGAAAGGGCACCTATGGCTGAAAAAGCTGAAGCCACCGTGGTCTTCGGAGTTCTCAATGAGACTTCCGAACACGAGTCCCGTGTTGCTCTGACACCGGATATCGTAACGAGGTTGCGTAAATCAGGTGTTACATGTCTGATTGAGTCCGGTGCGGGCGTCGCATCGCACTACGTTGATGAAGATTATACGAAGGCGGGCGCGCAGGTCGTCTCCGCCGACGATGTGATAGCACGCGCCGACGCGCTGGGTTTTGTGGACCGTCCAAGCAATGAGCTGCTCGCCCGCGTCAAGCAGGGCACATGGATCATTGGCATGTTGGGATCGTTCACCGATGCCGATTACGTCGCCGCGATCGAGAAGGCCGGTCTGGTCGGCGTCGCCATGGAAAAGCTGCCGCGTCAGCTGAGCTCCGCGCAGTCCATGGACGAAATGACGTCGCAGAACTCCGTGATGGGCTACAAGGCCGCCATCGTGGCAGCCAACGCGTACGGTTCCTTCCTGCCGATGATGACCACCGCCGCTGGCACCATCCGCCCGGCCAAGGTGCTTATTCTGGGCGCCGGTATCGCCGGCCTGCAGGCCATCGGCACCGCCAAGCGTCTCGGCGCCGTCGTCACCGCGTACGACGTGCGTCCGGCATCCAAGGGCGAAGTCGAATCCTTGGGCGCCAAGTTCCTCGACCTTGGTCTTGACTTCTCCAAGGGCCAGGGCGAAGGCGGCTACGCACGCGCGCTGAGCGCCGAAGAGCAGGCCCAGCAGCAGGCCGCGGTCGATCAGAAGGCCGCCGGCTTCGACATCGTCATCACCACCGCCAAAGTGCCGGGACGCAAGCCTCCGGTCCTTCTGACCAAGGCCGGTGTGGCCGGTCTGCATCGTGGCGCCGTCATCGTCGATTGCGCGGCAAGCGACCTTGGCGGCAATGTCGAAGGCTCCTCCGTCGGCACCCAGGTCACCGACAACGGCGTGACCATCATCGGCGCCCCGTATCTGGCCAGCGGCGTGTCCACCACCGCATCCAACCTGCTGAGCCGCAACGTGGCCGACGTGCTGGCGCATTTCGTGCGTGACGGCAAGCTCGCCATCGACCTGAACGAAGAGCTCGACAACGCCATGGTCGTGGCCGGCCGCGGCGAGGAAGCCAAGAAGGAAGAGGAGTAAAGCAATGGATATCGTCGTTGCGATCACACTGTTCGTCCTCGCGCTGCTCATCGGCGTCGAGGTCATCGGCAAGGTGCCCGCCACCCTGCACACCCCGCTGATGTCGGGCGCCAACTCCATCCACGGCATCGTCATCGCGGGCGTCGTCATCGTCGCCGCGCACGCCACCAGTCCGCTCGCCTGGGTGTTCATCTTCCTGGCCGCCGTGCTGGGCACGATGAACGTCGTCGGCGGCTACGTCGTCACCGACCGCATGCTGGAGATGTTCAAGTCCGACAAGGGCAAGAAGAAGGAAGAGGAGGCCAAGTAAATGGGTACCCTGGCCGAAATGCTGAGCACGCCGCTCGGCGTCATCGAATGGTTCGTCTACCTGCTGGCCGCAGTGATGTTCGTCATCGGCCTGCACCTGATGAACTCCCCGAAGACCGCCCGCAAGGGCAACATGGTCTCCGCCATCGGCATGGTGTTCGCCGTGGCCATGGCCTTCATCGTGCTGTTCGCCGGTGAGATCTCCAACGGTTTCAAACACTCCGTCGCCGTCGTGGTGCTGATCGTCGGCATCGTCATCGGCGCCGTGGCGGGCGTGGTCTCCGCCAAGAAGGTCAAGATGACCGACATGCCGCAGCTTGTCTCCGTGTTCAACACCGTAGGCGGTGGCGCGGCTGCGCTTGTTGCTCTGAACGACATTCTGACCTCCGCCGAAACTCCGTCCATTGTGGTGCTCATCACTGCTGGACTGGGCATTATGATCGGCTCCGTCACCTTCTCCGGCTCGCTGATCGCAGCCGGCAAGCTGCAGGGCATCAAGTGGGTCAAGAAGCTGAGCCTGCCGGGCAAGGGCTTCTGGAACATCCTGTTCGTCGTGCTCACCATCGTGTCCTTCGTGATGCTGTGCGTGCAGCCGAACCAGCGTCTGCTCTGGTCGATCCTGACCACCGTGTTCGCCCTGTGCTACGGCCTCGTGTTCGTCATCCCGATCGGCGGCGCTGATATGCCGGTCGTCATCTCCGTGTTGAACGCCTGCACCGGCACCGCAGTGGCCATGTCCGGTCTGGCCATCAACAACATCGCCCTGATCGTGGCCGGCGCGCTCGTCGGTGCGGCGGGCGTGACCCTGTCCATCGCCATGTCCAAGGCCATGAACCGTCCGCTGCTGTCCGTCCTTGCCGGCGGCTTTGGCGGATCCAACGCCGCTGCCGGCGCTGGTGAAGGTCCTGAAGGCACCATGAAGGAAACCTCCGCCGACGATCTGGCCGTCCAGCTCGTCTACGCAGAGAAGGTCATCTTCGTGCCGGGCTTCGGTCTGGCCCAGGCCCAGGCCCAGCGTGAGCTCGCTGACCTTGGCACCCTGCTCAAGGACCACGGCGTCGAAGTCTCCTACGCCATCCATCCGGTGGCAGGCCGTATGCCTGGCCATATGAACGTGCTGCTCGCCGAGGCCAACGTCCCGTATGAGGAGCTCGTCGACCTGGATGACATCAATCCGCAGTTCCCGCAGGCCAACGTGGCTCTGGTGGTCGGCGCCAACGACGTGACCAATCCGGCCGCCCGCAAGCCGGGCACCCCGGTTTCCGGCATGCCGATTCTCGACGTCGACAAGGCGCAGAACGTGGTGGTCATGAAGCGTGGCCGTGGCACCGGTTATGCCGGCATCCAGAACGAGCTGTACTTCGAAGACAACACGCAGATGCTGTTTGGTGACGCCAAGGCGAGTCTGCAGGCCGTCATCGCAGCGGTCAAGGAACTCATCAACTGACGGACCGGCTCGTCGCCTACGCGAAGATCAGGCCCTTCCTCTTTTTGGAGGAAGGGCCTTTTGTTATTGCGCAAGTTGTCCACAGACAGGTATGGGGGTGTGGATAGGTGGAAATTGTCCACTTATTCACTTTTTTCAAAGGATTGTGACGGAGAGGTGGACGGATATGCGACAGTAGGTGCATCTCTACGACGAAGGAGTTGCATATGACAGTTGCCGTGGCCACGCCATTCAATATGGACGAACAGGCTTTCCTGCAAACGATGGATCGGCTGATCGAGCGCTTCGACCGGTACAGCTCGGGGCGTTGTTTCGCGGACCTTGATCGGATACGTCTCGAACACGATATGGAAGGTCCGCTTTCCCTGTTCGATGACGTGGTGCACGAGCTTGCGGATGACTTGTTCGGCGGCACGTCATGGCCGGTGAACCTCGACATGGATATGATCATATTGGATCGGTTCCAAATAGGCTATGATGCCGAATTCCTGACCGGATGCCGCAATGTGGTTCGTAAATACGGCATGAGCGCATGGCTGTATGAAATGATTAATGATGCTTCCGTCGCGGTGGCGACGCATCGGCCGAGCAACAGGATGCCGTTCCAGCTTGGTCTGTTCGATACACGTGAGGTGTTCCGAAGGAAAAAGACCAAGGGGAAGAAGAGCGGAGGCGGAAGGAGGAAACGGCTCGAATGCATGATGGAATACCTGCGACAGACCTACCGTCTGGCCGCATACACTCTGTTGCGATGGGGAGGGGGCGAGCCTAGGGCCGCTGATGCGGCGCTGATGGTTCTCGCTTATGGGGGATTGGGTATGTGTATGCTCCGCGATGATCCGAAAGTGGTCGAATTGGGATGTGATCCCGATTTCCGATACAGGCATGTATGCGCCCAGTTGCAGGATATGCGGATCAAGGCGGATCTGGAATATGCCTGTTCTGTGGATCTGAGCGTCACCAGCTCATTGGAATATCCGGCTTGCCTCGATGCCAGATATCTGTATGACGCCGAACACATTGTGGAGGCATATCGGAATCTGTGGGATGAGAACACTAAGCCCGTCGCCCAACTACTGGCCGAGATCGAGGACAATGGCGTATATGAAGTGGAGGATATATGGAAAGACCCGCTCTATCTGCATGACCTTGCCATCTCCCTTATGGGGCCGTCGGCTTCGGGTCTTCTCCAGGAAGGCTTCAGACTGCGTGATCGAACCATGTTCGAGAATGGTGTCAAAGAACTTGACAGCCAGGCACGCAATGTGAGGAAGGCTGGTCTGCTGCTTACCCTTGCCGGATATATCTTTTTCGCCGAACCGGAGGATCGCATGGATGCGATGCTCGCTTCGCACAAGGATCGCAAACGCATGTTGGACAACTATGAAAAGCTTGGCGAAATGGCCGCGACCATCGCCTTGTACCGTCTTCCTCGGGATCGCGAATCGCTTCGGGCAGTGCGGGCCCTGCTCATGCATGAGACGGGCGTGTACGCGGACAAGATGGGAGAGCTCATGGGTCTCGCCGACGAGCCGGACGGGGAAGACGAAGCCACCGCTCCGGTCATGGGGTGAAAGACGGTTTTCCGCATATTGGACATGACAATGCTTTGGGATTGACTCTACAACCATTGTAAGGTTTAGCCTTCCTGCTGGAAGACATAGGCCGAAACGGGAGGATAAGAGACAACCCATGGGAAAGAACCTGACAACGGGAAGCGTGTTCAGAACGATCGTCACCTTCGCGTTGCCATATCTGCTGTCGTATTTCCTGCAGACGCTGTACGGCATGGCCGATCTGTTCATCGCCGGACAGTTCATCGGCATCGACGGCATCACCGCGGTGGCGAACGGCAGCCAGGTGCTGTACATGCTCACCGTGGTCATCGTGGGTCTTGCCATGGGCGCGACCGTCACCATCGGCCGTGCGGTCGGCGCGAACAGGCTCGACCGTGCGGCCAAGGCCATCGGCAACGTCATCACGCTGTTCGCAGGAATCGCGTTGGCGCTGACGGTCGTTCTGCTGTTGAACGTGCACAACATCATCTCGCTGATCGGCGTGCCAGTCGAAGCCGTCGAGGGAACCGCGCAGTATCTGACCATCTGCTATATCGGCATCCCGTTCATCGTCGCGTACAACATTATCAGCTCGGTGTTCCGTGGGATGGGCGATTCGAAAAGCCCCATGTATTTCATTGCGGTTGCATGCTTCTGCAACATCGTGTTCGACTACCTGTTTATGGGCTGGCTGCGTCTTGGTCCCTCGGGCGCGGCATTGGGCACCACACTGGCGCAGGCCATCAGTGTGACCGTGACATTGGTGGCGATTCGCCGCCGGCGTACGGGCATCAGACTGAAGTTCGGCGATCTTCGCCCCGATAGGGCCATGCTCCGCGGCATTCTCGGCATCGGAGTGCCGACGGCGGTTCAGGACGGCTGCATCCAGATCGCCTTCATCATCATCACGGTCATCGCCAACTACCGTGGCCTGAACGATGCGGCAGCTGTCGGCGTCGTCGAAAAGGTGATCAGCGCGTTGTTCCTGGTACCGTCGTCCATGCTGGCCACGGTATCCGCCGTCTCGGCGCAGAACATCGGTGCCGGCAGGATGGAGCGAGCGACGAAGACACTGCGATACGCCACCGCGATCACCGTCGTCTACGGCATCGTCATATCGATTGTGGTGGAACTGACGGCGGGCTCCATCGTCGGCCTGTTCACCACCGATGCGACGGTAATCCTGCTGGGAACACAGTACATCCGCAGCTACATCGTCGACAGCATCTTCGCGGGCATCCACTTCTGCTTCAGCGGCTTCTTCGCCGCATGCGGGCGCTCCTATATCGGATTCATCCACAATATCGTGGCCATCACCCTGGTCCGTGTGCCCGGGGCGTATCTGGCATCCAAGCTGTTCCCGAACACCTTGTTCCCCATGGGCGTCGCCGCACCCGCCGGATCGCTGCTTTCCGTGCTGATCTGTCTTGGCTTCTACGCGTGGCTCAAGCGTCACGGCGTAATTTCGGAGAAGGCGCGTGCATGACGGCGAGTGAGCGAAGTGGAGGGCGCGACGCTTTGCCGGGTGACGGCAGACTGTTCCGTATAGGCAAGGTTGCAGATATGTTCAATGTGTCGCTGGGCACGCTTCGGCATTATGAGCGTTGCGGCTTGCTGGAACCCGAATATATCGACCCGCGCACCGGGTACCGGTATTACGGTGCCAAGCAGTTCGAGGTGCTGAACACCATCCGGTACCTGCGTGTGCTGGATATGCCGTTGACGCAGATAGCCGAGTTCCTGCACAATCGCGACGTGCATGTCATCGAGGACAAGCTTGTTGCACAGAAAGCCCTGATCGAGCGCAAACAGCATGAGCTGGAAATGGTCCAGCGGAAGATCGACCATCGCTTGGAGCGGCTGCGGGACGCTGAGCAGTCCGAATTCGACGTGATACGTGTTGTGCGGCAACCCGCCTGCAGGATCGTCTGGATCAGGGATTCACCGAAGGTCGACTCGTATCTCGGCCTGGAATATTCGATCCGCAAGCTGGAGCAGCATCAGAAGGATTCGCTGGTCTTCCTCGGCAAGGTCGGCGTCGGCATTGACAAGGAATCGTTGGAACAGGGCGGATATGCCGATTACGGGTTGGTGTTCCTATTGCTTGACGACGAGGACGAATATGAGGGCGACACCGTGGCATTGCCGGAGACCGATTGCGTGCGCATCCGGTTCCGGGGGAGTCATGGCGATGCCCCCGACCGGTATCGCGAGCTGATATGGTACACCGCAGAGCAGGGTCTCGACATCACCGGGTTCTCACGTGAGATCGCGTTGATCGATGAAGGGTTGACATCGGATCCCGCCCAGTTCGTGACCGAGATCTGCATCCCGGTGCGCTAGCCACTTTCCGGCGACGTGTGGCGCTACTTGGCTTTCTCCTTCAGGGTCGGCGCAAGGGTGCCGGCCAGCGCGCGCTCGCCCGGCCTGGCCAATGGGCCGACCAGTTCATGCGCCGTGTACGGCTCCTCAAGATAGGCGATGTCGGATTCGCTGAGTTTTACTCCAAGTGCTTCGATGACATCATCCACGCGCTCCGTCTTCGAGCAGCCGACGATCGGTGCCGTGACGTCCTTGGCCCAATGCCAGGCGAGGGCGATCCGCGCCATCGGCACGCCGAGCCGTTCCGCGAGCCCGTGCACGCGTTCGATGATCGGCATATCCTGCGCACGTGCCTGATCGTACTTGTTGCGCATGGTGCCGTCGGTGGTGCCGCGTTTGGAATCGGAATCCCAGGACGGATGGGTCAGATGGCCGGACGCCATGGGGAGTATGGGGTGAGCGCCATGTTGTACTGACGGCTGTTCGGTGGCGTCGGCATCGATGGTCCACTGATGGAACTACGGGGAGGTCTTGCCGAAACTCATACCGCCAAGGCAGACCTTGGAAACTTGGATGCCGGACCATCCCAGTGGGGCGTAGCTCATGTCAGTCATACTGAAGCTCTTCTGCCGTTGATGTTCGGAAGGTCAGCATATCCCGTTTCGATTGGCAGAACCAATACCTCGCATGAATGGTTTGATATGCAATCGACGCATGGAACGATATACCATACTCACATTGGACATTCTTTTTCGCCGGGCGTTGAATAGGGAACGGTACAGAGCATAAATGAAAGGACGGGTCGACAATGGAAAATCCGAGCGCATTCCCGATGGGAGAACCGAACGACGGCTTCGCGCAGTACTTCGTGGGACAGAGCTACCTTGCTCCGGTGCTCGAGACTCCGCAGATTGCCATCCATAACGTGACCTTCGAGCCGGGTTGCCGCAACAACTGGCACATCCATCACAACGCGGCGCAGGTACTCATCGCGGTCGGCGGTCGCGGTTACTACCAGATCGAGGGACAGGAGCCAAAGGAGCTCAAGGCCGGGCAGGCCGTCTGCATCCCCGCGGATACGAAGCACTGGCATGGCGCCGCCCCCGGCGAATCATGCTCGCATCTAGCCTTCATGGTCCCTGCGGGCGATCCGGCATCCATGAGCAACGAATGGCTCGAGCCGGTGGATGCCGAAGCCTACGGCAAACTTGCCTGAGGTCTGTTGTTCTTATATGGAGGGCCATCCTGCAAAAGTGGGATGGCCCTTTTTGTTGTTCAGGGCGATAACGGTTTGAAGCCTTGCGGCGAGTGGCGTCATGCGAGGAAATCCGCAAGCAGATTGTACAAGTAGCTTGTGTAAGTGCTATGGCGGCCAGCTGGAGGCAATCGAAATGGATACGAAAGACGAATATTCGACATCGGATGTCGCCATGGAATTGGCGATTGCGGTCAGCAGGCTGCAAGCTCGGATGAAGCATGAGGCCGGCATCGCGGAACGGGGCATCACCGCTTCGCAGCTTGCCATGTTGAAGCGGCTGGATACCGAGGGAGAACTGTCGGTATCGACTTTGGCCGCGTACGAACACGTATCGCAACAGGCCATCACCCAGCGTCTTGAACTACTGAGGTCCACAGGGTATGTCACACAGCATGCCGATTCGAAAGATCGTCGTCGTCGACTGGTCGGCTTGACCGATGAAGGACATGCGTTCCTCGCCCACGTAACCGCTAGCCAAACAACTTGGCTGGCGCATGCCATCGAATATGCATTGGATGACGGCGAGCGCGGGGACCTCGCCGCTGCGACCACATTGATCGAACGCATCGCCGCCACGGAATCGCTGCCGACGGGAGGCGACACGCGATGAAGACGGCTGATAAGACAAGAGAAACTCCCGCGTTTCCCAAGACCTTCATCATGGCGATGATATTTGGGGTCGGTCTCAACCCTGTCAACAGCACGCTTATCTCGACGGCGCTCGCACCGATTTCACATGATTTGCGGATTGATGCCGGAAGGGCGACCCTGCTGATATCTGCGCTGTACCTGACATGTGCCATCGCGCAGCCGACGGCGGGCAAGCTTTCTGAGATCATTGGTCCTCGCTCGGTGTTCATGGCCGGTGCGGCATTGGTCATGATTGGAGGACTACTGGGTGGTTTCGCTCCGAATCTCGGCGTGCTGCTGACGTCGCGTGTGCTTATTGGTGCGGGCACATCCTGTGGCTATCCTGCTGCCATGCTGCTGGTTCGCAGACGGGCCGATCGCATGGGATTGGCGGAACCGCCTTCGTTGGTCCTTTCCATTCTCGCTATGGTGGGACTGGTGCTCATCGCTGTCGGTCCACCGTTGGGCGGCCTGTTGGTCACCTTTTTGGGATGGCGCTCCACCTTCTTCGTCAACGTGTTGGTCGGCATCATCACGATTGTGCTGGGATTGGCAAGCATCGAGCCCGATGCGAAGCATGAACATCGCATGACCGTATCCTTCTTCATCGCGCATCTCGATGTCATGGGTCTGTTGCTATTCTCCATCACAATCAGCGCGCTGCTGATTGTTCTTATGAGTTTGCCTACTTTCGACAAGGTGTCCGGTTGCGTCACTGTCATCGCTTTGTTGGCTTTTGTCGCGTGGGAGTTGCATGCGGCAACGCCTTTCGTCGATGTGCGTTCACTCGCGGCGGATAGTGTGATGACGTTGAATTTTCTGCGTGCGATGCTCACCATGCTTGGCGCTTATGTGGTCATGTACGCCTTGCCCCAGTGGCTGGAGGATGCCTGCCATATGAACGCCGGTGTTTCCGGCATGTTCATCATTCCGATGGGGGTGGTGGCGACAGTGGCTTCGTTATCCATCGCGAAGAAGCCGATAGTGCGCCTGCCGTTGATGGTGTGCTGTTCGGCGATGGTGACGGTGGGCATGTTGTTGACTTGCACGTCATCCGCTGGCATGGTCGTATTGCCGTTGACCGCCTCCGCTGTCGCGGGACTGGTGTTGGGACTCAGCATGTCGACCAGTCAGACCGTGCTATATCGCCGAGCGGCATCCGAGCATATTGGCACGTCGTCTGGTCTGCTGCGCACGTCCATCTATATCGGGTCTATCGGTGCGTCCTCATTGAGTGGCGTGTTCTTCGGTGAGACGGTCACTGATGGAGGGCTCCACGGCATTGGCATCACAGTTGCGGTTTTGGGGGTCGCCGCGCTATTGGCAACGGTTATGGATCGTACGTTGCGGTAGTCCGGGGAAGTTGTCCGCATCGTGAATGATGGTACGGATGGCCTCGCGTGCCGGATATACTGGACTGCGGTGATGGGACTCGCCTGAAGCCGTTACAGGCTTCGAACCGCAAACCCGCTGATGGTTCCTACGACATAGGGTGTGCTGTACCTTATGGCTTTCAGCGGTTGTGGCATCGCCATTCTTCCATGTCTGTCATATTGGTTCGGCACCTCGCTGGAAAGAAGATACATGGCACGACAACATATCATTCGAGTCGATCTCATATGCGTGGTGTTCCTTGGGGGATGCATCGGAACCGCATTACGCTACGCTTGTTCGGTCATTCCCGACTGCGGCGCATTCCATATCGGCACATTCGCGGCGAATATGGCCGCCTGCTTCGTATACGCGGCGCTTTCGGCATGGCTGGGAGGAACCCGCAGAATCGTGGGACGCGCGAAGGAATATGTGAACCGTGGATGTGGCATGGGCATGTGTGGAGGATTGTCCACCATGTCCACTCTCGCCCTCGAGGAATTCACTATGCTGCATGACGGCAAAGCCATGGATTGTGCGGCGTATTGTTGCACGACCTTCATCGTGGGCTGTCTGCTGGCATACGTTGGCGCGCATGTCGGGCTGCGGTTTGCCGGTACTGAGCATAACGATGGTGATCGCCATGCCATGGGCAAGGAGGCGGACTGATGAATAATGCGGTCATCGCCGTATCGGTGTGCCTGTGTGGTGGTCTCGGCGCCGCCGCAAGGTATGTTTGTGATTCCGTTATCAAAGCTTCTTGGCATAAGGCATTTCCTTTGTCGACCTTTGTGATCAACAGTATTGCCGGATTCCTGGCAGGCGTGATTGCAGGTCTGTACTCACGCCGGTTTCTGTCGGATCCCGCGCATGTGATGTTGGCGACCGGCTTCCTTGGTGGATTCTCCACATTCTCCACCATGATGAACGAATCCGTGACGTTGTTGCGCGGTGGGCGGATCACCGTGTTCGTGGGATATGTGCTGACGTCGGTGGTGGTTCCTGTGATGGCCGCGGCATTGGGATATTGCCTTGTCGTCTGAGACTGGAGCGAGGACGTTGACTCGGGGCGTCGTTTCATTGTCTCTGGGTATGGATGGTTTATGGATTACCGCGACGCGGATTGGATAGTTTTCCATGAAAACGAGGAAAAACTATTGTCTTTTCCGTGTTTCCTCGATACATTGGTGGCTGGCCGCCCATGACAATCGAAAGGACTGACCATGACGCAGCAGGGCATGTCGACCAAGTCGAGGCATCTGACCATTCCCGATCTCATCACGATAGGTGTGTTCACTGCCTTGTATTTCGTGCTGGTCGCCGTGGCCACGCTGTTCAGTTCCGTGGCTTTGATGGGATTCGGCATGATTCTTCTGCCTGCGGTCGCCGCATTGATCTGTGGTTGCGTATATATGCTCCTGGTTGCCAAGGTCGGAAAATTCGGCGCGATTAGCGTGATGGGCATCGTCGTCGGATTGTTCTTGTTCGTATCCGGACATTTCATCCTTTCCCTTGCTGCGAGCATCGTGTTTCCGGTCATCGCTGATGCCATCGCTCGCGCCGGGGACTATCGGAGCAAGACAGGTATCCTGGCGAGTTATGTCGTGTTCTGCTATGGGCTGACCGGTCCGATTCTGCCGTTGTGGTTCATGAAGGATGCCTATGTGGCCAGTCTGCAGGCCCGTGGCAAGGACTCGTCCTATATCGATGGTGTGTTCGCACATGTCAATACCGGCACGTTTTTCATTGCCATGATAGCGGTACTGGTATGTGCGTTGCTCGGAGGCTGGTTTGGGCAGCGTATGCTGAAGAAGCATTTTGCGAAGACCGGCATCATCTGATGGCCCTGGACCCAAGAACCAAACTGTACCTAGTGGCATTGGCCAACCTGTTGCTGTTCTTCCATGTCGACGTGGTTGTGGAGTCGCTTACAGTATTGCTGCTTCTTCTGCCACTGCTCGGCGCGGGACGATGGGCGGCTGCGGTACGCTTCGGTTGCATCTATGTATTGCTACTGGTGGGGACTTGGGCATCGACGCTTGACGATGGCGGCAGCTGGTTGCATATGCTTGGTTTGCTTTGTGTCGGCATCCGGATGATGATGCCTTGTCTGATTGCCGGCATATACGCATTCACCACGACTACGGCCAGTCAATTCGTGTGTGCCCTGCGGCGCATGCGCATTCCGGAGACGATTGTGATTCCATGTGTGGTGTGCATCCGGTTCTTCCCGACAATCCATGACGATTACCATCAGATTCGTGACGCGATGGCATTACGTGGCATCGCCCAGGGGACATTCGCCCTGCTCCGTCATCCGGCTCAGTCTTTGGAATACATCCTGATGCCGTTGTTGATGAACGCTACGGGGGTCGCCCAGGATTTGTCCGTAGCCGCACTGACCAAAGGAATCGGCATTCGCGGGCCTCATACATGTCATACCGAAATCCGCATGCATGGCATTGATTGGGCATGGATGGTCATCTGCACGGTTCCTCTGGCATTGGGCATTGGAGGAGCATGGTGAGTATCGGAAGTGATATCAATCGGATAGTCGCATGGACGCAACGGTGCTCATTCGCATATCATGCTGATGAAGCTGCTGAGGTCGATGCGCTGAATGACATCAGCTGTGCCATACCGCAAGGCGAGATTGCCATCTTATGTGGACAAAGCGGCTGTGGCAAAACCACGTACACACGTTTGCTCAATGGTCTGATACCTGGTTTCTATTCCGGCGATTTGCAGGGCATCCATATGACGTGCGGAATCCGCGCCGGATTGGCTCCTGTGGAAAGCTATGTGGGACAGGTGGGCAGCGTATTCCAGAATCCGAAGACGCAGTATTTCAATGCCGATTCCACCGATGAGCTGGCATTCCCCTGCGAGAATACGGGCATGTCTCCCGCGCGGATTCGGCAACGCGTGCATGATGTCGCGGAGCAGTTTCACATCAGGCATCTATTAGGTCGTAGGATCATGACGCTTTCAGGTGGCCAGAAGCAACAGCTTGCTGTCGCGGCATCGACCATGCTGGCTCCTGGACTCATCGTTATGGATGAGCCGACAAGTAATTTAGATATGGTGGCGATTCGCAGGCTGCATGACATGGTCTCCCGATTGAGAGCTGATGGAATGACCATCGTCATTGCCGAACACCGTCTTGCATGGTGCGCGGATTTAGCGGACCGTTTCATAGTGTTCGATCACGGTACGATTCTCGGTGAATATGAGGCGTCCGATTTTCTGGCGATGTCCGAACAGCGCGTCGCGGCATTAGGATTGCGCGCCCTCGATGACAGACCATACAGGCTTGCCGTGCATCGTAAACTCCAACATGGAGGCATTGCGCCCGACGAGGACAAGCGACAGGTCGTCATTGGTGTGCGCGGCCTGAGTGTAGGCCATACAAAGCGGGGACTTCTAGGCCGCAAGACACCCGTATTCGCACGTGATATTCCCGATTTCGACATTCACGAGGGTGAGATTCTTGGCCTTATGGGGTCGAACGGGGTTGGCAAAAGCACTTTGGCACGTACGCTATGCGGTCTTGCCGCTCCGTTGAACGGCATGGTGCTATTGAATGGGACGAAAGCGAGCCGCGGCGCTTTGACTCGTGCCGGATTTCTCGTCATGCAGGACGTCAATTACCAGCTCTTCTCCGATAGTGTTCGGGAAGAGGCATTACTGGGACTTGATGGGATGGATGACGCTGTGCGTGACCGATGCGATGCTGTGCTACGAGACCTCGACCTATTGGATTCCGTGCAGCGCCACCCGATGAGTTTATCCGGCGGTCAAAAGCAGAGGCTGGCTATAGCCTGCGCTTTGATGAGCGATAAGCGATTCATTGTTTTGGACGAACCGACCAGCGGACTGGACCGGTTGCATATGACCCAAGTCGGCGGACTTCTGCGAAAGCTCGCGGACCGTGGCAAAGCGGTGTTGGTCGTAACACATGATTATGAGCTTGCAGCGCTATGGTGCGACCGCATCATAGCGCTGGAAGACGAACTGCATAACGAACAGGGAGAAGAAGAGGATCGTCTGGCATGGACTTCAATGTGAACGATTGGCTGGGAGACTGGATTAGCTTCGAACATTTGATCAACAATCATGACCCGAACCTTGACCGGGCTTGGAAGGATTCGACGAAAGCCATGCGATCCAAGCCGCTGTTCGCGATCATGATGCTCGGCGATGCGCGACGCTTCTGGGCAAAAGCCTGCAAAACCTCGGGCAAGGAGTGGCGATTCCGCATT
This sequence comes from Bifidobacterium adolescentis ATCC 15703, assembly GCF_000010425.1. Classification (NCBI taxonomy): domain Bacteria; kingdom Bacillati; phylum Actinomycetota; class Actinomycetes; order Bifidobacteriales; family Bifidobacteriaceae; genus Bifidobacterium; species Bifidobacterium adolescentis. The sequence continues at coordinate 927,184 of NC_008618.1, forward strand.
GGTGGATGGCATATCGAGCAGCCGTCCGCAGTTGGCGACGATGATGCTGTCGCAGGCTTTAACCTGACTTGGCTGGACGAAAAACGCACCCCCATCACAACACATGAATATCGGCTCGATCATGTGCACGACAAGGGGCTGGAAGGCAAACCCTGCTATGTGTTCCACGCTAGCGATGCCGGTGCCTCCGATCCCTTCGCCGTACTCATCGCGATGGAGCCCATGCCTGAACGCTCCGCGCTCAGACACGGGGGACTGCTCAGTCATCTGCATTTTCAATATGCCTCTGATGAAGGCGAACTCATCAAAGGTACTGGCAAACAAGCCACGCTCCGCCATCGCATGTGGTATCCCACCATGTGCGCCGCTGAAGGGACGTTACTTGATCAATGCAACATCGTACGTGCGCTGCATCATCTTCAAGCATGGCGGGAACTGCCTGTCCCATCATCAGACTGACTGCAGATGCCCGAAGATGGGACAATATCAGCATTGCGACGATTGTAGGTATCGTCCAGTGACGCTTTCCGGACATGCGGCGATCCGAGAAGGCGCTCCCTCGCATACTACGCGTCCGCCTGCTTCACCGCCGCCCGGTCCCATATCCACCACATAGTCCGCATTGGCAATCACGTCCAAATCATGTTCGATGACGACCACCGTCGCGCCATTCGCTACAAGTTCATCAAATACGTGCAGCAGCACGCGAACATCAAGCGGATGCAAGCCGATTGTCGGCTCATCGAACACGAATACCGCATCATGCTGTTTCCGCCCCATCTCGCTGGCCAATTTCAAACGCTGGGCCTCACCGCCCGACAGCGCGGGAGTTGGCTCGCCCAACGCAAGATAGCCCAAACCCAATTCATGCAACGTGGCAAGCTTCGTTTGGATCGGTTTGACATCTCGTAAGACAGGCATGGCATCGTCGACGGTCATTGTCATTAACTGCGGCATCGAATACGCCACTCCGTCGGTGCAGGGGAGCTTCAGCTCGGCGATTGCATCGGAATACCGCGAGCCATGGCATGCCGGGCATTCGATATCGACGTCAGGCAGGAACTGCACGTCGAGCGAAATCGATCCCGTGCCGTCGCACGTCGCGCAACGCAGCTTGCCAGTGTTATAGGAGAATGCCCCCGCTTTCAGACCGATGGTCCGCGCAGCATCTGTTTTTGCGAACGCGCGTCGAAGATCGTCATGGACGCCGCAATATGTAGCGACGGTGGAACGTATGTTCGCGCCGATAGGCGTGGCATCGATAAGATGCGCCTTGGACACACCGTCCGCCTCGAGGAGCCGCACCTGCGTCGGCTGCGGCGACCTGTCGATCCGCGACTGCAAAGCGGGCATCAACATCTCCAGTACCATCGTCGTCTTGCCGGAACCGGATACCCCTGTTACGGCGGTCAGCCGTCCACGGGGAATATCTACCGATAACGGGCCGACGGTATGCAGACGGTCGGTTTCCATATGAATTCGTCCTGCGGAGAAGATTTCATGGGCGTCAATGTTGTCACGCACACGGTCATGAACGTTGCCACCCTGGGCAAGGAACGGCGCGATGCGCGATTCGCGGGTATCAATCACCTGCGGCACCGTTCCCTGCGCAATCACCTGACCGCCCTTTGCGCCGGCACCTGGCCCCATCTCGATGAGATAATCGGTTTCGGCCAGCACCCGAGTGTCATGATCGACCACTACCACGGAATTGCCATCAGCCACCAGGTCACGCATGACACCGAGCAGTCCGTCGACATTCGCGGGATGCAACCCAATCGACGGCTCATCCAGCACATATAACACGCCTGTGGTGCGATTGCGCACGGCGCGGGCAAGCTGCACGCGTTGGCGCTCGCCGGTGGACAGTGTGGCTCCGGCGCGGTCCAAGGACAGATACCCGAGACCGAGTTCCAATAAACGCCGTGACGTATTGAGGAACGATTCACAGATGGCGCTCGCCATGGTGCGCATATGTGGTTCCAGCGATTCCGGCACGGACCCTACCCAGGAAACGAGTGCGTCCAGAGACATCGCGGTTGCCTGAGCCAGATTGATGTCTCTGATACGTGGCTGGCGGGCGCGTTCGGAAAGTCTGGTCCCTCCGCAATCGCTGCAGGGACGCTCTTTGAGGAACCTCGCAACACGTTTAAGCCCTTTTTCGTCCTTGGCTTTGGTGAGGGCGTTCTCCACGGTGTATACGGCGTTGTAGTACGTGAAGTCGAGTTCGGCGAAATCGTCGCCTTTTTTCGGCTTGTATAGGATGTGCTTCTTGATGGCTGGGCCGGCGAACACGATATCTCGTTCTTGTTCGGTGAGTTGGTTGAACGGTACGTTGGTACGTACTCCCATGGCCCCGCATACTTGCTTCATCAAATCCCACATCAACGATCCCCACGGCAGCACGGCTCCCTCGTCAATGCTTTTCGACTCATCCGGTACCAAGGCGGAACGGTCGACTTCCCTCATGATTCCGGTGCCTGAGCATGTCGGACACGCGCCCGCGGCGTTGAATGCGAGATCCTCCGCTGATGGCGGATGCATGAGTCCGCCGCAGAACGTGCAATGCATCGGAAGCTCGGCGGCAACGTTCATCGTGGGTTGGTTGCGTGCTCCGCAGTGTTCGCACACGTGCGATCCGATCCGGGAGAACAGGAGGCGCAGACTGTTGAGCAGTTCGCTCATTGTGCCGAACGTGGAACGGACTCCAGGCACTGATGGACGCTGATGCAGTGCCAATGCCGCCGGAATATGACGCACCTCGTCGACGGTTGCGCGGCTTGCCTGGGTCATACGTCTTCTTGTATAGGTCGATAGCGCTTCCAGATAGCGTCGTGATCCCTCCGCGTACAGCACGCCAAGCGCGAGGGAGCTTTTTCCTGAGCCTGAGATTCCGGCTATGCCGACCATGCTGTTGAGCGGGATGTCGATGTCGACGTCTTTCAGATTATGTACGTGGGCTCCGCGCACTTCGATACATGAGGGGAGTGGCCGAGACACTTGTGTTTCGTATGCAAAGATAGAAGGAGACGGTTTCATACCGGCAATTCTATGCTTGCCATATGGTTATCACATATACGGATGAAAAGAAATTCACCAAGGAACAGACCCAGCGACTGTTTCTTTCAGTCGGCTGGGTGTCCGGTCAATATCCTGAACGGTTGCATAAGGCGTTGATGGGGTCATCCACCGTATTCAGCGCATGGGATGGCGAACGTCTGGTGGGTCTGGTGCGAGTGCTTGATGACACGGAGATGGTGGCATACATGCACTATGTGCTGGTCGATCCTGAATACCAAGGGCGCGGCATTGCCGGACATCTTGTCGGCATGGTCAAGCAGCGGTACCACGATTACCTGTATATCGAGGTTATGCCTGAGGAAAGCAAGAATGCCACGTTCTATGAGAAGCATGGATTCCATATTATGGAGGATGGCGTCGCCATGCAGATATGCAATCCGGGAGAACGGCACTGACGGAACGGGCATCGGGCATGTCTTGAGAACTTCGGGCGGTGAGGGGCGCCATCTTTCGCCGGAGGCGTTTCCATTACCGCTTATATTTTTTGGGGTTCGGCTGTCAGATCTTGAATGAACGACGGATGAATCCGTATACGGTGTCCCAGTAGCGTTTCGGATCCACGGCGGAGCTTTCCATATGATCGGCGTCCGGAACCAGCAGACGTTCGCGGTCGATGCTGGAGCAGGCGTTGTAGTTCATGTCGAGGAAACGTGGGCTGACCATGCGGTCCTTTCCTCCATGGATGAACAGCATCGGAATGACCGTATGCCGCAATGACGGTATGCAGGACGCTTCGGTGAAATCATAGCCGGCACGGCGCTTGCAGATCAGACCCGCCGCGTCCACACATGCCGAGGCGAGAAGCTTTGGCATGTGGAACATGCCTCGCGCGCTGTCTATGAATTCCATGCGGGCGGAAGTGTATCCGCTTTCGGCGATTGCCGCGATGACATTGCGTGGCAGTTCCGGCGTGCCGGTCGTCATCATCACCGTCGTGGCTCCCATGGATCCTCCGAATAGGAGAATGCGTGCTTGATCGTCGCTATCCACAATCAGCCGTATCCAATCAAGCAGATCATTGCGCTCCAACCATCCCATGCCTACATATCGTCCTTCGCTCAGATCCTGGGCCCGTTGGGATGGTGTGAGGACGGTGAAGCCCATGCGGGCATAGCGGTGTGCCCATTTGGCTTGTTCTTCAGGGGCTCCGGTATAGCCATGCACGCAGATGGCATATATATGCGGCGTCGGGTCGATGCAATCCGGATCGAAGAGCCAGCCATGCAGCTTAAGCCCATCGCGGCTGGTGATGGATACCGGCTGTTTCGTTTCGGAAAACCATTGCCCGGCCTCTTTGGCCTCGCCTTGGTTCATCTTTCCCTCGCGATCCGGAGCGATCAGCGCCTGATGGAAAATGGAATGCTTCCACTGCGTGTCGATGGCAAAGCGGAACAGCATATGTGCTGACGCCGCGAGCAATCCCGTCGCTGCGACGGTCGTGACGCCAGTCGCGAGCTGAATGTTGCGGATGAGCGCGGAATGGTCATGCGTCGTTGCCATTTTCTGATTCCTTACCACTGGTTGGTGCTTGTCTGACTACGATTGTACGTGGGTTTGCGCATAGTCCGCGTTTTATGCACCTTGCTCCTCTGATTGCAGGGAAATGTCAGCGGCACCATGTATACTAGATAACTGTTGTCTTGGCGAGGGAGGTTCCGCCTCCGTTATCGACTTGGCGTATGATATGAAACTCCTTGGGTTTTCTATGCGGCTCGTCGGTGCGCCGAAACATAAGAACGATGTATCAAGGAGATATTGATTATGGCTACCACCATCACTCTTGAAGGTGCTGCTCGTACCGAGTTCGGCAAGGGCGCTGCCCGCCGCATGCGCGTCGCGAACCTCATCCCGGCCACCGTTTACGCGGGTGGCGAGGATCCGACCTTCGTGCAGCTGCCGATGAAGGAGACCACTCTGGCTCTGCGTCACACCAACGCCCTGTTCACCATCAAGTATGGTGACGAGACCAAGATGGCCGTTGTCAAGGACGTCCAGCGCAACCCGGTGAAGCGCATCGTCGAGCATGTCGATTTCTACGAGGTCAAGGCCGGCGAGAAGATCGACGTCGAGGTGCCGGTGTTCGTTGAGGGTACTCCGAAGGGCGCTGCCGTCGCGTTCGTCGACATCCAGGAGCTCAAGGTCCGCGCCGATGTGGCCAACCTGCCGGAGAAGATCGTGGTCAACGTTGATGGCCTGACCGATGGTTCCAAGGTCTTCGCCAAGGACGTTGTGCTGCCGGAAGGCGTCGTACTCGATGTCGAGGATCCGGAAGAATCCGTCGTCACCGTCGAGGTGCCGGAAGATGCCGCACCGGTTGAGGCCGCTCCGGCTGCTGACGCCGCTGCCGCTCCGGCTGCTGACGCTGAGTGAGATCGTTGCTCAAGCTGATTTGATTCCGATATGCCTGCCATATCGGTAGTACAAGGTCCCTGTGTGTGAAAACACGTGGGGACCTTTGCGTTTCCTTATGTTTCTTGCTATCTCATATCGCGAACGCCGGTTATCGAAAGCGTTTATGGTGTGAGAAAGTACATACCAGAACCCGGCGCCACAAGCGCCGGAGACCAATAACCGCTGGCCGCCTTTGGGTGGCTGATGCAACTAGAAGAAGTAAAGAATGACTGAACAGAATCATCACGATCCGGCGGAGCTTGACAAGCTCGCTGAGAAGTTCACCGTGCTCCCGAACGACAATCCGGCATCCGACGCCAAGCGCGCCGAACTCATCGACAAGCCGGCCTTCGGTCAGGTCTTCTCCGACAATATGGCCCACATGACCTGGACCAAGGGTGAAGGCTGGTCCGACCGTCGCATCGAGCCGTACGCGCCGCTGAAGATGGATCCGGGCGCATCTGTTCTGCATTACGCCCAGGAATGCTTCGAAGGTCTGAAGGCCTACCGTCACGCCGACGGCTCCACCTGGCTGTTCCGCCCGGACGCGAACGCCGAGCGTTTCCAGAACTCCGCCAAGCGCCTGTACCTGCCGGAACTGCCGATCGACGACTTCATCGGCTCTGTCGCGGCACTGGTCAAGCGTGATGTGAACTGGGTTCCGTCCCGTCGCGAATACACGCTGTACATGCGTCCGTTCATGTTCGCTTCCGAGCCGTTCCTTGGTGTGCGCGCTCCGCAGGAAGTGGATTATTGCGTGATCGCCTCCCCGTCCGGCCCGTACTTCCCGGGCGGCGTGAAGCCGGTCAGCATCTGGGTCGAGGACAAGTGGTTCCGCACCGGCCCTGGCGGCACTGGCTTCGCCAAGTGCGGCGGCAACTACGCAGCCTCTCTGCTCGGTGAATACACCGGCATCGACCATGGCTGCCAGCAGGTGTGCTTCGTCGACGCCGCCACCAAGACCTACCTGGAGGAGCTTGGCGGCATGAACATGATGGTCGTGCACAAGGACGGCCACGTGGAAACCCCGTCCCTGACCGGCAACATCCTGCCGGGCGTGACCCGCCGCTCCCTGATCCAGCTCATCCAGGACAACGGCCACGATGTGGTCGAGACCATGATCGCCCTGGATCAGCTGCTTGAGGACATCAAGTCCGGCGAAGTCACCGAGGTGTTCGCCTGCGGTACCGCCGCCATCATCACCCCGATCGGTCGCTTCAAGTCCGAGAAGTTCGATGTGACCGTCGCCGACGGCGGTTCCGGCGAGTTCACCCTCGCACTGCGCAACCAGCTGCTCGGCATCCAGCTTGGCGAGATCGAAGACCCACACAACTGGATGTGGAAGGTCTGCTGATTTTCCCGTTAGCGATTATTAGCTGACATATAGCTGTAATGGCCGCCGGAGGGTGGCGCGTGCTTCAGGCCAAGTTCACATGGTCTGACAATGTACGTGCCGCCCTCCGGCTCTTTTATTGCAGCTCTTGCCCCATATTGTGCTATTTTTAACAGCTGGTTGGAAAAGAAATATGTGAGGGAAGGGGAGTGGCCATGGAAGTGGCGCTGGAAAGCAACGGCTTCTTCATAGGTATCGAATATCTGGCGACCTTCTGCTGCGGCATGGTCGGCGGGCTCGCCGCCGTACGCAAAGGCTATGATATTTTTGCGATTCTTGTCACCACATGGCTCACCGCATTGGGTGGCGGCATCATTCGTGATGTGCTGCTCGGAGCGCTTCCTCCCGCAGGCGTCTCCGACAAAGGGCTGGTGATCACCGCACTGCTCGCAGCTGTGGCCGTAGCCATCATTTATCCCGAAGTCGACAAGCTCAAATGGTCCATGCTGTCATTGGACGCGCTGGCATTGGGCCTTTACGCCGTCAACGGCACATCCAAAGCCATGATGTACCACATGTCCGGCACCACGGCAGTGTTCCTGGGCATGTTCACGGCACTTGGCGGCGGACTCATCCGTGACATGCTCATCAACGAGGTGCCCATGGTGATCCGCGACAAGCATTGGTACGCGGTGCCTTCAGCCGTTGGATGCGTATTGACGGTACTCGTATGTAAAGGAGTGAACGAGGGAATCGTCAGTTTTCCCGCCGAAGTCGTGCTTGATGTGCTGATTGTAGTGCTGGTGGTGGCCATGCGGCTTATCTCCGTGTTTTTCGACATTCAATTGCCGGGGGCTTTGGCCAGGCATAACACCTACCTGCCGAGCGAAGCCAAATATCTCAAACGTCCGGTCATCCATCCCGATCGGAATGATGACGATATCAAGCGTAAGTGAGCATTTTCAACAGAGCACGAAATGTAAAAAAGAAGAAGCCCCGCAGGTTTTCCTGCGGGGCTTCTTACAAGCTGTGAGTTACGAAAACTCAGAGAGCGTTGATGGCCACAGCGAGACCGGACTTGCGGTTGGCAGCCTGGTTCTTGTGGATCACGCCAGCGCCGGCGGCCTTGTCGAGCTTCTGGGCTGCGACCTTGTAGGCGGCTTCGGCGGCGGCCTTATCGCCAGCGGCGATGGCTTCGCGGGTGGCGCGAACGGCAGTCTTCAGGCTGGACTTCACGGCCACGTTACGCTTGTGCGCCTTCTCGTTGGTGAGAACGCGCTTCTTCTGCGACTTGATGTTTGCCACTATTTCTCCAAACGACGTTTGCTATAAGGACATACAAACGATGATGATAACATGGCACGCGGATAAATCGCCAATGCGTATAAGAGTGTCGCGGAAGGACATGCCGACACTACCAGTTAGAATCGTTTGCGTCGAATATTTCCAGAGGAGGATGGCGTGGGGCAGCAGCATAATCAGCCCGGGTACACCGATCAGTCGTTGATCCGCAACTTTTGCATCATCGCGCATATCGATCACGGCAAATCAACGGTGGCGGACCGTATTCTGCAGTTGAGTGGCATCGTGCCGGAGCGCGAGATGCGCGATCGCTTCCTCGACCGCATGGATATCGAGCAGGAACGCGGCATCACCATCAAATCGCAGGCCGTGCGCGTGCCGTGGACGGTTGACGGCACCGAATACACACTCGGCATGATTGATACCCCCGGCCATGTGGACTTCACATACGAGGTGTCCCGAGCGTTGGCCGCATGCGAGGGTGCGGTGCTGCTTGTCGACGCCACGCAGGGCATTGAAGCGCAGACGCTGTCCAACCTGTATATGGCCATCGACCATGATCTGGCCATCATCCCCGTGCTCAACAAAATCGACCTGCCCAGCGCCGAACCCGACAAGCATGCCGAGGAAATCGCCGGCCTGATTGGTTGTGACCCGTCCGACGTGTTGCGCGTCTCCGGCAAAACCGGAGAAGGCGTCGCCGAACTGCTCGACCGTATCGTCGCCGAAGTGCCCGCGCCGACGGGCAATCCGGACGCGCCTGCCCGCGCGCTCATTTTCGACTCCGTATACGACTCCTATCGTGGCATCGTCACTTACATTCGTATGGTCGACGGTGAACTGAAATCGCGCGAGAAGCTGCACATGATGGGTATCGGCATGACGCATGACCCCATCGAAATCGGCGTGATCAGCCCCGACATGATGCCCACCAAGGCGCTTGGCGCAGGAGAGGTCGGCTATGTGATCACCGGAGCGAAAGACGTCAGCCAGTCCAAGGTGGGCGACACCATCACCTCCGCCATAAATCCGGCTACCGAGCCGCTCGAAGGCTACCGTGATCCGCAACCAATGGTCTACGCCGGCCTGTTCCCAATCGACAACGCGCAATATCCGGAACTGCGCGAGGCGCTTGACAAGCTCAAGCTCAACGACGCGGCCCTCATCTACGAACCGGAAACCTCCGTGGCGTTGGGCTTCGGCTTTCGTTGCGGCTTCCTGGGCTTGCTGCACATGGAGATCGTCACCGAACGTTTGAGCCGCGAATTCGACCTTGACCTGATCTCCACCGCGCCGAACGTGCCGTACGAGGTCACCGCGGAAGACAATTCCGTGCATCGCGTCACCAATCCGAGCGAATTCCCCGAAGGCAAGATCAAGAAGATCGTCGAACCGATGGTTGCCGCCGACATCATCACGCCGAAGGATTTCATCGGTGCGGTGATGGACCTGTGCCAAGACCACCGTGGCCAGATGGGCACCATGGAATACATTTCCGCCGACCGTGTGGAAATGCATTACCGTATTCCACTCGCCGAAATCGTCTTCGACTTCTTCGACCAACTGAAGAGCCGTACCAAGGGGTATGCGTCGCTCGACTACCACGAGGATGGCGAACAGTCCGCCGATCTGGTGAAGGTCGACATCCTTATTCAAGGCGAGAAAGTCGATGCGTTCAGCGCCATCGTGCACCGTGACAAGGCGTACAGCTATGGCGTGATGATGACCAAGAAGCTGCGTGAGCTCATTCCGCGTCAGCAGTTCGAGATTCCCATCCAGGCTGCCATCGGTTCTCGAATCATCGCACGCGAAACCATCCGCGCCCTGCGCAAGGACGTGCTCGCCAAGTGTTACGGCGGCGACATCTCCCGTAAGCGTAAGCTGCTCGAAAAGCAGAAGGCCGGCAAGAAGCGTATGAAGATGCTCGGCCATGTGGAAGTGCCGCAGGAGGCGTTCATCGCAGCCCTGTCCACCGGCGAAGCGGGCAACGACCGCGACACCAAGGACAAGATTCGCGCCGCGCAGAAGTCCGAAGGCTGAGCCTTTCGTGACGTTCGAAATCTACATTCATGTTCCGTTTTGCTTACGTCGCTGCGGCTATTGCGACTTCAACACCTACACGGCCGTGGACATGGGCGCGGGCGCGTCACGCGGCAACTACGCGAACATGGTTATCCGCGAAATGGCGATTGTCCGCGATTGGCAGACAACGCACGGTATCAACGAGCCGAAGGTGGCAACCGTCTTCTTCGGCGGCGGTACGCCGACCACACTCAAGGCAAGCGATTTGGTCGCCATGCTGGATGCGGTACGCGCCACATGGGGCATCGCCGATGACGCGGAAATCACCACCGAAGCGAATCCCGACACGGTGAATGCCGACTATGTGAAAGAACTCGCAGACGGCGGTTTCAATCGTATTTCCTTCGGCATGCAATCCGCGGTACCGCATGTGCTTGCAACGCTCGACCGTACGCATACGCCGGAAAACGTCGCTGCCGGAATCGCAGCGGCCAATGCAGCAGGCATGCGTTCCAGCGTCGATCTGATCTACGGCGCGCCGGGGGAGAGCCTTGACGATTGGCGCACATCCGTCCGCACCGCCATCGATTTGGGCGTCAACCATATTTCCGCATATGCGCTCACCATCGCGCCGAATACGAAAATGGGACGACGGATCGCGGCGGGCACGTTGTCGAGACCGGACGATGACGACGAAGCGAACAAATACGAAATCGCCGACACGATGTTCACCGAAGCCGGCCTCGAATGGTATGAGATTAGCAATTGGGCTCGTCCTGGATACGAGTCGCAACACAACCTTGGCTATTGGAGGAACGTCGATTGGGCCGGTCTCGGTCCCGGTGCGCATTCGCATTATGGCGATTGCGAAGACGGCAAAGGATTGCGCTCCTGGGATATCGCGCATCCGCGATTGTGGGGCACCGCCATCAATGAGGGCAATGTGCCATGGGCCGGCAGTGAACGCATCACTGCCGACGAGGACATCGAAGAGACCATCATGTTGGGCCTGCGCATTCGTGAAGGACTCGACACCAGACAATTCAGCCACTTGATTCCTGAGCAAAAATGGATTGAGCTTGAGCACGACGGGCTGATCACAATGCTTGATGGCCGCGCCATACCCACTTTGCGAGGCCGACTGCTCAACGACACCATCATCACGGAGCTGTTGGAAACACTGGACTGACCGGGTTAATGAGCATAAGTGAAGTGCGTGCGCATGAGCATGACATGCGAAGTATGCGTTCATGGGCTAAATCCTCTGCGAGGCATTGACAAAAATAGCCATTCGTTATATGGACACGTGCAACGTTGCCGACATAATGGCGCGGTATTCTAAACCACGCATTAAAGAACCGCAAGACTTTTCTTGCCCAAAAACATTGAAGGTGGTTTCGGTGACTTTCCACGCCCCGTTAGATCTGACGATCCATGATTCCCAAGGTATGTACGATCCTGGAGCCGAGCATGACGCTTGCGGCGTGGGTATGGTCACCACCCTCAACAAGCGTCCGGAACGCAAGATCGTCGATGACGCCATCGAGGTGCTGGTCAATCTGAACCATCGTGGTGCCGTGGGCGCCGAGGAGAACACGGGCGACGGCGCAGGCATTCTCATGAGTATGCCTGACGAATTCATGCGTGCCACCGCCGGTGTGGAGCTTCCTGAAGAAGGCCATTACGCCGCGGGCATCGCCTTCTTGGATCGCGACATCGCCACTTCCGGCCAGCAGGAGCAGGCCATTTCCAAGATCGTGCGCGAAGAGGGCCTCGAAGTGCTCGCATGGCGCGTCGTACCCACCAATCCGGACGGACTCGGCCTGCAGTCGTTGGCCAGCATGCCGGCGTTCAAGACGCTGGTCGTGGCCGATCCGGAAGGCGAACTCGGTGGCATCGAGCTCGATCGCAAGACCTTCCGCATCCGCAAGCGTGTGGAACATGAGGTGGGCATCTACTTCGCGTCCCTGTCCGCACGCACCATCACCTACAAGGGCATGCTCACCACCATGCAGCTCAAGCCCTTCTTCCTGGACCTGTCCGACGAGCGCATGAAGGCGAAAATCGCCATCGTGCATTCCCGCTTCTCCACCAACACGTTCCCAAGCTGGCCGCTGGCACAGCCGTTCCGCCAGCTGGCGCACAACGGCGAGATCAACACCATCCAAGGCAACCGCAACTGGCTGTCCGCACGTGAAGGCCGACTGAGTTCCGAACTGCTCGGTGAATTCAAGCCGCTGCTGCCGATCGCCACCTCCGGCTATTCCGATTCCGGCACTTTCGACGAATGCCTCGAACTGCTGCACCTCGCCGGCCGTTCCATGCCGCACGCCATCTCCATGATGCTGCCGCCGGCATGGGAGAACAACGACCAGCTCGATCCGGACGTCAAGGCTTTCTACGAATACAACAACACGCTGATCGAACCATGGGATGGCCCGGCGCACATCATCTTCACCGACGGCACCCAGGTCGGCGCACTGCTCGACCGCAACGGCTTCCGCCCGGGACGTTGGCAGGTCACCGATGACGGCTACGTCGTGCTCGCGTCCGAAACCGGTGTGCTGCCGGAAGTCGCCGAGGAGCATATCGTCACCAAGGGCCGTCTGGAACCGGGCAAGATGTTCCTCGTCGACACCGACGAGGGTCGCATCATCCCCGACGAGGAAATCAAGAAGACTCTTGCCAGCCAGCACCCCTACCGCAAGTGGGTGGAAGGCAACTCCGTGGAATTGAGTCAGCTGCCCAAGCGCGAGCACGTCAACCACTCCGGTCAGTCCGTGCAGCGTCGTCAGCGCGCCTTCGGCTACACCGAGGAAGATCTGAAGCTGCTGCTCGCCCCAATGGCCAACACCGGCAAGGAGCCGCTCGGCTCCATGGGCAACGATACGCCGCTCGCCGCGCTGTCCAAGCACAGCCGCATGCTGTTCGATTACTTCACCCAGAAGTTCGCGCAAGTCACCAACCCGCCGCTCGACTGGGAACGTGAGAAGATCGTGACCAGCCTCGAATCCGCCATCGGTCCCGAGCCGAACCTGCTGGCCGATTCCGAACTGCACGCCAAGAAGATCCTCATCCCGCTGCCGGTGCTCAACTCCGACGAGATGGCACAGCTCAAGCGCCTCGACCGCGCCAAGATTCTCGGTGGCTATTACAAGCCGTTCATCGTCAAGGGCCTTTACCAGGTGGCCGGCGGCGGACAGGCACTGAAGGACCGTCTTGACGAGATCTTCCAGGAGATCGACGAGGCGATTGAGAACGGTGCCAACTTCCTGGTGCTGTCCGACCGCGATTCCAACTATGCGTGGGGTCCGATTCCATCGTTGCTGCTCACTTCCGCAGTGCAGCACCATCTGCTGCGCCGCCACACGCGTACGCAGATCTCCATGGTGGTCGAAGCCGGCGATGTACGCGAAATCCACCATGTGGCACTGCTGATCGCCTATGGCGCTGCCGCGGTGAACCCGTATCTGGCATTCGAATCCGTCGAAGACCTCTCCCGCAAGGGCTACCTCAAGGTCGACGCGGAAACCGCCGTGAAGAACCTGACCCGCGCGCTGTCCACCGGCGTGCTCAAGATCATGGCCAAGATGGGTGTCTCCACCATCATGAGCTACCGTGGCGCGCAGCTGTTCGAAGCGGTCGGCCTCAACAAGGACGTCATCGACGAGTACTTCACCGGCACCACGTCCCGTGTGGGCGGCGTCGGCCTCGACGAGCTCGCCGAGGAAGTCGCCAGCCGCCATCGCGTGGCGTATCCGACCCAATGGACCGCCCGCCCGCACCGCAACCTGCGTACCGGCGGCGACTACAAGTGGCGTCGTACCGGCGAGGACCATCTGAACGATCCGGAAGCCATCTTCCTGCTGCAGCAGTCCACCCAGCGCGGCGACTACAACCTGTTCAAGAAGTACTCGAACCACATCAACGACACCTCCAACCGTCTGATGACGCTGCGTGGCCTGATGAAGTTCAAGTCCACTCGCAAGCCGATCGACATTTCCGAAGTCGAGCCGGCCAGCGAAATCGTCAAGCGTTTCTCCACCGGCGCCATGAGCTACGGCTCCATCTCCCAGGAGGCGCATGAGACGCTCGCCATTGCCATGAACACGATTGGCGCACGCTCCAACTCCGGTGAAGGCGGCGAATCCGAGGATCGTATCAACGATCCGCTGCGCTACAGCAAGATCAAGCAGATTGCTTCGGCCCGCTTCGGTGTGACCAGCGACTATCTGGTGCATGCCACCGACCTGCAGATCAAGCTCGCCCAGGGCGCGAAGCCTGGCGAAGGTGGCCACCTGCCGGGAGCCAAGGTTCCGCCGTGGATCGCCAAGGTACGTCACGCCACCCCGGGCGTGGAGCTCATCTCCCCACCGCCGCACCACGACATCTACTCCATTGAGGATCTGAAGCAGCTGATCAACGATGCGAAGATGGCCAATCCGAAGGCCCGCATCCACGTCAAGCTCGTCTCCGAATTCGGCGTCGGCACCATCGCTGCCGGCGTGGCCAAGTGCCATGCCGATGTGGTGCTGATTTCCGGCTATGACGGCGGCACCGGCGCGGCTCCGCTCAACGCCATCAAGCATGCCGGCACCCCGTGGGAGATCGGCCTGTCCGAAACCCAGCAGACGCTGGTTCTGAACGGCCTGCGTTCCCGCATCACCGTGCAGTGCGACGGCGAGCTCAAGACCGGTCGCGACGTGGTGATCGCCGCGCTGCTTGGCGCCGAGGAATTCGGCTTCGCCACCGCCGCGCTGATCGTCGAAGGCTGCGTCATGATGCGCGCCTGCCAGAAGAACACCTGCCCGCAGGGTATCGCCACCCAGGATCCGGAGCTCCGAGCACGCTTCAAGGGCAAGCCGGAACATGTCGTCAACTTCTTCATGTTCATCGCCGAGGAAGTCCGCGAACTGCTCGCGCAGCTCGGCTTCCGCACGCTGGAAGAGGCCGTCGGCCATGTCGAATGCCTCGACCAGGACGAAGCCATCAAGCGTTGGAAGTCCGACGGCATCGACCTGAGCAACGTGCTCATGCAGCCGGGTCCGGTTCCGGGAACCATCCTGCACAAGACGATCGATCAGAACCATGAGCTCGACAAGGCGCTCGACAACAAGCTCATCGAGCTTGCCCAGCCAGCCCTTGACAAGAAGGAGCCCGTGCGTATCGAAATGCCGATCCGCAACGTGTACCGTACGCTCGGCACCATGCTCGGCTATGAGATCACCAAGCGTTACGGCGAGGAAGGTCTGCCGGACGACACCATCGGCATGACGTTCCATGGTGCCGGCGGCCAGTCCATTGGCGCGTTCATTCCGCGTGGCGAAACCATCCGCGTCTACGGCGAAGTCAACGACTACGCGGGTAAGGGCCTGTCCGGCGGCCGCATGGTGGTCCGTCCAGAGGACGGCATCACCTTCGATCCGCACGAGAACGTGATCGCAGGCAATGTCACCGGCTTCGGCGCGACTTCCGGCCAAATGTTCGTGGCCGGCCGCGCAGGCGAACGTTTCGCCGTACGTAACGGCGGCGCCACCTTCGTGGTGGAAGGCGTGGGCGACCACGGCTGCGAATACATGACCGGCGGTACGGTCGTGATTCTCGGCTCCACCGGCCGTAACCTCGGCGCGGGCTTCTCCGGCGGCAACGTGTACGTGCTCGACCTCGACATGAAGCAGGTCAACCCGGCGGCCGCCACCAACGGCGCGCTGCTGTTCGAGCCGCTTGACGCCGATGCCGACAAGCTGGTGCACGGTCTCGTCAAGCAGCATGCCGAAGAGACCGGCTCCGCCTTCGCGAAGGCCCTGCTTGACGACTGGGAAAACAGCGCCAAGCGATTCACCCACATCGTTCCGAAGCACTTCCTCGCCATGCAGAAGGCGATGAAGGAAGCCGAGGAGAAGAACATCGATTTCAATACGCCCGGCGTCTGGGAACAGGTGTACGAGCAGGTTATGGAAGGAGCGCGCTGACATGGGAGATCCTCGTGGATTCCTGAAGGTCCGTACCCGTCGCGAACTGGCCGAACGCCCCGTTGAAGAGCGAATCAAGGACTGGTTCGACGTTCACACCGAATCCGGCCTGCAGTCCTGGACCACCGAGCAGGCGGCCCGCTGCATGGATTGCGGCACTCCGTTCTGCATGAGCGGATGCCCGCTCGGCAACATCATTCCGGAATTCAACGATCTGGTCCGTCAGGAGAAGTGGGAGGACGCGTACAACCGTCTGTCCGAAACCAACAACTTCCCCGAAGTGACCGGTCGCATCTGCCCGGCATTGTGCGAAGCCGCCTGCGTGCTTGGCATCCATCAGCCGGCCACGATGATTCAGAACGACGAACGCACCATCATCGATCAGGCATGGAGCCTTGACTACGTCAAGCCTCTGCCGCCGCAGCGTCTGACCGACCAGACCGTTGCCGTGGTCGGTTCCGGCCCATCCGGTCTCGCCTGCGCCCAGCAGCTCACCCGTGCCGGCCACACCGTGGTCGTATACGAGCGTGATGACGCCATCGGTGGTCTGATGCGTTACGGCATTCCGAACTTCAAACTCGACAAGCGCCTCATCGACCGCCGAGTCGAGCAGATGGGAGCCGAAGGCACCGTGTTCCGCACCGGCGTGGAAATCGGCAAGGACATCTCCTGGGATGACCTGCGTTCCCGCTACGACGCAGTGGTGGTTGCCATCGGCTCCACCGTGCCGCGTGACATGAAGATTCCAGGCCGCGAGCTCAAGGGTATCCATTTCGCCATGGAGTTCCTGCCGGACGCCACACGTCGCGTGTACGGTGTCAAGCCGGTCAACGACATCACCGCCGAAGGCAAGCATGTGGTGATCATCGGCGGCGGCGACACCGGTTCCGACTGCCTCGGCACATCCCTGCGCCAAGGCGCTAAGGACGTCACCGTGCTGCAGATCATGCCGCAGGAACCGAAGGAGCGTCCGGCCAACCAGCCATGGCCGACCTTCGCCCGCCTGTACAAGGAAACCTCCTCCATGAAGGAAGGTTTCGAAACGCAGCGCGCCGAATACGTGTACAACACCGACTCGGTCAACTTCGAGGGCTCCGACGAGGACAAGGCCAAGGTGAAGGTGGAGAACTCCACCGCCACCGAAGGCTTCGTCGCCGACGAGAACGGACATGTCACCGGTCTGAAGGTCGTCAACGTCGCTCCAGGAGAGAACGGGCCGTTCACCCGCCAGCCAGGCACCGAACGAGTGATTCCCGCCGATCTGGTGCTCATCTCCGTGGGCTTCCTGCACCCTGACACCACCACGCTGGTGGATCAGCTGCCGGTCGACCTTGACGGTCGAGGCAATGTGGCGCGTAACGACAAGTTCGCCACCTCCCAGGACGGCGTCTTCGCCTGCGGCGATGCCGGACGTGGCCAGAGCCTCGTCGTGTGGGCCATCTCCGAAGGTCGCTCCTGCGCGGCCGCGGTCGACGAGTACCTTACCGGCTCCACCGAACTGCCGGCACCGATCGTCGCTTCCAAGCGTCCAATGATGCTGCCGCGATAGACAACACTGTTGTAAGGGTATGAACGAGGTGGCCCGGCTCGCGAATAGTGAGCCGGGCCACCTGTTTTTCACCCGAAATGCGGTAAAGTAATCCCAGCACCATGCAACAAAGGAGTGACTAATGCCAAATCGCGCAGAACGACGTGCCCAAGCCAAGCGCAATCGCAGGGGAGTGCCACAGCAATACGACCAAACCCAAGGCCGCGCACGTTCCGGCATGTTGGACGAGTATCAGCTGCAGGAAAAGTCACGTCGTCTGCAGGACGGCACCGATGGGCCATGGAAGCCGAGTGCCAGTACGGTCACGGAAACGGAAAACGCGCTGAACACCAATCCTGATTACAAGAATCCGAAGATGTTCAAGGCACCCCATTCCGTCCGTCAATGGTTCCGTGTGGCCAGCTGGGTGCTGATTGCGCTGTCGGCCATCGCCTTCCTCGTGGTCATGTGGCTGCCGTCGCATCCGATGTGGCTCATCTCCACAGTCGCCATCGTCTTCGCAGTCGGTGTGCTGAGCCTGTTCTTCACGGCCGGCAACCCGAAGCACAATCCGAATCTCGACCAAAACGGAACAGCCGTCTGATCACAAAAACGATGGAAAGCGGTGAGACAACCAGAAGCATTTGTCTCACCGCTTTTTCTATCGGATTTTAGGTATGCGCTACTTGACTTCGACTAACCGTAAAGGGTATGCGAGAATGCTGTTTCATCGTTTTTCAGAAAAAGAATGGAACTTTCTGAAAAACGATGAAAACAATGAGTGTTTTTCGTGTCTGATGTTTTACAGTAGAACAGGAAACGCTGGAAGACTCGAGGAGGAGATTACAGACATGAAGGTTGACATTCTATCGCGTGAATACCCGCCCAAGGTGTATGGCGGCGCGGGGGTGCATGCCGAAGAGCTTTCCAAGGTGCTGGCGGAACGTGTCGATGTGACGGTCCGCGCATTCGACGGGCCGCGCACGGCCGCCGACATTCCCGCGATTCCCGGAACAGACCCGAAAGGGTCGCTCACTGTCGTCGGCTACGACGTGCCGAAGGAGCTTGAGGATGCGAACGGTGCGCTGAAAACGTTTGGCGTCGATTTGCAAATCGCCAACGACGTTGATGCCGACATCATCCATGCGCATACATGGTACGCATGCCTTGCTGGCTATCTCGCCAAAATGCTGCATGACACCCCATTGGTCATCACCGCGCACTCGCTTGAACCGTTCCGTCCATGGAAACGTGAACAGTTGGGCGGCGGCTACAATCTGAGCTCCTGGGCTGAGAAAGACGCCTACGAGCATGCCGACCGCGTGATCGCCGTATCCGCGGGCATGCGTGAGGACATCCTCACCGCCTATCCGAACCTTGACCCGGACAAGGTGGTCGTAGTGCACAACGGCATCACCATGAGCCAGTTTGAAACCCCGGCGGATGACGATCCGGGCTGGAAGGTGTTCGAACGTTACAACATCGACCGCAGCAAACCGACCTTGCTGTTCGTCGGACGCATCACTCGTCAAAAGGGTCTGCCGTACCTGCTTCAGGCACTGCACTTCGTGGACCCGAACATCCAGGTCGTTCTGTGCGCCGGCGCTCCCGACACGCCGGAAATCATGGAAGAGGTCAAGACCGCCTTCGCCAAGCTCGACGAGGAACGCGGCAACATCATCTGGATTGAGGAGATGCTGCCGAAGCCGGAGCTCAACGCACTCGAACATGGCTGCGACGCATTCATCTGCCCATCCATCTACGAGCCGCTCGGCATCGTGAATCTGGAAGCCATGGCATGCGGTCTGCCGGTGGTCGCCTCTGCGACCGGTGGCATTCCGGAAGTCGTCGTCGACGGCGAGACCGGATATCTGGTGCCGGTCGACCAACTGCATGACGGCACTGGCACCCCCACCAACCCTGACAAATTCGTGCACGATATGGCCGACGCCATCAACCGCATCATGGCTGACCCTGAAAAGGCGAAGCGGATGGGACAGGCCGGTTACGAGCGCGCCCGCGACCACTTCAGCTGGGAGTCCATCGCAGACAAGACCGTCAAAGTCTACGAGGACGTGCTTGCCGAACGGAAGTAGAACCGAACCTGTCTGATCGCGGATAACCGATCCGGCTGATCGACAGCCAGAATAATCCTGAAATGCCTCCTGCCGACGCACTATGCTGGCAGGAGGCATCATCGTATCCAAGTGGTTTGTGAAAATGGAGGGGACCATGAACGAACAGAACATCGCGTTGAAACTGGACGATGTGGAATTCCGTCGCCGCAGGCGCGTAATTCTCACCAAAGTCAATCTGGAAGTCAAAAAAGGCGAGAAATGGGTGCTGTTCGGTCCCAACGGCATCGGCAAATCCACGTTGGTGCAGATGATGAGCACCCGTGGATTCCCATCCGAAGGCACAGTCGACATTCTGGGAAAACGTCTGGGCAAAGTGAACGTGTTCTCCTACCGCAACCGCATCGGTTTGAGCTCGGCCGAACTCGGACGCGCGTTCCCGCCGCAGGAAGATCCTCTTGACGCCATCGTGACGGCGCTGACCGCAACCACCGGCCGTTGGCGCGACACCTATACTGACGAGGATTACGCCAAAGCCCGCTCATTGATGCGTGAATTCGGCATCGAATACCTGGAAGGCAAGATGATGTTCAAGCTTTCCGAAGGCGAACGCACTCGCGTGCTTATCTGCCGTGCGTTGATGGCGGATCCCGATTTGCTGATTCTTGACGAGCCGACCACGGGTCTTGATTTGGGTGGGCGTGAGATTGCTTTGCGTGCGTTGAGTCGTGTTGGTGCGGAGCAGTCTGACCGCGCCGTGATTCTGGTGACGCACCGTCTTGAGGAGATTCCGCAAGGCTTCGACCACGTGGCGATCATGGGACGTATCACCGGCAACGAGGCGGATGCGTATGCCGATAACGTCGCCGGCAACGATCCGGCGCCGGGCACTATCGTATATACGGGTGATTTGGAGCATGGTTTTACTTCTGAACGGTTGAGCCAGGTGTTTGGATTGGATTTGAAGGTCACGCATGCGAATGGTCGTTGGAACGCGTACGCGGTGTGATGTCGACGTCGCCGTCACATTGCCGTCGCTTCGTGCCGTCTGCCGGTATGACGGCGGATACGGTAGCATAGGTTCGTTGCTGTCCGTGGAATGCGGTCTGCAATCGTAAGCCATAGTCGTGAAATCGCATACTGAACGAACGTACGAAGGAGCGTAAACCATGCGTCGAGGGCCGCTTGCCGCCGGTGAAAAAGTGCAGTTCACGGACCGCAGGTCGAATAAAATCACCGATCAGCTGGTGCCGGGTGGTGTGACGCAGACCTCGCATGGCATCATCCTGCATGATGATGTGATTGGCCAGACGGAAGGATCCGTTGTCGTGACGGTGAGTGCGAAACGTGAGGCTCAGGTCAACCAGACGCATCCGGAACGCGACGCGAACAAGCCGTGGAAGGGAACGCGTGCCATCGGTGGTTGGGAGTTCGCCGTCATGCGTCCGCGCTTGGCTGACTATGTGCTGTCCATGCCGCGTGGCGCGCAGATCATGTATCCGAAGGACATCGCGCAGGTCATCCAGCTCGGTGATATTCGTTCCGGTATGAACGTGCTGGAATCCGGAGCCGGTTCGGGCGCGATGAGCATCAATCTGCTGGATGCCGTGGGGGAGGGCGGAAGCCTCACCACCATCGAGATGCGTTCGGAATTCGCGCGCGTCGCCGAAGCCAACGCGACGGTTTACTTTGGCAAACGTCCCGCATGGTGGGATTTGAGGACCGGCGATTTCGATTCGGTCGCGGCTGGTTTGCCGGAACACTCCTTCGACCGCATCATGCTTGACATGCTTGACCCGTGGAACCGTCTTGAACAGGCGTATCGCGTGATCGCGCCTGGCGGCGTGCTCGTCGCGTACGTCACCACCACCACGCAGTTGAGCCGTCTTGCCGAAGCGTTGCGCGAGGTCGGCTGCTGGACCGAGCCGGACATGCAGGAGACTTTGGAACGTAATTGGAAGGCGCAAGGACTGGCCATCCGTCCCGATCACCAGATGATTGGACACACCGGTTTCCTCATGGTTTCTCGCGCGATGGCTCCGGGCTTCCAGGCGTTGCGTAAACGCGACCGTGCCACGAAGGACACGACGACCGACATCGATTCGTTGACGCCCGAGGAGCGTGCCGAACAGCTTGAGGATCTGGAATTGCGTGACATTTCCGATCGCAAGCTGCGCAAGGTGCTGCGTGACCTCGACGCGCAGGTCGAAGCCATAAAGGAGTAGATTTAGAGCGTTTCATGCCATGTCCCAGCGGAAAATCTGAGACAATGGACATTAGACATTTGAAATGCGGCGCTGGAACCGGATCGGAGCGTGCGATTATGGGAACGAGCCTGAAGAAGGTCGCTAAAAAGGCCAAGGAATACAAGTATGTGCTGCTGGCGATGCGCCACGCCAAAACCGAGCCGTTCGGCGGCAACGGCAGCGACGTGGGACGTGAGCTCACCGACAAAGGACGTAAGCAGGCCAAAGCCGTGGCCAAAGGATTGGCGGCGTTCAAAATGGTGCCCACTCGCATCGCATGCTCCAGCGCCACCCGCGCCCGTCAGACCTGCGATCGCATGCTCAAGGTGTTCGGCGACGATCCGAAAGTCGACTACCGGCAAAGCCTGTACGAAGGCGGCGTGCAATCCGTGTTCGACGAGCTCGCGCAAACCAAGGAAAAGCATCGCACGCTGCTCGTGCTTGGCCACGAACCGACCATTTCGATCGCCTGCCAATGGCTGGCCAGCACCGAATCCGATCCGACGTTGCTTGACCTGCTGAATCTCGGCATGTCCCCGGCCTCGATCGCCGTATTCGGCTCGAACGAGCCATTCAACCAGTGGCAGCTGCACAGCGGCGAACTCATCGCGCTGCTTACCGCCAAAGACTTCGAGTAGGGCTTGCGTGTTCCGGGCTGATTCGGAACGATGAGCATTCCGCAGAGTGCTGTGATTTGACTTCAAGCGGCTTCAAGGTTGTATGGTGCTTTCTGAACCGATGTTCAGAATGATGGATAGGAGAGCCCATATGAACAATCCCAGTGCGTTCCCTCTTGGGGAACCAAATGACGGTTTCGCCCAGTATTTCGACGGACAGAGCTGGCTTGCGCCGGTACTTGACGCGCCTGAAGTGTCAATCCACAATGTGACGTTCGAACCTGGATGCCGGAACCACTGGCATATCCACCATCACGCGGCCCAGATTCTCATTGCGGTTGGAGGGCGTGGCTACTACCAGCTTGAGGGCGAAGAGCCGAAGGAGCTTGAACCGGGACAGGCCGTCCGTATTCCGCCGGACGTTAAGCATTGGCACGGTGCCGCCCCTCGCGAAGCTTTCAGCCATTTGGCGTTCATGATTGCGGATGGCACGGGCGACGTGACGAATGAATGGCTGGAACCCGTAGACCCCGACGCATACGAGACATTGCGTTAAATCCGCTTGCCGGGCTGTTCTGCATTATTGATCCATAAACATAAATGTGTGAATATAGACGGCATACGGACTGCGTTATAAGGACAGTTTATAACGACATTCAAATTTTCTTGATGTCTTATAGCTGGCGGTTTTGTGATAGCTTGAGCGGGTTGCATTGTTCATATCAGATGGAGGATTCATGTCCGCTCTTACTTCCGTCTCCGGTTTCCCGCGCATCGGCCAGAACCGTGAGCTGAAGAAAATCATCGAAGCGTATTGGAAGGGCAACACCACCCTCGATGAGGTGCGTGCCACAGCCAAGGAACTGCGCGCCAAGCATTGGAAGCTGCAGCAGGCCGCCGGCATCGACCTGATTCCGAGCAACGACTTCAGCTATTACGACCAGATGCTCGACACTGCCATCCTGCTCAACGTCATTCCGCAGCGCTACCAGCGTCTCGCCTTCGAGAACCCGGAAGAGACCCTCTTCGCAATGGGTCGCGGCTATCAGGGCGAGAAGGGCGACGTGACCGCCCTGCCGATGAAGAAGTGGTTCACCACCAACTACCACTACCTCGTGCCGGAAATCGACTCCGCCACCGACATCAAGCTCAACAGCACCAAGCCGTTCGACGAATTCAACGAGGCGAAGGCGCTCGGCATCACCACCAAGCCGGTGCTCATCGGCCCGTACACCTTCCTCAAGCTCGCCCGCAATCCGCAGGCCGAGGAGCTCGACTACGACAAGGGCCTCGTCAACGCGGTCGCCGCGGTGTACGCCGAAGTCGTCGCCAAGTTCGCCGAACTGGGCGTGCAGTGGATCCAGATCGACGAACCGTACCTCGTGCTCGACAAGGAGCCGGGCGACGTCGAACTGTTCAAGAGCCTGTACGCCAAGATCCTGCCCGCCCGCGAAGGCAAGGTCAAGGTGCTGCTCAACACCTACTTCGGACACATCGCCGACGTGTACGAAACCGTCAACCTGCTCGGCTTCGACGGCATCGGCCTGGACCTGAACGAAGGCAAGGACGAAAACCTCGCCGCCGTCGAAAAGTACGGCGTGGCAGAAAAAACCACCATCTTCGCCGGCGTGATCAACGGCCGCAACATCTGGCGCAACAACTACGCCGTGAGCCTCGGCCTGGTCGACGCGCTGAAGCAGGTCACCGCCAACGTGGCCGTCTCCACCGCCAGCTCCCTGCTGCACGTGCCGTTCAGCACCGAAGGCGAGGACGGTCTCGCCGACGACGTGCGCAAGCACTTCGCCTTCGCCGTCCAGAAGCTCGACGAACTGCACGAAGTCGCCGTGCTCGCCGACGCTTCCGACGACGAGAAGA
Source organism: Bifidobacterium adolescentis ATCC 15703 (assembly GCF_000010425.1). Lineage (NCBI taxonomy): Bacteria > Bacillati > Actinomycetota > Actinomycetes > Bifidobacteriales > Bifidobacteriaceae > Bifidobacterium > Bifidobacterium adolescentis. The sequence goes on from NC_008618.1 coordinate 951,626, forward strand.
AGGCATCCGCCGAACTCGCAGCCAACCAGGCGCTGTTCGACGGCACCCGCGTCGCCGCCGATCCTGCGGTCGCCAAGCGAATCGCAAGCCTTACCGACGCCGACTTCGTACGTCAGCCGGCACGCGCCGAACGCCAGAAGGAGCAGCGTGAGGCGCTGAACCTGCCGCTGCTGCCCACCACCACCATCGGCTCCTTCCCGCAAACCAAGGAAGTGCGCGCCGAACGCGCCAAGCTGCGCAAGGGCGAGATCACCAAGGCCGAATACGACGAATTCATGAAGAACCAGATCGACGCCTGCATCAAGCATCAGGAGGAAATCGGCCTCGACGTGCTCGTCCACGGCGAATTCGAACGCAACGACATGGTCGAATACTTCGGCCAGAACCTCAACGGCTTCCTGTTCACCAAGAACGCGTGGGTGCAGTCCTACGGCACACGTTGCGTCAAGCCTCCGATCGTGTGGGGCGACGTATCCCGCGCCAACCCGATCACCGTGGAATGGAGCGCCTACGCGCAGTCCCGCACCGATCATGTGATGAAGGGCATGCTCACCGGTCCGGTCACCATCCTCAATTGGTCCTGGCCGCGCGAGGACATCACCCACGAGCAGCAGACCCAGCAGCTCGCGCTCGCCATCCGCGACGAAGTGCTCGATTTGGAGAAGGCCGGCATCAAGGTCATCCAGATCGACGAGGCCGCACTGCGCGAGAAGCTGCCGCTGAGGAAGACCGACTGGCACAAGAAGTACCTCGACTGGGCCATTCCGGCGTTCCGTCTGGTGCATTCCGCCGTCAAGCCGACCACGCAGATCCACACGCACATGTGCTATTCGGAGTTCAACGACATCATCAAGGACATCGACGCGATGGACGCCGACGTGATCTCCTTCGAAGCCTCCCGTGGCGACCTTGTGGTGCTCGACGCCATCCACGACGCCAACTTCGAAACCGAAGCCGGCCCGGGCGTGTACGACATCCACTCTCCGCGCATTCCGTCCGAACAGGAGATCGAGGACCGCATCTACGAGATCCTGAAGAAGATGGACGTCGAAAAGGTGTGGATCAACCCGGACTGCGGCCTGAAGACCCGTGGCAACGCCGAAACCTGGCCGAGCCTGGAGAACCTCGTCGCAGCGGCCAAGGCCGTGCGCGCCAAACTCGCCAAGTAAGGCCGGCATAGGCATAAACAGGCAAGATTTCCAAGGAATCACATGCATTCGCCAATCTTCTCGCTGGAGGTGTTCCCTCCCAAGCGCACCAGCCCTGTGGGTACCATCTACGATACGTTGGATGGCCTGCAGGGGCTGGACCCCGACTTCATCTCCGTCACCTACGGCACCGGCAAATCGTCCGACCGCACGTTGACCGCACGCATCGCGCATACGGTGAACGAATACGGCATTCCGGCCGTGGCGCACCTGACCGCGCAATACCTTGACAAAGACGACGTGGATGAGGCGCTCGACCTGTTCGACCAGGCCAAAGTCTCCGGCGTGCTCGCTTTGCGAGGCGACCGTGTGGAAGGAGCCGAACCGGCGGGAGTGTTCGACCATGCGAGCGATCTGGCGGCCTACATCCGCGAGAAGCGTCCGGATCTCAAGATCTACGGCGCCTGCTATCCGGAAAAGCACCCGCAGGCGGCCACGCTTGAGGAGGATATCGACAATCTCAAGAAGAAGGTCGACGCGGGCGTAAGCCACCTCATCTCCCAGCTGTTCTACGACAACGAGGATTTCCTTCGATTCGTGGACAAGGCTCGTGCCGCCGGCATCGACGTTCCGATCGAAGCCGGCATCATGCCGGTGATGAACGCGAAGTCGGTGCTGCGCATGTCGAAGATGTGCGAATCGCGTGTTCCTGAAAAACTTGCCGTCCTGCTTGACAAGTGGGGGAGCGACACCGCGCTGCTTAAAGAGGCGGGTATCGCTTACGCGTCCGAACAGATCTGCGACTTGGCGGCACGCGGCGTCGACGGCGTGCACCTGTACACGATGAACCATCCATGCGTCAGCCGGCGCATCTGGTCCAACGTCAAACCATTCTTCGTCTGATTCAGACGATGCAACAAACACGAAAGGGATGATTTCCGGCAACTGTCGGAAACCGTCCCTTTCGCCATACTTACGGATATGAACGATTACTATGGGAACCATGGCTTCTTCTACGCATCAGTTTGAGGTGCTCGATCTGATTCGGGCGGGATTGCAGGATCTGGACACGGCACGCACGTTGCTTGACGAGTTGCGCGCCGACGGCATCGACGACGACCGGCTATGCCTGCTGATGAAAACATTGGAACAGACCTGCGAGCCCGACATCGCGCTACGCAACCTCGTCGACATCATCAAAGCGTTGCAAAGCCAAGGCCGCGACTTCCACCAGGTCATCACCGACGACGCCGGACTCGTACGACTCGTCACCGTGCTCGGCGTGTCCGACGGAATGGGCAAGCTCATGCGCTTCCGCCCCGAACTCGTCATGGCCGCAGCCAGCGACTCATGCGAAAGCCATCTGTACAACCACGCGCAACGCCGCGCGCATGTCCTCGAAGCGGTCGGTGCCGACCCGGCCGACAATCGCATGCCAAAAGCCACGAAACCACTCGCCGAAGCGGCGACCGCGCTACGGCAGACCTACAGAAAACAGCTCGCCGCCATCATGGCGCAGGACGCCACCGCGGACGACCCAATCGAAATACAACCGAGAATCAGCCAGGAACTGTCCGATCTTGCCGACGCGGCCCTGGAAGGCGCGCTCGCCATCGCCCGCAACGAAGTGGACAGCAGCGAACACGTGCGCTTCGCCATCATCGGCATGGGCAAGCTCGGCGCACGCGAACTCAACTACGTATCCGACGTGGACCTCATCTACGTGGTGGAACCGGCGGACGCGGACACCAACGGCATGACCCTCAACCGTGTCGGCACCAAAATGGCCACCACCCTGCAGCGCGTATGCCAATCCGTCATCATGGGCGTCGCCGAACCTACATTGTGGCAGATCGATGGCGGACTGCGCCCCGAAGGCAAGGACGGCCCGCTCGTACGCAAACTCGAATCGCACGAAGCCTACTACGAACAGTGGGCGGAAAACTGGGAATTCCAAGCCCTGCTCAAGGCCCGCCCCGTGGCCGGTGACCCCGACCTCGGCCAAGCGTACATGGACATGACCCGACCGTTCGTATGGACCGCCTCCAAACGCGACAACTTCGTCTACGACTGCCAGCAGATGCGCAAACGAGTCGAAGACCTCATCCCCGCGCCCCTGAAGGACCGTGAAATCAAACTCGGCCGCGGAGGCCTACGAGACGTGGAATTCACCGTGCAGATGCTCCAACTCGTCCACGGCCGCGCCGACGAGACCCTGCGCACCAGCTCCACCCTCGAATCGCTGCAACGCCTCGCCGAAGGCGGGTACGTCTCACGCAGACAAGCCAAGAAGCTCTCCTGGGACTACCGCTTCGAACGCGTCATGGAACACCGCCAGCAAATGTGGGCGCTCAAACGCACCCACCTGTTCCCGGACCTCGGCAAAGCCAGTCTCGGCGGCATCGAACGCAAACGCGACGCCAACGACGACGAACTCAACCACAACCTCGAACTGCGCAGACTCGCCCGGGCCTTCCACATGCACCCTGAGGAACTCGTCGACAAATACGACGAAACCCGACGTGAAGTGCGCCACCTGCACATGGACATCTACTACCGGCCCATGCTGCCCATCAACGCCGGCCTCGACGACGAACAAGTGGAACTGTCCGCCAACGCCATGCAGGAACGCTTCGCCTCCATCGGATTCGCCGACCCCGACGCCGCCATGCGCCACGTCACCGCACTGACCGCCGGCATCTCCCGTGCCGCGAAAATCAACCGCATCCTCCTGCCCGCCGTCCTCCAATGGCTCGGCGAAGGGCAGAACCCCGACATGGGGCTGCTCAACTGGCGCAAACTCGAAGAACACTTTGGCACGGACAGCGAATACCTCGGCTTCCTGCGCGACTCGCCGTCCGCCGCGCAACGCCTGTGCCACGTCCTGTCCAATTCACGGTTCCTGGGCGACGCGCTCAACAAATCCGTCGAATCCGTCACCTGGCTCGGCAGCGACAACGACCTGCAGCCACGTTCGCGCGAAAGCCTCGACGTGCAGACACACGCCTCCCTCGAACGCAACGTAGGCAGCATCAACGACTTCGCCAACTCCATCCGCGCCATGCGACGCCACGAAATCGAACGCATCGGACTAGGGTGGATGAGCGGCGTCATCGACGACAAGGCGTCGCTCGCAGGTATGACCGACGTATACGACACGGCCATCGACGCATCGCTCACCTGGGCCATCCGCCACCAAACGCAGGAAATGGGATTCGACGAAGCGCCGGCGGCAATCGCCGTCATCGGCATGGGACGCTACGGCGGCAGGGAAGTGAACTTCAGCTCCGACGCCGACGTCATCATCATCTACCGGCCGTCCGATAACGCCGACGACAACCAAGCCAACCTCTTCGCACGCAAAGTGCAGGAAGACCTCCGCGCCATCCTGCAAGGACCGACCACGCTCGAACCCAAAATCGAACTCGACATGGACCTGCGGCCCGAAGGCAAAAACGGACCCCTCGTGCGCTCCTACGCGTCCTGCGAGGAATACTACCGTTCCTGGGCGAGCACATGGGAGCACCAGGCGCTCCTGCGTGCGCGTTACGCGGCAGGCGACGCGGCGCTCGCCGAGGATTTCCTGATGAACGTCGCCGACCCGCTGCGCTATCCGAAGATCGATTTGACGGAGGCGCAGGTCGCCGAAATACGCAAGCTCAAGGCGCGTATGGAAGCCGAGCGATTGCCGCGCGGCGTGCGTAGGGACCGTCACCTGAAGCTGGGCAAAGGTGGTCTGTCCGACGTGGAATGGACGATTCAGCTGCTGCAGTTGCAGCATGCCGGCGACAACGCGAACCTGCGAGTCAACGGCACGATGCAGGCGTTGGACGAGTTGGAGCGGCGCAAGCTGGTTTCCGCCGGCGACGCCGTCGTATTGCGACGCGCATGGTGGATGTGCACGGCCGCGCGCAACGGCAGCTACCTGTGGAGCGGGCGCGTCAACCAGGCGGATATCCTGCCGGATGACACGTATTCGCTGGGAGGACTCGCCGTCTATCTCGGATACGACGCGAATCGCGGACAGCATTTCGAAAACGATCTGCTTGCCGTAATGCGCAAGGCGCGCGACGTGACGGAACGTCTGTTCTACGGCCTTTCATGAAACGATTCGAGCGGGCGCTCGGTGAACACGCGGTGAACGCTCCGGGTCAGTGTTTCGGGCTATAGTTGGCTAGGTCACTTTCAGTGGCCACCTTCAACCACAAGTTGCATGAAAGGTGAGCCGTTGTCCTCAGTACTCGAACCGGCGGTCGAAACGCCGATGGTCGGAAAAAGCGTCATCACTCTCGATGATCTTTCCATTCGTCAGATTCAGGAAATGCTGCACAAAGCGCAGTACATCGATTCCCATCGTAAAGAAGTGGCACACACCTGCGAAGGCAGGGTGCTTGCCACTTTGTTTTATGAGCCGAGCACGCGCACGCGTCTGAGTTTCGAAACCGCCATGCTGCGCCTCGGCGGCAAGGTGATCGGTTTCGCCGGCGCCCAGCTCGCCTCCGTCACCAAGGGCGAGACGATCGCCGACACGTTGAAGACGGTGTCCAACTACGTCGACGTGGTGGCCATCCGCCATCCGAAGGAAGGCGCCGCGCTGGTCGCATCCCGCGCCGCCTCCGTGCCGGTCATCAACGCGGGCGACGGCGGACACATGCATCCGACGCAGACGCTCGCCGACCTGGCCACGCTTCAATCGCGCTTCGGCCGTGTCACCAACCTGACCGTCGGCCTGTGCGGCGATCTGACCTTCGGCCGCACCGTGCACTCCCTGATCGAAACACTGTGCCGCTTCGGCAACGTCAACTTCGTGCTCATCAGCCCCGACGAGCTCAAGACCCCGCAGTACGTGCTTGACCGCATCAACGCCACCGAATCCTGCTCCTACACCGAAGTCAAGGATCTGGTCTCCGTCATCGGCGATCTTGACGTGCTGTACATGACCCGCGTGCAGAAAGAACGTTTCTTCAACGAGGACGATTATCTGCGTCTGCGCGACACCTACATCCTCGACGAAGCCAAGATGGCGTACGCCAAGAAGGACATGGCCGTGCTGCACCCGCTGCCGCGCGTCAACGAAATCGCCGTGGAAGTTGACGACGATCCGCGTGCAGCCTACTTCGAACAGGTCAAGAACGGTATGCTCATGCGCATGGCATTGGAAAGCTCGGTGGTCGGTGACGAACTGCCGGGATACGAACCGCTCGCAGCCAAGGAGGTTGAAGCCTGATGGAAGTCACCAGCATTCAGAACGGCATCATCATCGATCACGTGCCCGCCGGAACCGCGCTCAAGGTACTTGAGTATCTGAAGATCGACCCGTCCAAAACCAAACTCGCGTTGATCATGAACGCCGACAGCCACATGTACGGCACGAAGGACATCATCAAAATCGAGGATGAGACCGAATCCATCGACCTCGACGTGCTCGGCCTCGTGGCGCGCACCGCGACCGTCGGCATCGTCCGCGGCGGCAAAATCGTCGAAAAGAAGAAGCCGACCCTGCCGGAACATGTCGTCAACATCATCAAATGCGTGAACCCGCGCTGCGTCACCACCACCGAGCCTGCGGTGCAGATGTTCCATCTGGTGCATTCCGACCGTCAGGAATACCGTTGCGACTACTGCGACGAGGAAGCGAAGTTCTGAAATCATGACCCTCACCCTTCACGACATCAAGGTCTGGAACACCGGCGAAGTCATTGACCTCGTCGTCCCCTCCGACACGGACGCGTCCGTGGACGCCTCGGCGATGACCATCGCCCCCGGATTCGAAGACCCGCACGTGCATTTCCGCGATCCCGGACAGACCTACAAGGAGTCCATGATCTCCGGCTGCGCGGCGGCGGCATCCGGCGGATACACGAACGTGCTCATCATGCCAAACACCGTGCCGGCCATGGATGGCGTGAAGGTGGAGGCCGGCCAGCCGGGCGCCTCCGAAGTGCTCGACGCCGAATACGACACGGTCATCGATTACCTGCAGCATTACGAGGCCGCTCATGGCGTGAAACTGCCGGTGCGCTACGACCTATGCGTATGCGCCTCAAAGGGGCGTGCCGGCCATGAGGCCACCGAAGTGGCCGACTGGATCGGCTACCTGCCCGAACATGGCGACGAGCATAAGGACGCCTACCAGCTGGCGCATCCGGTGACCGCCATCAGCGATGACGGTTCCGCGGTGACCCCCAGCATTCTCGAACAGGTGTTCGAAAACGTCAAGGAGTCGGGACTGTACCTCATCGAGCATTGCGAACACCACGACACCGGCGCGGTCAATGACGGTCCGGTGTCCCGCAAGCTTGGCGTTCCAGGCATTCCGGAGGACACGGAACTCAAAATCGTCGAACGCGACATTGACATGTCCCGCAAAACCGGCGTGCACGTGCACTTCCAGCACGTCAGCACCGCGATCTCCTTCGACGCCATCCGCAAAGCCAAGGCCGAAGGACTTCCGATCACCTGCGAGACCGCGCCGCATTACATCGCATTGAACGACGAGGCGCTGCTTAAGTACGGCACTTTGGCCAAAATGAACCCGCCGCTGCGCTCCGAAGCGGACCGCCAGGCCACCATCGCAGCCGTCGCCGACGGCACGGTCGATTTGTTGGCCACCGACCATGCGCCCCACACCATGGAAGAGAAGGAACTCGGCTTCCTCGACGCGCCCAACGGCATCATCGGGCTGGAATGCGCATACGGCGTCTGCCACAAGATACTTGTCGACGGCGGATTCATTTCCGACGAACGTCTCATCGAACTCATGTCCACCGGTCCGGCCGAACTCATGGGCCACGACAAAACGGACATCACGGCGGTACTCGACGACTACGCCGACGCCGTGCCGGGAGACGACGACACCAAGCGCGTGCTTGATCTGGGCCGCGTGCCCGAAAGCGACCAGGTGGATCTCGTGGTGCTGAACACCGGAGAGGAATGGACCGTCGACCCGGAGAAGTTCCACTCCTCGGCACGTAACACCCCATTCGGCGGATGGCAGGTCACCGGCCGGCCGCTCGCCACCATCATCGGCTCGAAGCTGGCCTTCAGCCGCATCGACAAGGAGGACTGATGGACCGTCTGATCGAAGCCATCGAAGACAAGCAGAATCCAAGCGTCGTGGGACTCGACCCCACCGAAGCGCTGGTGCCGAATCAGGTCGTGGCCAGCTTCGCCGAGGAAATCGCCGAACAGGTGGAGGATCCGACGGAAGCGCCGGCAGCCCAACTGTCCGTCGCCTTCTTCGAATTCAACCGCGCCATCATCGACGCAGTAGCCGACATCGTCCCGGCCGTCAAACCGCAGATCGCCATGTATGAGGCGCTCGGACCAGCCGGCATCGACGCCTACAGCATGACCTGCGAATACGCCAAACAGCAGGGACTGTACGTCCTCGGCGACGTCAAGCGCGGCGACATCGGCTCCACCGCAGCCGCCTACGCCCACCATCTGAGCGGTGTGAACGCGGGGGAGCACGCTTTCGACCCGTGGCATGAGGACGCGGTCACCGTGAACCCCTACCTCGGCACCGACGGCATCACCCCGTTCGTCGAAGCCGCCACTGGTGCCGACAAGGACATCTTCGTACTGGTACGCACCTCCAATCCATCCAGCAGCGAACTGCAGGAACTCGAACTCGCCTCAGGCGAGCGCGTGTACGAGCATGTCGCCGACCTCGTGGAAGGCTGGGGAGCCGAAACCATCGGCGCGAACGGGTATTCCCGTGTCGGCGCGGTGGTCGGAGCCACCCATCCCGAGGAAGGCAAGGCGTTGCGGGCGCGCATGCCGCACACGTTCTTCCTGGTCCCCGGTTACGGCGCGCAGGGCGGTACCGCCCAAGGCGTGGCCGGCATGTTCGACAAAGACGGCATGGGCGCGCTCGTCAATTCGTCGCGTGGCATCATCGGAGCCTGGAAGAAGTCCAGCAAATACAGCGAATCCATGAGCGCAGACGATGCGCTTGACTTGGTCGCCGAATCGGCGCGCGAGGCCGCGAAGGACATGCGCGACAATCTGCGCGCGGTACTGCCGTAAGCTACCAGAACAATCGAACGAAACACAGGAAAGGGAGTCATGACCGCCGCAGCAACGTTCATGCCGACCGTCGGCCAGGCGAGGGAAGCGGGATTCTTCCCCAGCAGGCACACGGTCGAAATCGTCGACAACCGCATGCTGGCCGATGGCGTGTACCGATTGACATTCCGCGACGAATTCATCGCGGGACATGCCAAGCCGGCGCAGTTCGTCGACGTGTATTCCAACAATCCGAGCAGACTGATGCCCCGCCCGTTCGGCGTGGCAGAAGTGGATGGCGATGAGGTGAGCCTTATCTTCGCCGTCGTCGGCAAAGGCACCGCCGAATTCTCCGAATTGCGTGCGGGCGACACCATTCGGGTGATGGGTCCTCTCGGCAACTCCTTCAACACCAAGGAGAACGCGAACTACGTGCTGGTGGCCGGCGGTCTCGGCGTGCCGCCGCTGGTGCGCGCCGCGCAGGCCATCGCCGAATCGGAGGGGTCGACGAGCACCGCGGTGTTCGGATACCGCAACGTGCGTTTCGGAGACGGATACGTCGGCCGGTACGCGGACAAGACATACAGCATCGACGAATCCGAAGGCAATGTCGTAACGCTCCTTGACCGTATTGAAAATGAACTGGTGAACGGCGAGCTGAAGCCGGTCATCCTCTCATGCGGGCCGTTGCCGATGATGAAGGCCGTCGCCGCATGGGCGGCGAAACGCGGCATCGAGGCACAGCTGAGCTTGGAACAGCGCATGGGCTGCGGATACGGCACATGCGTGCTGTGCACCGTCGACACCGCCGAAGGACGATTGAAGGTCTGCTCGGACGGACCTGTGTTCACCCGCGAACAATTGGGATGGGGGGAGTGAGCATGACCGCAGAACAACATGCGAACCTGTACGAACAGCACGAATGGAAGCATCCCACCCAGGTGGCTGGTATCCCGTGGAAGAATCCGGTGGCGACCGCTTCCGGCACGTTCCAATATGCTGCCGTGCGCTGGTTCTATGACGTGAGCCAGCTGGGCGCCGTCACCACTAAAGGCGTGTCTCCGGTGCCATGGGAAGGCAATCCTGGCATCCGTACTGCGGAAGGCCCCTCCAGCAACATCAACGCCGTCGGCCTGCAGAATCCCGGCGTGGACCATTACCTTGAGGACGATCTGCCGAAACTCAAGGCCATCAACGCCACCGTCATCGCCAACGTCGCCGGACACTGCGACGACGACTACGCGGAAGTCGTGTCCAAGCTCGACGATTCCCCGGCCGACATGCTGGAAATCAACGTGAGCTGTCCGAACGTGTCCGCAGGCGGCATGAGCGTCGGCACCGACCCGGTGGCTTTGAGCCGCCTCATCACCAGACTGCGCAAGCTCACCGACAAGAAGATGATCGTCAAACTCACCCCGAACGTCACCGACATCACCGTGCCGGCACGAGCCGCGGTGGAAAGCGGAGCCGACGCATTGAGCCTGATCAACACGCTGCTCGGCATGCGCATCAACATCCGCACCGGCGAGCCGGTCATCACGCACGTCACCGGCGGCGTGTCCGGCCCGGCCGTCCTGCCGGTCGGACTGGCCGCGGTATGGCGCGTGCGCGCCGCATTGCCAGAAATACCGATCATCGGCATCGGAGGCATCGACTCCGGCGAGACCGCGCTCGAATACCTGTATGCCGGCGCCAACGCCGTCGAAGTCGGCGCGGCCGCATTGTTCGAGCCGACCGCGCCGCTGCGCGTGGCCCGCGAACTCGACGATCTGCTCGACGAACGTCCCGAACTCGCCGACAAGCTCGCCAAAGGCGAGACCTGGCGCTGAAATTTCGTAATCGATCAATGTAAGGAGAACAAGCAAATGACCGCATCGCTCGACCATCGTTTCACCGAGTTCCTGCTGGAATCGCAGGCGTTGAAATTCGGCGAGTTCACATTGAAGTCCGGCCGCAAGTCGCCGTACTTCATCAACGCCGGCGCATTCAACGACGGACGCAAGATCGCCCGTCTCGGCGCGTTCTACGCCGAGAAGATTGTCGAGGAGATCGAGGCGGGCAACCTGCCCAAGGATGTCGACACCGTGTTCGGCCCTGCCTACAAGGGCATCCCGCTGGGCGTGTCCACCGCCATCGCGCTGACGTCCGCCCATGGCATGGAGGTCGGCTACACCTTCGACCGCAAGGAGAAGAAGGACCATGGCGACGGCGGCATGATGGTCGGCACGCAGCTTGCGGACGGCATGAAGGTCCTGCTCGTCGACGACGTGATGACCGCCGGCACCGCTGTGCGCGAGGTCATCCCGAAGCTCAAGGCCGAGGCGAACGTCGAGGTCATCGGCCTGGTACTGAGCGTGGACCGCATGGAGAAGACCAAGGATTCCGACACGTCCGCGGTGAAGGCCGTCGAAGCCGAATTCGGCTTCCCGGTGTTCGCCATCGCCAACGTGAAGGAGATCTTCGAAGCCGGCCAGCGCATCCAGAACGCCGACGGCACCCCGTACGTCACACCGGAGATCAAGGCCGCCGCCGACGCGTACCTGGAACAGTACGGCGCCTGACTGCGGCGTTCGCGCTGAACCGCGCTCATCGGCTGTTATAATCTCGGATATGACAGAAAGGCACTGTGCTGCTTTCGGGCAGTACAGTGCCTTTTCGTTGTGGTTCCTCTGTTCCGGGGTCAGTCGATGAGCGTGTAGCCGTGGCTGGCGACCACCGACTTGAGCTTCTCCAAGTACGTTTCGGCGGCCTTGGACAGCTTCGCGCGCTCATTGGTGATCCATCCGACAAGCATCGTCTCATCGGTGTCGAGCGGCACGGTGACGATCTTCTCGTTGTTGAGATCGCCGTTGTCGATGCCGGTGCATACCGTGTAGCCGTTCAGGCCGATGATGAAGTTCAGAATCGTGGCGCGGTCGGTCACGTTGATCTGCTTGGGGGAGTACTCCGGCCAGACGGCCTCCTCCGCGAAGAAGAAGCTGCCTTCCTCGCCCTGCTCGTATTGGATGAACGGGAACGGCTTCAGATCGTCCATGGTGACCTTCTTCTTGCCGGCCAGCGGATTGTCGCGCGAGATGAACACGTGCAACGGCGCGCGGAACAGCGGATGGAACTCGAGATGCTTCTCGCGCAGCAGCTTGCCGATCACGTCCTTGTTGAAGTCGGACAGGTAGATGATGCCGATCTCCGAAAGCATGTTCGCCACCTGGTTGATGATGTCCTTCGTGCGGGTCTCGCGGATGGTGGACTCGTATTCGTCGGATTTGGTGGATCGATCATCTCCACGAACGCCTCCACGGCGAACATGTAATGCTGCGTGGACACGGAGCACAGCTGTTTGCGGGGTTTCGCGTTCTTGTACCGTTCCTCCAGCAGCGACGCCTGATCGAGGACCTGACGCGCGTAGGTGAGGAATTCCGCGCCGTCCACGGTCAACGCGATGCCTTGGGAGGAACGGGTGAAGATCTCGATGCCGAGCTCGTTCTCAAGCTCCTTCACCGAGGAGCTCAACGCGGGCTGGGATACGTACAGCTCGTGCGAGGCCTCGTTCATGGAGCCGCATTCCACTATTTTGACGATGTATTTCAGCTGAAGGAGGGTCATAACGCCCATTTATACCAGCGTCGCTTTACGAAACGACGATTTATAGCGCTTCGTTTTGCATAGTGGACACGCGGTCGGTGGATGTGCGGCCTACAGCGGACGATGATATGGGCGCATGGCCGAGGCCCGTTCCGCGGGACGCAGGCGCACGTCCGCCGCGCTCACACGCGCACGCCCAAGGATTCCAGGTCCCTGCGCGCCTGGTCGGCGTCGACGAAACGGAAGGCGTGCATGCCGGCCGACCGCGCCCCGGCGACGTTCTTCGCGGTGTCGTCGAGGAACACGCTGCTCTCGGGGCTTAGGCCGAAACGGCTCATCGCCAGTTCGTAGATGTCGGCGTTCGGCTTGTGCATCTTCTCCACGCCGGAGACGACGGTGCCCTGCAGCAGTTCGGCAAGCTGCGGGAACTTCTCGAATGCGAAATGGAACGTCTCATGGGACCAATTCGTCAATCCCCACACGCCATAGCCGGCCGCCTTCAGATCGCGCAGCAGCCGCTCCATGCCGGGCAGCATGCGTGGCAGCGCGTCGTCGTAATGCGCGATGTAATAACGGAAGATCCCGGCGACGCGTTCTCCCTGCTCGGCCACCACATCGGGCCATATCGAATCGAAGTCCTCCCCGGCGTCCATACGGTCCTCGTATCCGAAGAAGCCGCAGGGGTCGTCGTCGGCGCAGATGCGGTCGACGGTCGCGTCGTCGAATCTGCCTTCAAGACATGCCCGTGTCCGCCAATCCAGCAACACTCCGCAGAAATCGAAAACGACGTCGGTGATGGTCGGAACTGCAACGGTCATCGGGAAACCCTTCTTGTAGCGTGCGTCTGTCTTCCGCCAGTGTACCGTACCCATGTTCGTGAAGGACGTTTTCGTCTTCGCATGCGGCGTTTCCTGAAAGTCATTGGGGCGGAAAGGCTCGCTTGGGTTTTGAAAAAGGCTAATCTAGACGTTTTCGGCGATTGTGATGATTGTCATGCCGACCATTTCGAACATACAATCAATCCGAAATTAAATCAACATGTTGTCTGAATAGACGGGTGTCCTAGTGGAAAGCATTAGGAAGGGGCCGACGATGGCATATATCGAAATGGTGCACAGCTTCAAGCGCTACCATATGGGCGACATCACAATCACCGCCAACAACGATGTGAGTTTCGGCATCGAACGCGGCGAGCTTGCGATCATTCTGGGATCATCCGGAGCCGGCAAATCGACGGTGCTCAACATCCTGGGCGGCATGGACACGAATTCCGAAGGCAAGGTCATCATCGACGGCGTCGACATCTCGGACTTCGACGCGAAGCAACTGACCGATTACCGGCGCAACAACATCGGATTCGTATTCCAGTTCTACAATCTGGTGGCCAACCTCACCGCCAAGGAGAACGTGGAACTCGCCTCCGAACTCGTCAAGAACGTGGCCGATCCAGTGCAGACGCTGGTCGATGTGGGACTTGGCGACCGCATCGACAATTTCCCCGCGCAGCTTTCCGGCGGCGAGCAGCAGCGCGTGGCCATCGCGAGAGCCGTGGCGAAGAACCCGAAGATCCTGCTATGCGACGAACCGACCGGCGCGCTCGACTACCATACCGGCAAGCAGGTGCTCCGCATCCTGCAGGACATGAGCCGCAAACGCGGGGCGACGGTGGTGATCGTGACGCACAACTCCGCGATCGCCCCCATCGCGGACAGGGTGATCCGCATGCACGACGCCCGCGTCAAATCAATCGAAACCAACGAGCATCCGATGGACATCGAGGAGCTGGAATGGTGAAACGCATGCTGTGGAAGGACATCCGGCAAACACTGTCCAAGTCGAAAGGCCGGGTCGTGTCCATCGTATGCCTCATGGCGCTTGGCTCATTCGCGCTGGTGGGACTGAAGGTCACCGGGCCGGACATGCAGGCGACCGCCGCCGACTTCTACGGGCGTAACAACCTCGCCGACATCACCGTGGTCTCCAACTACGGCATCTCCAAAGACGACGAGAGGATCATCGGCAAGGCCGACGGCATCAAGGAAGTCGAATACGGGTACTTCAAGGACGTGGTCATCTCCGGCACCGACAGGAGCATGCGCATCTATTCCAAACCCGATGCCGTCTCCACCTATGACGTGACGGAAGGACGACTGCCGAAGCGGACCGGCGAAATCGCGTTGGACATGAAAGAACGCGACAGATTCGCCGTCGGCAGCACCTTGAACGTTACCGAGAAAACGGACATCGCAGGCGGCACCGTGCTACGCCACCACAAATTCACCGTCGTCGGTTTCGTCCGGGCCAGCGAGACTCTGTCCTGCCTCAACATGGGACAATCCACGGCCGGCGGCGGCGAGCTCAAAGGCTATGCCGTGGCCGTTCCGGGAGAGTTCGATTCCGACGTGAAGATGATCGCCCGGGCGACCTACGAAGACACCGAGGGATTGGACTACTGGAGCGCCGAATACCGCGATGCCGTGCAGAAGCATAAGGATCAGCTCGTGACGTTGCTCGCGAACCAGCCAAAAGCCCGCGAAGCGACGATACGCAGCCAACAGCGCAAGAAAATCGACGAGGCCAAGGACAAAGTCAAAACATCCAAACAGCAGCTTGCCGACGCGCAACGGCAGCTGGACGATGCCAAACAGCAGATCGACAACGCCAAGGACCAGTTGAGCGAAGGCAGCGCCGAGGCAGTGGAGGAAGGGTCGGCGGCCGCGGCCCAGCTGGCCACGGCGCAAGCGCAACTGGCCTCGGCCAACGCGTCGGTCGCCTCCGGACAGACGCAACTGCAGGCGGCACAGACGCAACTGGCTCAAGGACAGAACCAGCTCTCCGATTCATGGAACCAGCTGGCGAACGGCAAAACGCAGCTGGACGCGGCGCGAGAACAACTCGAAACAAGCAAAACCGTGCTCGACAAAGTCGGCGCGACGCTCGGCAAATGGGAACAGACCGGCATCACCGGCAAACTCTACGAACAAATACGCGGCAAATACGACATGGCGATCAACCAGTACAACGAAGCCTGCGCCGAATACAACAGACAGCTGAACGCCTACAATGCGGGACTGCAACAATACCAGAACGCCGTAGCGCGGCTCGACCAAGGCTCGCAGGCGTATCGGAGCAATGCGGACAATCTCGCACAGGCATCCAAACAGATGGCCGAAAAACAAAACGAGCTCGGCAAAGCGGTGTCGCAGGCCGGCAAGCAAGTCGCAGACGGCGTCACGCAGCTTATCCAAGGCCAGAGGGACATCGACAAGGCCGAAACGGAATACCAGAGCAAACTCGCCGAATTCAACGCGCAGAAGCCCGAAGCCGAACGCAAGATATCCGAAGCCGAACGGCAGATAACCCTCGCCGAGGAGAAGATCGACAATCTCACAGTCCCGGCCTATTCCGTCAGCGGCCGCCGCGAAGGCCCGACCTCGCAAGGCTACCGCGTGTACATGGTCATCGAAGGCATCGTGGCGAAACTGGCGGACATCTTCCCGATCTTCCTCTACTTCGTCGCGGCGCTCGTCACCTTCAGCACCATGGGACGCATGGTGGACGAGGAACGCACCAATTCCGGAACGTTGAAGGCGCTCGGCTACGGCAACGCGGATGTGATGCTCAAATTCACCGTATACGGATTCGCCGCATCCACCCTGGGCACATGCATCGGCGTGCTCGCCGGCCACACGCTGCTGCCGCTTATCGTCGCCCACGCATACAGCGCGGGATTCACCATGCCGGACATCATGCTCAAATTCCACCCCTGGATCACCATGGCCGCATTCGCACTTGCATGGATAAGCGCCGTCGTGCCGTCATGGCTGGCCGCGTCCAAGGAACTGCGCGAAAAACCGGCGAGCCTACTGCTGCCCAAGCCGCCGGCCAAAGGCTCGAAAATTCTTTTGGAACATTTCCCACCACTATGGAACCGTCTGAATTTCACACACAAAGTGACCGCCCGTAACATCTTCCGATACAAAACACGCATGTTCATGACGATCTTCGGCGTATGCGGAGCGGTATTCCTGCTGACGGCCGGCCTCGCCGTCCAATCCTCGATCGGACAGATAGGAAACCGACAGTTCGAGGAACTCATCCACTACGACCTGATCGTCGCCGAGGAATCCGACACCAACAGCGCGCAACGCGAGGAAATCGCCACGACGCTGAAGGGCAAAACCGTCCAATCCTCGACAGCGGTGCGCTACGAGGAACTGTCGAAAACCGCAGGCAAGGAGAACGATAAGCAGTCGATCACCCTGCTGGCCATCGACGACGCATACAACTTCAACGAATACCTGACATTACGCGACCGCAAAACACACCAACCACAGATACTGGTCAACAATGGCGCGGTAATCTCCGAACGGCTCGCCGAAATGCTCAACGTCTCGGTCGGCGACACCTTCACGGTAAACGACGAAAACGGCGCGCAACGCACCATCAAAGTCGCCGGCATCAGCGAAATGTACATCGGCCATTTCATATTCATGAACGCGCAATGCTACGAACACGTGTTCGGCGACCAGTACAGCACAAACGCATACATGGTCGGACTGAAAGACCACAGCAACGCCAACACGGAACGCCAAGGCGCCAAATTCATGAAACTGGCCGCCGTGCGCGGCGTCGTGCAGAACACGACGCAGAAGAACATGGTGTCCACAATCGTGGGATCGCTCAACCAGATCATGGAAGTGCTGATTCTCGTGGCCGTGCTGCTGGCCGTGGTGATCCTCTACGACCTGACCAACCTCAACGTGTCGGAACGCATACGCGAGCTATCCACGATCAAAGTGCTCGGCTTCCACACCAGCGAGACCACGATGTACATCTACCGCGAAACGATCCTGCTGTCACTGCTGGGCATACTCGCCGGATACGGCTTCGGAGAATGGCTGCACCGATACATCATCACCGAAGTGCCACCCGACGAAGTCATGTTCGACCTCGCCATCAGCTGGATCGCATTGGCGGCCCCGGCCATCGTCGTGGCCGTGGTACTAGCCGTGCTCGGCTGGATCGTATACCGCCAGCTCGAAACGGTGGACATGCTCGAAGCACTGAAATCAGTGGAATGACCCTCCACGAAACGGTCAGCGGAGCAGCTCGCCAAAAGCCCGGGGAACAGCCGCGACGACATCACCGGCAACAATCGGATGCCCGATCGCGCTCGCCGGAGTCTTGCCCGCATGCCCATACAGATGCGGACGATGCCATCCGCGCTGCTCCGACCCGCTGGCCATCGCGCCGGCAAGCCCATGCATATACGCGGCGGCCGCGGCGACCTCCGGAACCAAAGCCGGATCGTCGGACAGCATGTCGTCCTGCTGCGCCAGCAACGCGCCCAACACGCCGGCCAGCACATCGCCCGAACCGGCGGTGGCCATCCAGGCAGGCGCGCGCCCGGACAGGATGATCCGCGTGTTCCCATCTCCATCAGCTCCAACCACAATGGTGACCGCGCCCTTAAGCAGCACCGTGGCCCCCGTAAGCTCATGCGCGCGCAACGCCGCCCGCAATGGCCGGGCCTCCACCCACTGCCTGGAAACAACATCAGCCATATCGGCATCCAACCGATTCAGCAATGCGGCCAATTCGCCGGCATGCGGAGTGATAACGACCTGCGGCACAACATGGCACGGCAGCAAATCCAACGCGCCGGCATCAACCACAATGGGAGGCATGCCCTCCGCCCGCTCGTTCCGCGAGCCATCGCCATCCTCCAACGCGTAATGATCCAGCAGCGCGGCAATGGTCGCACGCTGCATGTCATCACCGGAAGCAACGTCACCCTCGGCGGGCACGCCGGATCCAACCACCCACGACTGCACCCGGCCCTTGCCCAACACAGCCTCCGGCAACACGGCCAATATCATATCCTGCGCACGCTGCGGCCCCAGATAACGCACCATGCCCACATTCGCGCACGCCGCGGCCCTCGCCGACAACACGGCAGCACCCGGATACCGCGCCGAACCAGTCACCAAACCAACCACCCCACGCGAATACTTGCCATCCGCAAGAGACGGAAGACGAACCGAATCCGCCACAAAATCGCCATCCGTCATCTCGGCAAACGGAACAGCATCATCGACATCGAAACCGAAATCGACCAACGTGATCCGTCCGCAAGCATACGAAGCCGGCGGCACCATCGCACACGGCTTCATCGCACCGAACGTCACCGTCACATCCGCAGGAATATACGGCCCCGGCAACGAACCATCATCAACACCCACACCCGACGGCGCATCGACGGCCACCACCAACGGCAAATCAGCGGAAGGGTCATTGTTCGGCAACGCAGGCTTGTCCGGCAACACGCCATCCATACCCAAAGACGAAGCCAACGTGCCAGCGACACCACGCAACGCGCCGGCCACGCCAATCCCCGTCATAGCATCAAGCACCACATGCGCACCCCGCGCACACTCGACCGCAGCCTGCAGCCGCTCACCAGCCTCACCCGCGGAAAAACCAGACGTGCACCCAGGAATATCAGCCGCCGGATCCAACACCAACACACGCCCACCCGCACGAACAAACTCCCTAAACGCATCCTCATGCAACGAACGGCCAACAGCAACCGCGGTAACCTGCGCACCCTCACGCGCCAACTCAGCCCCCGCATACAAGCCATCGCCACCATTGTCCCCAGCGCCAGCCAACACCGTGACCCGCGCATCCTCAACATCCAAATCCTCATCATCAAGCAACGACAACGTCACACGAGCCACCGCAGAAGCAGCCATACGCATCAACGGCACACCATCATCCAACAAAGGACGCTCCAACTGCCGGACAACATCGGCGGAATAGGAACTATACAACAACGTCTGCAAACGGTCGGCATCATCGGAGACATCCATGGAAAATCCTTCCCCTCGGCGTGGAACCACAAACACCACTTTAGTCGTATATTAAAAACAACAAACAAAAACGGCATGGACGCCAAACAAGAAAACGGAGCGGAACATGGCATACATCGAAATGAAAAACAGCACCAAGCTCTACCACATGGGATCCACCACCATCACCGCCAACGACAACGTCTCCTTCACCATCGAACAAGACGAACTCGCCATCATCCTCGGCGCATCCGGCGCAGGCAAATCAACAGTGCTCAACATCCTAGGAGGCATGGACACCAACACCTCAGGACAAGTAATCATCGACGGCAAAGACATCTCCAACTACACACCCAAACAACTCACCGCATACCGCCGCACCGACATCGGCTTCGTATTCCAGTTCTACAACCTCGTCGCCAACCTCACCGCACGCGAAAACGTGGAACTCGCCTCACAAATCGTTCCCGACGCACAAGACGCCCGACAGGCGCTCGCCGACGTAGGGCTTGCGGACCGCGTCGACAATTTTCCCGCGCAGTTGTCGGGCGGCGAGCAGCAGCGTGTGGCGATCGCTCGAGCGGTGGCGAAGAATCCGAAGATTCTGCTGTGTGACGAACCGACCGGCGCGCTTGACTACAACACCGGCAAGCAAGTGCTCCGCATTCTGCAGGACATGAGCCGCAAGAAGGGCGCGACAGTGGTGATCGTGACGCATAATTCTGCGATTGCGCCGATTGCGGACCGTGTAATTCGCATGCATGATGGACGTGTGTCATCGATTGAGGTCAACGAGCATCCGATGGATATCGAAGAGCTTGAATGGTGACGTTGCGACACGCTGTGATACGTATGATTTGCGTAAATGGCTGATTCGTGTAATATATGTGACTTGTGCACGGAAGCTAAGTCTTCCGGTGGGAACATTCCTGCGTAGCTCAGTTGGCAGAGCATCCGACTGTTAATCGGACGGTCACTGGTTCAAGCCCAGTCGCAGGAGCGCAGTTTCGGGTACTCCGGAACATATTCCTGCGTAGCTCAGTTGGCAGAGCATTCGACTGTTAATCGAACGGTCACTGGTTCAAGCCCAGTCGCAGGAGCTTTTTAGCCCTTGGTTTTCCAAGGGCTTTTTTGTTTCCGTAAGAACTTTTCGCTGCTATTCCAACGAATCGAGCACGTCGTCAATGAGTGTGCGGTCGTGTGCCGCATCAGCCTTGAGTCGAGGGAAGCGACGTATGACGTTGTCGGGACTTGCGTTGGCCGCACGTGCCACATTCGATTTTGACTCGCCATGCGCCACGGCGATTTCCGCGAGCCGATCCACTAGCGAATCCGAAACCTGCCGTATTTGCTCGCCAACCCATAACTGGGACAATTCGGGTGAAAGCGTGTAATCGTCCTGCAGCTCGCTTGAAGCCTCCTGAATGGCGGCCCATAGCACCATGAATGGCTTGCGGTAGTAGGCGATGCGTTCCTCGGACGGCTCGCTCTCCAACTGCTGCAATGCCTTGCGTTGCGTAGTGTTGTCACTCATGCGTCCCATCGTATGCCACGTTCGGTGGCGTTTTGGCATGTCATGGCGCGACACGCCCGGCATCTGTGGATAAGTGTTGTTCTCCGACCACAAGGTCGTTCCAAGTCGACGGGCGGTCTTCGAACGTGCCATGATATCGATTCCCGATAGAGACGCGGACCACAGGAGGCCTCATGAACAAATGGGAATACCGTCGTCGTGTTCGACACAATAAGATGTCCGATGACATTGACAAGCGCAACCGGCACCGGTGCGCCGCGGCGATGGCCGTATGCGTATTGGCGAATATCGCGTTCACGATATGCTGCGCGCAACCTACGGCGTCGGCATACGCGCAATCGGCTGATGACGTGGCGCATGAAGTCGCACAAGCGGCATGCCGCACATCAATGCAGTGGCCTTTGGAGCACGCGCAAGTAATCGGCGAATATGATGCGCCGGCTAAACAATGGTTGCCTGGGCATCGCGGTTTGGATTTGCGTGCACGGCCGCAAGACGCCATCATCGCGCCCGCGGATGGTGTGGTCGCCTTCAGTGGCAAAGTGGCGGGCAAATCCGTGGTAACGCTTCGCCACGGTGCGGAAACAGGAAGCCTGACGTCGACGTTTGAACCCGCGGTCACTACGCGACCGGTCGGGGCCGTCATCGCCAAGGGGGAGCGTTTCGCTCGTGTTGAAGGTGGCTCGGAACATTGCGCCGATGGATGCCTGCATTGGGGCCTCAAGAGCGGAGGACGTGATTATGCGGATCCGTCGGGCAGAGTGAGGTCGATGCGGGTTGAACTGAAACCGTTGTAACGGCCATATCCACGGGTGTTGTCGTTGTTCCTGGGGTCGTGGCCTTAAAGAAAAAGTGCGGTATTCCGGCTATGATGCTGTCTGTACATTAGATTTCGAGGAGCGAGAAGCTTATGATCAAGGAATACACGCGCCCTTTGGAACAGGGAATTGACTCGGACAAAAACATCTTCTCAGTACTTGAGGAGCGTGTGGAACGCACTCCTGACGACAATCTTGTCGAATACAAGAACGCTCAGGGCGAATGGGCGGCGTTCACCGCTGCGGAGTTCAAAAACAAGGTCGTCGCCCTCGCCAAAGGACTTATCGCTCGTGGCGTAATGCCTGGAGATTCGGTATCCATTATCGCGCATACCTGCTGGCAGTGGACCGCGCTTGATGTGGCCATCATGTCCATCGGCGCCCTTACCGTTCCGGTCTATGAAACGAATTCGCCGGCGCAGGTGAAGATGATTTTCAATGATGCCAATGTCAAGATGGCGTTCGCTGAGGATGATTTCCAGCGCGACAAAATCGAATCCGTCCGTGATCAGTGCCCGGATCTTGGCGACGTGTACGTCATCGGACTTGGTGCAATTGACACGATCATCGAATACGGCCGCGCGGTCTCCGACGCCGAATTCCTTGAACGTGAACAAGCGGTCAAAGGCTCCGATCTAGCCACCATCGTATATACGTCGGGATCCACTGGCACCCCGAAGGGCGTTGAACTGACGCATGCCAATTTCGTGTTCATCACCTATTCCGGCGTCAACTCCATGCCGGACATCGCCATGAAACCGAATCGTCGACTGCTGCTGTTCCTGCCGCTCGCCCATGTATTCGCCCGATACATGCAGTTCTTCTGCTTTGCCGGAAACGTTTCACTCGGTCTGTCCAGCAATCTGAAGACCATTCTCGCCGATTT
Organism: Bifidobacterium adolescentis ATCC 15703; assembly: GCF_000010425.1. Classification (NCBI taxonomy): domain Bacteria; kingdom Bacillati; phylum Actinomycetota; class Actinomycetes; order Bifidobacteriales; family Bifidobacteriaceae; genus Bifidobacterium; species Bifidobacterium adolescentis. Next base: position 974,458 of record NC_008618.1, read on the forward strand.
CAAGGCGTTCAAACCGACGTTCATCCTCGCCGTGCCGCGGATTTTCGAAAAGATCTACAATGCGGCCTCGCAGAAGGCCGGAGCCGGTTTCAAGGGACGTGTTTTCGCTGACGCCACCCAGACGGCATGCGATTGGTCGCATGCTCAGCAGTCCGGTGGGAGCATTCCACTCGCGCTGAACGCAAAACATGCCCTGTACAACAAGCTGGTGTATTCGTCAATCATGGAAGTGTTCGGCGGCCACGTCGAGTATGCGGTCTCCGGCGGAGCGCCGCTTGATTCCTCTATCGCGCATTTCTTCAACGGTGTCGGTCTGTCGCTATTGGAAGGCTACGGCATGACCGAAACGTGCGCCCCCTCGAGTGTCAATCCGACCGAAGGCTACAAGATCGGCACCATCGGCTTGCCTCTGCAAGGCGTGACCATGGGGGTCGACGAAGAAGGGGAGCTGTGCATAAAGAGCCCTGCCGTATGCGCCGGATACCACAACAATCCTGACGTTACCAAGCAGCAAATTGTCGATGGATGGCTGCATACCGGTGATCTCGGCTCCATTGATGATGACGGCTTCGTTTCCATCGTCGGGCGTAAGAAGGATCTCATCATCACCGCAGGCGGCAAGAACGTCTCCCCATGCGAGATGGAAGCATCCATCATGACTTCGCCGGTGGTGAGCCAATGCGTCATGATCGGCGATCGCAAGCCATTCATCGCCGCAATCATCTCCCTTGATTTGGCGGAGACGAACCTATGGCTGGAATCCAAGGGAGCGGAACAGGTCGCTGATTTGGATGAAGCCTCGAAGAATCCCATTGTGCGTGCGGAAGTGGAGCGTGCCGTCAACAAAGCCAATGAGCTCGCCTCACGTGCCGAATCAATCCGCAAGTTCGAAATCGTTCCCGACGAGTTCACTGAGGAGAACGGTTTGGTCACGCCGAGCATGAAGGCCCGCAGGCAGGCAGTGGTTGAACATTACCGGACGTTGATCGACAAGGTCATCTACGTGCCGAGGAAGCCGGCGGCTCACGCCGAATGATGTTCGAAATATGGTGGGGGCCGGTGACATCCGAGTGATGCCATCGGCCCCCACCATATCCGGAAGAATCCCGGAAGAATCCCGGAAGAATCATAGGCCCGCATCCGCCAGCGAAATGTAGCCGGGTTCAATCAGCGTTTTCTTGAGATTGTCGGCGCTGATCGCCAATGTCTCCTCATGGATGGTCGTAATTTTCTTCCCCTCGACCGTTGCGGAACGGATGAAACCGAGTTTGGAAAGTTTGCCCGAAGTGTTCAGTCGCACGCATGTCTGCGCGATGTCATCGGCCAACGCCTTGCGGTTCTCCATGGCGGTCATCCATTGCTTGCCGTTGACGATGTTCGGCATGGAACTGATATAGGCCCCATAGCCGGTGATGATCGGCCATTTTGCGTTTTCCTTGTTATCGGAATCGCTGTCGTCATCCGATGACGACGTCTTCGCAGGGTCAGGCACTGCCTGCCGTTTCAGGTCTTTTTTGCCCGTGATGCTGTCCACGATGCCGGAGATTGAGATGGAAGGGTTGATATCGGCTGAGGAACCTGTGTAGCCGAGTTTGTCCAACTCGTCGGCGATGTTCTTCGCCACATAGTCGTTGCAGGAGATGACGCCATCAAGGTGGACAGGGTGCGAATCGTCCTTGTCCGCGTCGAGACGTTCGGCAAGCACCGATTTGATTTGTTCGGCTTTTGACGAATCGAATGCCACGGACCGCCAGTCATCCTTGGTGGTCGAAGCGGTGAGCGTCTCGGAAGGAGATGCCGCTTTGCCGTCCTTGAAATACGGTTCGAGCACTTTCCAGATGCCTTTGAACATGTTCTGGGCGAAGGACGTGTCCGTTTTGGCATCATGTCCGTCGGCCGCGTCGTAGGGGAGTAGTACCTCGATTTGCTTGGGGGCATCGGACGATGCCTTGTCGAGCTCGAGCTTGTTGACGAGCTCTTTGGCTTGCAGTTCTCCAATCTGCTCGGCCGTGGTCATCGGCACGTACACGTCCGGCGCATACCCTTGAAGCGTATTGGAGATCAGAACGACCTTCATTCCTTCATTCTGCGCAAGCTGCAACGCCGAAACCAGCCGTTGCGCTGATTGCGCATAATCCTGTTCGTCCTCATCCGACGCGTCGGAGTTCCACGTGATATCATGCCGTGCATAGTCGCCGTATTGCCTGTCGGATTCCGGCATCTCGGCGACAGGCGCCACCACCAAGGTGGTTTTGGCTTTCGTGGACGAATGCTCGGTCCCGTTGATGTGATTCACCACATAGTCTTGGACGCTTTGACTTTGTTTGTCGAGGTTCGAAGCGGTTTTCACGGTGATGTCGCCGCTTTTGACACCGGTCCGTTTCAACGAGGACACGATTTCGGGAACGAGTTTTTCCCATTTGCTCAATGGCGTCTGTTGAGAGATGGTGATGCTGTCTGTCGGAGCGAAAATCGCCACATTGCCGGCATCGGCTGTTGCGCTGGATTGTGATGACGGCTGTTGCTGCGATTGCGAATCACCGTTGGGCGAGCAGGCCCCCATGGCTGTTGCCATGCAGACCGATGCCAGCAGAGCGAGCAGACGTTTCGCCGGGATTGTGCGATGCAGAATCATGCCATGTCCTTTGCGGAAGAATAGACGTTCCTTATACTGACCATCGATTGTAATATCCGGACGTCAAAAAGCCCGTACGCGTGTGTGATTGCGCATACGGGCTTTCGACAGCTCAGATAGATTACTCTGCCAGAGCCTTTGCCAGATTCTCGTCGAGGGCGTTCATGAAACCCTCGGTATCGAGCCAAGGCTGGTCCGGTCCGATGAGCATGGCCAGATCCTTGGTCATCTGTCCGCCTTCGACGGTGGAGATGATGACTTTCTCCAAAGTTTCGGCGAAATGCTTGACTTCCGGAGTGTTGTCAAGGTCGGCGCGATGCTTCAGACCGCCGGTCCATGCGAAGATGGAGGCGATCGGATTGGTCGAGGTCTTTTCACCCTTCTGCCAACGGCGATAATGGCGGGTCACGGTGCCGTGCGCGGCTTCGGCTTCGACGGTCTGCCCGTCGGGAGTCATCAGCACGGAGGTCATTAGGCCAAGGGAGCCGAATCCCTGTGCGACGGAATCCGACTGCACGTCGCCATCGTAGTTCTTGCAAGCCCAGATATAGCCGCCATGCCACTTGAGGGAGCTTGCCACCATGTCATCAATGAGTCGGTGCTCGTAGGTCAGGCCAGCCGCCTCGTACTTGTCCTTGTATTCGTTTTCGAACACCTCGGCGAACGTATCCTTGAACTGGCCGTCGTACGCCTTGAGAATCGTGTTCTTGGTGGACAGGTACACCGGATAGCCGCGCATCAGACCATAGTTGAAGCAGGCGCGTGCGAAACCTCGGATGGAATCGTTCACGTTGTATTGCACCTGGGCAACTCCGCCGTCAGGGCCATAATTGTAAACGACGTGCTCAATCGGCTCGGAGCCGTCTTCCGGAGTGAAGGTTACGGTGAGGGTGCCGGCTCCCGGAACCTTGAAATCAGTGGCTTTGTACTGGTCTCCGAAGGCGTGACGTGCCACGACGATCGGCTTGGTCCATCCCGGGACCAGGCGAGGCACATTGCTCATGACGATTGGCTCGCGGAAGATGGTGCCGCCGAGAATGTTGCGGATGGTACCATTGGGGGACTTCCACATCTTCTTGAGGCCGAACTCCTTGACGCGCGCCTCGTCCGGGGTGATGGTGGCGCATTTGACGCCGACATGTTCGCGCTGGATGGCCTTCGCCGCGTCGACGGTCACCTGATCGTCGGTGGCGTCGCGGTTTTCGATGCCCAGATCGTAATAATCCAAATCCACGTCGAGGTACGGCAGGATCAGACGGTTCTTGATGTCTTTCCAGATGACACGGGTCATCTCGTCGCCGTCGAGTTCGACGACTTTGCCTTCGACCTTGATTTTGGCCATGGTTTGTCCTCCCTGTCGGAATTGAAGGTGATGGGTTCCGTCTTATTACATGTGTGTTAATTCCGTATGGAAATGTCCAAAACCGTGGGGACACGCGCGAAGGCACTGTCATAGCTGAGCATTAGCCTTGAAACCATGTCTCAGGAAATTGAAATCGGTTTGGGCAAGAAGGGCCGTCTGGCCTATTCGCTGGACGATGTCTCCATCGTTCCCTCCCGTCGTACCCGTGATCCTCAGGATGTGTCCACCTCTTGGCAGGTCGACGCCTATGAATTCGACGTGCCGGTCATCGGCGCCCCGATGGATTCCGTGACCAGCCCGGCCACGGCCATCGCCATGGGCAAGATGGGCGCGCTTGGCGTGCTTGACCTAGAAGGATTGTGGACCCGCTATGACGATCCCCAGCCGCTGCTGGACGAAATCGCGCAGCTGTCTGCGGACAAGGCCACCGAACGCATCCAGCAGATTTACGCTGAGCCGATCAAGCCGGAACTCATCGTCGAACGTCTGCATGAGATTCGTGATGCCGGCGTCACCGTAGCCGGCGCGCTGTCTCCGCAGCGTACGCAGGATTATTATTCCACCGTGCTTGAGGCCGGTGTCGATCTGTTTGTCATTCGTGGCACCGTGGTGTCGGCGGAGCATGTCTCCAAGGACCATGAGCCCCTGAACCTTAAGAAATTCATCTATGACCTGGATGTCCCCGTCATTGTTGGCGGCGCGGCCAACTACACGGCTGCGTTGCATTTGATGCGCACGGGAGCCGCTGGCGTGCTTGTCGGCTTCGGTGGCGGTGCGGTATCCGCCAACCGCAACACGATTGGAGTGCACGCGCCGATGGCCACAGCCATCGCCGATGTCGCCGAGGCCCGCCGCGATTACATGGACGAATCGGGCGGACGCTATGTGCAGGTGATTGCCGACGGCGGTATGGGTGATTCCGGCAGCTTCGTCAAGGCATTCGCGCTGGGCGCCGATGCGGTGATGCTGGGCTCGCCTCTGGCACGCGCCTCCGAGGCTCCTGGCAAAGGCATGCATTGGGGCGCCGAGGCCCGCCACCAGACGTTGCCGCGCGGATTCCGCACTAACGTGGGCACCGTAGGTTCCTTGCAGGAGGTCATGTTCGGCCCGAGCCATAACGCCGACGGAACCACCAATTTTGTTGGGGCGCTTCGCAGAGCCATGGCCACGACCGGTTATGTCGATTTGAAGAGCTTCCAACGTTGTCCGGTTACGGTCGCTTCGAGCCACTGATCAGATAGCTTCGTCCTGTGGATAAAAAAGTTATCCACAATCCCTCCGTCGACTTGACGGGGGGATTGTCTTTATGTATTAATGTTTTTGGTCCTTCTCAGTGAAGAGAGTTGGATGACATTAAATAGGTAAAGAAATGAGGGATCCATGGCAATGGACGACTTATCTGACGATGGCGTTTCACCTCCGGAATGGCAGTCCGGCTCTGAGCGGGAGCCGGAAGACGACAAGGAGATAGAAGGCAATGAGCCTGACGAAATCCCACCGTCAGACCCTGATTCGTATGTCGGTCTTAAAGAAGCGGAAAACAATGGCCAATGGCTGCAGTGCATAGGAAAATCCGTCGAGAAGCTTCCTTCATATGATGGGTTTTTGGAAACACAATTATCCGGTATGCGGGTGCCCTTCCATGTTATCCGGTCCGATTCCACACCGTGGGACGCGAAGCAAGCCTATTCCTTGGCGTTATTGGGCGCGCGCATGTCGTGCGATGCCATCGACATCTTCCGTGGTCGGCAAAAGCCGGCGCATGTAGAGCGTATTCTAACGGAGGACTGTATGCGTAGGCTTAAAATCGCAGCTTCCATAATAGGCCATTATATGAAGGAAGACGCAAATCTATATGCCAAGATTGGTCTGCTTCCCATCAACGTGTCCGCCATTAACGGCTGGTTGACTTCGACCACGAAATTCGAATGTGCGGCTTTGCTCAACATCGGCGAAACGCGGTTGAGATGCAACACCGCATTCAGGCTCAAAGGCTCCACGTGGAAGTGCGTCTTGGCTGATTTCGGGTGATCGCATTGATGCGATGATACGGTAGGAATCTGCAAAAAGCCCTTGGCGTCGATGTTCGCAGTCGATGCCAAGGGCTTTCAGCGTGCCTTAAGCATACGGGAACTACTATAGAGAACCATGTTGAGAGAATTTGTACCAGAGCCGGCCTACAGCACCACGGATGATGACACGGTATATGCGTTGCTGTCGCGTCGTGCGCAGAAGAATCCGGATGATCTTATCGCACAATGGCAGGATGATGAGACTCGGCAATGGCATGATGTGACGGCAGGCCAGATGCTCGCTCGTGTGCGCGCCGTGGCGAAGGGCCTTATCGGTCTTGGAGTCAAAGCCGGAAGCATGGTGGTCATTTACTCTCCCACCTGTTACGAGTGGGGTGTGGTCGATTTCGCATGCGCGGCCATCGGCGCGGTAAGCGTTCCGATTTATGAAACCGATTCGGCCAAGCAGGCCGCTTCCATCGTGGAAGAGGTGGAGCCGGTTATTGCCTTCGCTGGAGATTCCGCCCACACGCAGACGCTCGAACAGATTCGTGACATGCATGAAGGGCTGCGTTACGTGTTCAATTTCAAAGCGGACGGTCTTGACGCGGTTGCCGATTTCGGAGAGGGCGTCGATGACGATACCCTTGATCAGGTCATTGCCCGGATCAAGGCGGACGACATGCTCACCATCGTTTACACATCGGGCTCCACGGGACGTCCGAAGGGTGCGATGCTGTCCCATCGCAACTTCACGCATATCGTGCTCAATGGCTACATCATTCTTGACGAGATGCTGTACCAGCCCAACAGGTTGATGCTGTTCCTGCCGTTGGCGCACTGCTTCGCCCGCTATATCCAATACGTGGCGATTGGCGGACAAGGCGTGGTCGGCTATCTGCCTGGAGCCAAGCATCTGCTCGCCGATCTGCGCAGTTTCAAACCGACGTATTTGCTTGGCGTGCCACGTGTGTTCGAAAAAGTGTACAACGCTGCCTCGCAGAAGGCCGGTGCGGGTATTCGCGGCAGGGTCTTCGCCAAGGCGTTCGATCATTTCGTGCAATGGTCCAAGGACGAGCAGGACGGGGGACATCATTCGATGGTGGCCCGAGCCGAGCATTCCTTCTTCATGTCCGTCGTCGGCAAGTCCATTCGTTCCGCGCTTGGTCCGAACCTGAAATATCTGGCATGCGGCGGCGCCCCGCTGAACGTCGACCTTGCCCACTTCTTCAATGGCATGGATGGCATCACGTTCATTCAGGGGTACGGTATGACGGAAACCGCGGCTCCGATGATCGTCAACTGGCAAAATGCGAATCGCGTCGGTTCCGTTGGTAAGCCCGGGCCGGGTATGGGTGTGCGCACCGATGATGATGGCGAGCTGCAGGTCATGGGCCCCAATGTTTTTCTTGGCTACTACAAGAATCCTGAGAAGACCGCTGAAGTCAAAATGCCTGATGGTTGGCTGAGGACCGGCGATCTGGGGGCCATCGACGATGATGGATTCGTGTATATCACCGGCCGCAAGAAGGACATCATCATCACAGCCGGAGGCAAGAACGTCAGCCCCGCCCCGATGGAGGACATCATCGACACCTGTCCTATCGTGTCCCATGCTGTGGTCATTGGCGATGGCAAGCCGTTCATCAGCGCTTTGATTGAACTGGATCCTGATATGACTCGTTCTTGGCTTTCCCAGCAGGGTCTTGATGCCGATATGTCCATGAAGCAGGTAGCGGAAAACGATGCCGTGCGCGCTTTCGTGCAGCAGTATGTCGAAAAGGCCAACGCGAACGTTTCCCGTGCGGAATCCGTACGAAAATTCGAGATTCTCGATGAGGAATTCAACCAACAGGACGGCACCTTGACGGCAAGCCTGAAAGTTGTTCGTCCCAAGGTGCTGCAGCGCTACGCAGACGTCATCGAAAACGTGATTTACGCGCCAAAACCCTCCAACAGGCCGTTGCCGAAGACCGTCCAGATTCTCGACCGCACCACCGAAACCGTCAAGCAGGCGTCGGAAAGCATGCGGCAGGCTTCTGAATCCGTCAGCCCGAAGGTTCGGCAGGCATTTGATACCATGCAGGAGAGAATCAAGAAGCAGTCCGATGAACCGGATGACGAGACGGCACCGTCCGTCGAGCCTTCCGCAACCAAGAACAACGAGGAGCGTTAATTTTGGCAATCCGTGAGATTCGAGTCGTACCTGATCCAGTGCTGCGCACCCCATGCGATCCCATCAAGGAGATCACGCCCGCGGTGCGCCATCTGGTGCAGGATTTGTTGGATACCGTTGATGACCCGGGACGCGCCGGATTGTCCGCCAACCAAATCGGCGTGAGTCTGCGTGCGTTTTCCTACAATATCGACGGCAAAATCGGCTATGTGCTTAACCCGGTGTTGGAGGAGGCCAGCGGAGAGCAATATGGCGATGAAGGCTGCCTTTCCGTTCCAGGATTGTGGTACAAGACTCGTCGCGCCGATTATGCTCGCGTGCGGGGCATTGATCTGGACGGCAAGCCGGTAGTGTTGGAAGGCCATGGCATCATGGGCCGCATGCTGCAGCACGAGACTGATCATTTGGACGGTCACGTCTATCTTGATCGTCTGGAAAAGGAAGAACGCCGCGAGGCGATGCGTTACATGCGCACCCATCGCAAGTGATCGAAACAGCGAACGACGATTCAACCATGGGGCCACGTCAGAAAGACGTGGCCCCATGGTATTTTTAGTATTTGTGCGCCAATTTGGTGAGAAGCGCTGCCGCGAGTGCTTCAAACCGCCCAATTATTGTCAACCGGTGCGCAACCAATTCGCGTCATGCTCGCGACGACCTGTGTCGGTCGGCTGATGCCTGCAAGGCATTGGCTGCACGCAGGAACGCATGACCAGGCAAGAACCGACAAAGAAAGAGGTAGCAATACCATGGCTCAGATCACTATGAGCGACATGCTGAAGGCAGGCCTGCACTTCGGCCACCAGACCCGTCGTTGGAACCCGAAGATGAAGCAGTTCATCCTCACCCAGCGCAACGGCATCCACATCATCAACCTGTTCAAGTCGCTCGACATGATCGACAAGGCCTACGACTTCATCAAGGCCACTGTTGCCCACAACGGCACCGTGCTGTTCGTCGGCACCAAGAAGCAGGCTCAGGAAGCTGTTTCCGCTCAGGCCACCCGCGTGAACATGCCGTATGTCTCCGAGCGTTGGCTCGGCGGCATGCTGACCAACTTCCAGACCGTGTCCAAGCGCGTCTCCCGCCTCAAGGAACTTGAGGAAATGGACTTCACCGACGTGCACGGCTCCGGTCTGACCAAGAAGGAGCTGCTGCTCCTCGAGCGTGAGAAGGACAAGCTGGCTAAGCAGCTGGGCGGTATCCGCAACATGAACCGCACCCCGTCCGCCATGTTCGTGGTCGATGTGAACAAGGAAGCTCTGGCCGTCGAGGAAGCCCACAAGCTGGGCATTCCGGTTGTCGCCATCGTCGACACCAACGCCGATCCGGAATCCGTTGAGTATCCGATCGCCGCCAACGATGACGCCATCCGCGGCATCGAACTGCTGACCAGCCTCATGGCTGACGCAGTGGCCGAAGGTCTGCTGGAGCGTTCCGGCAAGGCCGCCAAGGCCGAAGGCGAAGCCGAGCAGCCGATGGCTGCTTGGGAAAAGGAGCTCCTCACCGAGGGCGCTCCGGCAGCTGAAGCCCCGGCTGAGGCTGAAGGCGAAACCAAGGCCGAGTGAGACCATGCTCTATGATGGGAGGTGCTATGCCTCCCATCATCGGGGCATCACCAAATTTTCAGAGGAGACAAATCAATGGCAGCAATCACTGCAGCTCTGATCAAGCAGGTGCGCGAGGAAACCGGCGCCGGCATGATGGACGTCAAGAAGGCCCTGACCGAAGCCGAAGGCGATGTGGCTCGCGCCAAGGAAATCATCCGCGCCAAGGGCATCCAGGCCGCTGGCAAGCGTGAAGGCCGCAAGGCTCAGGAAGGCACCATCGCCTCCACCGTTGTCGAATCCGCCAACGGCCAGACCGGCTATGCGGTCGAGCTGAACTCCGAGACCGACTTCGTGGCCAAGACCCCGAAGTTCGTGGAATTCGCCGGCAGCGTGCTCGATGACGCCGTCAAGGCCGAAGCATCCTCCGTGGATGAGGTTCTGGCAGCAGCCTCCGGTGACACCACCGTGAAGGAAGCCGTCGAGGAAGCCGCTGCTCTGTTCGGTGAGCACGTCAAGGTAGGCCAGTTCGCCAAGGTCGAGGGTCCGCATGTCGAGGTCTACGCCCACAAGAAGTCCGCTGAGATGCCGCCGAGCATCGTGGCCATGATTGCCACCGATGAAGCCGGCGCTGCTGTGGCTCATGAGGCCGCTCTGCAGATTTCCGCGATGGGCGCCCAGTGGCTGACCCGCGAGGATGTTCCGGCTGATGTGCTGGAATCCGAGCGTCGCGTGGCCACCGAGAAGACCACGGAGGAGCTCAAGAGCAAGGGCAAGCCGGAGGCCGTGATCGAGAAGATCGCTCCGAAGATCGTGGAAGGCCGTCTCGGCGCATTCTACAAGGAGACCGTGCTGCTTGAGCAGGCGTACGTCAAGGATCCGTCCAAGACCGTCGGCGACCTGTTCAAGGAAGTCGGGGGAACCGCGCTTTCCTTCGCTCGTGTGGAGGTCGGCAAGGGCGACGCCGAGTGAATCTGATGTGAATTGAGCTCACGCTTTCGAACGTGGGCTTGGCATATCTCCAATGTCCGCAATCCAACAGGATTGCGGACATTTTTTTGCACTAAACCCCATCGTGTTTTGGTGTCTGTGTTTGCCGATAGTCTTGAAAACGGTAAATTTCATGGGTTTTCGGGTAAGAAAGGCATTTCATGACTGGCGAAAACACTGGCGACAATCCCCGCAGGGTACTGCTCAAGCTGTCCGGAGAGGCATTCGGCGGAGGCAAAGTCGGCATCGACACCACCGTCGTTCGTCGTATTGCGGAGGAAATCGTTCCCGCGGTCAAGCAAGGTGTGCAGGTCGCCATCGTTGTTGGTGGCGGCAACTTCTTCCGTGGCGCCGAACTGCAGCAGGCCGGCATCGATCGTTCCCGCGGCGACTATATGGGCATGCTGGGAACGGTGATGAACTGCCTCGCTCTGCAGGATTTCCTCGAGCAGGAGGGACAGGCCACGCGCGTGCAAACCGCCATCACCATGGGACAGGTCGCCGAGCCGTACATTCCGCTTAAGGCCATTCGTCATCTGGAAAAGGGACGCGTGGTGATTTTCGGCGCCGGAGCAGGCATGCCGTATTTCTCCACTGACACCGTGTCCATCCAGCGTTCTCTGGAAATCCACTGCGATGAGGTGCTGATGGGCAAGAACGGCGTGGACGGCGTATACACTGCCGATCCGCGCAAAGACGAGAACGCCAAGCGCTTCGCCACGTTGAGCTATAACCGTGCATTGGTCGACAATCTTGCGGTCATGGATGCTGCGGCGCTTTCCATGGCGCGGGACAACAAGCAGCGTATCCGTGTCTTCGGACTCGAGGGCGCCGGCAATGTGACCCAGGCTTTGCTGGGCGAGGAGATCGGCACCATGGTTTCCACCGCGGAATCCACCCTCGCCGAGTGACGACATTCAAAGCCGAATATCGATTAAACCAACAATATTAAAGGAGCAAACAATGGCAACTATCGTCGATCAGGCCAAGGCGCAGATGGCCAAGTCCGTGGAATCCACCAAGGAGAACTTCTCCGGTATTCGCACCGGTCGTGCGAATCCGGCGCTGCTTAACGGCATCACCGTTGACTATTACGGCGCACCGACCCCGCTGAAGGCCGTTGCCACCATCGGTGTTCCGGAGCCGCGCACCTTGGCGGTCACTCCTTTCGATGCGTCCCAGGCCAACGCCGTGGAGAAGGCGCTTCGTGATTCCGATCTCGGAGCCAGCCCCCGTCGCGACGGCAACGTCATTCGCCTGACCATGCCGGAGCTGACCGAAGAGCGTCGCAAGGAATATGTCAAGATTGCCAAGGGCAAGGCTGAAGACGGCAAGGTCGCGGTGCGCAACATTCGTCGCAAGGCCAAGGAATCCCTTGACAAGGCCATCAAAGACGGCGACATGGGCGAGGACGAAGGCGATCGTCTGCTCAAGGAACTCGACAAGGTCACCAAGCAGACCACCGACGAGCTTGACGCTCTGCTGGAAACCAAGCAGAAGGAGATCATGGAGGTCTGATTCCTTCGAATCTCCATAATCATCAATCGACGCACGGTACCACAGGAGAGACCACGATGGAAAAACAGGAGCAACGCGAAAAAGAAGCCGAAGAGGCCATTAACGCCATCAACAAGAAAACCGGACGCAACATGCCGCAGGCCATCGCCACGGCGGTCGTCCTGATCGCCATCATCTTGGCATGCCTGTTGATCAGCGTTGATTTGTTCGTCTATCTTGTCGTGCTGTTCATGGTGCTCGCATTGTGGGAGCTGCGCGTCGATTTCGCCACCGCGGGATTGCATATTCCCGTGGTGGCGCTGTGGGCATGTTCCGCGGTGACTTTGCTGGCCACCTACTACAGTAAGCATCATATTGTGGCTATGACGGTCTGTGTACTGGCCTCCTTGCTGCTTGTAGCGATCGCCGCAAGTGCCAAGGTGACGTTCGGCAGTCGGCTTTCCCTGGCCGTGGCGGACAAACTGTCGCACACCGATGCAGGTGCTCGTCTCGAATCGTCGTTCAATCATGAACAGGGTGAAGTGCGCCACAGCCGACTGAGCCATGTGGCAGTCTCCATGTTCACCGTTCTGTACATTCCGCTGCTTGCCTCCTGCCTGATCATGCCGTTGACGTTCAACGGTCATCCGGTGGCACATGCCATCATGCTTGTCTTCATGCCCGCGCTGAGTGACACCGGTGGTCTGTTTGCAGGTGCATGGCTTGGCAAACATAAACTCAGTCCCCGTATCTCACCGAAGAAATCATGGGAGGGCCTGGCAGGATCCATCTTGTTTGCCATGGCCGGTTCTTTTGTGGTGATGTTTTGCACTTACGAGCCATCCGTTTGGACGGTTCGATGGTGGGTGCCTATTGTCGCTGGTTTCATGATCGGTATAGCCGGAACCTTCGGCGACCTATGCGCTTCCATGCTGAAGCGTGACATTGGTATTAAGGATATGGGCCATCTGCTTAAAGGTCATGGCGGAGTGATGGATCGTGTCGACTCCATCCTCCTGTGCGCTCCTTTCGTGTGCGTGCTCCTGTGGGCCACCGGAATGTGAGAAAGGGCCAATAACCGTGAATTCCATGAATGATCAGCCGGAAACAGGCATCACTCCTGGAGGCACTTCGGGCGCCTTCCGGGATGTGCTGTCGAAAGACCATGCCCGCCGTGGCAAGCCGCCACTGCATTTCGCCGATATGTCCGAAGAGGAACGTATCGGTAAGGCCAAGGAACTTGGATTGCCGAAATTCAGGGTCAAACAGCTGGCTAATCATTACTATGGCCATTTCGATGTCAATGCGGAAGAATTTTCCGATTTTCCGGCGGCAAGACGCTCCGACGCGGCTGAAGCTTTCTTCCCGGAACTCATCCATGAGGTGACACGCCAAGTCGCCGATGGAGGCACCACCATCAAAACGTTGTGGCGCCTGTTTGATGGGTCGCTGATCGAATCCGTATTGATGCGTTATCCCACCAGAACCACGCTTTGCATTTCCAGCCAGGTCGGCTGCGGCATGGGTTGCCCATTCTGCGCCACTGGACAACTGGGACTGACCAGGAACATGTCCGCAGGTGAAATCGTTGAGCAGGTTCGTGTGGCCGCGAAGGCCATGCGTGACGGTGAAGTGGCCGGAGGCTCCGGACGACTGAGCAACATCGTGTTCATGGGCATGGGCGAACCAATGGGCAACTATAAATCCGTCTTGAGCGCAGTCCGCCAAATTAGTTCCATGCCTCCCGAAGGCTTCGGCATCTCCGCACGTAACATCACGGTTTCCACCGTTGGCGTGGTGCCTGGCATCAGGAAACTGGCCGAAGAAGGCATCCCAGTACGTCTCGCAGTATCCCTGCACGCGCCGAGCGATGAATTGCGCGATGAACTTGTGCCCATGAACAAGCGTTTCAACACCAAACAGGTGCTCGACGCTGCGCATGATTATTATCTGGCTTCCAAACGGCGAGTCAGCATCGAATACGCCTTGATGCGCGGCATCAACGACCAGGCGGAACATGCCAAATTGCTGGCGAAGCGTCTGAACCACTATGGAGATGATTGGGCGCATGTCAATCCGATTCCGCTCAATCCGATCGAGGGATCGAAGTGGACCGCGTCCAAACCAGAAGACGAGCGTAGATTCCTTGAGATTCTCCATAACGCTGGCATCACAGCCACACTGCGTGATACCAGAGGACAGGACATTGATGGCGCATGCGGACAGCTTGCAGCCAAAGAACGTGACTGATTCCTCCGAAAGGCCCGGTTCTGTCCGCTACTCGGAATCCGCATGAACCGACGTAACGTATTGCGGTTACTCTTGCAATCATTGCAACCGTTATGCGTGAAGGAGTAGAGCAGCATGTCACTGGCGGTCCGAGTCATTCCATGTCTTGATGTCGATGCGGGACGAGTGGTCAAAGGCGTGCATTTCGAGAATCTTCGCGATGCAGGAGACCCGGTCGAACTCGCCGCGGAATACTACCGCCAGGGCGCGGACGAACTGACGTTCCTTGATGTGACGGCGTCAAGCTCCCATAGGCAGACCATGGTCGATGTGGTGAGCCGCACCGCCGAACAGATTTTTATTCCACTGACTGTCGGCGGCGGCGTACGTACCCCTGAAGACGTCGATTCCCTGCTTCGTTGCGGTGCGGATAAGGTCGGCGTCAACACCGCGGCCATCAATGACCCTACCCTCATCAGTCGTGTCGCCGAACGATTCGGCAATCAGGTGCTTGTGCTGTCCGTCGATGCACGTCGCGAACAGGGAGAACGACATACGCAGTCAGGTTTCGAAGTCACCACCATGGGCGGGCGCAAATCCACTGGCATTGACGCCATTTGGTGGGTCAAGCGCGCCCAAGAACTTGGTGCGGGGGAGATTCTCCTTAATTCAATGGATGCCGATGGCACCCAACAAGGCTTCGATCTGGAGATGATCAAAGCTGTCCGCAAGGAAGTCAAAATCCCGATTATCGCTTCTGGCGGCGCCGGCAAAGCCTCGGATTTTCCGCCGGCAATCGAGGCGGGCGCCGATGCCGTGCTCGCTGCCTCGATTTTCCATTACGGCAAAGTCACCATTGGTGAAGTCAAAGACGCCATCAAGGCAGCCGGATACACCGTACGCTGAATAGAACCACGGAAACTACGCAAACCAACCCTGTAGTACTGAACAACGAATCGCAATACCATCATGACCAACGAAGCATACGACAACACCACCACTCTCGACCCGCGCATCGCACAGCGTCTCAAGCACGATGACAAAGGCTTGGTCGCGGCCGTCATCCAGCAGTTCGATACCAAAGAGGTACTGATGGTCGGCTATATGAACGACGAAGCCATCAGACGTACCCTCACCACCGGACGCGTCACATTCTGGTCGAGGTCCAGGCAGGAGTATTGGCGTAAGGGCGATACGTCGGGACATGCCCAGTATGTGAAGTCCTTCGCGCTGGATTGCGATGGAGATGCCATTCTGGTAGAAGTTGACCAAGTGGGAGCGGCTTGCCATACCGGCAAACGTTCCTGTTTTGAAGAAGGCGGACAGCTGCCTGTGGTCGTGGGCCATCGAACCAAAGAACAGGAGGGTCAGCGGTGAGCGAATGCAGCGTACAGACCCTCAAGTGGGGTGCTACATGGCCAAGCCGTGAGCAGTTCCATGAATTGGCCGACCAAGGCTACCGTGTCATCCCCATCGTACGTCGTTTGCTGGCTGATTCATTGACCCCAGTCGGCTTCTACGAGCGTCTCGCAGGAGGCCGTTCCGGTACGTTCATCCTCGAATCGGCTGAATTTGGCGGAGCGTGGAGTCGATACAGCTTCATTGGCGTGCATTCCATAGCGCAGCTGCGTTCGAACAACGGCAAAGCCGATTGGCTGGGACAGGTGCCTGTCGGAGTGCCCACCGACGGTGATGTTGTCGAAGTGGCACATGCCGCGCTGAAGACATTGAAGGCTCCGCACGTCGAGGGATTGCCGAATCTGACCAGTGGCCTCGTTGGTACTGTCGGATGGGATTCCATCCGACATTGGGAACCGACGCTCCGTGCCGAAGCCCCGAATGAGACCGGACAGCCGGAAACCGTTCTGGCTCTCGCCACGGACATCGCAGTAGTCGACCACGTGTCTGGCTCGGTATGGCTGATTGCCAATGCTGTGAATGTCGATGACCGTCCGACTCGTGCCGATGCCGCCTACGATGAAGCGCTGGCACGTCTGGATGATATGCAGCGCAAGGCTGCCGCACCCGTCGAAAACGAAGCCCGGGTCAATGTGCTCGACGAGTCGGTCGGCCAGCCCCAACTGCGATTCCGCACGGAGAAAAGCGATTACGAACGTTCCGTTGAAGAGGCCAAACGCCATATCATCGATGGCGATGTGTTCCAAGTGGTCATTTCGCAGCGACTGGATATTGATTCTCCCGCCGATCCGTTTGATGTGTATCGTGTGCTGCGTACCCTCAATCCGAGCCCGTACATGTATTTCATGGCACTCACCGATGCTCAAGGACGTGATTTCAACGTCATCGGTTCCAGCCCGGAAACACTGATCAAGGTGGACAACGGCCATGCCATGTCTTTCCCAATCGCCGGTTCCAGACCACGAGGCGCCACTCCTGAGGAAGATGAACGTCTCGCCAAGGAACTATTGGCAGACCCGAAGGAACGCAGCGAGCATATCATGCTGGTCGATCTGGCCCGCAACGATCTGAGCCGCGTGTGCCGTCCGGAAAGCGTCGAAGTCGTTTCCTTGATGGACATCAAACGGTTCAGCCATATCATGCACATCTGCTCAACTGTTACCGGGCAGGTCGATCCGCATATGACGGCGTTCGACGTGTTCACTTCCGCCTTCCCCGCGGGGACGCTGTCCGGAGCGCCGAAGCCGCGCGCCATCGAGATTATCGATGAACTTGAGCCGGCCGACCGTGGTATTTACGGCGGCACCGTCGGTTATTTTGATTTTTCAGGCAACCTCGATATGGCCATCGCCATTCGAACTGCATTCATTCGCGACCATGAAGCGAGCGTGCAGGCCGGAGCTGGAATCGTCCTCGATTCCGTGCCGGCCAGTGAGTGGCAGGAGACTCGCAACAAGGCCGAAGCCAGCGTTGAAGCGGTACAGATCGCCGCGCAGCTTCGCCAGTTGTGAGTCACATTCTGACCGTTCAATTGTGTTGTGAAAGGAAGCAGTAATGTCTGTGCTCGATGAATTGGTGGCGGGAGCCGTCGAGGATCAGCGATCAAGAGAAAACAACGTGCCGCTCGCTGAGGTCAAGCGGATGGCGTTCGAGGCTTCAGCGCCAATCGATGCGCGCCAGTGGCTGAAAAAGGCGGATGGCATTCCGGTCATCGCCGAGATCAAGCGTGCCTCCCCATCCAAAGGCCATTTGAGCGATATTCCGGATCCGGCCGCTTTGGCCCGCGAATACGAGCAGGGAGGTGCAAGCGCGATTTCCGTGCTGACTGAAGGCCGTCGGTTCCTTGGCTCTCTTGAAGATTTCGACAAGGTGCGCGCCGCAGTGAGGATTCCCGTGCTGCGCAAGGATTTCATCGTTACCGAATATCAGATTTGGGAAGCACGTGCGCATGGTGCCGATCTGGTGCTGCTCATCGTCGCCGCATTGGACGACGTCAAGCTCAAGTCGCTGCTCGATCTCGCGCATAGCCTCAATATGACGGTGCTGGTGGAAACACACACCCGTGAGGAGATTCAACGGGCCATCAATGCCGGGGCCAAGGTCATTGGCATCAACGCCCGCAATCTTAAAGACCTCAAGGTGGATGTGAACAAGTACAACGAACTGGCCGCGGATTTGCCGGACGATGTGATTCGCGTGGCGGAATCCGGTGTGTTCGGTTCGGTTGAGCTTGAGGATTACGCCCGTGCCGGCGCGGATGCGGTGCTGGTGGGAGAAGGCGTGGCCACCGCGGCCAACCATGAGCAGGCAGTGGAACGATTAGTAAAGGCAGGAGCAAGAGTGAAGGCATCCGAACAGACCCCGTTGGCAAGCCATGAAGGACCATATTTCGGACAGTTTGGCGGACGCTATGTTCCGGAAGCGCTGATCACGGCGCTCGACGAGCTTGAACGCGTGTATACGGAAGCCAAGGCCGATCCGGAATTCCATAAGGAATTGGCGCGGTTGAACCAGCAGTATGTTGGACGTCCGTCCCCATTGACTGAAGCGCCTCGTTTCGCGCAGAGGCTCAAGGAGAAAACCGGTCTTGATGCCCGTGTGTTCCTCAAGCGTGAAGACCTGAACCACACCGGCGCCCACAAGATCAACAACGCGCTTGGACAGGCCCTACTGGTCAAGCGCATGGGCAAAACCCGTGTGATCGCCGAAACCGGTGCAGGCCAGCATGGTGTGGCCACTGCCACGGTCTGTGCCATGCTGGGACTCAAGTGCCGCATCTACATGGGACAGATCGATGCCCGCCGTCAGGCGCTGAACGTTGCCCGCATGCGCATGCTTGGCGCGGAGGTCGTCGAAGTCACCTTGGGTGATCGCATCCTCAAGGACGCCATCAACGAGGCGCTGCGCGACTGGGTCACCAACGTCAAAGACACCCATTATCTGCTCGGCACGGTCGCAGGACCTCATCCGTTCCCATCCATGGTGCGCGACTTCCAAAAGATCATCGGAGAGGAAGCGAAACAGCAGCTGCAGGATTGGTATGGCATCGACCATCCCGATGCTATCTGCGCATGCGTCGGCGGCGGCTCCAATGCCATCGGCATCATGAACGCCTTCCTCGATGACGAACGAGTGAACCTGTACGGTTACGAGGCCGGCGGTAACGGGCCCGAATCCGGTCGCCATGCCATTCGATTCGCGCCAGGTACCGGTGAACTGGGCATGTTCCAAGGAGCCAAGAGCTATCTGTTGGAAAACCCCGAAGGCCAGACCCTTGACACGTACTCCATCTCCGCAGGCTTGGATTACGCCTCCGTCGGCCCCGAACATGCATGGCTCAAGGATATCGGCCGCGTCAACTATTCCTGGGCCACTGATCAGGAAGCCATGAGCGCGTTCAAGGATCTGTGCGAAACCGAAGGCATCATCCCTGCCATCGAAAGCTCCCACGCAGTGGCCGGCGCGTACAAGGCAGCTGCAGACCTCAAGGCCAAAGGGTATGAGCATCCGGTCATGATCATCAACATCTCTGGCCGTGGAGACAAGGACATGAACACCGCCGGCAAATGGTTCGGATACCTGACCGACGAGCAGGCCAAAGCCTTGGAATCCAACGGCGCGCAAGGCAACAACGCGGACGGCGAGTGAGAAAAGGAGCAACCATCATGACGAACGCAACATCATCCACGCCGTCCGGCCAGCCACTCGGCATCAGCCACAAGCCAAGCCCGACGGAAACCATGTTCGATGAATTCAAAGCCGCCGACAAGCCGGCATTCATCGGATATCTGCCATACGGATTCCCTGATCCGGATTATTCGCTCAAAGCTTTCCGCACCATGGTCGAACACGGCGTGAACGCGGTCGAAATCGGGCTGCCGTATTCCGACCCCGTCATGGACGGTCCCGTCATCCAGGCGGCATCGCAAATCGCCATCGACAATGGTGAAAAAATCGCCAACGTATTCAAAGCGGTGGAAACAGTGGCGAACGCCGGGGGAGTGCCATTGGTCATGAGCTATTGGAACCTCATCTTCCATTACGGCGTCGAACGATTCGCACGTGATTTCGAAAACGCCGGTGGAGCCGGTCTCATCACCCCGGATCTCATTCCGGACGAGGCCGGCGAGTGGATCGAAGCCTCCGACCGTCACGGACTCGACCGCATCTTCCTGGTATCTCCGGATTCCACCGAAGACCGTCTGAAAGTCGTTGCGGACAATGCGCGGGGTTTCGTCTATGCTGCCGCCCGCATGGGCGTCACCGGAGAACGCTCCACCATCGATGCATCCCCGAAGGAACTGGTCGCCCGTACCCGCAAGGCCGGTGCGAAAAACGTGTGCGTAGGCATCGGCGTGTCCACCGCGGAACAGGGGGCTCGTGTCGGATCGTATGCGGACGGTGTCATCGTAGGCTCGGCTCTGGTGCATACCATGATTGACGAATCCGGCAAGCATGCAGTCGACGAAGCCACCGGTCTCAAGGCCTTGGCGGCGAAGACTGAGGAGCTTGCCGAAGGCATCCACAACGCCCGCAACTGAACCAGTCCAAAGACAACATACTGGTAGTCCACGTACCATATCGTATACGTGGACTACCATCAGGAAACCATGACACTTGCTTACATTCCGTCACCCACCATTTCGCAGTTTTCCATCGGGCCGGTGACCATCCATTTCTACGCGCTGTGCATTCTGCTCGGCATCGTGCTGGCGGTATGGATGACAACCGTTCATTGGAAACGATATGGCGGTAATTTCGATCAGATTCTCGACATCACGCTTGTCGCGGTGCCGAGCGGCATCATCGGTGCGCGTATATACCACATCATCACCACTCCGGAACGTTTCTTCGGACCGACCGGCGATTGGGTGGAGATGTTCCGCATCTGGAATGGCGGACTGGGCATCTGGGGCGGCGTCCTGCTTGGAGCGCTTGCCGCTTGGGCATGGTGTCGTCACAAGCATTATCCAATGGCTCTGCTCGGTGACGCCGTCGCGCCAGGATTGCTCGTGGCGCAGGCCGTGGGACGTCTGGGCAACTGGTTCAACCAAGAGCTCTACGGCGCGCCGACGACCTTGCCTTGGGGTTTGAAGTTGAATATGGAGGGAAGCGCCATCGGTCACAGCGAACAATGCTATGACGGAGCGACCTGCCCGACAGGCACGCTGTTCCACCCCACCTTCCTGTATGAGATGATTTGGAATCTCATCGGTGCTGCGCTCATCGTTTTCCTTGGTTCCAAAATCATGAAAAAACTCAAGGCCGGGTCCTTGTTCGCCATATACATCATGTGGTACACGGTGGGACGCACTTGGATCGAGGCTCTGCGCATTGATTTCGCGCACGAGTTCCTTGGCGTGCGCATCAACGTATGGGTGTCCATGGCGGTGTTCGTGCTTGGCGTGGTGGCTTTCATCGTTATTCAGCAGATGGGAAAGTCCACCGAGCTGCTTGCCGAGAAGTTGCGCACCGTCACCGAGATTGAGCTAAGCCTCGTCGAGGATGGAGAAACCGGTCTCCCGACCGCGAAGGCCAACCTTACGAAAACCAAGGATGAAATCACGGCAAACGATGGCTCATCCGTCTCATATGCCGATGACCAGTCCGACAACAAGTAACATCAAGTCGATTACCTTCCATAGAATGAGAACCATGACTATTCAAATCGCACCTAGCATCCTGTCCGCTGACTTCTGCAATCTGGAACGTGACCTTAAGGCCATTTCCAACGCCGATCTCGTTCACGTGGACGTGATGGACCATCATTTCGTTCCGAATCTGACGTTGGGTGAGCCGATTGTAGCTCGCATCTGCCAAGTCACTGACCTTCCGGTCGACGTGCATCTGATGATCGAGGATCCGGACCGTTGGGCTCCGGAATACGCCAAGCTTGGTGCGGCTTCCGTCAGCTTCCATATGGGAGCGACGCATGCTCCGGTTCGTCTTGCGCGTCAGCTGCGCGACATGGGCTGCAAGGCTTGCTTCGCGGTCCGTCCGGCCGAACCGGTCGAGCCGATCTTCGACATCCTTGACGAATTCGACATGGTGCTTATCATGACGGTCGAACCGGGCTTCGGCGGTCAGAAGTTCCTTGACAACCAGATGACCAAGGTTCGTCGTCTGCGTGACGAAATCACCCGCCGTGGCCTGAAGACGAAGATCCAGGTCGATGGTGGCGTGAGCCCCAAGACCGCCCATATCGTTGCCGAAGCCGGTGCCGATGTGCTGGTCGCCGGTTCCGCCGTGTACGGTGCCGAGAATCCGGCCGAGGCTATCGACTCCATCCGCGAGAAGGCCGAAGCAGCCTTCAAGGCGTGAACGCCCACCATACAAGGAAGCATACGAATATGAAGACTTTTGAATCGCTGTTCGCGGAATTGAGCGAGAAAGCCGCCACCAAGCAGGCCGGTTCCCTGACCGTCGACGAGCTTGCCAAAGGCACGCACTTCATCGGCAAGAAGATCGTCGAAGAGGCTGGAGAGACTTGGATCGCCGCCGAATATGAGGGTGCTGATCGCACGGCCGAAGAAATGAGCCAGCTCATCTACCATCTGCAGGTCATGATGATCGATCGTGGCATCACACTCGAGGACATCTACAAGAACCTGTGAGAAACCCGGGGCCATGCCAGTTGAAGGTGTGGCCTTTTTTAGAGGAGAAACATGCTAAGAATCGCTGTGCCTAATAAGGGCATGCTGTCCGAACCCGCCTGGAACATGCTGGCGGAAGCCGGCTACCGTTTGAGGAGCAACCCTCGCCAGTTGGTCGTGGAGGATCCCGACAATGATGTTGAGTTGTTCTACCTGCGTCCCCTCGACATTGCGGTCTATGTCGGTCGCGGCACCATCGACGTTGGAATCACCGGGCATGATTTGCTCGTGAACTCCGGCACCGATGCGGAGGAGCATATGCAGCTTGGCTTCGGAGCCTCCACGTTCCGTTTCGCAGCCCCGAACGATTCGCCGATTACCAAGCTTGAGGATATTGAAGGCAAGCGAGTCGCCACCACATTCGACAAGCTCGTACACGACTATCTGGTCGAGCATGGCATCAACGCGGAAACCGTGCACCTTGACGGCGCCGTCGAATCGTCCGTCCAGCTTGGCGTCGCCGATCTGATCGCCGATGTGGTTTCCACAGGGACCACTCTGCGTAATGCGGGACTGCGCATTTTCGCTGAACCGCTGATGCACTCTGAAGCCGTATTGATTCGTTCCCCTCGTCTTGAGGCGGATGACGAGCGTCTGACGATTCTGAGCAGGCGTCTGCAAGGCGTGCTCACTGCCCAGCGTAATGTGCTTATGGACTACGACATTCCGGTCGAGAAGGTGTCCGCCGCAGTGGATATCACTCCGGGTTTCGAAAGCCCGACGATTTCGCCTCTGCATGATAAGCAGTGGGCGGCCGTGCGTGTGGTGGTTCCGAAGGCGAAGGTGAACCAGCTTATGGACCAGTTGTATGAAGTTGGTGCCCGTGGCATAATAGTCACCGCGTTGCAGGCTTCGAGAATGTAGTGTTGCTCGTAATATGAGCAAACTGATTATTAAGAAGCAATACAGTCCGGAACCGCGAGACATCTATTTCACGGTTCCGAACTTCATCAGCCTGTTGAGAATCATTTCGATTCCTTTTATCGCGATGCTGGTCTCTCATCACAGGATGGTGACCGCCTTGGTCGTGCTTGCGCTATCGGCGATATCCGATGGTTTGGACGGACTGATCGCCAGATCATTCAATCAGGTGAGCAAAATCGGGCAAATTCTCGATCCGATTGCCGATCGTCTGCTGATCTTCTGCAGCATTCTTGCTTTGGGTGTGGCGAACATCATTCCATGGTGGATGCTGATCGTCGTCGGCCTGCGAGATTTGATCATGGCTGTTCTGATACTGGTTTTGGCGCAGCACGATTATGGCCCATTGCCTGTTCATTTCGTAGGCAAGGCCGGTACCGCGATGCTGCTTATCGCCATCGTCGCGTTGATCTTCGCCGACATCTGGTCCAACTCCGCTGCGGATACACTGCATCTATGCGGTCTTGCCACCGGAATCTGGGGCGTTGGACTGTATTGGCTTGCAGGGTACATCTACATGCGCCAAGGCATCCAACTGTTGAAGAACGATACAAACAGCAAGGATTGACGCATATATGAAGTCCGATGCTCCACGTTTCGCGTCGTTCCCCGTTTCCCCGGAGAACGTACCCACAAAGCATCGTGCCATTTTTTCGTCATCCTTCGCCGGCCTGTCATCCCATCATGTGCAACCGGCCTCCATGCCCGCCATGCCGCAACGCCATAGACATGTCGATGACGATTCGCTTCGGCTTATTGACGATTTGACCAATCGTCCGATGGACGTCCTGTATTCGGACTCCCGCCTGGCCACTAAAAAACGTTCGGCGGTTTCGATTTGGGCCACCAGGATTCTGGTGTTCCTCATCTGCATCGCTGTGGGTGCCGCGGGAAGCGTTTTCGTGCGCCAGCTGAGCACTGACCCACGCAAAGAAGTACGCAAGCAGTTGGCAAGCCAGCTGACCGAACAAACGAAGCGGGTCGGCGACCTCACCAAGGACGTCAACGACTTGCGGTCGCAAATCGAATCTGAATCGGAATCCTTGGCAAGCTGGTCCCTAAACCAGACGATGCAGGATGATGAAATGGTCAATGGAACGCTTCCGGTGCAAGGGGAAGGCATTGTCCTGACCGTAGCCAACCCGCTTTCCGTCAGCGGCGACAATGCCGACTCCTCACTGCCAAGAGAAAATGGCAGCCAGGTTCGAGTCGTCACCGATTCCGATTTGCAGCTGCTTGTCTCCTTGCTATGGCAATCCGGAGCGGAGGCGATCGCGATCAACGGCAACCGCCTTGGCGTGCAAACCTCGATTCGAACTGCCGGATCGACGATTCTCATCGGAGTCAATTCGGTGCAAAGCCCATATCGAATCGAGGCGATAGGCAATCAGGCGACCTTGGCGAAATCGGTAAGCAAGACAACGCAGAAACAACTGTATGACGATTTCAAAAAGGCCGGCATCTATCCGCAGATAAGCAAAAGCAAATCGATTACACTTGATGCTGCAGTGGCTGGCGACACGACGCATGTGAGGAAGGACAAGTAATGGCAGCTGTCTTGGGACTTATCATCGGCGTGGTAATCGGTGTATTCGTTCGTCCGGACATCCCCATCGAGCTCCAACCGTATCTGCCGATTATGGTATTGGCCGCGTTGGATGCGTTGCTAGGCGCCGCACGCGCGTATTTCCAACGCAGCTTTTCCGATAAAGTGTTCGTGATCTCCTTCTTCTCGAATGTCATCACCGCGACGCTGCTGGTGTTCCTCGGCAACCAGTTGGGAGTCGGCTCCCAGCTGCAGACCGCAGTGATCGTAGTGCTCGGCATACGAATCTTTACCAATGTGTCCTCCATTCGACGCTTCATCTTTAAAGGTTGATGCGGTATGAGCGGACAAGACGCGAACAGCAAGGACATGCTGTCCAGAATCCATGAGCAGAGGGTCAAGGACCAGAACAATGACAGCACCCAAACCGGTGCGTTCCCCATGGTCAAGGCCAAGAAGCGAATCTCACTTGATGCGAAGGTCACACGAACCCGACTGTATTCCAGCATTCTGGTCACGATATTGTGCGCCTTGCTTGGCTTCGGCTATGTGATCCAGATAAACAACACGACATCCACCTATGAGACGATGAGCGAAGATGAATTAACCAAGCTCATCAGCGAGACCAATGCTCAGGTCCAAAAGCTCGAACAGCGTAAGAACGAACTCTCCAGCCAGCTGAACGCTTTGAAAGACACCGCGGACAAAAATGAGAAAGCCGCGGAAATCGCCAAGCAGAACGCGCAGACCAACGGCATCCTATCCGGCCGTCTCGCGGCTACGGGAGAAGGCGTGGTCATCCGCATATCGCAGGGTTCCAAACAGAAGATTGACTCCGCGATATTGTTCACGTTGCTTGAGGAATTGCGCAACAGTGGTGCCGAGGTCATTGAGATCAACAATGTCCGCGTGGTAACCAGCACTTACATCAGTGGCACGGCCGGCAGTCTCGTCTGCGATGGCACCAAACTGAAATCCCCATTCACCATTCGCGCGATCGGCGACAGCGACAATCTGCAGAACGCGGTCAATCTGGCCGGTGGCGTCGGGTCGCGGCTCAAAGTGAAGTATGGCGCTACGGTATCGGTCAGCCCCTCTGACAAAGTGATGATCAAGTCCACACGTCAGGCTCCGCAGTATACATATGCGCACGTCATCGGACAGTAAACAGTAAAGGACCTTTCCTTTCGCGACATTCAATCAGCGTTGTTCTTCCGTTCACCGAAATGGCGTGCCGTTGTCTGCGCTTGACCCTATCTTGTTCATCGTTGATATATAGTCCAGGCCTGCACATTGGTAACGCGGACCCCGATAGCAAAGGACAACTCATGGCTGAACAGACCATCTCCATCACACTCAACGGCGAAAAGAAGGAGGTGGCGGCAGACCAGACCGGCGTCCAGCTCTTCTCCGACGACAAGAACATCATCGCGGTGCGTTTGAACGGCGAACCCCGCGATCTCTATACCGAGCTGCACGACGGCGACGTTGTGGAACCCATCGCGCTCGATAGCGAGGACGGTGTGGCCATCATGCGCCATTCCGCAACCCATGTCATGGCCCAGGCCGTGCAGGAGATTCGCCCTGACGCCAAGCTTGGTGTTGGACCGGTCATCAAAGACGGCTTCTACTACGATTTCGATGTCGAGACTCCTTTCACTCCGGAGGACCTCAAGGAAATCGAAAAGCGCATGCAGCGCATTATCAAGTCCTCCCAGTCCTTCCGCCGCCGCGTGGTGACCGAGGAAGAGGCTCTTGCCGAGGAAGCCGACCAGCCCTACAAGCTTGAACTTATCAAGGATAAGGAAGCGCATCTTGACCCGGAAGCCGCCACCGAAATCAGCGGCAAGGAACTGAGCTTCTACGATAACGTCGACCGTGAAGGCAATGTGGTTTGGAAGGACCTGTGCCGTGGTCCGCACCTGCCGAACACCCGTTACATCAAGGCGTTCAAGATCGAGCGTTCCGCCGCCGCATACTGGCGCGGCAGCGAGGCCAATCCGATGCTGCAGCGCATTTACGGCGCCGCCTTCGCCACCAAGGAGGACCTGAAGGCATACCAGACCCGTCTGGAGGAGGCCGCCAAGCGCGACCACCGCAAGCTCGGCGCGGAAATGGACCTGTTCTCCTTCCCGGATGAGATCGGTCCGGGCCTTGCCGTCTTCCATCCGAAGGGCGCGGCCGTCATCAACGCCATGGAGGACTATTCCCGTGAGATGCACCGCAAGCACCACTACAGCTTCGTGCAGACCCCGCACATCACCAAGGGCGGCCTGTATGAGACCTCCGGCCACCTGCAGTGGTACAAGGACAGCATGTATCCGCCGATGCGTCTGGACGAGGAGAAGGACGAGAACGGCAACGTCATCAAGCAAGGCTTCGATTACTACCTGAAACCGATGAACTGCCCGATGCACAACCTGATCTTCAAGTCCCGCCAGCGTTCCTACCGTGAGCTGCCGCTGCGCCTGTTCGAATTCGGCACCGTGTACCGTTATGAGAAGTCCGGTGAAGTGCATGGCCTGACCCGCGTGCGCGGCTTGACTCAGGATGATTCCCACATCTACTGCACCCGCGAGCAGATGAAGGACGAGCTTAAGAGCCTGCTTACCTTCGTGCTCGGCCTGTTGAAGGACTTCGGTCTGGATGACTTCTATCTGGAGCTGTCCACCAAGGATCCGCACAAGTACGTCGGTTCCGACGAGATTTGGGAGGAAGCCACCAACACGCTGGCCGAGGTCGCCAAGGAATCCGGTTTGGACTTGGTCGACGATCCGTGCGGCGCAGCCTTCTACGGTCCGAAGATCTCCGTGCAGGCCCGTGACGCCATCGGACGTACCTGGCAGGTGTCCACCATCCAGCTCGACTTCAACCTTCCGGAACGTTTCAAGCTCGAATACATCGCCGCCGATGGCACGCACCAGCGTCCGGTGATGATCCACCGCGCGCTGTTCGGCTCCATCGAACGCTTCTTCGCGGTGCTGCTTGAGCATTACGCGGGCGCCTTCCCGGCGTGGCTCGCCCCGGTCCAGGTGCTTGGCGTGCCGGTCGCGGACGAGTTCGCCCCGCACCTGCAGAAGTTCATCGCCAGCTTGGAAGAGGAGACCGTCCGTTGCGAGATCGACCTGTCCGACGATCGCTTCGGCAAGAAGATCCGCAACGCATCCAAGTCCAAGGCGCCGTTCATCCTCATCGTCGGCGAAGAGGATATGAACAACAACGCGGTCAGCTTCCGCTTCCGCGACGGCAGCCAGTTGAACGGCGTGCCGGTCGATGAGGCGAAGGCGAACATTCTGACCGTAATCAAGAAGCGCGTCCAGGTCAACACCGCAGACGACTTCAAGGCCGCCCTCGCCGACTGAGCGAGACCGGTGGCAACAAGTCGCACGCGACCATGAACCGTGAAACGGCGCACGAATCTCGACAAGAGGTTTGTGCGCCGTTTCTCATTTTCTCATCGAGAAGGAAGTAACACATGCTTGAGCATCTTCGTGCGCCGTTCAAAAAACTCATCGAGCCAATAGCCAAAGCGTTGATCGCCATAGGACTGACCGCCAATGCGGTGACGGTGATTGGTGCTGTCGGCACCATCGTCGTGGCCATCGCCACCGGTGTGACCGGATGGCTATTTGGGGGAGCGGTTGTTCTGACTCTGCTTGTGCTTGCCGATTCGTTGGATGGCTCGATCGCCGCGCTTACCACGGGTGGGACCGAATTCGGGGCTTTTCTCGACTCCACGCTCGATCGCATCGCTGATTGGGCGATGCTCGTAGGCGTGATCATCTTCTTTCTTATGCATCGTGACTGGTGGCATACGGCCATCGACAACACGCCTGACTATACGAGCATGATCGGTATCGCCGCCGCCGCGGTGGCCGTGATGACATCGTTCGTCACTTCATATGCCCGTGCTCGTGCCGAATCAGTCGGCTATGAGGTGAAAAACGGCATCGCCACTCGTGCCGATCGCTTGACCATCATTCTGGTGGGCATGGCCATCACCGGATTGACGCGTCAGGGATTGTGGCTCGCCATCGCCATGATACTGTTGGCCGGATTGGGATTAGTCACCGTATTCCAACGCATCTTCGAAGCCAAGCGCCAAATGGTCATAGGGGAGAAAACATATCGGCGGTAGTCACAGCCGGGGGCAGACCCCATCCAAAAGTTCGAAAAGCGAAATGCCACAGGTTCGTATTCGGCATTTTGTCGGCGAACCGCTTTAGAATCATTTCGTTTGAAACATCCGCAACCTGCCTAGGAGCATTATGTCAGGTCATTCCAAGTGGGCGACCACCAAGCACAAGAAGGCCGCCATCGACGCGAAGCGCGGCAAGCTGTTCGCCAAGCTGATCAAGAACATCGAGATCGCAGCACGTATGGGTGGCGGCGATCCCGACGGCAACCCGTCCCTGTATGACGCCATCTACAAGGCCAAGAAGGCCTCCATGCCGGCCGACAACATCAAGCGCGCCGTCAAGCGTGGTTCCGGTGAGGAAGCCGGCGGCGCCAACTATGAAGACATCGTGTACGAGGGTTACGCCCCGGCAGGTGTTGGCCTGATCATCGAATGCCTCACCGACAACCGCAACCGTGCGGCCGCCGACGTGCGTTCCACCCTGACCAAGGGCAATGGCTCCCTGGCCACCACTGGTTCCGTGAGCTTCAACTTCGAACGCAAGGGACAGATCGTTGTTCCGGCCGAAGGCGTTGACTTCGACAACCTGTTCGAGAAGGCCGCCGAAGCCGGTGCCGAAGACGTGACCGACGATGGTGAGGTATTCACCGTCACACCCGATCCGTCCGACATGATCGACGTGCGCAAGGCTCTCCAGGACGCCGGTTTCGATTACGATTCCGCTGATCTGGTCATGATGCCGAAGAACGAGGTCGAGCTGAGCCTTGAGGATGCCCAGAAGGTCTCCAAGCTCATCGACAACCTCGATGATCTGGACGATGTCCAGAACATCTACTCCAACTGGACCGCCTCCGACGAGGTCATGGCCCAGCTTGACGAGGAGTAATCCAGCGTGATTATTCTTGGCGTCGACCCCGGGCTGACTCGCTGCGGGGTCGGCGTGATTGAAGCCGGCGCATACCGCCGGCTTTCTTTTATCCACGTGGATGTGGTGCGTTCCGATCCAAAAACCTCCCAGGATCTGCGTCTGCTGGCCATCTACAACGGCTTGGTGGAAAAAATCGAACGATTTGCTCCCGATGCGGTGTCCATCGAACGAGTGTTCGCGCAAGAAAACCGTAACACGGTGCTGGGAACCGCACAGGCGGCAGGGTTGGCGATGCTCGCTGCGGCGCAACGCGGCATTCCTGTGGCGTTGCATACGCCGACGGAATCAAAGCTTGCAATCACCGGCAACGGCAAAGCAGAGAAAATCCAGATGGAACGTATGGTGGCGCGGATATTGGGATTGAACACGCTGCCAAAGCCGGCTGATGCGGCTGACGCGCTGGCTATTGCGATCTGTCACGCGTTGCGTCCGGCTGGTGCGCTGCAAGGCGGCGAACGCGAACAGCATCTCACGGCGGCGCAACGACAGTGGGCGCAGGCTTCGCAAAAAGCAGCGCGCAGACAAGGCGTCCGCAGAGGCATGTAAGCTGTATCGAACAGATGTTCTAGACCTGTGCGAAGGAGACGTCCATAATGATTGGCATGCTACGTGGCCATGTGGAGTCGGTAGACGCCGTATCGGCCATTATCGAGGTCGGGGGAGTCGGCTATGAGGTCAGGATGCCATCCGCCGACTTGGCTTCCATGCACGCCGGCCAGGAAATCAAGGTCTACACTTCGTTGAATGTGTCCCAGGACGCCATCACTTTATTCGGCTTCGGCACGCTGGCCTCGAAACGCATGTTCCTGCAATTGCAGAAGGTCAGTGGCATCGGACCGAAAGTCGCGCTATCGTTGCTGTCCACTTTGCCTCCCGATCGACTTGCGAGGGCTGTGGCGGATGGTGATGCCACTGCGTTGGCCAAGGCTCCGGGATTAGGCAAGAAAGGCGCGCAGAAAATCATCCTCGAACTGAAAGGTTCCATTGATCTGAGCCAGATTGAGGGTTCTTCCGCAACCGCTTCGACTCCTGAAGACACTGGGGCCGAACAGGTCGTCGAAGGTCTGATGTCTTTGGGATGGCACCAGCAGGACGCTGCCCATGCGGTGCAGACGGTCTGCGCCGATAATCAAATCGAGACGCCGTTGAACGCCAAGGATGTTCCACGCGTGCTGAAGCTCGCGCTGACATCGTTGGATAGAGGTAGATGAAACGGACCATTATGACGAACACTGATACATTCGAACAGCCGAACACCGGGGCGAACGAGGAATCCCTCCGTATGGTTTCCGCCGCACCCGTCGGCAACGAACCGGTCAGCGACGAGGAGCTTCGTCCTCATATCCTCGAGGGATTCATCGGACAGCCAAGGCTCAAAGCGCAGTTGCAGCTTTTCCTCGATGCTGCTCGAAAACGTGACGTTCCTCCGGACCATATCCTGCTTGCGGGGCCTCCGGGACTTGGCAAAACCACTTTGGCCATGATTGTGGCCAATGAATTGGAAGTTCCAATCCGCGTCACTTCCGGTCCCGCCATCCAACATGCTGGTGATTTGGCTTCGATTCTGAGTTCGCTGGACGCCGGCGAGGTGCTCTTTATCGATGAGATCCACCGTCTGCCCCGTGCCGCCGAGGAACTGCTGTACATCGCCATGGAGGATTTCCGTGTTGATGTGATGGTCGGCAAAGGCCCTGGAGCTTCATCCATTCCGCTGACATTGCCTCGGTTTACGGTTATCGGTGCTACCACGCGAGAGGGCATGCTTCCCTCGCCGCTGCGTGCGCGGTTCGGTTTCACGGCGCATCTGGATTTCTACCCGCATGAGGAGCTTGAAAAGCTGATTGAGCGTTCCTCCGCAGTGTTGGGAATCCAGTTGGAGGACGGGGCCGCTCGCCAACTGGCCATGCGTTCCCGCGGCACGCCGAGAATTGCCAACCGCCTGCTTCGTCGTGTTAGGGATTGGGCCATCGTGCACGATCTCGAATCGGTGCGTCCCGATGATGTCAAGGAGGCGTTGGCGCTTTATCAGATCGATACCGAAGGTCTTGACCGTCTGGATATAGCAGTGCTTAAGGCCATCGTCACCAATTTCAACGGAGGCCCCGTCGGCTTGAACAATCTGGCGGCCATGGTGGGCGAGGAGTCGGAAACGGTGGAAACGGTATGCGAACCGTATCTGGTACGTGAGGGCTTCCTCATCCGCACGCCGAAAGGCCGCGTGGCCACGCGCAAGGCATGGGAGCATCTTGGTATCACTCCCGACGAATCCGCATATGATGTCAATGAGATGTCATAGACTTCACATCCTGAGTAATGTGTTCCGGTTGAGACCCTGACTCCGAGGAGTTTATTTTGGATATCCTTTTTCTCGTTGTTCTTATCGTTGTAATGTTCGGCATGATGTTCTGGCAGTCCAAGAAAGCCAAGCAGCAGCAAGCTGAACGTCAGAATTTCCGTTCTAGTCTGCAGCCCGGCACTGAAGTGATCACCATCGGTGGCATCATCGGCAAGGTCGTTTCCGTCGATACGGAATACGAGGAGATCGTCGTTGATTCCGAAGGATCGCAACTGCGTTTCGGCTTCAACGCCATCAGCCGTGAATATGTCCGTCCGGCATACGTGCATGATGATGAGGTCGATGAGAACGGCAATCCGCTATCCAAGGAAGACGAGCCCGACCAGAAGCCTGTCGTCGACGCGACTGAAGAGCCCGCACAGGATGCCGATGTTATTCAGCAGCCCATTGACGAGCAGAAGAACGATTGATTTCTTTGATTTTTAGACGGCGAAAATCTCATTTTTGAGGTTTTCGCCGTTCTTTTTCGCACGGGAAACCTATAATTCAAAGTGCCGTAAACCAAGGTAGAAGGAAACCACTGTCATGGCAGCATCGGATATCACCGTTTCGGGCTTGAACAAAGTTGGAGCCGAAGACGCAGCATATCTTGTATCGAAAATACGTACTATTCCGGGCTTTCCGAAGGAGGGCATCCTATTCCGCGATTTCATGCCGGTGTTGGCTGATGCGCGCGCGTTCGGTATTTTGATGGGGGCCCTTGAAGCGGCATTGCCAGTAGACGTCGATGATTTCGACATGGTCGTCGGCCTTGAAGCCCGTGGATTCCTGTTCGGTCCAGCGTTGGCCGCCCGTCTCGGAAAGGGGTTTATCGCGGTCCGTAAAGCCGGCAAATTGCCTCCAGAAACCATGTCGCAAAGCTATGACCTCGAATATGGTCAGGCGTCAATGGAAATCGAAACCAACGTTGTCCATGAGGGAGTGCGCGTATTGATCGTCGACGATCTGATCGCCACCGGTGGAACCGCCAATGCGGCGCGTAGCCTCATCGAGAAGTGCGGAGGCGTCGTTGCTGGATTCAGCTTCGTCATGGAACTTACCGGTATTGACGGCATGAAATCGCTAGGCGATTATCCGACAAGCTCGCTGGTGTGCATGCCTGCCTGATAACTCCGTTTTCGTCAACCATTCAGAACAAACAACCAAAGGGAATGATCCATGGATCTCTATGAGTATCAAGCCAGGGAATTGCTCGAAGAACAGGGTATCCCGACTCCTAAGGCAATATTCGCCCAGAACTCCCATGAAGTCGCCGAAGCGGCCGACCAGATTGGATATCCCAATGTGATTAAGGCGCAGGTGAAGATTGGACACCGTGGCCAGGCCGGCGGAGTCAAGCTCGCCAAGACCCGTGACGAGTCCATTCTCGCGTCGGAAGACATTCTGCCGATGACCATTCACAAGCACAAGGTTAGCGGCGTGCTGGTGGCCGAGGCGAAGAACATCCTTCACGAGTATTACGTCTCCATCTCAGTGGACCGATCCTCTCGTGATTTCGACGTGCTCGCCACTGCGAATGGCGGTACTGAGGTTGAGGAAATCGCCAAAGAGCATCCGGAATCCGTGAAGCGTCTGCATATCGATGCTCTTGACGATTTCGATTTGGAAGCGGCCACCAAGATGGCTGAAAGCATCGGCTTCTATCATGCCGATGTTGATCAGGCCGCGCAGATTCTGCTGAAAATGTGGCGTTGCTTCAAGGAGAACGACGCCACGCTTGTGGAAATCAACCCGCTTGCAAAAATCGGCGATCCGGATGACGAATCTTCCAAGTCGTTGTGCGCGCTGGACGCCAAGATCTCCCTTGATGACAATGCATCGTTCCGCCATGATGGTTGGAAACGTTTCACCGATCCGATTTATGTCGATCCATATGAGCAAAAAGCCCGCGAACATGGACTGCATTATGTGCATCTCAAGGGTTCCGTCGGTGTGATCGGCAATGGTGCGGGACTCGTCATGAGCTCTCTTGACGCGGTGTCAGGCGCAGGCGAGGATCAGGGCACGAATGTCAAGCCCGCAAACTTCCTCGACATCGGCGGAGGCGCTTCCGCCGAAGTGATGTCGAATAGTCTTGGAATCGTGCTGTCCGACCCGCAGGTCGAATCCGTGCTCATCAATGTGTACGGTGGCATCACCTCGTGTGAACAGGTCGCGAAGGGCATTCTCGAGGCGCTTGACGAACTTGGCAGCAGCAAGCCTATCGTCGTGCGATTCGATGGCAATGCGGCGGCGGAAGGTCTGAACATTTTGGCCCAAGCCGGCCGCGCCAACCTGCACGTCGCTCAGACCATGGAGGAAGCCGCACAGCAGGCCGCACGTTTCGCGGCCAAGGAGGTTCGCTGAAATGACGCTTTTCATTGAAGATGGCGCTCCGGTCATCGTCCAGGGCATGACCGGGCATCAGGGCATGACCCACACGGCCCGCATGCTCAAGGCCGGCACCAACATCGTCGGTGGCGTGAACGCCCGCAAGGCTGGGCTGGACGTCACCTTCCCTGAAGCCAAAAATGGCGAGGACGCCACCATTCACGTGTTCGCCAACTGCTCTGAAGCCATCGAAGCCACTGGAGCCAAAGCAAGCGTCGTGTTCGTGCCGCCGCGCTTCGCCAAGGACGCCGTCGTTGAGGCCATTGAAGCCGGCATCGAACTGATTGTCGTCATCACCGAAGGCATTCCGGTGGCGGACAGCGCGTATTTCGTCGAGTTGGCCTTGCGTAAGGGCGTGCGCATCGTTGGGCCGAATTGTCCTGGTCTGTTGACGCTGCCATCTTCTAAGGACGCCAAGGGCTGCAACCTCGGCATTATTCCAGATGGCATCGTGTCCCGCGGCCCGTTGGGTTTGGTGTCCAAGTCCGGAACGTTGACCTATCAGCTGATGGGGGAGCTGTCTGACATCGGTTTCACCGCATGCCTTGGCGCGGGCGGCGATCCGATCGTCGGCACGACCTTGCAGGAGGCTTTGGAAGCCTTTGAGAACGATGAAGCCACCAAAGCCGTTGTCATGATCGGCGAAATCGGTGGCAGCGCCGAACAGGACGCTGCCAAGTGGGCTTCCGAACATATGACCAAGCCCGTCGTGGCCTACATCGCGGGATTCACCGCGCCGGAAGGCAAGCAGATGGGCCATGCCGGCGCCATCGTTTCCGGCGGCAAGGGCACCGCGCAGGATAAGAAAGAAGCCCTTGAGGCCGTTGGCATCCGTGTCGGTCGTACTCCCGGACAGACCGCTGAAATCATGCGAGAGGTGCTCGCTTCCCAATCGCTATGATGACGAACCTGAAGTATTGGCTGAAAGGGCTTGCCGTCGCGGCAGTGTCCATGATTATTTACGCCGTTGCCTTGGGCTGCTATATGGCCCTAATGCTTCTGGTCATATCCATGGAAGAAGGCGGGGACAATCTCTCCGCCTTCTCGGTGCCTCTTACCGAGGCGTTGGTGCTGCTCAGCCAAGGTATCGGGTTCAAGACTGATGCCATCACGTTGACGATTGTGCCGTTGCTCTTGACGGTACTGCTTATCGCCCTTATCGCGCAGCTCGCCAGAAGATTCGGCACGAGTCTGCGTGGATTCGCGGCCGGTCTGGTCTTTTGGGAAGCCGTAAACATCTTCTTCGCCAGAAGCATAAATATCGAAATCGTTGATTCGATGACGATGATCGCCATCAAAACGGCGCTTGTTTTCATCCTCGGATATGCGGTCGCGGCGATTCCGAATGCGTCATGGCCCCAAGCCTGTACCGAATGGATTCGATCTCATGTGTCATCGCCGGTGCGAAAGACCATGGTCATCGGTTCCGTCCTAGGGCTGCTGCTGGAGGCGGCGTATCTGCTGGTCGGTCTGATCGTCGTTGTTTTTTGGGCAATAAGCAATCAATCATCGATAGCGAAGCTATATGAACTTTCGGGCATGCAGAACGGGTCTCGTATTCTTACCACGATCAGTATGCTCGCATGGCTTCCGAATCTGATGATTTGGGCTGTCTCATGGACTTTCGGCGCCGGCTTCTCAATCGGCGATTTAGCCGAATTCACATTATGGACCGGACAGGGTGACGGGCTCCCCGCCTTGCCTCTTTTCGGTATGATGCCACAGGCGGTTGAGACGGATTGGGTGAGAATCGCGCTGATGTGCATACCATTGGCATCCGCTTTTGCTACCGGCATGGTCGTCATGTTGTTTAATAAGGGATTCCATATCAGAGTAGGTGAATCAGGACGGAACATCGACGTCAAACGCGTTGTGCTGAGTTTTGCCTATCCGATTGCTGCTTTTTCGATTACCAGCGCCGTCGTGTCCGTGGCTTCCAGCTTGCTGTTCGCCTTGGGAAACGGAGGCTTGGGATCGAAACATCTTGCGCACGTCGGCGTAGACGTGATCGCATCAACCCGTAAGGTGGGACAACCCACCGCCATGGGTTTGTTCTCCGCATGGCTGCTGACTTTGGTGGCCGTGAGCATATTTTTCGCCATACGCTGGATGATGAAGCGTATACGCGAACGTGGAAAGAGGGAGACCGCCCCCGAATCCACGGAAAACAGCCGTGAGGAAACACGTGCGCTTCGCACGGTCGCCTCGAACAACAATAACAAGGAGGATCAGGGTGACAACAACGAATCGACCGATACGACGGGCTCTGGTATCAGTCTTCCATAAGGAAGGCATCGAGGTACTTGCCGAAGCGTTCATCAAGGCGGGCACCGAGGTGGTTTCCACCGGTTCCACCGCGAAGCGTCTGGCTGAGCTGGGTGTCAAAGTGACCGAGGTCTCCGAAGTCACTGGTTTCCCGGAATGCCTTGATGGCCGCGTCAAGACCCTTGACCCGCATATCCATGCCGGTATCCTCGCCGACATGACCAACCCCGACCATGCCTCCCAGCTCGAGAAGTTTGGCATCAAGCCGTTCGATCTGGTGGTCGTCAATCTGTATCCGTTCGCCGACACGGTCCGCTCCGGAGCTGACGAAGCCGCCACCATCGAAAAGATCGATATCGGCGGTCCGTCCATGGTGCGTGGCGCAGCCAAGAACAGCGCCACCGTCGCCATCATCACCGATCCGAACGATTATGCACTCGTCGCCTCCCGCATCGAGAACGGCGAGGGCTTCTCCCTTGATGAGCGTCGCTGGCTCGCAGGAAAGGCGTTCGCCCATACGGCCGCCTACGACGCCACCATCAACGAGTGGACCGCGAAGCATTGGCCGAAGCCGGCGTCCATCGAACAGCCGGTTTCCGAAGGCGAGACCGAAGTGAATGAGGCCAAGTTCCCGGCCACGTTCACCCGTACGTGGGACCGCGCGCACGTGCTGCGTTACGGCGAGAACCCTCACCAGCAGGCTTCGCTGTATCTGGATCCGCTCAACCAGAACGGCTTCGCACACGCTGAACAGCTTGGCGGCAAGCCGATGAGCTACAACAATTACGTCGATGCCGACGCCGCATGGCGTGCCGTGTGGGATTTCGCGCCTCAGATCGCCGTCGCAGTGGTCAAGCACAACAATCCATGCGGTCTGGCCATCGGCGCTACCGTGGCAGAGGCGCACAAGAAGGCGCACGCATGCGATCCGATGAGCGCCTATGGCGGTGTGATTGCTGCGAACAGCAAGGTCACCATGGAAATGGCCGAAAGTGTTCGTCCAATCTTCACCGAAGTCATCGTCGCGCCCGATTACGACGCCGATGCGCTTGAACTGCTCCAGACCAAGAAGAAGAACCTGCGTATCCTGAAGGTGTCTGAGCCTCCGAAGACCAAGACCCAGTTCCGTCAGATTGACGGCGGTCTGCTCGTGCAGTCCACCGATCTGATTGACGCTCCAGGCGACGATCCGAACGCGTGGAAGCTGGTTTCCGGCGAGCCGGCCGACGCTGAAACCGTCAGGGATCTGGTGTTCGCATGGCGTGCCATCCGGTGCGTCAAATCCAACGCCATACTTATCGCTCACGATCAGGCAACCGTAGGCATCGGCATGGGCCAGGTCAATCGTGTGGATTCCGCCAATCTGTCCGTCGAGCGTGCCAACACGCTGGCTGACGGAGCCAACCGCACCAAGGGAGCGGTGGCCGCGTCCGACGCGTTCTTCCCGTTCGCCGACGGTGCCGAGATTCTGATCAACGCCGGTGTCAAGGCCATCGTCCAGCCTGGTGGGTCCATTCGTGATGAGGAAGTGTTCGAGGCGGCCCGCAAGGCCGGCGTCACCATGTATGTGACCGGTACCCGACACTTCTTCCACTGAGTTCAGTGGAAGCGTCGACCGGCAAGCTGGGAGCGTCGCGGCGCGATAAATGACGTGGCGTCCGAAACCATTCGCTGGTTTCGGACGCCACGTTTTATTATTATGATTGCGTTCCGTGCGCGGACGCGCGTTGACATATAACGAAAGGCCTGCGATATGAGTCATCCCTACGTTTCCGAAGACCATGAAGGCAAGCCGTGGTTTGAATGGATCGTTGCGGCAATGGTGGTTATAGCCACAGTGCTTGCGGTCTTAGGCCATGTAAAAGCCGCCACCACGGTAATCGCGGTGACGGCCATCATAACAGGACTAATCAGACTCGTAATGCGCGAGCGTAGTCCTTGGAAAGTCCGTTCAGTTGGCTTCGACGCTTTCATCGGCATCGGTCTGGGCGTCGGACTGTTCATCCTGCTCGCCCTCGTGCCCGTCGGCATCGTCTGACGCGTCGTCGGCTATGGTCTCCAGCGTTTCGGAATCCTGCTCGGCTTCCGAAACGTTTTTCTTGGTGCCGATCATGGACGCGACTATGGCCACAAGCGAGACGATGGCGGCTGCGAGAATCGGGCAGATCCAGAACACCCACAGCTGCTGCAGAGGCTCTTGGGAAAGGCCCTGATTCTGGGCGAAGATGGCGATGCCAGTGGCACGAGCCGGATTCAGAGCGGCGCCTGTTACCGGATAGGAGATTGCGGCGCCGACACCGTAGGCGAGACCCATGGCGATGGCATGGCTGGTATTGGTCTTTCCGGATTCACTGGTGGTGTTGAGCGCGGTGGCGACGATGATGATGCCCGCGACGAGTTCAACGGCGATGGCCAGAGTGATGCTGAAGGACACGCCGTAATTGCCGAGCGTGGCATAGGAGACGGAATTCTTGTCAAAACCGTTAATGACCGGCGTCAGCCAGATTTTCAGCGTTACCTGCTCGGATGTCGGCAGCAGGAAGCGGATGGCGGCGCCTGCGCCGATACCACCCAGCACCTGAGCGATAATATAGAGCACTCCGTCAAGCACATGGGTTTTGCCGGACAGCATCGCCGCAACGGAGACCGCCGGATTGAACTGGGCGCCGGAAATCGTGCCGAATATCAGGGTGGCGGCGGCGTACACCAAACCTGTCAGCAAGGCGATGAACGCCATATTCACGCCGTAGATCGCGGAACCAAGCGTGCAAATCGAGTAGATGGCGAAGCAGATGATGAAGCTTCCCACCAGCTCCGCGCCTGCGCGAAGGGCCAGTGGCTTGCTCTGTTCTTCCTCTGTTACGGACGTTGCTTCAACAGCAGTCATAGTCTTTCCTCTGTCATATAGTGGACAAGTTGCGGTTTTTATGAAAGCCGCCAAACGACTGCCATACTACCAGCAGTCCCTGTAAGTATTATCCGGCCACGTTGGGAGAACGATGCCAAACGCATATTCTCGCGCCGCCAAGGCGCACAATCATGACAATGAAGGCATTCGCCTGCAGAAACTTCTCGCTCAGGCGGGCTTCGGCTCGCGCCGTAAATGCGAGGAAATCATCACCGATGGTCGCGTTGAGATCGATGGCGAGCTGATTACCGAACTTGGCACCCGAGTCGATCCGAAACGTCAGGAGGTCCGTGTCGACGGTTCTCGCGTGCGTGTGAACCCTAACCATGTCACGCTTGCGTTGAACAAGCCGAAACGCGTGCTGAGCGCCATGGAGGATCCCAAGGGACGCTACACTTTGCGCGACATCGTCGGAGACAAGTACGAGCGTATTTTCCACATGGGCCGTCTGGATTATGATTCGGAAGGCCTAATCCTCATGACGAACGACGGCGAACTGAGCCAGCACGTCATGCACCCCAAATATGAGGTCGAAAAGACCTACATCGCCACGCTGGAAGGACGCATCAGCGGTCAGGTGTGCCGCAGGCTCGTCACCACGGGCGTGAAGCTCGACGATGGGTGGATCAAACTCGACCGCTGCGCTATTCTCGACTCCAGCCGCGAAAGCACGTTGGTCAAGGTCGTGCTGCATTCGGGCAAGAACCGCATCGTGCGCCGTATTTTCGGCTCGATCGGTTTTCCCGTCAAGCGTCTGGTACGCACGCAGATCGGTCCGATCAAACTCGGCGACCTGAAAAGCGGCACGTATCGCGTGTTGTCGCAGGCTGAGGTCCGTTCTCTATCCAAGGCGGTGGGACTGTGATCCGTGTAGCTATTGATGGGCCTGCGGGCGTCGGCAAATCATCCACGTCCAAGGCACTGGCCAAATATTATGGTTTCGCATACCTCGACACAGGCGCGATGTACCGTGCCTGCGCCTGGTGGTGCATGCACAAAGGCATCGATTTGGATGCCGAAACCATCGATGAGCAGCTCGTCACCGAAACCGTCGGCGAATTCTTCACCGACGGCCATTTCGACATCAGCGTCGATCCGGACGATCCGAAGGTGTACGCCGATGACGAGGACATCAGCGAGGCCATCCGTTCTTCCGAGGTCTCTTCGCACGTGTCCAAGGTGTCCAACATCATCCCTGTGCGTCACGTGTTGATCGCCGCGCAACGTGCCTACATCGCACGAGAGGCTTCGGTCGATTCCTTCTCCGAAGGCGCCGGTATTGTTGCTGAGGGCCGTGATATCACCACCGTCGTCGCTCCCGACGCCGAAGTGCGCATCCTGCTTACCGCGCGTGAAGAGGTCCGTCAGGCCCGACGTAGCGGACAGGCCGTCTCGGGTGTGGGTGCGGAAAATGTCGCGGCACGCGACAAGGCCGATTCGAAAGTCACCAACTTCACATCCGCCGCGGAAGGCGTGTTGACCGTCGACAACTCCGATCTCAACTTCGGCGAGACCCTTGACGTGCTCGTCCGTATCGTTGACGACGCCATCGAGGAACAGGAATACCGCCAGTACGTTTCCAACCTCGAAGGCTATGAGCTGGATGAAGGCGATGAGGAGCTGATCGATGGAACGGCGTTCTCTGGTGGCGAAAGCAAGAATGGTCCGAAACCGGTCGGCGTACTTGCCGTGGTCGGACGTCCGAACGTCGGCAAATCCACTCTGGTGAACCGTATTCTCGGCCGTCGCGCAGCCGTGGTGGAGGACACCC
This sequence comes from Bifidobacterium adolescentis ATCC 15703, assembly GCF_000010425.1. Taxonomy (NCBI): domain Bacteria; kingdom Bacillati; phylum Actinomycetota; class Actinomycetes; order Bifidobacteriales; family Bifidobacteriaceae; genus Bifidobacterium; species Bifidobacterium adolescentis. The sequence goes on from NC_008618.1 coordinate 1,016,182, forward strand.
CCGGCGTGACTCGCGACCGTGTGAGCTACGACGCCGAATGGTGCGGCACCGATTTCAAACTGGTCGACACGGGCGGCTGGGAAACCGACGTGGAAGGCATCGAATCCGCCATCGCATCCCAAGCGCAAATCGCCGTGCAGCTTGCCGATGCCGTGATTCTCGTGGTGGACGGTCTGGTCGGTCTCACCGACACGGACGAACGCATCGTCAAAATGCTCCGTGCCGCCGGCAAGCCGGTGACGCTTGCGGTGAACAAGGTCGATGATCGCGAAAGCGAATACCTGACCGCCGAATTCTGGAAGATGGGTCTGGGGGAGCCGTATGGCATTTCCGCCATGCACGGTCGTGGCATCGGCGAACTGCTTGACGCCGCACTCGACTCGTTGAAGAAAGCGGAAAGGACATCCGGCTTCCTTACGCCGTCGCATCTGCGCCGCGTGGCTCTGGTCGGACGCCCGAACGTCGGCAAATCCTCCCTGCTCAATCAGCTGGCCCACGAGGAACGCACCGTCGTCAACGATCTTGCGGGCACCACGCGAGATCCGGTCGATGAGGTCGTCACCGTCGATGGCGAGGATTGGCTGTTCATCGATACCGCAGGTATCAAACGTCGTCTGCACAAGCTGTCCGGCGCGGAATACTTCTCCTCGTTGCGTACGCAGGCCGCGATCGAACGTTCCGAGCTTGCCTTGGTGCTGTTCGATGCCTCCCAGCCGATTTCCGACCAAGACCTGAAGGTCATGAGCCAGGCCGTGGACGCGGGCCGTTGCATCGTGCTTGTGTTCAACAAGTGGGACCTGATGGACGAGTTCGACCGTCAGCGTATGGAACGCCTGTGGAAGACCGAGTTCAATCGCGTCACTTGGGCTCAGCGCGTCAATCTGTCGGCAAAGACCGGATGGCACACCAATCGTTTGGCCAATGCCATGCGTGGCGCCTTGGCATCATGGGACAAGCGCATCCCCACCGGCAAACTCAACGCGTTCCTTGGCAAGATCCAAGCTGCCCACCCGCATCCGCTGCGTGGCGGCAAGCAGCCGCGAATCCTGTTCGCGACGCAGGCGTCCACCAGACCGCCGCGCTTCGTGATCTTCGCCACCGGCTTCTTGGAGCATGGCTATCGCCGCTACATCGAACGGTGTCTGCGCGAGGAATTCGGCTTCGAAGGATCGCCGATTCAGATTTCGGTGAATGTCCGTGAGAAGAAGAAACGCAAGTAACCACCGGAACTGTTAGAAGAGGGGCGTGCGCCTGGTTCAGACCATGGCGCACGCCCCTCTGCCTTATTGAATCTGGGTCGTTGCCGGCTTTTGCTTTCCTTTACGCACAGCTTAGGCCGACAGCGTCAGAACAGAGGATGTTCATCCTGGTTGCGTGTTCTGAGATACCCCGTTATGGCTCTGCGCGCGAGCGAGCTTAATGAAATGCCGTCCTGCTTGGCCTTGGCCCGCGCCTTATGGCCTACGGCGTAGGGGAGTTTGATCTTCCATTCGTCGCCAAGCTGTTTGCGCCCGTCGCTGTTCTTTGGCATGCGCCCGATGCCGACCGCGTCTGAACAGCCATCGGAATCGTCGGACAAGAGTGCCCTGCGGGTCAATTCGGTAAGCGTGATGCCATCATGCCGAGCGCGTTCGCGGGCTTCCAAGCCAAGCTCGCGGGGCAATCGAATCTTCCATTCATCTTCGGGAAGCGTTGAATCGAACACATGGGCGAATTCGTCGACGTCGTCGAACTGTGGCTGCGTGTCGTTCTGCTGCAAACCGAATCACCTCTCTGAACCCATGCGTTAATCGCATTAAACGGCAAGAAACATGAAAAATATCGCAGGCTACATATTTGCATGCGCTCAAGACCGTCCTGACGTCCAGCTTCCGGCTCCGATAGATGCCATTCTGAGGGGCTGTATGCCGCAGTTCACTGCCCAAACATAACGAAAAACCCGCCGTTTCAATACTGTGGAAACGGCGGGGCGACGGGCTTTCTTGGTCGGACCAGCGGGATTTGAACCCGCGACCCCTTGACCCCCAGTCAAGTGCGCTACCAAACTGCGCTATGGTCCGAACGGTGCGAAAAGCACCGAATATGAAGTATAGCATAATCTCTACGGTTTTTCAAACACATCGTGTCGGAAAGCGAGTCGCATCCATTCCGGAGAGTTTGGCTTCGGATATTTGAGGGTTTTCCGGCAATTGCTCCACCGGAAGTTCATGTTGGTTCTGTGTCTAAATGCCCCCGATTTTGGCGGAATGTCGTATTATGGCATAAGCGCATCGAATAACAACGCCCGTTCGAAAGGGAGAGACATTGACTGAGGACGTATTCGAATACTCTGCCGCGAAGATGCGGAAGCACGGAATGACCGACATGGCCATCGCCCAGTTCCGTCGTCTGTACGAGGTCTGGCGCAATGAGGAGGCCAGCAGTTGGATTCGTGAGGACGAGGTCGAACCGCTCGTCAGCGTTCCCAGCTTCCATGACGTGTATGAGACCATCAATCACGACAAGGCCGTTGACGCGTTCGCCAAAACGGCGTTCCTGAAGCTTAACGGCGGTCTTGGCACTTCGATGGGACTCGATTGCGCCAAGTCGCTGCTGCCGGTACGTCGCCACAAGGCACGGCAGATGCGTTTCATCGACATCATCATCGGACAGGTGTTGACCGCGCGGACCAGACTTGGCGTCGATCTGCCATTGACTCTGATGAACTCCTTCCGTACCTCCAAAGACACCATGAAGGTGCTGCAGACCAATAAGAAATTCCATCAGGAAGACATCCCGATGGAAATCATCCAGCATCAGGAGCCGAAGATCAGCGCGGAAACGGGAATGCCCGTCAGCTTCCCGGCCAATCCGGAACTCGAATGGTGCCCGCCGGGCCACGGCGACCTGTTCTCCACCATTTGGGAATCCGGTCTGCTTGACGCGCTTGAGGCGCAGGGGTTCAAATACCTTTTCATCTCCAATTCCGACAACCTGGGCGCGCGTCCCTCCCGTACGCTTGCGCAGCATTTCGAGAATACGGGCGCACCGTTCATGATCGAGGTCGCCAAACGCACCCCAGCCGATCGTAAGGGCGGCCACATCGTGCGAGACAAGGCCACGGGCCGTCTGATGCTGCGTGAGATGAGCCAGGTCCATCCAGACGACAAGGACGACGCGCAGAACATCGACAAGCATCCGTACTTCAACACGAACAGCATTTGGGTGCGTATCGATGCGCTGAAAGCGAAACTCGCATCCTATGACGGCGTGCTTCCCCTTCCGGTAATCCGCAATAAGAAGACGGTCGACCCGACCGATCCGACCAGCGAGCCGGTCATTCAGCTGGAGACCGCCATGGGAGCCGCGGTGTCGCTTTTCGATGGCGCGACCTGCGTATGCGTCGACCGTATGCGTTTCCTGCCGGTGAAGACCACTGACGATTTGTTCATCATGCGGTCCGACCGATTCCATCTGACGGACCAGTACGAGATGGAAGACGGCAACTACATCTTCCCCGACGTCCATTTGGACGCGCGCTATTACAAGAACATCCACGATTTCGATGCCCGTTTCCCATACGGTGTGCCTTCGCTCGCCGCGGCGAAATCCGTTGATATCGATGGCGATTGGACCTTCGGCAGGGATGTGATGCTGTTTAGCGACGCGCGACTGGAGGATCAAGGCGAACCAAGCTATGTGCCGAATGGCGAATATGTCGGCCCGCAGGGCGTGGAACCGGACGATTGGGTCTGACTTTGGACGGCCATGCAACACGAAAACGATGTTTTTTCGTGAAATAGGCACAAATCGCTTAAAAAACCTCTATCATAGAATGTTGTGTGCGGCTTACGAGGCCAAGCACTTAAAAAGAAACGTTAACGAGACGTGAGGACTAATGGCTGAGGGAAGTAACGGTAGGCGACGTTTTTCCGACAAATGGGGCAAGCATGAGCTTGATGTGTTGGCTGTGCTCTCCTCAGCCTTTCCGCAATGGCTTACCTCACGTCAGATCGCGCAACGTGTGAAGGCGTATGCCGATTCGTACGGAGAGCTCGCCGATCAAGCGGCGAAGGCCGCCTTCGCCAAGCAATTTCAGCGTGACCGCGCCAAGCTCGCCGCCATGGGCATCGCCATCGAATCAAGGCAGCCGGAATATTCCTCCAAGTCAGAAGGGCAGGATTTCGCTTCCTACCGTCTGCAGCTTGGCGATGAGCCGCGCGTGCGTCTGCTGTTCGGCGACGAGGATCTGCCGATTCTTGCCGCTGCGAATTACCTTGCGCGCTCCATGTCGATTTCCTCGGCTCCTGCGCACGAACCCCAGCACGCTTCCCGTACCGCGCCGCGCGTGCCGCAGACGCCGATTCCAGGACTTGGCTTGGATTCCATCGCGCCGGGTCTTGGCACGCAATCCATTCCCGACGAGCTGGTCAAAGTGGTCGATCAGCGACGTTTCGCCGCCACTGTGGATGTTGATGGCGAGCATCTCAATGTCGCCTACGCCGACTCCGATGATCTGGCCATGTTCGTGCTGTCTCATCCGGGTGCGTCCATAGTGAGCCCTCAGGAGGCTGTCGACGCGTTCAACCGCCGGCTGCATGCGGCCACGCAGTTCGTGCCGGCCGATGAATCCACCGGCACCGACAGCTCCACCGTGGTGTCTCCGGAAATCAACCGCAACAGCACTGATGAGGATGATACCGAGGAAGGCAAGGGCCGTCCGAAGAAGAACTCCGCGTTCCAGACCGGTAGTGAGGTCGATCGGCGTCTTCGCCTGATGCTGTTCCTGTCCGCCCACATGGGTGAGGAATACTCTCTTGAAGAACTTGCGGAACGATTCATCGGCAGGCCGAAGTCCGATGACGAATTGAAGAAGTTCGTCAACATCATTCATAAGGACATCAACACGTTGACCACGGTGTCCGATGATGGCGAGATGGCCGGAAGCCAGTTCTTCGATATCGATTGGTCCTTGCTTGACGCGGAAGGCATCGTCTCCGCCACGAATTCGCTGGGGCTTGAACGCCTTGCCGGCATTTCCCAGCAGTACCTGAGCATGCTGACAGCATCGGTGAGCTATCTCGCCCACTCCTCTTTGCTTCCGGACAAGCTGCGTGAGCAGGCGGAATCGCTGTACAGCCGACTGCGCCAGCACGTCAAGCCTGGCGACATGCCGTGGCTGAGCCTGACCGGATACGAGATGGAACCAAGGAACTTCTCCATCGTCAAGAGCGCCATCTCCAAAGGCATGCTGCTCGACATGGAATATACGGACGGTGCGGGCCGTATACAGCGCAAGCTAGTGGCGCCAGACAAGATTTTTGTCGACGAAGGCGTTTACTACGTGGCGGTATGGACCGACGTGTCCAACGCGGCGCCCGCGGACAAGATGAAGTTCGTCAAGACGGATACGACCATCAACAAGGCTACTGGCAAGCCTCGTATCTGGCAGGTGCTTCGCATCTCCCGCATCGAGCATGCGGAGCTGGTCGAACCCACTGAAAAAGTGGACCTTCCGGACGTGCCCGCATCCGAACTGCGCAAGTGGAGTTTCGACAATGGCACACCTGCCGTGTTCATAACCAATCAGGACGACCTGTCGTTCATCGACAGCCTGTCGGGAGCCACCGTCGAGAAATGCGGCGAAGGCGAGAAGGTGCATCTGATTGTGTCTTCCGATTCCTGGTATGTCGCGTTCTGCATCGCGCACGCCCGTCATATTACTGCCGTCGCGCCGGAGACGTTGCGTACGATGATCATCGCCCGAGCACAGCATGAGCTGAGCGTCGGCGACCGAGAGAACGAAGACTGACGGGGGAGGCGCTATGCCTTGGTGGATTTGGCTGGTACTCGTCCTGTTCATGCTGACGATGCTGGTCGGCGGCGGCGCATACGCATGCATCCGCGGATATCATGCGTTCAAAGATGCCATCAAAGTAGGCGGACGCATGTCCAAACGTTTCGAGGCCATGTCCGAGCCGTTGCCGCAACCAAAGGAGAACACGTCCCCGTTCTTCACACGTCCACTTGAGGACGCGGCCAATCGTTATATCGACGCTCATGCCGAAGTCATCAGCCGCCGTGAGGAAAAGCGCGTCCGTCATGCCCGGCAGTGGGCGCAGTGGAAACATTCCAACGACTGATTCGAAAAGGAACCATGACTCATCATCGTCGACATGGCAATAACGACACCGGCACATACGATGCCGAGATGACCACAGCCCTATCTCCCGCGCAACGCTATGCGGCGTTCAAACAGACGCAGGCCAAACGCCAATCGGTCTCGTCTCGTTTCGCACGGTCCATGCCATTCGAATTGGACGATTTCCAAGTCAAAGCCAATGATGCGTTGGAAGCCGGCGACAATGTGCTCGTCGCCGCGCCCACCGGAGCCGGCAAGACGGTCGTGGCTGATTTCGCGATCTATCTGGCCCAAGAGCGTAACGTCAAAGCGTTCTACACCACGCCAATCAAAGCGTTGAGCAATCAGAAATACCATGATCTGGTCGAAACGTACGGGCCGGACAGAGTCGGCCTGCTTACCGGCGACACGTCCATCAACTCCGAAGCCGACATCGTGGTCATGACCACCGAGGTCCTGCGCAACATGCTCTACGAGCATTCCATGACGCTTGACGCCTTGCGTTACGTGATTCTTGACGAGGTGCACTATCTCGCCGACCGTTTCCGCGGGCCGGTGTGGGAGGAAGTGATCATCCACCTGCCCCAAAGCGTGAGAATCATCGGCCTGTCCGCAACCGTGTCGAATGTCGAGGACTTCTCCAAATGGATTGAATCGGTCCGTGGCGACACCACGCTGGTGGTGTCCGAAAAACGGCCCGTGCCGTTGGAACAGCATGTGCTTGTTCAGGCGGACGACCACACCGAACCGGAACTCATCGACCTGTATCGACGTGATAAAGACGGCAATCAGACAGACAAGCTCAACGCCCAGCTGGTGAGCAGGCTCGATCAGCTCGACCGCAAGGCCGCGAAACGTAGGGGAGAGCAGCGCCCCGACAGACGAAAGGGCGGCAAGGGCGGCAAATGGAACGACCATTCCCGCAGACCCGAACGCCATACGCCACGTCGTTGGGCCGTGATTGATGAATTGAATTTCCTCGGCATCCTGCCGGGCATCTATTTCATCTTCTCCCGCAACGGATGCGATCAGGCCGTCGAACAATGCATCAACGCCGGACTCGAACTCACCACCGATGACGAGGTGCGTCGCATCCGCCGTATCGTCGATGAGATGGTCGAAGGCCAACTCAGTCAAGAGGATTTGAAGGCTTTGCATTTCTCGCAGTTCCGCTTCGCCTTGGAGGAAGGATTCGCGCCGCATCATGCTGGCATGGTGGCGCTCTTCCGCCAAATTGTCGAACGACTGTTCGAAGAGGGGCTGGTGAAGGTCGTCTTCGCCACGGAAACACTTGCCTTGGGCATCAACATGCCGGCACGGTGCGTGGTGGTGGAAAAACTTGAGAAATTCGATGGGACCGGGCATGTCGGATTGACGCCAGGGGAGTTCACCCAGCTTACCGGACGCGCTGGCCGACGTGGCATCGACACCATCGGCCATGCGGTGGTTGTGGACCATCATGGCTTCATTCCCGCCACTGCCGCCGCGCTGTCCAGCAAGCGCGTGTACCCGCTGCACTCCAGTTTCAAACCGACGTTCAACATGGCCGTCAACCTGCTTAATTCCAGCGATTACGAGACCGCTCGCATCACGCTTGACCATTCCTTCGCGCAATGGGAGGCCAACGAATCCGCCTGGCAGCTTGAAGCGCAGATGGATACGTTGCGCAAAGCGTTGGACGGATACGAACGGGCGTTCGATTGTGAGTTCGGCGACTTCAAGGAGTTCATGCGGCTGCGCATGCGCTTGAGCGACTTGGAAAAGAACGAACGACGCAAACTCAAGCACGAGGTGTTCCGCACGCAGAAGGCGCGAAGCGAAGCGTTCAAAGACCTTGACAGGAGTATCGCGGAGCTTCGCGAAAAAGACAGGGACCATCCCTGCCGCAAATGCCCCGATATTCAGAAGCATCTCAAATGGGGGCATCGGTGGGCGCGTGAAATGCGTGAATTGGAACGTGTGCAGCACCGCTACGATTCACGCACCGGCTCCGTGGCACGTCAATTCGACCGCATCTGCAATGTGCTGAACGAGCTCGGATACCTCGATCGGCTTGATGAAGGCGCAAAAGAACATATCGATTACCGGCTTACCGAACGTGGACAGCTGTTGCGGCACTTGTACAGCGAGCTTGATTTGGTGCTTGCCCAGGCGATCGATGATGGCGCGTTCGACGGACTCGATGCGACGGAGCTGGCCAGCGCCGTCATGTCGTTGATTTACGAGCCACGCAGAGGCAGCGGGGGAGAGCCGCGCCATTATCCCGGAGGAATGCAGGGGAACGTCGCCGTCTGTGCGGCGCAGCTCAAAGGCGTGCACGCGTCGATTGCCATGCTGTGTGAGGACTATGCCCTCGACGAGCCGCGCCAACTTGATTTCGGCATCACCGATGTCGTCTACGAATGGGCTCAGGGCGAAAGCCTGTCGCGTGTGCTGTACGGCACCGATTTGACCGGCGGCGATTTCGTACGCGGATGCAAACGTCTCGCCGACGTGTTGCAGCAGATCGCCGTGGCCGGACCATACCTGGGTAAACGCGCCGAAACGCTCGCTCCGATTGCGAAACAGGCGTACGAGAACGTCAACCGTGGCATCGTCGCCTATTCAGGTGTCGACTGAGCATGTGCGCAATCGGGAGATCGGTTTTCGCGGACGCCGGGAATAAGTGACACGTCCGAAGTGTTTTGTAGCTTAGAGTAAGCAGATAATCAAGGAGGCAAAAGCAATATGGCGGAACGTAGCCTGCGAGGCATGAGCATCGGTGCGAAGTCGCTTGAATCCGATGACAATGTGGATTTTGCGGCGCGAACCGACGTCGCATACGTGTGTCCGAAAGGCCATCGTACGATTCTGCCGTTCGCTGAGGGCGCAGAATTCCCAGATGAGTGGGAGTGCCGCTGCGGCGCCGTCGCGCACCGTGAAGGAGACAATGACGACGAGGCTGATGAAATCGCCAAGCCGACACGCACGCACTGGGACATGCTCATGGAACGTCGTACCGAAGACGAACTGAAGGCTTTGCTGGAGAAGCGTCTGCAAATGCATCGTGACGGATGGTTCCCGGACTACGAGTGACCTGCAGTTGAACGACACTTGAACGAATGCCCGGTCATTGAGACCGGGCATAATTGTTTCTGTCATCAATTCTTATAGCACACAACCAAGGGGAGAATCAGATCCATGTCCGAACATCCGAAGAAAGTCGTTCTGCTTGACCTCGATGGCACACTGACGAAATCCGATCCAGGAATCATTGGCTGCGTTGTCAAGGCGTTCGAAGAGATGGGATATCCGGTGCCGGACGATGCCGAATTGCATCGTTTCATTGGACCGGCCATCAGCGAATCGATGCAACGCAACGGCATTCCGGATGACAAGCTTGACGAAGGCGTGAGGATTTACCGCAAGTATTACGCCGACGAGGCCGTGTTCGACGACCCGAACAATCCCGGACAGAAAGTCCCCGGCCGCCTGAACAACACGATTTACCAAGGTATTCCGGAGCAGCTCGCCAAACTGCGTGCCGACGGATACTATCTGGCGATTGCCAGCTGCAAGCCGCAATACCAATGCATTCCGATTTGCGAGCATTTCCACTTGGACACCATGGTCGACGGCATCTACGGTGCCAGCGAGGACAATTCCCGTCTTGACAAGGACCAAGTGATCCGTTGGGCTTTCCAGCACATCGATTTCGACGAGAACGCAGGAGACAAGGCACTGATGGTCGGTGACCGTTGGACCGATGCCGACGGCGCCAAGGCGTGCGGTTTGGACTGCCTCGGCTGCGGCTGGGGCTATGCGGAGCCCGGAGAGCTCAAAGCCCATGGCGCATACCGTATTCTGGATTCGGTAGATGAACTCGCGCAGGCCGTCGAGGAGTATTTCGCCTGAGTCCGTAAACGGAAACGCTGTAGGCCAGTTACGTGGTTGCTGTCGCAATATCGTGGCAGCAACCACGTTTTTATTTATTGAGTGACGGAGGCCGTTATGTCAGAACCGCGTGTTTGACGCTTCCTCAAGCCTGGAAAACGTCATTCCTGAAAAGCCGATAATGTACGTTATGTCAGATTTCTATTTGACGGCCTGATTGAGCTTCCGCTCCATCTCGCTGTGCATGCCGTTTCGGGCCTGAAGATACATGAAAACAAGTTCCGCTGCGATCAGCATGGCCATCACCGCAGCCGACGGCCATCCGACATGTTCGTAGAAACGCCGGAACTTCGCCGAGAAATCCGACCTGAACATCGCATATACCGGATATGGCAACGCGCCAATGACCAATGAGGTGAAATGCAGCGCGATGATCGACCAACGCACCGGATGCACATCGCGGTGTTTTTGGGAAAACAGATTGCCTCGAATCGCAGTAATCGAACAAATGTTCACTGCGATGACGGCGGCTATGATCCACAACAGTGCCGGCAGAATATCAAGCATGCGCTACTCCCCTGCGGGTTATATCGTTCGAATGTTCCGGGCTGAATCGTACCAATTGTATGCGATCAGGCTGCTGCGCGGGATTTGCGCCGCGATTCCAGCTTCTTTCTCATACGTATCGCGGCAATGTCGTCGATTGGCCTTATTGGTGTCTGTCGATGCCGGCGTCTTCGTCAAATCGACATATTCCTCATGTTCTAGAGCCTCTTTGATCTGATGCCATAGCGATCCGACGGACACCCCGAACACAGCTCTGCCGCTTTGTAGCAGAGCCACCATCTGTTCGCTGTCCGTGCACTCATGCACATTCTGCCCATCGCACATGATGGTGATGCCGGCCAACTGTTCGGGCGTGCGCTGCGCGAGGAAGCCGATGGCGGTGGTCACGTTCTGCAGATTGATTCCGGCATCCAGCAATCTTTTGGAAACGGCAAGAATCACCACATCTTTGAACGAATACAATCTGCGTGAGCCGGATCCGTGCGACGGGGTGATGGATGGTTCCACTATCTGTTTACGCGCCCAATAGTCAAGCTGGCGGTACGTGATACCCGCCACTTTTGACGCGACCGTACCACGATAGCCCCGTGTGACGGACTGCGCGTCCGCGGAGGGGAACAACTCCCCCTGCACCGCGTGCGACACGTGCAGATGCAACCGCATTGTTGGTTCTGCCTCGCCGTCCATTGTCTTCTCCTACACGCCATAAAACAATCGCCTATGAGCTTCCATTCGGAGCCCATAGGCGATTGAAGGAAAACCGTTACTCACAGTTTATCCCGCATCGGGCGTTTCATTAGGCAATGACGGCCTTGTTGGTGAAATATACGAGACGGAACTTGCCCAGAATGATTTCGTCGCCGTTCTTCAGTTCCTGGCTATCCACTCGTTGACGGTTCACGTATGTGCCGTTCAGGCTGCCGGCGTCAATCACCGAATAATTTCCGTTAATCCTGCGGAACACCGCGTGCGTGCGGGAGACGGTGGAATCGTCCAGCAGGATGTCGGAACTCGGGTCGCGTCCCACGGTGATCTCGTCCTCGTCGAGGAGATAACGCGAGCCGGACACCGCTCCCCTGGTGGAAATCAGGAGCGCCGTGCCGTCGGCCAGACGCATGATCGTATTGAGGTCCTCCTTCGTCAGAGGACGGTCTCCGGTGGAAGTAACCGGTACAGTGATAGCAGGAAGACCAATGATGGTCGTTTCGCCTGCGCTTGGAATCGGATCAGTCATAGCTGTCATTCTACCCTCTCCCCTTGCAATTGGCCGGTATTGTGGCCGGCATGGTCACGAATCATACACTGTGAACGGTATTTACCGTTCGTTCTTGTCGATGATGGATACGAATTCGTCCTTCGGCAGCATGTCATCGTAGCTGCGCCAGCGTCGTTCCAGTTCGCGGTTCGCCTCATCGTGTTGTTTCTGCCCCAGCTCGGCGTACGCTTTCAATTCGTTGGGGCCCATATCCTTAACCGGTTGGTTGAGGTTCAATTGTCTCTCGTTCACAATAGGCAATTGTAGCCGCTTGCCGGGGAACAAAAAGCCTGGAACGCTTTTAATCGCGTTCCAGGCTTTTTCAAGAAGGATTCAGTGTGTGGTGTCCAAATCAGCGGCGGGTGTCGATGATCTCCTGCAGAGCGCCGTTGACGGAAGAGGAGCCGGCAGCCGAAGACAGAGCGTTGATGCCGCTGACTTCGAAGCCACGCATGATTGCGGAGAAGATCTTGTTCTTGTTCATGATGTTTCCTTTTCTTGCTGGCGTGCTGTGACGCACCTTGCGTCTTGTTTGTTTTCTTTTCTGTTTACGATACTCATTTTAGAAATGCGTTTGGCAAAAGTCATGCTTCTCTCGTTTGATTCTTTGTATTTTCATCGGCAATTCTTGTGTAATGTGGTGAATCGTTTTTCGTCGATCGCTGTTTTTGCCGGCGCGTCGATGCTTGCATTCTTATCTGACGAAGTAGCGTGAAAAGGAATGGAAACAAAAAACCGGCAAAACCGAGCTGTGATAACGGTGGGTGATATAGGAATCGAACCTATGACCCCTTCCGTGTGAAGGAAGTGCGCTAGCCGCTGCGCCAATCACCCAGTCTTAATTTGTACGGAGCAATGCTCCAGTGGGCGATACAAGATTCGAACTTGTGACCCCTTCCGTGTCAGGGAAGTGCGCTACCTCTGCGCCAACCGCCCGGGTCATGCCAACATGCGAAAACTAATCTCACATGATGCGAGGTGGGTACGAGAGTCGAACTCGTCTATACGGCTTTGCAGGCCGCTGCCTAACCGCTTGGCTAACCCACCATAAAGGTCGATAATCAATCGGAACCTTAGAGCGGACAACGGGACTCGAACCCGCGGTCTCAACCTTGGCAAGGTTGCGCTTTACCAACTAAGCTATGTCCGCATGTCTCCAGCAGATTCACTGCGTGAGCACGAGTATCTACTATAACCACATTCGTGTAATTTGCAAGTCAGCGTGTCGCGGTTTGGTTTATTCGTATTCACCGATGGCTGAAGCGCGTGTCACACCACCCGTTTTCGGTATACATTAAAAGCATGTGTGAGGAGAGCGCAATGCCCAAGACGATACTTATCGCCGCATTCGAAGGATGGAACGATGCAAGCCAAGCGGCCACGAACGTCGTCCGTCATTTGGTGTCCCGGTATGAGTCGCAGGAAGTGCGCCATATTGACAACGAAGGTTTCTACGACTATCAGGTGGCCCGGCCCATGATCTGCTCCGTGCAGGGGCGTAAGCGCATCATCTGGCCGCAAACGACTTTCTATGACATTGCCGTCTCCCCCATGCTGCACCTGCTTGCGCAGATCGCACCCGAACCCAATTACCGGTGGGAGGAATACTGCAGGCAGACGCTACGTGTCGCAGAAGACTATGACGTAAGTGATGTCATCACGCTTGGCTCCATGTTCGATGAATGCCCGCACACACGGCCATTGCCGCTTGACATCTCCAAAAGCGGCTGCGAATGCGAATCCGACAGGGAATACAACGGTCCGGTGGGCATCCCCAACATCCTTGACGCCTTCGCCGCCGAAGCGGGCTTTCCGACAACATCCATATGGGTATCCGTACCGCATTACTATGCCAATACCGAATGCATGCAAGGCACTTTGGAGCTGCTGCGCGCCTTGTCTTTAATAATCGAGTATCCGCTTATTGAAGGAGATTTGACCAGAAAGGCCATGCAATGGCGTTCTGACGCCGATGGATTGGTGTCAGACATGCATGCCGGCGACTATTTGGCTCGTCTGGAACATGATTACGATTTGGACGCGAGAGCGAAGCGAATCGCCTCGAACGGCATGCCTGCCTGCGAGGAACTGCTTCGTGAGGCCGAATCACTTCTACGCAACGGCGTCTGAGTCGTTCCCCCTCCAGGAGGAGGTCTCAGACGAAAAAAATCCCGGCCGCCTTACGGATGGCCGGGATTCGCTTTATTTACGCCGAATCACGCTTACGCGGCGGCAACGACTTCCGTCGGGTGCAGCACGCCGCAGATCAGCAGCAGAGCCACGACAACGGCCAGCGCGATGCGGTAGATGGCGAACGCCTTGTACGAGAAAGTGGACACGAACTTCAGGAAGCCGATGATCACCACATAGCCGACCACGAACGCCACGATGGTGGCCGCGATGGTCGCACCCCAGCCCGGGAACATTCCCGCATTGCCTGCGGCCACATCCTTGACCGCGGAAACGGCTTCGAGGATGCCCGCGCCGAACACGGCCGGAATGGCCATCAGGAAGCTCACGCGCACTGCAGCCTCACGGGTATAACCCATCGCACGGCCGAAGGTGATGGTGCCGCCGGAACGGGAAACGCCAGGAATCAGAGCCAGCATCTGACCGATGCCGAAGATCAGCGCATCCTTCCAGGTCATCTCATCCATGGTCTTGACCTGCTTGGCGCGGGCGTCGACCACCCACAGCAGAATACCGAAGATAATCAGCACGGTAACGGTGATCCACAGATTACGCAGCGTGCTTTCGATGGCGTCCTTGAACAACAGACCGGCAATCAGAATCGGCAGCGTGCCGATGATGATGAACCAACCCATCTGCGTGTCGCGGTTATGCGCGCCCATACGGCTCTTGAAGTCCTTGCCCTCCTTGCCGAACAAGGAGCCGAACCACGCGCCGAGAATGCGGATGATGTCATGACGGAAATACAGGATCACGGCAAGCTCGGTGCCGATCTGGATGATGGCGGTGAACGCGGCACCCGGATCGGAGCCCAGCATCAAATCGCCGATGATACGGATATGGGCGCTGGAAGAGACCGGCAAGTATTCGGTCAACGCCTGCACCAGGCCAAGGAAAATCGCTTGGAAGAAATTCATGAACCCTCTTTATGTTCGTAGAAATATGGTTTCGTCTGCTTTTCCGTGACCAAGAGTAGCGAGAGGGGTCTAGTTTTCAAGGCATCCCGGCATAGTTGTCTCAAACCATGCACACAATGGAGCCAAAAGTACGCCGGCATGTCCGGCATGGGAGAAAGGCTCATCGGCATGGGCAAATACCGCAAAAGCAGGGCATTCAGCCCCGAAGGTTTCTTTGAATGCGAGGGACGTGGCCTCAAATGGCTCGGCGAGGCGCAATCGCAGGGCGGCCCACGCGTGGTCGACGTATACGACTGGGGCAAGGATTATCTCGACATTGAACGCGTGAACGCCTGCGGTCCGACCATCCAAGCCGCGCGCGATTTCGGTGTTGCGCTAGCTCATATGCATGATGCCGGTGCCGAACATTTTGGCTCCGCTCCAACTGGATACGACGGCACCTGCTATTTCGGGCCGTTGCAGGATCCCGTCCCGATGAATGCCGGTGCCTGGGATGATGTGGCCACCTATCTGGCGGACGGCAGATTGCGTCCGATGGTACGACTCGGCATGAAACGTCGCGAACTGACCGACTATGACATGGAACTGACTGAAGCCGTTATCGACGCCTTGCCCGACATCCTAGGCAAGGCCGCCAACGACAAGCCCGCACGCGTGCATGGCGACCTGTGGAGCGGCAACGTCATGTGGACTGCTGATTCCGGTGACGTCGAAGCCGTGCTTATCGATCCTGCGGCTCACGGTGGGCACCGTGAGGAAGACCTTGCCATGCTCGACCTGTTCGGCATGTCATATCTTACGGACATCCTCGAAGGCTATCAGTCGGCGCATCCGCTTAAGGCCGGATGGCAGGACCGCATCACATTGTGGCAGCTCTACCCCATTGCAGGACATTGCGTGTTCTTCGGTGGAGGATATGTGAGCCGGTATCGCGCCATGTGCAGGTCGCTGCTCAAATAGGCGGGAATCACCCGTCACGCCAGATGTGAAAGAAGTCCGTATCCCAAGGTTATGAGTTGGGATACGGACTTCTTTTCATATGTCCCGTATTCGATTGGATTGCGAAAACTAGCGCAGCGCGTCCTTCAGCTTGGAGAAGAACCCCTTCTTCGCGCCGGACGACGGACGGGACTTCACGGCAACATGCTGGGCGTCCGTGTCGTGCATCTCGCCGAACCGCTCAATCAGCTCCCGCTCGTCATCGGACAGCTTCTTAGGAATCTCCACCACTACGTGCGCCACCAAATCGCCGCGCTCGTTCTTGTCGTCGAGATGCGTGACGCCGAGGTTCTTCAACGTCACGGTATCGTCCGGCTGGCTGCCGGCTGGGATATCCAGCGTCTGCCTGCCGTCGAAGGTGTCGATTTCGACTTCGTGCCCCAATACGGCCCAACTCATCGGCACCTTGATCCAACAATGCAAATCGTCGTCATCACGAGTGAACATGTCATCCGGCTTGATGCGGATATCCACATACAAATCGCCCGCGACGCCGCCATTTTCGCCGACCTCACCCTGATTGGCGAGACGCAGACGGGTGTTGTTCGCCACGCCGGCCGGCACCGCGACGCCGACATTGCGGGTGACGCGCACGCGGCCATGGCCGAGGCAGGACGGGCACGGCTTCTCGATGACCGTTCCATGGCCTTCGCAGCGTTCGCATGGCGCGGTGGTCATCATCTGGCCGAGCATGGTGCGTACCACGCGCTGCGCATATCCCTGACCGTGGCAGTCGGGACATTGTGTGGGCTGTGTGCCGTTCTGGCAGCCGGTGCCGCCGCATTCCTGGCACAGGCCGAACGTGTTGACCTTGACGTGCGTGGTGTCGCCGAACACCGCCGTCTTCAAATCGATGGTCGCGGAAACAAGCGCGTCACGCCCCGGCTGGGTGCGCGGAGTCGGTCCACCGCCGGTGCCACCGAATCCGCCACCGGTGAACATGCTGAAGATGTCCCCCATATCGCCGAATCCGCCACCGAATCCGCCGCCGTGCATGCCGCCCGCATTCGGATCGTTCGGATCGACGCCGGCATCGTACATCTGCCGTTTCTTAGGATCCGACAGCACATCGTACGCGTTGTTGACTTCCTTGAACTTGTCTTCGAATTCCGGACCTGCGATGTCGGGATGGTATTTGCGGCTCATCTTTCGATACGCCTTTTTGATCTCGTCGTCGCTTGCCGAACGGTCGACGCCCAGCACTTCGTAATAGTCCGTCACGATTATTCTTTCTCCCTGTTGGTTCTGCGTGTCATTGTGCCATAAGGCGGGGTCAGTCGGCCGGCTGACCTTCATCGTGGGCGAGGAACGCCGTCAGATATCTGGCGACCGCCCTCACGGCGGCCATGGTCGCCGCGTAGTCCATATGAGTCGGCCCGATCGATCCGACGAATGCGACCGGTTCGCCCGCCTGCCGCGTATCATCACCGCTTTGATTTTCCGTCTGTGATGATGCGGCCGCATGCGTCGCGCCGTCCGTGGCGGCCGCGGAGGTACGCCCGTAGCCACTGGTTACCACTGAGGCGTGCAGCAAACCGGGCGTGTGCGTTTCGGAACCGATCGCCACTCCGACGCCGTCGGATTGCGTGGTTTCGCTCAGCGAGCTCATCAACTTCATGAGCACCACCTGCTCCTCCAACGCGTCGAACAGCGGGGCCAGGTCGGCCACCGTGCGTTGATGCGCAAGCCGTGAAGTGCCCGCCATGTACAATTCGCTCGCGCGTTCGTCATCCGCCATGCCATCAAAGGCCTGCGCAAGCGTTTCCGCAAGCGTGCTGATCGCATGGTATTCCTTGCGCGCTCCCATCTGTCGTACGCAATCGGCCGTGCGGGTCAGCGAAACGCCGGAGCATTGCGTATTGATCTCGTTGGTCAGATGAGTGAGCGTCGTCACGTCCGGCAATTTCGTGACGTTGAGGATATGCTGCGCGACACGGCCGGTATCGGTGATCACTACGGCAAGCAGCGTATTAATGGACACTGGCACGATTTCGATATGCCGCAATGTCGACTTCGACAGTGACGGCGCGGCCACGACGGCGACCTGTCCGGTGATCTGCGCCAGCAGCCGGGCGGCCCGCTGCAGCGTGTCCTGCAGATTGACCGATCCGGACAGAAAGCTGTTGATGCCGCGGCGCTGGGCCTCCGATAGCGGAACGACCGTCGCCAAACGGTCGACGAAGTAACGGTACCCTTTTTCGGTCGGCACCCTGCCGGCCGAAGTGTGCGGCTGAATAAGATAGCCTTCATCTTCCAAGGCCGCCATGTCGTTGCGCACGGTGGCGGAGCTGACGCCGAGGTCATGATCCCGGGTCAGTGTGGTGGAACCCACCGGTTCCTGAGAACGGATGTAGTCCTCGACCACGGCACGCAACACCAGCATGCGTCTTGATTGCGCCATGCGCGCCTCCTTATGCATAGGTGTGTGCCGGTACGCCTTATGTTTGACGGCGCTGATGAGACGTACCCGGAAAACTTCTTTTAATGTTTTAGCACTCCGGCGCCCGGAGTGCTAATCGGTTCGCTTCCAGAGTAGTTTCCTTCATGCGGCAAAGCCTTGCGGCGACTGGCATTGGGAGATATATCGACAAACGAACATCTGAAGTTCACGCGAATGTTAATTGTGAGCGCTAACAGCACACAAACTACCAAAACACGCCAAAATTTCACCACAACGTCACCTCACATCGCTACTATGGGAAACGCAATGTGAGGGCGTCGAGCGCTCGGCACAAGCCGGATACGCGGCCCGACCAATTGGAAGGAAAGTAATCCATGACCGAATTCAAGGAGACCGAGCTGGACGAACGCGCCATCAAGATGGCCAAGGTCCTGTCGGCCGACGCGGTTGAGCGTGCGGGACACGGCCACCCGGGTTCCCCCGTCTCCCTGGCGCCTATCGCCTACACCCTGTACCAGCACTTCATCAAGCATGATCCGAACGACCCCAACTGGGAAGGCCGCGATCGCTTCATTCTTTCCGGTGGCCACGCCTCCCTCACCCAGTACGTCCAGCTGTACTTCTCCGGCTACGGCCTGACCCTGGACGATCTGAAGAACTTCCGTGGCGGCGCTGACACCCGTACCCCGGGTCATCCGGAATACGGCCTGACCCCGGGCATCGAAATGACCACCGGTCCGCTGGGCCAGGGCTTCGCCTCCGCCATCGGCTTCGCCTATGGCCAGCGTTTCCAGCGTGGCCTGCTCGATCCGGAAGCTCCGGAAGGCGAGTCCCCGTTCGACCACAACATCTGGGTCATCTGCGGTGAAGGCGATATCGAAGAGGGCATCTCCGGCGAAGCCGCCTCCCTCGCCGCCAACCAGCAGCTCGGCAACCTGACCGTGATCTTTGATGCCAACCGCATCCAGATCGAAGGCGACACCAACCTGGTGCTGGCCGAGGACGTGCTCAAGCGCTTCCAGGCATACGGCTGGTACACCGACGAGTTCAGCTTCATCCAGCCTGACGGCTCCTACAAGGAGGACGTCGAAGGCCTAGCCGACACCATCGCCAAGGCCCGCGCCGCCGCCCCGAACCAGCCGAAGCTCATCAAGGTCGACACCCTGATCGCATGGCCGACCCCGGGCAAGACCAACGACCCGTCCTCCCATGGCTCCAAGCTGGGCGCCGAGGCCGTCGCCGGCCTCAAGAAGCTCCTCGGCTACGACCCGGAGGAGTCCTTCCACGTTGACGAAGAGGCCCTCGCCCACGCCCGCAAGGTCGCCGAGCGCGGTCTCGAAGCCCACAAGGAATGGGACGAGAAGTACAACGCATGGCGCAAGGCCAACCCGGACAAGGCTGCCCTGTACGACCGCATCAAGGCCGGCGAGCTTCCGGAAGGCTTCGACAAGGCCATCGACGACCTCGAGGCCACCTTCGAAGTCGGCAAGAACGTCGCCACCCGTGGCGCTTCCGGCTCCACTCTGAACGCCATCGCAGCCGTCATGCCGGAACTCTGGGGCGGCTCCGCCGACCTCGGCGGCTCCAACAAGACCGACCTCAAGGGCGCTGAGACCTTCGCCCCGGCTGAGTGCGCCACCAAGCAGTGGCCGAACTGCAGCAAGTACGGCCGTCAGCTCCACTTCGGCGTGCGCGAGTTCACCATGGGCACCATCACCAACGGCATCCTGCTGGGCTCCCACACCCGTCCGTACGGCGGCACCTTCTTCATGTTCTCCGATTACGAGCGTTCCGCCGTGCGTCTGGCCGCCCTCATGCAGATTCCGAACCTGTACGTGTGGTCCCACGACTCCGTCGCAGTCGGCGAAGATGGCCCGACCCACCAGCCGGTGGAGCATCTGGCTTCCTTCCGCGCCATCCCGCAGCTCGAGGTCGCTCGTCCGGCCGACGCTTACGAGACCGCTGAAGCCTACCGTTACTTCTTCGAGAAGAAGAACACCCTGCCGACCGCTATGGTTCTGACCCGTCAGGGCGTCCCGGTTCTCGCCGAGACCGCTGAGAAGGCCAAGGACGGCGTGAAGAAGGGCGCTTACGTGCTCGTCGACACCGAGGGCACCCCGGACGTCATCATCATGGCCACCGGTTCCGAGGTCCAGTGGGCTGTGTCCGCTGCCAAGACCCTGGCCGGCGAGGGCATCAAGGCCCGCGTCGTGTCCGTGCCGTGCGTGGAATGGTTCGAGGAGCAGGACGCCGAATACAAGGAGGCCGTGCTTCCGGCCGCCGTCAAGGCCCGCGTCTCCGTCGAGGCCGGCGTTGCCATGCCGTGGTACAAGTACCTCGGCTCCTACGGCAAGCCGGTGTCCATCGAGCAGTTCGGCCTGCAGGGTGATGGCGCTCAGAACATGATCGATCTGGGCATCACCGCCGAGCACGTTGTGGAAGCCGCCAAGGCCTCCATCGCGGAAGTCGAAGCCGCCAAGTGATGATACGGGGAGGGACACGACAGCATGTGCCCCTCCCCTTTCACCGATAAACAAGATTTGATCCAAAAAGGTATCAAGGAGAAAAAACAATGACTGAAGCAACTCAGCGCACCTCTGACTCCGGTGTCTCGATCTGGCTGGACGACCTGTCCCGCTCCCGCATCGAGTCCGGCTCTCTGCAGGATCTCATCGCCAACAAGAACGTTGTCGGCGTGACCACCAACCCGTCCATCTTCCAGAAGGCTCTGCACGAGGTCGGCCCGTACGATCCGCAGCTGAAGGAACTGGGCAAGGTCGACGTTGAGACCGCCGTGCGCGAGCTCACCACCACCGACGTGCGCAACGCCACCGACATCTTCCGTGAGGTTGCCGAGAAGTCCGATTTCGTTGACGGCCGCGTCTCCATCGAAGTGGATCCGCGTCTGGCTCACGAGACCGAGGCCACCGAGAAGCAGGCCGAGGAACTCTGGGCCAAGGTGAACCGTCCGAACGCCATGATCAAGATTCCGGCCACCCTCGAAGGCCTGCCGGCAATCACCGCCACCCTGGCCAAGGGCATCTCCGTGAACGTCACCCTGATCTTCTCCCTGGAGCGTTACGAGCAGGTCATCGACGCCTACATCGAGGGCATCGCCCAGGCTGACGCCAACGGCCACGACCTGAAGCACATCGGCTCCGTCGCTTCCTTCTTCGTCTCCCGCGTGGACACCGCTGTGGACAAGCTGCTGGAAGCCAACGGCTCCGACGAAGCCAAGGCTCTCGAGGGCAAGGCCGCTGTGGCCAACGCTCGCCTGGCTTACGAGCTGTTCGAGAACAAGTTCGCCAACGATCCGCGTTGGGCTGCTCTCGAAGCCAAGGGCGCCAAGAAGCAGCGTCCGCTGTGGGCCTCCACCGGCACCAAGAACGCCGCATACTCCGACTGCAAGTACGTCGACGAGCTCGTTGCTCCGTTCGTCGTCAACACCATGCCGGAGAAGACCCTGAACGCTCTCGCCGATCACGGCAATGGCGCTCCGTCCATCAAGGGCACCTACGAAGAGTCCCACGCCATCATGAACAAGCTCGCCGATCTGGGCATCAACATCAAGGATGTCACCGACAAGCTGGAAGCTGACGGCGTCGCAGCCTTCATCAAGTCCTGGGACACCGTCCTCGCCGACGTCCAGGCTGGCATCGACCGCGTCAACGGCTGAATCATTCGCTGATACAGCACCGTTAAACGGATAAAAGCCGAGAGGTCTCCATCTTTTGATGGAGACCTCTTTTACGTATGCCGGAATAATACGCGCAGAAGACATACGGAAAGACAAAAAGGCCGCGATATCAAATCGCGGCCATAATCGAAAGAAAAGCGAACCGGAAATCAAGCCTGCCAATACGTGCTGAAGAAGTCGCCGATCTCGCCGATGGTCTCCTTCAACATGCTGATACGAGGCAGATAGACCACACGGAAGTGGTCCGGCTCCTGCCAGTTGAACGCACCGCCGTGGCTGATGAGGATATGCTTGTCATGCAGCAGGTCAAGCGCGAACTGCTCATCGGAATGGATGTTGAACTTCTTCACATCGATCTTCGGGAAGATGTAGAACGCCGCTTTCGGTTTGACCGCGGTGATGCCTGGAATATCGTTGAGCATGTTGTACACCAACTCGCGCTGATCGTAGATGCGGCCGCCGGGCACCAGATAATCCTTGACGCTTTGATGGCCGCCCAATGCGGTCTGCACCACCGACTGCGCAGGCACGTTCGAGCACATACGCATGTTGGCCAGCATGTTCAGACCCTCGATGTAATCCTTGGCGAGACGCTTGTTGCCGCTCAGCACCATCCAGCCGACACGCCAGCCGGCGATCATATGGGACTTCGACAATCCGGAGAACGTCACGCAGAACAGGTCAGGCGCAAGGGACGCGATGGAGATGTGCTCCAACCCATCCATGACCAGACGGTCGTAGATCTCATCCGAGAAGATCATGAGCTGGTGCTCTCGCGCAAGATCGACAATCTGCTGAAGCACTTCCTTCGGATACAGCGCGCCGGTCGGATTGTTCGGATTGATGATGACGATCGCCTTGGTCTTGTCGGTAATCTTGGAACGCATGTCGTCGATGTCCGGATACCATTCGGAATCCTCATCGCAGACGTAATGCACCGCGGTTCCGCCGGCCAGATTCACGCAAGCTGTCCACAGCGGATAATCCGGCGACGGCACGAGTACCTCGTCGCCGTTGTCCAGCAACGCGGATAAGGACAGGTTGATAAGTTCGCTGACGCCGTTGCCGGTGTAGATGTCGTCGATGGACACGTTGGGGATGTTCTTCAGCTGCGCATACTGCATGATGGCTTTGCGCGCGGAGAACAGGCCCTTCGACGGCGAATAGCCTTCCGTGTCGGGCAGCTGCTGCGACATGTCGTAGACCACTTCATCCGGCGTGCGGAAGCCGAACGGTGCCGGATTGCCGATATTGAGTTTCAGGATGTGCGTGCCGGCGGCCTCCATGCGCGCGGCCTCGTCGGCGACCGGTCCACGGACGTCGTACAGCACATTGTCGAGCTTGTGGGATTTCGTAAAAGTGCGCATGGTTCTTCCTTCTGTCGGTTGCTCGGATGCATCGTCAACATGGTCGGGCTGTTCACCGGCAAAATCCGGCAAAATCGCGGCATGCTCTTCCATGGGAACATCCTTGCCCATCAGCCAATCCTCGTTGACCCGCAGATACGCGGCAAGGAAATGCGCGATATCGGCACGGGGAACGGTTTTGCCACTGACGTATTGGCTCATATGGCTTTTGCCGAGCTTGATATTGAACTTTTCCGCAGCATGAACGAAATCAATCTGTTTAAGCTCGCGTAATGCCATGGCATCATTCAATCTGGTCGAGAATGATTCCGTCATGCCTATCCTTCCAGTTCAATTTAAACAAAAGCTAGTTCAAAGAATAGCACGACAGGGCACCAAGAAAGACAAAGAGTTCAATTTTGGTGGATGTGTTTCATGCCGCTGCATGAATGAGTTCAATTCCGTGAAAAGACTCCATGTGGGGGGGCGGTCAAAGCAGATTGTTCTCAACCCATTGGGCCACGCCGTCATCGTTGTTCGAAGGGCAGATCTCATCGGCGATTTTCAACACGTCAGGATTCGCGTTGGCCACGGCCACTCCCCTGCCGGATTCACGAAGCATGGCGATGTCCACCAAATCGTCGCCGAATGAGACGGTCCGTGACAACGGCGTCGACATGCGATCGGCGAGGATGCTCAATGCATGCTCCTTATTGGCCTGCGGATTCATCAGCATCCACAGCGAGCCTTCGGAGATATGCACGTCGAAATCGTCGGGGATGAGCCGTCCCACACGCTTCCACTGCTCCTCGTTCGGGAACAGGATCAGCTTGTCCGCGGTGCCGTCCGGAACGTCATCGAAATCCGTGTATCGCCAGGTCTGCGTCTTCCAGTATTTCGTGACGTCGAAATTCGTGTACCTGACATCATCCATGACGATGCCCACTTCCATGTCAGGCAGTTCCTCCAGCAGGTACTTGCAGACCTCGCAGGCCCTTTTCGAAGAGAATCCGATCTTCTGCAGATGTCCGTCCTTCGGCAGTGTCGGTGAGGTGAGCATATCGTAATCGGACGAGACGGGGTTGAAATCCAACAGCGCCCCGTTGAGATAGGCGACGGCGTCAACCGGAAGCTTCTGCACGAACGAGTAGCCGGTGCTGACCGGTCGCGCGGTCTCCACCACGAATTTGATGCCGGCGTCGTGCATGCGGTTGATGCTGTCAATGGATCGTTGCGTCAGGAAACGGTCCTCGAAAGTCTCTCCGTCGTGCAGCAGTGTGCCGTCCAGATCGGCGACGACCATGGTCACGTCATCATAGGTGTTGTTTGTCGAAGTCATTTGAATCCTTTGCGGGAGCAATCTAGCCGGAGACAAGTTTGGCCCATGACCGTGAAGCCGGTCATGGGCCAAACCAAATTACGTCAATCAGATGAGGTTGAATTTCGTCATCAGACCGAGGGCGATGATGATGGCCACCCACAGCAATGCGATGATGACGGTCCAACGGTTCAGGTTCTTTTCCGCGACACCGGAGGAACCCGCATTCTGGGTGAGTCCGCCGCCGAACATGTCGGACAAACCGCCGCCCTTACCCTTGTGCATAAGGATAAGCAAGGTGAGCAAGAGGCTGAGGATGACAAGAAGAATCTGCAGCACAAGCTTGACAGTAGCCATAGCGGACACGGGTGAACCTCCAGTTCGTAAACACTGTTTCTGATAATAGCGCATGGTGTTGAAAAAATCGAGCGTCCAACCATGCTTTTTAAAAGTTTTCAGGCGGTTGTTTCCAATGTCAGCTTGCAGATGCGTGTGAGTTCATCGACCTTCAACGCGGAGCCGCCGATCAGGAAGCCGTCCACATCCGGCTCGTTGATCAGTTCCACCGCGTTTTTCGAGGACACCGAACCGCCGTACAGGATTCGCACCGTTTCGCCGACCCGTGTTCCGAACGTATCGGACAGGTCGTTTCGGATCGCCCTGGCCGCGTCCTGTGCCGACTGAGGCGTAGCCACCATGCCGGTGCCGATCGCCCATACCGGCTCGTACGCCACAATCAGCTTCGCGGCCTCCTCATCGGACAGGTCCCGCGTCACGTCGTGCACCTGGCCGACCGCGAAATCGAGCTCTATGCCTTTGCGCCGTTCCTCGTAGCTTTCTCCGACGCAAAGTATCGGCTGCATGCCGGCAGCAAGCACGGCCCTCACCTGGTCGACGATGTTCGCGTCGTCTTCGGGATGGTATTTGCGTCGTTCCGAATGGCCGACGATCACGTACGAGCAGCCGAGATGGGCGATCATATCGGCGGAGACGTCGCCGGTGAACGCTCCCTGCGAGGTGACTGAGACGGCTTGGGCCCCGTAGCGGATTTTCAGATTGTCCGATTCGACGGCGACCTGCACGCTGCGGAGTGAGGTGAATGACGGCATCAATGCGATTTCGCAACGTTTGTAGTCGAAATGGATGGCCCGAAGATTCCATGCAAGCTGCTGTACGAAATACGTCGCTTCAAGATGATCGAAATTCATCTTCCAGTTTCCGGCCACCAAAGGAATCCGTTTCGGCCCCATAATATTCGTCGTCTCCCGTCCGTGCTCGTCAAAGCGAAAGGTCGTTCTTGTGACATTGTATGCGAAATACGCAAAAGGTGCTCCCCCACCCACTGATGAGGAAGCACCCCTTCATGATTCTGAGATCAGTCGAGCACCTTCAGGCCCGGCAGTTCCTTGCCCTCGAGGAACTCGAGGGAGGCGCCGCCACCGGTGGAGATGTGCGAGAAGCCATCCTCCGGGAAGCCGAGGTTGCGCACTGCGGAAGCGGAATCGCCACCACCGACGATGGTGAATGCGCCGGCAGCAGTGGCATCGACGAGAGCCTGGGCCACGGCCTTGGTGCCTTCAGCGAAGGTCGGGACCTCGAACACGCCCATCGGGCCGTTCCACACGACGGTCTTGGAATCGACGATCTTGTCGTGGAAGAGCTTCTGGGATTCCGGACCGATGTCCAGACCCATCTTGTCGGCCGGAATGGCGTCGGCGGCCACGACTTCCGGAGCGATGTCCTCATCGGATTTCGGGAAGACCGGGTTGATGACGACATCGGTCGGCAGCACGAGTTCGACGCCGTTCTTCTCGGCGCGCTCCATGTAGCCCTTGACGGTTTCGATCTGGTCCTCTTCCAGCAGGGAGGTGCCGACCTCGTAGCCCTTGGCCTTGAGGAAGGTGTACGCCATGCCACCGCCGATGACCAGACGGTTGGCCTTGTCCAGCAGGTTGTCGATCACGCCGAGCTTGTCGGAGACCTTGGAGCCGCCGAGCACGACGGTCAGCGGACGCTCCGGGTTCACGGTGGCGCGGGACAGTGCCTTGACTTCCTTCTCGACCAGCAGGCCAGCGGCGGCCGGCAGATCGGCGGCGACGTCGTAGTTGGAGCCCTGTGCGCGGTGCACGACACCGAAGCCGTCGGACACGAAGACTTCGCCGAGGGCGGCGATCTTCTTGGCGTATGCGGCACGCTCCTCCGGATCCTTGCTGGTCTCTTCCGGATTGAAACGGACGTTCTGCAGCAGCACGACATCACCATCGCTCATCGCGGCGACCTTGGCCTGCGCGTCCTCACCGTAGGTATCTGCGGCCAGCGGAACGGTGATGCCGAGCAGCTCGCCGAGACGGGCGGCGACCGGAGCCAGGGACAGTTCCGGAACGACCTTGCCCTTCGGACGGCCGAGATGAGCCATCAGAATGACCTTCGCACCCTGTTCGCGCAGAGCCTTGATGGTAGGCAGGGCGGCCTTGATGCGACCATCATCGGTGATCGTGGTGCCGTCCAGCGGAACGTTGAAATCGGCGCGAACCAGAACGCGCTTGCCCTTGAGATCTCCAAGATCCTTGAGTGTCTTCATGTATATCCTTTCCTAGCCGCTTGTAAGCGTGGAATGGCCATATTGCCACTTACGCATAATACAAGCCCAAACGAACAAAAAACACCATACGACGGAAAAGTCGCATGGTGTTTTGTTTCCGGAAACGAAAATCAGGCCGCTTGACGGCGTGCCTTCTCCGTTTTCTCAGCCAATTGCAGCAGTCGACGGATACGTCCGGCGATCGCGTCCTTGGTGATTGGCGGGTCGGCGAGACGGCCCAGCTGCTCAAGGGACGCGTCGGCATGGTCGAGTCGGAGCTGGCCGGCGGATTTAAGATTGTCCGGAACGTCATCGCCGAGGATTTCAAAGGCCTGGCGGACCTTATCGCAGGCTTCCGCGGCGGCCTTGGCGCTACGGCGCATGTTGGCGTCATCGAAGTTCGCCAGACGGTTCGCCTTGCCTCGGGCCTCTCCGTCGGAACGCTTTCCGGTCCATTCGCGGGCGGAATGAGGGGCGCCCATGAGGATGAGCATGCGTTCGATGGCATCGGGGTCGCGCAACGTCACACGTTCGGAGCTGCGCAGCTTACGCGGCTTGGCGGTGATGCCGAGACGACGCGCGGTGGAGACCAGCGCCAGCGCGGCCTCATGATTCGGACATACGATTTCGAGATAGCTGGCCTTGCCCGGGTCGGACAGGTGTCCGCCTGCGAGGAACGCGCCACGCCAGGCGGCCTTGATCTGGGCGATCTTGCCGTTGATGATGTCGCCCGGCAGACCCAGCACCATGTTTTTGGTGTAACGGCTGTACAGGCCGGTCTGCAGCACCAGAGCCGCGCTGCCCTTGGGGACGCGGACTATGAAGCGCTGCACCACGCCGGTCGGCGTCTGCCTGGAAACGGGGGTAAGCGTGGCTTCGTGGCCGTACAGATTTCTGATGGTGTCCTGCAGCCATATGGCCGCGTCTTGGGAATCAAGCTGCGCCTGCACGAGAATGTGGTGATCCACCGAGTGCAAACCATTGCCGAATCGAATCATCGCAGTCGCCTGTGCCTTTTTGGCGATGGGCAACTCGTTGTCGATTGCGGCCAGCTCGCTTTTGACGTCATCCAGAAGAGCCAAGAGCCAACCTCCTACTTTCCTGTTCTTCCCTATAATTTCAGGCGAGTCGCGGACTCGACCCGCACTGCTACCGGCTTACTGTGATACCGAATAACTTGGACAAAGCCGGCAGCTTTTCTTTGTATTTGGATACTGTCTTCTCACAATGCGGTCATCAATCGGCCGAACGCTTGTCCAGCTCGCGGGCCGATACGGAGACCGTGAGACCACGCGCACGCAGGCGCTTGGCCAAGGCCTCGCTCATGGCCACGGAACGGTGCTGGCCGCCGGTGCATCCGAACGCGATGGTCACATAGTGCTTGTCTTCCTGCGCATAACCTTCGATGGCGATGGCGATGGCTTTCTCGTAGGCGTCAAGGAACTCCTCCGCGCCCTCGCTGGAGAGCACGTAGTCGCTGACCGGTTTGTCCTTGCCCGTCAGCGAACGAAGCTCCGGCACCCAGAACGGGTTGGGAAGGAACCGGACGTCCGCCACGAAATCGGCGTCTATCGGAATGCCGTATTTGAATCCGAAACTGAAGATATGCACGGAAACCGTGGTCGGTCCGGAACCAAGCAGACCCTCGTACAGTTTCGTGGACAGCTGATGGATGCTCAATGCCGAGGTGTCGATGACGATGTCGGCGTGCTCTTTGAGGTTCTTCAGCAGGTCGCGTTCCTCAAGGATGCCGTCGATCAGACGATTGCCCTGCTGCAGCGGATGGGGCCTGCGCACGGATTCGTAGCGCTTGATGAGCACCTCGTTGCTGGCGTCGAGGAACAGGATGCGGGTCTTCACCCCAAGATCGTCCAGATGGCTCAGCACGGCGGACAGGTCGTCGAAATAGTCACGTGACCTCACGTCGATGACCGCGGCGAGTTTGTGGATGTTCGAACCGGAGCTGGTCATCATGTCCACCAGCGGGACAAGCAGTTTCGGCGGCATGTTGTCGACCACATACCAGCCCATGTCCTCGATGCTGTTGGCCGCGTGGGACCGGCCCGCGCCGCTCATGCCGGTGATGAGCAGCACTTCGAAGCCTGCGGCCGGAGAAGGCGCGCTCGTATGCCTGCCTGCCTGGTTGACGGCGTTGTTCTTTTCGTTCATCACAGGGCCTCCTTAAGCGCGGAGCGCATGGCATGCTCCAATGCTTCGACTTTCTGATGGCTGGTGGGCTCGGTCGGCGGATCGTTGTCCCATATGCCGGTCATCAGCCAGACTTGAATCATGGCTTGGTACAGCAGCATCTCCTCGCCGCCGATGGCGGTGCCGCCGCATGACCTCCAGGCCTGCATGAGCTTGGTCGGGCGGGGATCATAGACCACGTCGAGTAGCGTGCCGTTCGTGACTATGCCGGCTGAGGCAAACGCCTCGGCGATCGGATCGGCGGCAAGGCCGGGGATGGTGTTGATGACGACGTCCGCATGGGACAGCAGATTCACCGCATGGTCCATGGCGACGATGCTTATGGAGCCGACGCCCATATGGCTTTCCGCCAATGGTTCAAGCGCCTCGTTCTTATCGGGATGGCGTGCCACGACGGTGACATGTCCAATGTGGGGCATCTCGGTGCAGGCCGCCAAAGCCGAGGTGGCGGTGTTGCCATTGCCGATGATCACCGCCTCGCCGTCTTGTCCAGAATCCATCCGCATGCCACGTGCCCGATACGAGTGCTCGAAGGCGAGCTCAATTCCCTTCACATCCGTGTTGTAGAGCCTGATCGCAGGGATGGCGGCGTTCTTATCGTTCGCGCCAGACCAGTCGAAGACGGCGGTGTTGGCCACCTTCAGCTCTTTCGCCCACGCGTTGCATGGCACGCCATATGGCTGGATGGTCTTCTTCAACGGCATGGTCAGGCTCAGTCCCGCCCAGATGGAATCAAGCGACTCCAAAAAATCCTCAAGCTCCGTCTCGCCGACCTCGTGCCTGCCATACGACCAGCTGTCAAGTCCTAGAGCTCGATAGGCCGCATTATGCAATACAGGGGAAAGCGAATGCGCGATGGGTTTGCCAAGGACCGCGCACCGATGGTCCACCTCGGTCATGTTCCCTCCCTTACTCTCACCATTCATCATGCTAGCAACGCAGAAGCGATTGCTCGTTACAGATTCTATTTCTTTTCATCTTTCGGACTGTTTCCATCCGATTTCACTGTTCGGAGGGCATCCTCCGCCTTCGAAGCAATGTCAACGGACGAATGCAATGCCTGGTAAATGTTCTCGGCCTTGGCATGGCCGATGCCTTTGACCTGTTCGAAATCCTCCACGCTCGCCTCACGCATGGCGCGTACGGAGCCGAAATGGTTGAGAAGCCGTTTCTGATAGGCTTCGCCGATGCCGGGAATGTCGTCCAAAGCGGAACGCAAAGCTCCTTTGCGTCTGGTCTGACGATGGTAGGTGATGGCGAAACGATGCGATTCGTCACGCACCCGCTGCAGCAGATACATGCCTTCGGACTGACGTTTGAGGATGATCGGATAGTCGTCATCCGGCACCCAAACCTCCTCAAGACGCTTCGCCAATCCGCAGACGGCCACATCGTCCACGCCGCAGTCGGCAAGCGCCTTGGCCGCCGCCATCACCTGCGGTTTGCCGCCATCGACCACGACCAGATTCGGCTTATAGGCGAAATGGCGACGGTTGGTGTTCTGCTGCACGGCATCCGTTTCAGGACCATTCGTGCCATCCGACCTATCATTTTGCGTGGCCATCCGACGCTCGTTGTCCATGCTTTCCCCGGAATCGCCGGCGATGTTGCCATGGCGGAAACGACGGGTCAACGTCTCATACAATGCGCTCAAATCATCCAACGCGCCCTGCCCGTCCGCACCTCGGATGGCGAAACGGCGGTACTCCGACTTTTTCGCGATCGCGTCTTCGAACACCACCATGGACGCTACCTGGAATGCGCCGCCGACTGTGTTGGAAATGTCGTAGCATTCAATGCGCAACGGCGCCTGTTCAAGCCCAAGAGCCTTCGTCACATCGTTCATCGCATCGGAACGTGCGCCCATATCGCTGATACGGCTCATCTTGCTGCGTGCCAACGCCTGCTTGGCATTGTCGTTGGCACGGTCCATAAGCTGTTTCTTGTCGCCTCTGCTGGCTACACGGATGGTGACGGCCGCTCCACGCAATCCGCTTAGCCATTGCTCAAGCCCTGCGCTGCGCGACGGTTCGATTGGAACGATCACCTCACGGGGAACAGGCGCGATTGGAGCCAGCAGGTCGGCACGTCCCGTCTGCTCCTGACGTTCGTTGCGTTCCTTCGTGGCCTGCGCACGGGCGATAGCATCCGTTGCGGTCACGGTCTGTGTCGAACCGATCGCATTGCGCTGCTCGGTCACGACGGTCGAATCGGAGACGGCCGCGCTCTCCCCCGTGGTTTCCGAATATACCTGAGTGATCAGATCGGCGATCAACTCCGCGTCGCTCACATCTTCGACTCGCTCCACACTCCAGTTACGTTCGCCGCGAATTAATCCGGACCGCACGAAGAACGCGTGCACGCTGGCTTCAAGCTCGTCGGACGCGATGCCGAACACGTCGGCGTCGACATCCGAATCGAACACGACGGCGTTCTGCTGGACCACGGTCCCGAGCATTTGGATCTGATCGCGCAGCCGGGCCGCCTTCTCGAATTCCAGTTCGGCGCTCGCCTGCTTCATGTCGCGGGTCAGTTGGGCGATATACGATTTGCCGATTCGGCCGGTCATCACGCCGACAAGCTGCTCGCACATCCTGCGATGCTCGTCAGCGCCGATACGGTTCACGCATGGAGCGGAGCATTTGCCGATCGATGCCAACAGGCATGGACGGCCCGTCAACTGCGCCTTGTGGAACACGTTCTTCGAGCATGTGCGCACGGGAAACGTCTTCAGCAACGCGTCGAGGCTGTGCCGAAGATCCCATACCTTGGCGTACGGGCCGAAATATCTGGTATCGCGACGTTTGCGGCTGCGAGTCACCCATACGCGTGGGATGCGTTCGCCTGATGAGATGGCCAGATACGGGTAGGTCTTGTCATCGCGGAACACCACGTTGAATCGTGGGTCGAACTCCTTGATCCACGTGTATTCGAGTGTGAGCGACTCCAGTTCCGTACCCACTACCGTCCATTCGAGGCTGCGAGCCGTCAACACCATGGTCTGGGTGCGTGGATGCAGCTGGTAGAGCGGCTGGAAGTAGTTCGTCAGCCGGTTGCGCAGGTTCTTGGCCTTGCCAACGTAGATGACGCGCCCCTCGCCGTCACGCCACTTGTATACGCCCGGCTGCGCGGGAATGTCGGAGGTTTTCGGACGGAACAGGTCGCGAGTATCCCCCAACAGGGGCGCGCCGTTCTTGTTCACTCCCCTGCCGTCGGATTGGGTGCCGGCGTCCGATACTGCGGTTTCCCGTAACGCATCCGCCGTTTTGCGCCACACGTCCGGACTGTGTCGTTCGAAATCAGTCACAGCATATCCCTAAGGAACTTGCCCGTCCACGACTGTTCGCATTGCGCGACCTGCTCCGGCGTGCCTTCGGTGACGATGGTGCCGCCGCCGTCACCGCCTTCCGGCCCCAGATCGATGATCCAATCCGCGGATTTGACCACGTCGAGATTGTGCTCGATGACGATGACGGTGTTGCCCTTGTCCACCAATCCCTGCAATACGAGCAGCAGTTTGCGTACGTCCTCGAAATGCAGGCCGGTGGTCGGCTCGTCGAGGATGTACACGGTTTTGCCGGTGGAACGCCGTTGGAGTTCCGTCGCGAGTTTCACGCGCTGCGATTCGCCGCCGGACAGCGTCGGCGCCGGCTGGCCGAGCCGGATATAGCCGAGACCGACCTGCACCAGGGTGTCCAGGTAACGCGAGATGGACGGGTACGCCTTGAAGAACTGCGCGGCCTCCTCGATGGGCATGTTCAGCACGTCGGCGACCGATTTGCCGTTGTACTTCACTTCGAGAGTCTCGCGGTTGTAGCGCTGGCCGTGGCATTCCTCGCAGTCCACGTACACGTCCGGCAGGAAGTTCATTTCGATTTTCAACGTGCCGTCGCCGTGGCATGCCTCGCAGCGGCCTCCCTTGACGTTGAACGAGAACCGTCCGGGACCATAGCCGCGCACCTGCGCTTCGGGCGTCTTGGCGAACAGCGTGCGGATTTTGTCCCATACTCCCGTATAGGTGGCGGGATTGGAACGCGGAGTGCGGCCGATCGGATTCTGGTCGACGTGGATCACCTTGTCGCACTGGTCCACGCCTTCCACGCGCGTGTGCTTGCCGGGCACGATGCGCGCGCCGTTCAGCTTGTCCGCAAGCACCGGATAAAGGATCTGGTTGACCAGCGTGGATTTGCCGGAACCGGACACGCCCGTCACGCAGGTGAACACGCCCAGCGGGAAATTGACGTTCAGGTTCTTGAGGTTGTTCTCGCGGGCTCCGACCACGCGCAGCTGCTTGGTCTTATGCGTCTTGCGGCGTGCGGCGGGCACTTCGATCTTCCGTCGGCCGGCGATGTAGTCGCCGGTGATGGAGCGTGGCGCTTCGGTGATTTTTCTGGCGGGGCCGGAATACACGACCTCGCCGCCATGTTCGCCGGCGCCCGGACCGATGTCGATGACCCAGTCCGCGTTTCTGATGGTGTCCTCGTCATGTTCGACGACGATCAGCGTGTTGCCGAGGTCGCGCAAATGATGCAATGTACCGATCAGCCGTTCGTTGTCACGCTGATGCAGGCCGATGGATGGTTCGTCCAGCACATACATGACGCCCACCAGGCCGGAGCCGATCTGGGTGGCCAGTCGGATGCGCTGCGCCTCGCCGCCCGACAGGGTCTTCGCCGCACGCGACAACGTCAGATAGTTCAGGCCGACATCGTTGAGGAAGCCGAGGCGTGCGCGGATCTCCTTGACGACTTCGCCGGCTATCTGCGCGGCCGAGCCTTCGAGTTCTAGGCCGTTGATCCATGCGAGGCTCCGTTCGGCGGACATGTCGCACACGTCCGCGATGGACTCGTCGTCCACGGTGACGGCAAGCACTTCCGGACGCAGACGCCGCCCATGGCACGCCTGGC
Organism: Bifidobacterium adolescentis ATCC 15703; assembly: GCF_000010425.1. Lineage (NCBI taxonomy): Bacteria > Bacillati > Actinomycetota > Actinomycetes > Bifidobacteriales > Bifidobacteriaceae > Bifidobacterium > Bifidobacterium adolescentis. The sequence goes on from NC_008618.1 coordinate 1,050,562, forward strand.
ATGGCACCTCGCGCATGTACGACTCGTAATACTGCTTCATCTGGTCGGAATCGGTTTCGTCATGCCGGCGCATCAACGTGCGCACCACGCCTTCGAAACCGGTGGAATACTCGCGCATGCGACCCCAACGGTTGCGGTACGAGACCTGCACCTTGAAATCGCGGCCATACATGATGGCGTCGCGCGCGTCCTTGGGCAGATCCTTCCAAGGCGTGTCCAGGTCGAAGCCCATCTCATCGCCGAGTCCCTCAAGCACATGGCGGTAGTATTCGCCGGTGCCTTTGGTCATGCCCCACGGTTCGATGGCGTTCTCGTTCAGCGTCTTGTCCGGATCGGGAATGACCAGTTCGGGGTCGATTTCCAGCTTGTATCCGATACCCGTGCATTCAGGGCAGGCGCCATACGGCGCGTTGAAGGAGAAGGTGCGCGGTTCGATCTCGTCGAGTTCCAGCTGATGGCCGTTCGGGCAGGCGCGTTTCTCGGAGAACGGCTTGCGACGGTCCGGATCCTTCTCGTCCAAATCGACGAAATCGGCGACGACCACGCCTTTGGAAAGCTTCAACGCCGTTTCGATGGAATCGGTCAGACGCTGGCGGATACCGTCCTTGACCACCAGACGATCCACCACCACTTCGATGGTGTGCTTCTTCTGCTTGGCGAGCTTGATGTCATCGGACAATTGCCGCATCTCACCGTCGATCAGCGCACGCGCGTAACCATCGCCACGCAGCAGTTCGAGCAGATCCTCGAATTCGCCCTTGCGGCCGCGCACGACCGGCGCGAGAATCTGGAAACGCGTGCGTTCCGGATACTTCAGCAACGTGTCCACCATCTGCTGCGGTGTTTGCGCGCTTACCAGGGCGCCGCATTCCGGACAATGCGGAATGCCGGTGCGGGCGAACAGCAGTCGCAGATAATCATAGATCTCGGTGATTGTGCCGACCGTCGAACGCGGATTGCGGTTCGTGGTCTTCTGGTCGATCGAAACCGCGGGGCTCAGCCCCTCGATGAAGTCGACGTCCGGCTTGTCCATCTGCCCCAGAAACTGGCGCGCGTACGCCGACAGCGATTCGACATACCTGCGCTGGCCCTCGGCGAACAGCGTATCGAACGCCAACGAGGATTTGCCCGAACCCGACAGGCCGGTGAACACCACCATGCGGTTGCGAGGAAACTCCAAGTCCACGTTCTTGAGATTGTGCTCGCGAGCGCCTTGGATGGTGATTTTGAGGTCGTTGGGTAGGTGTGTGAGGTCTGCTATGAGTGAGTCGCCTGTTGTTTTCATGGGGGCTTTTTTGATTTCGCGTGTGAGGAATGCGTCGCTGGTGAGTACGTGTTCGACCACGACTTCGTTGTGTGTCGTGTTGTTGCGTTTGGTTGTCATGGTGTTCTTCCGCTTGGTGTTGCCTGTTCTGTTGTATAGGATAGCGTATTTTTGTTGTGGTTTCGAACAGGTGTTCTATTTGGTGTTGTTGTTTGGTATGTCGTTGCCGGGTATGTCGATTGGCCAGTGGTGTTGGTCGTGCAGGATGGTTGTGGCGTCGCGTATGGGGATGCGTTCCTGTTCGATGCGTAGGTATTGGATGTCTGTTCCTGTGCAGAGTGTTTCGTAGAGTTTGCGTTCTTCGGTGGTGAGTCCGGGTGTGGGTTGTGGGGTTTGTGTGGTGAGGGGTTTGTTTTTGGCGTCGAGTTGGGTGCCGTATTGTTCGTATGTCCGGTATGCGGTGGTGTCCATCAGTATGGATGTGCATGGGATGCCGGTGGCGCGTAGTTTGGAGAGGATGTCGAGTCCGTTGGCGTCCATGTCGCCCCAGTAGATGATGTTGGGGATGGTGGTGAGCCATGGCAGGAGTGTTGTGATGTGTGATGTTGCGGCGTATCCGTTGCCGAGGATGCAGATGGCGTGTTCGACGGTGGGCATGGCCTGGTAGGTGTCTTTGTTTTCGATGATGATGGCGTGTTCGATGTCGGTTGGCTGGCTGCGGACCCATGGTTGGGTGACGATGAGGTCGGGTTGGTCGTGGTGTTCGGCGTCCATGAGGCGTAGTCGGAGTTCGTTCGGGCGTTCCTGGAAGGTGAGGTTGTCTTGTCCGGTGAGCTGGCATATCGCTTTGCGGCGTTGGGAGTTGGGTGTGCCGAGCCATTTGGCGCTGAATCCTGGGATGGGCGCCATGCGTGGGGTCATGGTGTGGCAGTCGTGGTTTGCGAAGTAGTGGGCGGCTTGGATGACGAGGTGGAAGTCGGTGTCGTCGTGGTCTTTGAGGGTTTTGGCGACGTTCATGGCGTTCTCCGGTTCGAGGCCGAATTCTTTGGCGAGCGCGCTCATGCGGTCGTGTTCGCGTAGGTAGCGTTCGCGGGTTTGTTTGGTGGCGATGCGGAGGGCGGTGTCGAGGTCGGGTATGGTCACGGAGTCGATGAGCGGGCTTTTTGTTGGATGAGTCCGCTGGAGACGATTTTGGTTTTTTCGCTGGTTTCGCAGTGGTGTTGCCGCGCCCAGTCGCGGATGGTTTCGTTTTGGGCGCGGATTTGGTTGTAGTGCTGCTCTAGTTCGGCTTGTTTGGGCAGTCGGATGGTTTTGCGCAGCGGCCAAGATTCGTCGGTGTCGTACATGTGCCTGGTGAGGTGGGCGTCGACGTATTCGTCGAGTTTCCGGCGGATGTCCGTTTCGCTTGTGGTGTTTCTGGCCGCTGCCATATTATGCCTCCGTCGCGGGTTGCGTCTGTTCGACGGTGGCGTCTTGTGTTTCGGCTTGCGTTGCCGGCTCGCGGTCGAGCTCCTGCAGGTACGAGTTGCCGGTTGCGGGATCCTTGTATGCCACGTACGCTTTGTCTGCGATGCTGAGGATTTCGGCGGTTTTGCTTTCCGGCGCGGATACGATGATCTGGAAGCCGAGGCGCGGCAGCACGGTCAGCGCGCGTTTCGTGTAGCGTCCGTCGGCTTTGATGAGGGCTTCGTCCAGGAACAGTGTGGTGTAGGTGGGCTTGCCGGTCAGGTCGCCGCCGAGCAGGTAGATCAGGGCCGCGCCGTAGACGAACGAGGTGAGTTCCTGCAACGCGCCGCCGGACTTGCCGCCGGTGGAGCTGATGCGTTCGTCGGGCAGATCGTTATGGTGCACGATCGCGTAGAACGAGCTGCGCACGCGTGGATCGAGGTTGCGCGCACCGTATTCCTTGATGCCGTTCGTGTCGCGGATCTGGCCGAGTTCCGCCTGGAGCCTGCCGATGAACGTTTCGCAGCCTGCGAACGCCTTGCGCGTCTCCATGGGATTGCTGCGCGCGTTGCGTGTCCAATCGTCGAGCTTCGACATGATGCGGCCCAACGAGGATTTGAACTGCCGGTCGATCGGGTGGAAGTCCACGTGGAGCGAGAGCCTGCCGCCGCGGGGGCCGAACTGTTGGCCTTTGAGCATGCCGTTGATGCGGTCGAGCTGCTCCCTGACGTTCTCCTCGTCGGTGTTGAACGCGCGGTTGAGCTGTTGGAAGCTCATATACAGCTTTTCGACGCTGTTCGCATACTCCTCGTCGGTCGCGGCGCGGGTGACGAGCATGTTGAGGTTCTTGAGCTCGTCAAGGAAATACGGATAGTCCTCCACGCTCGCCATGACGGTGTCGCCCTCCGTGGAATGGTGCTTCAGATAGTCGCCCATGGCGCGTTCCGTGTCGGCGCGCAATTGGACGGCACGCTCGTCGATCTGCTGGAGTCTCGCACGCACGGTGTTGCCGATTCTGCGCAGCACGCGCACGTCGAACGGCGCCGTCCCCTCACGGTCGAAACCGCCGGCGATGCGCTGCGGCCGTTCCTGCGGACGCGACGTGTCGAAACAGGTCTCATACGTGTCGGCCAGCAGATTCGACACCATGTCGGACAATGCGGCATCGTCGAAATCGGAGTCGCCATGCATGTCGAGCCATGCCTGTTCGGCCTGGACGGCATGCTGCGCGTTTTCCAATTCCGCTTCGGCACGGTACCTGGTCTTGCCCTCGTCGTCCTTCTGCCGTAGCAGCTGTTTCAACTCGTCCTGCAATTGTGCCAGTTCCGGATCGCTTTCGATCCGTTCGATCTGCAGACGGATCCGTTCCGCCTTCGTCTCGAGCCCGTCCACGTCGATCTTGCCCCATGGCAGATCCGCGACGGTCAATGCGAGCTCATGCTCGTCCTGCAGCAGAGTCATGGCGTTGGCCATCTGCCTGCCGCGGCGGTCGGCGTCCTCCAACGCCCGTTCCGCCCCGTCAAGCTGGCGTTCCAATTCGGCCAGATACCGTTCGTTCACGAAGCCGATGACCTGACGCAGGCCTTTGACGCCATGGAATCCATGGTCGCCGGATTTGATCTGCCCGTCGACCTGCACCTGCCGTTCGGCCCGGTCCATGTCGTCGATCGCCTCCACGCAACGCGCGTCGAACCGTTGCGACGCGGTCTGCTCCTTCAACCATCCGACGAACGGCGAATCCTCCTTGTACCGCAGCTTCGACGACATCCACCCCTCGTTGCAGGCCGAATCGTATTGCGCGTCGGTATCGACGAAACGCCAGGCACGCCGCGTCATACGCGTCGGATCGATCGCGCTGACCTTCGCGGCGAACCCCTGCTCATGCCGCTTGTCCACGAGAATGGTCTGCGCGATGGGCGCGTACGTGACGTCCATCGCCAGACGCCATTGCTCGTCCCCCTCGTCCACGTCCATCAGTTCGGCCACGTACGGCAGTTCCGTCTCGTCCAAGCCCGTCGCCCGTGCGATGAGCGTGCGCGCATGGTCCATGTCGTCGCTGATGCGCGTCCTGTGTTCGATCTTGCGCCGGTAATCCTGCCTCAACAGGTCGCGTTCGCCCTGCCGGGCGTGACGTTCCACCACCATCCGCTGGTATTCGGATCGCGCGTCTTCCAAACGCTTGTCGTACGTGTCGAGCGACAAGGCGAGCGCGGCGCGTTTGGCGTTCCATGTCTGCTCGTCGGCGGGGAGTCTGCCTTCGACGCGTTCGAACCGTTCGGCGATGGCGTGCCGTTGTCTGCGCGCCTCGTCGGCGTCCTGGCGTGCGCGTTCGAAGTCCTTGCCGAGTTGCTGCAGGCTGCCGCCGTCGATGCCGTTCATGCGTTCTTTGACGGCTTCGATTTGCGTGTCGAGTTCGTCGATGCGCTGCTGAGACCGGTCGATGGCGTCCTGGGATTCCTTGGCTTTGCGTTGCGCCGATGGCAGTCCGGCGCGTACTTCGCTGGCCATGCGCGACCATGTCCATGCGGCGAGCGTCGTCTCGCCTTGCTCGCGGTCGGGGTCGATGGGCGTGTATTCGCGGCGTTCGCTGGCTTGTTTGGCGTATTCGCCGTAGCGGGCTTGTATGTCCTGCAGGATGGCGACGCGTTCCATTTTGTCTTCCATGCTGTGGAAGTTCTCACTGAACCGGTTGTAGTCGTCGACGGTTTCGCGGGCGAGCCGGATGGATTCGGGCACGTCGAGCACACCCTGTTTGAAGATGTCGTCGAGTTTGGAGGGCGCGTCGGCGGATTGGATCTTGTGCAGGAGCCTGCATGCTTCGGCGCTTAGGCCCATGTCCTGCCAGATGGAGGCGTGGAACGCCTGCGCGTTGACGTGCGTCGTGCATCCTGGGTAGGTCTGTTCCATCAGTCCTCGCGTGAATGACGTGTCGCGGTGCCGGTCCATGAGGCGCGGGTCGATGGTCTGGTTCCAGGTGACGTATTGGCGGCGCAGTCCGTCCGGCCCGTCGCCTGCGGTCAGGTAGAGGAATTTTGCGCAGGACAACAGTCCTCCGTCGCTGCGGTTCGCGTATGTGTCGACGATCGCGCCCCAGATGTTCTGCGGGGTGCCGTCCGCGTCCCTGCCGCGCAGGAAGATCGGGGTCTCACCGTTTTCGCCGTCGCTGATGCCGATCATGCCGCGCAGGTACGTGTAGTCGTTGCGTTCCGAACGTCCCGAATTCGACGCCTTATTGTAGGGGGTGCCGGATGGGTAGAGCAGCGAGATCTGCGCGTCGACGAGCGTGGATTTGCCCGATTCGCTCGCGCCGGCGAGCAGGGTCACCGGCATCGCATCGTCCATGGACGGGCGGAACACGTGGTAGCCGCCGTAGGAGCCCCAGTTGACGATCTGCCGGCTTTGCAGCATCCAACGGTCGGAAACGATTTTCATGCCGTCTTCCATCAGTGTTTCCCCCCATCAAAAGCGTCATCGGCCGAATCGAAATCGAACGCGTCCTGCTCGACGCCGGACGAAACCGTCCCGGTCGAATCGGAAGTATCGCCACCATCCGCGCCGATGGACGAATCGTCATAACCATCGCCATCCGCGTCTTTCATACCATCGCCGTCCGTATCATCGGAGCCGAGCCACCGGTCGGCGAGCTTCTGGTCGAGCACCATCGGCACCAATGGCGTGAGCACGTACATGTTCTCGTCCCCCGTTTCCGCGAGATACCCGTAGGTGCGCATGCGCGAGATGACGGACGTGATCTTCTTCGCCGTGCCCTCCTCGTCGTTGCTGGCCGTGAGGAAGCCCGCTCCCGTGGCGAGCAGCGCGCGGATGTCGTCGAAGCTGATGAGCCAGTCGCCCGGCTTCGTCTTCTGGTTCTCGTACTCCAGCACCTTGATGCGCAGGGCCGCGAGCGTGGCGGCCTCCTCGCGGGTGAGGCTCACACGCGTCTTCAACGAGCGGATGTTCGTCTCCGCGTCCGTGACCGGCGACGCGTACATGATCCGGTATTTCGTGTTGTCGACCAGTCTGAGCATGTCGTTGTTCAACGACCGTTCCACGGCCTCACGGTACTGGCACGCCCTGTCGTACAGGCTGCCGTCGATGTAGCGTTCGCGTTTCAGCGCGATCGCGGCCATACGCGCCTCAAGAGGCATGTCTCCCGTATCCCCGTCGAACAATGCCGGCCTGTCCCTCGTCATATCCGGCCCTTCGGACGGCATGCCGGATTCCGGGCCTGTCTCCTCTTCGATGCCGATGCCAGTGTCGAATCCGTCGGTGTTGTCCGTCATGCTCATCCCTCCTCGATGATCTCGTCAAGCGCCGCCTCGGTGGTGAGGATCGGCCTGGTGCGCCACACGCGCTCGCCTCCGTCGATGGATACGCAATGCCATGCCACGGTTGCCGGTCCGTCCTGCGTGCGTAGGGCGCTTAGGAAGCCGATCAGCTCGCTTTCGCGCCGTTCCTCCTGGGGCAGCCGGTTGAAGCTCGCCGCGAAATCCACGAACCTGCCGTCCGCCGTTTTGACCGGATCGCGCCTGATGAGTCCGATCATGTGCGTCAGCCGCGGGCCGCACATCTCGACCATGGCCTTCAGGTCCGGCGCGTCGACGTTCGTCGAAGGCGCGTCGTCCAATCCGGCCGTGGCCGCGCGCGCCATCGATTTCGCCGGCCTGGACGGCAATGCCTGGAACTGCGCCGTACCGGTGTCCGTACGGTATGGGCGTTCGTCCGAGCCGGGGTGCGTCTTCGCATCGTCGCTGGCCCGCACGAACAGTCTGTGGAGCTTGTCGAGCATGGTGCGGTAATGCGTGTCGGTCTGCTGGCGCACCAGACGGCTCACCGCCTCGTCGGATATGCGGATCTGCCGGCGCACGTCCTCGATGCCCTCGTAGATGCGTTTGAGTTCGGCGCGTACCTGGGCGAGCAGGATGCCAGGCTCGCCCTCGAGATACGGGTTCTGGGCGATGTCTCGCACCGCCTCGTCGATTTCGCGGCGTCCCTCGTCGGTGACGATCACCTGGAACGCGTCCTCGAAACGCCGGCCGCTGTCGGATTCGTGGAACGACCTGTGGTATTCGTCATGGTAGGTGCCGAGCGCCTGCTCCACGCTGATGGAGCCCGACTGCATGCTTCGGCGCAGATTGTCGCCGTTGTCGCGTTCCTCGAGCGCCAGTTCGCGCAGGTCGATCGGCACGCCGCGCAGCGTGTTGTGGATGACGCCGATGATGTCGCCCACCTGCTGGGAGGTGAGCCTGTCCAACGTGTCGCTGTGCTTCAATTCGTCGATCTGCTTTTGCCGCTCCTCGATGTCGCGTTCAAGCAGGCGGATGCGTTCGCGGGGATCGACGGTCAGCTGCATGCGCGCATGCTCGATCTCCATGATGATGCTGTTGGCCTGCGCTCCGGACAGCGCTTTCGTGGTGTCCTCGAGCCGGTCGAGCGCCTCGATCGCACGGTGGGCGCGCGCCGTGAGACGGTACAGGTAGCGGTGGGCTGCGACGTCGAGCGAATTGGCGAGCCAGGCGTAGTCGCCTTCGCCTTCCTTCGTCAGCTGCTGCAGGATCGTGTGCGCGGCTTCCGCGGACGTCTGCCCTTCCTTGGGCGTGTAATCGCCCGTTTCCGCAAGTCGGGTCAGACTGCGGGAGAACCGTTCCTCGACGATCTCGCGTGGCAGCTCGCCGGTGAGCGGGTCGAACGTGGAGCGCAGCAGCGCGACGTACAGCATGGAATTGCCGCGCAGCAGCAATCGCAGCACCCCGGTCTCATACACGGGCCGGAGCCGTTCCATTTCCCGTCTTACATCCGCCAACGGCGTCCCGTCCTTCCCTTAGCCACAAGTTTCCCGATGCGCATCCATTGTAAGATAGCATGTCCGTTTTCCCGTGATCGCGGCGGGAAAACCGTCCGGCGCGAACGTCATTTGAAGATGACGTAGCGGCACAGCAGGAAGCCCCAGACCGCCTGCATGCCCATGGTGACGATCTTGACCGCCATGGTGGGCCAGCCGAGCAGTCCGGGGATCCAGGCCATCATCAGGTTGGAGAACAGCAGGTTCCAGCAGTACATGGCCACGAACATGGCTATCGAACGCGCGTAGTTCGACGAGGATTTGAATGTGACGTTGCGGTTCATGACGTAGTTGAATGAGCCGGAGCAGAAGACGGCCACGGCATTCGCCAGACGGAACGGCAGGCCGGCCAGCTGAAGCACGGCGAACACGCCGAATTCCACGAAGGTCTGCATGGCCGAAACGCCGCCATAGCTGAACAATTGTCTGACGATGCCGTTTTTCGGTTTTCCGTCCGTCGGCATGCGGTCTCCTCCCGGTCGTCTCAAACGCTACGGCTGGAAAGCATAGTCACACATGTGGCTACGGACGCGCCGGAGGCGTTTCGGCCCGGCGGAATGAAAAAACGGAAGGACGCCCCTTCCGGAGTTTCCGGAAGAGGCGTCCCCCACGTTTTCGGATCGTGTCCGCTCAGATGCTCATCGCCATGAGCTGGGCCGCATACTCCTCCACAAGCTCGCTGTCGCGCTCCGTCCAGGAATGGCTGGCGGAATCGTCCGGCACGAAAGTGGTGTCGATGTCGATGTTCTCGTTCATTTCCTTAATACCTCCGTTCGTCCCACTTGCCCCCGGCGACATTGCCGACTTTCATGGAACAGGCAAAAGTCTGGACCATAAACGCGTTCGATGCAAGAGTGTGTTCACATCGTGATCAAACGTTTTTCCTCCACGCGTACATGCCGTGTCTCCGGCGTGAAGACGATACGATGGAGGCATCCCTGCCACCAACCAAAGAAGGACGATGATGAGCGACGAACGCAATGAGGCCGAACCGATCGAACTGGGATACATCGAGGACCTCGGGGACATGATTTCCGTTCAGGAGGGGTCCACCGTGTCCCGCACCGTCATGCAGAAGGCCGGAGGCAACGTGGTGCTGTTCTCCTTCGACACGGGCGAGGAGCTCAGCGAGCATACGGCCGCGATGCCGGTGTTCGTGCAGACGCTGAAGGGACGGCTTAAGGTGACGGGCAACGGCAGGACCGTGGAGCTTGTTCCGGGAGGCCTGGCCTACTTTCCCACCCGCATCCCGCACGCGATATACGCCGAGGAGCCGTCCGTCATGATGCTGACGATGGTCACGCCGGCACGCGACAACATCGGCGACTGAAAAAACAAGACCGCCGGCATCGGATTCCATTGGATTCGCCGGTGCCGGCGACTGCCGGAAATACAAGAAAAGCTCCCTCCCAGGAGCTTTCGTTTTGTGGAGCGGACAACGGGACTCGGACCCGCGGTCTCAACCTTGGCAAGGTTGCGCTTTACCAACTAAGCTATGTCCGCATGTTTTCCACCTTGGTGGGCAACGAGTTGAAAATATACAGGAGCGTCCGCCATCGCGCAAGCCCGGCGTGTCGCGTTTTTGCGGCGCCGGACTCGCGGCAGCTCCGCACGACGGTCAGACATAGTCGTACGGCATGCGCTTTTTAACGCGCCAGAACACGATAAGCGCGATGTCGAAGAGCAGCGCGTAGAAGCCACGGTCCGTCCACAATCCGTAGACCGCGCAATACAACACCAACGCGCGTAACGTATAGAACACGATCCTGCGCATGCCGGAACGTTCCCTGGTCTCCACCGTCATGCGCGTGAAACCGCCGCCCAACGTGCGGCCGGCGCGCCTCCACGGAATGATCCCTTCGAACAGGACGAACATGACGATGGTGGCCACGGCGGAGACGGCCGCATTGACGTTGTTCGCGCGGTTCACATCGAACAGCACGCCAACCAGATAGATAAGCGCCGTGACGGACAGCGACGCCGTTTCGACAAGGAACAGGTCGATCGCGAGCGCCACGCAGCGGCGCACGAAGCCTGGCTCGGTGGTGATGGCGTCTTCGTCGATGCGCTGTTGGGGTAGGAAGTGGGTGACAATGCTTCCCATGGCGTAGCCGAGTATGCCGCCGAGGGTGTTGGTGATGAGGTCGTCGACGTCGAATAGGCGGTAGGCGCATGGATAGATGCCCCAGATGCCGGTCAGCTGGGTGGTTTCGATGAGCAGCGAGGTGAGGAACATGGCCGGCAACGCCGTGGCGAATTTCCAGCGGAAGACGCGTTTCATGAAGTAGCCGAGCGGTAGGAAGAACACGACGTTCATGGCCAGTTGCATGACGCCTGTGATGCCGTCGGTTCGGATGTCGTGGATGAATTCGAATGGGTTGAGTTGTGGCCTGAGATGGTGGGCGGCGCAGTAGGTGGCCGGGTTTTCTGGCATTGGGTACATGGTGAAGCATGCGAGCGCGATGAGGTAGAGCACCACGAGATATGCGGTCAGTGCGGAGGTGAAGCGTAGCCGGTTGTCGCGGTGGTAGAGCAGTGCGAGCACGGGCAGGGTGAGTAGGAGTGAGAGGAATGGCCAGATTGCGATGGCGAGCGCGAATGGCTTGCTGAAGTAGAGGACGTATGACATGGCCGGTTTCCTTTGCTGGGCGTGTGGGATACGCGTGGTGTGTGTGCGTGGGTTTCGTTTCCGTTGTTGGTTTCAACGGTAGTACGGCTGGTCGTGTCCGTGGCATCGTCCGTCGTATTCATTCCTTGGCGTAAATGTTGGGGTGACTCATCCTCTGGTATGAGATGGCCCGGCGTGTTTCTTCGTGTCTTTTTCCTCTTGCTTTTTCCGTTGGATTGCTTGGCGTCTGATCCGCGCGGAACCGATTTCGGACATCGTCTTCGCCGTCACCGCGGGAATCCTGTTCATGGCGTTCACGCCGAAACTGCTCAGCGAATAACGGAAGCTCCCGCCTTCCACGCGGAAGGCGGGAAAGGCGGGAGCTCTTATGGGAAGACTAAGGCGGATTTTAAATCCGAGGAATAGTCACCTTTTTGGCACCGGTCATGTAATGCCAGAAATCTTCCGTCCCCGGAATAAGGTCATGCAGAACGCCTGATGTTTTTTCGACCGCTACGCTCGGTGTGCCCGGCACCGGATGGTCATCTGTTGAAGACGCGAAATCGAGTCCGATGATTCACGCATCGGCACTCTCCGCGGCACCAATCGCCTTCATTCCAGGATATTCGGCGAGAACGAGATTGATGGCATCGGCCAATATCATCTGACCCTCCTTGCAGCATTCCAGTACTGATTCGTCGGATTCGGCTTTATACGCTTTATACGCGTCAAAACGTCACCGTCCATATTCAAATACCATGAGTCGTTTGCCGATCTCGTTTGCGGAGCGGGGGAATCATTCCGCCTGTTTGACGCGTTCCATCGTAGTATCCGTTGAAGGGCGTTCTTGTTGGTCTTGGTATCCATTCCTCTTATCACGTTTCCGCTGTATGCTTTAGGGAAAGCTGTTATGTGGGAGGATCATGCGGACCACGAAAAGCAAGAAACCCATCACCGTCGTATCGGTATGCGTCGCCGCCGTGGCATGCGCTGTCGGCGCGTACCGGTTCGTCTACCTGCCACTCCGGCCTGCCGATGTCAGTCATGCTCGGATCAGCATCAACGCGACGGGCAAGTTCGACGAATCCCAGATCGACGGCGCGGTGAAGGCGGATCTTGCCAGGCTGAAATCCTGGAACGGTTGCCGCGTGGATGCCGTCCGATATGACGCAAAGCGTTCGGCCACGCTGCTTGCAGCCGAACACGACGTCACGGCTTCCGGTGGCAGTTCTTCGATTTCCACGGCCATTGACGAATACGGGATGGACAATGTGATTTACCTGTCCAATGACATCTCTTGCCGTGCGGGCTCGCAGAACTCGTCCCAAGATGGCTGGGGAAGCTGGTACGCGTGGAATCCCGGTTCCGCGCGGGCGGAACACGGATGGATCTTCATCGACGAGGGATATTAAAGTTCAACGGAATACCGTGCACCATGCCATGATGTCGAAACCATACGATGACGATTGGCTTTAGTACAGCATTGATAAAAAGCGGGCCTACGCGTCCTGATCACGCGGAACGCAAACCCGCTTTCGATGGCATAGTCATCGCTTGGCTTATCTGACTACTTGGTGGTGGCCACTCATCATGACTGGCCACCACCAATGCTCCCGGATAGTCGGCAAGACATCTTGCCAGAGCCACCTTGGACTCTAAGTCAAGATAGTTCGCCGGCTCGTCCATGACAATCAACTGAGGCCGGTCAAGAATGCCCAAGCACAACATGAGCTTGCGCAGTTCGCCCGGAGACGGCGCTTCGTTAGAAAGCAGCTTATCCGGATCGGCGTTGAGCTGGGCGAAGGCGGCCAGCACCTGCGAGCGTTCCTTACCCTGCAATGCGGCGAGTCGTCTCATGGTTTGAGAAAGCGCGGCTTCTCCCGTTTGCTGCTGGACGATCAGATGCGGCAAGTCTTCCGGCATGCTGTCCAGCAATGCGTTCATCACGGTTGTTTTGCCGAGTCCGTTGGCACCGGTCAGTCCGATATGGTCTTGCTGTCCGATGCTGAGTTTTGGTATGGCGACGCCTGGCATCCGTGGTTTTTCACCACTCATCCCTGGATTATGCGCGACCTTCCATTGATGTCCGTCGGCATGCAGTATGGATTGTGTTGGCGTTCTCGCGGCATCGTTCGAGCTGGTCATCCTGCCGCTGCCGAATATGATAATACCTTCCGTGAGATGCAGGAGCTCCTTTCTGTTGCTTGGCCGTATGTCGATCCAGATGTCGCCGTCGTAGCGTTTGGCCGCTACGGTTAGTGAATCTAGTGTGCGCTGTGCTCGTTCAAGACGCTTGTTCATTTGTCGGTATGCGGCGCCCGAAGCGGTATCGGTCTGTTTTTCGATCCATTTGTGGTGATCGAGGGCGCTGTGATCTTTGCGGTCGATTTTCCACTCCCGTTTGCACGAGATGTCGCATGGCGAAGGTTTTCTGGAGATTCTCCTGTCCCACACGGGAAAGGGTCTCTATCTTATGGACGAACCCGAATCCGCGCTCTCGACACAGCGGCAATTGACTCTGCTGGAGCACATGTACCGAATGGCAAACGACGGATCGCAATTCATCATCGCAACCCATTCGCCGATTCTGCTCGGTCTGCCGGATGCGGAAATCCTGTCATTCGACGAAAACGGCGTCCATCCCTGCGATTATGAGGATACGGACAGCTATCAAATCACCAGGGTCTTCATCAACCACCGCGAATCACTGCTCCGGCATCTGCTTGGAAATGAAACGTGAGATGAGGTGAAACGGTTGCGGGTGTTCGCTATGATGTTCGATTGGCGTTTGAAGGAACACGAAAGACTAGAGGTATCACGGCATGGCGATTGAGGCGCAGGGACTTGAGATTCAGATCGGTGCGCGCACGTTGCTGCATCCCACCAACTTCCACGTTGCCAAGGGGGACAAGATCGGTCTGGTCGGACGCAATGGAGCAGGCAAGACCACGCTGACCCGTGTGATCACCGGCGATATGCTGCCGACCGCCGGCAAGGTACGTGTCTCCGGCAAACTCGGCTATTTGCCACAGGACACGCATGCCGCCGACCCGGAGCAGACCGCACTGGACCGCATGATGAGCGCGCGAGACATCGCCAGCATCATCAAACGCATACGCAAGGCCGAAAAGGACATGACCGATCCGGATCCGGATGTCATGACCAAGGCGATGAACCGCTACGACAAGGCCATGCAGGATTTCGAAAAGGCCGGAGGCTATGCCGCACAGTCCGAAGCGACCGCGATGGCGGCCAGTCTCGGCCTGCCGCAGGACGTGATGGGCCAGCAGTTGGGTACGCTTTCCGGCGGTCAACGCCGCCGTATCGAACTGGCGCGCATCCTGTTCTCCGATGCGGATACGCTGATCCTTGACGAGCCGACCAACCATTTGGACGCGGATTCCATCGAATGGCTGCGCGGCTATCTGAAAAAATACGAGGGCGGTTTCCTGGTCATCTCCCACTCCACCGAACTGCTTGACGAAGTGGTGAACAAGGTGTGGCATCTGGACGCACAGCTCGGCCAGATCGACATGTACTCGCTCGGCTGGAAGGCCTACCTGCACCAACGCGTGGTCGACGAGGAACGTCGCCGCCGCGAACGTGAAGTCGCAGAGAAGAAGGCCGAACGTCTGATGCAGCAGGGCATCCGCCTGCACGCGAAAGCCACCAAGGCCGTGGCCGCGCAGAACATGATGCGCCGCGCGGAGAAACTGCTGGAGAACACGTCCGAAGCACAGAAGAAGGAGAAGGTGGCGGACATCCGCTTCCCCGAGCCGGCACCTTGCGGACGTACGCCGATCATGGCGAAGGACATCTCCAAAGCGTATGGTTCGAACATCGTGTTCGCAGGCGTGAATCTGGCGATCGACAAAGGTTCACGTGTGGTGATTCTGGGCTATAACGGCGCGGGCAAGACCACCACGCTGCGTCTGCTCGCCCATCTGGAGGATCCCGACACCGGATCCGTGGAATATGGACATGGCTGCAAAATCGGCTATTTCGCACAGGAACACGACACATTGGACCTTGACGCCACCGTGTTGCAGAATCTGATTCACGTGGCACCGGAACTTGACGACACACAGGCACGTTCCATCCTTGGGTCGTTCCTGTTCTCCGGCGATGACGCGCTGAAACCGGCACGAGTGCTTTCCGGCGGCGAGAAGACCCGTCTGGCGTTGGCCACGCTGGTGACGAGCCGCGCGAACGTGCTACTGCTTGATGAACCGACCAACAATCTGGATCCGGCGTCCCGCGACGAGATTCTGAAGGCCATCGCCAAATACGAGGGCGCGATTGTGCTGGTCACCCACGACGAGGGCGCGGTCGAGGCGTTGAATCCGGAACGCGTGCTGCTCATGCCCGACGGCGACGAGGACCTGTGGAACGACTCCTACCTGGATCTGGTGGCCGAGGAATAATCCCACTTCCACCATTTCCGACACGCATATGGGAAAGCCCGGACGAATCAGATCGTCCGGGCTTTCCCATATTGAACGGTTCCTGTTACGCGGGAACCGGTTACGCGTGCACGTGTTTGGCGCTGTAGATGTCCGGCTCGACGTAGATCTCGAAATTGTACCAGGGCAACGCGGTGCGCACGGCCTTCTCGATCTTGTCGACGGTTTCCACGTCATAGTCGCGGTCGAGCTTGCTGGTCTGCACTTTGACGCACAGGAGGATGTCGTCCTCCGACATGTGCACGGTCTGCATGTTCAGCAATCGTTCGACGCCCGGCGTGGTGGTAACCGCCTCGACGATCTTCCCGCGCGTATCGGAATCCACGGCTTCGCCGATCAGCAGCGAACCGGATTTGAACGCCAGTAGAAGCGAACCGACGATCAGGACCAGACCGACCATAAGACCGCCCAACGCGTCGAACACCTCGTCGTCGAGCGCGATAGCAAGACCGATGCCGAGGCCTGCGAACGCCAGGCCGATCAAAGCGAGCGTGTCCTCCATGATCACCGAAGCCAATTCGGCGGACTTGGTGCGCCTCCAGAAACGGAACACGCCCATACGCGGCGTGTTCGTGCGTTCCATACGCTCGTTGGCCTCCTTGATGCTCTGGTGCAGGCCGAATCCTTCCAGGCATGCGCTGATGACGACCACGATGAACGCGACAAGCAGTTCCATCCTGTTCACGTCACGCAATGCCGGATCGGCGCTGATCGCGACAAGCTTCTTCACCGCTTCGGACGTCGAGAAGAAACCGCCGACGAAGAACAGCAGCGTGGCCACGACGAACGAGGCGAGATACTTCGCACGGTACAGGCCGAACGGATGGTCGCCGTCCGTCTTGCGCTTGGAGAAACGTCCACCCACCATCAATACGATTTCGTTGGAGCAATCCGCGATGGAATGTACCGACTCGGAAAGCATGGCGGACGATCCGGTGAAGAACGCCGCGAGCAGCTTCGCGATGGCGACACCAATGTTCGCACCCAACGCCGCCTTGACGGCCGCGCCCTGATGTTCGGCTTCCCGCACCTCCCCCATGTTGTTCGTGGTCGTACTGTCGCCTGCGGGATCGCGCGATTCGCTCATTGCCTTCCATTCTCGAATGTGTAACGGATAACATCATCCATTCAAGCACGAATACTGGCCGAGAAGCCGTGTGCGCCCGTGTTTCGGGACGTGCGTGTAACCTTCACTAGGTATTTGTCGCTTTCCCAAAAAAAGGGGTATTCAATGGTATACTCGCATAACGCGCCGTTCCGCGCCGACGTGGTCGGCTCCTATCTCCGCCCGGCCGAGCTCAAGGCCGCGCGTGAGGATTTCGCCGCCGGCAAAATCGATGCCGCAGCGCTCAAGGCGGTCGAGGACAAGGCCATCACCGAACTCGTCGCCAAGCAGAAGGCCGCCGGCCTGCATGTGATCACCGACGGCGAATTCCGCCGCGGCTGGTGGCATTTCGACTTCATGTGGGGCTTCAACGGCGTGGACCATGCCGCCGCAGCCCACCGCGTCGCCTTCCACGACGAGGTGACCCCGGCCGACACCGCCACCGTGACCGGAAGAATCTCCGGCGAGAACCATCCGTTCGTCGAACATTTCAAGTTCGTCAAGCAGTTCGAGGACGAGAACACCGTGGCCCGCCAGACCATGCCCTCCCCCGCGCAGACCCGCTTCGTGCTCACCGGCAACGCGGCCGCCTACCCGTATGACGAGTTCTACAAGAACGACGACGAGCTGACCGCCGACATCGTCGCCGCCTACCGCCAAGTCATCGCCGACCTGTATGCCGCCGGCTGCCGCAACGTGCAGTTCGACGACTGCACCTGGACCCGCCTGTGCGATGCGAGCGTACGCGAACGTCTCGGCTGGAGCGACGAGGACGCGCTACGCCTGCAGCAGGAGAACCTCGACGTCATCAACGCCGTGATCTCCGACCAGCCGGACGACCTGGTCATCAACACCCACGTGTGCCGCGGCAACTTCCACTCCACCTGGCTTTCCTCCGGAGGTTACGCGCCGGTCGCGGCCAAACTGTTCGGCGAGGAGAACGTGGACGCCTACTACCTCGAGTTCGACGACGACCGTTCCGGCGATTTCGCGCCGCTCGCCGAAGTCTCCGGCGACAAGAAGGTCGTGCTCGGCCTGATCACCTCCAAGAAGCCCGACCTTGAGGATCCGGACACCATCAAGGCCCGCATCCAGGAAGCCGCCCAGTACATTCCGCTCGACCGCCTGTGCCTGTCCACCCAGTGCGGCTTCGCCTCCACCCAGGAAGGCAACAAGCTCACCGAAGACCAGCAGTGGGCCAAGATCGCACTCGTCCAATCCATCGCCAAGGACGTGTGGGGCGAGTAAACACAGCACGCCATCCACAATCAGCTATAAGGAAGGGCTATCCGTCTTGTTCGGCGGATAGCCCTTTGTTTGTTTGCCGGCGTTTTTAACGGGCAGGTCAGCCCTTCACAGCCTCATCGATGCAACGAATCGCGTTCAACGTACGCGGATAGCCGATATACGGCATGCACTGCGAGACCACCGCGATTAGAAACGCCTTCTCATTGCCAACGACCATATTCGCCTTGGCATGCGCCGTAAGCTGCGGTTCGCAACCACCCTGCGCGGCCAGGAAACACAACGTGACCATTTCGCGCTCGCGGGTGTCGAGTCCGCCGCGAGTGTAGTAGTCGCCGAAGCAGTTGTCGGCCAGCCACTTGTTGATGTGCCGGGTCTCCTCCGGTCCGGATTGCGCGAATCCGCGCATGTTCTCGCCGAAGATCTCGACCTGCTTGTCCTCTCCGGCCTGCGCGCGGGTCTCCGACGTGGTCGTGCCCTGCGGCTCCAGCGGCAGATGCACGTTCGCGGCTCCAAGGAAAACGTTGAGCTTCTTCAGGAACGGCAGGGTTCTCCCGAATCCGCAGTATGCGGTGGCTTGGTAGATCATCTCCTTGATGGCCACGGACGTCAGTCCTGTCTCGTAGGCGACCGGCAGCATCATTTCGAACGCGTCGAGACCCTGGCAGCCGACCAGAGCCGCGAGGATCGCCAGGGAGCGGGTCTGGTCGTCCAGATCGGGATGGTTCGCGCCCGGCTCGTTCACCACTTCCCCGTAAGCGAAGTCGGAAAACAGCTTGACATATTCCGGATCGGTCTGCGACAGCGTCCTGTCGTTGTTCCAGAACGCGTTCATCTTCCTATGCAGTTCCTCGAACATGGCTTCCTTTCCATTCGATGTCTTCGCGCCGCATGCCGCGTTCATTCTATCGTCGGAAATGTTGCGTGCGGATAGCGGCCATCGTCGTCTGAATGTTCAGCGTGCGATCGCGCCCTTGCCGGGCTGTTTCTTGACGTTTTCGATGACGTCTTTGTTTTCCTCGAGAATTCGGTTGGCCTCATCCTCGTGTCCTTCGGCGATGGCGCGCCAATAGAGCGATTTGAGCGACACGTACGCCTGCTGGATGCGCAGGGCCTCGGCGTTCGCGGCCAGACGCAGCGATTGCGCGTCGAGCAGTTCGATCTGCCGTCGGGCGCCTTCCGGACCGTCGAAACGGTTCTTCAGGTATTCGCGCATCGATTCAAGCGGCATGCCCGTCGCCGCCAGGCATGCGATGGTGGTCAGCGATTCGATGTCCTTGTCCGAATAGACTCGGTGGCCTGAACTCGGATCGCGGGCGATCGGATCGATGATGCCGATCTGCTCGTAATAACGCAACGTCGATTCGGGCAGTCCGGAAATCATGGACGCCTCACGGATCGAGTGCCAGGTGGTCGTCGTATTGCTCATACCCCGCACTCTAAAAACTTAAAGTGCTCGAAGTCCATATTCCGGCGTGTCGTATTGGTCCGACGTCAAACGGCATTGAGCGGGCAATGGAAGAGCCGGTATCCGAAAAGTGGATCTGTCGCACGACTCCATTTTTATGTCCGTTTCGGCAATCGTGCGGCTTTTTCGTCCGTCTGTATGGGAACCGACGGACGAAAAAGCCCACGCATGCTCAGGCGGCGGTGATCAGCTCCGAGGAATCCATGTCGAAATCGGCCATCGCGTAGGAGCGGATGGCGGGATCATCATACGTGTTCATGTAGTACGTGTTGGTCTTGGACGAATATCCGCTGGTGAACAGCGTGCGTTCGAACTGGCCGTTGCTCATCTTCGCCATGCCGTCAACCATCTGCACGGAACCAAGGGTGTGGAACAGGCGAGACACGTTGGCCGCCTCGCCTTCCTGCTGCGGATAATGCGTGTTGGCATAAGCCACACGCACGAAACGCGACGGGGAGCTCACATCGCCCGGAATGCCATGCATGCTCACACCCGCGCCCCAAGCGGACAGGGACGCCTTGCCCCACGTGGCCGGCTCGGCCATCTCGTTGCCGACGCACATGTAGTTGCGCAGATTCTCCATATGGAAGCCAAACGTCGGCTGGTTGGTCAGCACGTCTACGTCGTCATGGTGCACATGCATGCCGTCCGCCATCTGTTCGACGACGATGCTGCGCTCGCTGTCGCCGATGATCCAATGCAGCAGCGACTCCTGCTGGCCGGGCACGATCTGGGAGACGAGGGTCACGTTCTTCAACGCCTCCTCGACTTCGTCGACGGAATCGAAATTGCGTGCCACCCACAGCGGGAATTCGAAGGTCGCGACGTTGTCGGTGCCTTCGACCGGCTCATGCACGAACTCCGCGTAGCCGGGGAAATTCAATCCCGCGATGGCCAGACCATGCTCGTTGGCGCAGTCGAAATACATCGGACGGTCGGCCATGACCACGCCCACGCCGATCACCGCGTTCGGCGTGGCTTTGCCGCTCGCGCCGAACACGTTGTCGTAGTGGTAGCCGCGTGGAGTGGCCAGGATGCTTTCGCCGTATGAGAAGCTCCAGTCGAGGTTGCGGCCGAAATACATGTTTCCCTCTTCGTCGGAGAAACGAACGCCAGTGCACATGATGGACTTCCTTCCTTTGTTTGATTGACCCGATGCGTTCATCATACGCATGGACGGCTGGACGAACCACGGCTTCCGCCGACGGATAAACATGAAGGGTGGCCAAAAATGCCAAGAGTCGTTGAAAATGAAAAAATCCCCTTGTTTCCAAGGGGATTTTTTGAATGGCTCCTGCGACTGGGCTTGAACCAGTGACCGTCCGATTAACAGTCGGATGCTCTGCCAACTGAGCTACGCAGGAATGCGCTGTGCACAAGACATGAATCATACGCGGTAAAACGCAAAATGCAAATCCCGCGCGTGTCTCCCCTGCTGCGGCGGGACTACCGTCACATGCTGATCTTCGTCAACGGCATGGCGGAATCGATTGCGAAATCCGGTTCGGACGGTTTCACGCCGCTCTCCACCAGGTTCACGCCCAGCATGGCCACCATAGCGCCATTATCGGTGCACAGTTTGATTTGCGGGATACGCACTTCGACGCCATGCTTGGCTCCGACCTCCAACAGTTTGGCGCGCAGTTGGGAGTTCGCGGAGAAGCCGCCGCCAACGATCAGGGTCTTCGAACCGTACTGCTCGCAACCGCGCATCGCCTTCCTGGCGAGCACCGTCGCGACGGAATCGGCCAGCGACGCGCACACGTCGTCGATGGGAATCTCATTGCCTTCCGCCTGCTGCTGTTCGATCCAACGCGCCACGGCCGTCTTCACGCCGGAGAAACTGAAATCGTACGGATGCTGCTGCCCCGCCTTGCCTTGTGTAAGGCCCTGAGGCACTTTGATGGCATGTGGGTTGCCCAGCTGCGCGTGACGGTCGATGTGCGGGCCGCCGGGATACGGGAAACCAAGCAGACGCGCCACCTTGTCGAAGCATTCGCCGGCAGCGTCGTCGAGCGTGGTGCCGACCACGTCGATATGCCGCGCCACGTCTTCGACATGCAGCAGCGAAGTGTGCCCGCCCGACACAATCAACGCAAGCGTGTCCTTGGGGAACGGTCCGAACTGCAGCTGCGTCACCGCGATATGTCCGATGACGTGGTTGATGCCGTAGATCGGCTTGTTCGCGGCCCATGCCAACGATTTCGCGCCGGACACGCCGACCGCGAGACAGCCGGCGAGGCCGGGTCCCGCGGATACGGCGATCGCGTCGACGTCGGACAGCGTCATGTTCGCGTCGGCCAGAGCTTTGGAGACGCATGGCACGAACGCTTCGGCGTGCGCGCGAGAGGCGATTTCGGGAATCACGCCGCCGTAGCGGGCGTGCTCGTCCATGGAGGACGCGACCACGTTGGAAATGAGGGTGCGTCCCTGTACCACGGCCGCCGCCGTTTCGTCACAGGTCGATTCGATGCCGAGTACGATTGGTTCGCTCATTGCTGCTCCGTTGTGTGTGTTGCTGAAGTGTGCTCTGTATCCGCTGTTGCGCTGAAGCCGACGACGCGCGGCTCCAAGTCGAGGCTCATGGTGTACGCGTCGATGCCTTCTGGCTGGTAGTAGCGTTTGCGCAATCCCATCCGCGTGAAGCCGAACCTTTCGTACAACGCCAATGCCGGCACGTTGTCGACGCGGACTTCCAGAAGCATGCGTTTGGCGCCCTGCCGACGCGCCGAGACGATCAGTGTTTCGAGAAGCGCCGCCGCTATCCCCTGCCGTTGGTATGGTCTGCCGACGCCGATCGTCATGATTTCCGCGTCGTCGCCGTCGTACCAGTAGCCTGCGTAGCCTCGGACGACGGGATCCGCCGTCTGTACGGCATCGCCTTCAATGTCGAGCAGATACGTGCGTGCCGGAGCGTGGAATTCCTGCCGTACGGACTGTTCGCTCCACGCGCCGCGGCCGAACAGGTCCTTTTCCAATGCGGCGATCTGTCCGACGGCGGTGTCTTCCGGAATCTGGGAATGGTCGACAATCATGGGCGTGCCGTCACTCCGTTCGTTCGGCGCCGGCATGGTTGAGCACATGCTTGAGCGGGTTGGGCACTGACACGTCCGGACGACGCAGATATAACGGTTCGACGGGGGTCGGTTCTGCCAACGCCTGTTCGCTGGTGGTGAAGGCCGCGAATCGCGCCAATCCTTCCGCGCCTTCGTCGAGCAGAGCATGGTCGTCGACTTCGCCGAGGGAGGCAATCGCATTCCACGACTGCGCGTATTTGACCGCACCATGGCCGATGACGTCGACGACGTACGGCTTGCCCGTGTCGGCGAGCTTCGTAAGAACGTCATTGACGCGCATCGTGATGGAATCCGGATAGTCGATGTCCATGTCGATCAACGTTATGGGCGATTGTCCGACGCCGTCCGCAACGGTGCCGCCGTCATACAGCGCGAAATACAGTTGCCGGCGACGCGCGTCGTTGACGGCAAGCGTCAGATGGCGGCGATCGTCCGTAGCTTGAGTATGTGCCAGGCATTGCGGCGCGAGCACGTCCTGTCCGACCAGTTGCGCGCCTGTGGCGAAGGCCAATGCCTTGGCCGCGACGATGCCGGCGCGCAGGCCGGTGAATGGCGCCGGTCCGACGCCGACGACGATGCGGGTGATGTCCGACGCCTGCAGTCCAGCCTGTTCGACGGCTTGCGCGATGTTCACCTGCAGTTTCTCGACATGGGTGCGCGAATCCGTTTCGACGATGGGTTCATGTCCGACCACGCCTACGGTCGAACCATATGAGGTGTCAATCACCAGTGTCTGCATATGCTTGAAAACTCCTTGTGCCAAACTGCCAACCACTGTACAACCGGCGCTGGAAGCCACGGCATGCGGTGCGGTCGGCCACGTCGGATGCGTCTTAGACAGGGTCAGCGTTTTCCCGCGGTGAAATCGAACGAATCCCAGGCAGCGCCCACCGGCACCAACGTCACCGTGCGTGCGCCCGCGCTGGTCAGCTCGCCGTCCGCGGTCACGGCGGGCGCGTCAAGCGGACGGTCGATGTGGATTTCAAGCCGTTCCGGAGCCAATGCGGCGGCCATCTGCTCGCCCCATTCCATCAGGATGACGGTATGCTCGCCCGGATCCTCCAATTCCTCGTCCAAGCCGAGCGATTCCAATTCGTCCAATAGCCGTCCGACCGTGTCCTGTCCGGGCGCGTAGGCGTTGCCGCCGAGCCTGTAGGCGTCGACGTGCACCAGATGCGCCGGCGAACCGTCCGCGAACCGTCCCTCAAGCTCGCGTGCGATGGTGAAGGTCGGCGAGACGATGGGCTCTCCGATGCCAAGTCCCGCGCCGAACCCTTGCGCGAACGTGGTCTTGCCGGCGCCAAGCGGACCGGACAGCAACAGCACGTCGCCTCCACGGGCAAGCTTCGCCAAACGCTCCCCCAACGCCTGCATGTCCTCGCCGGTGGCGGCTGTGATGGTAATGGTGTTGCTCATGCGGCACGTCCTTTGCGGCTGATCAGTTCGATGGACCGTTCCAAAGCATAGACCGGGTCCGAGCCATTGGTTTTGCTTTGCTCGTCGGCCCATGCGAGCATCTGGATGCATGCGCTCATGCCGCTTGACGTCCATCCGGATAGTTGCCGGGTCGCGTTCTTCAACACCCAGGGGTTCGTTTTCGCCTCGGCCGTGGAAATGGTGCCCGCACGCACCGCCGACGCCTTCGCCATCGTCCGCAGCTTCATGGCCAGCGCGCCGATAAGCGCGATCGGAGCGGTGCCCTGTTCCACGGACGATCGCATGGCGATGATCGCGTCCGCCGTACGTCCCGACAACGCGAGGTCGGCGACACGGAAGCCATCCACCTGCGGATTGGAGGTGAGATATTGGTTGACGCGGTCGAGCGTCATGGGATTGTCGTCGAAATCGAAGCATAACTGGCCGACCATGGCCGCAAGCTCGCCGGTCCTATCCCCCAACACGGCCACGAGTTGCTGCGCGGCCATCGGCTCGACGCGGCGTTTGCGCCGTTCGAAGCATTGCATGACGAAGTTGAGTTTGGCCTCGGGCTTCTTCAGGTCGGCGACAGCGTCCTTGTACGCTCCGGCCTTGGTGAGCTGCTCCACCAGACGTTTGCCCTTCACACCGCCCTCATGCTGGCAGATGACGATGCACGCGTCCGCCGGCTCCTTGCACGCCTGTCTGCAGTAAGAGACCATGGCGTCGCCCAGTTTTTCGTCCGCGTTCTGCAGGTTGGTGACGATGACGATGGCGCGATCCGCAAGCAATGATGGGCTTACCGCTTCGTCGAAGGTGTAATGGTCGGCGTTTGCCGCGTCGAGTTCGATGGTTTCCGCGTCGGGATACCGGCGTTGCGCCTCGTGTTTGAGGTCGCGCACCGTCTGGTCGTTCAGGTACGAGTCGCCTCCGTACACGAGGTGGAAGGGCGTGGTGGCTGCGGATGGTTTCGGCATACCATTCAATCTCGCTGTATCGGTGGACAAAACCGGCATGGCCTATTCCTCCCATTGCAGTTCGCGCAATGCCTTCCGAGTACGTTCCATCCACATGCGCAGCCGTTCCACAGGGTTGGCTATCAGACGTTTTCCGGGCAGATCGGGTTCCTGGACCATCATTTGTCCAAACAGCCGGTGCGTCATGATCGCGGCGGCCGCGCAGGCGGCTTCCACCACGCAGACGAGGACCGCTCCCCCGACGCCTCCGGCCCACGGTATCGTGGCCTGGTTGCCGGAACCCAGTTCAAGGGCGGTCAGTTCCATGACCGCGGTGCCCCAGGAGGCCGCACGGGCCAGTTGCAGGCCGAGCCACGGAATCAGCCATGAGACGGCAAGACTGGCCAGGCCGGCCAATGTGGCGAAACCCACGAACGGCGCCACCATCAGATTCGCCGGTATGGAGAACACCGGCAGTTCCGGTTCGATGAGCACCTGGATCGGCAGGGTGAACACTTGCGCCGCTATGGTCATGGACAGAGCCTCGGCCACGAACCGTGGCAGGACCGGTTCCATCCATGCGTTGAGGGTGTCGGCGAACAGCACGATGCCGAGCACCGCGGCGCAGGACAGGGCGAATCCGAAGCTTTGCGACATGTGCGGGCATGCCATCAGCATAGCCAATGTGGTCCAGCTCAACGACGCCATCGCCTGGCCTCGTCTGCCGATGAACAGGCATGCCGCGCCGGACAATCCCATCAAAAGCGCGCGGGATACCGAATCCGACGGAAACACGCATGCCGACAGCATGATGTACGACATGGCGACCAGCAGTGCGGTGAATCGTCGCGGCAGAAGGAAGAACGAGCAGACGGAACGCACCAATGCGGCGGTCACGGCCAGATGGCCGCCGCTGACCGCCATGAGATGCACGATTCCGGACCTTTGGAACGCGTCCTCCACCTGTGCGGCGTATGTGGAATCGATGTCGGTGCCATCGCCTTCGGCCGGCACATAGTCCTGTCCGAGAACACCCAATGTCAGTCCGGGGACGAGCACTTTCCCTTGGTCGGAAAGACGTGCGGTTTGGACGAAGAACGCCTCCTGCATCATGCCGATGGCGCGCATCGGCAGGTTTGGCGGCCTGACGTGTTCGACTGTCGTGACGTCGGTCAGCCACAACGGCATGGCACCGTATCGCGCTTTGGAGATGCGGCCCGCGATCTTGTAGGTGCCGTCCTGTTTGAGTTTGCCGCATTCAGGCCGGTCCGCGTATATACGCGCTCGTGCCGAACTGGTTTGCCGTACGCCGTCGATGGTGACCGATGTGATGCGCGCGTCGGCACGGCAGTCGTTCGACCGTCTGTCGGAGATGACGGTCGGCGAGGTGGCGCGCGCCGTGACGACGACGGAAGCGTCGCCTTCCGCGGCCGCCCGAGAAGCCGGGTCGCGCCATTGCAGCAAATCATAGGTCAACGCGCTTGCCGCGCAAACCATCGCAGCGATCGCGCAGACCGTGACGCTCGCATGCCAGAGCGTTATCCGTCGTCGAACGGACGCCGGCAATCGTGGGAAGGGCAGTCCCGCCAGGACCGCCAGCGGTATCATGCAGGTGAGAACGGCCGGCAAAGCGCCGAGCATGCCGTCATGCGACATGCAATATGCGAAGCCGGCGTGCGCGGCCAGACTGGCCGCCCAACCGCATATTGCGGCCGGCAGCAGTCTCCAGTCTCGGCTCCCGCGCTCCCTGGTCAGCCAATCGCGTGTGCCCGTCATCTCACGCACACTTGGTCACGGAACTTCGCCAGAGTCTTCGAACCGATGCCCTTGACTTCCAGAAGCTGGTCGACGTTGTCGAACCGTCCTATCTGCGTTCGATAGTCGAGGATGCGCTGCGCGGTGACCGGTCCGACGCCTTTGAGGGTCTGCAATTCGCCTAGGTCTGCGGTGTTGAGGTCAAGCTGGTTCGATTGCTGCGCTCCGTCTTGCCCGTCATGGCTGTCCGGTGTGGACGCGTCCTGCGTCGGCCCGTTTTCTTGCGGTGCCGGCGTTTGTTCCGTTTGCGGGGCCTGTTGCGGCTGCTGTTGGGCCTGTGAGCGTATCTGCGACCGTGAATGCTGCAGTTCGCTGTAGTGGATCGTCTGTTGGACGAGCATGGTCAGGCTCGCGCACAGCGCGCACGACAAAGTGAGGATCGCCATGAGCGCGTGGAACGGGCGGAACGCCAATCGTGGCCTGTCGCGTTTCGGCCGCTCCCCCTCGTCGGGTTTGTCCGTCGGCCGGACGCCGGCGAGCTCCGCCAATGTCGGTTTCGCGTCATGCGTCTTCCGCTGCGGCATCGGTCGTGCGGGTTCGTGTGATGCGGACGGTTCGTCCGATTGCGCCTCCATGGCCGTAAGGCTGTTGGGTCGGGACGGTTTTTCGGGCATGCCCAATCCCCGCAGCCGCTTCGTGGCGGCCGGCATGCCAGTGCCGCCGTCCGCCGTGTGGATGGCACAGATGGGGTGAGTGCCGCAAAATGCAAATATGCCCATGCATCCAACATTGGAGGATGCATGGGCATACTGTCCAGCCGAAACGGCTCCTGTGGTCGGAGAACGCGGGTTATCCACATTCCTGGCGTGTCGCCATGGTGCGGAAGAACCCGCGTCCTCTTATGCGGGCCGTCTCGTCAGAAGATCATTCCGCGGGAACGATGGAGACGATCTTCGGAGCCTTGACGATGACCTTGCGTGGCTCCTTGCCGCCCAGTCGGTCGGCGACGGCTTCGAGCGCCATCTTCTCCAGCTCCTTCGGATCGATGTCCGGGGAGACCTCGAGCTTGGCGCGCACCTTGCCCTTGATCTGCACGACCGCGGTGACGGAATCCTGTCCGACGTAACGTTCGTCGGCCTTCGGCCAGTCGGCGTGCGCCAGGGATTCGGTGTGGCCGAGCTTGCTCCACAGTTCCTCGCAGATGTGCGGGGCGATCGGAGAGAGCATCAGGATCAGCGGTTCGACGGCGGCGCGCGGCACGGCGTCGAGGCTGGTCAGATGGTTGTTGAGCACGATGAGCTTGGCGATGGCCGTGTTCGGACGCATGGCCTCCATCTCGACGGTCACGTCGGCGATCGTGTTGTTAAGCAGCTTCAGCGTCTTCGTGTCAAGCTCGCCGTCGGTGACGCGCACCTCGCCGGTGGTCTCGTCGATGACGTTACGCCACAGGCGCTGCAGGAAACGCATGGAGCCGACCACGTTGCGGGTGTTCCATGGACGGGATTCGGCCAGCGGGCCCATGCCCATCTCGTACAGGCGGAAGGTGTCCGCGCCGTAGTTCTCATACATGTCGTCAGGCGTGATGATGTTCTTCAGGCTCTTGCCCATCTTGCCGAACTCGCGGTTGGCATGCTGGCCGTTCCATGTGAACGTCGGCTCGCCGTTGGCGTCGGCGGGACCTTCCACCACTTCGGCGGCCGGCACGTACTGGCCGCGGTCGTCGGTGTAGGCGTATGCCTGGATCATGCCCTGGTTGAACAGCTTGTGGAACGGTTCCATGGAGTCGACGTAGCCGAGGTCGAACAGCACCTTGTGCCAGAAGCGGGAGTACAGCAGGTGCAGCACGGCGTGTTCGACGCCGCCGATGTACAAGTCCACGCCGCCGGACTTGCCGGCGGTCTTGTTGTGGTCCGGACCCATCCAGTAGTCGAACTCGTCCTTCTCCACCATGTGCTTGGTGTCGGTCGGGTCGAGGTAACGCATGTAGTACCAGCAGGAGCCGGCCCAGTTCGGCATGGTGTTGGTGTCGCGGTAGTAGGTCTTCTTGCCGTCGCCCAGGTCGAGCTCGACCTTGACCCAGTCCTCGTTGCGGCTCAGCGGAGCCTCCGGGTCGGATTCGGCGTCCTCCGGGTCGAAGGTCTTCGGACTGTAGTCCGGCACGTCCGGCAGGTTGATCGGCAGCTGCTCGTCGGGAAGCAGGTGCGGAGTGCCGTCCTCGCCGTAGACGATCGGGAACGGCTCGCCCCAGTAGCGCTGGCGGCTGAACAGCCAGTCGCGTAGACGGTAGCTGACGGTGCCCTTGCCGACGCCGGCGGATTCGAGCCAGGCGTTGACCTTGTCGATGGCCTCGTCCACGCGCAGGCCGTCGAGGCTTAGGGAATCGCCCTTGGCCTTGGTCGCGTCGATGGAGGAGTTGATGACGATGCCGTCATGGGAGACGAACGGCGCCTTGCCCTCATAGTTGGCGAGGTCGTCGCCGGATTCCGGCAGCGGCTTGACGGTGTAGATGACCGGCAGGCCGAACTTGACGGCGAAATCGTAATCGCGCTGATCGCCGCCCGGCACTGCCATGATCGCGCCGGTGCCGTAGTCCATGAGCACATAGTCGGCGGTGAACAGCGGCAGCTTAGCGCCGGTGATCGGGTTGATGGCGTACAGGCCGGTGAACAGGCCGGTCTTCTCGCCCGCCTCGTCCACGCGGTCCTTGGCGGTCTTGGCTTCGGCGGCCAGACGGTACGCCTTCACGGCCTCGACCGGGGTGGCGTAGCCGCCCTTCCAATCCTCGGGGGTTTCCGCCGGCCATTCGGCAGGCACGTCCTCAAGCAGGTGGTGTTCCGGGGAGACGACTGCGAAGGTGGTGCCGAAGAGGGTGTCGGGACGGGTGGTGTAGATCTCCATGTCCTTGACGCCGTTCGGGGTCTCGACGTCGAAATGCACGGAAGCGCCGTGGGATTCGCCGATCCAGTTGCGCTGCATGAGCTTGACCTTCTCAGGCCAGTCGATGGTGTCGAGGTCTTCGATCAGACGGTGGCCGTATGCGGTGATGCGCATGGACCACTGACGCAGTTCGCGCTGGAACACCGGGAAGTTGCCGCGTTCGGACTTGCCTTCGGCGGTGACCTCCTCGTTGGCGAGCACGGTGCCCAGGCCTGGGCACCAGTTGACCGGGGACTTGGAAATGTAGGCCAGACGGAAGTCGTTGAGCACGTCGGCCTGCTCGGCTTCGCTCAGGTCGGCCCAGGCCTTGCCTTCGAAGCCCGGGATGGCGCGCTTGCCGGATTCGAACTGTTCGACGAGCGTGCTGATCGGGCGGGCGCAGCCCCTGGAGCCGGACGGGTTGGTGGCGTCCTCGTCGTACCAGGCGTCGTAGATGCGGGAGAAGATCCACTGGGTCCAACGCACGTAGCCGGGGTCGATGGTGGCGAAGGAACGACGGTTGTCGAAGCTCAGGCCCATGCGGTGCAGCTGGCGGCGCATGTTGGCGATGTTCTGTTCGGTGGTGATGCGCGGATGCTGGCCGGTCTGCACGGCATACTGCTCGGCCGGCAGGCCGAAGGCGTCGTAGCCCATGGCGTGCAGCACGTTCTCACCCTTCATGCGGTGGTAGCGGCTGACCACGTCGGTGGCGAGGTAGCCCAGCGGGTGGCCGACGTGCAGGCCCTTGCCGGACGGGTACGGGAACATGTCCATCGCGAAGTAGGACGGGCGGCCTTCTGCGTTATGGCCCTTGCCGTCCTTCAGGTCGCCGTTGACGTTGGCGGCCCAGAAGGTGCCTTCGTCATCCCAGATCTTCTGCCATTTCTCTTCGATGCCCTGCGCCAGCTTCGCGTTGTAGCGGAACGACGGTTCGGCGGATTCGTTCGGTTGCGCCTGCGCGCTTTTCTCAGTGTCACTCATAGTGCATGAAATTAGCCGCGCAACTGGACACTTCGCAAGGAATCAACCACTATTCAGGCACGTGCGCCGCCGTTATTTTTCCGATGCCGCGGACGCGCCGGAGGACGGGGCCTTGGCCGTTGCCTTCGGCGGATTCATGGACGCGTCGGGCGTGTATCCGATCGACTTGCCCATGTCGGCCGCGGCCTTCTGCCACGAGCCGTCCTTGACCATGGCGCGCAATGCGGCGTCGATTTGCCCGACCAGCTCGTCCTGTCCTGATTTGACGGCGATGCCGTAGGACCAGGTGGTGTCGGGAACGTCGACGATCTTCAGATGGTCGCCTGTGTTGTTCGACGCCAGTCCGGCCGAGATCGCGTCGTCGGCGGCGACGGCGTCGGCCTCGCCGATCATCAGCGCCGTCATGCATTGCGGATACGTGTCGCGTTCCGCCACCGTCGTGCGGGTGTTTTTCGTGCGGTTGCGGATGTTGTCGTCCGCCGCGCTTCCAGCGACCGCGCATACGGTTTTATCGGACAGGCTGTCGGTCCCGGTGATTTCGGATGCGCTGTCGGAGCGGACGAGCAGCGCCTCCCGGACCGTCAGATATGGTCCGGCGACGTCGGCCTCACCATCGTGGGTCCCGTCCATGGAGAAGGAATCCACGACCATGTCCACCGTGCCGTCGGTGAGCGCGGAGGCTCGCATGGCCGGGGACAGCTGTTTGAACACGATCTGCTTTTCCGCGTATCCGAGGGTTTTCGCCACGTATTTGGCCACGTCGATGTCGAAACCGGAGTATTCGCCTCCATGCAGGTATCCAAGCCCCGGCTGGTCGGCGGCCACTCCTATCGCGATTGTCGGCCCCTGCGCCGCGCCTTCGGTCACCACGGAAACCGATGTGCCGCACGCGCCGGCGCCGGCCGCAAGTAATGCCGCGCATGCCGCCGCGGCCACGTATCGCGCTTTTCCCATCATGGACGTCACTTGAACATGCGCGACCGGGTGAGGAACCAGGTGACGATCGCCGAAAGGACCAGTGAGATGCCGATGATCACCGCGAAGCCCCATGGCTTGTCCGTGAGGGGCATGCCGAGCATGCCTTCCTGGAAGTTCATGCCGTACATGGAGAAGATCAGGGTCGGAATCGACAGGGTGATGGAGATGATGGTGAAGATGCGCATCACGTTGTTCAGGTTGTTCGACACGATCGATGCGAACGCGTCGGTCATGTTGGCGAGAACGCCGCTGTAGATGTTGGCCATCTCGATTGCCTGCTTGTTTTCCGTGATGACGTCGTCGAGCAGGTCCTCATCCTCCGGATACTGCTTGAGCCTCGGCAGCGTGGTCAGCTTCTCCATGACGATTTCGTTCGATTTGAGGGATGTGGTGAAGTAGACCAATGTCTTGCTCAGTTCCAGCAGCATGAGGATCTCTCGGTTCTGCATGGAGTGGCGCAGCTTCAGTTCGAGCTTGTCGCTTTCGCGGTCGATGATGCGCAGGTAACGCAGGTACATGGTGGCGTTGCGGTACAGGATCTGCAGGATGAACCGGGTCTTCATGTATGTGTTGAAGCCGCGGATGGTGCCTTCCATGAACGGGTGCAGCACGGGCGTGTCCTGCATGCAGACGGTGATGATGGCGGACTGGGTGATGATGATCGACAACGGGATGGTCTCGTACCAGTCGCGGCCGCCGCGTTCCTCCACGGTAGGAATGTCCACGATGATCATCGTGTAGTCGTCCTCGACGTCGACGCGCGAGCGTTCCTCGTCATCCAGAGGGGCGCGCAGGTCGGCCAGGTCGATGCCGGTTTCCATGGACACGTTGGCGAGCTCCACGTCGGTGGGCGCCGAGAGACATAACCAGGAGCCGTTCTCCGGTTTTTGGATTTGCTCCACCTGGCCGTTAATCGTTCTGAACATTCTCAACATGTCTCTCACCCGCCTTTCGCGCTTTCCAACGTTCTATCGCTGTACGGAAGCCCGATCCGCATGCGGAACGATCGCCGGATTCCCGGCTCGCCGCATGGTCGGGCAAACAACCTCATTAAGGATAGTCCCACCGTGAGAATTTGCCGTACGGACGGCGGTGATTCCATCAAGAGTTCACTTTGGATGATGTTTTCGGCGCCGTGTATTGGATGCTTATTGGATGATCGGCTTCCACAGCGGCATGCCGGGCGCGCGCAACGATTCGGGACCGTTCTCCCAGTCGGCGAATGATGCGATGGCGGGGCCTTGGTTGAATTCCTCAAGCTTCCAAGTGGGACGGTCCGCGTTCCTGGGGTCGGTGTGCGGGGTCATGCGCGTCCAGAAGGCGTTGCGCATCGCGCCGACGTTGTTGAGATCGTCGGGGTCCATGTCGAGCAGCACCGCCACGGTGGCCACGATCCATGAGCCGTGGCCGACGAGAAGCAATGTGGTAGGCATTGTCTCGTCATGGTGTTTGGCGACGATGTCGCGCACGGCTTCCGCGCCGCGTCGGCCCGTATGGATGCGGCTTTCCACGCCATGCTTGGTTTCGCCTCCCGTGTGGGCGCGCCAGGAATGGTAGTCGTCGGCGTAATGCTCGCAGATCTCCTCGCGGGTCATGCCCTCCCATTCGCCGAAGCTGCGTTCGCGCAGACGCGGGTCGAGTTCCACGTCCAGCCCCATGAGGTCGGCGAAGGCGTGCGCGGTCTGCTGCGCGCGGAACAGATCCGATGAGACGACGAGCATGCGGCGGGCCGTGGCGGGCGCGTTGTTGATTTCGCTGATGTCTGCGAGATGCGCGCCTTCATACGTGGGTTGCGCGAGCTGGTCGTTATGTTCGGCGAGATGCGCGACTTTCGCCCAATAGTAGGTTTTGGCGAGTTCGTACGCGCTTTGGTCCGCCTGCCACCGTCCGACGATGTCGAGGGGAATGTCGATTTGTCCTTGCAGCCGTCTGGCGAGATTGTATGCGGTGCGTCCGTGGCGCAGGAACAGTACTTCGTCGATCATGGTTCTCGCTTTCTTGGTTTTCGCATCCGATCAGCGGATTGCCCGGAAGCCGACGGGAAACGGTAAAGAAAAAGGCTTCCGAATCTCTCCGGAAGCCTTCCAATCGTGGAGCTAAGGGGATTCGAACCCCTGACCCTCTCCATGCCATGGAGATGCGCTACCAGCTGCGCCATAGCCCCAATATCTGCTCTGCAAACCTTGTATAAGATACAACACAGAGCAGAATCATGCAATTCGCGGCGTGTCGGGCACGTGGTCGAGGAAAGCCCCGGACACATGCCTCATAGGCTATTTCGAAGTGTCCGTCCCATTGCCTGACGTGCCGGATGACGTGCCATTGGGATTCGAACCGTTCGGCGTCGGATTCTGGTTCGTGGATGCCGAACCATTCGGCGTGGTGGTCGTCCCCGTACCCGACTGTCCCGAATTGTTGGTGCCTGACGTCGATCCGTCGGATGGCGTAGTGGAGTCCGTGGACGAATCCGTCTTGTTCGAATCGTCTCCGGTGTCGGTGGACGAGTCCGAGCCGTCGGTGGACGTTCCGGTGCCGCCGGTTGTGGAATCCGTCTTCTTCCCGGTGTCCTTGCCGTTGTTCCTGTCGGAGTTCGTGGTGGAATCCTTATCGGTGTCCGTCGTGCCGGACTGGTTCTGCATATTGTCCTGCGTGCCGTTGTTTCCGCTGCCGTAGGTGGAATCGCCGGCATTGTCATCCGACGGCGTCTGCTTGCTGTTGACCATGTCACGCACCACGGTATCGGTTCCATGTCCGCCCGTGAACGCGAGGATCAGTCCGGCGCTCACGGCCACGCCGATAAGCGCGCTGACGATCGCGATGACGATCGGCGCACGCTTGCCATGCAGCCAAGCGTCAAACGACGCCCGGCGTCCAGCATGCTGGATACTTCCGCCGGCATTGTCCGGAAGCATGTTCGATTCGCGTCCTCCGGCCTGCGTGGAGGAAATGACACGGCCTGACGTTGCGGGCATCGCCGCGGTCGTATCCCCGTCCACGGACGTCATGACCGTGGTCTCATCGGATTCCTCCGCGGACAGCGTCTTGGTCTGCTCGCCCTCGGATTCGGCGGGAGCGATCACCGTGGTGGCGTCATCGCCGCTCTTGCCGGCACCGTCCGTACCGTCCTTGTCGTTGGTCACGAACGGTACGGCGTTTTGCAGCTTCTCCCCCGACGCCTTGAGCACGTTCTTGTACACCTGCGTCGCAACGGCCGAGACGATGGAACCGGCGGCGACGCCAATCACCGATCCCGCGATGCCGATTTTTGCGGACAGCAGGAACGAGGTCACCGCGGCAAGCGCGCCCGCGAAAATCGATGAAAACGATATGCCCTTGAAAAAATTCTTCACAGAGCATGACGGTAGCCGATTACGCTTTGAAAAAACTTGCGATTCTGTGAAAAGCTTGGAAAAAACTTGGGAACGGGACGCGCGTCATCCCCCGTTTTCGTCGGCGGCTATAGCTGCGGATGCTCCCACTGCTCGGTGTCGGCGATCGCCGGACCATGGTTGTAGTCGACCAGACGCCACCGCAGCGCGCCCTGTAGTTCCAACGGCGCCAGCCGCACCCAATGCGCGTTGCGCATCGACAGAATGTCGGCGAAATCGCCATGCACTTCGCTCAATCCCAGCAGCGTCTGCAACGTCTGCGAGATCCAGGCACCATGCGAGAACACGTACAGGTCGGTATCGGAGCCGGCCTTCGACGCCCAATCGTTCAACGCCTCGACGCCACGCCTGCCGACGTTCTGCTTCGGTTCTGCGCCATACTTGAGCTCGCCGCCGCGGAACTGGGCCCATGACAGATAA
Organism: Bifidobacterium adolescentis ATCC 15703; assembly: GCF_000010425.1. Taxonomy (NCBI): domain Bacteria; kingdom Bacillati; phylum Actinomycetota; class Actinomycetes; order Bifidobacteriales; family Bifidobacteriaceae; genus Bifidobacterium; species Bifidobacterium adolescentis. Next base: position 1,085,891 of record NC_008618.1, read on the forward strand.
TCCTCGGGGAACCGTTTGGCGAGCTCTTCGACGGCGATGCCTTCCCAATCGCCGAAGCTGCGTTCTCGCACACGGACGTCGGGATGCACGTCGAGTCCGAGCGGGTCGGCGAACGCGTGGGCGGTGGCGGCCGCGCGTTTGAGATCGGAGCAGACGACCAGCTGGCATGCCGCTTCGGGATGACGGTCCACGTACAGTTCACGCAATGCGGACGCGGTCTGGCGAACCTGCCACATACCCACTTCGTCGAGCGGAATGTCGATCTGTCCCTGCAGCCTGTGCTGCGCGTTGTATGCGGTGCGTCCGTGGCGCACCAGTGTGATGGAACGCACGTGTGGCGTCATGGTCTCATCATGGTCGAGTTCGACGTTTCTGGGCATGCCTCTCCCCTATCTGCCGGTTGTCTTTCCGATTTATTGCCTGTCTGCCGTCGTATTCGGATTGCTGGGACGGCGCATACCAAAACGTGCCTTCCGCAGGATTTTCGGGAAGGCACGTTTCGATGATGGATGAAAAATCACGCTTCGCTGGAAGCCGTCGGCTCCTGCTCGCCCTCGGCGTGTTCGAGCTGCAGATCGATGCTCGGGCAGTCCTTCCACAACCGTTCGAGACGGTAGTATTCGCGGGATTCCTGGTGCATGACGTGGATGACGAAATCACCGTAGTCGAGCAGCACCCACTGGCCTTCGGTCAGGCCTTCGCGGGAGCGCGGCTGGCGTTTGCCGGCCTTGAGGTACAGGTCCTTCTCGATTTCCTCGGCGACGGCGAGCACCTGGCGTTCGTTCGAGGCGCTGGCGATGAGCATCGCGTCGGTGATGGCCAATGGTTCGGTAACGTCGAACGCCACGATGTCGGTGGCCTTCATGCGGTCGGCCGCGGCTGCGGCGATGCGGATGGCGTCGATGGAATCTTGCAATGCAGGCATGTTCAGCGCTCCCATTCGGGCTTCCAGCCCTCTACTACGTGTTGCGTGTTTTCGGAATAGACCATGGAGTCGGACGGGACGTCGTGGCGGACCACGGAGCCGGCTCCGGTGGTGACGCCGTCGCCGACGGTGACGGGGGCGACGAACAGGTTGCCCGCGCCGACGTGCACGTTCGATCCGATGGTGGTGTGGTGCTTGTGCACGCCGTCATAGTTGGCGGTGATGGTGCCGCCGCCGATGTTGGTGTGCTCGCCCAGGTCGGCGTCGCCGACATAGCTCAGGTGCGGCACCTTCGTGCCGTTGCCGATGTGCGCCTTCTTCATTTCCACGAACGCGCCGGCCTTGCTTCCCTCGCCGAGCTCGTTGCCCGGACGCAGATACGTCCACGGGCCGATGTTGGCCGCGCGGCCGATGTGCGTCTCCTGCACGCGGGAGCGTTCCACATGCGCTTCGGCGTCGATGGTGGCGCCGATCAGCGTGGTGTACGGGCCGACTTCGGCGGCTTCGCCGATCACCGTATGGCCTTGGAGGAAGCAGCCGGGCAGGATCACCGCGTCGCGTGCGATCTGCACGTCGTCCTCGATCCACGTGGTGTCCGGGTCGAGGATGGTGACGCCTTCGCGCATCCAATGCTCGCACACGCGCTTGTTGTGCGCCTTGGCGAGCGCGGCGAGCTGCACGCGGTCGTTGACGCCTTCCACGCTTAGCGGGTCGGGGGCGGCGAAAGCGCCGACGGCTCCATTGGCTTTGGCGGCTTCGAGCGCGTCGGTCAGGTAGAATTCGCCCTGCGCGTTGTTGGATTTGAGGTTGGCGATGGCTTCGGCGAGCAGTTTGGCGTCGAACACGTATACGGAGGTGTTCACTTCGCGTACGGCGAGTTCGCTGCTGTTGGCGTCCTTTTGTTCGACGATGCGCAGCACGTTGCCTTCGCTGTCGCGGATGATGCGGCCGTAGCCGGTCGGATCGTCGAGGATGGTGGTGAGCACGGTCGCGCCGTTGCCGCTTTTCTCGTGGAAGGCGAGCAGCTGGTCGAGCGTGTCGGTGTCGAGCAGCGGCATGTCGGATGCGGCGATCAGCACGGCGCCGTCCAGATCGTCCTTCTGCGTGAGCTGCGCCATCGCGCATTGCACGGCGCGGCCGGTTCCGGGGATGTCGTCCTGTTCGACGATGGTGACGTGCTCGTTGTAGGAGCGTGCGGCTTCGGCGACGCGTTCGGCCTGGTAGTGGACCACCACGGCGAGCGTATCGGGGTCAAGGGCCGCCACGGAGTCCATGACACGGTTCAGGAACGTTTTGCCGGCCAAGGTGTGCAGCACCTTCGGTTTGTTGGAACGCATGCGGGTGCCTTCGCCCGCGGCAAGGATGATTGCGGCGCTCAGTGCCATCTTTCGCCTTCCGTTTTGCTGGTTTTCGCGGGAAACGTCCATTCCAGACGGATTAGTGGAGGACGCTTCGGATTTCAACGCAACCGTGATTGTATAAATAGGGTTCGGACAATGCCGCAGCCGTCGGAAACGCCTTACGACGCCTGCGAAACGGAGCGTGCGACGCATCCGTACGCTTCGACGAGTCCGGGCAGGTCGGCTTTGGCGTTCGCCGGACTGGTGGATGGCAGCTGCGTCATCGGCATGCCGTCCAATCCATGCGCCCGAAGCAGCGGAACGCAGAGCTTACGGTACAGTTGCGCGGCTTTCGCGCCAGTGGTGAAGACATGGGCGATTTTCGATCGCATGATTATCGGGGAAAGATCATTGGGCACCGCATTACGGATACTGGCATCGCTCGCTCCATCGATGTCGCACGACTCAATCACATCCCATAACGCCATATGGTGACGCAAAGCGAAATCCCTACGCAACCCCACAATCTGGTCCGGGTCCCGGCACTCGCGCAGACAACCGTCATCATGGAAAACAGCCGCCATGACCGGCCAGAAACGATTGCGCGGATGACCATAATAAAACCGCATCTCACGCGACTTCGGACTTGGCACGGAACCCAACACCAACACGCGCGATCCGGCATCCCAAACCGGACCGAATCCATGTTCCACACGCATGGGCCACTCTCCTACCACCGCATCGAATACCGCGATGCGCCTTATTGTATTGCGCAATGTTGCGGCACGACAAACGGACGTGTATGTTGATTGCGGATACGACATGAGCAGCATATTCAAAGGAGAAAACATGCTCGAACCGACCACCGTCTATACGCCATCGCCAAACCGATACGACAGCATGACCTACAACCATGCCGGCGAAAGCGGCCTCAAACTGCCGGCCATATCCCTCGGCTTCTGGCACAACTTCGGCGACACCACCCCATACGACACCATGCGCCGCATCGTGTTCACCGCATTCGACAACGGCATCACCCACTTCGACCTGGCCAACAACTACGGCCCCGAACCCGGATCGGCCGAAAAAAACTGCGGACGACTCCTGCACGAATACTTCCACCACCACCGCGACGAACTCATCATCAGCACCAAAGCCGGCTACGAAATGTGGACCGGCCCCTACGGCGACCTCGGCAGCCGCAAATACCTGCTCGCCTCACTCGACCAAAGCCTCAAACGCCTCAACCTCGACTACGTGGACATCTTCTACCACCACCACATGGATCCATCCACACCACTCGAAGAGACCATGGGCGCGCTCGCCACGGCCGTGAACAGCGGCAAGGCGCTGTATGTGGGCCTGTCCAATTATGATGGCCCCACACTCGAGAAGGCCACCGCCATTTTGGATGAGATGCATGTGCCGTTCATCATCAACCAGAACCGTTACAACATCTTCGACCGCACCGTGGAACGCAATGGGCTCAAGGAGACCGCGCACCGTCTTGGCAAGGGACTCATCACTTTCTCCCCGCTCGCCCAGGGACTGTTGACCAACCGGTATCTGAACGGCGTTCCGGCGGACAGCAGAATCGCACATGACGGACGATTCCTGCAGCAGAGCGCGTTGACGCCGGAACGGCTTCAGCAGATTCGCGACCTGAACGATCTGGCCGCCGAGCGTGGACAGACGCTCGCCGAAATGTCGCTGGCTTGGCTGCTGCACGACGGCATGGTGGCTTCGGTGCTGGTCGGAGCGTCCCGTCCACAGCAGCTGATCGACAACATCGGTGCGCTTAGAAACACTTCGTTCAGCGACGAGGAGCTCCGGCGTATCGACAAGATTTCACTGTAGCCGGGCCGCCCCCGCGCGGCAGCCGCGCACGAGGAAGCCGGGCTCCGGACGGAACCGCAACAAATGAGCCGGGCGCGTACGACATCGATCGTACGCGCCCGGCTCATGGCTTATGCGGTCGTGGATCGCAGGCTCACTCCTGCGGGTAGGAGTCGTCGAAGAAGCGGCGCTCCAGATGCACGATGGTGCGGAACACTTCGGCTTCCGGACCATCGATGGAGCAGTATTCGTTGACCAGGGAGATGAGGTCGCCGACCCACTTGCGGAAGTGCGCGCCTTCATGCAGGTCGACCCAGCCCTTGTGCGCCGGCACCTGCTGGATGACGTCGGCGTCGACGGTGCGCTTGGCCCATGCGAGGTACAGCCATTCCATGCAGCAGATCGCGGTGATCAGTTCCGGCCAGCTCTTGTCGGACAGGCTGTCGAGGTATGCGCCGTACTCCTTGTTGGCCGGGGTCGGTTCGGTCGCGTCGTATTCCTCCTGGCTGACGTGATAGGCCTCGAGGAAGTGCTCGAAGTAGGTGGCCTCGTTGTCGGCGAACCACTGCGATTGCGCCGCGAGCATGTCCTTGGTCTCCTGACGTGGGGCGAGTTTGATGAGACGCGCCATCATGCCGTTGTTATAGAACTTGAAATCCTGGATCAGGTACGCCTTGAGGATGGATTCCGGCAAGGTGTCGTCAAGCAGCTCGCTGACGAAACGCGAGTTGATGGCGTCGTACCAGTCCTCGGTGTTGAGCATGTACATGAGGTCGGCGACGGAGCCGGCTTCCGCGCCCAGCCAGGCGTAGTCTCCACTGGCGGGTTTCGTTGCTTCTGGAACGTGGTTGGTCATGATTTTCTCTTTTCTTGGATACGCCGGCGGACGGCCGGCATGTTTTCTGTGTTTGTTGTTGGATTGTGAGTTGCGTGGTTCAGGCCACGACGTCGGCCTTGCCTGATTCGAAGCGGTCGAGCACACCGGTTTTGGCGAGCGCCTTCTGTACGAACCACATGAGCGCTCCGCCGAATACGGCTCCGGAGATGACGCAGCAGACGGTGAACACAACGCCTTGCAGTGTCGACCAGCCGGCGGTGACGACCCACTCGTACAGGCCATTGGATAGGCCGGTCAACGCGCCGGCCAGGGTCACGGTGAGCAGGTTCCACTTGCGGTATGCGAAGACCGCGAAGCCGATTTCGGCGCCGAGTCCTTGGGCCATGCCGATCAGCAGTGCGTGCGTCACGCCGAATGGATTGCCCAGCAGCGTTTCGATGACCGCGGCGATGGTTTCGCCGAAGAAGGCCGCGCCGGGCTTGCGGATGATGATGGCCACGAGCGGGCCGGCGAACAGCCACATGAAATGGAAGAGTCCGCCCAGTCCCGGGGTGAGGCTGTCGAACAGGGCGGTCGGGACGGCGTAGATGAAGTCCCAGGCCCAGAAGATCACGCCGGATGCGACGGCAACAATCGCGGCCACGACGATGTCGACCACACGCCATTTGACGTTGGGTTTGCGAACTGCGGAAGACTGGTTTTCTTCAGTCATAAAGGTATGTGCCTTTCTCTTATGCAAAGGCACGGGAAGTAGAGAGACGTCCGTGCGCCGGCATTATCCGGTATACGTTCATACGGTTGAAGCGGTCGCTTCCTCTCAGCCATAATGGCCCCCGTGTCCGCAAGCGATATTACATGGTTCGGCGCGTTTCCAGGCTGGTATTCCACATGTCGGCCAAAAGTCTCGTGAAATGGAAAAATGGGTTCCGTGTTTTCCCGAAAGTCCTGGGCCTTCGGAAAAACACGGAACCCATCGATATGCGGGAAAGCCGCTGTCGGCTATGCCAGGATCGACGCCGTGTCGGTTACCGTGATCAGCGGTTCGAACAAGCGCATCGTGTTGAGCGCCAGTTCCTGGTTCTCCGGGGTGCTGCCGGCGCAGGCGTCGGCCGGAACGCGCACGGCCACGCCGTTATCGGCCGCGGCGAGCACGGTGGTGAGCACGCAGCAGTCGGTGGCCACGCCGCAGACCGTGATTTTCTTGGCTCCGCCGATCGCGTCGATCAGCTGTTGTCCCCATTTGCCGAATGTGGTGCGGTCCACCACCTGATGGCCTTCGGCGAGGGCGGCGGTCTCGTCGGTCAGGTCGTACATCGGGTCGTCCGGCGGTACCAGGAACTGCGGCCAGTCCTTGAAGTAGTCGACCCAGGCGTCCTTTGGCGGAATCGGCGCGACGTAGCGCGTGTAGACCACGCGGTCGCCGAACGCCTTGGCCAGTTTTGCGAACGCTTCGTTGGTGTCGTAGTAGGTTCCGTCGGCGCAGGCCCAAGCGGACCATTCGCTTTCGGCGAATACTTTCTGACGGTCGATGACGACCAGCCACTCATCTTCAGCGATCATCGTATGTTCCTTCCTGTGCGATCGCGCCGTTCGTCACTTGGCTTCGATGGCATCCGCCGTTTCGGATGCCGGCAGGTCGGCCTCCTGCTTGGCGATGTCTCCACGCTGGAACGCCAACGCGCCGAACAGGCCGACAAGCAGCGCCACGATCACGCCGAGGTTGGCGGATGCCCAGCTGCCGTCCTTGCCGCCGATCAGGAAGAGGAGGTAGCCCTGCCAGGTCAGCCAGTTCGCGGCGGTGTTGACCACGAGGCCCCATACGGCGTGGATACCCCCCAAGAGATGAAAAGCGCGCCATGGCTCGAAGGCACCCTGTTCATCGATATGACCACCAAACGAATCGTCTGGGCCGAAGAAAGCGAAGGCTGCTACCTTCCCCGGCTCATCAACGCCCTGATCGAACTGACATGGCCAGGATGGACCGCAATCTGGTCCCCCGAAGACACACGCGGCACATTACGCGCCACCGGAGCCGACACAGACATCATCTACACCGATCATTCGTTCAAAGACCTCGGCGACTTCGACGCCGCATCGGATATGGCCCCATGGACCATATCCAACGAAACCGACGCATTCTCCTGCACAACAGAAAACAACAAAACAATCACTTGGGGAAACTACATCGACCTCGAAAACATAGCCCTACTCGGCCCCAACAAAATGCATACGCTCGTCAACAAAGTCATCCAAGGCTGCAACGAAGGCAAACCCTGGCAATGGAACCTCCAAACACACAACAAACAACCCGAAAAAGGCATCCACATCGACTACATAAACAAAACAATAAAATGGTGGTCCATCTACGAAGACGACTGGGCCATCAACCCATTCAACGCACTATGGCCCGGATGGACGCTACATTCAAAAGGCGACAACTACGAATGGCACGAAAACATCACCGGATATAAGATGCGCGACTGGAAACAAAACGTCGCACAATGCAAAAACTCACTCACACAAACCATCAAACAAGGCATAAGAACCAACCCCATCGAACGACTGACAGGAGCGCTCGCAAAACAGGGAGTTGACATGCGGATTCGTCCCGCCACGTTCCAATTCGTCCCTTCAAGAATGGAGCAACCGCCGGAACGCATCTTCGCGTATCTGGACCGCTTGGAGTCGGACGAGCCTCTGTCACCGGCGCGTTTCATCAACAGAGATGGCGAAATCATCCCGGCGTGCCAGTAGACGCGCCTCTATGCACGGCCAAATCTAATAAATCCATCACGGTTTTCTTATTTGAACAGGTCAAACAGGCTGAAAGTGGTCTTCCGGTAGACGGTGTTGTACAGCTTGCGCTTGGGATGCAGCCAGCCCATGCCCTTTTTGCCGTATCCTGGAATCAGCGCCTTTTTGACAGCACGCGTCGCGCGACCTTTCGTACGTGCCGACAGGCTCTTTTTTCAACTTGGCTTCCTCATACCGTATTTCATTTCGACCCCATTTCCTTCCTATGCTGTTTCGATTCCGCTATCGACGCGAGCTGTCGCATGTAAAGGCTTTCCGGCGTCTGGTCGTACGCGACCGGCAGAGGATCGACGGACAGCATCGATTCCACCGCGTCACACAGCCGTCGGAAATCCTTCTCCTGCTTTTTCGTGTAGATCGCGCAGTACGGCGACTTGCGGGACTCGGACGCGCTGCCCAGCATCGGCGTATCTCCGTCCAACGTGCGCACGGACAGGCAGAACAGGCCGTTCGCGAAGACCGTCGCCTTGCCGGGTGCCACGTCCACGATGCTGCCGACCGGTATCTCGGTCCGCGCGAACCCGTACATGGACGCGACGATTCCGCCGCGTTCGATGGTGACCACACCATCACACAGCGTGACCGTGTACCCATAGCCCCTCGCGCATATTGGCTCAAATCCGACGCCGGCTCTTACCATTTCCTCCGTCATACCCCCATTATCGCTCGGGCCGACGGGTGAAGTGGTGCATGGCAAGTCAGGCATGACCGTCACGCGTTCTTCGCGTATCTCCATGTCATGCCCCGTCCGTTTAAGGCTGGGATTGCTCATAGGTCGGATGCCGTCCCGCATGCGGATTCCCCTTCGCTTTCGATGTCCACGCTCCCCTGCTTGCTTTCATTGGGGCTTGGATCGAGTAGTGGCTGCCGGCTTTTCCTTCCCGCGTCCTTCAGGACCTTCACCAGCTCCTTGTTGGCGCGTTTCATGTATTTAAGGCTGCGATTGAGTATCTTGAGCATCTTTTTGGGACTGGCCTTCCCGTCGCCGTCCCCGTCCGCCCCACCGTCGCGTATGCCGCGTCTGACCGCTTCGGTTCTTGCCTCGAGTTCGATTATCCGCCTGTTGAGCGCGACGTTGATCCCATACGCGGACGCGAGGTCGCCATACCGTTTGACGAGCACGTCCTTGCAGAACGCGGTCAGTTTCGCGCATTCCTCCAACACGTAGTCGCCATTCGTGGCCATCGCCATCGACGCCGCCGCGGACATTCCCGCGCCGCCGGCCGCGCCCAACACGGCCCCGCCGCCGACGATGAGCATCGTCCCGCCGGCCATTCCCGCGCCACCGGCTATGAGGGAACCACCGCCAAGGAACGCGAGGCTCGCGCTGGTGAGCGCCGCCCCGTACAATCCGGCGGCCTCGAAGCCGAAGGCGGCGGCGAACACCGGTGTTTATGGTCAAATAAACGTGTACGGCGTCACCACCAAATCTGAACGGCATAAGCGTTCATATTGGACACGGACGGCGGACGGAAATGGCATCGGCGGAAGAAAAGCGCCGGTGCCGTACGGTTCCTGATAGATTCCCGAGTGCTAACAACCAACACATGGTCCTCGGGAGGAAAGGAATGACGACACCGGTGCGTATTCAACAGAGTATCAGGCAGCTCGAGACGAAAGGCCTGACGCATACGCAGATAGCTAGGGAACTGGGCGTTTCGCGGACGACCGTGGTCAAGTACGCGACCCGCGATTATTCGCCCGTTCCGCCGACCGGGGGAACTGCGAGCCGTTCCCTGGTCGCGGGCGAGTACGCGCGCAAGGCCGACGAATGGCTCGAGGCCGACCGGCGCATGCCACGCAAACAGCGGCACACCGCCCGGCGCGTACACGAGCGGCTCGTGGAGGAATGCGGCTTCGAGGGCAGTTATTCGTCGGTGCAGCGATGGGTCAAGCGCTGGCGCCAACGCCACCGCGGCGAGGCCGAGGGGTTCAGTGAGCTGGAATGGGCGCCGGGCAGCGCGCAGGTCGATTTCGGCCAGGCCCTGGCCGTGGTCGCCGGCGTGGAACGGACCGTGCATTTCCTGGTGGTCTCGTTCCCGTACTCGAACATGAGATACGTGGCCGCGCTGCCGGGAGAGACCGCGGAATGCGTGTGCCATGGTCTGAACAAGGTGTTCTCCCATGCCGGCATGGTCCCCCGCGTGCTAGTGTTCGACAACGCCACCGGGGTCGGCCACCGCAGGGCCGACGGGACCGTCACCCAGACGAGGCTGTTCTCGCTGTTCTGCGCGCACTACGGCTTCGAGACGAGGTTCTGCAACCCCTATTCCGGCTGGGAGAAGGGAAGCACGGAGAACGCGGTCGGTTTCCTGCGCCGCAACCTGATGGTGCCGACGCCGTCCGCGGAGGGATGGGACCGGCTCACGGACGCGTGGTTGGAACGCTGCGACGAGATCGCGCGCGGCGTCCACTACCGCGAGGACGTGCCGATCCGGGACCTGTTCGAGACGGACCTCGACCACATGCTCCCGCTGCCGCCGTCCATGTTCGACGCGTGCGACTGGCGCGGGGTGAAGGCCGACAGGACCGGAACGGTCACGATCGACTCGAACCGCTACCTCGCGGGCCCGAAATGGCATTCCATGCGTCTCATGGCCGGCGTGCGGGCCCTGCGGGTCGAGCTGCGTTCCATGGACGGCGAGCCGATCGTCACGTTGGAGCGCAGGTGGGGGCGCAGCCCCGACACCGCGATGGACCCGCTGTCGCTGCTCGCCATCATCGCACGCAAGCCGCGTTCGTGGGGCGAGAGTCCCATACGCTCCGACTTCCCGGAGGAGACGCGCGTGCTGCTCGACCGGATGGAGCCGCGCGAACGCGGCCTGCTGGTCGACGACATCCGCCACGCGGCCGTGGTGAGTGGCTTCCGTGCGGCCGTCATGGCCGTCGTCGAGATCGTCGCCGCGGGCAGAAGGCCCGACAGGGCCGCGATCGACCAGACGGCCAGGCGGATCGCGCAGGGCGACGGTCCCGAATCGAGGGCCAGGCTCGACACGTACAGCAGGTTCATGAGGGAGGACGGCGATGAGTGAGTCGACGGACGCCGCGGCGGGCGGACGCAGGGGCGGGCGGACCGTGAGCAAGTCCACCCCGGACGAGGTCATGGAGCTCGCATGCGGGCTGCCGTTGACCAGGAGCGTGCTGCGTTCCGTGGTCGCGGGCGCCACGCCCGGCCAGCTCGGCGTGCTGGCCGACCTGTTCAGGGCCGAGAACGCCAGCCGGACGGAATCCAGGCGCGCCAGGCTGATCAGGAACGCGGGATTCCCGTGCGTCAAGGGCTTCGACGGATACGACTGGGGCATGGCGTCGTTCCCCGCCGACTGGGGGCGCGAGCAGCTCATGGACCTCGGTTTCGTGGACCGGGCCGAGGACCTCGTGCTCTACGGCGACGTGGGATGCGGCAAGACGCACATGGCGATCGCCACGGGCATGCTGGCGTGCGAGAGGGGCATGCCGGTGAGGTTCTTCACCGCGTCGTCGCTGGTGATGCGTTTGCGGCGGGCGAGGGACGAGAACCGGCTCGACGCGGAACTGCGCGCGATAGGCCGCGCCAGGCTGCTGGTCATCGACGAGCTGGGCTACCTGCCGATCGACATCGACGGGGCCAGGCTCCTGTTCCAGGTCGTCGCGGATTCCTACGAGAAGCGGAGCGTGGTGTTCACCACGAACCTGGAGTTCGGACGGTGGGGCGAGGTGTTCGGAGACGGCGACATGGCCGCCGCGGTCATCGACCGCATCGTGCACCACGGAAGGATCGTCAGGTTCCGTGGCGAGTCATACCGCAACAGCCACTCCCTGATGAAATAAACGAAAAGAGCGGAACCAACCCGGCCGCCGGTGACGGTGTCCATTTTGAACGCCGATGGTGTTCAGATTAACTGGTGACGACACGCAGATTTATTTGACGAAAGACATTTGGCAGAAGACGTCGCCGATGTAGTCCGAACGGGCTTTAAGGCTTTTATACTCCTTGTCGTTGTCTCCATGCAGAGGGAAATAGGGTTTGAACATGACAAGCTCCAAAGCCACGAGCCAGAGCCATTCGCCATTGCCGGCCCCGACGGTCCCGTTGATCTCGTCATACAGGGATTTTCCGTCGAGGAAGTACCCGTCCCCTTCAACGCCGATGGTCTGCGTGATCCGCCGCGACCACTCATCAAGCCATTTCCCCTTCCTCTCGGCGTGCCTGTCGTGTTTCTCCCGTTCGATGTCGTACAGGACCTTCTGTCGCATGAGGGAATGGAGCACGCGCGCCTTTTGGGGGTCAAGTTCCAGACAATCAAGGTCCGCCAGCTCGTGTTCGATGGCGTCCCTCTCGCGCTCCGCATCGTCCTTCCACCTTTCCGCCATCACAGCTTTCGCGTCCACGACGCAGGACACCACGAAAGTTGCGATTCCGACGTAGTTGACACGCAGCAGGAACACCCGCGCCTTGTCTTCGCCCGCCATCGCGTGCACGGCGGCGTCGGCGATGTCGACACCCACGAACACGCCGCTGGACACGGTCAGCATGCGGCGCATGGCCGGGGTTCCCCACGGAAGGACATCCTCGGGGGCGATACGTCCGAGATCCCCAACGCCGCCGATGCCGAGGGCGTCGATCTCGCGGGAGAGCCTGCGGCAGAAGTAGAAGGCGCGCGTGACGCACTGGTTGATGACGACGGGCATCGACTGCCTGCCGATCTCGCCCAGGACACCGATCTCCATACGCAGGTCGAACCGGCGTTCCGTGCCTTTGATGATCCTCCCGTCCGCGTCATGCTCCGCCAGGAACGTCCCGTTGAACATTTTGGACAGCCACAGTCTGAAGCCCATGCCGTCGGTTCCGGAATCCCTGAAGAACGGCAGGACGGACAGTTCCTTCATGAACGAGAGCAACGGTCCGGGAATTCCCGTCCCCGCGCCGGCGTTACCGCTCGAACCGGCCATGTCGCTCACCATGTGGAAGAACCATTCGACGGTTCCGAAGACGAGTTTTTCGGGAACGTCCCTGCCCAGATACCGCCTATGGTCCTCGGGAATCCGCACGACGACCAGCCTTCCGGCCGTGTCGGTTCCGATCGACAGTCCGGTGAACTGCGTGAAGATCGACGCGGCCAAACCACCGATGCCGAAATGGTGGGCGAAATCCCTCAAATGGTGCTGCCGTCCCCCTCCGAAATCCGGAGTGTTCCCGTCCGCCGCCAGCGGATGGACCTTCTCGAGGTTTCTTATAGCCTCCTTGAGGGAATCGCCTTTGTATCCCTCGGCACAAGCGATTCCGACGACCAGGCGTTCAACCGTTTTGGAACCCCATTCCCCGGCGCGGTCCAAGGAGAGCTCGCCTACGAACAGGGAATCGACCAGACCGGCGACGACGCCGCTGGCCGCCGCGACGGCATAGTCGACCCTGTCCGCCAGATCCAACCGGGGATCCCATTCGATATGGTCGGACAACCGTTCTGGCGTGTCCTGTTCCGTCTGGTCCGGAAATCCATGCGCAGAACTGGTGCCTCCGGATACGGGCAGGAGCCGTCGCCGGTCCGGGAACACCAAATCGTAACTGACGATCGGCATGTCTTCATCACCATAATCAAACCGCTGTGCCATGCAATAACATCCTCCACGTCGCTGCGTATCAAGCCCAGAGAGAAAGCGTTACTTTCAACGATACTCGCAGAAGACTGAATTGATGGGTTCTAGCAAGCCGACATGAGCACTATCAGGAATTAGTTCGACCTCAACCACACGGAAGTTGACAAAATCTCGTAATTATGTTGGGAACCAAAAAGGAAACTGCCGACGCTTCCAAGCTCATTCGATTCAGGACAAATGCATGACAAAAAACGTTGTGATGGCGATGTCCATTGCTGATTCATCACCATCACAACGATTTCCCTTTATCACTGCAGGGCTTTCACCTCGTCGAGTAGGGTCTGGTAGGTTGTCGCCTGCTCGTAGCGGGCTCCGTCGGCGAGGTCCAGGTCGTTGAACGGGCGCTTCGTGCAGGCGATCTTGCTGTTCTCGATTCCACGCAGGTCGAACGACTCCAAGGTGCCCTTGGTCTCGGCGACGAAGAACAGACGCTTAAGGCCACTGTCGTCGCGGAACGCCACCGCCCAGTCGGGCGCGTAGTTGCCCACGGGGGTCGGTATCTGGAATCCTCGAGGCAGCTTCGCATACACCGCGACCTCCGCGACGCCGGCGAATTCTAGGCCGAATTCGCCGTGCGTGCGCAGGTTATCGTGGATGACGATGCAGCCGAACACGGCATGATCGCCTTGCAGTATTCTTCCCGGTGTGAGACCGGGATGTCTTTCCTCGAGTTCCGTCCAGATGCCGGCTCGGTCTGCAAGGTCGCGCAGTGACTGGCTGTCCTCCGTCAGAAGCGTCACGTTGCAACCTCGCCCGCTTCTGGTGTCGTAGATGTCGGAGAATATCAGGATGTTTCCGCTGTTCTCCATGTAGCCGATGGTTTGTTCTAGATGCCTCGGCACCAGTATGCCCGCCAATCCCACGTTCGGCGATGACAGGATGATCCGCTCGTGTCCCAGCCGTTTTTCCGGAGTTGGACATAGAGGGAAAACGGTGGCACTGTCGTTCAGAAGTAGATTGGCAGCAAAGCTCTGTTTGTTGGCGAGCGCGCATTATATCGCGCACTCGCAATGCCAATTCGCGCACTGTCGCGCATTGGAGAGCGAATCGCGTCGTAATCGCGTCTTCACGAAACAAGCCGCGTCGTAATCGCGTCGTGTTTGCGTCGTAATCGCGTCTTCGGAAAACGCGCAATGCTCTGCGGAGAAGTCCGAAGAGCATTGCTGTTTGCCAACCGCTGCGGCACAATGCCTGATTTGTCAGCGTTCGGTCATTTCGACGAGGTCCAGTTTGAAAATGCCGTTGTCAGGATTGTATTTGTCCACTGTTGCTTTGATGTGGACGTTCTGTCCTTCGCGCACGAAGGCGGGAATGCCGACCGAACCGTCGTGGAAATCGCTCCAAGTGATTCCTTCGAATCTGAAACTTGGTCCATTAACGCTTTCCGTGCTGTAATCACCTGCGTATACCAGCGTATCGTCAAACAGGTAACGTGGATGCTTATCGTTGGGTATAATGCTTGCAATGTTGCCGTCGAATTCAATAGTGCGTCCCTTGTATTTTTCGGCGAATGCGGCAACGGACGAATCGAAAGGATCTTTCACTCCAAGCAGAGCAGCGAATTCCGGATTGTTGGCAGCGGTGATGATGCCGTTGCTGTCGGCCTGCTGCGGTTTTTGCTGTTGTGCAGGTTCCTTTTCCCGGACGGTCAGGGTGACTTCGCCATCCGTCATGGACTGGTTGGCTTCGGTGACGGTCCATTCCTCACCATTCTGTACAGCGGTTTTCACTGTTGCCGTCTGGTCGCTGCCGTCTCCCCCGTCAACCAAGAACTTGTAAGACAGACTCTTCCCATCAAGTTCCGATGTCACCTCTTTCACGGAACGGTTCTTCAGCGAATTCGTGTTGACCTTCTCGAACGAAGGCGTGGACGGCTTGTTGTTATCTGCAGAATCGTCGGAATCGGTCGTATGCGAATATGACGGGGTGGTCGCCGGTTTGTCGTTCTTCGAATCTTCGGATGACAGGCTCATGCAGAATAAGGCAATGAGAAGCAGCACAAACGCGGCCACACAGCCGATAAGGATCGTACGTTTCCGCTTGTCCTCTAATAGGGCCGCAAAGCCATCGGATGCCGTTGCCGTATGCGTTTCAACTTCATGGTGATCGGAATACCCGTCGGACTGTGCTTGTTTCTTATCGGAAGGCCAATGCGGTGTAGATGAAACGGCGCTTTCCGTCATCGCGACGGTTGGTTCGGAATCGGCGTCATTCGGGGTAACGGGAATTGTGACCGTCGAAGCCGGTTCCTCCGTCCGCACTTCCGCCCGTTCTTTTGAAACGATTTCCGCGGCGGGTTCCGGTTCCGACGAAACGTTTTCTTTCGTGGACTCCGGTTCCGTCTTCTCCGGAACGATTCTCGTATCGGTAATCGAATCTGCCTTCTTTTCCGCGATTTCCGTCTGCTTATTCGATTCAGTATCCGAGCCAGCGTTCTTGCGATCGCCAGGGAACGTCATACGCGGCATATCTTCCGGAGGAATCGGCATGGTTCGCTGTGATGGGGAATCGTCGTACAACGGTTTGTTCCAAACCTGTGGCGTATGGGTGGCGTGCCTTTCAGAATCCTGTTCCTGCACCCGCTTCTTTTCCTCATATGCCGAGCGTGCCTCTTCGATTGAGTCTCCGAGATTTTGCGCGGCGCGACTGGCTTCGTTTTTCGCTTTGGACAGTGCTTCTTTCGCCTTGGATTTACCGGTTTCGAGTTTGCCCTCCAAATCGTTATCTTTCGCGAACTTCTCAGCGTTTTTCCTGGCTTTGGAAAGAAGACCACCCAACGTCGTCGGCTGCTGGACTGGATATTGAGGCATTGAATACTGTGGTGCCGGCTGGGCTTGCAACGGCATGGGCGCCGACGATTGCGGCGTTGCCGGATACGGTTGAGACGGCATCGGATATTGCGATTGAACCGGCTGGTTTTGAGGAGGCATGGCAGCAGGGAATTGCGATGCCGGCGGATACTGTTGAGATGCCGGATATTGATTTGGCATAGGCTGCGCATACGGTTGCGCCGTAGGCATGGCCCGTCTGCCGGACGGCCGGTTTTTCAACGTCCAAGCTATACGGTCAAGCAGCAAATCCACGTCGCCTATAGCATATCCGCCCATATACGTAGAGGTGAAGGAGTGCCGCTCGACCTCTTCGGCAGACAACCCATATCCGTTACGTAAAGTGTCGGCGCATTTTCCGAGGAACACGTCCACTTCCGCCACTTTGTATCCTTCCGCGAAATTTACTACCGGAAGTTTGACTGACTGAAGCTCTTCAATAGTAATCGTCCCAGTTGGATAAATCATATCGGCACCCTCGTCTACTCTCTTGGAAACATGCCCTCATGCTACACCTTGACGAAAAAAATAATTCAGTTGAAGTGTCGCGAATGACGCAGCAGCACCCACCACGGATCCGAAGACAGGCACCTCCACATGACTTCTCGTTACAATCAGTCTTCTGTATATCCGAAATGCTCTTTGACTTTCTGATATGTCGTTTTGTCGTTGAGCATGTAGGCAGCCAGCGGGACGGTTGTCATCCCTTTCTCCCAATAGCCATCATCAACATCCGTCACACTTCTCTTCCATGCAACGCCTATAAACACTTCTTTATTGGAATCGAGCTTCTGCTTTAGTTCTTCGGATTGCCATGATGCATCAGATACGGGTGTCGGAATGCCATCGGCCATCACTTTGAAGTTCTTCATTGGCACCGCAGTGGACGTGCATTTTCCTATGCCAACGAATCCGCATCCGGCAATGTAGCAGTAAACCGTGTCTCCAACTTGAACGTTGTAGATCGATTTTCCGCTGCCGCCAAGGCTCGCGGACAAGAACCCGTATTTCAAGGCATCAGGCCAACTTCTTTCCGCGTAGCCAATCGTGAATTCGCGTCCTTTTTCGTTTTTGAAAAAAGCTTTTTCTTCATCGTCGTCCCAGCCGCCTGCAATATTCTTGATGTCATTCGGATTCCAAATGTCACTGGCCATTTTCAAATAAATCTCAGCTCGGTCAACAATGCTCTGCCTATCGAAATCGGGAATATCTCGGAAGCCATATTTGGCAACGACTGTCGAAAGAAAACTCGGGTTTTTCGAGTATGCCGTACTACTCAATGCTTGAGCAAGAATGTTGTCTCCCGCATACTTTTGAACCTTCTCCGAGTATTTCATTGCCTGGTAGCTTCTGTTCTTGTCACGAGTGAGCAGAATCAGGTTCCCGATCAGATTGCGAGTGGACTCGAAATCCTCAAGATCCGCAAAACCATCTTTGTAATCCTCGTATTTGTCGGGAAGAATATGTTCGATATCGTAAGTGTTTCCTTGTCGCTTACGGTCGACGTATTCTTCAAAGTGCGACGGATTGCCCATCAGCACGTTCACATAGGAAGTGAAGCGTGCAAGAATGTGCAGCATATACCGTTTGGAGAACTGATTCAGACCAAAACGGGTGATTCCTTCAACGGACATGCCCATACGACGAAGCGCACGAACATAAACCATACCAATTGTTTTGCAATCTGCATTGCGAATGTCCTGCATTACATGGAACAACTGGTATTTATTCGTATTCCAGTTGGCCTTTTTGAAATTCAAAATTCGGATGGTAGCGAAGTCATCTACGAATTTCGCCGTCATCCGTATCTTCTTTTGTATTATGTCATCAGTGTCATCATTTTTGATGGCGGCAATGGCGAGCATGGTTTGATAGGTCAAGTCCCGGTTTGCGTTATAGAAAACCTCTTCATATCCCGTCGTGAATTTACTGCCGTAATCCATCATTCGTAAATAGACGTCGGTAACACGCGTCATTTCGGTAAGAACAAAATTCTTGTAGTCATTCGGCTTGGCAAGCCCCATCACGGTACGGGCATTATTGCTTACCCAAGCATGGAATTTGTCCCCAAGAAGCTCATAGTCCTCATCTTTGGCACCGCGTTTGGTATCGCGCATACGGTTGGCGTACTTTGCGCGAAGCCAGATGGAGACAAACTCCACATCCTGCGTGTTCACCATACCGCTCGTATCATAGGAGGACGCGTTCTTGATACGGCTGATATTGCTCTGCCACTCCTGGTTGACCTTAATGCGATCCTCTTCAGCAACATGCTGAATGACGAAGGCCTTCATCATTTCAGCACTATTCAAGCTCAATCCGCGGTCGTTCATAGTAAGGAATATGGTGTGCGCTTCGTCTTCAGATGGTGTGTCGATTTCTAGAAGAAGCACTTTCTCTATCAGCCAGTTAATAAAGTAAGGTAGCGCTTCTCCTTTCAACTCATCCGGGAAAAGATCCTCAATATCCTGATATCGATCAAGCATATTCTGCACACTCTCACTCATGGGCAAGTAGGTTTGATCTTTCTGTAACAGAGCTTGCATGCAAGGCTTGCGATCCTCCACGTCGATATTGAAGCTTTTCTTACCGAAAGCCTTTGAAAAAATCATGTCATCCAACGGAACAATAAGATCCTCGTCCTCAACTGTTTCCTTCTGCAGGTTGTTCAAGTAAATGATGAGCAACGTCAACGAGGTCAGACGCTGCTGACCATCAATAAGCTTCTTTATGGATCCACCGGTGCAAATGATGCAACCCATGTAATAAAACCCGTAGTCCATGACCTCTTCTGGCGTATCATGATCATCCGGTTTATAGAATTCCTCAAAAGTGTTTTGAAAGTCAGCAAGCATCTGCTCAATTTGCTTCCTTCCCCACCGATATTCCCTTTGGAAATAATCAATGGTGTACTTTCGGCCACTCAGAATCGTTCTAAGCGTGTCTGTTTTATCGATTTTCTCCATAACTCTTTGCCCCATCAATTTGTTTTTCGGCTTTAAAATCTTCGGTGAATTCAGCCGAATCCATATGACCTCGTCGCAGACATTGATACGACATCTGGAAGTCATATTCACGATTGTTTCCGGAAACTATTATCCTCCGGCTCAGCCCGATAAAGGGAAACGACACGATGGTAATTCCGTCGCCGTTAGCAAACATCATACGGTTTTGCCATTTGCCAGCCAACGCTGCAGGGTTGCGGATTCCACTACAATGCAGCATTGGTTTCGTTCGATTGATACGGAAACGCGACCAACGACCGGCACACTGGCTCAGGGAGATGGGGTAAAGGATGACGAAGACTTCCAAGGATGCGGAAAACCTATGAGACCGGTCTCTCAATCGCCATTCATGCAAACCGGCGATTCAGTCCGCAGCACCATGCAAGCGGAATACATCAGGCTTCCCTTTTCGCCTTTCCCAGCCTCCTTGACAGTCTGGTAGCAGGCCGTTCCACGGCAAGATAGAACGCCTCCGCCACCAGAAGGCACAATGCAAACAAAACCACCGGGCGCAATAGACCCTGCACGGGAATGTACGGCACAATCCAGTCGCGGACGGGAAGATGGGTCAGATACAGGCTGAATGAAATGCGCCCCAGCCAACGGACAGGTGGCGTGGAAAGCAGGTTGGATACCACGTTGCAGGTAAGTGCGACCACCACCAATATCAGGCATCCGCACACGGCCAAAGGTTGGGCGACAATACCAGGCAGCAAACCGAAACCGCTTTGGCAAACCAAGACGATGCCACACAGGGCGAGCGGTACGGCAACGACGTCGCGCATCGTCTCGCGCCCGTTGTCCGTAAGCCGTTTCGCCAACGCGACGCCAAGCGCGAACATGGCCATGTGACGCAACGGCGGCCACTGCGTCCACTCCGACAACAGCACGCATGCGAGCGCAATGGGTGCCACGAATCGCATGTCGGTGGCGATGATGACGTATACGGGCAGGGCGAGGCTGAAAAGCAATTCCCAGCACATGCTCCATGATGGCAGGTCGACCATTGCCAATGTGGAACCGTCCACTCTGGTGCCGGCGGTGGTCATTGAAAGCATGTCGAGTTGGGTGAGCAGATTGTGGAGCCAGACTGATGGCGAGGATGTGCTGAACGCGTTTGCGTATTCTTCCGCTTTCCACCCCATATGCATGGCGATTGTGGAGACGATACAGCAGATCCCGATTACCGTGCAGGTGGGGATGGCGAGTCTGGCGATGCGACGCAGCTGGTAGCGAGGCCAGTTGTATGTGTCGATTCCGACGCGTAGCGGAACGATGGAAAGTACAAGTCCGCTGAGAATGAAGAATAGGGTGACGAATTGGGCGCCTGGCAATAGTTGGCGGAGGGTGCCTCCCGTGTAATGGTATGCGACCACTGCCAGGGCCGCGAGTCCTCTGAGCCCGTCCAAAGCGTATATGCGTGTGTCGGAGTCCTTCTCTTTTTCGTTCACGGGTGTACCCTATCACGTGCGCTGGCTGTCATACATCCGCCTACGTGCGTTTGGCGTGCGTTGTTCGGCGTGTGTTCGACAACAGTGCCATCGTCGAACACGACGCCACATAACTTCCATTCGTCTCTCTTCCCCGCCCGACTGTAGTGTCGGATCATATGGAGATCCGCGAATACGACATGATGACGGACGAGGCGCGCGGCATCCGCACGGCGGTGTTCGTCGTGGAGAAGGATTATCGTCCGGAATTCGACGAATGGGATGAGCCGGGCCGAGCCACGCATCTGCTGGCTTTTGGAAACGGCCGCGCCGTGGCGACATGCCGTCTCTACCCTGATCTCGACCATGCCGATCAACCCGGACGTTGGGTGATTGGTCGTTTGGCCGTGGTCGCCGACGAACGTGGCCATGGTATCGGCAAGACGGTGCTGGCCGAGGCGGAACGTCTCATCCGGAAGGCCGGTGGACATGTTGCCGCCGTACACTCCGAAGATAAGAATTTCGCGATGTATGAACATCTTGGCTACCGCATCACCAGCGAGCTTTTCGACAACGGTACGCATGGTTGGCTAGTCAAGGCATTGAACTGAATCCGGAGGAAGCGGCCATCACCTGCGAAAGCGTCCGACACGCGGTATCAGGTGATGGCCGCATATGGCATAATAGACACTTGGCGGAAAACCTCGGGTTTTATCGCCGTTCCCCCATGGTGTAATGGCAGCACACGGGTCTTTGGAACCCTTTGTCTTGGTTCGAGTCCAGGTGGGGGAGCAAAAAGGACTATGTCTAGGGGGCTATTCCGACCCCCTAGACATGACCGGTCCGAGTCCACCTATTCGTACTGGCACCCTCTCGGATACGGCTCGTCCGAATCCATCGCCTACGACCGAAATCTTGCCGTGCGGACGGCCTTTTCTTCGTAATTTGCTTGATTCCACGGTGCAAGGCGGCAATAGGTTGTGTTGAGCCAATGGATTAGCGATTATTCACAGATTGTGCATTGATTGCGCCTACCGTATGATTCGCAGTGTTGCAGATGACGGGGATTAGCCTACCGTTTCGGACAATCTCCGTGCGAACAGCGGAAGGCGCAAGACGCGCAAATGCTCGATTTCCTCGCTCATGGTACGCGGCGGATGGCGTTTGGAGCTGACCAGTCTGCGCATGGCGTCCATCGCTTCTTCTGGATGTGCATCGAACACGGAGGTAAGGAAAACATCCGGCGATTGAGCGTGCAGTCCGTACCTGGAAAGTTCGTCTGCGGGGAAATCCTTGAGGTTGAATGTAACGATGGTTTCCGCACCGGCCCGACGGGCGGCCGCGACCACATGCCCGTCGTTGGGGTCCGACAAATTCACGTCCGGTTCAAACCGCTCCCAATCCTCCGCCATGGTCATCGGAAAGGCCCTGCAGATCGCGTCAAGAAAACCGCGGGCCCGGACGTCGGGCACATGCCGCACTTCCATGATGGCCAAGCGTGCCTCGTCCATGACCCTCGCAGACCATGCTGGCTCGCGCAGACCAGCCTCGGCCAAGCTAAGCAGTGGGTCGATGATCCACGTAGGTACGAACAGGTTGGCGTCAAGCAGCGCAATCATAAGGGCACTCTACTTATCGAACCGGGACAGGTAATCCGAATAGTCGATGTCGTACGCGCCGTCCTCATCGGCGATGGAACGCATCTCATCCAACGCCTTGGATGTGGCCTCGTCGCGTCTGCGCTTGTAGTCGGTCACATCCGAAAGCCGCAAGAAACGGTAACTGCGCTCCCCCATGCGGGTGTACGGAATCATGCCCGCATCCAGCATGCGTGTGAGCGTGCGTTGGGAGACCCCAAGAATACGCGCCGCCTCGCCAGTCGTGATACGCTCGTCATCCGCCACCGCCCGTTCCGGCTCCGCAAGCAGAAACTCCCTAACGCGCCTGTAGTCGTCCGGCGTCAACGGGATACGCGTGCCGTCCACCCCTTGCAGGAACGCTCCGGGAACTCCGCCAGCAGAGCGCCGTGCCTTAGACCTCGTCCTATGGACTTTGCCACCCATCATCATGGTCATCGCAACCACCTCCATCCGTTTTCATCATACGGCAAATGGACACAATGGACAATATGTGGATCGGGATAATCTAGACTGCTTTCAGGTTCACCGCGGCCACCTTGACCGATACTTCTCCTTCTTCGGCGAATCCTCGTCGCCGTCGGCAATCGCGGTTTCGGAGGTCTTGCCGTTTCAGTAGCTCCAGTTGTTCCAATGCAGGCTCGCTCGGTCCGCGTTGTAGCCGAACGGAATCATGACGAACCGTTTTCGCGAGCGGCGAGAACGGCATTGCGAAGGTCCCTCGACCCTGCCAGCCCATGAATCGTCCCTCGCTTGGCATGTGCAGGTATCGAAGACTCGCCAGATCCGTGCAGCATCATTGCCTTGCGATTCCGGCGAAACGTCAAATCGGCCATGAGCGGCCAAAACCTCTTGACGCAAAAAACAACGCCGCCTTATAATCAGCCCATACTGCCGATAGATCGAATCGTCTGCAACCGAATCGAGAGGAGGCGAAATCATGTATGACGAGATTCCGAGTCTGCTGTATGTCGCCGGAGCTTTAATCACCGTGCTTTCATGGACTCTTTTCGCATTCTCGAAAACCATCCGTCCAGAAGGTCGAAGAGCCTTCATCCTGTGCCTCTCCGTTATCTGGATATTGTTCTTTGCGAGTTCGACACTGGCACTCGTGCCATATCCGCTTTTCGAGGCGTACTCAGGATTCATGGATCCCGATGTCCTCGATTTCTATGACCAGCCGGTCATACGGCTATTGCCGGCGGTGACCTGCGGAGTGAACCTGTGCGTGTCGGCAGGCTGTTCCATGGTTCTTGTAGGCAAGCGTTCGAAGCGATAGGCCTTCGCTCCGGATGCCGACGGAAGGTCAATCCCCACTGGTGCAGAAAAAGGCCGAGTCCGTCCACGTCGAGACCGACAGAAATCCATTGGTCTTTCCATTCAAAACGACGCAAAGTCTGCCGTTCGCGTTGAGACCGGCAGACGAGCCGCACTTCTTCTGCTTGAAACGACGCAAACCGGGCTGCCAGCGTTGAAATCAACAGAAAACCGTTGACTTTTCTGCTCGAAACGACGATAAAGCTACCATTTGCATCGAAACCAGCAGAACAATCGCACTTCATCTACCCAAAACGACGCTGCGGCAGGCTGCGCAACAGAATATATGACCGTTTTTTATTCTTTCTTTAAGATGAACCGATGAGTCTACAATAGAAATGGCGATTGCGGCATGACGTACGCATACTTTCCTGCCTATAGTGAAGGCACAACAGAAAAACAACAGAAGATACAGAGACAAGAAAACAACGAAGCGACGAGCCGCGCGACGCAGAAGAAGACAAAAGAAGAAGACAGGCGGCCGTCCGAAAGGAAACACCATGAAGAACGACACCTTCAACCAGATCATCAACGCCAACCTCGCCTCCATCGACCCGGGCTTCGGCCAGTTCGCACTCGCCAAGGCCTCCTCCGACCTGATGAAGAAGGTCCTCAACAAGTAAGGCTTTCCCGATTCCAACGAATCACATGGCGGGCTGCCGCGTCTACCGCAGTGGTCGTGGGCGGCCGCCTGGGCTATCGGGCATATGAGGACCACAGGACGGCCATGGCGCGCGGAACGTGCGTGTCGGCGGCCGCCGATCTGGACAGGGCCGCCAAAGAGTGTAGGAATCTGCTCGGCGCGGACGCGACAAAGTCGGCAAGACCCTCGAGCATCATACAGATCGACCGGAACCTGCTCGAGACCAAGCTCGACCGCCTGGTCGCCGAGAAGGTCACCGAACCATTGAACGCGATGCCCGGCGCTTCAGGCCGACGAGATCGCCAACGCCGCCAGATACGAGCGCGCCGGGGAGCGGAAGGCGTACCGCGCCGGCCACTACGACCGGAGCCTGACCGCCAAGGCCGGCAGGCTCGGCCTGAAGGTGCCCAAGCTCAAGGGCGAGGTCTTCGAATCCGCGGTCATCGAGCGCCACAGACGGCGCGAGGAAAGCGTCGACCCGCCGCTATCTCGACAGGTCCCGGCTCGATGACAAACTCGCGGAAGCGAACTGATCATCGTGCCATGGACGGCCATGGTCCAAAGTGCACATCTTTTCGGGCACTACCGAGAAGGTCCCAGCTTTACAGGGGGTATTAATGACCTTTATCTCACGGGCGGCGCGCTATGTGCTCAGAAAACGAGTGCGCACCGCGGTGCTGTTCATTGTGCTGACCATCATAACGGCGAGTATGCTGTCCGCAACCGCGGTTTCTCAGGCAGCTCAACATGAGGCCGGACAGATTGAAAAACAGGCGGTCGGCGGATTCGTGCTGGCCAGTAACCTGCAAGGCAGCATGCTGACGCCTCGCGGAGGCGGAATGGTTCGTCCCGCTGATGTGCAACGAATCTCGAAGCTGTCCGGGGTTGGCTCGTGCATGGTCAGGCAGAACGCCACCGCCGATCTCGTGGGAGCCAGCGTGGTGAAGGTCCCCGGCGGCGATGATTACGATGCGGAGAAAGAACAGCAGTTCGGCAATACGGCCAACGTCATAGGCACAAACGATTCGTCAAAACTCAATGTGTTCACGTCCCACACGCTCGGCATGGTCGAAGGACGTCATCTAAAGGCGTCCGATAAGCATATGTCGATGGTCCATGAGGATCTCGCCAAAACCAATGGGCTTAAAGTCGGCGATACCCTCACGCTCAAGGCCAATCCATATGATGCCGACAATGAGTCGCATTCGACGGCAACTGTCAAAACCACCATCGTCGGAATATTCAAAGGGGACAGCGACAGAAAGGTATCCAGCCGCGCGGAACTCACCTCCAACACTGTGTACACCGATTTGGACACTACAAGTACTCTGTACCAGTACAAGGCCGGCAAGGAAATATACCAGGATGCCACTTTCGTTCTGGACAGGGGTGTCGACGTGGAGAAAACCATGGAAGCGGCGAAGAAGCTTCCGGTGGATTGGAACAACTACCAGATCACGCGCAATGACCAATATACGTCGAGCATGCTGAATGCCGCCCGAAGTGTGCGCTCCATGATGCGCGGCGCTTTGATCGGCGTGACCATCTCGGCAGTGATAGTCCTCAGCCTCATGCTCTTGCTGTGGATGAACGACCGACGTCAGGAGATGGGCGTATTGGTGTCCCTCGGCATCGGCAAGCCATCCCTGATCGCCCAATATCTAACCGAGATGATTCTGATCGGCCTGCCGTCCCTGGTCCTCGGATGGCTGTGCGCACGGGGAGCGGCCCAATGGCTTGGCACCTCGGCCCTCCGTTCCGTGAACGCCTCCGCGGCGAAGGAACTGAGCAGCATGGGACAGGTCGGCGGCGATCTTGAGTCCAATATGTCGGTTCGTACCTTGGATTCGCTCACGGTATCGATCGACACAACCGCCGTACTGTATGTATCGCTCGGCCTGCTGGCGGTGATGCTGGTATGCGTCGCCATATCGTGCATACCGATGCTGCGCAAGTCGCCACGAAGCCTGTCGGAGCTCCGATGACGGGCATGAACGTGTGGAAGCGTGCCACGCTGGCAATCGTACGTAAACCGGTACGCAGCGGAATCATCGGACTGTTGATGCTGATGGTTTTCACCAGTCTCGTGGCTCAGGTCGGAGCGTCAACGGCGCTTCAGAAAATGTCCGACGATATCGGCGGAAGCCTGGGAATAGGTTTTACCGTCGACACCGGCGAGAATCCCGTCAGCCCAAAGGAAGCGAGCCGGTTCTCACGCATCCCCGGCGTAGGGAAAACCGTTTACGAACGTAAGACCCTGGCGCAGGTGGATGGCGCGCATCCGGTTGTCCCCGAACATGGTCCTCGACTGGATTCCGGCCTATCCACGCAGGTCAGCGTGCTGGGCACCACTGACTCCTCGTTGTCCGAAGAGTTCCAAAGCGGCCTGTACCGGTTGGAACAAGGACACCACATTTCAGGTAATGGCCGGAACGTACTGATTCACCGGGATTTCGCACGTGAGAATGGACTATCGGTGGAATCGACCTTCCGACTCAGTCAGGAAGGCCGCGATTCCACCGTTCGCGTGGCCGGAATCTTCTCTGGCAATGTACAGGCACAGAGCCCTATACCATCGGACGCATCGGAGAATCTCATCTATTCGGGCGCTCAAGTGGTTTCCGCGCTGACTGGAGAGGAACGGGTCGGCACGATCCGGTGCCTCTCGGATAATCCGCGGGATCTTTCCGCAGCAATGGCCCAAGCAAAAAAAATCGCCGGAAGCGAGTATGGCGTCACCGATGACTCGGCGCAGCTTTCCGGCGTGCTGCAGTCGGTGGAAACGGTACGCGATCTGGTCCGCATGGTGCTGTTGTCCGTCTGCCTGGCCGATGTGCTGGTATTGGGCATGGCGCTTGTCTTCTGGATTCGCTCACGCATCCATGAGATAGGCACCCTTCTGGCCCTCGGCATCGGCAAGATGCAGATTATCGCCCAGTTCGCGATCGAAACCGGTCTCATGGCTGTGGTCGCCGCCCTGTGCTCGCTGGGAACGGGCTCCCTATTGTCCGGTTACGTGTCCTCGCTCCTGCTGCACGATTCGGGAGTCGCACCTCTTGAATCATTGCAGGTGGAGGCTCTGCCGCCAGAACAGACGCTGCTCATCCTGCTGCTCGGATGCGCGGTCATCGCAATCGCGCTTGCCGTGTCGTGCGCCGCAGTGCTGGCCAAATCCCCGAAATCCATTCTTTCCTCTATGCGTTAGGAGATACTAATCATGACTATCTGTCTGCAATTGGACCATGTCAATTACTCATATGGCGCGGCGAAGATTCGCGTTCTTTCGGACGTGAACGCAGATTTCGAATCCGGAAAGATGTATGCGATAACCGGTCCATCGGGAGCGGGAAAGAGCACTTTGCTGTCTCTGTTGGCCGGTCTGGATGCCCCCTCTGATGGAGTGGTTCGTTTTGAGGGCGAGGATATAGCTACGACGGGTTATTCAAAGCACCGTCGCGAGCACGTGTCCTTGGTGTTCCAGGACCATAATCTGATCGACTATCTCACCCCCGAAGAGAATCTGCGCCTGGTCAATCCCAAGGCCGATATGAAGATCCTCGAGGATCTGGGTCTGAGCCGTGAGGAATCGAAGCGCAACATCATGCACTTGTCGGGTGGCCAACGTCAGCGGGTGGCGGTCGGCCGCGCCCTAGTGGCGCCCGGCCGCGCGATTCTGGCGGATGAACCGACTGGCAGCCTGGATCCGGAAATGACTGATGAGGTGATTGATCTTTTGCGGCATGCCGCTCATCAACTCGGTAAATGTGTCATTGTGGTGACGCATTCCAAACGTGTCGCCGATTCCGCCGATGCCGTTTACACCCTCAGACATAAGAAGCTAGCCAAGGCATAGCACTCTCGCACAGACCACGTCTTCCGTCGTGGCCGGCAAGAACCGCGCCAATGCCCCTTCCGCCATCGTCCTCGGCTGCGAAACGGGTTCGGGATTGCGTCGTGGATCGGTGACGTTTTTGGGACTCGTCGCCGATCCATGACGCCCATGCCGACCCCCGTCCTGATTCGCACTCGCCCTGATCGGACCACACGCCCGTCCGGCATCGACAGAAGTAAGAACGGCCGGGACATGCCCCGGAAAGAAACGAACCCGCCTCATCGAAAAGGAACCAAAAATGACCGCACGACACATCGACGCCACGGACAAGACGGACGGAAGCCATGTCGTCAAGATCCTATGGAACGAAAACGACGGCGAACGGGAACTGACCGTCCGCATGCCGGCAGCCGGAACGGACGCCACGGACCGCGTGGACGTGGACCTCCTGCCCGTCCCGGGAGAGGATCCCGCCACGACGATGGACGATGCCGTCGCGGCGTTGGAGGGATTCCTCGGCAACAACAAGTACATCCACATCGATGGGGACGACGTCAGAAGCGTCTGCGTCGGCGCCCTGACCACGGTCATCCGCGTGGAAAGCGGGTCGTCGACGGGCATCGTGGAGGCGCTCGACGGACGGTTCCATGATTCGAGCGTCGCATCCGACGAGGTCACGGGAGCGATAATCGCCATCGAAGGTCCGAAGAGCCTCCAACTGTCCGACGCCACGGCGATCGTCGGCGGTGTGCAGAAGCGCCTCACCGACAAGGTCGAGATCATATGGGGCCTGAATTTCACCGACGAGGACGTCCTGCGCGCCACCGTACTGCTCGCAATACAACAGAAATAAAGAACACGACGGGTTTGCATGCAGGAAAATCAAACATCATCGGAATGCCTGTTGCACTTACAAGTACGAGTCCCCATGCTAACCGCTGGTTTCCATGTCACCGGGGCGTCTTTTATCCGTTTATCCGCGTCAACACGACCCGCACGGTCAGGCAATTCGGGTCGGACTCCCCTGTGGTTTCGCTGAAGAAAACCGGGGGTGCTACCCAATCAGCTGTTGTGGGATTTGCGCCAGATGAGATACGAGTAAACATACATGGCTGCGACCGAGCCAATCGCAAGCACCATAATCACTGCCAGAATCCAGGTTTCGGGCAATATACCTCCTAAAAATCCCAGCACAATCAGGCTAACGCCCACCACCATGAAACAGGCTCCGCCGAAACGGTGGGTGCGGCGCCAGTTGTCGGGGTCGTCGAACGCCCATGGCGTTTTGATGCCGAGCGTGTAGTTTTGCCGCACACGAGGTAGATAATTACCCATGCCGATGAAGAACGCGCCGATCGCCCCGGACACGATGACGTTGACCGCGCCCTTGCCAGGAAGGAGGTTCCAGACGGTGAGTTCCCCAAGCCAGCTGATGGCGCACATGAATACCGTGAACGAGATCACGAATCCTTGGTAGAATCCGCCGAACTTGGCATATGCGGCACCTTTCGGATCAATGCGCGGCACCACATAGAACAGTGCGAGAAACGTCAATGGAAGCGCACCCAGAACGGATGCCATCCAACGTGGCCCCCATCCGTTCACACCGCCGTCAGCACCCCAATGCATGGGAATGCGCTCAGGTAGCCCCGGCATGGCGGCAAGATGCGCCACGACGTTCAGCGCGCAAAGCAGCATGAGGACGACCCATACACGGGCCGGAATACCGGTCGAGGCTTTGGTTGTCTCGGGTTTTTCCTGCTTTTGCATTGTCAGACCTTTCATTGCCTGTCTTCCGGATCGTCCGCGAAGCCCATGAACCATCCGACCAAGTCCTGCATAACTGTGGTATTGAGGCTGTACACGATGTTCTGCCCATGTCGTTCGTCCGTTACGAGACCAGCGTTCCTAAGAGTCGCCAGATGGTGACTGAGCGATGGCTTGCTGATGTCGAAATGCTCCGCGAGCTCCCCCGCGGTCATATCCCCCGCACGCAGCAGCTCGAGGATACGACGCCGCGTGGGGTCGGCGAGCGCCTTGAATCCTTCTCCTGCCATCATCGCTCTCTTTCCAGTATCGGATTGCGATATTCATCCTACCAGATATTTAGACGTTTGTCTAAATATCTAAAATACGGAAGTCTGAAAACGTCATGGAAACCGAAATCTCGTTTTTTCGGAGCAACGCTGATGTCAAGGAACGGCGCCTTCCAGCAGACTCGGCAATAATCCCACGCCATAGGCGGCAACATGGGCGGAACCGCGCAAGACAAGGAGGTCCCGAATGGAATACATTCGAATTACCAGAGACAACATCGATGCAGAGCACGTCTGCTGCGCCATGTCCGGCAAACAGGCCCTTGCGAAAAAGGAGTGGCTCAAACGTCGATTCGACGAAGGATTGATCTTCTACCGCAGCGTAGAACGCGGAAAATGCTTCATCGAATATATCCCCGCGGAGAACGCGTGGGTTCCTATCCAAGCGGATGGGTATCTTTACATCGACTGTCTATGGGTCGCCGGCTCCATGAAAGGGCACGGATATTCCAACGACCTGTTACGGGGGGTGCGTGAGGGATGCGAAGGAGCAGGGGCGGAAGGGATTGTGTATTTTGTCTGCCGAAGGACGCAAGCGCGAATTCCTCTCCGACGCGAAATACCTTGCGCACAAGGGTTTCATGGTTGCGGACACGTCATCATGCGGAATCATGCTCATGTACCTGCCGTTCGGTTCGGACACGGAGCCTCCGCAATTCAAAGAATGCGCCAAATATCCCACGGCGGATGGTGATGGATTCGTTCTCTATTACACGGACCAGTGTCCGTTCACCCACTACTGGGTGCCACGCGTGGAAGCGGTGGCGGAAGAGCACAGCATTCCATTAAAAACCATTCACATCATCAGCCGTGAGCAGGCCCAGAATACGCCAGCTCCGGTCACGACCTACGCGCTGTTCAAGGACGGCGAGTTCCTGACTCAAGGCATCCAGTCCGACAAGAAGTTCCTGAAGCTCGCAGGCGTACAGGTCTGATGCCGGCCTGACGTTTTTTAAGATGCGGGGGCATCATGACGTTCCGCACGCATTACCATTCGAACAAGTCGGATCGGCCCGTACGGCATGGCGGAAACACCCCCACCCGCGCAACCGTCAGCGTGCAATGCAGCGAAAAGCATAAAGAAAACGGGTTCCGAATGAACCGGAACCCGTATAACGTAAAACCTCGAAATATCTGAAGTGTCAGAAGTATCCGAGTTTCCTAGAAAATCAGGCGAACAGGAAGCCCTGGCCGTGATGTTCCGGATACGTGTCGAACAGTTCGGCAACGGAACCGTCTTCGAACACGGCGCGGATGGCACTTGCCAGCAACGGCGCGATCGACAGAACAGTCAGACCGTCCCAACGCTTTTCTTCCGGAATCGGCACGGTATCGGTGAGCACGACCTCGCGTGCGCCGCAGTTCTTCAGTCGGTCCACGGCCGGGCCGGACAGCACGCCATGCGTGGCGACGACGGTCACCGACTTGGCTCCGGCATCCTTAAGCACGTTGCATGCGCCGGCGATGGTGCCCGCGGTGTCAATCAGGTCGTCGACAAGCACGCAGTCCTTGCCTGCGACGTCGCCGACCACACGGTTGGCGACCGCCTGGTTCGGGCGGGTGATGTCGCGGGTCTTGTGCACGAAGGCGAGCGGACCGCCGCCGAGGCGCTGCGCCCACTGTTCGGCAACACGGATACGACCGGCGTCCGGGGAGACGACAGCGACGTTGTCAAGTTGGTTGGAGAAACGGTCACGGATGTAATCGACCAGCACCGGCATGGCGATGAGATGATCGACCGGGCCGTCAAAGAAGCCTTGCGACTGCGCCGCATGCAGATCGACGCTCATGATGCGGTCGGCGCCTGCGGTCTTGAGCAGGTCAAACACCAGACGGCAGGAGATGGGCTCGCGGCCGCGGTGCTTCTTATCCTGGCGGGAATAGCCCAGCAGCGGGCAGACCGCGGTGATGGAACGCGCGGAAGCACGCTTCAACGCATCAATCATGATGAGCTGTTCCATGATGGCCTGGTTGACCGGATTGGAATGGCTCTGCAGTACGAACACGTCCGCGCCACGCACGGACTCGGTGTAGCGCACGTACATTTCGCCGTTCGCAAAATCGTATGCTGTGGTTTCCAGAACATCAATGCCGAGCTGTTCGGCGACTTCCGCCGCCAGCTTCGGGTGTGCTCTGCCTGTGACAAGGATAAGGTTCTTATCCGGCTTTCCTTCAAGGATTGCGCTCACCGTGTCTCCAAACGTCTGTTCTAGCGAAGTGGATGTGACCCATACTAACCGGCCGCGCAGACCTCACCGACCCCGTGTGTTCGGGGGGGCCATGCGGACGGCCCCATCCATCTTCTATCGGTATAGGCCGTGTTTACCGATGTATTGCACCACGCCATCGGGTACGAGATACCAAACGGGTTCGCCATGTTCGGCGCGGCGACGCACATCCGTGGAGGAAATCGCCAAAGCGGGAATCTCCAGCGTATCCACCTTGCCTTCAGGTAATTTCACGCCGTCCGGCGAGGAATAACCGGGACGTGTCACGGCCACGAAATGCGCCAGCTCCCACATCTTGTTGGCGTCCTTCCATTGCATGATCTCCGCCACGGCGTCGGCACCGGTGATGAAGAACAGTTCCGCATCGGGATACTGGGCGCGGATGTCACGCAGGGTGTCGATGGTGTAGGTGACGCCGGGACGGTCGATGTCCACGCGCGACACGGTGAATTTCGGATTCGACGCGGTGGCGATGACCGTCATAAGGTACCGGTCCTCCGCATTGGTGACCTTCTTGTCCAACTTGAACACCGGCCGTCCGGTCGGCACGAAGATCACCTCGTCGAGGTCGTACACCCAGGACACTTCGGAGGCTGCGACCAAATGGCCGTTATGGATCGGATCGAAAGTGCCGCCCATGATGCCGATGCGCAACCGGTTGTGCCAGTTGCCTCGTGCGGACCTGCGTCCGGTGGTCACGGCTGATTGCGGCCGGTCTACGGATAGTTCCGACATGCGTCGTTCCGGCTCGACCACGTAGCTGACGGTCAGTTCGGGATCGGCCTCCGCAGATTCCGGCCGCATGCGTTTTGGTCCGGTCATGCGGACGCTCCGCTCTTTTGCGCGCCATCGGCCTGCTGTTCGGCCTGTTTCTCGGCCTGCTGCTCTTTGTCCGCGTCGGCGGTTTCCTGCTCGATGCTGTCCGCGGTCGGTGAGGCGTTGTCGGGATCGATCTTGTCCATATCCTCATCCCACTCGTCCTGCACCACACGTCGAATCTCGGCGAATGTCGGCAGCGGGAAATCCGGCTGGTATATACTGCGGATTCCGGCAACGCGCTCGGTGACACGAATCAGCGTGTCGGTCATGCCGACGATGTCATGATCTCGTTCCATCGCGCTGAACTTGGCGATGTGCTGTTCCATGACCCGCATCTGCTCGTCGATATCGTCAAGCTGGGCGGCATCGGGAGTGATGACGTCCGAAGCGTCGGTTTCGGGCCAGCCGATCAACACCGCGTCGGCGTATTCGAGCGAGGCGCGTTCGTCCGCGGACGCGATACCGTCTTCGACCTGCACAAGGAACACATACCGCACGATGCTCAATCGTTCGGATGCCAATCGCAATCTGAGCATTGGGTCGGTCAAGTCCGCGTTCCATGGGTTCTTGTTGTCCTGCATGGTGTGCTGCATATTGTCCTGCATGACTTCGTCGCTCATTCTCTCACCTGTCCTGTTCCGTAGCCAATCCATTTGGTCGTGGTCATCTCGTGCAGCCCCATCGGACCGCGCGCATGCATCTTCTGTGTGGAGATGCCAAGTTCCGCGCCGAATCCGAACACGCCGCCATCGGTGAAACGTGTGGAGGCGTTGACCATCACCACCGCCGAGTCGATGCGGGCGGTGAATTCCTCGATGGCCGAATAGTCTTCGGCGATGATGGATTCGGTGTGCCCGGTGGAGTGGCGGTTGATATGCGCGATGGCCTCGTCAAGCGAGTCGACCACCTTGATGCCGATTTTGAGTGCCAGATATTCGGTGTCCCAATCCTCGTCGGTGGCATGCACGAGTTGCGCATTTGCGATTCCGGCATGTTCGATGATGCCATACGCGCGTTCGTCGGCATGCATTTCGACTCCCGCTGCGGCGAGCGCTGCCGCGGCTTTCGGCAGGAAGCTTTCGGCGATGTCTTTGTGGACGAGGAGTTTTTCGGTGGCGTTGCATACGCCGACGCGTTGGGTTTTGGCGTTGATGAGGATGGGGATGGCTTTGTCGGGGTTGCCGGTGCGGTCGACGTAGATGTGCACGTTGCCGGCTCCGGTTTCGATGACGGGGACTTTGGAGTTGCGTACCACGGCTTGGATGAGTCCTGCTCCCCCGCGTGGGATGAGCACGTCGATGTGGCCGCGTGCTTCCATCATGGCGGTGGCGCCGTCGCGTCCGTATTGGTCTACGGTGGCGATCATGTTGTGGTCGTATCCGTGTTTGGTGAGTACGTCGGCGATGACGGCGAGTGTTGCCGCGTTGGTGTGTTCGGCCGCGTGTCCGCCGCGCAGCAGGACGGCGTTGCCGGATTTGATGCATAGGGAGGCAACGTCGACGGTGACGTTGGGGCGTGCTTCGTAGATCATGCCGAGCACGCCGATGGGGACGCGTACCTGCTGCAGTCGTAGGCCGTTTTCCAGATGGTATCCGCGTACGATTTCGCCGATGGGGTCTGGTAGGGATGCCACGTGGCGTACGCCTTGCGCGGCGGCGGTGATGCGCTGCTGGTCGAATTTGAGTCGGTCGAGTTTGCCGGCGTCCATGCCGTCGGTTTCGGCTTTGTTCATGTCGAGCGTGTTGGCTGCGGCGATGTCGTCCGCATGCTGGTCGAGTGCGTCGGCGATGGCGTTGAGCAGTTGGTTTTTGGCTTCGGTGTTTGCCTGGGCAAGTTGCGATTGCGCGGTGCGGGCTGCGTCGCCCATGGCGCATACTGCTTCGAACACGTCGGCGTTCATGGCGGTGCCTTGGTTCTGTGGATTCGTCATAGTCTCTTAGAATAGCGCGAAATCACGCCTCGCTGGGCAATGACGGCCATTTTCGGGTCGTTGGTTGCGCGGCGGGACGCGATTTCGTCAGTCGAGGCTGGTGATCAGTGGATTTGGTCGAGTCCCGGGTAAAGCGGGAAGTCTTCGGCAAGCTTGTCGACGCGCGCCTTGAGCGCGTCGACGTCCTGTCCTGCGGCGAGCGCGGTGCCGATGATGTCGGCGACTTCCTCGTATTCCTTGGGTCCGAAGCCGCGGGTGGCGAGTGCGCTGGTGCCGATGCGCAGGCCGGAGGCCACGGATGCGGGGCGTGGGTCGAACGGGACGGTGTTGCGGTTGATGGTGATGCCGCATTGTGCGAGCAGGTCTTCGCCTTGTTTGCCGTCCATTTCGCTGTTGCGTAGGTCGACCATGACCAGGTGCACGTCGGTGCCGCCGGTCAGGACGCTGATGCCGTTGTTTTTGACGTCGTCGGCCATGAGGCGTTCGGCAAGGATCTTGGCGCCGTCGAGGGTGCGTTGCATGCGGTCTTTGAATTCCGGGGTGGCGGCGACTTTGAAGGCGACGGCCTTGCCGGCGATGACGTGCATGAGCGGGCCGCCTTGCTGGCCGGGGAATACGGCGGAGTTGAGTTTCTTGGCGTATTCCTGCTTGGCGAGGATGAAGCCGGAGCGTGGGCCGCCGAGGGTTTTGTGCGCGGTGGAGGATACGACGTCGGCGTATGGGACGGGGCTTGGATGCAGTCCGGCGGCTACGAGGCCGGCGAAGTGGGCCATGTCCACCCAGAATTTGGCGCCGACCTCGTCGGCGATCTCCTTCATGGCTTTGAAGTCTTCGATGCGCGGGTAGGCGCTCCATCCGCCGATGATCATGGCGGGATGGGTTTCGAGCGCACGCTGGCGGATGATTTCCGGGTCGATGCGGAAGGTTTCGGGATTCACGCCGTAGGCTTCGGCGTGGTAGAAGCGGCCGGAGAAGTTGATTTTCATGCCATGGGTGAGGTGGCCGCCGTGGTCGAGGGCGAGGCCGAGGACCGTGTCGCCGGGTTTGACGAGCGCCTGGTAGACGGCTGCGTTGGCCTGTGCGCCGGAGTGCGGCTGTACGTTGGCGTATTCGGCGCCGAATAGGCTTTTGGCGCGTTCGCGGGCGATGGTTTCGATTTTGTCCACCTGCTCGCAGCCGCCGTAGTAGCGGCGTCCCGGATAGCCTTCGGCGTATTTGTTGGTCAGTACGGAGCCTTGTGCCTGAAGCACTGCACGCGGCACGAAGTTTTCGGAGGCGATCATTTCGAGTCCGTTTTGCTGCCTGGATAGTTCGGCGTCGAGGATTTCGGCGATTTCCGGATCCGCTTCGGCGATGGGCGCGTTGAACATGTCGTTCGGTGTTTGCGCAAGAGGTGATGCAGTCATGAAGCCCTCCTTGACTTCGGAATGATCATCCGCTGTACCGCGGGTTACAGAGCAGTGTACGTGTGAAAACGATCGGAGGAAAACCGGGTTTCGAAACATGTGGGAAATATGGCACCGCCTGCGCGCGAAGACATGGACGGCACGATCGCGGTGCCACGTGGAAAAGCAGGACCTTCCGTCGGCAATCGTATGGGGTCGGCGTCCCATTCCACGGACGCGAGGCGACGTTCTTCCCACCTGTGCCGGTACACTGAGAAGCACGTTTGACGTAATCTGTCCGTTCTATTGCTAAGGAAATCAAGTGACCACGTTCCACAGCACACGCAGCACCACCGATTCGCTTACCTCCAAGCAGGCCATCCGCAAGGGCATCGCCGATGATGGCGGCCTGTTCGTGACCGACTCCTTGGGTGAGACCCATGTGGATATCGCTTCCTTGGCCGGCAAGTCCTACCAGCAGATCGCGTTCGATGTGCTGTCCGTGCTGCTGCCGGACTACACCGAGGCCGAGCTCAAGGAGTGCATCGACGAGGCGTACGGCCCGCAGTGGTCCGACGAGAAGATCACTCCGGTCAAGCCGCTCGGCGATGACTATGTGATGGAACTGTTCAACGGTCCGACTTCCGCGTTCAAAGATGTGGCGCTGCAGATTCTGCCGCGTTTCATGGCGCGCACCACTCCGGCGGATGGCGACGCGGATGAGAAGATCATGATCGTCACCGCCACGTCCGGCGACACCGGCAAGGCCGCGTTGGCTGGTTTCGCGGACGCCGCGGGCACCGGCATCACCGTGTTCTATCCGGAAGGCAAGGTCAGCCAGGTGCAGGAGCTGCAGATGACCACGCAGTCCGGCTCCAATGTGAACGTGTGCGCGGTCAAGGGCAATTTCGATGACGCGCAGTCCGCCGTCAAGCGCATCTTCGGCGACAAGGAGCTTGCCGGACGTCTCGCCGATGATTCGCATGTGGTGCTTTCCTCCGCGAATTCCATCAATGTGGGCCGTCTGGTGCCGCAGGTCGTCTATTACTTCTCCGCGTACGCGCAGCTGCTGGAACGCCAGGTCATCAATGTGGGCGACGAGGTCGAGTTCGTTGTGCCGACGGGTAATTTCGGCGACATCCTCGCCGGCTATTACGCGAAACTGCTGGGCCTGCCGGTCAAGCATCTTGTGGTGGCGTCCGACAAGAACAACGTGCTGTTCGACTTCCTGACTTCCGGCACGTACAACCGTCAGCGTCCGTTCTTCCAGACCATTTCCCCGTCGATGGATATCCTCATCTCATCGAACCTGGAGCGCATGCTGTATTACATGTCCGACAAGGACACACGCCTGATCTCCATGCTGATGAACGATCTGAGCCAGTGGGGCGCCTACGAGGTTCCCGAGCCGATGATGAAGAAGATTCGTTCCATCTTCGGCACCGGTTGGGCCGATGAGAACCAGGTGCGCGAGATGATCGCGGACTGCTGGAACAAGAACCATTACGTGATCGACCCGCACACCGCATGCGGCTACTACGTCATGCAGCAGATGCCGCGCGATCCGCTCACGCCGCGCGTGCTGCTGTCCACCGCCAGCCCGTACAAGTTCCCGCGCGTAGTCAACGAATCTCTGGGTCTTGACGCGTCCGGCACCGATTTCGAATGCATGGACGTGCTTGCCAAGGCCACCGGCACCACCGCTCCGGCCGCGCTGCGCGGTCTTGAGACCGCCAACGTGCGTTTCGATAACGTCGTCGAAATCGACGGCATGGAAGGATTCGTCGAGCAGGCCGCGAAGGCGCTGTAAGGTTTCGACAGGCAAAACGGCAACGATACATAGAAGAATCGGCTGTCCGCGATATGCGGGCGGCCGTTTTTCATTGACGCTGGTACAGTGCGTTCCCGAAAGGCAGGAGAATCATGAGCGTAGCTTCAGCATCGCAGTCGGGCGTAACGGCAAATCGGCCGGATGAACCCGCGGAACCGAGGAAGGACCGGCTCATCACCCGTGACGTGGCGCTGGTGATGCTGGCGACGTTCTTCTTCATGACCAGCAACATGGTGATCACGCCGGTCATCGCCGGCTATGGCGAGTCGATGGGAGCGACGGGCGCGCTGATGGGCGTGATCGCCGGCGCGATGAGTTTCGTGTCTCTGTTCTGCCGTCCCATCGCGGGCAATCTGTCGGATTTGGTCAGCAAGAGGTTGCTGGTGGCTGCGGGAACGGTGCTGTACATCGTGGCGGGCGTCATGTATTGTCTTGCCGATTCGACGGGCATGCTGGTCGTGGCGCGCATGGTCAACGGGCTTGGCTTCGCATGCGGCACGGTTTGTCTGGCGACGTGGGTGTCGCTGCTGCTTCCGATCCGGCATATGGGCGCGGGCATGGGATTGTACGGCATCGTCAACGCGTTGGCGATTGCGGTCGGCCCGGCACTCGGCATCCGTCTGCAGGCGGCCGTCGGCTACCAGTGGACGTTCATCGCATCGCTGACGCTTAACGTGTGCGCGTTCGTGACGGTTCTGCTGGTGAAAAACGGTGGCAGGCCGGCTCGTAAAACCGTTGCCGCCGAGCAGTCGTTACGGCATCGTCTGCGTCTTCGCAATCTGGTGGAGCCACGGGCCATTCCATTGGCCGCGGTGTTCATGATGTTCGCCATCCCTTATTTCGCGAACCAGTCGTTCCTGGTGGATTACATTTCCACACGACATCTGCGTATCTCGTCCGACTTGTTCTTCGTGTTCTATGCGGCCGCGCTGCTGGTACTGCGGCTCACGTTGCGCGACCTGTTCGATTCGAAGGGTTTCCGTTTCTGGCTTGTCGTCTGTTCGTTTGCGATGTTGGCGTCGCTTGCCTTTCTCACGTTCATGACGAACGATTGGTATCTGCTTGGCGCGGGCATCGCCATGGCGGCCAGTTATGGACTGATGAGTTCCGTCACGCAGGCGCAGGCGGTGGTGATCGCCGGCCGGGAGCGCAGTGGCTTGGCCAACGGCACGTACTATATGGGCATCGACTTGGGTATGGCGTTGGGGCCGGTGCTGGCTGGAGTTCTCTATGGGCACCTGCCGATCGCATGGTTCTATCCCCTGTTCATGCTGGCGCTGCCGGTGTCTTGGCTGATCTACCTGTCCTTCCACCGTCTCATCCATCCGTCGCACAAGTAACGGACAGGCACCGCAGCCGGTAGGCACCAACTGTTCAGAATGGCGGAATACCAAGGTTTTCAATTACGGCCATGCTGTTATAGATCATATAATAACAGCATGGCCAAATCTGTGTTACTGTTATATATAGCTGTTGAACAGTTTGCGTACACTGTTCGGTCAGGATATATATCACTCGCAGAAAGGGATACAGTGAAGCTGAACATCTCATCCGCGTCCGGCAAACCGATTTACGAACAGATCGAAGATCAGATCCGAGCGGCGATCATGTCGGGCGAACTGCAAACCGGCGAGGCGCTCCCCTCCCTCAGGAAGCTTGCCAAGGAACTGCACATCAGCGTGCTCACCATCGCCAGAGCGTACAGCGAGCTGGCGGATGAGGGGCTTGTCGAGAATGTGCAGGGCAAAGGCACGTTCGTGCTGGCCCACGGCAACGAGCTTATGAAGGAACGTGCGCGCGAACGCATCATGGACGTGTTCCGGCAGACGGTAACCGCCGCCAAGGCCGCCGACATCAGCCTGCTTGATCTGCTTGGCATGTTCGAGAAGGCGTATAGGGAACAATCATGAGCCGCGTCTTCATGAGGCTCAACAAGATATGGACCTGATCGGCGTCATGAAAGCGTGAAGCGGTCGAATCACGCAATGGCCCGGAAACATCAGGCGATGATGCAAACCGTTACAGTATGACGGGCGCGTCGTGGAAGTCGAACATGACGCCGTCGGCCAGATTGCAGATCTCAGGCCAGTCGGCGTCGGAGGAATCGTCGTGCATGGCCCACACATGCATGCCGACCGACTTGGCCGAGCGCATGCCGACCAGCAGATCCTCGAATACGGTGCAGTCGCTTGGTTTGATGCCGAGACGCGACGCGGCCAGCAGATATACGTCCGGCTCAGTTTTGCCGACGTCGCCAGCATCGTCGACGCTGACCACGTCATCGAAATAGTCGAAAATGCCGACGTGCTTCATGGCCGGTTCGCGCAGCATCGGCGGCAATGACGTGGCCACGGCCAGTTTCGCGCCGCTCGCCTTCAACGATTCCAGATATTCGCGCGCATACGGTTTGGCTTCAACCACCGTGGCGTACATGACACGTGCCATATGGTCCCACTCCTCCATCAACGCTTCGGGAGTGTCCGACAGGCCGAATCGTGCGATTGTGTATTCGGCGATCTGGCGGAATTGCATGGCCGCGACCTTCTGCATGTAGTCGTCCGGCACCTCGATGCCGCGTTTGGCAAGGAAGTCGACGTCCACCTGATCCCACACGCCCATGGAGTCGAGTAGCGTGCCGTCAAGGTCGAAGATGGCGCCTTTGCCTTGGTTCGCCTTGGTTTTCTGTGTCATATCGGCTCCTTTGTTTTGCAATTACCGCTTTTACGATTTGCGATTACTTTTTACGATTGAATCCGCCGTCAGTCAAGCACCGACGATTTGAGCAGTTCCTCGGCATGTTCCAGAGATGTTTCACTTTCGCTGCCGGACAGCATGCGGGCGATTTCGTGCACGCGCTCATCCCCGCGCACCTGGCTGATGGTGGTGGCGATGGAACCATCCTTGGTTTCGCCTTTGGCGACCACATATTGTTCGTCCGCCCAGGAGGCGACCTGCGGCAGGTGCGTGACGACCAGAACCTGCGCGGATTGGGCGAGTTTGGCCAAGCGGGCACCCAGTTCCACAGCGGCCTTGCCTCCCACGCCGGCGTCGACCTCATCGAAGATGAACGTCATCGGCGGCACGGTTCCGCCGGCCACGACATGCTTTTCGGCGGCGACCAGTTCAAGCGCGAGCATCAGACGGCTCAATTCGCCGCCGGATGCGCTTTTGCCCATCGGCAGTTGCGGGGAGCCGGGGAACGGGGTGAAGAGGAATTCGATGTCGTCCGCTCCGGTGGCGTCCAACTGTTCGCGTTCGGCCACGCGGATCTCCAGTTTCGAAGTGCCCATGGCCAGCGAATCAAGTTCCGCGGTGACTTTGGACGCGAGTTCCTTCGCCGCGGCTCTACGCCGTTTGCTCACAGCCTGCGCGGCTTTTTTCGCAGCCTCAAGCAGTTGGGCGCGTTCGGCTTCCAGCTGTTCGACCTTTTCCGGCGAGGCGTCCAAATCCTCCAAATCGTATACGGCCTTGTCCCTCCACGTGATCACGTCGGACAATTCCGGCCCCCATCGGCGGGTCAGCTCGTCCAGTTCGTGGATGCGCCCGTTGATGGCATCCAGATCCTCCACGCTCGCCTCATTGTCCACTTCGCCGGACAGGCTGAACACCACGTCGGACAAATCGGTGCTGATGGAGTCGAGCCGGTCGGCGAGTTCGGAGAACACGCCTTCCACGTGAATGGCGCGCAATGCCTGCGAGGCACGGTCGATCA
This sequence comes from Bifidobacterium adolescentis ATCC 15703, assembly GCF_000010425.1. Lineage (NCBI taxonomy): Bacteria > Bacillati > Actinomycetota > Actinomycetes > Bifidobacteriales > Bifidobacteriaceae > Bifidobacterium > Bifidobacterium adolescentis. The sequence goes on from NC_008618.1 coordinate 1,127,971, forward strand.
AATCGGCGGCGCTGGCCGATTCAACGTCATCCGCCACTTGCGAAGCGTCCAACGCACCCAATGCGCGGGTCACGCCTTCGGCGATTTCGGCGGCGTTTTCGATGCGGTCCCGCCGTGCGCGCAATTCGTCCATCTCCCCCGGCTGCGGGTCGACCCGGTTGATGCGTTCGATTGACTCACGCAGGTAATCCGCCTGCTGGCGCATGGACGATTCCTGGCTGCTGAGCCTTTCCAAACGCTCGTCCATTGCGCGCAGCGCGTTCCACGTCTTGCCGTAGGCGGCCAACGCCACTTCATCCCCCGCGTAGCGGTCCAGGAATTCACGCTGCCGCGAAACGGTCGCGATACGTAACTGGTCGGCCTGGCCGTGGATCGTCACCAATTCGGCGGCGACGGAAGCAAGCACGGAACGAGGCACGCTACGTCCCGACAACATGCTGCGGGATCGTCCGGAAGCCGGCACCTTGCGCGACAGGAACAGTTCGCCGTCCTCTGGCTCGAAGCCAGCCTCCCGTGCGGCGGCCACCGCGGCCGGCGACGAAGCGACTTCGAACACGCCCTGCGCCCACGCCTCCTGAGCGCCGACGGAAACACGGCCGCCGTCGGAGGGACCGCCGGAAATCAGTCGGATCGCACTGAGCAGCATCGATTTGCCGGCACCTGTTTCGCCGGTGATCGCCGTCATACCGCCTGCCGGGGCGATCAGCGCGGAACGGATCGGACCGAGATTGTGGATCTCAAGCTCTTCCAGCATGCCCTGTCACTTCCCGCTTTCCGGTTTGCCGGTTCTAGGGAACGATTGCCCATGATGCGTGCCACCGGTCTTGCGCGCCTGCTCGCGCCATCCGACGACAGGCAGGTCGAATTTGGTGACGAGACGGTTCGTGAACGGCACGCCGGACAGTCGCGCCAATCGCAAAGTGCATTTCGATTCGCGCACTTCGATGCGTGTGCCTTTCGGCAGGGCGCGCTGGCGGCGGCCGTCGCAGCAGATCCAACCGTCGGACGTGGAATCGTCAAGAATGTCGATGGCGAACGTGGAGCCGGAGCCGATGATGAGCGGACGTGCGAACAATGCGTGCGCGGCCAACGGCACCAATTGCAATGCCTTCACATTCGGCCACATGATCGGCCCGCCCGCGGAAAACGCGTAGGCGGTGGAACCGGTCGGCGTGGATACGATCACGCCATCGCAACCGAAGGAGCTCATCTCCACGTCGTCGACACGGATGGACAGTTCCACCATTTTGCCACGGTCGGCGCGTTCCAGCGTGATGTCGTTCAACGCCCAGTCCTCGATGGGTTCCGTCGCGCCCGGCAGCCATACGTCGACGTGGGCGATCATACGTTCGTCGATGGAATAGTCATGGTCGGCGATCCGGCGGATGGCCTCGCTCATCTGGAAGCTTTCAAATTCGGCAAGAAAGCCGACGTGGCCCAGGTTCACACCGAGAATGGGCACTTCGGTGGCATGCACCAGTTCGGCTGCGCGCAGGATGGTACCGTCTCCTCCGAGCACCACCACGATTTCCGTGTTCTTCGGCACGGCGGGCGTCCTGCTGCCGAACTCGGGCGCTTCGATATTGTCGATGATCGTCACTTCGAAATTGGCGCGTCTCAACTGCTCGACGGCTTCTTCGACCACCGTGCCGCTTTCACGCAGACGCGTATGCGTCACCACCACCGCATGTCGGGTACCGATCATCGCAAGCCCTTTCGTATAACGGGCGCCCCATGCGAGGTGCCACTACCCGCCAGTGTAGTCGAACAAATGAACGAATGACGGCAGCGGGTGTCCAGAACACGCCGCAGACGTCCGAAGAGTCCCATGGAGCCACCGCGGAACCGTCGAACGGTACGTCCATGGCCCATTCGTCACACTACCGCCTACAATAGCTCAAGGAAACGAAGACCGTTTATACAGACAAGGAGCGAGGAACAGCATGTCCAACCTCGTCTTCGACGAGTCCTCCTCCAATCGCGAGGCCTCACATGGCTATGCCTGGTGGTTCTCCGGGGACACGTTCGAGAAGGCCATGGCGGAGGAGCGCAAGCCGCGCAAGCGCAGCCTAATGCACAGACTCACCACACATCCCGGACGTCTGACCATCCTGTACTTCATGATGTTGGGCGCATTGTCCACGCTGCTCCTGCTCACGCCCACCGCCACGCCGAAAGGCGAGAAGACGACGTTCACCACCGCGTTCTTCACCGCGATCTCCGCGATTTCGACGTGTGGCATCTCCATCGTCAATTCGACGACGCATTGGTCCGCTTTCGGCCAGGCCGTGCTCATCTTCTCCGTGCAGATGGGCGGCTTGGGCGTCATGACGTTCGCTTCACTCATCGCCTTGGCCGTGAACCACCATCTCAAGGCCACGCAAAAGCTGCTGACGGCCAACGAGCTGGGCACCACGAAACTCGGCGAGATCAAGGGCGTGCTCACCGTGGTCATCGCCACCGCGTTCACCATCGAAGGCATCACGTTCGTGGCGCTGTTCCCCGGCCTGTACAAAGTCAATCATGGCAATGTGCGGCACACGCTGTGGGAATCGTTGTTCTTCGCGGTCATGGCATACAACAACGCCGGCTTCACCCCTGACGGCGCCGGCCTGCATGTCAACAATTGGGCTGTCGGTCTGCCTATCCTCGTCAGCGCGTTCTGCGGCACGCTCGGCTTTCCCGTCCTGCTTAACCTCATGCGCTCATGGCGCAACCATCGTCCGCCGAAGCGTTGGAGCCTGCATACCAAGCTCACGCTGACCACCACGTTCTGCATCGTGCTCGCCTCGTTCACCTGGTTCCTCCTCATGGAATGGAACAACAAACTGCTGTTCGCCACCGAAGGTGTGGAACCGCGGTTGTGGCATGCGATGGTGGCGGCCGTCATGCCCCGCAGTTCCGGCTTCGACCTGTCATGGATGCCGGGCGTGAGCGACGCGACGAAGGTGTTCCTATCCATCGTCATGTTCATCGGCGGCGGCAGCACTTCGACCGCAGGAGGCATCCGCGTCACCACATTCGCCGTGATTCTGTTGACCTGCCGTGCCGCGTTCACCGGACGCCATGACGTCAACGCGTTCCATCGTCGTATCCATTCGCAAGCCGTCATGACCGCTGTGGCCGTCACCACGTCATGTCTGATGCTTGTCACCGTGGTGTCCATGGCGTTGATGGCCATCACCGGCTGCTCGCTGAGCAACGCGCTGTTCGACACCTGCTCGGCGTTCGGTCTGGGAGGCTATTCGGTCGGCGTGGCCAGCGCTTCTAGTCCAGCGGTCCTGTACATTCTCGCCGCGACCATGTTCATCGGCAGGCTCGGTCCGCTCACCATCGCCTACGCGATCTCCAGGCCGCGCAATGTGGAGCCGGTCCGCTACCCCACCGAGCAGATCGTGGTCGGCTGAGCGGATTCGTCGATACGGTTTCTATACCCGCAACTTCCTATACTTGAATCCGGAACAGAACATCGAAAGGTACGCGAACAATCATGGCTAACAACACCAGAAGCGTTCTTGTGGTAGGACTCGGCCGTTTCGGCAGTTCCGTAGCCACCACATTGGATGCGATGGGCCAGGATGTGCTCGCCGTCGACAAGGACGGCGAACTGGTGAACCGCTGGTCGTCGCAGATTCCCACCGTGCAGGCCGATATGACCGATGTGATGGCGTTGGAGCAGATCAACGCCTCCGATTTCGATACGGCGGTCGTTGCCATCGGCGACAGCGTCGAAGCGTCCGTCATCACCGCCGGCAATCTGCTTGATGCCGGCATCTCCGACATTTGGGCGAAGTCGGTGTCCAAGGAGCATGCGCGCATTCTGCAGCGTATCGGGGCACGCCACATCATCAACGCGGAGACCGATGCCGGCAAGCGCGTGGGGCACTTGGTGTCCGGCAACTATCTGGACTACATCGAGCTTGAAGGCGCGTACAGCGTGGTGAAGATCCACACTCCCCCGCATGTCGTCGGTTACTCCATCGAGGATGCGCGCGTGCATGAACGGTTCGGCATCACCGTGGTCGGTGTCAAATCGCCGGGCAAGGAATTCGAATACGGTTCGAAAGAGCTGATTATGCACCGTAACGACGAGCTCATCATCATGGGCAAGCAGGATCAGATCGACAAGTTTTTGAGGGGCTAGGCCCGCGGAACATGCAAAAGGCCGGCGGTCCATATGGGATTTTTCATATGGGCTGCCGGCCTTTCATTTTTACGCTATCGATTGGCGGAGAACGGTTTACGCCACTGCATACAGCAGATACTCGATGTTGCCGTGCGTGCCTTCGATCGGTGAGACCGCCGTGGCGCGTACATCCAGTCCGTTGGCTTTCGCGCAGGCGGTGACGGTGTCGAGCGCCTGTTTGCGTAAGGTTTCGCTTTCCACGATGCCGTTTTTGCCGAGGTTGCCTTTGCCGACTTCGAACTGCGGTTTGACCAGTAGCACGACGTGTGCGCCGGGCGCGGCGATGCGCGCGATGACGGGAATCACGTATGTCAACGAGATGAATGACACGTCGGATACGATCATGCTTGGCCGGTACGGCAGATCATCCGCTTCGACGTCGCGGATGTTGACGCCGCTCATTTCGATGATGCGCTCGTTGCCTGCGATGCGCGGGTCAAGCTGGCCGTGTCCCACGTCGAGCGCGATCACATGCGCGGCACCGCGTCGCAGAAGCACGTCGCAGAAACCGCCGGTGGACGCGCCGATGTCGAGGCAATCGAGTCCTTCCGCGGAACGCAGGCCCGTCTGGGAGAACATGTCGAACGCGCCGACCAGCTTGTAGGCTCCACGGGAGACGTAATCGTCTCCCAGATCGGCATCAAGCGTGTCGGCGGCCGTGACTTTGAGCGACGCTTTGGATGCGACGGTGCCGTTCACCCGGACCTTGCCGGATTCGATCAGCCGTTGTGCTTTGGAGCGACTATCCGTGACGCCACGCTCCACCAGCGCGATGTCGAGTCGGACGACGGCACCGGAATCGTCATTCATGTTGCGCATACGCACGTGCGGCAATCAGGCGATTCGGAATTCCGGCACGATCATGCCGTCGACGCTGTGTCCGCGATCCGCCGCATCCCACATGGCGGCGCAGGCCGCACGAAGACCGTCGACGCTGGTGATGTCGGTGACGTAAAGACGATCGCCGTCGACGCGCGCCTGCACGTCGCGGCAGCTCCAAGCGCCAGCCTCATGCACGACTTCGGGGGCCGACTCGTTAAGTCCGGTCAGGTCCTTGGCGATGTAGGTCGGACGCAGATGCTCCGGAGCGAACATCAGCTCATGCGGATTGGTGACGCCGGTCAGCACGGCCAGGGAATCATAGCCGCCACGGTTGCCGGCTTCGATATCGGTATCGAGGCGGTCGCCGATGGCGAGGCATGCTTCCTTGGCCACTGGTTCGGCACCATCATGCGCGGCAAGCAGTCGGGCTTCGTCGTACATGGCGGATTCCGGCTTGCCTGCGGACGAAACCGGTTCCACACCAGTGGCGTTGATGACGGCCATGATCATGGAACCGCAACCGGGGGCGATGCCCAGCTCACGCGGAATGGTCAGGTCGCGGTTGGTCACGAAATACGTGGCGCCCTGTTCTACGGCGTAGGCGATTTGCGCCATCTGGTTCCAAGACATGTCCGGGTACCAGCCTTGGATGGCCGCGACCGGCTTGTCTTCGGCGGAATCAACCACTTCAAGACCCTGCTTGGCGACTTCCTCACGCAGATGCTGTGCGCCGAGCACGAACACTTTCGCACCTTGCGGCACCGCACGGGCCACCATGCGGGCAGCCACCACGGACGAGGTAATGACCTGCCATGGTTCGACGTCAAGGTCGAAGCCTTTAAGCTGGTCGGCCACCACGGATTGCAGTCGGGAGGAATTGTTGGTGGTGTATTCCACCGTCATGCCGAGGCCTTCGGCCTTACGGATGCTCTCTGCAGCATGTTCCACCGGATTCTTGCCACGGTAGACCACGCCGTCAAGATCAAGCAGCGCCAGCTGGTAGGCTTCGCTCAGCGGACGGGTTGTGGATTTCAGCATTGTTTTGCCTCACCTCACTCGTTGTCGGAATCGGCTGCGGATTCGACCTCATCCTCAGTCTGGTCGTCTTCGGAGTCGCCCGCGTTTTCGCCGTCACCGGCAGGCTCGTCGTCGGACTCGGCGCCTTCCTTGGCCGCTTCGGCATCAAGCTGGGTCTCATCGTTGGTCTCGCCGTTCTCGTCGACGGCCTCGGAATCGTCCTCATCCTCGTCTTCCGGCGCATACTGGGCGTCATCTTCGGAAATGCCGAGCTTGTCCATAAGCTCGTCGTTCAATTCCTGCATGTCGTATTCAATGACCAGATCGTCGGAGGTCTCGTCCTCTTCGGCATCGGCGTACTGCAGCTCAAGCTTGTCAAGCAGCTGGTCGAGGGCCACGGCCTCATCGGAGCGTCCGGCCTGCTCAAGGAAGTACTGTTCGGCCTGCACCGCACGCATGCGGTATTCGCCGGCCAGGCCCTTGGAACGGCCCAGCGTATGCACGATCTCAATGGCCTTATCCCACAGCTCGAGGTCACCCAGCGCGCCCGCGTACACGAGGAACATCTCGGCCTTGGATTCGCCGCGCAGATACTTCGCGTCATCGCTCATGGCGGTTTCGATGGCCTTCTTCGGCTCGCCCATGCCACGCTCGCAGTCGGCGATGAACGGCAGATAGTCAAGGAAACCGTTCATGCGGAACGCGGTGCGGAACTCACGCAGGGCAAGTTTGTAATCGCCCTGACGGTAGGCCACGAACGCAAGGGTCTCACGCGCGAAATCAATACGGGAAGCCTGATGCGCCACCCACTTGGCGTGTTCGAGCGCCAGCTCCGGATCCCTTTCCTCAAGCGTGTAGGCGGCGAGGATGTGCAGGCCGATGTTCTCCGCATGTTCCTTGGACAGGCCACGCAGACGCTCACGGTCATCGGTGGACAGCATGCTCCACTCGATGCCCTTCGGCATCTTCGGCTCGCCCGGGCGACGATGCGTGTACGGGTTTTGCGACGGGAAGCTCATCGTGCCGTCGGAATTGCGACGCGGCTTCGACAGGTATTCACCACGCTTCGCCTCGCGGTACTCCATCTTCTCTTCACGGGTGAATTCGCGGCGCTCCTCGCCTTCCGGACGCTGGTCGCGGTCCTTGTGGAAGTCACGACGCTGGTTGTCACGGCGGAAATCCCTGCGATCGCCGTCACGACGATCATCACGACGGAAATTACGACGCTCGCCATCACGGCGCTCCCCGCGGCGGTCATCGCGGCGGAAGTCTCTGCGATCGCCGTCCTTGTGGAAGTTGCGGCCGCCACGACGCTCACCATCGTCACGGCGGAAGTCACGACGGTCACCGTCATGACGGAAATTGCGACGCTCGCCATCGCGACGGTCATCATGGCGGAAACCGGAACGCTCACCATCACGCTGGTAGCGCGGATTGTCGCCGCGATTGCCGCGATAGCCGCCGCGGCGGTCGTCACGACGCTCGCCATCGCGGTTGAACTTGCGCGGACCGTTGTGGAAACGACGCTCCTGACCTTCGCCTTCGCCATCGCGATGGAAATCGCGGTCGCCACGACGGTATCCGCCGCCATTGCCCTTACGATATCCGCCCTTACGGTCATCGTTGTGGAAGCCGCCGGACTTGTGTCCGTAGGACTTGCCGCCGTTGCCGCGCGGCTTGAATCCCTTGCCACCGCGGTTACCCGGCCTGCCCGAGCCGTAGGACTTGTGGTTGCCGTAGGACTTGCCGCGCGATCCGCGCTGTTCTTCTGCCATGCTGTTCCTTATTGGTCTTGAGATACTTGCGATTATTTACTTACGATTGCCTATGCGTCTCACGCCTGTTCGACGACGCCGAGCGCCTTCTTGCCGCGGCGGATGAGCACGAAACGACCATGCAGGAAGTCACCTTCCTGCAACGTCTGTTCCTCATCCTCCACGCGCGTGTTGTTGAGGTACACGCCACCGGACTTGATGGTCTTGCGCGCCTCGGAAATCGACTTGAACAGGCCTGCCTTCATACCAGCCTCGGCCACACGGTCGCCGGCTGCGACCTTGGCGAATTCCCCATCGACCTTCATGCCGTCGATAGCGGCCTCAAGCGTGGACTCGTCGATGTCCGCCAGATCGCCGCCACGTCCGAACAACGCGCCGGCAGCTTCGATGGCCTGGCGAGTGGCTTCCTCGCCATGCACGAAGCTGGTGACCTCCCATGCGAGGGTGCGCTGCGCCTCACGCGCGCCCGGATTGGTCTTGCTTTCCTCGATAAGCCGTTCGATTTCGGCCTTTGGCAGGAAGGTGAACGCCTTGAGCAGGTTCTCCATCTCGCTGTCGGGACGGTTGAACCAGAACTGGTAGAACTTGTAGGGGCTGAGCATCGTGCCATCCAACCAGACGGCGTTGCCTTCGGACTTGCCGAACTTCTTGCCCTGCGCGTCGGTGATGATCGGGCTGGTGAACACGTTCACGTCCACGCCGCGCACCTTGTGGATCAGATCCAGACCGGAGGTGAGGTTGCCCCACTGGTCGGAGCCGCCAATCTCCAGCACGCAATGGTATTCGTCGAACAGGTGCAGGAAGTCGTTGCCCTGAAGCACCTGATAGCTGAACTCGGTGAAGGAGATGCCTTCCTCGGAGTTGAGGCGACGGGCCACGGTGTCCTTGGCGAGCATGGTGCCCATACGGAAATTCTTGCCGACGTCACGCAGGAAGTCGATGACGTTCATCGAAGCGGTCCAATCGTAGTTGGACACGAAACGCACCGGATTGCTGCCTTCGGTCTCGAGGATGCCGCCGATCTGCTTCTTCAGACGATCGGCCCAGCCGGCCACGACGTCCTTCGGGTTGAGCGTGCGTTCGCCCGACTGGCGCGGATCTCCGATCAGGCCGGTGGCGCCGCCGACCAACGCGATCGGATGGTGTCCTGCGGCCTGCAGGTGGCGCATGTTGATGAGCTGAACGAGGTTGCCGATGTGCAGGGAGGCGGCGGTCGGATCGAAGCCGCAATAATAGGTGATGGGCTCTCCGTTCAACGCTTCGGCGAGTCGATCCCTGTCAGTGGACTGGGAAATCAACCCGCGCCATTCCAGTTCATCGAGGACGGAATCGAAACCGGCCTCCTTGAAATCGATGACGTGAGCCATAACTGTGCTTTCTCCCTATCGAATTGTGGACATTACCGCGTTTTACGCACCCTACAGTTTCGCAGAAGACACAGACAGCCGCGTGTGCCGTTTTCCATGTTTTTATCAAAGCGATCACGGAACATGCCGGTTAAAATCGAAAATGGAATCTCATCGACGAGAAGAAGGGAGGTCTGCATGGATCGCAAAGGCATGAAGGCCAATGCAAGGAAAGCCTATAAGAGACACTATTGGATGATAGTCGTCATCTGCCTGTTCGCTTCGGTGTTCGGTGTCGCCTACAGTTCGTCGACATGGTCGGTGAACGCCAGTTCCCCGTCCGCAACCGTGCAGGAGGATGGCACAGCGCAATCCGACAACGTGTCGAAAGTGTTGGAGAACCTGCTTGTCGGCGATGAAAGCCAGGCACGCAGGCAAGTGGAGCACAATCAGGAGCAGATCGTGCAAAACGACACCAATGCCATGATGGGGCGTAAACGCGGCGTGTTCGCGTCTCTGCTCAACTCGTTCTCATCGGGTTCGGTCATTCTGTCGATGGCCGATGCGGCCAATTCCATCGTGCATAATGACGGCGTCGCCGTGGCCGTACCGATCGTCGTATCCCTGGCCGTTTACCTTTTCGTATGGCTGTTCGTCCAGCAGACATACCGGGTGGTCATGATGCGCATGCTGCTTGAGGGGCGGACCTACGACAAACTTCCCGTGAGCCGTTTCCTCTACCCGATCACCACGCGCAAATGGTTGTCGATGGCGAAGGTGATGCTGCTCGAGAACGTGTTCCTGTTCCTGTGGACGTTCACCATCATCGGCGCGCTCATCAAACCGTATTCCTACCGTATGGTGCCCTACATCGTCGCCGAAAATCCGAATATCGGGGCACGGGAGGCCATCAGCCTGTCCAGGCGCATGATGAAGGGTCACAAGTGGGAGTGTTTCGTGGCCGACCTGTCGTTCCTTGGCTGGTGGCTGCTCAATCTGTTCACGCTCGGCTTGAGCGGCATCTTCTATTCCAACGGCTATAACGCGGCGTTTTTCGTAGAATATTACGTGCATGTGCGCGGATTGTCCAAGGATTCGGGATTGGAGGGAAGCGAGCTGCTCAGCGACGAATACCTGCACAGCAAGGCCTCCGCTGAGACATTGCATGCCGCGTATGGTGATGTTGCCGAAACGGTGGAGCAGTTGTCCAGCAATCTTGTTCCGGTGGACAAGCCGAACGGTTTCGTCGGGTTCCTGTCCGAATGGTTGGGCGTGCGTATCCTGCATGCGCGGTCGGTGACCAAGTATGAGGAGTATCGCGAGCAACTGCACCAGATCGATACCGGCAGGGAGATTCTGGACGGCGCTATCTATCCTGGTCGTCTGGCTCCGGCGCCGATGGCGTTCCGGTTCCGCGAATCCCGCACCGTCAGCTCCGATCGCAGCTATTCGTTGGTCAATCTGGTCATGATGTTCTTCATCTTCTGTTTCGTGGGATGGGTATGGGAGGTGAGCCTCGCCTTCATTTCCGAAGGAACGTTCGTGAATCGTGGCACGCTGCATGGGCCATGGCTGCCGATCTATGGCACCGGCGGAGTGATTATCCTTATTCTGCTGAAGAAGTTGAGGAAGAAGCCCTTGTTCGAGTTCCTGGCCGCCATGGTCTTGTGTGGCGGGTTGGAGTACTTCTCGTCCTGGTATCTGGAGAAGACCCACGGAGGACAACGCTGGTGGGATTACACCGGTTATTTTCTCAATCTCAATGGTCGTATCTGTGCCGAGGGTCTGCTGACGTTTGGTTTGGGCGGTTTGGCGATCGTGTATCTGCTGGCTCCTGCATTGGACAACTTGCTGAGTCGTATCGATACAAGAAAGCTCACCGTTGTGGCCGTCGTGCTTCTGGCGTTCTACTGTGTGGACCAGGCGTATTCGGCGCAGCATCCGAACATTGGTACCGGCATCACCGATTACAAGGGGTCGGCCACATCGCAAGTATCGTAGCCCCTATCCGATGTGATGCATAAAGGGATTTTGCCCGTCAGCGTGCGCAACGCAGGTTGGCGGGGCAAATCGTTTTTGGACACATGCTATACGACACGTGTGGCCGGTGGAAACTTACTTTCGGCGCAGCATCTCACGCACGGTTTCCATGATCTTGCTGTATTTGGTGGAGTCCGTGGAACGCATGCGTGGGAAGGAGCGGATCATACGACGTTGCTGCCAATTCAACGCGGAAGAGACAAGCTGACGCATATTGGCAACACGTTCCTGCGACGATTCCGACAAATCATGCATCTTCTCGCGGAATTCCTCTTTGCCCCACTGCCAGGAGTCTCCGGCCTTCTCCGCACGCTCCTGCACCGCTTCGCTGAATTTGGCGAGACGCTCGGACAGGCCGACGATGCCCACCACGGTGACGATGGTGTCGATGATAACGACGATGGCGGCGACCGCGCATATCACGTGCACGGCAAGCAGCGGAATCATGGCGGTGAGCCGTTCGACCTGCGGCTGGACCACATCGATGATCAATACTCCGCCGAATCCGAATACGATTGCGCCGAGCAGACAGATGCGGCCTTGGATGTTGAATCGGTAATGGCTGTAATCCCACCATCTGGCGTGGAACAGCTTTTCCATGCCCCAAGAGGTGATGTATTCGAGTATGCTCGCGCCGAATGAGGAGATAAGGAAAATCTCGATGGGATTCGTGAAGTCATGCAACAGCACGATCGCAAGCACCGCGCCGCATCCGTAAATTGGGCACAACGGCCCGTTAAGGAAACCACGGTTGACCCATCGACGTTCCGAAACGGACACGAGAACCGACTCGTACACCCATCCGATGAAAGCGTATAACAGGAACCAAAGGAACAAATATTCGAGTGTGAGCGCCACAGCCATCAGCTCCTGTCCGTCGGTTGTTCGGATGCGGGTTTGTCGAAACGATCGAAAGAGAGCGTTTCCTTCGTGGCGCTGATTTTGTCGGCCGCGGTGACAAGGTATCCTTCGATGTACTTCGGCGGATAGGGAGTCAATGGGAACATGTGATGTTCGATGCTGTCCCGTTCGATCTGGTTGAGTTTGAAATCCCGTATGGCGTTGCGCATGGCCGTTTCACCATGTGTGAATCCGTGTAGCCGATGGGTGCCGTTGTCCCAGTCATGCCAATCGTAAAGGAAGTAATCATGGAGCAAAGCGGCGCGAATCAACGAACGTAGATCAACCCTATTCCACAGGTGCAGTCTGTCTGCCAGCCAGACGGACAGACAAGCCACACGAATGGAATGGGCGAATGTGGTGACCACGCCATGCTGGTAGCAGACCCTTTCGATGGCCATGTGGTCATGTTCCAGAATCTCCCGGCCGTGCGCGTAGACCAGCCGTCGTATCTGCGTGCGCGTCAACAGCACCGCTTTTTGCTCCTTGCTTAATAGGGATTACTTGAGCAGGGATTCGGGCGACTTGTATGCGGAACCGTCGGACACGGAGTTGGCGAAGGCGCGTAGCTGCTCGATGGTGGTCTTGGCGGAAACGATCTGTTCGCGCACGCGCAGCGGGGAGGTGCCTCCCTTGCCGTTGCGGGCGGAGACGGAGCCTTCGGTGGACAGCACTTCACGCACCTGCGGGGCCTTGTCCGCCGGCAGGAAGTCCTTGAACACGTTGATGAAGTCCTCGTCGGTCAAATCCCACAGCTCCTGGCCGTGGTCTTCGGCAATCTTGACGCATGCGCCGGAAAGCTCGTGCGCGTGACGGAACGGCACACCGTTCTTGACGAGCCATTCGGCGATGTCGGTGGCGAGGGCGAAACCGGTCGGGGCTTCGGCTTCGAGGCGTTCCTTGTCGAAGACCATGGTGGCGACCATGCCAGTGAATGCCGGCAGCAGCACTTCAAGCGTGTCCACTTGGTCGAATACGGCTTCCTTGTCTTCCTGCAGGTCGCGCGCGTAGGCTGTCGGCAGGCCTTTCAAGGTGGCGAGCAGGCCAGTCAGGTCGCCGATGAGTCGTCCGGACTTGCCGCGAGTGAGTTCGGCGATGTCCGGATTCTTCTTCTGCGGCATGATGGACGAGCCGGTGGAGTAGGCGTCATCAAGACGCACGAACGCGAATTCCTGGGTGTTCCAGATGATGATCTCTTCGGACAGGCGGCTCAGATCGACACCGGTCATGGCGGCGATGAAGGCGAATTCGGCGACCAGATCACGGCTGGCGGTGCCGTCGATGGAGTTGGCGGTCACCTTGGAGAAGCCCAGCTCACGGGCCACAGCCACCGGTTCGAGGCCAAGGGTGTTGCCGGCGAGGGCACCGGAGCCGTACGGGCTGGCGTCGATGCGCTTATCCCAATCGGCGAGACGTTCCACGTCACGCAGCAGCGGCCACACGTGGGCCATGAGCTGGTGGGCAAGCAGAACTGGCTGGGCGTGCTGCATATGCGTACGTCCCGGCATGACGGTGCGACCGGCTTTTTCGGACTGCTCGATCAGTGTTGCGGCGAGACCGAGCAGCATTTTGGCGATGATGCGGCTGTGGCGGCGCAGCCACATGCGGATGAGCGCGGCGATCTGATCGTTGCGGGAACGGCCGGCGCGGAGCTTGCCGCCGAGTTCGTCACCTGCGATTTGAAGCAGGCCGCGTTCGAGTGCAGTGGCCTCGTCCTCGTCATCCTCGATCGGAGCGAATGCTCCGGAATCCACGCGGCGCTGCAGCTCGTCAAGGGCGTCTTCCATGCGCTGCAGCTCATCGGCGGTCAGCAGTCCGGCGCGGCCCAGTGCACGGGCATGGGCGCGCGAACCGGCGATATCGTCATCGGCGAGTCGCCAGTCGAATTGGGTGGACTTGCTCAGCCGTGCGAGTTCCGGCGACGGACCAGACTTGAAACGGCCGCCCCACAGGGCAAGATGCTCACCATTGGTAGTGCTCTCGGTCATTGTTTTTCCAAATCTCCTTGCAGATATGACTGAGGGAGAGCTTACCAGTCAGGATGGTCCCGACGGTACGCTCTCCCCCATTATCAAGACGATTCACAACGTGAATCCGGATGATGCTTACTCGACGCTGTTCTCCGGAACCTCGATGCCGTTGCCGAACTTGACGTCGCGGGCTGCGGCCACGCGGCTCGGCAGACCATAGATGTCGATGAAGCCGTTGGAGGACTTCTGGTCGAAGCTGTCGCCGGAATCGTAGGTGGCCAGGTTGTAGTCGTACAGCGAGCTGTCGGAGCGACGGCCAGTCACGACGGCGCGGCCACCGTGCAGAACCATGCGAATCTCGCCGGAGACGTACTTCTGGGTGTCTTCGATGAAGGCGTTCAGGGACTGGGTTGCCGGGGAGAACCACTGCGCGTCGTAGACCAGTTCGGCCCAGCGCTTGTCGATGTCGCGCTTGATGCGGTGCTGCTCGCGTTCGAGGCAGCAGTTCTCGAGTTCCTGGTGGGCGGTGATCAGCGCCACTGCGCCCGGAGCCTCGTACAGCTCGCGGGACTTGATGCCTACCAGACGATCCTCAATCAAATCGATACGGCCGATGCCCTGCGCGCCTGCACGACGGTTCATCTCTTCGATGGCCTGCAGCGGAGTGACGTCATGACCGTCGATCTTGACCGGGACGCCCTGCTTGAATTCGATGACGACCTCATCCTCGACCGGTGGGAACGCCGGATCGTCGGTGTAGGAGTAGCAGTCCTTGGTCGGACCGTTCCACGGATCCTCGAGGAAACCGGTCTCGATGGCGCGGCCCCACACGTTCTGGTCGATGGAGAACGGGCTCTTCTCGGTCTGCACGATCGGCAGCTTGTGTTCCTTGGCGAAGGCGATCTCGACGTCGCGGGTCAGAGACAGGTCACGAATCGGGCTGATGGCCTTCAGCGTCGGGTCGATGGAGGCGATGGAGACCTCGAAACGAACCTGATCGTTGCCCTTGCCGGTGCAGCCGTGGGAAATGGTGTCAGCGCCGAACTGGTGGGCGGCACGGACGAGATGCTTGGAAATCAGCGGACGGGAGATGGCGGAGACCAGCGGGTACACGCCTTCGTACATGGCGTTGGCCTTCAGGGCCTTCATGCAGTATTCGTTGGCGAATTCATCACGGGCATCGACCACGTAGGCTTCGACCGCACCGCATGCCAGCGCGCGCTGCTTGATGGTTTCGAGGCTTTCGCCGCCCTGGCCGACGTCGAGGGACACGGCCACAACATCCTTGCCGGTGCGTTCCTTCAGATACGAAATGGCGACGGAGGTGTCAAGACCACCGGAGTACGCCAGGACGAGACGATTCTGATCGCTCATGGTTTCCCTTTCTAACATCCAACGTTATTCATCAGTATATGCACAGCTCTGTATATTTATGCATATTTGGTGCGTCGTGTCCACTATATGGCTATTCACGCTTTGGAAGCGACATCAAGCAGCCATTGCGCACGCCGTTTGGCGACATCATCCTCGGAGCAGATAACCATGACCGTGTCATCTCCGGCGATGGTGCCAAGCACGCCTTCGATGGGCTGCTTATCGATGACGCTGGCCACATATTGCGCGGCGCCGGATGGCGTGTGCACGACCACGAGATTACGTGCCGCGGCCACGGATGTGACCAGTCCGGACAGTACCCGGCTAATCTGCTGCTCGGTTTTGGCGTCCGGGTTAGAAGCCGGATGTTCATCAATGTTCTGTTTGCCGACGGCGTAGGCCACGGTTCCGTCGGCAAGACGGGTCTTCGTGGCGTGAATCTCATCGAGATCACGGCTCAGCGTGGCCTGCGTCACCTCGATGCCCTGGTCGGCGAGAATCTGCGACAGTTGCGATTGCGAGGTGACGATGCGCGTCAGCAGCGCCTGCTCAATGGCGCTCAGTCGAGCGGTTCGTGTGGCAGGACGCTGCAACGCGGGAGTGTGGTCAGTCATCAGACCAGCAGGCTTTCATCGCCACGGGCCTTGCCGGCCAACCAGGTCAGCAACGCCTTCTGGGCGTGCAGACGGTTGCCTGCTTCATCCCAAACCACGGACTGAGGACCATCGATAACCTCGGCGGTGACCTCCTTGCCGCGATATGCAGGCAGGCAGTGCTGGAAGATGGCGTCGTCCTTGGCCTTGGCCATGAGTTCGGCGTTCACCTGGTAATCCCAGAACGGCTTGGAACGGACAGCGTATTCCGCTTCCTCGCCCATGGAGACCCACGTGTCGGTGAAGACGCAATCGGCTCCGGCAACAGCCTCATTCGGATCAGTAGTGACGAGGATGGAGCCGCCGGTCTCAGAGGCAATCGCTTCGGCATCGGCAACGATCTGCGGATCCGGCAGGTATCCGTACGGTCCTGCCACACGCACGTTCATGCCCGCCACAGCGCCGCCGAGCAGGTAGGAGTTGGACATGTTGTTGGCCGCATCGCCGAGATAGGCGATGGTCTGGTTCTTGAGGTTGTCTACACCGCCGCGATGTTCCGCGATGGTCTGGAAGTCAGCAAGAATCTGGCACGGATGGAATTCGTCGGTCAGTGCGTTCACCACCGGATGGGTGGAGTACTTGGCCATTTCCGCAACACGGTCCTGACCAAAGGTGCGCCACACCACGCCGTAGGCCATACGGTCAAGCACGCGAGCCGTGTCGGCCACCGGTTCGCCACGGCCCAGCTGGGAGCCGGACTTGTCAATGACCAGCGGATAGCCACCGAGTTCGGCCACGCCAATGGAGAAGCTGGAGCGGGTACGGGTACTGGGCTTGTCGAAAATCACGGCGATGCCCTGCGGGCCAGCGAACGGCTGGTGATAGAAACGGTTCTTGTGGAACTTGATGGCCAGTTCCAGCACCTGCTTCTGTTCTTCGTGGTTCAGATCGTCATCGCGCAGCATATGGCGCAGTTCAGGGGTTGCCATTGGTATAGAGGCTCCTTTCAAATTCTTCGGGTTCGTCCGAGATCAGTCGTTAGGCAGGTCGGACGGAATCTTGGCGAGGATGGACACCGCTTGATCGACGTCCTGAGCAGTGATGACCAGCGGCGGGGCGAGACGCAACGCATTCGGAGCCACTGCATTGACGATGAGACCGTGTTCCAAAGCCCAGTTCATGGCCGCATGCGAGCAGGGGTGGGCAAGTTCGATGGCGTCGAGCAGGCCACGGCCACGCACGGAGACGAATAGCGGATTACCGCAGGAGGCGATACCGTCGCGCAGCTGCTTGCCGCGTTCTTCGGCGTTGTCCACGAGGCTGTCCTCTTCGATGACTCCCAGCGTTGCCAATGCCGCCGAAGCGCCCAATGGATTGCCTGCGAAAGTGGAGCCGTGGGAACCCGGGGTGAACAGCGCGGACAGTTCGGCGCCGAAGGAAATCATGCCGCCCATCGGGAAACCACCGCCAACGCCCTTGGCGAAAGTGACGATGTCCGGGGTCACACCGCCGGAAAGATCCTCACGCTGGAAGGCGAACCATGCTCCGGTGCGTCCGATGCCGGTCTGCACTTCGTCGATGATGAGGAGCGCCTTATGTTCGTCGCACAGTTTGCGGGCGGCCTTCACATAGTCCGCTCCGAGCGGCATCACACCGGCCTCGCCCTGGATAAGCTCCATGATGACGGCCGCGACCGGCCCTTTGCCGTACTTGCCCTGACCGGTTTCGGCGAAAGCGTCGTGCAAGGCTTCGACGTTGCCGGCCTCCACAAATTCGATGTTCGGTACCAGCGGCTCGAATTTCTCACGGATGGCGGGCTTCCACGTTGCGGACAGCGCGCCCATGGTACGGCCGTGGAAACCGTGGGTCATGGAGATGATGCGTGCCGGTTTGCCGCCGATCTCAGGCGACGCGCCCGGCAGGGTGCGCCCGTAGAGCTTGGCGAGCTTCAGCGCCGCCTCGTTACCTTCCGCGCCGGAATTGCCGAAGTAGACGCGGGAACCTTCCGGAGCGCCCGCGAGCTTGACGAGTTTGGCGGCGAGCTTGATCTGCGGTTCGGTGGCGAAGTAGTTGCTCACATGCGCGGCCTTGGCGGCCTGCTCGCTGACGGCCTTCACCCACTTCGGATGGGCGTATCCGAGTGCGTTGACGGCGATGCCTGCAAGGAAATCGAGATATTCATTGCCGTCGACATCCCAGATGTGGGCGCCCTCACCGTGGTCCATCACGCGCAGGGGCGTGCCAAACACGTTCATATGCACCTGGGAGTACTCTCCCAGCCACTTGGCATCTTCAGTGCCGAGTGTTTCCAGTTGTTCAGTTGCCATAGGAACTCCTCATTTCAATACCGTCCTCGGGCACGACCATGGTGCCGATGCCGTCGGTGGTGAAGATCTCGTTCAGGATGGAATGCGGTTTGCGACCGTCGATGATATGGGCCCGCGGAACACCTCCGTCGATGGCGCGCACGCAGGCTTCCATCTTCGGACGCATGCCGCTTTCCAGGTCGGGGAGCATATCGCGCAGATTCTCCACGCCGATGCGGCCAATCAGGGAGTCACGGTCCGGCCAATCGGCATACAGACCATCGACGTCGGTCAACACGACCAGCTTGCTGGCTCCAAGGGCCGCGGCAAGGGCGGCCGCGGCGGAGTCGGCGTTCACGTTGAGCACTTCGGTGGCATCGTCTTCATTCGGCGCCACGGAGGAGACCACCGGAATACGTCCGGCGTTGATTAGATCCTCCACGGCGGACGCGTCGACGCTCACCACGTCGCCGACCAAGCCGATATCGGTGGGTTTGCCGTCAATGACCGGTTTGCGCTGCATGGCCGAGAACAGGGCGCCGTCCTCGCCGGACAGTCCGACCGCGAATGGACCGTGCGCGTTGATCAGGCCAACGAGTTCACGGGACACCTTGCCTGTCAGCACCATGCGGACCACATCCATGGCTTCCGGAGTGGTGACACGCAATCCGCCCTTGAATTCGGACTTGATACCCAGGGCCTTAAGCATTTGGGAGATCTGCGGACCGCCACCGTGCACCACGACCGGGTGCAGTCCCACCTGACGCAGGAACACCATGTCTTCGGCGAAGCAGGCTTTCAGATGATCGTCGATCATCGCATTGCCGCCATATTTGATGACGATGCGTTGTCCGGCGAATTCCTCCAGCCACGGCAGCGCTTCGATAAGCACCTCCGCCTTCTGGTCGGCGCGCAGGTCGGTGTGCACGTCGAAGTGGAATCCAGGTCCTTTGAGTTCTTTGGCCATTCCTATTCGATCAGCTTTCGTAGTCAGCGTTGATGTGTACGTATTCGTGGGTCAGATCGTCGGTCCAGACGGTCGCTTCCGCTTCTCCGGCGTTCAGGTCGATGTCGATGTGCACCTCGCGTGGGGTCATGTCCACTTCGGAGCGGTCGCGTCCGGCTCCGCCGTTTTCGCAGATGCGTACGCCGTTGACGTCCACCGTGACCTTTTCGGAATCGTATGGTGCGACGTCGGACGGCACGGTGCCGAGGGAGCTGACGATACGGCCCCAGTTCGGATCGTTGCCGGAGATGGCGCATTTGAGCAGATTGGACGCTGCGACCGCGCGGCCGCATGCCAGAGCGGCTTCTTCGGTGGTCGCGCCGGTAACTTTGACACGGATGTCATGGCTTGCGCCTTCGCCGTCGCCGATGATCTGGCGGGCGAGCGAGGCGGTGGCCTTGGCCACGAGCTCGTTGAACTCGTCCGGTTCCGGTTCGATGCCGGACGCGCCGGAAGCCAGCAGCAGCACGGTGTCGTTGGTGGACATGCAGCCGTCCACGTCGATGCGGTTGAACGACATTTCGACTCCGGCGTTCAAGGCGGCTTGAAGCTGTCCGGCGGTCACGACGGCATCGGTGGTGATGACGCACAGCATGGTGGCCAGCTGCGGGGCGATCATGCCGGAACCCTTGACCATGCCACCGATACGGAAGCCGTTGGAACCTTCCAGCTCGACGGTTTTCGGCTTGGTGTCGGTGGTCATGATGGCGTGCGACGCATCGGCTCCGGCTTCGGCGGTATCGGCAAGGGTTTCAAATGCCTTGTCCGCGCCGGACAGCACGTTGTCGAGCGGCAGCAATTCGCCGATGAGACCAGTGGAACATACGGCCACGTCTTCGGCTTTGGCGCCGATGAGGCCGGCGACCTTTTCAGCGGTGGCCTTGGACTGCTCGTATCCTGGCTTGCCGGTGCATGCGTTGGCGCCGCCGGAGTTCAGAATCACGGCCTTCGCATGGCCGTCGGATACGATGTTCCTCGACCACTGCACAGGAGCCGCGCAGAAACGGTTCGAGGTGAACACGCCGGCAGCGGCGTCAAGCGGTCCATTGTTGACCACGAGAGCCAGATCCTTCTTGCCTTCGACCGCGGAAATGCCAGCTGCCACGCCAGCTGCGGAAAAACCTTGTGCGAACGTTACGCTCACGGTGCCACTCCAATCTTCGTCAATCCTGCATCCTCAGGAAGTCCCAATGCCACATTCAGCGATTGCACGGCCTGTCCGGCGGTTCCTCGGTTGAGGTTGTCGATGGCCGCGAATGCCAGCAGGCGGCCGGCATGATGGTCGACGACCACTTGAATGTGGGCCGCGTTAGAACCGATGATGTTGGCGGTGGCCGGCATTACGCCTTCAGGCAGCACCACCATGAAATCCTGGCCTTCGTATGCGTCCAGCCAGACCTGGCGGATCTCGGCATCCGTCATGCCAAGCGCTTTGTCGGTGAGTTTGGCGGAAACGGTGGCGAGAATGCCACGCGCCATCGGCGCGAGAATCGGCGTGAAGGCGAGGGTGTAATCGTCCGCCTCCGCAGCACTCTTGCCGGCCGCGTGCGCGAAGTTCTGCAGGATCTCCGGAATGTGGCGGTGCGTACCGCCTACCGAATACGGCAGTGCGGAGCCGAACGCCTCAGCCGCAAGCAGATTGGTGCGCTTGAGGTTCTTGCCGGCGCCGGAATAACCGACCACCAAATCAGCCACGATGTCTTTCGGTTCGACAAGACCCTGCGCAATGCCCGGTTGCAAAGCCAGCGTGGTCGCAGTGACGTTGCAGCCCGGTCCCGCAATGCGCTTGGTGCCGGGAAGCGCTTCACGCTGACGGCTGTAGGAGCCGTCTGTCTCGATGCCGGTGATGAGTTCCGGCATGCCGTAGGTCCAATGCTGGTAGAAGTCACCGCCGTAGAACGCGTCCCATGCGCTCTTCTCCTCAAGGCGGTGATCGGCACCCAGATCCACCACCACTGCGTTCGGATCAAGCTGGGAGGCCAATGCTCCGGAAGCGCCGTGCGGCAATGCCAGGATGATTACGTCATGGCCGTTGAGCACTTCCGGCGTGGTGTCCTCGACCACGAGGTCCGCCAACTGCGGAATGTGCGGCATATGCTTGCCAAGCTTGTCCCCCACCGAAGAATGTCCGGCGACGCAGGTCACTTCGAAATTCGGGTGTGCCGCGAGTATGCGCAGCGCCTCACCACCCGCGTATCCAGTCGCGCCGGCCACGGCTACCGTGTATTTGGCCATGTCACGTCTCTTTTCCTTGACTCGTTGAAACACATTCAGCATACACTTTATGCACTACATTGCATAATTATGCAGTTCAATCGTGTCGGATAGTGGTCACCGCCCGTAACGGGACCGTTCAGACGAACATAAAAAGATTGGTTTCAGGCGGAAATCGAGCTGGAATCACCACTTTGGCCACTGCCACCGAACATGTACTGCATCATCTGGTTATACAAATCGGCTGTGGAAATGCCGTGAACCGTCATCCAAATCACCGCAATGGTGTACAGCACGTTGATAATCAGCGCTGCCACGCCAAGCGCGTAGCCTTTCATATGCAGTTTTTTGGTACGCCACATGGCGATGGCGCCCATCACCGCAGGGATGACCGGTACCGGCAGGAATAGTGCGAACACGAACGAGATGATCGCATAGCTATCCCAATGGCCGTACAGGGGGTTCTGGCTGGGATCATTCGGGTTGATGGGATATATGCCGGGCTGTTGGTATGGATTCGGCCCATACTGGTTTGGCCCGTATTGATTTGGTCCATACTGATAGCCATTGGGCTGGCCTGATTGCTGCCGTCCCGATGCATCATATGGATTCGCCGGATACCCGTTCTGCATATACGGATTCGTCTGCGGCTGCTGCGCCGTTTGTTGTGCATCGTCCGCCGGCTTGGGCTGTTCGGGAGCCCCATACATGTATGGATTGTAGTTCGCCGGATACTGGTTGGACATCGCGCCATATTCAGGCTGGTTGTACTGTCCGAATTCCGGCTGTGCCGACTGGTCCGACGACGAAGACGACGAAACCGGAGCAGCCCCGGCCGCCTCCTGCCCTTCGTCGGGGTTGATCGGCTGGTTCTGCTCCGGTTCGTTCATGTCGTCCTCTTTATCTTTTTGGTTACTTCGATGGACTTGACGTGTCAGGCACGCAGTTGCGCGCCCAGCTTCGCGGCCGCATCCACGATGCGCTTGCGAACGGCTTCGCTGTCCTCGGAGGTCAGCGTCTTGTCCTCAGCGCGGAACGTGACGGCGTATGCGAGGGACTTCAATCCCTCACCCAGCTGGTCGCCGGTGTACACGTCGAACAGGTCGATGCTCTCCAAGCTGTTGCCGGCGGCTTCGACGATGGTCTTCTCGAGTTCGGCGGCGGTGACGTCCGTCGACACGGTGAAGGCCAGATCCTGCTTGACCGGCGGGAAGGTGGAAATCGGCTTGGCCTGCACCGGCTTGCCGCTCAAGGTGGCGAACAGCGCGGTCAGGTTCAGTTCGAACGCGGCGGAATGGGCCGGGAAGCCCAACGCCTCGTTGACATGCGGGTGAAGCTCGCCGACCATGCCGACGAACGTGTCACCTGCCATCACACGTGCCGCACGGCCCGGATGCCACTGCGCGGGTACGTCCTCAGCCTTCGGCTGGTCCAACGTGAGCTTTGCGCCGATGCGGTCGGAAATACGCTGCACGGCTTCAACTGCGTCAGACCAGTCCACGGCACGGCGATCGCCCATCCAGCCGGAGTCGACGGCGTTGCCGGTCAGAATGCCGGCGACGTGCATCGGCTGGTCCGGCAGGCCTGCGTCAAGCGCGGCCAACTGCTCGTCGGTCGGCTTGACGGCACCCGGCAATGCCGGAATCGCCGGAGCGTTCGGATCCCACAGGTAGACGTGTCCGATTTCGTACAGCGACACGTTTTCCACGCCACGGCGCAGGTTACGCTGCACGGTCTGCGCGAGGGTCGGGATGATGTCGCGACGCAGGAACGGGCGATCGCCGGCCAGTGGGTTGGCAATTTCGACGCTGACCTTCTTGGTGGCGTCGGCGTCAAGTGCGAAGTTCTTGTAGTCTTCGTCGCCCACGAACGGATAGCTCAGGGTCTCCACCATGCCGTATTCGGCGAGTTCGTCGGCCACCTGGCGCTTGCGCAGCTGCTCGGCGGTCAGTCCGACCTTGCCTTCGACCGGTGCCGGCGGCACGGTGACCGGAATCTCATCGTAGCCGACCAGACGGGCCACTTCCTCCACCAGATCGCACGGTTCGTTGAGGTCCGGACGCCAGCTCGGCGGAGTCACGGAGAACTCACCGTTGCCACCGCCGGCCACAGTGCAGCCGATATCGGTGAGAATGTCGCTGATGGTGTTCACGTCAGTGTCCAGTCCCGCCACGCGGGCCACTTCGGACGCCTTGAACAGAATCGGACGACGATTGCAGACGGTGTTGTAATCAGTCGGGTGCTCGCTCGGCTCGCCGTTGCCGTACTTGACCAGAAGCTCGGCGGCCATCTGGGCGGCAGCCGGCTGCAGCTGATCATCCACGCCACGCTCGAAACGACGGGACGCTTCGGACGGAATCTTGTGACGACGTGCGGAACGCGCGATCGACACCTGGTCGAAATGAGCGGATTCCAGCAGGATGTTCTTAGTTTCAGCAGTGACCTCGCCATACAGGCCACCCATCACGCCGGCTATGCCAAGCACACGGGAGCCACGCTCGCCGTTCGGCGAGTCGGTGATCAGCAGGTCCTCGACGCTCAGATCGTGGTCCTTGCCGTCCAATGTGGTGAGCTTCTCACCTTCGTTGGCGCGGCGCACGACGATCGGTCCTTCGATCTTGTCCAGATCGTAGGCGTGCATCGGCTGGCCGAGATCAAGCATCACGTAATTGGTGACGTCCACCGCCAAAGAGATGGAGCGCATGCCCGCGCGGATTAGGCGGCGGCGCATCCAGTTCGGCGTGTGGCTCGCCGGGTCGAAACCACGCACGGCGCGCGCGTAGTAGCGATCGCAGCCGACCACACCGTGAATCGGATTCTTGTCGTCGACGATCACTTCGATGTCGCTCTTGACACCTTCCGGCAGACCCTGAGTGACGGGCGCCTTCTTGCCGAGGGCGGTTGCCGGATCAGTGTAGACGGCGCCAGTGGAATGGTGGTATTCGCGGGCCACGCCACGGTAGGAGAACGCGTAGCCGCGATCCGGGGTGATGTTGATTTCCAGCAGCGGCTGGTCCAGGTGCAGCAGATGCATGGCGTCATCGCCCGGCTGGAGCTTTTCGTATTCCTCCGGGGTGAAGCCGTACTTGCGTAGCAGGATGATGCCGTCGTGGTTATCACCCAGACCAAGCTCGCGCTCGGAGGCGCACATGCCGTTGGAGATGTGGCCGTAGGTCTTGCGCGGTTCGATCTTGAAATCGCCTGGCAGCACGGCGCCCGGCAGGGTCACGACAACCTTCTCGCCGGCTGCCATGTTCGGAGCTCCGCAGATGATGCCGCGTGGCACCTTGTTGCCGTTTTCATCGGTCTCGTTGTATTCGTCGCCGACGTCCACGTGGCACCAGTTGATGATCTTGCCGTTCTTCTGCGGTTCCGGAGTGGCGTCGACCACATAGCCGACGACAATCGGGCCGGTGACCTGGGAGGTGTGGATCTCTTCCTCTTCGAGGCCGACCTTCACCAGATCCTTGGCAAGCTGTTCGTACGTAAGGCCTTCCGGAACCTCGACATGGTCCTTGAGCCAATCAATGTCAACCATTGGCATGGGTCAATCACTCCCCCATCACAAACTGTTCGCTGAATCGCACGTCGCCTTCCACCAGGTCGTGCATGTCGTTGATGTCGTGGCGCAGCAGCAGGGTACGCTCCACGCCGACGCCGAAGGCGAAGCCGGTGTAGACCTCAGGATCGAGGCCCGCAGACTTCAGCACGTTCGGGTTGACCATGCCGCAGCCGCCCCATTCAAGCCAACCGGCGCCGCCCTTCTTATCGGGGAACCACAGGTCGAGCTCGGCGCTCGGCTCGGTGAACGGGAAGTAGCTCGGACGCAGACGGGTTTTGGCTTCCGGGCCGAACATGGCCACGGCAAGCTTGTCGAGCACGCCCTTCAAATCGGCCATGGTCAGATGCTTGTCCACGGCGAGGGCCTCCACCTGATGGAACACCGGGGTGTGGGTGGCGTCAAGTTCGTCGGTACGGAACACACGGCCCGGGCAGGCGATGTACAGCGGCACGCCACGGGTGATGAGTCCACGGACCTGATCGGACGAGGTCTGGGTGCGCAGCACCATGTTGGAGCCGACAAAGCCCGCGGCGTCCTTGGCCTGATTGCCCTTGACGTAGAAGGTGTCCTGCATCTGGCGGGCCGGATGGTCCGGACCGAAGTTCAGCGCGTCGAAGTCATACCATTCGGTTTCCACTTCCGGACCGTCGGAAATCTGCCAGCCCATGGAGATAAAGAAGTCCTCGACATCCTCCATCAGCTTCGGCAGCGGATGGCGGGCGCCAAGCGGCTTGCGGTTGACCGGCAAGGTCATATCCACGGTTTCGGCAGCAAGCTCGCGGGCCTCTTCTTCGGCCTTGACTTGCTTTTCCTTGGTGCCGAACGCACGACCGAAGTCGGCGCGAAGCTTGCCCATGAGCTTACCGGCGTCTTTCTTCTGGTCCTTCGGCAACGCGCCGATGGCCTTGCTGGCCTGCGTCATCGCGGATTCCGCTCCGGCGTACTGCGTCTTGATGGCTTTCAATTCCTCCATTGTGGAGGCGTTTTCGATTTTCGCGATGCCCTCGGCAACCGCATCGGTTACCGCTTGGGCGTCGAATACCGCACCCTCTGCCACGAGATACCTTTCTTATCAACCGTTTGTTTTACGCATAAAACGCGCAATTCCAACGTTTTTACGACTTCACATTCTTTCAACATGACTCGACATAGCCAAGCTCAGCAGCATCACCGCCGCACTGGTGCCGAGATTGAGCGATTCCGCCTTGCCGTAGATGGGAATCGACACGATTCTGTCGACGCGTTCCAACACATCCTGGGTCAGCCCGCGCGCCTCGTTGCCGAACAGCACCGTCTTGGCTTGCGCAAGTGATTGCGGTACGGCAAGCACGTCCGTAAGCGGTTCCGGCGGCCGTGCATCGGTACCATACACGTCGGCGGCGTACACGGCGAGTCCACGTTCCGCACACCAATCGAAATACTCGTCCGTACCCATGGAGACGACCGGCAGATGGAACAGCGAGCCAGCAGTGGAACGAATCACCTTCGGGTTGAAGATGTCCACGCAGTCGTCCACCAGCACCACGCCCGCGCAACCGGCCGCATCCGCGGAACGAATCACGGTGCCGGCGTTGCCCGGATCGCGCACCTGCCAGAACGCGGCGACCATCGTGCGTTCGTCGAAATCGCCATCAATGACGGCGGAATCGAGGAAAGCGCGCATGTCGGCGACGGCGAGCACTCCCTGCGCGTCGGAGCTCATGTGCTGCATGACGGCATGCGTCACCTTATGCACGTAAGCACCGGCCTGCATGGCCTTGCCGGCCATCTGCGCCACGGTAGGCGTGATGAAAGCCGCGTCCGGCTCGGCAGAGACGACCTCCACATACAGATCCTCGACGATGTCGGGATGCCAGGAGAGCAGTTCACGTACCGACTGCGGTCCTTCCACCATGAACCTGCCGGACCGCTTGCGGCCTTTCCTGTCGGCAAGTTCGGAGACCCTGCGGACGCGTTCGGCCCTTGGGTTTGCAATGACTTCGGATTTCATAGGCATACGCGTTAGCCTAACACCTTCGAAGCGGTTGGCGACGCGGCCATGTCATGTTTCGAGGCGTCCAGAAAACATCCAGCCACATCCCAGCGCGAACAAAGCGTCTTTCTGTTGTATGCCAAGATACAACTTTTACCATCAGCATAAACGCCGATCGCGAGCGGCGCGGAACCATCAATCGCTCATATCTATCGAAACACATAAGGAAACAGCCATGTTCGTCGTCAAAAACGCATGGAAAAGCGTCACCCGCAACAAGGGACGCAATATGCTCATCATCGTCATCGTGACCATCATCGCCGCTGCCGCCACAATCGGCCTATCCATCCGGCAGGCGGCCGCCACCGCAAGAAGCAGCGGATTAGATAACACCACCGTCACCGCGCAGATCAGCCTTGATCGCGGCAAACTCATTTCCGAATCGCGCGAGCAGTCCAAGTCGGATTCCGATTCGTCCGATGCTTCCGCCAAACCTGACTTCGACGCCATGCGTTCCGCTTTGGCCGACAAGCAGTTTTCGCTTGCCGACTATCAGAAGTACGCGAAGGCTTCATCCGCGGTGAAATCCACATATTATATGGAGACCACGGGGTTGGCGGCGACCGACGATTTCCAGCCGGTCACCGATTCGTCCGGTTCGGATTCCTCCAGCTCGTCCGGCTCGTCCAATATGAAGGATTCGTCTGATACCGCCGGTACGGATAACGGCAACCGTCAGGATGAACAGCCCGGCGTCCCCGACGGACAAATGGGCGACGTCGCGGGCAGCAAAGACGGCGCGGGCATGGTCAGCGGCGATTTCTCCCTAATCGGCTTCTCCAGCGACGAGGCCATCGCCAACGCCTCCAATGGCAGCTTCACCATGGTGAAGGGCAAGGTGTTCGGCTATGACGCGAGCAGTGATGGCGATGCCATCATCTCCAAATCGCTCGCCGACCGTTCCTGACAATCCAATCGCACGTTTTTTCTGGAAAGGACCTCCCATGACAACGAATTCCGCGGATACCGCCAATACGGCAATCGCAAAAGAAGCCGTCGAGACCAACGGCGCACAATCGCAGCAGACCGGCCCGCCTACGCTGCAGCTGGATAACGTCAGTTATGCCTACACCAAAGGCGGCAAACGCGTGCTGAAAAACATCAGCCACGATTTCCAAGCCGGCAAAGTGCATGCCATCACCGGACCGTCCGGAGCAGGCAAAACCACGCTGCTATCACTGATCTCGGGACTGGCGAATCCCACGGAAGGGATGGTGCTGGTCGACGGCACCGACCTGTCGGAACGAGACCGATACCGTTTTCGCAGCCATGACAGCGGCGTGATCTTCCAAAGCTTCAACCTGCTGCCGAACCTTACGGTGGCGGAGAACATCATCCTGTCGATGGACGCGTCCGGCAAATCGTTCGACAAGCCGAAGAAAGCAATCGTCGAAGAATTGCTCAAACAGGTGCATCTGCCGAAGGAATACGCGAACGAGCGGATTCTGCACCTGTCCGGCGGCGAACAGCAGCGTGTGGCGATCGCCCGCGCGCTAAGCTACGGCCCTTCCATCATCGTCGCTGACGAGCCGACCGGCAATCTCGACCTGGCCACCCAGGACGACATCATGGGTATTTCCCGAACGTTGGCGCATGATGGGCATCGTTGCGTCATCATCGTCACGCACAGTCCGGAAGTGGCGAAGACGTCCGACGAGGTGTTCGAGCTGGCTCCCATCAGGCGTCGCAGATAAGCGTCGGCAGCTTCTCGAAAAGAAATACGGCATGCGTCCCCATGCAACGGACACGCATGCCGTATTTTTTCCTGTTTCGGTTGGACGGTGGCGTTATGATTGGGCGCGTCGAAGTACAGGGGTGCCGAATACGGCTGAGACGGGCGACCGCCCGGACCCTTGACCTGATCAAGGTAATGCTTGCGTAGGAACAGTACCGGCAAAACGCGTCGCGTCCCGTAGAGACGATCTCCGTTGTATTTCGGCTTGTGCACATACCCAATGGAAGTCGAGAAGGGACACCATGGCCAACGAAAAGCCATCGACACAGACGCAGCCGCACGGCGATGCCGCAACCAGAAAGAAAACCGAAACGAGCGTGGCGGAAGCCGGTTCGTCAGCCGAAAAGAAGGTCACGCCGAAGAACGCCCTGCTGGGATTGCAGCATGTGCTCGTATCAAACGTGTGGCTTGATCCGGTGTTCGTGGCGGGCGCCATCGGTCTGCCGTTGGCATTGTCGTCGAACATGGTGAACGCCATTTTCATCGTCTCCGGCCTGGTCACGCTTATCCAGGCCACGAAACTGGTGCGCCTGCCCATCGTTCAGGGTCCTTCCGCGGCGTTCGACGCGCTGATGATCGCCGCCGGCACCGCCGGATCACTTGCCGCGGCCGGCACGTCCATCTTCATCAGCTCGCTGATTTTCCTGGTGCTGTGCCTGACGCGTGTGATCGAGAAGCTGCGGTTCCTGTTCGCCCCGATCGTATCGGGCGTGATCATCTTCCTCGTCGGCGTCTCCCTGTCGGGATTCACATTGAGCGAGTTCCTTGGCGGCGCGCCGGGAGACAAGGGCTCCGCCGATCCGAAGACGCTGGCCGTCTCCATCATCACCTGCGTGCTGGTGGTGGTGCTTTCCCAGTTCGGCAAGGGCATGGTGAAGGCGCTGTCGTATCTGATCGCACTGGTCGTGGGCACCGCGCTGTCTCTGGCGTTCGGCATGGCCGACTTCTCCGCGGTGGCCTCCAAGCCGTGGCTCGGCCTGCCCAAGTTCATGCCGTATGGCGGTTTCGATTTCAACGCGGCGATTTTCGTACCGTTCTTCATCGCCTATCTGGTGGCCATCATGGAAGCCCTCGGCGTGTATCAGGCGGCCACGGAGATCCAAGGCACGAAGCTCCAGGACCGCCAGGTGCGTTACGGTCTTGCCGGAGAGGCCGCCGGTTCGGCGATCTCCTCGCTGATCGGCGGTTTCACCACCACCGCGTATCCGCAGAACGTGGCGCTGCTCAAAGTCACCGACGAAGGCAAGACCCGCACCCGCGTGCCGGTGATCATTGCCGGCGTGGTGTTCGTGGTGCTTGGTTTCATTCCGAAGGCGGGCGCAGTGCTGTCGCTCATCCCATCTCCCGTGATCGGCGCCATCTTCCTGCCGGCCGCCGCAAGCCTCATCAGCACCGGCTTCAACACGCTGCGCAAGGTGGAAAGCGACGACCGCACCCAAGTGGTGATCGGCCTTTCCCTGCTGCTTGGCATCGCCCTGCCGAACGCGTTGAGTGGTCTTGAAGGAGGAGCGCACGTGTTCTTCTCGAATTCGATTCTGGTCGGCGCGTTCAGCGTCGTGATTCTCAAGGCCCTCATCATCGACCTGCCGAACTTTATCGCACAACACGCAGACGAGCGGACGAAACAAGCGGAATAATCGAAAGCATCCGAATAATCCGACAACCATACGACGGAAAGGACATGGCATGAGCATGGGGCAATCGCAGGAATCCACGAACATCGACGAGACGAAGGAAACCATCAAACGGGAGGTGCTCGACTTCATCGCACAATACGGCTGCGGCAAGGCGCCCGATGAGGCGTTCGACACGCTGGCGAAGCATATCTTCGCCTTTCAATTCGAGCACAACCTCCCATACCGCGCCTACTGCATGTCCAAACGCGTGACGCCGCAGACGCTCGCCAACTGGATGCAGATTCCCCCCATGCCGGTGGACGGCTTCAAAATGCTGACGCTCACCTCCGTGCCCGAACAGGATTGCGAAGCGGTGTTCACCACCAGCGGTACCACGCATCCCGGTCAACGCGGGCGCAACTTCCACCCCGACCTGCAAGTGTGGGACGAGTCGATGATCGTGCCGTTCAGGCATTTCATCATGCCCGACCGCGAGCGCATCCGCATCGCAGTCCTCTCCCCCGCATGGGACATGAACGAGCATTCGTCGCTGTCCCGATATCTGACCCGCGCCGTGGAGCAGTGCGGCGCCGAAGGCAGCGGCTTCTTCTTCCATGAGGATGGCCTTGATTTCACAGGTGTCGAGCGCTTCCTCGACGAGGCCGCGACCGACGGCGAACCGGTGATGCTTATGGGCGCCTCCTCCGCCTACCTGTATCTGCTGGATTATCTGGACAAGCAGGGCAAGACCTACGCTCTGGCCGCCGATTCCCGCGTGTTCGATACGGGCGGTTTCAAAAGCACGCGCACCGACATGACGGTCGACGACCTGTATGCGGCGTTCGAACGAGTGTTCGGCGTGAAGCGCTCGCATTGCGTGAACATGTATGGCATGACGGAGTTGAGTTCGCAGATCTACGATCAGAACATCCTGTCCTATTACACGGATGGTTCGTCGAATTATCTCAAAGCCACGCCGTCGTGGGTGCGTTCGGTGTTCCTCGATCCGGCTTCGCTTACGCCGGTCGCCGATGGCGAGCAGGGTGTGATCGCGCATTACGATCTGGCGAATTGGAATTCGTGCCTGGCTATTCTGACGGAGGATCTGGGTGTGCGCACCGAACATGGCTATGTGCTGAACGGTCGTGCGAAAGGCGCCGAGGCGCGTGGCTGTTCGATCACCGTCGACGAGGTGATGGCGGCCAACGCATGAGCGACGTCGACATTTTCCACGCGCCGCGGGATTTCGAGTTCCATGATTTCGACACACGCAACGTCACGGCGTCCGATGGCGGCACGGCGACGTTGTGTTTCCCCCGTCTCGACGCCGATGCCGTGCATGCGCTGGCGGCGTCGGTGCGGCGGCATCGCGCCGAGAAACTGGCGCGGTATTCCACGGACGGGATCGTCGACGTGATCGCGCGCGCCGTAGAATTGTGGACGGATCCGGAATATCCGGAACGTCGGCTTGCGGAGCGGCTCATTCCCGCGGTCACCGGCTATGACGCGTCCATGGTGCGTATCGAATTGAAGCGGTACATGCGCATGTTCCGTCGGCGTGAGCTGCTGCGTTTCGTGGATGACGAGTTGAATTGCCCGCAGATGCTTGACGAGTATCGCCCGAACCGTTCGGGCGGATACACGCGGCTGTACGGTCCGGAATTGTCGTTCCACGTGTTTTCCAGCAATGTGCCGGGCATTCCCGTGTGGAGCATGACGATGGGTCTGCTGACGAAAAGCGCGATTCTCGGCAAATCGTCGTTCGACGAGCCGCTGATGCCGGTGCTGTTCGCCCGTTCCCTGGCAAGCGTCGACCCCGATATGGCGGACGCTTTGGCGATTGTGCCTTGGCGTGGCGGCACCGTGGATTTGGAGGATGCCGCGATTGGCGAGGCGGATGCGGTGGTCGCGTACGGTTCGTCGCACACCACCGAGGCGATTCGCCCGCGCGTACGTGCCGGAAAGCCTTTCCTCAGCTACGGCGCGAAAATCGGCTTCTCGCTGATCGGCCGCGAGGCGCTTCGCGCCGACCTGTATGCCGGCACCGTGCATCGTATGGCGATCGACGTGGCCACATACGACCAGCAAAGCTGTCTGGCGCCGCAAACCATGTTCGTGGAACGTGGCGGCGCGATGTCTCCGGCGCAGGTCGCCGAACTGCTTGCCAGCGAATTGGACGGGCAGCAGCGCAAATATCCCCGTTCCACACCGTCCGAAGAGGAGTCCATGGCGATTCAGCGGTTGCGTTCCACCGCGCAGATGAAAGCGCTGATGCTGGGCGCCGGCCCGATGGCCGCCGCGGCCGGCAACGCGGATGATGCGCCGTCCGACGACCCGTTCGTGGTGCAGTCGCGTTCGGGCACCGACTGGACGGTGCTGTACTATCCGTCCATCGGCATGGCCGACTCGCTGTCCACACCACTGAACCGCACCGTCAACATCGTGGCGGTGGACCATGTCGAGGACGCGCTGCCCACGCTGCGCCCTTACGCGCAATGGTTGCAGACCTGCGGTGTGGCGCTCGCTCCGGACCGGCTGTTCGACGTGGCGCAACGCGTCGGCGAGACCGGCATCGACCGCATCTGCCCGGTAGGCGAGATGAATCGCGCGAAATCCGGCTGGCATCACGACGGCGGCTTCAATCTGCTTGATCTGGTGCATGCCGTCGATATCGAACGTAACACCGATATGTACTGTGATGGTTTCGATATGGATGTCGAATAATCACATTCAAGCAATCCCACGAAATACGTATACCCAAAAACGAAAGGAATTTCCATGCAGCAGTCCGATTCTCTGCCGTTGAAGGGACGTGTCGCATTGGTGACTGGCGCGAGCCGCGGCATCGGCGCGGCGATCGCGTTACGTCTGGTTCGCGCCGGCGCATGCGTGGCTATTAACTACGTCAGCGATGACGAGCGTGCGAAGCGGTGTGCGCAACGCATTATGGACGATTGTGAGGCGGCCGGTCGTGTGATCACCTGCAAGGCCGATGTCACCGACGCCGGACAGGTGCACGACATGGTATCCACGGTGGTCGCAACGTTCGGCGGATTGGACATTCTCGTCAATAACGCATTCGCCCGTTATTCGTTCGACCCACGCAATCGCAAGACCTTCGGTACCATCGGATGGTCCGATTACGCGGCACAGCTAGAAGGATGCCTCAAAGGCGCATACAACACCTGCGAAGCAGCGCTGCCGCAGATGAGGCGTCAGACCGGAGGACGCGTTATCAACATCTCTAGTAACCTCGTCGACTCCCCGATTGTGCCGTATCATGACTACACCGCTGCGAAAGGTGCGTTGGTAGGTTTCACCAGATCATTGGCGCAGGAGGCTGGGGCATGGGGCGTGACCGTGAACGCCATCGCGGCCGGGCTCACCGTTGGCACCGAATCGAGCCGTGCCACCACCGAGGATGTACGCGAGCGTATCATCGCATCCACCCCGTTGGGCAGACTCGCCACCGCCGATGATATCGCCGGAGCCGTGGCTATGCTGGCCAGCGATGACGCATCATTCATCACTGGCCAGACACTGCACGTCGACGGGGGCTTGGTGATGCGTTAAAGCGTGGTTTTGACTTTGGTTTGTGGCGCCAGCATATTCGTCGGCAAAGAAGGATGGTTATGAATATCACCGTGTATCTCGGTGCGCATGAGGGAAACGATCCCATATACAAGAAAGCCGTTGAGGAATTGGGCATATGGATTGCGGACAATGGCAACAGGCTGGTGTATGGCGGCTCCGATGAAGGATTGATGGCCGTGATCGCCGACACCGTACTCGCCCATGACGGCGACGTGACCGGTATCGAGGCGCAGATGTTTGTGGACAGAGGCGTTGCACACCATAACCTAACCCAACTGGTTGTCGTGCCGAATATCGTGGAACGCCGGACCCGCATGATTGAGCTTGGCGACGTGTTCATCGCTTTCCCTGGCGGCACGGGAACGTTGGAGGAAATCAGTGAGGTGGTGTCGAAAATTTGTCTTGACCAACTGACCCAACCCTGCATCTTCTATAATCTCAACGGCTTTTATGATGATATGAAGGCATTCCTACAGCACATGATCGATGCGGGCTTCTCCACCGCAGAACGTCAGCATGGTATCTATTTCGCGTCTAATCTGACCGAAATCGAACGCGTCATTGCAGCGCATAACGCATAGGAATCGGCAAACGTCAGACCACCGGCAGAACAGCGTGCAGAATCGTCATGAACGTCAGCCCGATAACGGCCGTGACGGTCAACGAGAAGCCTGCGAGTTTGGCGTTACCGGTCAGCGAATCAGTGAATTTTGTGGAGAAAATCGTTACCGGTGCGAATGCGGCCAGTACCATGATTTCTCGGACACGTTCATCCAACGGCAACAGGAACCATGCGGACAATGCGATGATGATGCTGAACAGGAATCGCCATGCGATAACTTTGCCTAGTTCCGAACGATCCTTATGACTGTCAGGGATCTCCATCATCAGGCCGATCATGGCCATTGCTGCGAAAGCGTTGGCGTTGGCGAACGGAGTGATGAGCGTGACGATCCAATGCGGCACACTCCATCCGGCGAACATGATCACCAGCATGAGCATATAGCAGTCGAACGAAATGGACGAGTAGAAATCGTGCGCGATATTCTTGATCTTCAGGCTCAATGGCAGGTTTTTGGTGGGGCTTCCCAAGTGCAGCAGCGAGCGGGTAATGGTCAGGGATGCGGCAGTGGCGATGATGGCGTTGCCTATATCGAGCATAATGACCGGCAGACCTGCGCTCGGTCCCATGAAGGTCTGCACCACCGGCAGACAAAACGCGCCGATATTCAATCCCGACGCGTTGAGCATTTGATAGGCACGGTAGCGTGGCTCGTCGCCACGTGAGCCGAAATACACGACGAACAGCGGAATAAGGCAGGCGAACAAGCCGAACACGACCAGCCACAACAGGTTCATCGGATGCTTATTCGTAGCGAAACTCATGATGATGGCGCATGGCAGGGTGAGGTTGAACACCAGCCCCTGCACCACTTTGTAGGATTTGTCAGAGAAGATATGGATGCGCTTAAGTAGATAGACGCTGATGATGACGAGCAGCAATGACCCAGCTTGGAACAACATACGGCCGAGTATAGGAGCATCGCCGACGCATCATGGAACCACCCGACACAATGTGACCGTACGACGCACAAAGATACTTGCATGTCCATGCCGCACGCCTCGAACTAAACGACTAGCTTAAAGCTTTACCGGAGAATCCCGAATAAACGCCGCGAGATAACGTATGACTCCCACACGAACCGTGACGGTTCGTATGGGAGTCATACGTTCAAAGCCACCGCATAAGTGACCTATAAGTGGCCTAAGCTATTCTGTCGAAATAAAAACGTAGTCGGCAGTAGGACTCAAGGGCGATGCGGCCGACCACCGTGCCGCGGCGGCACGGTGGTCGGAACCGGATGACGTACGCTAGTTACTCTCGGAGTCCGGAAACACGTCCCGCGTTCCTGAACTCCGAGACGAATGTCTCCTCCGTGATAATTTCGGTGACCAGTGCGGAAATCAGTTTGTACAACGTGTTCTCCGCAGGATCCGCGTCATCGTCGATGGCCAGATTGATTCCCTCCTTGTCCAGGAGGGCGAGGGATACCGACATCGCGGTGCGCTTGTTGCCATCCGCGAACGAGTGGTCCTTTGCAAGATGGAAGACGAAATGCGCCACCTGTCCGAACAGATCGGGAAGTAGCCCCGACCTCCAACGCACTTCGTTGGAAAACCGCCGTTTTTGGCTATTTTCCAACGAAATCGGCTCGTTTCGAGGATGAAACCGGAAGCCGTTTTCCTGCTATATCCGGCTATCTCCGGCAGACGTAAGTACACCAATAAGTACACCTGGCGGATGGCCGCATAGCGAAACGGCATGGACGAAACGGAACACATGCCGAGATACACGCTGACGTTGGTCGACTCGACCGGCGCCATGGAACCGCTGATACTCATGGACGACGACCTGAAGTCAATCGCCGCGAAGCTGGAAGGGAGGGTGTCGGCCAAGACGCGCGGGCGCCGGCCACGCGGCACCGGCGGCATATCGGCCACGCCGAAGGGCTACAGGGCGTACTCGACGGTGACCGACCCGCTGACGGGCAAGGACCACCGTGTGTCCGGCTTCGGACGCACACGCTCGCAGGCCGAGGCGCGACTCAAGGAGAAGCTGGCCGAGTTCGACCGCACCCACCGCGTCGGCTACGTCAGGCCGCCCACCGTGGCCGAATGGATGGACCACTGGCTGACGGACGTGTGCAAGCCGCGCCTCAAGCCCCGCACCTGGGGCACGTACGCGTCCGTCATCGCGAACAACATCGTCCCCTCCATCGGCGCCGTCAGGCTCGACGAGCTCAAGCCCGCGCACTTCCGCCGCATGGAACGCTACGTCATGGACGAGCAGGGCAAAAGCTCCGGCACCGCGGGCAGCGCGTGGCGCACCCTGCACAAGGCTCTGGAGGACGCCGTATTGGAGGGCGTCATCGAACGCAACCCCGCCGTCAAGGGCACCGCGCCCCGCGTGGCGTTGAAGGAACGCGCCGCCCTGACGCCCGAACAGGCCGCCGACCTCATCGCCGCGGAGACCGACGACACCTGGCGGCTCATGTGGATGCTGGCCTTCATGACCGGCATGCGCCAGGGCGAACGGCTGGGCCTGACCGAAGACGAACTCAGGCGCGACGGCGACCGGCTCATCATCCTGGTCGAATGGCAGGCCCAGCACTTGACGAAACGCGAGGTCGAGGGACTGCCCAAGGGCGTCGAATGCACGCCGCTCGGCAACGGCATGTACCGCACGCGCCCCAAGACCGAGAAGGGCCGCCGCGCCATACCATTGCCCGAGGCCCTCGCCGACCAGCTGCTCGCCTACATCGAACGCCACGGCGTGAACGGCGACGGGCTCGTGTTCCACGACGACCGGGGACTGCCCCTGACCGGCTGCGTGGAACGCAGGCGCTGGTACCGGGCCCTGGACCGCGTCGGCCTGGGCCACGAGTACGTGCCCCACTCCGCCCGCCACACCACCGCGACCATCCTGAACCGGCTCGGACTGGACGACGTGACCCGCACCGCCATCATGGGCCACAGCAGGGTCAGCACGACGAACGAGATCTACACGCACGTCGAGCTCGACCGGCTCGTCGCCGCCACCGACGGCGTGGAGAGGGCCATCGAGGGCTAGGCGCGAAAAGACCCGCGGCCTATTCGGCAAGGCCGTGGGCCATGGGCGCGGAATGGCATGGGGACTTTCATGATCTTCCGTCGCGCGCCGACCAACCGGGGATGACGCCGGATGCGGGTCTCAGACGAGCCGCAGCTCCTTGCCTCCGGGCAGGGAGGCGGTGACGTGCAATGTTCCGCCGATGCCTTCGAGATAGCGTTTCAGCGTGTCCACCTTGATATGGTCCACGTCGCCCGACTCGATGACGCTTATCCTCTTCTGGCTGACCCCCAGGGCCTGCGCCAATCGCTTCTGGGTGACGTGTTCGGCCTTGCGGGCCTCCTTGAGCTCGTAGAGCCGGATCTCCTCCAACATGCGCCGTTTCTCGGCCTCGACCTCGTCGCGGGTGATGCCGCTGTCGGCCATGAACCGCTCCGGTGTGTAGCTCATCGGTCCGTCTCCTTTCCGTACCGCTCCTCCAGCCATACGAGATAGCGCCGTTCGGCTTCAGGTATGGCCTTCCGATACCATTTGTCCCATTTCCGCTGCTTGTCTCCGCCCACCAACATGATCGCCTTCCGCTTCGGATCGAACACGAACAGTATGCGTATCTCGCTTCTACCGGAAGATCCGGGCCTGAGCTCCTTCATCGAGGGGATGAGGCTCGACCCTTTTATCTTGCCGACTATCGGACGTTTGAGGTCAGGCCCCTGCTCCTCCAACAATGACACGGCGGCGAGTATCTGCACCCGCGATTTATGGTCGAGCGTGTTCAGCCAATCGGCTATGGGTTCCAATTCAACTTTCCACACACCCGCAAATATACCATATAAGGTATGTCCCCGCAAATCGGCGAAACAGCAAGGGCATACCGCAAAAAACACGCGAGAACACATCGCCAAAGGCGACGCCCCACGCCCGAGGCCACATGGCATCCGGCACCGGCCCCGCGGACGACAAGGCATGACGGCATCACGGGCGAACGCATGGGAGAAAAGACCGAAACAACGCTAGAGTGGACGGCATGGGAGACTTCGCAATGTTCGGCCGCGCGATGGCGGACCGCCATGGCGTCGGCATCATCGTCAGCATCGACTACCACGGCGCCTCCTACGGCATACAGACGCCGCGACTGCTCTGCAAGCACCTGACCGCCGCCGAGGTCCACCCCGTACCCGCGGGACTGACACTGGCCCACCGGCTCGGCCCGGACGCCACGCCCGCGCGCCGGTTCGCCGCGACGGCCGTGGACGACGGCGCGTTCCAACGCCTGTTCGAGGCGTACAAACCCGACTCCGACGCGCCGGACCATCTCCTCCACCGGCAGACGCGGTACGCGTTCGCCCAAGCCGCCGAAACGCTCAACTGGCGGGGCATGGCCGACGCCATGGCCACGCTTCCCCGCGTCACGTCCCTGTCGCCGTCCGCCACGCTCTACGACTGGGCCATGGATGTGATGTCGGCCGCATGCGACGGCACGGCGATGCCGGAACGGCCGCACGGCTTGGACGCCGAACGCGCACGCGCCGAGAGGCGGTCGAAGGCCATCATGCCGACCACATTCGCGGCGCTCTGCGAACGCGAGCGGTTGGCGGCGTTCGCGGACGTGTGCCGCCAGTGGCGGGTTCTAGGCCAAGTCGTCGAGGCTCCGGCGGATGGACGCCACCACCGGGTCGGACAATGCGGTGCCGACGCCCGGCACGCTTCGCAACGATCCGATCCTGGCGAGCCGCATGCGCGCGTCGGCCGTCTCCACGGCGGACAACGGCCTGTGGAATCCGCGCTCCCATTGTCCGGCGAACATGTCCGGATCGGCGCCGTCGTACAGGACGCCGCCGTCGCGGTCGATCACGGTGAGCCTGTCGACCAGCAGCGACGCGGCGACGGCGCGGACCGTGGCGGGCAGGTTCGCCACCGCGTTGTCATGCGCCTCCGCGGGCGTCCAACGCGCCGGCAATCCGACCGAACGGTCCCGGTAGTAGCGTTCCAGCATCGCCAGCCGCGACAGGACCGGCGGCACGGCCAGCGCGGCCCCATACGCGAGACGTCCAGCGTCCAGCATGAATTGAACGGGAACGTGGAACGGAGCCAAACGCCCTCCTGCGTGCGAAGCCAGTCGACGGGACCGGCCTCGCGGTAGAAGCCCGGGTTGGAAGAGATATACGGTCTGGTTGGTTTTCTTTCGATGCCGTCGTCCATGCCGGCCTCCATGCGTTCCAGAAGACTTTCCCGTCGATGGCGCCCGGTCCCGCGACGCATAGCCACATGGCATGACAGATTCGAGGAAACCATCCACGGCCGGCCCCAAGGAGAAACCCTACGTGCCCATCGAGCACCGCCCGCTATTGGGCGTGTCCGAAGCGGCCGCCCTGACCGGACTGGGGACGAGAAGATCGTCCGCCAGGCCATACGCCAAGGCGAGCTCATCGCCTGCTACGCCCATTCGTCGACCAAACGCATCCGCCGGCGTGACCTCGACGACTGGATCTCATCCCTGCCCGAACGGCCCCAATAGACGGGCCCGACGGATACGACACGGCCCCCGCATGGCTCCTTCGAGTCGTGCGGGGGTCGTGTCTTTTCCGGACGTAAGTACACCTTAAGTACACCTAGTACCTATACTGAACCCTGAAACGTAGTCGGCAGTAGGGCTCAGGGGTTCCGACTATCAGATGTGGAAGTACAGCTCGTACTCCAGCGGGGTCGGGGCCAGACGAGCCTGGTCGATCTCGCCGCGCTTGATGCTGATCCAGGTGTCAATCAGGTCGTCGGTGAAGACGTCGCCTGCGGTGAGGAAGTCGTGATCTTCCTCAAGGGCGTCCATGGCCTCAGCCAGGGAGCTCGGAACCTGCTTGATGCCAGCGTGCTCTTCCGGCGGCAGCTCGTACAGGTCCTTGTCGACCGGTGCCGGAGGTTCGATGTGGTTCAGGATGCCGTCCAGGCCTGCCATCAGCTGTGCGGAGAAGGCGAGGAACGGGTTGCAGGACGGATCCGGAGCGCGGAACTCGATACGCTTCGCAGCCGGGGAGGTGCCGGCCAGCGGAATACGGATGGCGGCGGAGCGGTTACGAGCGGAGTACACCAGGTTGACCGGAGCCTCGAAGCCCGGGACCAGACGGTGGTAGGAGTTCAGAGACGGGTTGGTGAAGGCGAGCACAGAGGAAGAGTGCTTGATCAGGCCGCCGATGTACCAGCGGGCGAGGTCGGACAGACCGCCGTAGTTCTTCTCATCGTAGAACAGCGGCTTGCCGTCCTTCCACAGGGACTGGTGGCAGTGCATGCCGGTACCGTTGTCG
Source organism: Bifidobacterium adolescentis ATCC 15703 (assembly GCF_000010425.1). Taxonomy (NCBI): domain Bacteria; kingdom Bacillati; phylum Actinomycetota; class Actinomycetes; order Bifidobacteriales; family Bifidobacteriaceae; genus Bifidobacterium; species Bifidobacterium adolescentis. The sequence goes on from NC_008618.1 coordinate 1,168,965, forward strand.
CCTGCGATCGGCTTCGGCATGAAGGTGGCGGCCTTGCCAGCGAGGGCAGCGGTCTCGTGGACGACGTACTTGTACTTCATCAGGTCATCGCCTGCGTGCTGCAGGGAGTTGAAGCGGTAGTTGATCTCCTGCTGGCCAGCGCCTGCCACCTCGTGGTGGGAACGCTCGAGAATCAGGCCGACCTTCTGCAGGTTGGCGACCATGTCGTCGCGCAGGTCCTGGGTGTGGTCAATCGGCGGAACCGGGAAGTAGCCCTTCTTGACGCGGTTCTTGAAGGCGATGTTCGGGGTGCCGTCATCTTCGGTGTCAATGCCGGAGTTCCACGGAGCCTCGATGGAGTCCACCTCGTAGAAGGAGCGCTGCATGCTGTTCTCGAAACGTACCTTGTCGAAGATGAAGAACTCGGCTTCCGGAGCGAAGGAAGCGGTATCGGCGATGCCGGTGGACTTCAGGTAAGCCTCGGCCTTGCCGGCAACCTGACGCGGGTCGCGGGAGTACGGCTCGTCGGTCAGCGGGTCGACGATGGAGAATGCCACGTCGAGGGTCTTGTGCTTGCGGAACGGATCGATGAATGCGGTGGAAACGTCCGGCACCAGCTTCATATCGGACTCGTTGATGGCCTGGAAGCCTTCCACGGAGGAGCCATCGAACGGCATGCCGTCGGTGAAGGCGTCCTTCAGGAATTCGCTTGCCGGCACGGTGAAGTGCTGCTGAACACCGATCAGATCGGTGAAGCGAACGGAGACATACTCAATGCCTTCCTTGTTGATAAGGGCCTCAGCATCAGCCTTGGTTTCAAGTGCAGTCACGGGACCGCTCCTTTCGAATAAGTTACTTACAGGCTATTAGTCTATGGTCGCGAGTTTCGCTCACTCGCCATTTGGGTTACGAGAATGTTTCGTAATGACATATTCGAGGTGTGATTTCGCGGAAAATCACGATTCGATTGTTACGAACAGCCACGTCCGCCCCTTCAGAAGCGTTCATTTAATGGACAGGCAGCATGAAAAAGGTCCCGATCGTATGAATACGATCGGAACCTTCCGTGACATCATGCGGGTGCTATGACCGTCAGCGGCCGCGCATGGCGCGACGGCTGACGCGCTGCGGATGCATCGGGTCGACGCCCTTCGGCACGCTCATGCCGTTCTTCAGCTGCAGAGTGCGCAGACGCTCGTTGAGCACCGTGAGCTCGGTCTTGGTGAGCACGAAACGAGTCCTCGGATGGATGGCGGCCATCAGCTTGTTCTTGTGATGGGTCGGCTGGTAGCTCTTGAACTTGAGCAGCGTCTTGCGCACGTCCTTGAGGCGGGTCTGGTTTGCGCCGGTGCCGACGTACATACGGTAGACCGGGATTTCGGAGCCGGCGGTCACGCCCTTGATGCGCTGCTCCTGACGATCCATGGCTCGCTTGACGCGATTGTAATCGCCTTCGCCCAGCAGATAGATGCCGTTGTAACCGGTACCGCGCCAGATGGCGTCCTTGGTCTTCGGGTCAATCCACACCGGTTCCTGGGGGAAGTTGAAGCCGGCCTTGCTGATGTTGCCGAGCACGCTTACTGCGGCACCGGGACGACCTTCGATCTTGGCGTAGCCGACCTTGTCGGCACGCTTGGTGAGCATCATGGTGGCGAACAGCACGCCCAGCATGACGGCAAGAATCATGAACAGGATCCAGCTGAACACATGCCACTTGAATATGACGCCCAGTACGACGAACACGACAATCGGTGCCACGAACACGCCACCGCACAGCCACGGAAGCGCCTTATCCTCAGCTTGGGTGTATTTGAAGATCTGGATGATCTGGCTGATGGTGCCTTGCTTCTTCTGCTTCTTTTTCTCTGCTTTATCTGCCATCGACTTCCTCGCTTGACGGTTCGGTTACACACACTGGGACGATAGTTTATCAGGAACCATGCCATTTATGGTGCGACTGCGCTATTCTACTCCGCCTATCTCGTATGCAGCGGGCGTCCGTCCGCTTTCAGCAACGCCTCACCGAGCGTCTCGCTGAACGTGGGATGCGGGTGGATGAGCCGTGCCGCATCGGCAAGCGGGACACGGTTGCCGACCAACTGTTCGGCTTCCGCTATCAAATCACTGGCGATTGGGCTGACGATGTGCACGCCCAACACCACCTGCATATCAGGATTGTTCGCAAACGCACCGCTGACGACGGTCATCGATCCGCCTTCCCCGCTCATCAGCATGCGCGCGTTGGACAGCATCGGGTATGCCGTCTCCTTCGGCTCGACCACGTCTTCGCGCGCTTTTGCCTGGTCGAGCGTCAATCCGACGCTTGCTGCTTCGGGGAAAGAGAACACCACCTGTGGCACGGTGTCGTCAAGCACGGGTTTTGGATCGGCTCCGGCGATTTTCTCAGCGATGGTGATGCCTTGTTCAAAGGCGCGGTGGGCCAGCGCATGACCTGGAGTGATGTCTCCCAGCGCCCACACGCCATCAAGGTTCGTCCGTCCGTATCCGTCGACGGTCACGTATCCTCGTTCGTCGAGCTTCAGGCCGCTGGAGCGGAACCAGTCGGCGTCGGTATTGGGCACACGTCCGATGGCGGCAAGCACCACTTCGCCGTAAGCGGTGCGGTCCTCATCGGAATCGCCCTGCCGATAGTGCACAGTGGCCCCTAGGTTCGCGCCAGTGTCGACACGGTCCACCGCGGTGCGTGCGATCACGTTCACTCCCCTGCGTTTCAGCTCACGTGTCAGCGTCATCGAAGCACGGCGTTCCCATGTGGACAGCACGCGGTCCTTACGAATCAGCAGTGTCACTTCGCAACCGGCGGCATTCCACAGCGACGCGAATTCCAATGCCACCGCACCCGCACCGATAATCACCGCGCTGGAGGGCAAGGTATTCAGCTCCAACGCCTGGGTGGAATCGATCAGCGCGCCGGCGAACGGATTTCCAGGCAACGCAAGCGGACGCGATCCGGTTGCCAACACGACGTCGTCGGCATCAATCGCAAGTTCCGTTTCAACCGGTTCGAACACGCCGGCTTCCACGGACCGCGATACCTGCGTCTCCCCCTCAGCCGGCGTGACACGTACTGTATGCGCGTTCTGCAATGCCGCGCAACCGCGGAATACGGTGACGCCGCGATGCGCCAGCAGGCCCGTCAGCCCTTTCGTCATCGTTTCCACGGTGGAGACGCGGAAATCACGTAATCTGCCGAAATCGATGCTCTGCAGCGTGGCGTTGATGCCCATGCGTTCGGCGTTATGGATGGTTTCGACGCTATGCACGGCAGTCAACAATGCCTTCGATGGGATGCATCCGCGGTTGAGGCATGTGCCACCGAGCGTACCGTCACGTTCGATCAACGCCACCGATTTGCCGAGTTCCGCGGCACGCAGTGCCGTAGAGTAACCGCCGGGGCCGGCTCCGATGATAGCGATGTCGAAATGCTGTTGAACCATATTGAATCCCAATTCGTTCCTCATTGATTCGTTTGCACGCACGTGAAGTGAGCTTTTGTTCGATGCGAGCAATCGTTTTCCATGGTAATGGAAAAGCCGTCAGTTGTTCGCTGACGGCTTGAAAAATCACCGGCGGTTCTCGATACCGATCACTCCGGCCAGTGTCCACGCTTCGGGTAACGAGGCTTCGGAAGCCTCCAACGGCGAATCTGGAGGGCACGGCTCCACGCATAGGAACCGGAACGCATGCCCTTGGCCACGGACTGCTCACCGAATTTCTCGATGAGCTTCTTCTTGAGCTTGTGCCACATGACCGCCACGTCGATAATCACGGCGAACAAGTAGACATACATGATCAGCATGAGCGGCAACGCCAATGCAGGCCACTTGTAGGTGACGACCATGGATCCGATCAGGATTATGAACGCGACCGGGATGAAGAACTCGCCCAGATTGAAGCGGGCATCGACGTAGTCACGGATGTAGATGCGCCACGGCAGACGTTCCGACTTCGGCATGTGGTTGATGTCGCCTCTCTGCATGGCATCGTACTCGGCGTTCTCACGCTCACGCATACGAGCCTTGGCGGCTTTACGGCTTGCCTCGCGATCCTTGGGGACCAGCGGACGGAGATTCTGCGCCTGGGCGTCCTTGCGCTTCGGGGTTGGACGGCCCTTGCCGGAGGTCGGCTGTGCAGCCTTGCTCTCGACGTTCTCCTGCGCCGGTTCTTCCTTCTTGGTAAACAAACTCATGCCTATAGAGCGTAAGGTGACGTATCGACGCTCGATGCCGCCCGCGGTGCCGTCTGCGTTGCGGTTCAAGCTGCGATTCAAGCTGCGGTCGGACGGTCTGCAAAGAACAGATACAATGGACATTCGTCACACGATATTCAATCCGCGTAATACACACGCATATATAGGGAGCATCAAGGATTATGACAGCTTTAGGAGCCGAAGAGATCCGCACGCGCGTCGAGTCGGATTTCAACCGCATCGTCGACGTGTTGAACCAGAAGATCGCCTTGCAGTCGATTTCCGCGAAAGGCATCACCGCCGATCATATGAAGCGTTCCGCGCAATTCGTGGCGGACCTGCTGCGCGAGGTCGGCGTCGATACGAAGGTGGTGCAGTCGCACAACCCTGACGGCACGCCGGGCGCTTGGGAGGTCATCGGTTCCAAAAACGTCAGCGAGGATGCGCCGACGGTGCTGCTGTACGCGCACCATGACGTGCAGCCGGTGCCGGATCCGAGCGTATGGAACACCGACCCGTTCGTCGGCACTGAAATCGACACGCGTCTGTACGGCCGCGGAGCCGCGGACGACGGCGGTGGAATCGCCATTCATTCCGGTGCGCTGAAAGCGCTTGAAGACGATCTGAAGGTGAACATCAAGGTGTTCATCGAAGGTGAGGAGGAGATGGGTTCTCCGAGCTTCATTCCGTTCATCGAAGAGCACCGGGACGAGTTCGCTTCCGATGTGATCATTGTGGCCGATTCGGGCAACTGGTCCGCTGAGATTCCGTCGCTGACCACGTCGCTGCGTGGCAACACCGATATTGATGTGCATGTCAAGGCGTTGGAACATCCGGTGCATTCCGGCCAGTATGGCGGCCCGATTCTTGACGCGAACACGCTGGCTGCGATGTTGATTTCCTCCATGTACGACGCCAATGGCGATTTGGCCGTGCCGGGCGTTGCGTCCGAGGAACCGGTTGGCGGCCTGCAGCGTGATATGGACGAGGCGACTGTGCGTGCCGACGCGGGCATCGTCGAATCGTATCGTCTTGCCGGCACCGGTTCGCTCGCCGCGCGTCTGTGGACGAAGCCCAGCGTCACCGTCATCGGGTTCGACGCGCATCCGGTGGAAGGATCCTTCAACGTCATCTCTCCTGAAACCACGTTCCGTCTGAGCTTGCGCACCGCGCCGAACCAGCGCCCGGAAGAGGCCCAGGAGGCGTTGGCCAAGTTCATGGTGGAGCATGCGCCGTTCGGTGCCGAAGTGTGGGTCGACAAGCTCGACAACGGCATGGGCTGGGCCATGGATCCGAACGCTGAGGCCACCAAGGACGCCATGGACGCCATGGAGGAAGCGTTCGGTGTGGCTCCGGTCAACAAGGGCGAGGGTGGCTCCATCCCGTTCATTCCGGAATTGCAGCGCATCTTCCCGAAGGCGCAGGTGCTGGTCACCGGTCCGGAGGATCCGAAGGCCAACGCGCATAGCCCGAACGAGTCCATCAGTCTGCCGGCGTTGAAGAACAACGTCATCACCGAAGCGTTGCTGCTGGATAAGCTCGCCAAGTAAGAAGCCGTGTAAGGCTTGCCGAAATAGGATAAAGCTCTCTGTCATACGATTCCGATTGGAACGTATGACAGAGAGCTTTTTCATTTAGCTGCCGATTGGGGAATCATCATCCATTAGTTGGACACGTTGCTGAACGCCCAATGCCAGTAGCCGGTGTAGTATGCGGTGGCCAACGCGATTGCCGGCACCGCGATGCAGATGGCGTAGAACAGCCAGTCGACCGCATGCAGTTTCGATTCACGCGCTTGGCTTCGTGGCGCGTCGGATCCGAATCCGCGCGCTTCCATGGCGGTGGCGAGTTTCGTTCCACGTCGGATGGATACGACGAGCAGGCTGAATGCTTGCGAGAAGACGCGTTTGATGGTGCTGCCGTCGCCGAGGCCACGCGAGCGGCGTGACTGGCCGAGTGCACGCCAATCGTCCTGCAGCAGCGTGAACATGCGCATGCCGGCAAGGCCGCCGTATACGAAACGTTGCGGCAGGCGCAGAATCTGCACGAGTCCGTCGGCCAGATCGGTCGGGTCGAGTCCCAAAGCCAGAATCACACCCGGCACGGCGATTGCGGCGACACGTAGGAATGTGGCCAACGCCAGATAGAGCGATCCTTGGGAGATGACGATGATGCCGCCCAGATTGGCCAGCACCGTGCCGGATGTCTTGCCGTACAACGCCACGGAAACGAAGCTGCCTGTGGCCGCTATCCATACCGGCCATGTCTTGCGCAAGACCGTCCAGGGAGCCACTCCGCCGATCCATAACAATAGCATTTCCAAACCAAACGCCACGGATGCCGAAACGACATCGAGGGTGAAGAACATCGGAATGCACAGGATCAACGCACCGATGAAACGGCTTACCGGGTTGATTTTCGCCACGAACCATGACGGTGACGCCGGCTTCGTTTCGTTACGACGTTCCTTGTGTGGCACCACGGTAATGGTTTCGAGCTTTTCATTGCCGTCGCGCCCACTGTTTTTGTTGGTTTCGAGCATGTCACTCCCCCTCTCTGACCAAAATACGGCGTGCGCCCAGCGCTTCGATGAGCGGCTCATCGTGCGTAATCATGATGACCGCGCAACCTTGGTCGCGCGCACCGGCGATCAATTGGACCATGCTGGTCCACGTGGTGAAATCCTGTCCGAATGTCGGCTCGTCCATGACCAGCACTTTTGGCGCGGCAGCCAGCATGGACGCCACGGACAGTCTTCTTTTCTCACCGCCCGATAGGGTGAATGGATTCGCTTTGGCGAAGCGGGAAAGATTCAGGCGTTCCAACAGCCTGTCGGCGATGGAATACGCCTCCTCGTCGGTTTTGCCCATGGATTTGGGGCCGATGGCTACCTCGTCTCGCACGGTGGATGCGGCGAACTGGTGTTCCGGCTCTTGGAACACCATGCCGATACGTCCCAGCAAGTCGCGGCTTTTCCATGTGATCACATTGTTTTCGCGATGGGGAGGTACCAGATCGTCCGCCATGCATACACGTCCTGCTATCGGTTTGAGCAGTCCTGCGAGAGTGAGTCCGAATGTGGATTTGCCCACGCCGTTTCTGCCGGTCAACGCGGTCACCTCACCGGAATGGAATTCGAGGTCGATATGCTCGCCGAGCGGGAAATCATAGCCGAAGCTCAGATCCCGCGTGTAAAGCACGACGTCCTGCGGTTGCCGGATTTGTTCCGGTTTGGGCGCGTGGCTTTCGATGGTGCGGCCCGGCACCCACGCACCGCCGTCGGCAAGCACCTGACCCATGTGGCCGAACACTTCGTCTGGAGTGCCGTCGGCGATTACGCCGCCGACGTTCGAATCGACTTCGGGCTTGCCCAGCACGATGACGCGGTCGACCAGGTCGAGCCACACGTCGATATGATGTTCCACCACAACCAGCGTCTCATGGGTTTGTTCGAGGACGTGGCGGACAGCGTCGTGCACTTCCTTGACACCGTCCGGGTCAAGGTTGGCGGTCGGTTCGTCAAGCAGCAGCAGGCCAGGGTGCATGGCCAGCACGCCCGCCAAGGCGAGGCGCTGACGTTGCCCGCCGGAAAGTCCTCGTGTGGAGCGGTCGAACGCCATGTAGTCGAGCCCGACGATGTCAAGGGCGGCTCGTGCCCGGTTCCAGATTTCATCTTTCGGCAGGTTCAGGTTCTCACAGCCGAATGCGGTGTCGTCTCCGGCACGTTCGAGAATCGTCTGCGAGTCCGGGTCCTGAAGCACCAGCCCGCAACGTCCGCGCGCTTGTCTGGCGTCGACGCCGTCGATGAGCAGCTCGCCTTCCTGCTCGCCTTCGTCATCTCCACCGAGCACGCCGGCCAAACCGGACATCAGGGTTGATTTGCCTGCGCCGGAAGCGCCAAGCAACAGTACCCGCTCCCCCGGTTTGATGTCGAAGTCGACGTGTCGTAGCGCGAAATCCTTACGTGAGGCGTGTCTCCATCCCCAATCATGTGCGGTCACGCCGGCCGCTGTTGTGTTCTGAACGTCAGTGGTCATTCGTCGTTCTTTCTTCTGATTGTCATGCTGTTGTTTCGTATGCCGTTGTCATGCGATGCGCCATCACAAGAAAATCCCGCACCACCTTGATGTGATGCGGGATTTGCTTGCATCGGACAATCAGACCAGTTCCTGCGTACGACCGGATTCGAAGCGGTCGAGCACGCCGGTCTTGGCGATGGCCACCTGCAGGAGGTACATCACCGCGCCGGCGAGCACCGCGCCGGAAATGGCGGAGGCGATCAGGTAGATGCTGACGCGTAGCGCGCTCCAAGCCGGATTGGTAAGCCAGTAGTACAGGCCGCAGCCGACGCCTGCAAGTGCGCCGGAGATCGTGGTGGACAGCAGGTCCCACTTCTTATAGGCGAAGAGGGCAAGACCGATTTCGGCGCCGAGGCCCTGCACGATGCCGACGATCAGCGAGCCGCCGACACCCCACTGGTTGCCCATGGTGAGTTCGAGCGCGGCCGCGAGGGTTTCCGCGAACAGTGCGGCTCCAGGCTTGCGCACGATGATGGCGGCCAGAGGGCCTGCGAACAGCCAGAAAGCGTTAAGCAGGCCTTCGAAGCCTGGAGTCACCGCCTCGAAGAGGGCCAGCGGCGCGGTGCAGACGATGTCCCAGCCCCAGAAAATCACGCCGGATGCGACGGCGATGATGGCTGCGACGACGATATCGACCACGCGCCACTTGTTGTTGTGTTTGCGAACTGCGGAAGACTGGTTTTCTTCAGTCATGGGATATGTGCCTTTCTCTTTTCGTCAAGGCACGGGAAATAGAGAGACGTCCGTGCGCCGGCATTACCCGGTATACGTTCATACGGTTGAAGCGGTTGCTTCCTCTCAGCCATTCGGCCCCCGTGTCTGCGCCTGATATTACACAGGACCCACGATTTACGTCAGTTTTGTCTCATAACGGATTCCGTATTCCGTGGCTGAGTCGCATTCCGATGTGTTGTTTTGGAGGAACGCTCCAACCGTATGGTGATTTTATTGAGGCAGTCTCATCAGCGATTCGGCAAGATTCTTGAATGTTTCTCCGATACCGTCCGACCGCAACGCGCCCTCTTTGGTTAGGACTGCGGGCCGGCCTGCTTCGCCGGTTTCGCGCAGTTCAGGCTCCAATGGGAGTTGTGCGAGCAGTGGCACTTCATAGCCGAGGCTGTGGGTCAGCTGTTCGGATACGCGTGCGCCGCCACCTTCGCCGAAGATACGTAGCTTCTCGCCTTTGTGCTCGTAGTAGCTCATGTTCTCCACGACGCCGCGAACTTTCATCGGCACCTGCAATGCCACCAGGCCGGATCGTACCGCGATGTCGGAGGCGGATGGCTGCGGTGTGGTGACCACCACCAGTTCGGCGTTCGGCAGTGCCTGTGCCACGGAAATCGCCATGTCGCCGGTGCCGGGCGCCAGGTCGAGCAGCAATACGTCCGGCTCGCCCCACCATACGTCGGATAGGAATTGTTCCAAGGAGCGTTGCAGTCTTGGACCACGCCATAGGATGGCTCTGTCCGCGCCGGCGAACATGCCGATGGAGATCAGTTTCACACCCCATGCGGTGACGGGCATGAGCATGCCGTTGAGGTTCGTGGGCTGTGATTGCACGCCGAATAGCCTGGGCAGCGAGAAACCGTAGATGTCGGCGTCGATGGCGGCGGTATCGTAGCCGAGCGCCGCGAATGTGGCTGCCAGATTGGCGGTGACAGACGATTTGCCCACGCCGCCTTTGCCGGAGGCGATGGCGAAGATGCGGGTTCTGATGCCGGGTTTGTTGAACGGGTTCTGTTTACGTTCCGCTTTGAGGCCGGCCACCAGCTGGGTGAGTTTGTCTTGGCTCATGGAGCCGACTTCGATGCTGGGAATCAACGTGGCATCGGGATAGGAGGCGACCGCGCCGTTGATCTGGTTGGTGATGGTCTGCGACAGCGGACAGCCTTCCACGGTCAGTTCGACCCGCACCCGTACGTCGTACGTGTTGGTTTCGCCTGCCACTGGCGTGGCGTCAATGGCTGCGATCATGCCCAAGTCGGTGACGGACCTGCCCAGTTCGGGGTCAATCACTTTGCTTAGCCGTTCGTAGATGCGCGCTTCGATGGTGCGCTCGTCGCTCATGCTTCCTCCTTATGCCGCGTACCACGGTAGCGGTTCGCGGCACGGCTCGCCAGATGGTGTGGCGATTATTCAACTGTTCCTGTGTCGAGCAGCTGTTTGAATTGGTCTTCGTTGAGCATGGGGATGCCCAGTTCCTCGGCTTTTGCGGCTTTTGAGCCGGCATTCTCGCCTACGACGACCCAATCGGTTTTCTTGCTGACAGATCCTGCGGCTTTGCCTCCGCGCAGAACGATGGCCTCTTTGGCGGAATCGCGGGAGAATCCTTCCAACGAGCCGGTGACCACGACCGTTTTGCCTGCCAATGTCTGTGGTAGTCCGCTGGCTTGGGCTTGTCCGACTCCTACGCCGGCGGCCTTCCATGCGTCAAGCACGGCACCGCGCCAATTGCCCGGCTCACGGGCCGCGGTGAACCATGTGACTACGGATTCCGCAATTTCCGAACCAATACCGTCGATTTGGGACAATTCGTCCACGCTGGCATGTTCGATGGCATCCAACGTACCGAACGCGCTGGCGATGGTGCGTGCGGTGGGCGGTCCGAGCCTGCGGATGGACAGGGCCACCAGAACGCGCCACAGGTCGGCATGGCGGGCTTTGTCCATTTCGTCGAGCATCTTGCGGGTGTTTTCCGCCGGACGAATGTACACCGGCTGCACGCTGGACGTGCCTCCACGGGATACCTTGATTTCCTCGCGGATCACCACGGCGTCATCCGGCACCACGTATTGCGGATATTCCGCGGTCTCGTCGATGTCGGCTTCCTTGCGTTTGCGGGCGGCGGTAGGCGCGGTCCAGAATGCGGGCACCTGATGCCATAATCCGGATCCGCCCACACGTTTGCGCACTTTCTTGATCTTGCCGTTTGACCCGACGGTCTCGTGGATTTCGATGATTGGAGCCTCGCGCCAGACGCGCACATCCTTGAGGTCTGCGGACGTCAACGAGAACAGCCCGGCCTCGCTGGACAGCACAGGTGTCTGCATGGGCGGCAGTTCCAGTCCCGCCACCGGCTCGTACGGTTCAGGCTCCTCACCGGGTTTCACCACGATTTCGGTGATGTTCGGCGCATACGTGTCGATGGAATCGGGCCTGTCCTCTTCGGGATTCGTCAGCGCAATGGCTGATTGGTCGCCCAGATGTTCGATATCGAACGCCTTGCGGGACGCCAGATTGATGATCCGCTCGGTCAGCTGCGCCGGGCAGGATTCCACGTTCGGGCAGCGTATATCTTTGTCTCCCTCTTTGGCGGGAGCGAGTTCCGCGCCGCAGCTCGGGCAACGCGTGGGCATCACGAACCGGCGGAGCTCGCCCTCGCGTCCCTTGCGTCGCTCCAGCACCGGACCGACGAGCTCGGGAATCACGTCTCCCGCCTTGCGCACCACCACGGTGTCGCCGATGAGCACGCCTTTGCGTTCCACTTCAAAGGGGTTGTGCAGCGTGGTACGGGATACTGTGGAACCGGCCACGTACACGGGTTTCAACACCGCCACCGGAGTCACACGTCCGGTGCGCCCCACCTGCACAGTGATGTCAAGCAGCTCGGTATTGACTTCTTCCGGTGGATATTTGTAGGCGATGGCCCAGCGCGGCGCACGCGATGTGGCGCCAAGGGAACGCTGCAATCCCAAATCGTCGACCTTCACGACGATGCCGTCAAGCGCGTGTTCGATGTCGCCTCGGTGTTCGCCGTAATAGTCGATCATGTCGAGGATTTCCTTGAACGACGTGACCTCACGGTTGTGCGGAGAGACGGGCACACCCCATTTCTTATACAATTCGTAGGCTTCGGATTGGTCGTTGACCACATCATGGCCGTTGCCGGCGTGCCCCGCACCCCAACGCAGCGATCCGATGCCGTGCGCGTAGAAGCTCAGGCGACGGGTTGCGGTGATACGCGGATCCTTCTGTCTCAGGCTACCTGCGGCCGCGTTGCGGGGATTGGCGAATGGCGCGCGACCGGCGTCCTCGTTCTCGGCGTTCAGCTTGTTGAAATCGTCCCATCGCATGAACACTTCGCCGCGGATCTCCACGAATTCGGGAATGTCTTCCTCCGGTCCGGCAAGGTTCTGCGGAATGGTGGAGATGGTGCGCACGTTGAGAGTGATGTCCTCGCCGGTCACGCCATCGCCTCTGGTCAGACCCTGTTCAAGCACGCCGTTGCGGTAGATGAGGTTCAGCGCAAGACCGTCGATTTTCACCTCGCAGGTCATGGGCAGTGGCTTCGATTCGGGCCAATCCAATCCCCTGAGCACGCCGTCGTACCATTCGCGCAGCTCCTCGATGGAGAACACGTCATCGAGGCTCATCATGCGCGATGGATGACGTACGGAAGCGAAGTCGTTGGAGAACGTGCCGCCCACGCGATGGGTCGGTGACTGCGGTGAGTCAAGTGATGGGAACTGCGCCTCAAGCGATTGCAGGCAGCGCAATCTTGCGTCATATGCCGCGTCGGATGAGACGGGGGCATCGTCGATATAGTATGCGATCTGGTCTGATTCCACCCATGCGGCCACGCGCGCCCACAGCCTGGCCGCGGCTTCGGCGCTCATCGAAGCCACATCAACCTTGTCGAGGCGCATGGCGTCGGCATCGGTCGGCTGCAACGCGGCAATCCAACGTTCGCTGCCCGGAGTCAGCGAAGCCAGCCCCTCATCGGCCACGACGGCCGCGGAACTACCGTCGCTCTCCGGCGCGTCGAAATCCCATGCCAACTGTTCGGAATCATCACGATTCGTCATTGTCACCGCTTTCCCATCATTTCCGCCATGCCGCGCGGATGTCCACGCCAGCACCGATTATCGCACAAATGTTCGACCGTTTTGTTAGTTGTTCAGAGAGCGCAGGAACTGCACCTGCACCACGTCGGCACCGTCATGGTCTTCGTAATCCATGCGCATCGCGGCCACCGACAGGGTGCGTGCGGGCACGAACATGCCTTTGTCCACGCAGACGCGGGCCGCTTGGTGCATCAGGGGCGCGACCGGCGTGTTCGGCCATACCGGCAGTCCGGCGTCGGCGAGCACGTGGATGGCTTCCTGCACGTTGGTCGGCACCGGAATGCACTGCGATTGCGCTCTTCCGATCAGTTCCTGCAGTTCGCTTTCGAGCATGGCGATACGTCCGGGGGCAATCTCCTCGCTCATGATGTATGAGGCGGCGGCAAGGTCGAAGTGGTCGCACATCCATTCCGCATAGGCGAGGCGATAGTAGGCGAATGAGGCGTCTTCCCGGTCAAGCGCGACGTTCAGCGCGTTGAGGCATGCCGCACGTGCCGGATCCCAGTCCTCGGCACGCCCCAGCTGCACGGCGAGCTTGAGGTGCGACAGCGGGTATGCGGGGGCGTAACGCACCATGGCGTTCAGATGCGGCAGCGCGGCATCGACGCCTTTGACTTGGGCGAGCAGGTCGGCAAGCTCCATATGCATGTAGAACAGGTTGTCGGGAATGAGCACCGTTCTTTCGCCTTCGGTGGCGAACATGCGGTTGTAGATGACGCGTTCCGCATATGAATTGAAGTACCGCGGCACGCCCGGATTTTCAGCGAAGATCCGGTCCATGCGTTCGAGTGTGGACTGGGCGGATTCGATGGCCCGCTCGACGTCTCCGGAGAACAGCATGTCTCGTGCCTTCAGACGTTCGTCATCGAGGGATTGTGCCAGTTCGAATGAGAAGTCGGGCGTGTCTTCGCCGTCGATCAGCGCGCTGGTGACCTGCGGTGCCAATTCGGTCAATTCCGGATCGGATATGGAATTGATGATGTCCATGGCCTGTTTGGCTTTGGCCACCGATTCGAGTCCGTCGCTTTGCGCAAGACGATGGAACTCCCCCACGGCGCGCTGCAACAGGTCGACACGCTGGATAGACAGGCCCATCATGTTCTCACAGCCGAACAACTGCGCCGTGCCGTCATCAAAACGAATGTCGGACAGTTCGGGTTCTTCTTGGCTTCCCGCCGGTGAGAATCGGCTGTCACGAAGGTCGAAGGCCGCATCGATGGGTTTGAGCGCGCCTTTGCCGTCCACGTCCATTTCGGCGTCGAACATGCGGTATGTGGCGGTTGGATGGGCCAATCCGTCAGTGTCGAGCCGCTTCAGGAACTCGTCGCGGGCGAAGGTGACGGTCACCAAGTTGCGTACGGTCGGGTTTTTGCGCAGCTGCGCCATCGGATCGTCGTCATCATCATCGAGGTAGGTGTCGTACTCCGTTTTGTCGCTGGCGTCGTCCCGCATGGAGGCGTCGTCATCATCGGCGCGGCCGTCCGGTACCGCGAACGCCATTTCGTCGAAGTCGATGTCTTTCATCAGGTCTTCGAACTGGCCGTCCACCGTATCGTCTCCAGTGCCAACGCTATCCGAGCCAGCCGAATCGTCGGAATCGATTGATTCGGATGAGATATCGGTGGTTCTCGGAGTGACGGGCCGAGCCGGATCGCCATGGTAGTCGCCGTCCTTTGGAGCGGCTTTGGATCCGGATGGCCTCATGTCTCCGGTACGGATGCGTTCGAAGGCGCTTAACGCCTCGCTCATCAACTCGCTGATGGCGGAATCCTGTTCGGCTACGGCCTCTTCCAGACCAATCGAATCGATGTGCATCGACACGCGTTTGACATTCGGATCGGCTCCGAAGCTCAGCGCGGCCATCATGAGTCCGACGCGCAGATTGTAATCGACGCTCATACGCGTGCGTTCGACGTCGGTCAGGTCGATCCACGCGCGGCGCGATACGTCGTATCGGGTGAACGGCATCATGGACACTCCAGCAGAAGTGAAGCCGATTGCGACTTCGCCGTCGCTGAGGTCGCACCGGAAGTCAACGTCGAAACGGTATGGCAGACGCAGGCTGCGCAGCAGACGGGACATGGTCTGCCGGTACACCCATTCGGAACCTCCGTCGGCGCCGAAATCGCCTTCCAACACGTTGTCCTTGGTTGATTCGGCGACTTCACGCCGGAAGTCGGCCGCGATATCCGCCAGTCGGCTGGCGGCCTGGATGCCGTCTTCCCGGTTCGGGTCGAGGATCGCGCCGAACCGGTCGTCCGGTTTCAACGCGATCAGCGCCGGATTCTCCAGCAGGGCGAAGTCGATCTGCGCGGCTTCGGCACGCGTCACCGTGTCCTCCGTGGGGAGAGCGCCGATGCGTGCGTTACGTTCCAGCCATGAGCTGACGGCGGCGAAGCGGTTGAGGTTGCCCTCGATGTTGAGGGCGCACAGCACTGCCGAGAACGGCAGGGAGGAATCCCATGCGAAGAAGTAGCATCCGGAATAGCTGGATGTGTACAGGCGCAGCGGTTCCGCTCCGTGCACAGCTTCGAGCCCTTGATCAGTATCGAGCACGTGGGCTTCGCGCATCAGATCGGCGAAGTAGTCTTCCAGGCCGGAGGCGCGCATGCCATGCGACCGGGCGCTCATGGTGTCTCTGATGGACCGTCGGATGGCGCCTATGGGCGCTTCGCGGTTGAGCCTGCGGAAAATGTTGCCGGAACCGAAGCCGACGAGCAGGCCGTTCATCTGTGGAAGCATGTAGGCGGCGAAGAAGGCGATGGTGATGGCGTCCCGGTATTCGAGGTCGAACCGCATATTCGCTGGCAGGATGGCGCGCATTTGCTCAAGCGTGTATCGGTTGCCGGTTTTGAGCCATGAGGCGAGCCACATCATGCGACCGCCCGGCATGCGTCCCACGACGCCGCCTTGCGTGGCGCGCACCGTTTTCGGATTGCGGCTGGCCGCATGGCCGAGTCTTAGACCGTCCGCCAA
Source organism: Bifidobacterium adolescentis ATCC 15703 (assembly GCF_000010425.1). Classification (NCBI taxonomy): domain Bacteria; kingdom Bacillati; phylum Actinomycetota; class Actinomycetes; order Bifidobacteriales; family Bifidobacteriaceae; genus Bifidobacterium; species Bifidobacterium adolescentis. The sequence continues at coordinate 1,185,053 of NC_008618.1, forward strand.
CGTAAGGGTTTCCTCTTTGACGAAGACGAACCGCGGTTCGAGTTCCTGCGTGTCCATGTCCGGATCGGTGCCGGCGAAGACACGCGCTTTGCCGTCCGCGAGCGCGATTTGGGCGAAGTGGTCGCTGTCGGTGAACAATCCGATGGAGAAGGCATGGCCGTGGGTCTGCGGCAGTTGGGCCCATCCGAGGCGGAATCCTCCGGGCACGCCTTCGAATCCGTCGATGACGTGTCGTTTGATGAGCGGATTAAGCCGGATGGCGTTGCGGGTCAGTTCGTCGACGATGTCGTCGGGCTTGTCAAGCGCCTTGCCGAAGGGGTTGGCGTGGATATGGCGCGGCGTGGCCTGGTTGACGAGTCGCCGCACATTTTGCCTGACGCGTTCGAGCATGGTCCGGTTATGTTCCGGTTGGCTGGCCGGGTCTGATGGTGTGCGGTGAGACATGTGTGCCATTCTTTCAATCCAACGCGACATGAAGCTATTAGAATAATGACGTGACTTTTTCGAAGCAGCGTTTTCAGGCACGTCGTCGTATGTGCGCAGCCATTGTAGTCGCTTTCGCGGTGATGGTGGTGGTCGAGTGCGTGTTGTGTAATATGCCGTTTTGGCGTTCCTTGGCCGCATCAGGTGATTCCGCCGCCGCGTACAACGTGATGGGCCCTGGGCTCGAACGTACTGACGAGGGGTTGTTGAAGGTCACCGATCCGACGCAGGCATATATGCAGGTCGATGCGGATGGCTCGTCGGAATATGTTCGTATGGATCCGGTGTCTTCGAAGGCGTTGGATAAGGCAGCCAGACAATCGGAGCAGGTGTTGCGCACGGTTCGTGTCCGTCCTGATGTCAATCGCAGGGCCGGTACGGTCAGTTCGGTGTCGGTGTCTTCGCCACGTTCGCTGTATGTGCATGCGGCGGCTGCAGGTGGTTCGGTGTGCGTGCGGATTGTCGAGCCGAAGGGTTCGCTGATTCCGTTTGATGCGGTGCGTGCGAATGTGCGTGTACCGTTCGCGTTGAATCCGTTGCGTATCGGCGTGATGGTGGCCGTGTTGGCGATGGTACTGGTGTGGAGGCCTGGTTCGCGGTTGTGGCGGATGCCGTTGGATACGACGAGTGTGAGGCAGCGTGCGTGGCTGGGGGCGCTGCTGGCGGTGCCTGTTGTGGTCACTTGTGCCGTTGTGGTGTGGCAGCTGGTGGAGGCGGCTCCGTTGAGCTTCCATACGAAAGGCACGTACACGTATGATTTCGACCAGTACGATTACGTGGCAAGGGCGCTGCTTGATGGTCACGCGTGGTTGGATTTGGATGTGCCGGATGCGTTGCGTGACGCGGCGGATCCGTATGATGTGGCCACCCGGCAGCGGTTGCTTGCCGATGGCGTAAGCCCAGTGTATTGGGATTACGCGCTCTATCAGGGGCACTGGTATTCGTATTTCGGTGTGGTTCCCGCGTTGTTGTTGTTCCTGCCGTATCGGGCGGTCACATCGTTGTTCGTCGATGGCGGGCTGATGATGCCCTGCGGCGCGGCCGTGCCGCTGCTGATGCTTGGTTTTCTGGTATTCGGATGTCTGCTGGTGATTCGTGTGATATCCCGAATTCGTCCGAATGCGCCGTTGGCTGCGGTCAGTATGCTGTGCGTGTTCATGCTGTTGGCTTCCAATGGTTTGTATCTGTGGTATCGGACGAATTTCTATTCGGTGCCGATCGCCGCCTCCCTGTTTCTGAGCGTGTTGGGATTGTGGCTGTGGTTGGGCGCCGCCAAGCAGGTGCCGGTGTCAGGCGATCGGATTCGTGAGGTTGATGGCACGCAGTCGTTGTCGTTGCCCCATCTGGCTGCAGGCTCGATGTGCATTGCGGCCAATCTGGGGTGCCGTCCGCAGTTCATTCTCGTGGCGTTGCTGGCTTTCGTAATATTCTGGCCGCAGATTCAGTCGATTTTCCGTCACGCCCCCAATGATTCCTCCCTTCCCCATATGTCGGTCTGGCGTCTGATGCGCGCGCCGTTGGCCGCATTGCTTCCCGCGTTGATTGTGATCGTTCCTCTGCTGGCGTACAACGTGGTCCGGTTCGGATCACCGCTCGACTTCGGCACCTCATATCAGATGACGGTCACGGATATGACCAGTTATCGGCAGCCATTGTCGAATCTTGCGCTGACCGTCGCATATTACCTGTTCCTGCCGTTGCGGTTCACGGATGCGTTTCCGTTCCTCGCCGTCAATCCGGCGCCTCTTCCCACTTGGGGATTTACCGAGGCAATGCCTGGCGGCTTATTCACGATAGCTCCGTTGACGTTGGCCGCGCTGGCCTGCCCGTTCCTCTACCGGCGTATGCGCAAGGCCGGGCGCACGAACACATGGCTGTTGTTGACATCCAGCCTGGCATTGGGATTGCTGCTTGTGGTGATTGACTCCCGCATGGCTGGTTTGGGATGGCGGTACATCGCCGATTTCGGATGGCTGTTTGCCTTGCCCGCGTTGCCTTCGTTGCTGATCGTACTTGATTGCGGCAAGCCGCGTCTGCGTTGGGTATGTCGTGCCGGATTCCTCGCACTGCTGCTGTTCACGCTGGTTGTCGCGCTGATGTCGTTGTTCCTGCCCGGGCGTGACGATGAGATGTTGCGTAACAATCCCGCCCTCTATCTCGACGTGCAGTCCTGGTTCATGTTGGGTTGACGTCCGACATAAGCTACATCCAGTAAAAAATCAGGTTTCTTTCCTGATTCATATAGCAGTTTTTCCGGTTTGCTCTGAGTTTCATCGGCAATCATAACGATTGTCATCATTGTTGCTTTGAATTATGTTCCGGGGGTCGCCAACCATGAAACCGCTTTCGCCGCCACGCAACCATCCTCGGGCCGCACGTTGGATGCCAAAGGCGACATCGTGCTGCTCACCACCGAACTGGGCCGCGACGACAACGCCGTGCAGGACCAGGTCGTCAAACTCGATGCCGAAACCAGCAGTGTGATGCGACTGTTGGATTTCGGCAGCCTGTTCGCCGATTACAAGGCGTCCGCCACGCATGCGGGCACGGACGATTCGGATGAACTGCCGGTGAACCTGCGCGCGGTTGCGCCTGCGGTTCGTTACAATCGACGGTATGGGTTTCTTCGATTTGCTGTTCGCCGGTAAACGTTCCACACCGGCTTCGTCCGTCACGTTCCATCTCGACCAGGCCGCCCACATGTACGAGGACGGCAATATCGGTTTGGAAGCCACCACGCTTGATATCACACCTGACAGCAAGCGTGTGGCGGTGATAGGTTTGAACGGTGCCGGCAAGACCACGCTGCTCAAATTGTTGGATGGCGCGTTGGCCGCCACGTCCGGAACGGTCCGCATCGAAGCGGACGGTACCGCATACGACCCCGCCGTGAAACGCGATCTGAAGCATGTCGAGGATCTGGTCGGCCGCGTGCGGCGCGAAGAGATTCCGAACGCCTACTACAAGGCGGCTTCGATTCGTGAGGCGATCGACCTGCCGTTGAAGAAGCACAAGGTGCCGGAAAGCGAACGTCAGGCGATCATCGGCAATCTGTTCGCGCATTTCGACTTGGCTTCCGTGGCCCGCGAGCCGGCCTCCGCTTTGGATAGCGAGAAGCGGCATCTGCTGGCGATCGCGGCCGCGTTGAGCTTCTCCCCCGCTGCGATCGTCGCCGACGAGCCGACCAAGGGCTTGGACGAGGTGGCATCGGCACGCGTGGCGAAGGCCCTGTTCAGCTATGACAAGCAGGTGGTGTTCGCCACGCATGACACGGATCTGATCGTCCGTCCGGAATATGCGATCGACCGCGTGCTCGTTGTCGACGACCATCGTGTGGTGTTCGACGGCGTGCCTCGTGAGGCGGTCGATTTTTACACGGATTTGGTTCGTTCGAAGTATGAGGCGGCGAAGGGCGACAGGGCGTAGAAGAGATTTCGGACTCGGCAGTCCGTTCAGCCGATCAGTTCGTTGACGGTGTCGATCACCACGTACACGTTATGCCGGAAATCGTCCGGTTCGGGCAGTAGTGAGATGGCCAGATAGCCGTTGGAGGTCATGTCGAAGAAGTAGCCGGGCTGTCCGGATACGCCGTGGCGTTCGATCATGTGCAGCACCAGCTCGTTCTCGTCGAGCACGCTGGGCACGCGCAGCAGTACGTTCCATCCGCCTTCGGCACGCAATACGCTGACGAGACCTTGCTCGTCCGCGTCGAGCATGGCATGCAGTGCTTTGAGATTGCCGCGCACACGTTCCTGCACGCGCGCGGTCTGCAATGGCGCCGCTTCAAGCAGTGCGGGAATTTGTTTTGCGACGATCTCGCTCATGGGCAGATAGTCGTCGGCGATCACGTCGAGACGACGCTTGGCTTCCGCCACGTCTTCTGCCGGTCCGGACACTTGGATCCAGCCGACTTTGGCATGCGGTGCGGCGAGCATTTTCGAAAAACCGTCCAACGCGAATGTGAGCGCGCCACGCTCCCCCGCGAGTCGTGCATTGCCTTCGAATGGTTCCAAATCGTAATCGTAGAACACTTCGTCGGCGATGATGGCCACGTCGTGGTCCCGGCACAGGCGGACGATCGCCTCGCGTTCCGACGGTTTGACGTACGAACCGGTCGGATTGTTGGGGTTGATGAGCACCAGCGCGCGGATGCGATTGCCGTCCGGGCCTTCCAGCGCGGTTTTCAGTTCGGCCACGTCGATGTACCAGGAGCCGTCGAATCGTTGTTGGTATTCGATCATGTCGACGCATTCGAGGCGTGCGATCGATTCGATGAGCGGATAGCCGGGTTTCGGTGCGAGCACGGCGTCACCGGCATCACACAGCAGTTTGATAAGCCACGAGTAGGCTTCGGAAGTTGAACTGAGGATGTACAGGTCGTCCGGCGAGCAATGGCCGATTTCCTGCATGTCAAGGAACGCGGCCAGCGCCTCACGCGCGTAGCGTTGGCCGCGCGGGTCGGCGGAGTAGATGTCCGGAACAAGATCCGGAGCCAGCGCGTGCCGTGTCGGATTGGAGTCGTTGAGCTTGCCGAGCGGTCTGCCGGCTGTTTTGGCGGTGGCTTCCGCCTTGGCGATGGGATTGGGCTCACTGATGTCGACTCTTGAGGAAAAACGCATGCTCTCCACCCTACTCCATGGACTGCCGTCTTCCATCTGCGGCACATGGAACAACGAAAAAGGCCGTCCGACGAATCGGACGGCCTTGTGACAACCTAATCGGTCAACACATCACTTCTGCTTGGTGCTCGCGTAGTATGCGGCGCCGATGATGCCGGCCTCGTTGTGCAGCTTGGCTGCGACGATCGGGGTCTTGATGTCGATGTACGGCAGGAACTTCTCGGAGACGCGGGACACGCCACCGCCGACGACGAACAGCTGCGGGTCGAAGTAGAACTCCATGAGGGAGTAGTACTTGGTCAGGCGCTTCGCCCACTTCTTGTAGCCCATGTCGAGCTTCTCGCGGATGGAGGATGCGGCGTACTTCTCCGCGTCGCCCTTGCCCTTGAGCAGTTCCAGATGGCCGAGCTCGGTGTTCGGAATGAGCTCGCCGTTGAAAATCAGCGCGGTGCCGATGCCGGTGCCCAGCGTGGTGGCGATGACGAGGCCATCCTGGCCCTTCGCGGCGCCGAACTGCTGCTCGGCAAGACCGGCGGCGTCAGCGTCGTTCACCACGGTGACCGGACGACCGCAAGCTTCGGAGAACACTTCGGTGACGTCCACGCCGACCCAGGACTGGTCCAGGTTGGCCATGTAGCCAAGCTTTTCGCCCACATGAATCGGAGCCGGGAAGGCGATGCCGACCGGAGCGGACTCCGGAACCTCGAAATGCTCGAGCTGCTGGCGAACGATTTCGCCGACGGCCTTCGGAGTGGACACCTCCGGGGTGAGGATCTTCAGACGCGGTTCGGCGAACTCGCCCTTCTCGAGGTTAACCGGGGCGGCCTTAATTCCGGAGCCACCAATGTCAACGCCGAATGCCTGTGCAGTCTCAATCATCTTCAACCTCTCTATCAAGGTATGTTATGGGTGTATTCGAACCGGTACGTGTTATGGTAACTCGCAACATGCCCAAAATCGCGCGCGACATGCACAAATGGTGAGAACGATTGCACAAATTGTAATACTTAACCGAGTAAATATTTCATCGCCTGTTTTGCAAACGATTCGTCCCACGTCGGTAGAGGCTCCGACGTGGGACGAATCGTCAATCGCGTGATCGCCGCGCGTTGGGAAACGCGTGGGCCACGGTGTTACTTCAGCGGCGGCATCGGCTGCCATTCCGGATCATGCAGCAGCTTGCGCGAATCCCACCATCCCTTGGCGATCTGAACGATGCCTGTCTTGAAATGCTCGCGGTCCACCATCGTCAGTCGAATCACTTCCTTGACCGCGGTCAGCGCCGTACCCAGGCCGAACAACAGCGGACGGTAATCGCCGTACGTCATGAAGTATCGGGCCATGTAGCCGCGGTTGCGCATGATGTGGTAGCGGTTCATGTCGGAAGTGGAGTTGAGCTGGCGCACGCCGGCGATGTCCCAATTGCCGATCTCGCGCGTACGGCGCAGCACCACGTCGGGCACGACGATCGGATTGGTGACCTTGCTGGCACGATAGCCGTACATCGTGTCGTCCCAATAGATGAAGAAACGCGGGTCGGGCAGACCGATCTTCTCGACGATGTTGCGGCGGAACAGGCCGCCTTCGAAGCACAACGTGTCCATCACGCGATAGCCAGCCGGGCCGAACGCAGCCGGTGCGATCGGGTTCGGAATGCCGAGCGGGACGATGAAATCGTACTGCCAGTAGAACGGACCGCCATCATAGTCGTAGCGGCTTCCCTGAATCACGTCGTGCCGATCGGTCCACTTGGCCAAGCGCTCGATGCCTTCCGGCATGACGGCGACGTCGTCGTCCATGACCCAGAACCATTCGGCACCCAGCTCGTACGCCTTCTTCACGCCTGCGGAGAAACCGCCCGCGCCTCCGAGGTTGTCGGTCTGCGGCGCGTAGACCACGCGGTTCTCGTTGCCGGACAGGTCGGCCACGGTGGTGCCCCACTGCGCGGTGAGCTTGGCGCTGAATTCTTCGACCATGCCATGGGTCTTGTCACTGTGCTCGTTGTCCACGACGATGATGCGCCACGGGGCGACGGTAAGCTTCTCGATGGATTCGAACAGGGTGGCGAGCAGCTGCTGGCGCTTGTAGGTCACCACGACGATAGCCAGCTTTTCGATGGGCTTCTTCGCAACTTGCTTTTCAGTCATACGTTCCATTCTTGCACCGGCCCTCAACCACACATCGGCCATGTTCGATATGGAGCCGAGCACGGGCATAATCCGCGACAAATATGGACAGAACCTTGCACGGCACGAACTTGTTTGCCATAATGAACCGCGTATGCAGGGGAATCCGTATGACGGATTGAGATGGGCGTGGACGTCCGAACCCTTTGAACCTGATGGTTGACACCAGCGTAGGGAGGCATGGCCATATGGCTGATGTGATTTCCGTAACCAATTCCGATTCCGCGTTCGACGCTTCGAAGGGCGTCACGCGAACCAATCTTCCCCCATTCGCGCAGCGGCTGCGCAAAGCCGCCGACCTCGTATGGGAGGAAGGCTACAAGCAGCCGTTCATCCGCGAACTGGGCGAAGGCACTCTGCCGCGCGAGAAGTTCGCGTTCTATCTGCTGCAGGATTTCCGTTATCTTAACGACTACGCCAGAGTGCATGCTTTGGGACTGGCCAAAACAGACGATCCTGAGATCATGGCGTTCATGCTCAACGTGCAGAACGGCGCGTTGAATGTGGAGTCGACCGTGCACCGCACGTATCTGGCCAGCTACGGCATCACCGACGAGCAGATGAACAACGTGCGCCAGTCGGCGTTCGCCCGCGCGTACACGTCGAACATCCTTTCCATCGCCTATGGCAAGGACATCCTCGACATTCTCGTGGCCGTGCTCCCCTGCGCCTGGGTGTATGCGGATTACGGATATCGTCTTGCCCATGAATTCGCAGACACGCTCGATGTGAACCAGTACAAGAGCTGGGTGGACATGTACAAGACCGACGAGTTCTGGCAGGGTTCGGCTTGGCTCATCGAGCATATCGAAAAACTCGCCGCCGAGGTGAGCGAGGAACGTAAGCAGGAGCTGGTCGATATTTTTGTGACCGGCGTTGAGAACGAGTACATGTTCTGGTCCAGCGCGTACGACATGCAGTACACGTGGAAGCCCGAATGGGATCAGGAGAGCTGATTCTCCGGCACGCTCTCTTCCGATTGTTTATTTCCATATGAAGCGGCCCGCCTTCCGATTGGTTTCGGAGGGCGGGCCGCTTCATATAACGTTCGGATCGCTATTCGCGCACGAGACGAATGTGCTCCACGTCGTCACGCTGGGAACGACGGTAGAGCACGAAACGGTTGCCGATGACCTGCACGAGTTCCGCGCCAAGCTGTTCGGCGAGACCTTCGCCGGCCTCCTTGGCGGTCAGACCGGAACCGTCGAGCACGGAGCATTTGATGAGCTCGCGCTTCTCGATGGTCTCGTCCGCCTGTTTGACGGCGTTTTCGCTCAGATCGTTCCTGCCGACCTGGATGAGCGGATTGAGTTTGGTGGCCAGGCCGCGCAGCTGCTTGACCTGCTTTTTGGTAAGTGCCATATGTGTTCCATTCCTATCTACAAATACCCGCTCAAGCCTAGCGTGAGGACGGTATTTGCCCATCCGCCCGCAACGCACCGGTCATAACAGCACGCCCGGCACGACCAGTGCGACGAGATAGACGAGCACCACGATCGCCACGGTCACGTCCATGCCGGTGACGCGCATGACACGCCAATGCGTGCGCGTCACACCTTCCTCATAGCAGCGCGCGTCCAAGGCGAGGCTCAGGTTGTCGGCGTGGCGGATGGCTGCGGCGAAGACCGGCACGACGACCGCCACCATCGCTTTGATGCGTACTACGAACGAACCTGTTTCGACGCTGCCACCGCGTGCCGACTGCGCGTCGATGATCGCTTTCGTTTCCATGCCAAGCGTCGGCAGGAAACGCAGGGCGAGGCTCATCACCAATGCCGTCTCCTGCGTGTGCAGGCCGAATCTGGCGAACGGTGACAGCAATGATTCGAACGCGTCGGTCATGGCGGTCGGTGTGGTGGAGGCAAGGAACATCGCTCCGATGACGATGACCACGGCGAACCGACATGCGTAGAGTATGGCGATGCGGATGCCGTCATCGGTGATGGGAATCGGCCCGAGGCTCGCCACCGTGGTGCCGGTGCGTACGAAGAAGATGTTCAGCAGGCCGCAGAAAACGAACAATGCCAGGAACACACGCACGGAAGCGGCCAATCGGCCTACATTGATGCGTCCGGCCGCGGCGATCACGCCGGCGAACACCACGGCAAGCAGCAATTGCCAGAATGAGCCGATGGCGAACGCGGAGAACATGAGCGCCAATGCGGACAGCATGCCCACGCGCGGATCGAGGCGTTCCAACAGGGTCCGCCGCTCCCCCACGGTCGCGGTGTCCGAGCCGGCGGCGTCCACGGATGGTTCCGCATCCGGTTCCGCTTCGCAGGTGGCTTTCACTGTGGATTCCGTGGATTCCTTAGAGTCCGCACGTTTCGCCGGCTTGCCCAACATGATGGTACGGTCGGCAAGCTCGTCCACTTCATCCTGCGAATGCGAGATGAGCAGTATGGTCACGCCGCGTGATTTGAGCTCGTGGATGAGCCCGTGCACGCGTGCGGCGGCCTCCTCGTCAAGACCTGCGGTCGGCTCGTCCAGAATCAACGCTTTCGGCTCGCATGCGATCACGCCGGCGATCGCCACCAGTCGCTGCTGGCCGCCCGACAGGTCGAACGGCGAACGGTCTCGCAGATGTTCGATATGCAGCAGCCGCATGGCCTGCATGGCGCGTTCCATCGCCTCGGACGTATCCAATCCCAGGTTGGAAGGCCCGTATGCGACGTCTTCGGCCACGGTGTCGGCGAACAGCTGCCGTTCCGGATGCTGCATGACGTAGCCGACCGTACGGCGCAGCCTCGTACGGTTTTTGCGATTGAGGGGCTTCGTTCCGCCGTTCGCCTTCGCAGTGGCCACGGCGATGCCGTCGATGACGATCGAGCCTGTCGTGGGTTTCTCCAACGCGCACAGCATGCGCGCCAATGTGGTTTTGCCGGCGCCATTGCGTCCCATCAACGCCACTGTCTCGCCTTTGCCGATGCTGAACGACAGGTGGTTGAACACGTCACGTTCGGCGTCCACGTAACGATACGATATGTCGCGTGCTTCGATGAGCGTTTCGGCGGACTCATCATCAATGCGTTTCGGCAGGCCCACCGATTGAACCGGCATCCGAAGCCGCTCGTCGGCGGGGCCATCGCCTACGATGTGGCCTGCTTCCAGCTGAATCACACGGTCGGCATGTTCCAACTCGTCCGCATGGTGCGTGACGAGAATGATGGTGGTGCCGCGGTCCTGCAGTTCGTCCAGCACCCGCATGATGTCGGCGCGCCCTTGCGGGTCGAGCATGGCGGTCGGCTCGTCGAGCACGAGCACGTCGGAATCCATCGCCAGCATGCCGGCGATGGCGATGCGTTGTTGTTGGCCGCCGCTCATGCGCGTCGGGTTGGAAGCGCGATAGTCGCTCATATCCACGGCGTCCAGCGAACCGGAGATGCGCAGTCCGATCTCATCATGTTCAATCGCAAGATTCTCCGGTCCGAACGCCACGTCGTCTTCGGTGACGGTGGTGACGATTTGGTCTTCGGGATGCTGGAACACCGCGCCGATGCCGCAACGGGCGGTTCGATACTCGTCGGCGTGCGCACCGGACTCGTCGAACACCACATTGCCTGACAATGCGACATATCCCTCATCGGGAGCCACCAGTCCGGCGATGACACGTGACAGCGTGGATTTGCCCGAACCGTTCGGCCCCGTCAGACAGATGCGTTCGCCACGGCGGATGTCAAGACTCATACCGTCAAGCGCCCATGTCGCGCCGCCATCATAGGTGAATCGCACATCACGTAGCGTTATGATCGGCGCATTGGTCGTAACCATAAAATCTTCCTTCACCAGCACTGTATGGAATTCTCGGGGAAAACAAGACGGAGGAACCCCCGACGGATGCGGACGGCCCCTCCATGTTCATTTCAATGGGAACAAACGAAGCTCAACGGTTCAGCAGGTTGGAGATCGGCTTGTAGATCAAGAACGTGACCACGCCGTGGATGGTGAACTTCAACGCGTTGAACGGCAGGAGCGCCGGCACTATAAGCGCCACGACCTGCGCGGTGGTCATGTGCGCGTAGAACGGCGTGACGATGATGTTGCCGACGATGGCGACGGCGAGCGCCACGACAGCGCCGACGATGATGCCGATCAGCGCGCCCTTGCGCGTCTTGTTCTTTTTGTAGATGAGCGATGCCGGCACGGACAGGGCCAATGCCACGAGCACGGCCATCAGGGTGCCCCATGGGTTGGTGAACAGGTGCGGCACGAAGCCGAGCACGCTGACGATGACGGCTGCGGCCGGGCCGAACGCGAAGCCCGCGACGAGGCAGACGATGCCGGATGGGTCGTATTTGAGCCATTGCACGCCTGGGATGATCGGGAATTCGATGAAGCTGACGGCCATGGACAGCGCCACGAACAGCGCGTACATGGCGATGCGTTTGGTGGACCAGCGGCCGGAGTCGGCGACGCCTGTGGAGTGCGCGTTGTCCGGACGGGTCATCGGTTTGTCTGCGGCCTGATCAGCTGCGGTATTGGAGGTATTGCTAGGAGAGGATACACTCATGTTGAGCTCCGTTTCTTCCATCCGGACTGTAACCGTTGGCCCCGGATTCTCACCGGATCAGCCGCTTTCGCGGGTCGCGGGCTTCGGTATGGGGCCGTTATGAATGCCGGTCGTGCCGTTACCGCCAGTAAGGATTTTCACCTTCCCTGAAACTTGCTTGTCCATATATACGCCCGCCATGCGATATGCGCAACCTGCGTTCCGTTTTCGTCTTGCGATTCGGAACGCAGTCTGCGCACGCCGCGACAGCGGGCATGTTATGACAGCAGGTCGAGCAGATCGTCCTTGCTGAGCGTGCCGACGCCGCCGGATGCGGTGCCGTCGGTGAATTGGCGCGCCAGCTCGTTTTTCTTTTCCTGCAGTTTCAGGATGCGTTCCTCGATGGTGTCTTTGGCCACGATCTGGTATACGTTCACGTCCTGGGTTTGGCCGATACGGTGCGCGCGGTCGGTTGCCTGGTTCTGCGCGGCGGCGTTCCACCATGGGTCGGCGTGCACCACCACGGACGCGCCCACGAGGTTCAGGCCCGTGTTGCCGGCTTTGAGCGAGATGAGGAATACGGGCACGTCGTTGCCGTTGAATTCGTCGACCAGTTCCACACGGCGTTTCTTCGGCGTCTCGCCGGTGATGGTGTAGTATTCCACGCCTTGTTCGGCGAGTCTGGCGCCGATGAGTTCGAGGAACGAGGTGAATTGCGAGAACACGAGGACCTTTTTGCCTTCGTCCATGCATGTGGCCACGAGTTCGACGATGGCGTCGAGTTTGGCGGAGGCGTTCTTCGCGTCGGCGTAGACGAGTCTTGGATCGCAGCAGATTTCGCGCAGCAAGGTGAATTCGGCGAGGATGCGGATCTTCTTGGTGTTGAAGTCGGCGTCCGACGCCTTGGTGAGCGTGGCGCGTAGCCGCTGTTCGTGTGCGGCGTACAGTTTGCGCTGCTCTCCTTCCAGTTTGACGGTGAGCACGTTCTCGAATTTGTCGGGCAGGTCGGTGAGCACGTCTTTTTTCAGACGGCGTTTGATGAACAGTCCCACCAATGCCTGCAGTTTGTCGGCCATGACGGAATGTTCCGGACCGGGAGCCATGATCGGCTGCTCGTATTTTTCGCGGAATTTCGTATAGGTGCCGAGCAGTCCGGGCATGAGGAAGTCGAAAATGCTCCACAGTTCGCTCAACCGGTTTTCGATTGGCGTGCCGGTCAGAGCGAAGCGATGGTCGGCCGTGACCTGTTTGACCGATTTGGCCACCTTTGTGGCGTGGTTTTTGATGTATTGCGCCTCGTCGAGCGCCATCAGCGCGAAATGGCAGGCTGCGTAATCGTCCACGTCGCGACGCAGCAGATCGTAGGAGGTGATCACCACGTCGGTGCCGTCGTACGTCGTGGCGCCATTCGTCGTAGCACCGTCGTTCTCCTGCGATTGCGTGGCCACCGTCGCGATGGCCTTGCGTCGCTGCGCTTTCGTACCGGCGACGACTTCCACCGTCAGATCGCCCGCGAATTTCTCGCATTCCGCGGCCCAGTTGTAGACGAGCGATGCCGGGCAGACGATGAGTGACGGACCGCTCCCCTTGCGCGCTTCGATGAGCGAGAGCAGCTGCACGGATTTGCCGAGGCCCATCTCGTCGGCGAGGATGCCGCCGAAGCCCTTGTCCCACAGGGTGGACAGCCATTGGAAGCCCTCCACCTGGTATGGGCGGAGCACGGTTTTGAGCCGTTCGGACACTTCGTAGCGTTTCGGATCGATGATTCTCACATCGTTGACATAGTCCACGAACGAGGCGCTTTTGCCTTCGTCGTCCACTTGGGAGTCCAGCAGGAACGCTTGGTATCCGGGGATTTTGATGATGCCGGAGTCAAGCTGTTTTTCACTCAGGTCGAGGTCCGTGGACACTTGGTCGAGCTCATGCAGGTCGGCTTCCTTCAAATCCACGAACGTGCCGTTTTTGAGCCGATGGTAGCGGCGTTTTCTGCGGTAGGAGTCAAGCAGCGCGCCGACTTCGTTCATCGGCACCTCGTCGGCGATCGGTGAGATTTCAACGAGGTTCGAGTCGATGGACAAGCCGACCTTCACCGATGGCGGGTTGGGCTGCATCATGCCATCGAATGCCGCCGTGGAGAAGACCTGGCCCACCGATTTGAGGATCTGCACGCCGTCGGTGAGCATGAGCAGGATAGCCTGCTCGTCCTCTTCTTTGACGCGTGCCACGTCGATGGAGCTCCATGTAGGGCACAGCTGGCGTACCACCTGCACGGCGAACGATTCTCGTGACAGGTCGCGTTTGACCTGCGAGGCTCTTGAACGTGAATCGGGGTTGATCACGCCGCGCAGTTCTTTGGCGGTGGGCACCAGTTGGAAGGTGAAGTCGCCGTATTTCGCCACCGCTTCGCAGGTGATGCCGTACAAATCGCGGTCCAGATAGAATTCGATCCGGCATTCGGTTCCCACCGCTTCGGTCACTTCCTGCGGAATGTCGAATCCGATGCCCGCTTCGGTGAGTTTCGGCACGATGGTTCGGGCAAACATGGGCCAGTCGTTTTCGGCGATGAACACGCCGTCCGGATCGTCGGAACACAGGTCAGGCAGCACCTGTAATGCCGGGCGCAGTTTATCGGTGCAGCGGAAGAGCCCGTCGATGCCTATCCTGTCCGTCTCCGTGGAATCGTCGGGACGTTCGCGGCTGAAAATGTAGAAGCCGTTGCGTCCGTTGATGACATCGGAGATGCTTTGGTTCGATGTGATGCGCACGCCCGACGCGGTGCCCTCATGCACGTAGGACGCCTTGAACGTGAAGGTGGGGTCGCCTTCGACAATGTCAAGGCCGAACGGTTCGCCTCCTTCGTTGGCCATGTGGATGCGGCTTGGCCCGGATTTCTTGGTGCGTTGGAAATCCTCGATAAGCAATCGTCTCAGCCCGTCACCGTCCGACGTGCGCAGGAAACCACGGGCCTTCGACTCGTGTTCCTTGTATTCGTCCTGTGTCACGGCGTGGAACAGGTCGAGCAGGTCGCATGCCTCCCAATCGGTGAGGACGAGTTCACGGTCGACGCGTACCGCTTCGCCGTAATAGTATCCGTTTTGCAGTTGGGCCGCCGTTCTGGATGCAATCACCTGCTGCAGGAAGCGGTATAGCTTCAGCGAGAAGGGGTCGAGC